>NZ_NQMH01000001.1:2155000-2572500 GCF_002272965.1 Parabacteroides sp. AT13 | reverse complement strand
CTAGCCAGCTGAGCTAATTCCCCTCATTCGGAGTAGTCCCAGGCAGAGTTGAACTGCCGACCTCTACATTATCAGTGTAGCGCTCTAACCAACTGAGCTATAGGACTGTCAACTTTGCCAAGACTTACGTCCCAGCTTCATCTTTTTCTCTCCGACCGGCCTTCCGGTCATTGATCTATATAATAAACATAATCTCAACAGCAGCACAAGGCGATCAATACCTCGTATGACCTCGGTACGGAATCCTGAAGCTCCAGAAAGGAGGTGTTCCAGCCGCACCTTCCGGTACGGCTACCTTGTTACGACTTAGCCCCAGTCACCAGTTTTACCCTAGGCCGATCCTCGCGGTTACGGACTTCAGGTACCCCCGGCTCCCATGGCTTGACGGGCGGTGTGTACAAGGCCCGGGAACGTATTCACCGCGCCATGGCTGATGCGCGATTACTAGCGAATCCAGCTTCACGGAGTCGGGTTGCAGACTCCGATCCGAACTGAGACGTGGTTTGGGGATTCGCTCCCTGTCGCCAGGTGGCCTCCCTTTGTCCACGCCATTGTAACACGTGTGTCGCCCCGGATGTAAGGGCCGTGCTGATTTGACGTCATCCCCGCCTTCCTCGCAGCTTACGCTGGCAGTCCCACCAGAGTCCTCAGCTTTACCTGTTAGTAACTAGTGGCAAGGGTTGCGCTCGTTATGGCACTTAAGCCGACACCTCACGGCACGAGCTGACGACAACCATGCAGCACCTCGCAAACGGCTATTGCTAGAAAAGGTGTTTCCACCTCGGTCCGAATGCGTTCAAACCCGGGTAAGGTTCCTCGCGTATCATCGAATTAAACCACATGTTCCTCCGCTTGTGCGGGCCCCCGTCAATTCCTTTGAGTTTCACCGTTGCCGGCGTACTCCCCAGGTGGATCACTTAACGCTTTCGCTGTGCCGCTTACAGTGTATCGCAAACAGCTAGTGATCATCGTTTACTGCGTGGACTACCAGGGTATCTAATCCTGTTTGATCCCCACGCTTTCGTGCATCAGCGTCAGTAATGGCTTGGCAGGCTGCCTTCGCAATCGGGGTTCTGCGTGATATCTATGCATTTCACCGCTACACCACGCATTCCGCCTGCCTCAAACATACTCAAGCCCCCAGTTTCAACGGCAATTCTATGGTTGAGCCACAGACTTTCACCGCTGACTTAAAAGGCCGCCTACGCACCCTTTAAACCCAATAAATCCGGATAACGCTCGGATCCTCCGTATTACCGCGGCTGCTGGCACGGAGTTAGCCGATCCTTATTCATAAGGTACATACAAAACGGGACACGTCCCGCACTTTATTCCCTTATAAAAGAGGTTTACGATCCATAGAACCTTCATCCCTCACGCGACTTGGCTGGTTCAGCCTCTCGGCCATTGACCAATATTCCTCACTGCTGCCTCCCGTAGGAGTTTGGTCCGTGTCTCAGTACCAATGTGGGGGACCTTCCTCTCAGAACCCCTATCCATCGTCGGTTTGGTGGGCCGTTACCCCGCCAACTGCCTAATGGAACGCATGCCTATCTATCAGCGATGAATCTTTAGCAAATATCCCCATGCGGGGCCCCTGCTTCATGCGGTATTAGTCCGACTTTCGCCGGGTTATCCCCCTCTGATAGGTAAGTTGCATACGCGTTACTCACCCGTGCGCCGGTCGCCACCCGGTATTGCTACCTGTGCTGCCCCTCGACTTGCATGTGTTAAGCCTGTCGCTAGCGTTCATCCTGAGCCAGGATCAAACTCTTCGTTGTTTAAATTGTTTCTTAATATCCTCGCTCCGGAATCCGTTTATCGTAGTCCAAAGTCATACTTCTATTGACGGTATTAATCCGGAGAATCTCTTCTCCAATACTTGTACTACTTGTTGAATTATGTAAATCTCTCAAAGAACTCTTCTGTCGCTTTCGTCTTGCGAACGTGGCTGCAAAGATAAGGACTTTTATTTTAAACTTCCAAATTATTCCGGAACTTTTTTTCTAAAAGTTTGTTTCATCATTTTGTACCGGCGTTCTCTCTCGAATGCGGGTGCAAAAGTAGTGTTATAAAACATAACCTCCAAACTTTTTCAGCATTATTTTTCAAGTTTTTTTTCAAGACTTAACAAGTTATATAATGTACGTGTGATAAAGCCATACTACTCGATTCTCACCCTATTGGAGACATCCTGTTATAGAGACATAGCGTGCCGCACTTCTACATGGAGGTATATATGATTTATTGAGTGGCGATGTGATAATTTTCCATACAATAAGTGCGTGAATGATACAAAAATATAAATCACTGAACATTAACAGCTTAAAAACACGATTATGTTTTACCGGAAAGTCGTACATGTTTATGAGAAAAGTCGTACGTGTTTTCGAAAAAAGTCGTACGTGTTTTTCCGAAGTCACATAATAGAAAATAAGAGTAGATAAAAAATACACAATAAGCATAGCCCAATCTCAGGATCAACTTTTCTTTCAATCTTTTTCAGGAAACCGCCAAGACGTAATTATCTATGATAATCAAAAAACGATTTTAATTCTTATCACGAATCGAAACGAAGGTAATTTGCTAGAAAGAATTCAGACAATGAAATTATAAAGCAGAAAAACAAATTTATTCCTTACCTTTAGCACAAATAAAGCAAAAGACCATGATACACGTATTAATAAACACACTCGCAGAGAAAATGAACGAATTTCTTTCCAGCTATTATGAACGGGCAGAAATTATAGTGGAAGCCGGAAGTATTGATGCGACTCCAAATGAGGATCAATCGGATAAAATCATACTTTCTATCGTGAATATAGAGCGAGAGACAGCAATGGGAATCTCTGCCCCCTATAGGAACACAAAAAATAACACATTCCAACAAACATCTCCACCATGGTACTTGAATATATATATTATGGTTGCCGCTGTTTTTTCATCTAAAAGATACTTAGAATCTATACAAATATTATTGGATTCAATCTCCTTCTTACAACAAAATTCCATTCTTAAATTACCAGACCAAGGTACCATAATGCTCGAGCCCATAACAATTAGTATGCAAGAACTCAGCAATATATGGAGTATATTAGGAGGGCATTATTATCCATCAATCCTATGTAAAGCACGAATCATATCTTTTGACGGAACAGAAATCAAGGATATAAAACAACGAATATCAAGTCAAAAAATAAATTAGAAATAATGTTATCAAACATATAGTATTTAATATCATGCCATATTCTTTTTATCTACTTTTGGAATATTATAACGATAAAACAAACCAATGATGAAATTTGACTTTTTAATTAACATTATATTTAGCCATGAATATTATAATGAATGTATTCCTTCTGAAATCTTCGAGATAGAACCCAGGAGAACGAATAGAGTCGTATTAGGAGGACCTAAATATCCTTTTAGGCAAACGGGGCGAAATCAATATGCACTAATTGGAGATCGAGAAGAGCTTCTTGATCACCTTTCAACCTCCCCGGATGGTCTCAACCTTGAGTTTCAAGCACATTCAAAAGATCCGAATTTTTTACTGTATACACAATCCCTGCTACCGGAAGAGCTAAATGATTCAGATATACAATTAAGTGTTATCGATAACCGACTGAATCGGCTCAATGTGATCATTCATGTTACCAAAGAATTATTAGAAACGAAATGCCCAATACAGAAAGAAATCCATTATCACACAAAAGAAGCCTATTGGGATTTTATCTTGATACCTCGTAATCCAGAAAATGCGTCAATGGATATTTTTATGGAGGATAATGGACCGGAAAATATTAGCTTCAAGAATCCCGAGCAAATCCGTTTCATGGATAAGGACGTTTTTCGTATCAGCACAGAATATCCGATAAAGATTAAGGAAGAGTCTTATTACCAAAGAAGATCTGAACGTACCGATGAATGGAAAAGCCGTAAACGCGATACGTAGCTTCCCCGGTGAAGGAATCAAGGTTTGGGGTGCCCGCACGATGGATGGTAACTCGTTAGACTGGCGTTATATTAACGTAAGGCGTACGATGATCTTCCTAGAGGAATCGATCAAGAACGCCGCCCGTGCCTATGTATTCGAACCGAATGTAGTAAATACATGGGTAAATATGCGTAGTATGATAGATGGATTCTTACGGGGCGTATGGAAACGAGGTGGATTAGCAGGAACTTCCCCCGAAGACGCATATAGCATTCATATCGGATTGGGAGACACGATGACTCCGGAGGATATTCTGGAAGGTATCCTCAGGATATCCGTATTCGTGGCTATTACCAGACCTGCGGAATTTATCGAGATCACATTCCAACAACAAATGCAAAAAAGCTGATAATTTAAGAATTAAAACCTATTAAAAAATACGAATATGGCAGGAGAAGCACAAGATAATGTATGGCCGTTACCCAGTTTTTATTTTAAGGTAGAATTAGGTAGCCTCGGGGAAATCGCTTTTAAAGAGGTATCTGGTCTGGATATGGAAGCCCAAGTAATTGAGTACCGACATGGTAATAGCCCGGTTTTCTCAAATATCAAGATGCCGGGACTGAAGAAGACGAGCAATGTCAGTCTAAAGAAAGGGGTTTTCAAAGCGGATAACAAATTATTCGATTGGTTTAACAAGATAAAAATGAACACAATACAGCGAGAAGATGTAACAATCAGCTTACTGGATGAAGCAGGAAGCCCTACGATGGTTTGGAAATTATCGAACGCATGGCCGACTAAGGTTACCGGCGTCAGCTTAAAATCCGATGGAAACGAGGCTGCCATCGAAACCTTAGATTTAGCGCATGAAGGATTGACCATAGAAAACGCTTAATGCTAAGGTTTGATCATATTGTCCCTCCTCCGGTAGCGTTTTATTTCAACGTGACTTTCGAAGGATTGATCGAGACCTCTTTCCAAGAGGTCTCGGGACTACAACTTGAAATGGAGACGGAAACGATTAAAGAAGGGGGAGAAAACAGTTTCAGCTATCAGGTGCCTACCCGACGAAAGCACGGTAACCTTGTGTTGAAACGTTCTTTAATGCCTTTGCCTCATGTGCTAGAGACATATGTGGTTAAAGTATTGGAAAATAATGGAAGTGCCCAGATCGTTCCCGTCAATTTAACTATATCATTGCTGGATGCCGGGCATTTTCCCCTAAATAATTGGTCTGTGCTCAATGCTTACCCTGTAAAATGGGACATTAGCGCATTGAATTCCCAAAAGAATGAGTTGGTGATTGAAACATTGGAGATGGCTTATACTAATTTGATCCGTATGTCGATAAGAGATACAGAAGATACGAAAAAAGAACAATTTAAGCAATGGCTATAACTATAAAAGAAATCCAAGTGTCCACAAAAGTGACACAACAGAAAAAGGAACCCGACCTCCCTCTCTCCCGTGATTTGATACAACAAATCAAAGAGGAGATAATTCGTGAGGCCAAGAAAGATTTGTCTAACCTTTTTTCTTGTAGAAAGGAGCGGTAAAACATGAACCAAAAGTTGATCATCGAGGCATATAAATCAATTGAATACAAAGGTGGCGAGAAATTGGGTAGTATCACCGTCCAAATCAATCCGGATAGCTATAAGTTAAGCAAATCTACCTCCTATAAGAAAGACGAAAGCATAAAAGAGGATAAGCAACTACCGGAGTATAAACACACCAACCCCTCCACTCTCTCATTTGATATACACTTCGATGGTACCGGTATTATCCCGACGGGGAAAAAAACCGTGGCAGAAAGGATCAAGGATTTGGAGAATATCATTTTTCTTCCTAGCGCGGAGATCGATCCACCCAGCCCTTGCTTCCTTAAAGTAATTTGGGGGAGTCTCATTTTCAAGGAGAGATTAACCAGCCTAAATTGGGATTACACCTTATTCTCGCCCAATGGCAATCCTTTACGAGCTAAAGGCTCCTTGTCACTAACAGAGGCGATTAGTAGTAGAGAGACACAAGCAAAAAAGAAAAATCAAAAAGCTGAGGGTAAATTCGTTACTTTTAAACAAGGAGACAGTCTAATCGGGTTATGCGCAAAAGAATATAAAAATTCCGGTTATGCTCCAATGATTGCCTCCATAAATAACCTAATCAGCTTTAGAGATATAAAACCCGGAACTCAATTATGGTTCCCTAAAATATAATGAATATGGATAATTCATTTATAATCAAACTATTCCTAAATGGTAAAGATGTAACGGAGCAATACTCCGTAATCAATGCAAAAATATACAGAGCATGTAATAAGATCGATAAAGCAACGATCTCCATCAGCGCTGATATTATCGACAACAGCCAATTTGAAATACCAGACAACAAAATATTCAATCCGGGTACGGAGCTTAAGTTTCAAGCGGGTCCAACAGATAAGGTCAACACCTTATTTGAGGGATGCGTTACAACCCATCAGTTAAAAATCAATAGCGAACAACAAACTCTATTTATTTTAGAATGTAGGGGTTTCGCATATCCTGCAACCTTTGGACGTAAAAATAATGTATATGAAAATAGTAAAGATGATACCGTTATCAAGAAGATTCTGGGACAATACGGGCTTTCCGCCAAAGTAGATAGCACCGGTATAGAAATTCCACAACTGGTACAATATTATTGTACAGATTGGGATTTTGTACTCACACGAGCACAAAATAACGGATTAGTCGTTATCACTGACGGTAAACAAGTCAAGGTATGTAAACCGAATGTATCCGCCTCCCCGGTCTTAACCATCACCTATGGAGATAATTTAATCGCTTTCGATGGTTCTATATCCGCTTCCGAGCAATACACAGATACAAAAGCTTGCGCTTGGGACGTGAGCCGTCAACAAATTATCAAAGCCACCGCCAGCAAACCTCCTCTCAATGTCCAAGGCGATATCGCCGCAAAGGATCTATCCGGTCTGGCAAATGAAGTGATGCTTTATCAAACTAACGCTCCCATCGGCGACGCTTCTTTACATGCTTGGGCCGATGCGCAAGCTTTATGGAGCGGTCTGGCACGTTTTCAAGGCTCCATCACAATTTACGGGAATGCGTCTATTATTCCGGGCTGTATTATCAAATTAGAAGGATTAAGCAAACATTATAGTGGAAACGCATTTGTTCAATCAGTAGAACATACACTACAAGGAGGCGAATGGAAGACACAAGTCTATATGGGTTTCAATCCGGTAGTCATTACCGAAGAGCCCGATGTAGTCGCTCCCGCAGCTAGTGGTTTTTTGCCCGGTATACGAGGATTACAAATAGGGATCGTTAAAAAGATCGGAGATAATAAAGATTTCGAGAATTTTATATTAGTCGATATACCCTTGTTACAATGTGAGAAGACGGAGATATGGGCTCGGCCGGTCAGTCCGTACGCAAGCAATGGGGTCGGCATGTTATTTCTACCGGAAGTCGATGATGAGGTAGTCCTGCAATTCATCAATGAGGACCCCTGCCACCCTGTGATTGTCGGAAGTTTGTACAGTCGCAAACGAAAAACGCCGGTTTCTTTAGATCCAAAAAATAATTTAAAGACAATTGTTACAAAAAACCAGTTGAAAATTACTTTGGACGATGATAAAAAGATTATCACAATAGGGACTCCCGGAGAGAACACGCTCATATTGGATGATGACAAAAAGCAAATTCTGTTATCCGATGCTAATAAGAACAAGGTCTGTATGGATAAAAACGGAATTATGGTAGAATCCGGCAAAGATCTCATATTTAAGGCAAGAGGGAATGTCAAGACAGAAGGAATGGGTATCGAATCCAAGTCTAAGCAAGATTCCAAGATAAATGGCTTGAATATCGAGGTTTCCGCACAAATGGGAGTTAAAGTAAAAGGGTCTGCCACCGCCGAAATATCCGCATCCGGCCAAACCGTTGTAAAAGGAGGCGTTGTAATGATTAATTAAATCGAATGAATTATGCAGAACAAAAATAGTTTTTTAGGTAAAGGATGGGCATTCCCCCCAGAATTCAGCCATAATGATAATCCCACCCGTATGTCTAATTATGAAGAAGACATCCGGCAAAGCTTGGTCATCCTTCTCTCCACTCGCACAGGGGAGCGAATACATCGTCCGGATTACGGTACGGAACTATATCGTTATCAGTTTGAACAATTAGATCTTACCATGGAGACCATGATTAAAAGCGCTATTGAGAAGGCTGTTCTCTTATACGAGCCTAGAGTCTCGCTTGATCGCATAGAAATTAATAAGGCTTCGATTCAAGATGGCATTCTGATTATCGAACTTTATTATACGATACGTATGAATAATGTCCAACAAGAATTGACCTATCCTATCTATTTTGATTCTAACCGATGAATAAACAATGGAATAAAGATGGATTGACAAGAAAAAAATTGGAGAATGATTTCCGGATACATGAGCCTTTTCAAGTACTCGAGAAAAATCTCTCCAATTTATTGGCTCGTGCCTTTTCGAAATCATCCTCTTTATATCATTACCAATCCTTAGCCATACTCAATGAGATCAAGCAAACAGATACAATCGGGATCGAACAGAGTTTCATTTTGTGGCAAAATGAGAGCTCACCGGAAAGTAACAGAGAAATCACCTATCTAAGAAACGCTCTATACCATAAGTTCTCTGATTGGTATCAAAGATTGAATCATCGGATCTTTAGAGATTCCATGTCCGATTTATTTCTGGATATGGAGAAATATAACCAAAGACTTCAGCTAATAACCCTATCCAATCCTAAAACGGTTCGTAGAAGTCTCTACCTATTATTACGTATCCTCCGCAATTTACAAAACAAACGGGAGATTTACATCCAAGAAATCGCTAAAAGCGGAGAGACCGATCCCTCATTAGCTGTTTTAATCGCTTTCTTGAAAAACTATCAATATCTGGTAGATCAGTTCAATAAACGCTGGGAAGCTTATCCGTTATTTTATGTCAACCAAATATTGAAGGAATCTCCCCAAAAAGCGATTATTCCTTCCGCTTGGTTTATCGCCGTGAAAAATAATACCACACGGCAAGCCCAGTTACCCAAAGGTACAGGTATTATAACACAGGTACCATTTCCTGTGCAAGATATCCAATTTTGTTATCGTACGGATGAAGATTATTCGGTCAATAACATGAAAATAACGAGTATACATTCGTTACTATTGGAAAAAGATCCGAAAAAATATCCAGCGAGCCGATTAGGCTTCGTTACGTCCATCTGGCAAAAACAGTTGAATAACAGGATCGGAAACGTTCCTTCTAAGAAGCCCAATCTGGACTCAGAGCTAATCTTTGAGAACCAATCCTCTATACAAGCCGGACTGATGATCGAATCTCCCATGTTATTACTTCGGGAAGGACATCGGGATATACATATCACATTCGGATTAGAAGAAGACTCTATATCATATTTCAAAGAATTAATCGCTACTACGGAACAATCTTCCCACGAAACCGGGCGTGTATTAAACGACGCTTTCCTATTGGAGTTAAGCACAGAGAAAGGTTGGGACCCGATATACGCCTACACCTTGACATTCATCAACGAAAACTCCTTTTATCTGAAATTCGTCCTTAATGAGAAATTCGACCCTACAACACCTTGCTCTGAAGCTCATGGTTGCCAAACACGTAACCCAGCGCTCCGTATATTGATGAACACGGATGCTTGGTTATTCCCCTACTCTTGGGTACACCGTATTTTTATTACTAGCTTAAAGATAAAGGTACATGTATCCGGCATGTCATCCTTGAAAATCTATAATCCTCTGGGAGAAGTAGACGCAAGCGTACATTTCCCTTTATTCGGGTTAGAAGCTCAAAAAGGCTCATGGTTCGCATTCGGTAATTATGAGATAGCGATCAAGCCTATCCAATCCATGGGTATTACTTTGCAATGAGCGGATCTACCTTATTCGGAAGGAGGTTTCTATGATTTGTATCAAGCATATAAGACACCTATCGATAATACCACCTTCAAAGTTGAATGGGAAAAACTAACAGACCAGAAATGGGTAAAATTACCGGAAAGTACATCTTGTCTCTTCAATACGAAAAACAAGCATACTTCCCCTAGGGGAAAGCTCTCGGAGTACAGCGAGATCGTTTACGACAAACCGTTCAAAAACATTACGGTCTCCACGGAAGAAGAGCAATATCAATACACGAAAGCCCAGCAAGGCTTCTTCAGGATTAGACTCACAGATCCGAACGGCGGATTCGGGCAGACGGAGTACCGGATACTCTTTGCGGATATCATGATAAGAAACAGCCATACCCGTAAACAGACCCCGGTGCCCAAACCTCCTTACAACCCTATGATTGAAAGTATAGGTATCGGTTATAGCGCCGAGGAAGAATACTTTTTCAATGGCGATACCCCAAGAGATAGATGCCGTATCTATCATATCCATCCATTGAGGCAAAAGGAATTACATGAAATCGATCTACGTCATCCGTTCCCAATGGTGGAAGTACCCACAGAAGATGGGATTATTCTATTCGGTATTGGTAACTCGATCGGTAACGACCAGATCCGTTTATTCTTCGAGATGGCTGCCTTGAAACGGGAAATCGAAAAAGAATATCTTCCTTGCGTACAATGGTCTTTCTTCAACGGCAAGCAATGGGAGTTTATCAAACCGGGTAATTTACTTTCCGATACAACCGGGAATCTGTTGAATACAGGTTTGGTAGACATCCTGCTTCCCTCACCTATTAGCGAGGAAATGCTTGACATAAATGGAGATTTCTGGCTTTCGGCAAAAGTATCTTGCCACACGCAAAATTGTTCATCCATACGAAATGTCTATCTAAACCCAGTGAAAGCCCGGTTAGAAATCCCCGAAGAAATGGAAGCCCTGATCGGTGAGGAACTCGAAAGCTTCACGGGACTCGTTTCTTTCGAGAAAAGTATGCCGGGACTTACGGATATTTACCAGATCATACCCGCTAAAGGAGGACGTTCGCCGGAAACGCCAGAGGATATGCGGCTCCGGATCACCCAAGAGATGTCCCATCGGAACCGGGCTGTATTGCCTAGGAATTACGAGCAAATAACATTGGCTCAGTTCCCCGAAGTCGAAAAAGTACTTTGCTTGCCCGGAATAGACAGTAAAGCTCAAAACAGGAGCCCGATCGTAACATTGGTCGTGATGCAAAAGGAGAAAGATAAAAAGATCTTGCCTTTATGCGAACATAGGCTACTCATGCGAATCGAAGATTATATAGGTGACAAGACAAGTCCGTTCATTACCGTTGATGCAATCACTCCGGTCTACGAGGAAGTAACCGTTTGCTGTAACCTCCGGATAAAGCCCGGATATCCCGTAGGAGATATACTCCGCCAGACAGAGGCACGCATTAATAATTGTATCGCACCTTGGCGAGATAAGGAAGAGATCCCGGTATTTGGGCTTTCGTTCTCATCGACCGATCTTTATAACTCCATACGAGAGTGTGAAGCCATCGTGGACATTGATATATTAAGCGTAGCGCATGTCGTATATACGGCAAAAGACCAACAAAAGAGCTATTATCTAAACCGCTACCCGGAAGAGGCTAGGCAAAATTTCAACGTTAGCCCTTCCCAACCTTGGTGCATATTAGTTCCTTCTGATAGGCATTTGCTATATATTGACCAAAAAGACGAACTATTGGAACAACTCGGACTCGGATATTTAGGAGTTGGAAGTAATTTTATTATTAACAAATAAAACAAACCGGATATGCCTCGTACAAACAGAAATACACTAAAAGAATACTTTAAGCGCGGAAGTATGCCCAACCAAAAGCATTTCTACGAATTAATCGATTCCATGGTCAATATTTCCGACGACGGGATCGATAAAAATCCGGATGATGGCTTACGGTTAGCTCCTTCCAAGGAAAACAGTCCCGTCATCAGCTTATTCACGAACATACAAGACAATATTCCTGAGTGGAAAATATACCTAGGTAACAATAGCCAACTCCATATCATACGTCAAGGGCAAGATGAACCGATACTATCGCTTCATCCAAACGGTCGTATCGAGATGAACCAACCCGGTATGGATATACGTATCAACGGCAGTCTTTCCGCAACCCGCTTCGACGGCGCGATACGGGGTAAATTTCCCGCAGATGGCGAATGGCATACCCTGCAAATACCAACGGAAGGATGTCGTGCCTACCGCATCATGGCTGGATGCGGTAAGTTAAAAAGCGGACAATACGCATTGGTGGAAGCCACGGCTATCCATTGTTACGGGAAACATCGAAAAATCCGTACGAATCAATCTTGGTTCGGTTCCTTTTTTAACAAGATCAAATTCCGTTGGTACGGCCCCGGACAAAAATGCAAGTTGCAAATACGTAGCGGACGGGATTATGGAGACAACATCTTTGTTTGTTTCCTGATAACCGATTTATGGAAAGATTACCGGATGGATGCCTCCGACCGGAGAAACACCTTTAATCAAGAATAGCCATGGATGATCTGCCCAACCTGCAAGAACTAAAAACGGAGGAATCCATATTCGATAACCTCCAAAAGAATGCCTTGGAAACAATCCGGGAGCTTTCGGGACAATTGTGGACAGACCATGCCCCGCACGACCCGGGAATCACGACTCTGGACATCTTAAATTACGCCTTAAGCGAATTGGATTACCAAATGAGTTTCCCATTAGAACAATATCTCACCGGATCGAATAATCGTTTCAATCCGGAGGATTACGGCTTGTTCAGTCCTGAACGGGTTTCCGGGATGGCCTCTGTGACACCCAAAGATTACCGAGACCATTTTTTAGATCAATTAGATAACACTGATTACTTAATGAACTTATCGGACCTGCAAATCCACCCTTATAGATCCAATGATCAGATCTGCCACGGATGGTTCGACCTATTTATAGAACTCTCGTCCTTTATCTCAGAAGATCAACACAAACAGGAAGAAAAGAAAATCAAGGAAAAGATTGAGGAACTATATCACGCGAACCGGAATTTAGGAGAAGCCCTACACGCAATCCATTTCGTAAGAAGAAAACCTTTATTACTTATTGGAAATATCGATATAGACGGTAGCATCTCTCCGGAAAAAACCTTGATCGCCATTTATACGGAGGCGATTCAATTATTCGCACCGGGAAGTCATTATACAGGTAGTGCGCTTCCCATATACAAGCTTTTCAAAGGGATCAAGCAGATACAAGGGGTTCTATCGATACACTCTTTGGAATTTCAAGGTTTTGAAGAGGGTGAATACGCCTATACATTGGCATTATCTTCCCCTGAGCAAATCAAGATACGACTTTACCAAAACCAACAAGCAGTAGAGATTAATGCCACAAAAGTATTGAATCGTTTGCATTCGCGGAATAATATCAACCATGCGATACGAGAACAGAAAAAACAAGCCAAATCGATCCTCATGGACAGTCGCCATATCCATCTGAATGATTATAGCGTCACAAATGATTTCCCGATTTGCTACAAGGACTCGTTTACCGATTCATTCAAGGCATATCTTTCTATATTCGACCATCTCTTTTCGGAGGGACATAAAGAAATGAACCATCTAAAAGATTGGATGGCCTTAAATATGGGAACCCCCGGTTCCGCTTCTATGGAACAAAACAAAGATCTGCTATTGGATACGTTGGATAAAATCTACGGCGAAAATAGCAACCAGCCTTTTCTCCGCTACTCCCATAAAGAGATAAACCGTCAACGAAGAGTCCGGTTCCTGCGACAACTACCGGAACTTATCCGGGACCGGTATCTAGGCTGTAATCTATTCGACGCAGACTCCCTTTCCGGATTGGAAAGATATCTCTATTCCATACTCGGATGGGAAGATGCGAAAGAGCAAATTTTCATTCTGGAAAACATACTCCTGCATTCACCGAAGGCGACTGATCATCCAGTCCCCTCCCGGGAATTTACCTTAACGGCAATCCTCTCACAAACAGAACGTACGCGGCAACGGCCGGATTTTCAGCTTCGTCTTGAAGAATTCTTGCGAGAGAAGATACCGGCACATCTACGATTCACGGTTCATTGGCTTCCTCCGAAAGAGCTAGCCCTATTTGTCAAAGACTATAAGGCATGGCGAAAAGCGTGGGCCGATAAAGACGACAAAGAGATTGACCGCACCGGAGAAATCTTAAAGAATAATCTGATACGAATAAATATAGAACTTTAAATTTACCCTTATGTCAACCAGATATCGAACTACCTACCACGGCATTTTATTGGGCTTATTACTTCATGTAATCATGGCACAAGCCGTTAACGCCCAAAGAAGTCTCTCGGAGCGATTGGATTATTTCCGGAGTTTAGGAGAGCGGACCGAATTGGAACTGGAAGAGATTCGTACCCCGATCGTCTCCTATCAAGCTCTTATGGACTCGATCACCCAGCGTATCTTAACGGAGCAATGCAGTTATATCGTCTATCCCGCTGAATTGGGGAACGCTTTCACTTTCGTAATAAATCCGGACGCGAACCAAGCGATATTGCGTTTGGGTTATTTACAGTCCCCGAGTTCCTTATTACCAGATCATGTGGAACAATGTGCATATACACCTTGGTTGTTCGGAAACGAGTTATTAACCGCATCCAAGAATAAGGCCAACGCAGATCCTCTCTTCCGCTTCTTCGATGCAATGCCCGGCCCAGTCAAAGTAACGCAAGCTTTGTGGTATTATTTCAATAAAAGAGAACCGGAAAGGATATTGCCTCCCCCTACCGTCGAGAATATGTATTTCTTCAAGGGCAAAACCGGAGATATGGATAATATGCAATCGTTGCTCAACTCCGATAAACAAGGCTATATCATTTGCCCCGTATGGACAGAAGACGTTACAGGAGTTCTGGATAATCCGGACGAGAATCCCTCCATCAGAGGAAGCGGAACGATTGAGTTTTTCATCAAAGAAGCTCCCCTTTCCATCGCCCTCAACATCACGCCTTGGGAAGAAGACGCCATTGGATACCGGGAAACCGATTTCATCCCATTCGTTTACGACACCACTTACACGCAAGCCGTAAAGAACTGGTTGCTATCCGTGCGTGAGCTGCGTCCCTCCACGATTCGTACGTTCTTCTGTTATTTCGATAAACGTAGCAAAGAAGAGATCGCCACACAAAAGAAAAAGGGAAATTGCAGTATTCCCGTATTCAAGGTAGATGGCGCATCATCGGAAACCGAACGCCTATCCGAACGCCTAAGTCAATACAACCAACGAGCTTTTCCCATCGTGCCGTATTGGTTGCAATCCGTATACGAGCAATTACCGGCAGGCCTTATTCGGAAATTCAGCCGGATGGAATATCTAGGGTATGTAGTGGATACAGAAAGCGGGCAACCTAGTCAAGTAAGCGACTGGCAACAACAGGAGTGTCTGGTAGATATGCCCGTTTATTCGGATACGCCTGTCGATTTGCTGGTCCTATTCCGAAACTCAAAAGCGACGAATGATTTCCTAAGATCGAAAGAATCCCAGATGGCTCTTTTAAATAACTTATTCACAAAGGATACCGGCACGATCAACCGGAACCCGTCTCTCCGGAAACTCAACGGCTTGACTCTTTACTTCCCTGATTTCGATTTTAAGCTGGAGAACCGGAGAGAACTTGTACAATTCGTGAAGTCCACCAGTTTCGTAATTGATTCCTTTTGTGTGATGGGTAATAAAATATATAGAAACTACGATTTAAATGTCATATTCCCTATCAAGGAGAAAAAGCATATCGGTTATCTATCCATTCTATTGAAATACCAATTGGTAGACCGCCTTTGTTTTGTCGATTACGATGAAATGGGCGTTCCTGTAACTACTTGCGAAAATCGAGAGAATAAGCAAGAACCAGTACTCAAGATGGTCATGTATGAGGAAGAATGCGAGGTATCCTTACTAGATAATCTTTTCAACTCTTTATTCTATTTGCTAAATCCTTTTCCGCAAGGCGAGCAACTCACCAGTTGCTCCGATGATCTGGCGCAACTGGCAAATACGGAATTCTCCAACCCGATGCTTATTTATTTCGTATTGGGTGATATATTCCTATTTCTCATACTATTAATCCTAATCAACCTGTATATGACATCCAGTAAGTTCTACATGTTGGCACAACATTATAAGCGATATGTCTTGCCTCTATTACTGGTATTCATATCCGAGATCGTATTGGTATTATACCTAATCACCAATATCGTATCCTCGCGGGAAACTTTCGACATATGGACCCAAATGATACTGTTGGCGCTCCCACTCTTCTTTTTTCTCTTAATCATCGTACCGATCGGGCACCGGGAAAGAGAGCCGTTGCCTTAAATCACCACCGGCCCTCTTTATTCAATTCCCGGCGGATCGCCATAGATAAGATATCGGAATCTAGCCGGGGAGTGTCTTGCTTTAGCAACCGAAGGGCACAACGCCGGATCACATTCGAGATGGAGCCACCCGATAACTCATAAGTAGCTGCCATACGAATCATTTTGTCCGCATCCGCAGGTAGCCAAGAAGAGGGAAGCATTCTACGCCATAATTCCTCACGTAAGTCTTGATCCGGCATTGGGAAATAGATAATAGACTGGAAACGACGGGAGAAAGCTTCATCAATATTACTCTTTAAGTTTGTGGCCAAAACAACGGTTCCCGGGAAATCCTCGATCCGTTGCAGCAAATAAGCGATCTCTTGATTCGAATGGCGATCATTAGAAGTGTTCGTCGAGGTTCGTTTACCGAATAAGGCATCCGCCTCATCGAAAAAGAGAATCCAATTCCGGTTTTCCGCTTGGTCGAATACATTCGCAAGGTTCTTTTCAGTCTCGCCGATATATTTGGAGACAATCATGGAAAGATCGATACGATATACATCCATCCCGTTCTTCTTGCCGATCAAGGTCGCGCAAAGCGTCTTACCCGTTCCCGGCGGGCCATAAAACAAAGTGCGGTAACCGGCCTTCAAAAAACGACTCAATCCCCAGTCCGAAAGGATGACTCGATGACCCGTAATCCAATTATTTATCTCTTCCAACTCCTCACGCACATAATAAGGCAATACGGCATCTTCCCAATTCAAAGCCGTACTAATCCGTTTGGCCGGAAAACCCATATTATAGTCCGGCTTATATTCTCCCTCAAAAGATAAACGGTACAAGAAATCCTCCGATATACGCAGTTGTCCGCTCAAGAACGGTTCACCATTCCCGGCTCCTTCCAAGCCAACGACGTGATACATATGGAACCAATGCTCCTCACGAAATAGACGAACCACTTCCAGACGGCGTTCCACACGATCGCCCGCCAACAGGAAAACGGCCGTCTCGCCCGTTGGCAAGAATCCTCCGTGCGATAGTCCTTTCCAACCGCCAAATTCCGTATAAGGACGGTCAAAATTCTTATTATGCACAAAGAAAATATCCAACACCTGCGGAGAAAGATGAGGCATTAAGGCCAACATCAACACCATCCACTCATCGAAAGTAGGATCGACCTGTTCCGGCAACAACGCCTTCCAAAGCGGTCCTGCCTTCGGGAGTGCGATATCATAGACGGAAGATAAATCGCACTCCTGCCGGAAATACAAACGAATAGAGACATCCAATACCCGCTGGAACCAATCGATCCACTCGTTCATAAGACAGAAGCAGCTTTAGCGCCCATCACATCCGCCTCGTGTTCCAAGGATAAATCATCGTTAACGGCCATTCCACCTACCTCGGTAGTAGGCTGCACACGTCCCTCTGCTTGCTGGATGACGTGTGTCAACTCATGTCCCAATAGCTGCTGTCCGGCAGACGTATCCGGTTTGAATTGTCCCGGGGCGAAATGGATATCCGTACCTTGCGTATATGCCAAAGCCCCAACCTCCGGCGCTTTCGATGAATCCGGGTGTACACGTACCGAAGAGAAATCCGTCCCGAAGGAAGACTCCATGCCTTGGATTACATAATCCGGAATCCCTGTCTGGTTCTTCGTTTGCCGTTGGGCCACAAATTTTCCTTGAAGAAGCTCATCCTCATCTTCCACATCCCGCTGAACGGCGAACTTACCTTGCTGCAAATCATCCTCATCCATCGCGTCACGTTGCATAGTTTCCACCATTTTAGCCTGCAAGACAGATTGTACCCGATTATCTTCCATCAATTGTGTTGATTCACCTTTACGGTTTTGAAAGACCTGCGAAGGTCCTTCTTGAATCTGTATCCGATCCGCATTCATAATGTTATCATTTAATAGTATTTTACCGCCACTTTACTCTAAGCATTTTTTCCATCCATGGAGCTTTAACGAGCTTGAAGTTCCAAGGAAGCGAGTCTAATAAGATGTCAAAAGGCTTCTCCTCGACCGTTAGCATCCAATTATCCTCTTCCATTTTTAACATTCCCTTTCTCTGGATAAAAGTTTTTTGAAAACCTTCCCAGCTTGTATGCCTCATCTTGTCCCAATTCATAAGTACCGCTTTCTTCAATTGTTCCATGATCTCCAATTCATTCTCGGTTAAATCACACGAGCGAGGAAGCGGTTCCGGGCTGTTGTCATAGCCCGTCAAGACTTTGTTTAAGAATAATTCTGACTCCGGGATTTCCTTCTCATCCGTCACAAAACATTGGGACACAAAAATAGCTTTCACTTGGCATTCTTTCGATTTAAAGTCACGCCTGTCATCACTCAAGTAGCCTAACCGATTAAAAAGCATTGGCAGGTAGACGGCTATGATCACTAGGCCCGCATTGTCAATAGACACGCCATGGTCTTTTAACTGGCCATTCAAAACGTTCATATTCATATTATTTTTAAGTTGATATATAAAAACTGACAATTCAGGTAAATTAGTTATATGTCGCCCTATAAAAGTCTCGATCTTACGTAATTCCTCCTCTGGCACAGACTCCCTCAAACGCTGCCAAAAGAGGAACAACAATCCATCCTTGGAATAATTCCGGTAAACGTTGCCGGAAAGAGCCTGTAACCACCCCAACCAAAGGTTCTCTTCCAACCCGAAGCTATTGAGACGAAACAAGCGGATTACCTCCTCTACAAGTAAGCGCAAAGCGGGAGTCGCCCCTGTATATAATTCCTCCAATAATTCCATTTTTTTGGAATTGGACGGATAGATAGCGGGAAAAGCAGTACGGATGGGAAGCTCGGGCGCTTTCCCCGGTTTCGTGCCCAGTAAAGCATCCATGGTACGTGTAAACGCATCCATATTCTCCAACATACACTCATGCAATAACAAGCGCAGCCGAGCAGCATCTCCAAATGTACGATTCTCTTTTACATTCGTAAGGTATTGGATCAAGGATACCTGATTCGGAAAAGCCAGACCGTATTCACGGATGACAAGCAGTAATAAGGAAGCGAAGATACGAGCGGCCTCTATCGGTTCTTCCACCCTTATTCCGGATGAAGGAATATCCTTCAATTGCCGTAATTGGTCCAGTAAGACTTTCGGGTTCGTCTTCTCCAAGTCCCTCACGTACTCGAATAGATCGCCCAGCGGTTCATCGGCACGGCCCGTGATTATAAATTGCCCGAACCGATAGGCTTTCCTCTCCTCATTCAACCAAACAGAGAATAAAGGCTCGGGAGATTCCTTATCCATATCCTCGTACAGCAGATCTATTATCTCACGTAACTCTTCCGGGACCCATGGATGTTCCCCATGTGTTCCCTCATGGAAATAGGAGATCAGCTCCCGCACCGTGATATTATAATGGGCAGAGAACTGTCCCAACACCGAACGTACGAATTGTTTCCGGCTAAAAGCGGACAATGGCGCACTAAACAGCACCAGAAAGATAAATTCCCATTTCAACAGCCGGAACTCGTCACCCACCCTTCCTTCCAAACGCCCTTGCTCTTTCCCCTTATCCAGCGTCTGGGCATACCGTATAATGAAATGGCTTTCCACCGGAACGGTTTGCTCGACCACCGAATAGATTTGCTCCTCGCACAAGAAACGGATAAAGCAACGGCACAAGCCGGGATTAGACAACCGATCTTTCAAATCTTCCGGGTAATAAACGGATATACCGGCGGGAGAATCATCGATAGCATTCAAGTACAAAGCAATGATCAATTCCCGAACGGCTGGATAAGCCGTTAGCAGTCCACTAGCCAAGGTACGGTAAAAATATCCCAACAACTCCATCACCGTCAGATTATAATGCGCCGCCAACTCCTTTAACACGGAGAAAGCGAACTGATGGCGGGAATATACGCTTCCACTTCTACCGAGAATAACCTCGAAGATAAACACCCATTTCAGCACCCGGAAATCATTCCCGGCTTTCCCTTCGAGCATGCCCAATTCCTTCTCCTTATCCAACGCTCTCGCATAGTCGATGACAAACGGACTCTCCGCAGGGATCACCTGTTCCACGATCTGGTAAATCTGTTCCTCATTATACCCGGATAAGAAAGTCAAGCTCTTCTCCCGCCGCACGAGCAAAGCCTTCAATTCTTCCAGAGAAAAAAGAGAGAAATTTTTAGTGAATTCCTTTTCCGATAATGTCTCTAGCCGGATATCCTTCAAAAGCGACAGTAACTCGGGCATGAACAAGCGGGTAGAGGCGAACTTATCTAAATCATACGTCAGCATCCCCAGTAAATCCACAAAATAAATGGAATAATAGCCGGATAATTCCCGCAGTGCGTACGTCACCATTTGTTTCCGGTTGAAATAGCCTTGATCCTGAGATAATAAATATCCCCATAGGATTATCCAGATAGCGTTTCTGTAATCATTCTTCCCTATCTCCGGACGCTTTATCTCGGGATAAGAGTCTTGCAAGAAACGGGCATAAGCGTTTATAAACGAGCTTTCCGAGGGTACCACCACATGTACCAAACGTTCTTGATAGATATCATCCAATTGAAAGACTAGACGTTTACGAATGGTAAGCGCCTTTCCCTTCTCACGCAGGAAATGACTTAATTCTATCGAAGATGTTCGTACTAATTTATCCAGAAGCTCCGGTAAGGTGAGTCGCTCCTCTTCCAGCCAAGATTGCCTGATGGGAACAACTGCTATTCGGTCTGGATGCTCTTCTTTACTTCGCAAATAAGAAGCGAAAGTCTCGTCCAGTCTCTCCGCCAGTCTACGGGGGAATTGCTCATAGAATTCATCTTCTTCTAGCTCACCTAGATCCAAATCTAAACTCTCGATCCGGATCAACTCATCTTCCGTATCATAACGGCTTAAAATCTCATCCACGATCCCTTCTAAAGAGGTTCGGTTAAAGGTATCCCAACGACCATATAAATCATGAACGAAAGGTTCCCGATCCGCAACTAAATCTAGTTTTAAGGTGCCTATTGTTATCATATGGTTTGCAGGGTATTTCAGTCTTTATTAGATGCATGCAATATCTATATTATTCTTCGATTAAACAAGTATTATCCAGATTCTTTTCCACAAAAACATATAAAAGTTGATTGTGCCAGAATAAAACTTATGCGTACCTATAGGTAAACCTGATCGGTACCTATTCTATTCTTAAATTATCGCCATTGATTTTACAATCAGCGGCGGCATTTGTATATTCAGCGGCTGTGAATATAAATTCAGCGCCGCCAAATTAAGAAATAGAGCTTATCCGACAAAGAATATATAGGCTCTTGGAGAAGTATTTCCTAGGGAGAGAAGCGTTTTTCCTCCAACAGAGAGAGATATCAAAGATATTTACGTAAATTTGCCATTCAGTTACAATTTATCAACCTAAATTCTTTATTTACATGGAATCTGTAATGAAAAAAACAGCCGCCACAAGCTTGTTAGCCTCTTGTGCGGTATCGCTGGCCTTGTTTTCCTCTTGTGCCAGTCAAGAACAAAACACACTTACTCCCGAGGAAATCGCTGACGGATGGGTCCTGCTTTTTGATGGAAAGACATTGGATGGTTGGAAAGATTACAACGGGACTACATTGACACAGCCTTGGCATGTAGTGGATGGTTGTATCCAAGCCAAAGGTGATGGCAGCGACGCTAGTGGCTACATCGTAACCGATAAAGAGTATGAGAACTTCGAGCTTTCTTGGGACTGGAAATTGTCCAAGGGGGGCAATAGCGGTATGTTGTACCACGTGGTAGAGCGTCCCCAATACGCTGTTCCTTACGTAACAGGGCCGGAGTATCAATTGATCGACGAGCCGAACTTCCCGGAGCCATTGGAAGAGTGGCAGAAATTAGGCGTAGATTACGCGATGCACTTGCCGGATAAATCCAAGATGAAGGTGAATCCGCAAGGCGAATGGAACAACTCCAAGATCGTATTCGATAACGGACATGTGGAACATTGGTTGAACGGACAAAAGATCGTTGAGTTCGAGGCATGGACAGACGATTGGCACGCTAAGAAAAATAGCGGTAAATGGGCCAACGCACCGGAATACGGATTGGCGAAAAAAGGTGTGCTTTGCTTGCAAGACCATGGCTATCCCGCATCTTTCCGCAACTTGAAGATCAAGGAACTTCCCCGTAAGGCCGGTAAGGAAGTGAACTTGTTCAACGGCGTGGATTTGACGGGATGGGAACCATACGGTACGGAGAAATGGTACGTAAAAGACGGCTTATTGGTTTGCGAAAGCGGTCCCGACAAACAATACGGTTATCTCGCTACCCGTGATTATTACGATGATTTCGATCTAACCGTAGAGTTCAAGCAAGAGGCTGACGGAAACTCCGGCGTATTCATCCGCTCTTTCGTAGAGGAAGGCGTGAAAGTAAACGGCTGGCAGGTAGAAGTAGCTCCGAAGGGTCACGATACAGGTGGTATCTATGAGTCGTACGGACGTGGCTGGCTGGTTCAGATTCCGGACGAGAAAGAGAATATATTGAAAGAGGGCGATTGGAACACGATGCGTATCAAGGTACAAGGCGACAACGTACAGACTTGGCTGAACGGACAGGAAATGGTAAACTTGAATGACGAGAAGATCGGAGCCGGCAAAGGCCGCATCGCCCTTCAGATTCACGACGGTGGAGGCATCAAGGTTCTTTGGCGTAATTTAAAACTTACGACATTATAATAGAACGAAACTAGATTATAAACCCAATAAGGTGTTTCAAAAGAAGTCTTTTTGAAGCACCTTATTTTTATCATTGATAACACGCTCTTTTATCACTGGATTTTATGAATAAACTTATCTTTACAGCTATCCTTTCGGGATTTGCCGGTCTCTACGCCATGGGCCAGAACGAGATCCGGCTTATGGACATGGACCTAAATAAATCCTACCAAACCTACGGTGGCGCCGTCAAAGGGAAATCAGTTACCAACGAGCCCGCCTCCATACAAGGAAAAACGTATGATGACGTGATCGGGGTACAAGCCAAAAGCCATATCAAGATCGATTTACACAAGAATGCGTCACGCTTTCAAGCACAGGTCGGGATCGCCGACTCACATATCGATTATACAGATAAAAGCCTCACGGTTATCCCTTTTGTTGACGGAACGAAAATGTATTTCGATACCCGAAAAAACGCCAAGACATTTGTTGGTCTAGAAGGTAAAGACGGAAAGGTACATCCGGGCTCGGTCTTATTTATCTTGAAAGGAGATGACAAGGAGCTTTATAACAGCGGTATCGTCAAACTTGGCGACGCCCCGAAAACAATCGATATCCCCCTAAATGGCATAAAGATATTGGACCTTATCGTAGAGCCTACCGACGATGGCCCCAGCGGAGATCATGCCTTATGGATCACGCCCCAAATAGAGTATATGGAGATCATCCCCTCGATCATCTCCACAAGCTATCAAGGGAAAGGGCCGGAGGTATCATCCGGTACGGAGAAGAAATTACTTGATAAAATCAAGCGATTGCCCCAACAAGGGCTTCCTTTGGAAAACACCTCTTTCGACTGGCTTTTACAACCCTCACGATCCAAAGCCGGCATATATGCGACTCCCGATGGCAAAAGCATCTTATTGTCAAACGGAATGGTAGCACGTATGTTCCGTGTCTTGCCCAATCTCTCCACTCTAGATATCTTTAACCGGATGACCGGAGAAAGTATGCTTCGTGCCGTAAGTAGCGAAGGCAGTTTGACGATTGACGGGAAACGTTGGGAACTTGGCGGGCTGGCCGGCCAGCCCGAGCGCGGATACTTCCAGATGGAATGGGTCGAGCAGATGACTACCCGCTCCGGTTCTTTTCTCATTGAGGATTTCCGCATAGAGGAGCTGCAGGAAGATATCAAATGGGCCAGAAGCCGCTGGGCACTGAATAAGAACGTACCCACAGGGAAAAGACTGACTTTCGTATTGAAAGGAGAGAAAGAAACAGAAGGTGTCACCGTAGAACTCCATTACGACTTATACGATCATATCCCGGTTATCCGGAAAAGTATGGAGGTTACCAACAAGACCCCGCAGTCCATAGATATCGATGCCTTTCAATTGGAATATCTGGCATTCGCCGAACCGGAGTCTCCCGGCGGTGGAGATCCCTCCAAATTCAGGCTCCCGAACATACATATAGAAAGCGATTATGCTTGTGGCGGAGAGTTTACCGAGCAGGAAACCGATATCACGGAGAAATGGGTAGCCGATCCGGAATATACTTCCCAACGCAACTATCCTTTGCTCACGCCTTGCATATTAGACGTATCGCCCAAGCTAGGTCCCGATTATACCCTAGCGGCGGGCCAGGAGTTCAAGTCCTTCAGCGTATACGAGATGCCGTTCGACAGCGATGACCGGGAACGGAAGGGCTTGTTCAAACGACGCTTTCATTATACGGTAGCTCCATGGGCTACGGAGAATCCGATCTTCATGCACCTTACCTCTTCCGATCCGGATGTTATTCGTACCGCTATCGATCAATGCGCTACCGTGGGCTACGAGATGGTGATCATCAGCTTCGGGTCTGGATTGAACGCCGAGGATATCTCGGAAGAAAATATCGCCAAATATAAATCCTTGGTAGATTACGCCCGCGGCAAAGGTGTAGAGTTAGGATGTTACTCCCTCTTATCAAGCCGTTGGATCAGCGACGAGGTGGATGTTATCAATCCCAAGACGGGCAAACGGGGAGGCATGCGTTTCGGTAGCGCTCCCTGCCTGTGCAGCGATTGGGGATATGAGTATTTCCATCATATACGAACCTTCTTCGAGCGTACGGGCATGCGTTGCTTCGAGCACGACGGCTCCTATCCCGGCGACGTATGCGCCTCCACCCACCATACCTATCATAAAGGGCTGGAAGATTCCCAATGGAATCAGTTCCATAAGATAACCGATCTCTATCGTTGGATGTGCGAGAATGGCATTTATATCAATGTTCCCGATTTCTATTTCTTGAACGGGTCTACCAAGACAGGCATTGGTTACCGTGAAGCCAACTGGTCGCTTCCCCGGGACCGGCAGATCATCCATGCCCGCCAATTGAATTATGATGGTACATGGGATCGGATGGCTTCGGCATGCTGGAGCTTCGTTCCTCTCGTGGAGTATCAAGGAGGAGGAGAGGCCGCCACCTTGGAGCCCCTCCACGAACACTTGTTCGAATACAAAACACATATGATGCAAAATTACGGAGCTGGTGTCCAAGCTTGCTATCGAGGGCCACGCCTATATGATACCCCGGAAACCCAAGCGGCCGTAACCGAGGTTATTCAATGGTATAAGAAATACCGCGATATACTCAACAGCGATATGATCCACTTACGCCGGCCGGACGCACGAGACTGGGACGGGTTCATACACGTCAATCCTCACAAGAAGGAGAAAGGTCTAGCCATGTTCTTCAATCCGGCCCATCAAGAGATCACCCGTACGATCCATATTCCACTCTATTATACCGGCCTGACACAAACAGCCCGCATCCGGGAAAAAGAGCAAAAGCCTGTCACCTACAAACTGAACCGGGACTATACGGTGGAGCTTACGGTTAAAATCCCTGCCAACGGATATACTTGGTATGTGGTTGAAGCAGCCGATTAGAACTAAAATGGCCGGGATAATCGCTACCCCGGCCATTTTATCTATCTATAGACTTCTTTATCTACGTCCGTTACCTAGATGTTTTCTGCCATGTTTATTCCCTTTAGGCTGCTGTTTTTCCAGATATTGTTTGTATTGTTCCTCCGTCAATATTTTTTTCATCTGGGCGTTCTTATCCTCACGCATGGCCAACATCTTTTCCCGTTGCTTCTCACGCTCAGCCTTCATCGCCTCACGTTCTTTTTGAGCCTTTTCCATATACTCTTTTTGAAGTTTACGGAACTCCACCGCTTGTTTCTCATCCAGCTTCAAGTCGGCGATCATCTTCTCGCAACGTGCGGACGGATCCATCTTACGCTTGTCCATACGCCTGTTCTCACGAGCGAACACAGAAGTTGAACTCAACAATACAACCAAACACAATCCTATTACCTTTTTCATAAACTACTACTTATTACTTTTATTATAAATTACCTGTTTATGAAGCGCTTCGAAAGAATAGACATCGATAAAAAGGAAAGGTTTAATCGGAAATAACATTTAACATCTTACCACAGGCCATTTACCATCTCGGAATCTCCAAATCATCCTTACTGGGTAATGCCGGGAATTTAGCGTGTGGTTCCGCCTGATACCAGAAAGTAGTCGATGAGATATCCGACTTCTGGTTATTATACCTACCGTCGTGCCGCCAACCCAAATCTTGAATCGTAACCTTCAGATCCTTTTCAAAACGAACCGGGTCCAAGATATGCCAGCGATACAAGCCGAACGCCGTAACAGCCCGATATAGGCCATCCGGACGGATCACTTGGTGCATTCCCGCATAAGGAGTGGTGAATTCTTGGTACTGATGTGTTTTCTGATTCTCGAAGTTATACGAACCGCAGAAATAATCCTCCGTACCTGTTCCACAGATTGTCGGGTATTCCTTGTCGCCATCCATATAGAACTTGATCTCTCCTTCACCCCACCAACAGTTATCATTGACACGCCAAGCCAAATAAGTTCCGACATATTGTCCCTTTCCCTTGATTCCATCCACCAACGTATGGCTAGAGCCTTGTGTCGGGTTGGAACGACGGAACTGTGCATGGAAATATCCCTCATCCTCCGGCACTTCCGTCAAGGTATAATTAATTTGGTAATACAAACGCATCTCTTCCGCATTGTTAATATTCTCCAATGTTATGCGTGCTTTCTTACGGAACGGCATCTTCCAGTAGCAATTGAAAGCGCTCCCGGGGTTTACACAGACCGCTAACGAAGATAGTTGGGCATACTCATTAAAAGCACTGGCGAAGAAATCCCCGACCGGACATTCAACCGAAGGCTCTTTCTCGTCGTCCCAATACATACGGAGTATCGAGAATCGCCAGTTGCCAGTGGGAGTCATCCATATCTGCTGGATAGCCCCCGGGCCATCAATCTCCGCGATGGTAACTGTCTCCCCCGGTTTCACGATAATAAAAGGATTTACTTTCCAGCCTTTCCCCAAATCTTTCGCTGGGCCGGCCGCATTCGCCTTATTCCGGACATCCTTATCTCTCACGGGATCAGCCATCGCTCCTTTCCCTTTCTCCCCCGTAAAATTCTCCGGACTGATCGAACGACTCTGCGCATTCGACAAACGAGAAAGGTTTCCCATATTCATATCCAACCCGTTAAAAGGATACTGCTGGGCATTCGCCCAAAAACTTAACAGCAAAAAGGCTAACAGCAAAACATTGATCTTCTTCATAATGACTTTTATTATTTAAAATTTATACATCGTCTACCTATCATCCGCCTCCAAAATTAAGATCCAATCATTTCCCCTCTCTCCCGCTTCTCCGGGCGCATTGAATGTACGAATTCCCTTATTCTCGACCGGTCCGATCAAGGTTCTCGCCCCATTCCTCGGATTGAACCAATAAGCTTTACCTAAAGATCGCAATTTACTCATTTGTATTCTTACATCCTGCCCTTGACTCAAATAAACTAAAATAAAAGTCTTATCTTTTGCTAAAACGGGAGTGATATAGCTTGCGTCATTGTAATTAATTCCGAACAGGACGGATAGATCCGGACGGAAACGATCTAACGGATACATCGTAAACAAAGACTTTACATAGCGCATACATTCGGCTCCCGGCCTATCCAACGCACCATCCCAAAACGTAAGGCATGGTACATGATATTTACCACCCGGCTTATACATTTGCCAAATAGCGTTATTCCCATATGTATATCCGGCAGCTCCAGAGAAATAAGTCCAATAAGCCTGCATACGAATATCATAGTCATCGTAAATTCCATCCGTAAAATAAGTCGTATCCTTAATCAATCCGTTATCACCTATTATGTCCTCCTTTTTCTTCCCGAACTTAGCATAATCAAAATATTCCCAGAAAAGAACCGGTATGTCCTCGTATGAAGGTTCCGCGTTTACAAACGGTTTAATCGGGTTCAATTGAGCATACATACCCGAAAAACGATATACCGGATCCATCCGGCGGTAATGCCCGCTTTGGAGAATATTGAATGATAGCCAAGACTCATTGTGGAACCAATAATGCGAGGAAATCTCTCCCGTCGGATGATAGGACATTAGTTGTGTTCCTCCATTTCCCTCCTGAATTCCTTTCGCCATAGATTGCCAGATATCGAACTCCTTATCCGTAACCACATTTCTATCACCACCAAGAATCCATATTACAGCTTCATTTTTATATCGGGTTCCCAGTATTTTCCCGTATGTATACGCATTATCTGGATTAAACAATGCTGGATTTCCGTCTTTCTCTACCACATTGTTTGCCCAAGTAGGTAGAAGCCCTATATACATTCCTCGTTTGCCGGCCTCTCGAATCACAAAATCCACCAACTCAAAGTACCCTTCCGTGATTTGGGTAGGGTCTTTATCAACCAAGGGCAAATATCCATACGCATTCGGTTTATCCAAACCATCCAGTTCAGATAAGATAACAGCCTGTATTACCGTAAAGCCCTTTTCTTGCCGGTTATCCAGATAATGAACGATCTCCTCCTTATCCAATACATGAAATAACTCCCAAGCCGTATCCCCCAGCCATAAAAAGGCACCGCCCTCTTTCTTATAAATAATAGGATCGTTCGGACGGACAATCAAATCTTGAGCCAAACAACCCAATACACAAAAAGCTAGACAAAACAAAAGATATTTTCGCATACTAATTCTTTTTAAGATTAAAAACTTACATTATAAATCTCCACGGACCCCACATTATCGAAACAAGAGGCTGGGCCAACTTTCTCATTCTCACAATCTAACCGAACATTCCGTAAAATCACTCGATCTAAATTATGAAGGTAAAGCCCCCAGCAAGGGAGCGCACGATAATCGGTCAATGGCTTCGAGGGAGTACGTCCTACTATTTCTTGATCTTTGTTTCCAACATACGATAAGGAAACATCCGAAAGCCGGACATCTTTCAAACTACTATCTCCCCAACTCTCTACCGAGGCGGCCGCTTTCATTAAACGTGTACCTCTTATATGCTCCAGACAGATCCGCTCTCCCCGGTTCCCCTCATTCAATGTGACTAGAAACGGATTATCCAATTGATCAAAAGAACAGCTAGATATCAATATATCCTTTACTTCCCCAAACGCAGGGAACCATGCGCCCGGTTGGAGCAATATCCCAGAAAGCATATTCCTACGTTTTTGTTCACCGGAAGTCCGATGTGGATATTTTCCCGGACCTCTAAATTCACAATCAACGATCTTTAAACCAGTAGCCGGCATTATCAACCTTATCCCATTGCACGATGAGTTCATATAGCAATTCTCTATTACCATATTCTTCCATAGCCCACCCGCAACAGCATCATCACCCGTATAAAAACGGCAATTTCGGATACGGATATCTTTTCCGCCACGAATATGAATCCCATCCCATCCTTCCTCCACTAAAAGATTATCGAAAGAAGCCCTTTCAATATCATAACTCATAAAAGCATAGTTCGATGCTCTTCGTAGTTTAACTCCCGATATCTTAATCCCTTTCGATCTCGACAAAAAGAGAATATGAGGGCCTCTCATCCCTTCTTCACCTTTTTTATCTTGAATATGGGCACCATCGATTACCCCCTCTCCTGTAATTGACACACCTTCAACTTGATCTCCTAAAAGCAATGCCTTGTTCCAATTCCGGGGTTTTACTTTATAATAAGCCTCATCTTGATTAAGATCGGATATAGAACGGTACTTTTCCAGATTATTTATGCCTTTCACTACGGCATTACTTTCTAAGAATAAGTTTACTTTACTTTTCAGCAGAATACTTCCTGTCAAAAACGTTCCCTCCGGAATGATAACCGTTCCTCCCCCTCTCAAGGAACAAGCTTCTATTGTCCTGTTGATGAACTGGGTATTGTCTGTTATTCCATCTCCTTTAGCTCCAAAATCCACGATATTATAGGTGCTATCATCATTTGAGGCCCAACCTATCCGCATAAAGAGCATAAGCAATACAAAGAGACTCCCCCGAAAGACTCTTACTTTCGATACATCTATCATCTTCATTATTCAATAAGATTTAATATGATCATAAAGGAATAAAAAAAGAATAGGATTAGCGATCCCAAGAGAACTATCCTATTCCTTTTCTTTGATGAACTTTTCAACAAGTTATATCTACTCGTTCTCGTAACCTATGCTTTGTGTCATATTCGGATTATTCTCCATTTCAACCTTGGGTATCGGGAAATACAAATCTTTCGCATCATAATGCGGATTACCAACACGTGTCTTTCCATACCAACGGCTAATCTCCTCATCCAAGACCTTCCAGCGGCAAACATCTTGCCAATGTTGTACGCCCTCACCGCAGAACTCCATGAAACGTTCCTCCCGAATCGCATCTCTCAAAGCTTCTCCACTAGCCGTTATATCATGGGAACTATCTCCATTATAAGCTCTTCTTCTTACCAGATTCATATAGTTCCGGGCATTTACCTCATCTCCCGTAGCCTGACAAGCTTCCGCATACATCAAATATACATCCGCCAAACGCATCAAATACATATTAATACCAACCCCTAAATTCAACTCATTCACCGTACTTTTCAACGGATTGTATTTTCGCATGCTCCAACCTTGAATGTCAGCCTCCGTATCCTTATATTTCAGAACCTGCGTCTGCTGTCCATTCATAATAACAGGAGTTCCCGGACGCAAAGCGGCGATATCCAGACGAGGATCTCCATTAAAACGTTTAATATTCGCATCATGAAAGAAAATATTACCCCAACCGGCCGCCTCAACATCTCCACTTGCGTTCTGGAAACATAAGGCAACGATCAATCCATATTGAGAACCTTCTCCATACCAAAAATATCCGGAAGTATCCCCATTACGGAAATTAATCTCTAAGATCGATTCTCTATTAAATTTCTCCTGATCCTCATTAAACATCTTCGCATATTCATTGAAAGGGAGCAATTCTTTTCCGGAAGAATCAATAACCTCTTTCAACACTTTCTTTGCCGCATCATAATTACCCATATACAAATTCGCTTGCCCGATGTAACTAGCAACGGCAACAGAGGTTGGACGTGGATAGTCCGCCCGCTCTTCCCATACGGCAGGTAGCAAAAGTTTGGCTGCCTCATAATCTTTCAAGATCTGATCGTAAACCTCGGCCACCGTGCTACGTTCTATATTTAGCATATCCGGAGTCGATGCTACCTGTAAACGAACAGGTACACCTTTTTTATCGCCATCCCCGTTGCAAGGATATCCCTCCCCAAAAAACGCTACTAACTGTTGGTGTGCCCAACCTCTCCAAAACAAAGCTTCTCTCTTCATCTGCGAAAGTCTTGCTAAATCCGCATCCGTAAACTTCTCCTTGTCGATTCTTTCCAATTGCTCCAATACGGTATTCGCACAAGAAATCATTTTATAATAACCAATCCATAACGTCCCAATGTAAGCATTATCAGAAGTCACTTGATTGGTCGCCAACTGGTTCCAGTTGGCGTCACCAGTCCAAGCCATATCTACCGTATGATCCACACAGAATGTCCCTTTCGCCATAACCCTTTTTCCATACAAAGGCACAGCGACCATATTCGCATAAACTGAAGTTACGATAGTCTCCATATCCGCCATAGATTTAGGGTAGACACTTGGAGATAACGCACTGGGATTTGATAAATCCAGAAAACTATCCGAACAACTATTAAAAGTTAACGCAGCAGCTAATAATATAACTAATTTCTTCATCTTCCTATTAATTTAGAGGGTTAAACTTAAACCGCCCATAATGGTGCGGGTGGAGGGAGCCCGTTTCACAGAATACATATTTCGTTCCAAATATCCACCACCCAATTCAGGATCTCCTTGGAACTTTGTGATAATAAATAAATTATCGCAGTTAATATAAAACTTCAAACCTTCTATCTTCAAATGAGAAAGTATTGATTTCGGTAAATTATAGCCGAAATGTAAATTCTTCAATTTAAAGAAAGAACCATCCTCCACAAAATAAGAGGAGACATTCTTGAAGTTTCCATTCGGATCCTCTTTCGTTACTCGAGGATGTGAAGTAGCCCGGTTCGTCGGACTCCACGCCTCATATACCTTATAAGTCGTATTATAGTCGCCATAGAAACTTCTTTCATAAAGCTTAGCGCTATTAAAGACATCAACACCTGCGTTTCCTAACCAGCCCATACTTAAATCAAAGCCTTTCCATGACAAATTTATATTCAATCCATACATCAAATCCGGCCAAGGATTACCGATATATGTCTTATCCTCATTCGTCACCTTTCCGTCTCCATTTAAATCCTTATATTTCAAATCACCCGGAGCCGTACCTGCTTGTTGGTACAATCCATCCGGAGATTGAGCGTTTAAGGCATCGATTTCCGCTTGGTCTTGAATAATGCCATCCACTACATATCCATACATCTGTCCCATCGGTTGCCCATTTTCCGTACGATAAATAGAACTATTCAAAGCCGCATCGCTTCCAGCCCAAATGATCGGATTCACTTGGTCACTTAACTTTACCACTTTGTTCTTGTTGGTAGACAACGTAAAAGCCACGTCATACCTGAAATCTTTATAGGAATCCCTCCATTGAACCATCCATTCGAAACCTCTATTGCTTATCTTTCCGATATTAGCCCGATAAGAAGAGGTCTCGCTAAATGGTTCCGAAGAAGGCCCGGCAGAAGGTGGCACACCTACTGAATACAGCATATCGGAAGTTTTCTTATCATAATACTCGATTGTCGTATTCAAGCGATTATCCAGAAAACTTGCGTCAACACCTATATTCCATTGGGCCACGTCTTCCCATTTAATCGTAGCATTCGCAACATTTGAATACCAGAATCCTCTCTGCGTATTTTGCCCATCATATGAATAATATAGATAATTATTCGTAAAAGAAGGTTCATACAAGAATTGAGGAATTGTATTGTTACCAATTTTACCATAACTTCCTCTCAGTTTTAATTGAGACATCCATGTTATATTATCCTTTACAAAGCTCTCTTTTCCCACATTCCAACCAACAGAAGCCGAAGGAAACACACCAAACCGATTCTCTGGACCAAAGTTATCATAACCATCCCGACGAATACTAGCCTCTAGCAAATACCTGTCATCATAAGCATAGTTTACACGAGCGAACTGGGATAAACTACGACCTTCCGTTTTCGTTCCGGATACATCTTTATCTCCTGTACCTAAACTAATATCATCCGAAGGTTGAACCAAGAAACCGTTTTTCCAACCACCTGCAGAAGAAGCCGTCGCCCGATAAGCCTCGTAGCCTACCATACCTTTTACATAGTGCTTCTCCCCAAAAGTATGGTCATAGGTCAATGTATATAACATACGCAAATCATAACCGGAACCATAGTCCTTCGAGTAATAATCCTGTTGAGACAAAGATCCCAAATTCCATGACTCTAAGAACAAATTATTCGCATGGGAGTCAAAATTGGCAGAGAAATTCGCTTGGAATTTTAAATCATTGATAATCTCCCAATCCAAAATCGCATTTGCCCGGGCCCAAAACCTACGTTCATTCGCATGATGCGACATTAGTGTAGCCACATGATTAGGTCCCTCGTAGTAACCACCTGCCGGATGTTTCCCCCAACCTCCACCAGCTTCGTTGGTATTATCATAAGGCACCATCGTAGGAACTTGGCGGTAATAAACATAATCATTATTCGTCTGCCCATACAAATGGGGATCCGTATTATTAAAACCAACAGTCAGGATCTCGGAAAATTTCACACGTTTACTTATATTTGTCTGGCTAGCCACACGAAAATTACCCGCATCCTCAAATGAATAACGTTCGATAAACTGATTCTTGTAGAACTCCGCAGACATATTAAATGTAGTTTTCTCATTACCACCTGTCATCTGTAAAAAATAGTTTTGCCTAAAAGCATTACGCCAAACCAGATCTTCCCAGTCTGTATCTGGTAGCGAAGCGGGATTATCCCAGCCGGAATTGGGATTATTAGGGAAGCCTGCCGCCAGTTTCCGGTCAATAAAGTCTGCGGTATGCAGCATATCCGGCAAATCGATCGGAGTCTCTATTCCAAAGTTTACTCTCGCATTAATAGAAAGTTTCCCTATCTTTCCTTTTTTAGTGGTTACAAGGATCACACCACCTGCTCCCCGGGCACCATAAATAGCAGTAGAAGCCGCATCCTTCAAGATCTCGATAGATTCTATATCATTAAAATTAGGAGCGCTACCCGGCACTCCATCCACGATCCACAACGGATCCGCGCCATTGATAGAAGCCGCTCCACGAATGATAATGTTCCCATTGGAAACATTGACACCAGCCACACGTCCTTGAATAACATGCGACACATCCATATTTAAATCATTAAAATCATCCGTCTTAATAGAAGCCACAGATCCCGTTACATTCGACTTCTTCTGCACGCCATAACCAACAACGACTACCTCATCCAGTTTTTGAGTATCTTCCTTCAAGTTTATCATTAAACTTGATTTTCCGTTCACTGCTACATCTTGAGTATTAAACCCAATATACGAGATCTGTAAAATACCGGTATCATCTATATTTAATGAGAAATTTCCCGAGATATCCGTTACCGTTCCATTCGTAGTCCCTTTCTCAACAACATTCGCTCCGATAATCGGTTCGCCGTTACTATCCACCACAGTACCAGATACCTGCTTTACTTTACCTGCAGTCTTTAAAGTTACGACAATTGAATGGCCTGTCATCGTATATTGCAAGTCCCTTTGATGCAATACATCATCCAACAAACGCTGAATCGGCTGATTCGTCACGTTTAAAGTTACCTCCTTCTTTCCTTCCACTATAGCATCCCGATAAGAGAATATATATGTGGTTTGCTTCTCTACAGCCTCAAAAAATTGCTTTAATGTAGCATTCTTCATGGAAAGAGTGACACTTCCTGTCTGAGCTAATACCAAAATAGGATTAAAAAACAGAAATAGAGCCAAAAAAATTATATAGCTACATTGATTTTTTCTACTTTTGAACATATATTATTTTTTTAAATTGATACAATCCGTTTTATGGCCTAATCGCCATTCTCGTAAATGGAGTATTAATTGGGGAACCGGAAAATCTCGACCATTTTTCGGTTCCGTTTTTATTATGAAGAATCTTGTCGCATAAGAACTGATTTAAGGTTGTACATTTTTATTTTCACTCGCTCAAGGATGTATAAAGATATCATCTCCTCGTACATCATATGTAAAGTCATAATGCCTCTCTAAAAGGTCCATTACCTCTACGATATATTCACTATCAAAATTTCCGGTAAATAAGTCATTCGCTAAAGAAGAATCATTCAAATGGATATTCACGCCATATCTACGCTCTAGTTTAGCCAAGACATCACTTAATGTCGTTGATCGGAAAACGAGATCTCCTCTTAACCATGCCGTTTCAAATCGATTATCTGTTTTCTCCACGGTTATAATACCCGATTCTTTATTGAACAATGCTTTTTCATTCGGTTTTAGATAAACGACACGAGAAGGCTCTGAACAAGTCTGTATCTTGATCCGTCCCGATATCAAGGCCATTTCCATGACATTCTCCCGTTCATACGAATACACATTAAAACTTGTGCCCAACACTTCTATATCCAGATATTTTGTATGTACCACGAAAGGTTTATCCTCATTCCGAGTCACCTCAAAATAGGCCTCTCCCTCTAAATTAACCTGTCGAAGCTCTCGACCGAAATCGTGAGTGTAACTTAAGCTCGATTCCGCATTTAGTTTTACTTGTGTTCCATCCGGTAAAGTCACCCCCGATCTTTCCCCTCTATCGGCATGAACCACTAAATTACCAATACCCTCCTCCTGATTGACTGGATTGAAATATAAATAACCAGACAATACACTTAATAAAGGTATTAATAGTATTGCGGCGATACGAGCCAGTTTCCTAAACACCATAACGAATCGTTCTTTTCTCGTTCGATTTTGAATCCCGCTGAACATATCTCGTATGATTCTCTCATCAACCTCTTCAAAGGGTCGCCCATTTTCCCATAAAAGAGACAATGACAACGATAATTCATCATCATCAGACAAATTAACCAAAAGCCGTAGTGTTTTCAACTCTTCCGTAGAGATCGTATGATCCATGTACTTTGAGAGCAAATAATATGTATGTGATTCCTGCATAATACCCTTTTTATAAGGTATACACATGAGCCGTTAATTTATAACATGTCTTTTTAGATGTTATAAAACATAAGAATATTATTTTTTCAATTTTATTTATCCGATAAAGAAAAGAGAGAACAGCAAAGCATACTTACCGAGCTCCTTTCTTAAAACATGTAAGGCTTGCGATAACTGGTTACGCACAGATTGTTCTGAAATAAAGGCTTTAGCCGCTATTTCTGTTATAGTTATACCTTGTTCCTTATTTAACTCAAACAGTTCTCGTTGGCGAGGTGTCAACTTTTGTTTCGCTATTTCCAGTCTATGGTTAAATTCCTCAAAAGATAATTTACGTTCAATCGCTGTTTCCTCTCCATCTCCAGACTCATTCAGTACAACATCTTCCAAAAAAAGTGGACTATTTGCCTGCCTACGAAACTCATTCAATAATTGGTTCTTGGCCATCGTAAATAGGAAAGCACTGAAAGACATATCTAAATCAATCTGTTCTCTCCGCACCCACACTTTGATAAAAGTCTCTTGTACAATATCTTTTGCAAGAGCATCAGAATGAGTCAAGTGCAATGCGAACGCATATAAGCGTGAAGCGTATGATTCATACAGTTTCGTAAAGTCTCTGTATGAACCGCTTCGTAATCGTTCTAGGTATATCCGTTCTACATCCATCTCCTCTAGCACATATTGACCGAACAAATATAAAATAAAAAAATAAGAAGAGGTTATTTCCTCTTGAAAAGAAATAACCTCTATCTATTACGGATACTCTTTAACTAAATGACATCCAACAGTAGTTCACGACCTTTCTATGTTCTCAGAATGGCATACTAGGTAAACTAAAACCATTATTATAAGTATGCTTAATCCACTCATTCGCAACATCAAGAGCATTAAAGTCCGCAAAACGACGATCAAAACGAGGATCACCATCAACAACTTTAAAATCATCAACTGTTACAATCTTAATTGTGTCAGTAGGAGATATATTGGTAAATTTCATATTCTCTCCATCCCATAACAATTCTCTATGTAGTCCATGAAGACCAGAAAGACGTACCGCAAGAACTCCCATTACTACCATTTCATTAAAAGGTCCGGAGAATTGGAAATTTGAAGATGATTCTACTCGGTTTTCTGGAGATTCTTTACAAGCACGAATCCAATCTTGCTCATGGGCATTCGTAGCCCAAATATTGCCATTACCACCTTTAACTCTTGGTATTGAAGGCTTAGGTTGATTAAAATGTTCCATATCAGATACGGGCAATAAAGTTGGATTCATTCCATAACAGCCAGTCATGATTTTCCCTTTTGTCCCAATAAAAATAATACCACCATTTTCATCTCCCATCATTTGTCCATCTTTTAATTCCTCTGGACGAGGAGGCATTAAACCTCCATCATACCAATATACCTTAACCTCGGGCATTTTTGTGTTTCCTTTTGGGGGACGAGCTGGAAACGTATAAGTTACAACTTGTGCATGAGGTGGCGAATATAAATTGCTCAAGGTTGAACTACCTATCACACTTATCGGATACTTCAAATCAAGTGCCCAATAAAGTGGGTCCATAATATGGCAAGCCATATCTCCTAAAGCACCCGTTCCAAAATCCCACCATCCTCGCCAATTCCAAGGCGTATAAACTGGATTATATGGTCTTTTTTGCGCTGGCCCAATAAACAAATCCCAATCAAGAGTCTTCGGGCATTTCAGATTATCGCTAGGTTGCATCAATCCTTGAGGCCAAATTGGACGATCTGTCCAACAATGAACTTCATATACTTCCCCAATAACACCGGATTGAATCCACTCTGTTATTTGACGACACCAATCAAAAGAATTTCCTTGATTACCCATTTGTGTCGCTACTTTATATTTTTTAGCGAGTTTTGCTAGTAAACGAGATTCATAGACAGAATGGGTTAAAGGTTTTTGAGTATAACAATGCTTCCCTAATGTAATAGCATGAGCAGTAACTCCCGCATGTGTATGGTCTGGAGTAGCAACCAATATCGCATCAATTGATTTTCCGAACTCATCGAACATAACACGCCAATCTTTAAATTTTTTTGCTTTTGGATAATCATTGAAAGTCTTCTCTGCATATCTCCAATCTACATCACATAAAGCCACAATATTCTCTGTACTCATATTCCGTAAATTACCACGGCCCATTCCCCCGACACCAACTCCAGCAATATTCAATTTATCACTTGGTGAAGTAAACCCATGCGTTTTACCTAAAACAGAATTTGGTACGATCGTTAAACCTGCTGCTAAAGCTCCTGTCTTCAAAAAATCTCTTCTTGATATATGTCTCATAATAATGATGATTTTAAAGTTGTTTCAGTTGAATATTCCTAAACCAAATATTAGATTCTCCATGTTTCCCTTGCAAACCAATATAACCTTTTGTTGGCATATTCGCATACGGGATTGGTAGCCATTCCGGAATCTCTGTTCCATCTGGATTTGTTGTTCCAGAAGTCCAATCTGCTAAATTAGCCGAAACAATATGTTTCCCATTCAATTCGATATCTATCTGCTGACCTTTAGCAGTGACAATCATGCGGTTCCATTCTCCCGGTTTCTTCACGACCAATTGTTCATTTGCTCCTTTATGTCCATAAATAGAACCACAACGCCAATATTCTGGATATGATTGCCATTCAGGATGATGATCATCCGCTATTTGAATCTCAATGGAAGATGGGATCCAATTACCCTTATCCGTACAATAAATCACAACCCCACTATTTGTATTCACATCTGTCTTGAATTCTAAATCCAAGATAAAATTTTCATACTGCACCTTCGTCCAAATAGATTGATCGGCAGTGGCAGTAAGTATGCCATTTTTAAAGGTCCAAACCGAACTATCATAATCAGCATTTGATAAATCTTTGTCAAATAATGGTCTATAATCAGTTTCGACCCTACACGATATTAATAACAAAAGTATAATCAATACGGTAAATACTCTTTTTACATTTATAAACTGTTTCATATATCGATTCTATTTATTAAAAGCCAGCTGTTGTTTGTTTTAACAAAGGATTCGCATTCAAAGCACGATAAGGGATCGGAAATACGTCTTGATTCGTCGCATCCGGAGTTTTATCCCACCACGCACCTTCACTAAAACGATTCCATCGTATTAAATCAATACGACGATGACGCTCTCCTATGAACTCACGACCTAATTCATCGACAAATTCATCATCAGTTAATTTCGAGATATTAGATTCGTAACTAAATTTAGACCAATCTTCCGCTTTATAATAACGTTTCCTAACCGCATCCAGCAACCGAGCAGCCCCTATCTTATCCCCTGATCTATATTTACATTCAGCTAACGAATAATAAATCTCTGCCAATCTGATCTCTGGAATAGAGTTCATTTGGAACAAATCTTTCGATTGAGGTAACCAAGGGAATTTTATCAAACGATATCCCGTATTCTCTTCTCCGTAAATTACATGAGAGCCTTTGGCTAAACCAGTCTCTCCCTCCGAAAAGCGTCCAACTTGATCCACATAAACTAGAGGTTTACCATTATATTCTTCCGTACCAGTTATTACTTCATCTGTAAATCCATACCCTTTTTCATAATCAAATTTATATTGAGTTCCCATCAAGAAAAAGCCCTCATAATCTCCATCATTTGAAATAACTCTAAAAGCTTTCTTTCGGATATCTTCATCCGGGAATTTTTCAAACGGCATACCTAATTTATCTTGGTACAAATTTCCATATAAGTCCCGAGACGGTGCTAAATTACCTCCATTCCAACCTTGCCAGTCATTATCCAAGGAATAACGATCTTGATAGTGCATCCACATATTATATAGCCAAGATGCCTCAAAATAATTTTTCTTAATCGCAAATTCCATAATATTCTCTTTAGATCTATAACCGTTTATCCCCGAGCGGAACGGGCCTCTATAATCAGGGTCAATACTATATTCTCCATATTTTCCATCTAATATAGCCTGAGCCATTTGCTCACATTCATCATATTTTGAGATACCTATCCATTTTTCCGCATTCAAGTATAAACGGACAAGTATAGAAGCTACTCCTGCTTGATCAAACCTAGATACCCCCCTATTTTTAGGTAAGTCCGGTAATATAGCTAAAAGCTCTGACTCCATAAAGTTAAATACTTCTAGGGGTGTAGATTGGGCCTTCACTTCTTCTATATCTGTAACAATTGGTACATGCCTAAAGAAATCTATTAAAAACATATAATTCCAAACCCGAAGAGCTCTTAATTCGGCTATATATTCATTTTTCGTTTCTTCCGTCAATTTAAACGTAGAGAAATCTAGATTTTCAAAATCAGACAATGTATTATTACATAATGCTATACCTTGAAAAGGAGCAGCCCAACCATTATATACGAAATTCTCCTCCACAGTCCATTTATGCTCATGCAAACGAACATACTCCCCACCATTATAACCATGTTTTCCTCTTGTCGGAATCATTAACTGGTCGGCAGTAACTTCCTGTAAAAAGTATCGAGCATCAGACCAACCCGTACTAAAAGCCTTAGCATAGTTATTCACCAACGCCGCATAAATATTATTACTATTTTGATAATAGTTATCCGTTGTAATCTCACTAAAAATCTCTTCATCTAAATCTGTACAAGAAAATGAGATTAATCCCATCACGAAAAGAACTATTATATATTTAAACTTCTTCATAATAAATGAAATTAAGATTAATATGAAATTTGAATTCCAAATGTGAATGATCTGGCAATAGGATACACATTTAGACCGCTAATACCTGGTTCTAGACCATTTATATCCACAGATGTCGGATCCATTACTGAATATTTCGTAATAGTAAACGCATTTTTAACTGTCGCATATACCCGTAAATTGCTAATCCACTTTGTATCTAATTTTGGAGTCCATCCTAAAGTTATGTTATCCAACCTAAAATAATCTCCATCCTCCAAAAAATAATCACACATCACTTTTCCAGACTTAATATGCCCATTCTTTCCATAAGCATCTTCCAATAAATTCATACCCGGTTCAGCAACTAATCCATAATACATTTGATACATATTCAATATTTGATAGTCAAAGCGCCCTTGGAAATATAGACTTAAATCAAATCCTTTATATCGAAATGTATTCCCCCAAGACAAAGAATATCTAGGTGTTCCATGGCCAATATAATCTTTGTCTGTATCACTAGCTTCACCATTAGCGAGTATTTTTTCTCCTCCAATTTTAGCGTCTTTCCAAACCAACATATTGCCATTATCATCAACTCCCGCATATCTTAAGCCATAAAAAGAACCAATTTCCACTCCGTCTTGTAAGCGTTGGGCATAGCCGGGATTTCCGGGAGCTGGCAGTAAATATCGATCCATATATCCTTTCTGATATGTACCATTCGAGAATTTATCCAGTTTAGATTTCGTAAAAGAAGCAACTAGATTAGTCGAATAACTAAAATCTTTCATGTTTACAACATCCCAATTTAAAGTCAGTTCCAAACCTTTTGAACTAGTAGAAGCTACATTTGTAAATATCTGATCAAACATAAAAGGGGGTAGTGGAGCGTCATAATTAGAAATTACTTCTTTACCTTGTTTTACATAGGCATCCAAACTACCTGATAACTTATTCTTTAAAAGAGAAAAATCCACACCCAAGTTATAAGATATCTGCTTTTCCCAATGTAAATCAGGATTAGGATTATTCGTAGGTCCCCACGCTTGGGTCCATTGTCCATTATCGTCTAGCCAATACCCACCTTGCTCATAACGAGCCAACGCTGAATACTTTGGGAAACCAGAGCGTCCTGTAACTCCATATGAAAAACGGAGTTTTAAATCATTGATGGCCTCAATATTTTTAATAGCAGGCAAACTTGACATTCGCCATGCTGCAGAGGCTGCAGGGAACCATCCCCATTTATGATTTGCCCCAAATTTACTATTTCCTTCATATCTAACAGAAGCCGTCAAATAGTAAGTATCATCATAGTTATAAATCAATCGCGCAGGAAAACCTATTGTCTTTTCTTTTTCTTTCAACGAAGATACCCCTAAACGACCTGCTGCCATATTCCAATCTCCAGCTTCCAGATTGTTATAGGACATCGCATCCGAAGGAAAATTTGCATTCTCTGAAGAAAAACTACGATGATTAAACTCTTGATACGAATATCCAGCCATTAATTTAATTGTATGCTTGTCAATTGTCGTAAAATAATTACCGATCCATTCCAATGTATAATCCGTATAATTTTCTTCCTGCAGAGTTCCTCGTCCGGAACGCATATTATCTATAGATTCCTTATGATTTGAATTAACATATATACGCTTAAAATACTCTTGCCCCTGTCTAGCTAGAGATAATTCAGTATTTAGCGTCGGTAAAATATTTAGTTTCATTTTAAAATCAGCAAGGGAAAACTGTCTATCACCTCCATCCTCCTTGTCTTTCAACCATCCTACAGGATTATAGGTATCAAACCCATACAGAGTACTATATTTAGAAGGATCTTTTTCATCCATCAATGGATGAGTCGGATTCAATTTTACCGCTTGCTGAAATACGCCATAATCCACATATTCCTCATTGATAACTCGCGTGGACAAGTTTCCTTGAATCTCTAACAGACCTTCTAATGTCTTTGCGGTGAATCCCATTCTAACTCCATACTCTTTTCTAGAAGACGCTATATCCAAGCCATCTTTCTTCTTATAATTGGCAGAAGCTCTAAAGGTCAAATTTTCACTTCCTCCTGAAACAGCTAAATAATGACTTTGACCCAGATTACTCTTATTCAACAATTTGTCATACCAATCCACCCGATGACCAAAATCTACATCTCTTTCATGCGCAAGAAACTCATCTACAGAAAGTACTTTTGGTTGATTAGCTACCATATCATGATCGATATAGCCATCATAAGATATAGAAACTTTTCCAGCCTTTCCCTTTTTTGTTTGCACCAAAATAACTCCATTCGCCGCACGTGAACCATAAATCGCTGCAGCCGAACCATCTTTCAATATTGTAATTGATTCAATATCTTGGTTAGCGACACTTCTTAAATCTGCACCCGGCATTCCGTCTATAATAACCAATGGCGAATTCCCTGCCTCTATGGAAGAAGCACCTCGCATCTGGATATTAGGAGAAGAGTTAGGATCTGCCGCTGCCGCATTCGAGACATTAACGCCTGATACTTTTCCATCGATCATTGACAACGGACTTGTAAATGCTCCTTGTAAAAAGTCTTTACTAGAAACAGCGGTTACAGCAGAAGTCAACTCTTTTTTGTCAACTGAGCCATAACCAACAACAACAACCTCATCTAATTTTTGTGTATCCTCTTTCATAATGACCTGAAGTACATTTTTATTTTTCACGGCTTCTTCATGAAGAGAAAATCCAATATAAGAAATCTGGAGTACCGCATCGGAAGACACTACAATAGAGAAATGACCATTCAAATCAGACATAGTTCCATTTGCTTTACCCTTCTCTACAATATTTGCACCAATAATAGGCTCCCCCGCCTCATCAACAACAGTACCTGTTACTGTCTTTTCATCTTGATCAGACTTACTGCCTTTTACTGATAGAATCACATCTTTTCCTACTATTTTATATCGTATATTCGAATTCTTAAATATATGATCTAATGTAGTGAACACGTCTTTATCCTTTATATCAACAGATATTACTTGATTGATATCAACTAATTTACTATTATAAAAGAAGTGAAAATCGGTTTGACTTTCAATCAGTTCCAAAACTTCTTTTATAGATTGATCTGTCGCTTTAAAAGAAAGTGAGGTGCTTTGAGCATTTGTTGTCATAGCAAATGACATACTAATTGATAAACATACAAGAAATAAGGTCAACTTCATAATTCTTGATATTTTAGATACCAACCTGACAAACGCTGATTTATCTCCATCAAGTTGGAAATATAAATTATTCATCATATTTTTGTAATTGATTTAAGATTAAAAAATAAATTTCTTAGTCGGTTTAAAGACCTCTATCAAATTGTTTCATATGGGAAGATGCTGGTAACATTTTCCCGTATGTTTTTTAGATAGATCAAGTCTACATTCTTGTTCTTTTATTCCATAGGCCATATTATTTAATTATTATACATTTTTCTTTATTTTCCTTTCCAAAGTATAACCCGAGTACGGTTAGTACCTTTGCTATCATCTGTCTTCATATCTTCTATACGATAATCAATATTTGAAGATATTCTCAAATAGTCTAGTGTCTGAGATAGCAGCCTATTATCTAAAATACCGGTTAAACAATAGCTTTTAATCTCCGCATCCTGAATCACAAATTCAACATTATAGTAATATGACAATTTTTTCAAAGCCTCAGGTAAAGGCGTATCCTTGAACATCAGTTTGCCATCCATCCATGCGGTTTCATAGATCGTATTTATTTTCATCACAGAAATTTCTTCTTTATCCAAGTTGCAAATCGCTTTTTCGGATGGTAGTAACGTCCTATGACTCACATTCCCTGATTTATTCTTCACCTCGAGATTTACGGAGCCCGTCACTAAAGTAGTCGAAATTATATTCTCATCCCCATAAGCTTGTATATTAAACTCCGTGCCTAAAACTCTAACCCTATGCTGATCTCCTGAAGTACTGACAATAAAAGGTTGTTTTTCGTTGTGAGTGACTTTAAAATAGGCTTCTCCTGATAAACATACTTTTCTTTCTTTTTGGTCATAAGACATCGGATAGGATAAAACACTACCCGAATTTAGATAAACAACAGTACCATCCGGTAAATTAAAGCGTGTACGGACTCCCGCATTTGCCTGAAGTGTTATAATTTGAGGATCTCCAAATTCAGAATCAACCTTTCTATGGGAAAATAAGGTTGATAGCCCAATGATAGCAATTATACAAGCCGCAGCAGCAGAGAACCTCTTCAGCCAATATAAACGGGTCCGTTTTGCTAATCGTTGTTCCAGCTTTTCGTAGGCAATCAATGGATTTCGGCTAGCGATCCGTTCCATCGCATTGTTCGCATAATATATACGGGCGGTCTGTAATAAGATCCTCTTATTATTTTCATCCGCTTCCAGCCAAGCTTCAATATAAGATTTTTCCTCATTGGAAGCTGTGTCCTTTATATACCGTAAAAGCATCATACCTTCCGGCTCTTGGATATTAATATGTCTATTTTCAGTTTTCATTCTTATCTGTTTCTATAACTAAGACAATCCTGAACGAACACACCCTTAACTAAAAAGCATTTTTTTACGGAAGACTTTAGACTTACCTACTTTTCCATAGGATATATACTTCATCAGTAAAGTAAGTAGTACTTCATCGGTAAAGTAAGTATATCTTGTGATAAGGATGTCCTAAAAGTGATATTTCGATGTGGTTACCCTAATTTTAACCTTGAATATCCAAGATAAAATATATCTTTGCTTACAGAAAAGAAAGGATGAAGAAGGTGCTATGGATGATTCTACTTTAATTGAACAAATACAATTAGGAAGTAAAGACGCTTTTAAACAGATGTTTATCAAATTTTATTCGCCACTATGCGAATATGCTTCCCAATATGTTTCTGATGAGGATGCCGAAGAACTTATTCAGGAGCTAATGTTATTTATATGGGAAAACCGAAATTCCTTATTTGTAGAGATATCCTTGAAATCCTATCTTTTTATGGCTGTTAAGCATCGTTGCCTCAATGCGATCAAAAGGCAATTGTATCATGAGCGAGTACATAGCCTGATTTATGATAAGATTAAAGATCAATTTGAGAATCCTGATACCTATTTCGTAAACGAGCTTACAGAGAATATCACGAAAGCAATCGAAGAATTGCCTGAGAATTACCGGGAGACATTTAAACTTAGCCGATTCGGAGAACAATCTAATCTCCAAATCGCAGAGGCCTTAGGGGTTTCTATAAAAACCGTGGAATACCGGATTACACAATCCTTGAAAATATTGCGAGTTAAGTTGAAGGACTATTTACCTTTTATAATGTTCTTGTTCTAAGAATACTCTCCATAAATCCAAAGGCCTGCACGATTGTTAATAATATCAAATCCATAAAAGTTATATTAAACTATTTTGAATGAACCATGTCTATCTTTTCGTAATTGTAAACAATGTAATCCATATAGTTATGAAATCGGGAAAGTGCCTTTTGATGTTGTTGATGATCCTTTTTTCACCGATGGCTTTCGCACAGCAAAGCGGTGTTAATGTTACCGGATCTGTCGTTGAGCAAGGTAGTGATACCCCCATCGAGCAAGCAACGGTACGATTGCTGAACGTAAAAGACAGTGCCATGGTACGAGGTGTGGTGAGCGCCCGTAATGGTAGTTTTACCTTGAAAAACGTAAAGAAAGGAAGTTATTTACTACACATCACATTCATCGGATACGATCCATTGTACCAACCCTTGCAAATCACCGGAAAGAAAAACCCCGTAAACGTAGGTAAACTTGAATTAAGCGACGGAGCGATCGAGTTGGGAGAAGCCGTAGTTATAGGTAAGGCACCCGAGGTTACCGTTCGCAACGACACTGTGGAATACAATGCGGATTCTTATAAAGTAACCGAAGGCTCCGTTTTGGAGGATTTATTGAAAAAGATGCCCGGTGTGGAGGTAGATAGCGAAGGCAAGATCACCGTCAATGGAAAAGAGGTGAAAAAGGTAATGGTGGACGGAAAGGAGTTCTTCTCCGATGACCCGAAAGTGGCCTCCAAGAATCTTCCAGCCAAGATGATCGATAAATTACAGGTACTTGATAAGAAAAGCGATATGGCCCAAATGACCGGCTTCGACGATGGAGAGGAAGAGACCGTCATCAACCTAACCGTGAAACCCGGCATGAAGCAAGGTTGGTTTGGCAACGCATATGGTGGATACGGAAGTAAAGATCGGTATGAAGGCAACGCCATGGTCAATCGTTTCGTGAATAATGACCAGATCACGTTCATGGGGGGAGCGAATAACACGAATAATATGGGCTTTTCCGATCTAGCCTCAACAATGTTCTCCGGTATGGGAGGCGGTGGAGGCCGACGAGGAGGTTTCGGAGCGGGTAGCGGTATCACCTCTTCCGGAAACGCAGGTTTGAACTTCAGCAAGGAATTCAAGCCGGATAAACTAACTCTTGGGGGAAATACTCGTTATTCCCATTCCGACAATGACGCTCGCAGCAAGAGTGATCGGCAGAATATCCTTCCCGGAGATAGTTCCTCCTATGATAATAGCGAGGCGATGAGCCGTACGAAGAGCGATAACTTTGGCGTAGACTTTCGCTTGGAATGGAAACCGGATACGATGACTCAACTTATCTTCCGCCCGAGTTTCAGCTTCAGCCACAGCATGAACGACAATTTCAGTGATGCTACCACCTTGGATAACGAACGGGATACGGTCAATACCAACAAATCCAGTAATTACTCGGAAAGTAACGGGTACAACCTAAATGCCAGCATCGATTTCAGCCGTAAGCTGAATAACAAAGGACGTGTGTTCAGCGCCACCCTTTCTGGAGGCAATAGCGATTCGTACAGTGACGGCATGAACCGTTCCGACATCGTTTATTTCAACCAGACTGATGCCTTGAAGAATAGCATTATCGACCAGCGCTCACGTTACGACAACAAAGGTTTCAATTACCGGGCCTACGTATCGTGGGTAGAACCGATCGGGCATAATAATTTCATCCAAGCCACTTATAGCATCAGCCAACGGAAACAAGAAGCCTTGAAGAATGTTTACAACCAAGACGCTGATGGTATATATAATGTATTAGATTCCGCCTACAGCCAAAGCTATCGCAATAACTTTATCAGCCAGCGGGCCAGCTTGAGCTTCAAGTCTCAACGGGCAAAGTTCAACTACACGATCGGCTTGAATCTGGACCCATCCTATTCCAGCAGCGAGAATTTCGTTGGCGACACGACCTTATCCAAGATAACCCGTAAGGTGGTCAACCTCTCCCCGATGGCTCAATTCAACTATATGTTCGATAAGCGTACGAATCTTCGTATCATGTATAATGGCCGTACCAGCCAACCGAGCATGACTCAATTACAACCGGTAGCGGATATCTCGGACCCGACGAATATCACGATCGGTAACCCGGATTTGAATCCCCGCTATACGAACAACGTATTTATTCGTTTCCAACAGTTCACACCGGAGAAACAACGGGCCTTTATGATCATGGCAAACGGTAGTTATATCATCAACGATATCGTAAGTTATACCTCTTATAACCAAGAGACAGGTGTAAAGACCACCACTTACAAAAACGTAAATGGCAACTATAGTGGCAACGTCCGTATGATGTTGAATACCCCCTTGAAGAATAAGAAATTCTCCATCAACTCCATGACAATGGCCTCGTTCGCTAATAGCAACGGATATATCAACGAGGAGAAGAATACGAACCGGAATCTCATATTGTCCGAACGTGGTGGTATCGACTTCCGCTCCTCTTATCTGGATCTGGGCGTAAACGGGAATATTCGTTACAATGCCACCAGCAACTCCCTGCAAAAGGAAAATAACCAAAACACCTTCAATTACGGAGCCGGCGGTTACACGACAATCTATCTGCCCCTCAATTTCAAGATAGAGAGTGACGTGAACTGGTCTACCAACTCTGGCTACGGGGACGGATTCAAACAGAACGAAGTCCTATGGAATGCCTCAGCCTCCAAGTCTTTCTTAAAGAATAACCAAGGGACGCTCCGTTTCAAGATCTACGATATCCTGCAACAACGAAGCAATATCTCCCGTTCCGTTACCGCTAGCTATATACAAGACTCAGAATATAACACGCTAGGCAGTTATTTCATGGTACACTTCATCTATCGGTTCAGCATCTTCAAAGGTGGGGCCACTACCAGCGACATGAAAACGCCGGGTAGAGGCGGACGGGGAAGAGGTCCGATGGGCGCTCCTCCGGGACATCGATTTTAATCCCCTAAGTGGAGACTTTATAAAGTCCGTACGCAACAAAAAACGCACCGGACTTGTTTTTACTTAGGATAATATATAAAAAACTTAGGATAAAATAACGCTAACTAGCGCATTAACAGCGGAGTTTCAATGCTTAGCTAACATATATCCTCTATGCCCACAAAGTATTATTAACATTTTAAACGGATTATTTTTACCTTTTTTGTGTAAATATTAAACTAAAACATACGTTATTTGTTGCAATATTAAGAGAAAGATATTGATATGAGGAAGTCGACAATTTGGTTGCTTGCGGTAGTTATGGCTTTTGCCTTCGCCGGGTTATTATACCTACAGGTAAACTATGTGAGCATTATACTTAAGACACGCAGCGAACAGTTCAATGAGACTGTCAAAAGAAGCCTGCGCCAAGTATCTAAGAATCTGGAATTGGATGAGACCCGTAAATACCTCGAGGATGATATCAACCGGGATGAGACAAATTTCATGTATCAAAATGCCCCGGATGCCCAAAGCCTAGGACAAGTGATCAACCATGAGAAATACCAATTACAGATCAAGGATTCTAATGGAACCGTTCAACAAATAGAGATGCAAAGTTTTAGCGCCCATAAGTTCGAGCCGCTCTCTTCCTTGTCAAAACGGCAGTCTGCCAACAGCATCGTAAACACATCTAAAGATTTACAGAAGACACTAAAAAGACGTTACCAGTACCAAGGTGGACTGATAGAGGAGGTGATTTACAACATCTTATACACCGCAAATCTAAAGCCGATCGAGGAACGTATAGATTTTAAAAAGCTGAACAATTACTTAAAAACAGAATTTATTAACAACGGTTTGAACTTGCCGTTTGTGTTTTCTGTTATTAACAAAGATGGAAATGTAGTATACCAGAGCGGAGAATTCCAAAAGCAACCGATCGCCTCTGACGTGATCACCCAAGTGCTTTTCCCGAACGATCCCCCATCGAAACTAAACTACCTGAGAGTTTATTTTCCGACGAAAGGGGATTATATCTCAAGCTCTATTACTTTCATCGTTCCATCGGTTATATTCTCATTGATCCTGTTGATAACCTTCGTCTTCACGATTTACATCGTATTCCGTCAGAAGAAGTTATCCGAGATGAAAAACGATTTTATCAACAACATGACGCACGAGTTGAAGACACCGGTATCCACGATCTCGCTCGCCGCCCAGATGTTGAAGGATTCGGATATAACGAAGAGTCCGGACGTATTCAAGCATATATCCGGCGTAATCAACGACGAGACGAAGCGATTGAGCTTCTTGGTCGAGAAAGTGCTACAGATGTCTTTGTTCGAACGACAGAAAGCAGCGCTTAAATTGAAAGAAATTGACGCGAATGATTTGGTAGCGAACGTGGCTAACACCTTCGTTTTAAAGGTCGAGAAGTACGGCGGTACAATGGATATAGACCTGCAAGCTACAGAATCGGATATATATGTGGATGAAATGCATATCACCAATGTATTGTTCAACTTGATGGACAATGCGGTTAAATACCGCCGCCCGGAAGTTCCGCTTACATTGATGGCACGCACTTGGAACGAGAACGGAAAGCTGTTGATCTCCGTGGAAGATAATGGTATCGGTATCAAGAAAGAATATCTGAAAAAGGTATTCGACCGTTTCTTCCGCGTACCGACAGGCAACGTACATGACGTGAAAGGGTTCGGTCTCGGACTCGCTTACGTACGCAAAATTATTGAGGACCACAAAGGTACGATCCGTGCCGAAAGTGGTGCGGGAAACATTGGAACAAAATTTATTATTACTTTACCTCTTATAAAAAGTTAGTTATGGAAGAAAAACTAAAGATCTTCTTTTGTGAAGACGATGAGAATTTAGGAATGCTTTTAAGAGAATACTTACAAGCTAAAGGGTATGTAACGGACCTATTCTCTGACGGAGAAGCCGGATACAAAGGTTTTACCAAAGGTAAATACGATCTTTGTGTGTTGGATGTCATGATGCCAAAGAAAGATGGTTTCACCTTGGCACAAGAAATTCGCTCTATCAATCCTGATATCCCTATTATCTTCCTTACAGCCAAGACTATGAAGGAAGACATCTTGGAAGGATTCAAGATCGGCGCAGATGACTACTTGACAAAACCGTTTAGCATGGAAGAGCTATTGCTTCGTATCGAGGCTATCCTTCGCCGTGTGAAAGGTAAGAAGATGAAAGATATTCCTTTCTACAAGTTAGGAAACTTCTTGTTCGATACCCAAAAACAAACGTTGGCTATCGGAGACAAGGTTACGAAACTTACTACGAAGGAATGCGAATTATTAAGTTTGTTGTGCGCCCACGCAAATGAGATCCTTGAGCGTAACTACGCCTTGAAGACAATCTGGGTAGACGATAACTATTTCAACGCTCGTAGCATGGACGTTTATATCACGAAATTACGTAAATTGTTGAAAGACGATCCGGGTATCGAGATCATCAACATCCACGGCAAGGGTTATAAATTAATCACTCCTTCCGGGGAGGAACAAGCCCGTGAGGAAGGCATACAAGTGCTTTAATTCACTTGAACAATAACGACAGAAAAGGCTGGCTAAATGTAAGCCAGCCTTTTTTATACTTTCTTTCTTTTCCAGACTAAGAAGATCCCGAAAACGATCAATGTAACTAGTAACCCCAAAAGTTGAGAAAAACCGGAGGAAAGACCAAACCCTTCCGGAGCTACAAAAATATAGGTAGAACATACCGCCGTCATGAATAAGGCGGGAATCAAGGTTATCACATATAATTTCTTTGCTTGTACCAAATATACGGTTAAGGCCCATAGGGTAAATACTGCCAACGTCTGGTTACTCCATGCGAAATAACGCCAGATCATATCGAAGCCATCCTTATCTTTTTGACTATATAATAAGATTCCTATCGCAACGATAAACATGGGAATACAGATCATCAGACGTTTGACCACCGTTTTTTGCTCCATATGCAGGAAGTCTGCGACAATCAGACGAGCCGAGCGGAAAGCCGTATCGCCAGAAGTAATCGGAGCTGCTATCACCCCCAGTATCGCTAATACACCTCCGACAGCGCCCAGCCACTCTTTTGTGATACTGTCTACTACGACAGCGGCATTGTTCTCCTCCATTCCGTTATTATGGAAGAAATACGTAGCGGCGGCGGCCCAGATCAAGGCTACGATACCTTCGGTAATCATCGCTCCGTAAAATACGGGACGGGCGTATTTCTCACTTTTCATGCAACGAGCCATCAATGGACTTTGGGTAGCATGAAAGCCAGAGATAGCGCCACAAGCGATACTAACAAACATGATCGGAAAAATAGGCAAGCCTCCCGGATGCGTATTACTAAGTCCATCCGTAATCTCAGGTAACGGCGGCTGGTTAATAAATAACATAACCAAGATACCTACGGCCATAAATAGCAAAGCGATGGCGAATAATGGATAGATCTTTCCGATAATCTTATCAACAGGTAATAGAGTAGCCAGTATATAATAAATGAATACGACGATAATCCAGAACGTAGCATCTAGATATTCCGGAGTCAGTTTAGCCAGCAACCCTGCAGGCCCAGCTACGAAAACAGCACCCACCAAGATCATCAAGATAACCGTAAAGCCCCGCATAAATTGCTTAAAGTTGTTCCCCAGATACCGTCCGATCAATTCAGGAAGACTTTCTCCATCATGCCGCAACGAAAGCATTCCCGATAGGAAATCATGGGTAGCGCCCGCAAATATACTTCCCAATACGATCCAAAGGAAAGAAGCTACCCCAAATTTAGCCCCCATGATAGCGCCGAAAATAGGTCCCAGACCCGCTATATTCAAAAATTGGATCATGAAAATCTTCCAAGTAGGCAAGGGTATATAATCAACACCATCTTGTTTTGTGAAAGCGGGAGTAACCCGGGAGGGATCTACGCCAAACACCCGCTCGACAAATTTACCATACGTAAAATATCCAACGATAAGGGCTATCAGACAACATGTAAAAGTAATCATGGTTTTCTAAAGAATTAAATTGTCAAAGGAAAAGGTATATACGAGAAAACCGTACCAAGGGCATTCTAACGAGTAATTGTCAGAATGCCCTTAGTGCGGTCTTCGTATGAATCAATTAATTAAGTAAACGCTTAACCGTCTCGGAAATCATCCGTCCTTCGGCTCTTCCTGCCAATGCTTTTGAGGCTACACCCATTACCTTACCCATATCTTTCGGGCCAGCGGCACCGACTTGAGCGATAATAGCTTTCAATTCTTTCTCCAATTCCTCGGCAGACATTTGTTGAGGTAAATATTTCTCAATCACTTTTACTTGCTCCAACTCAACATCCGCTAGGTCTTGACGGCCCTGTTGCACATAAATCGTAGCAGAATCTTTCCCTTGTTTCACCAACTTCTGCATGATCTTCAAGGCATCCGCATCCGTCAGCGTATCATTGGCTCCCGGAGCGGTTTTCGCTTCCAAGAAAAATTTCTTTACATTTCTCAATGTCTCCAAGGCGACTTTATCTTTCGCCTTCATCGCGTTTTTAATGTCTTCACTGACTTGTTCAAATAAATCCATATCCTTATTATATTATTAACTATCGGAAACTGATCACTTGTTTACCCCCCCGCTGAGAATCTTGGCGAGGTTGGTTAGCCGGTTGCTTCGCCGTTGTCGGAGCCGATACTTGAATATCCTCTCCCGCTACTTTGGAACGGGCACGGGCCACGATCTTCGGATCCCGGTTATAAGTCGGATTATCCTCTATCAAAGCGATCAAGGCATCATCGTCCAACTCTTCCTGAGTCAAAACTACCGCTTTCGCACGAGAGGTAAAACGACCCGCCTTTTGTGCGGAAGCACCATAATATTTACCAATCAAATCACGCTCCTTACGCTCTTTCTCGATTCGCTCTTCTTCTAAGCGCAATTCTTCTTCCGTCATCTGAGCGGCTTCATTCCTGCGTTTATCAGCGATCAATGGAATATCATCCATCGTAAATCCAGTAGCGAGGATCGTCATTTTCACTTTATTACCTAATGTATTATCCACGGCAGTACCCCAGATAACCTCTATATCACGGTTGAACTCGGACATAAAGTTATGCACGTCGTTCATCTCCTCCATGCGCAACTCGGCTTCCTCGCTGAAATATACGTTGAACAGGATTTTCTTGGCGTTCTTTACGTCGTTGTTGCTTAATAGCGGAGAATTCAGAGCGTCTTCCACCGCTTGGCGAACACGTCCTTCTCCTTCACCAAAACCATTACTCATCAAAGCGACACCACCATCTTTCATCGTGGTGTTAACATCGGCGAAGTCGAGGTTGATAATACCCGGAAGCGTAATGATCTCCGCGATACTCTTGGCGGCGATCGTCAAGGTATCATCGGCCTTGCCGAAAGCGTTCATCACGGAAAGGTCCGAATAAATCTCACGCAAACGCTCGTTATTGATTACCAATAAGGCATCCACGTTTTTCGCGATCTCCTCCACACCATTCAAGGCCTGTATAATCTTACGCTCACCCTCGAACAAGAAAGGAATGGTTACGATACCTACCGTCAATATTCCCATATCCTTCGCGATACGAGCGATAACCGGAGCGGCACCCGTACCGGTACCACCACCCATACCAGCGGTAATAAATACCATCTTCGTACCGTCGTTCAACATACCTCGAAGATCGTCCAGACTCTCCTCGGCCGCCATCATCGCACGTTCCGGCTTATTTCCTGCGCCCAATCCCTGCGTGATCTCACGTCCCAGCAATAACTTGATAGGAACATCCGAACGGTTCAAGGCTTGATTATCCGTATTACATAACACGAATGTAACATCGTGTATGCCCTCCTTATACATATGAGTAACAGCGTTTCCGCCACCGCCTCCAACACCAATCACCTTAATGATTTTGGGAGTATCCGTAGGATAATTAAAATTTAATATTGTATCGTCCATTGTCTTCCGGTTTTATTACATTCGTAGATCACGTTATTTACTCTCGTTATCATCGTCATCGAAGAGGGTTTTACCAAAGGTATCGATTCCTTTTGTCAACCGCCCGAACAAGCCGGGACCTTTTTTCTTCTCTTTCTTCGGCTTCTCCTTGACGGGTTCCGGAGTCGGTTCCACTGTCGGTTCAGGCTCAACCACCGGCTCAATCTTAGGCTCCGGTTTAGGAGGAATATATAACGCGCAATTCTTAGTTCCTTTCGCCAAGAGGCCGACGGCTACCGCATATTCGGGATTGCTGGCAACCACTAAATCACCACTAGCGACAATCCCCTTGCGAACCGCTGAATAGCGAACCTCCATCTTCAAGCGTTCGCTCATAACAGCCGGTAAATTCTTCAAAGCGGCGCCTCCACCCGTAATCACGATGCCAGCACCGAGAACGCTCATCAAGCCTGTAGCCTCCAGACGAGCATATACATTCTCTAAGATCTCATCCATACGGGCCTCGATCACACCGTTCAACTCGGCCAGCTTAATCTCACGCAAGCCCATTCCATCCGCTAAACTCACTTGGATGGTCATATCATTATCCCGGTCCGCTTTCGCGCTACCATAAGTGATCTTCAAGCGTTCCGCCTCAGACTCTACAACCCTGAGATTGGTTATATCTTTTGTTATCAAATTACCTCCAAAGGGAACAACGGAAAGGCTGGCCAACTTACCACCCTTATAGACAGTTATCGTCGTCACGCCGGCACCGAAGCCGATCAAGGCGCAACCCAAGTCCTTCTCATTGTCGCTCAAGACCACATCACCCAACGCTAGGGGCGACACGAGAATACCGGCGATCTCGATCTTCGCTTGTTCCGAGATGCTATTGATAATATTTAATTTCAAGGAAGGACGTCCAACAATCAACTTGTAACGAGCCTCGATACGGCTACAAGGCACGCCCACCGGGTTGGACTCTGGTTTATCATCTAAAAAATAGGAAGGAGAAACCACATCAAGAACGGTCAACATATCCGGACGATAATCCTTACACTCTTGATAAAGAGAGTCTATGATCTCCTCTGTGACCACTCCTTCCGTTCCCAACACCTTGCAAACCGTATGCTCGATAGAACGGAGTGACTGGCCACCCAGTCCCACATATACCTGCCCGATCTTGGCCCCCCCCAGTTTATTCTCCAACTTGAGGATCAAGCGTCTTATCTTACTCGCCGTCTCCTTCACGTTATATACACATCCTCTTCGTATGCAGGTGCCGGAGTTCTCAACTTCGTAGGCGATGATTGAAAGAGCGCCCGTCGCATTCTTAGTCCCCACCATTCCTACCATATGGGAGGTACCTAGGTCAATAGCTGCTATAAAGTCTGTGTATGCCATATCATCTATTTTTTAGTACAAACAATCTGATTCTTATATTTTAAATTAATCATACTGTACTTTTCCCAACCCACTTTAGGGATCGCTTGTTCATAGAAAAGCTTTAAATTCGCAAGCTTTTCTTCGAATTCATCCAAAGTACCCAACATGATCCGGTGGTTACCCACTCTTGGAATAAGTTCTATATCATTATCCGGATAGACATAGATTTGTTCAATCTGGTCATTCCAGAACTCATTCTCTTGCAAAAATAATGCAAATTTGTATAAGTCGGTCACCGCAAGCTCTTTTTCCACATATCCACTCACAATTGGCACATGCGCAGCATACCGACGACTGATCGGCATGGTGGTTCCCAGATTATCCACGTAATAACTACCTCTTACGCCCATAATCCGGAGGATAGGCATCTTTTGCATGACCTCTAGTTTGATAATCCCCGAAGGAGTCTTATACGCCTCCACTTGGGCGATCATCTCATTCTTAAGCAATTCCGTCTCTATCCGATCCGTATTCACGTCGGCCATTGGCCGCTTGATCGGATCTAGCCCGGCTTTCTTCAGTATAGACACAAGGTCACTCTCGCTCACGAAGTGTTTATCCAGACTGTCTTTCACCACGACTTGCAGATCTTGGCAAATAGAGTCTTGACGTATTTCCCGAAAGAAAAACGACACAAACACGATGTAACAGAACAACAACGTGGCTACTACTATGGAAATTATTCGGATCACGGTTTCCTTATTTGTTTACATAAAATCTCTTTTACAGGCTCCACCAAACGGTCGATATTGCCGGCGCCTACCATTAATACTACCTCATATTTCCCGGCGGCAACCACGTCCAAAAGCTCTTCCTTCTTACACAGCGTCTTGGAAGGGATCGTCACCTTATCAAAAATGATCCGAGAGCTCACCCCCGGAATCGGTTCCTCACGAGCCGGATAGATATCCAGCAAGATCAACTCATCCAATAAAGAGAGACTCGCAGCGAAATCTCCAGCGAAATCTCGGGTACGGGTATATAGATGCGGCTGGAAAATACCTGTCACCTTACGACCCGCATATAATTCCTTCACCGACAAGATACTCTGTCGCAATTCGGCCGGATGATGGGCATAATCATCGATCAATACCACTTGATCAGTCTTCAAATGGAAATCGAAACGGCGGCGAGGTCCGGCAAATGTAGCCATACCCTTTTTCAAATCCTCAGGTTTCACTCCGTTCAACCAAGCGATCGCCATAGCCGCTACCCCGTTCTCTATATTAACCTTTACGGGAACACCTAATTCCACATCAGGAATACGGATTTCCGGACCAACGAAGTCAAAGGTAATATTTCCGTCGCAAATACGAATATTTTCAGCGTAAAAGTCCGCTATTTCCGTAACGGAATAGGTATATTTCTTGACACCCTCCTGTAAACGGGGCGTTACGTTGATTCCTTTCTTGATCAGTAGACAACCATCGGGACGAATTAAGGAGGTAAATTTCTCAAAACTCTCCCGGTAAGCCTCCGCCGTACCGTAAATATCCAGATGATCCGGATCCGCGGAAGTAATCACTGCCATATAAGGAGTAAGCCAATGGAAAGAACGATCGAACTCATCCGCCTCGATCACGGTAAAGTCGCTCGTATCCGACAACATCAAATTACTCTCGTAGTTCTTTAGGATTCCTCCGAGGAAAGCATTGCAATCCACCGGCGATTGTTTCAGCAAATGAGCTAGCATAGAAGAGGTCGTTGTCTTGCCGTGCGTGCCCGCCACGCATAAACCCCGGCTGCTTTTCGTGATCTCTCCCAAGACACGTGCCCGCTTCATCACCTCAAAACCGTGCGCCCGGAAATAGGTCAATTCCGTATGCGACTCCGGGACCGCCGGCGTATAAACCACCAGCGTATCATCGGGCGACTTGAACGCCTCCCCGATCAAAGCTACATTATCCTCATAGTGAATATCGGCTCCCTCCTTTTTCAACTCCTCGGTTAAATCGGAAGGGGTCTTATCGTATCCGCCCACTCGTTTTCCCTTAGCGAGGAAATAACGGATCAAGGCACTCATTCCAATGCCCCCGGCACCTACGAAATACACCGCTGTCACTTTATTTATATCCATATTCCTTATTTCTTATCTATAATCTTAACAATCTCATCCACGATACGGTCCGCGCTATGGCGTTGCGCCAAGGTCTCGATATTACGGCTCAACGTACACAAACGTTCATCGTCATGAACTATCTTCAAGGCAGTAGGCACCAAATCCTTTTCCGCATCTTTATCGGCGATCATAACGGCGGCATCCTTATGGACCAAGGCCAAGGTATTCTTGGTCTGATGATCTTCCGCCACATTCGGCGAAGGCACCAAGACCACCGGTTTTCCTAATAAGCAAAGTTCCGAGATAGAACTAGCCCCCGCACGGGATATCACCAAATCGGCCGCTGAATAAGCATAATCCATACGGGTAATAAAGTCTGAGCACCAAACCGGCATTCCCCGGTACGCCTTCAAATGCTTGGAAGCGTCGCTGTAATAATACCTACCGGTTTGCCAAATAACCTGTACATCCGAGGCGAAGAACTTATCCAGATCCCCTTGAATACTCCGGTTAATCGTCCGTGCGCCAAGGCTACCACCTACCACAAGGATCGTTTTTTTCTCCGGAGAAAGCCCGAAGAACGCCAACGCCTCCTCTTTCTTACTCAGCGCCTCTTCCAAATCCTGTCGCACCGGATTTCCCGTAATCACGATCTTATCCGCCGGAAAGAACTTCTCCATGCCCTCGTAAGCGACACAAATCTTGCTCGCTTTCTTCGCCAACAACTTATTGGTCACACCGGCATACGAGTTTTGCTCCTGTATCAATGCGGGAACACCTTGCGAAGCCGCCATCCATAAAGTCGGTCCACTGGCATAACCGCCCACGCCGACCGCTATATCTGGCTTGAACTCACGGATCGTCTTCCTCGCCAAGCGCAAGCTTTTCGCTAAACGAACCATGACCTTCACGTTGTTCATCAAGTGGGCACGATCAAACCCACTCACCGGTAAACCTACGATTTTATAACCGGCTGCCGGAACCTTATCCATTTCCATGCGGTCTTCCGCCCCCACAAATAAGATTTCCGCATCCGGAAAACGTTTCTTGAAAGTATTAGCGATAGATATGGCCGGGAAGATATGGCCTCCCGTACCACCACCACTTATTATGATCCGGTACTTTCTCATACTTTTGACTCTACAGTTATCGTTTCGACAGCCGATAGCGGATTATCTTCTCTCTCTCCCTCGACCGCCTGATTTATTGTCTCTCCGGATGGCTCGTCGGAAGGATTCTCTGGATTCTCCGTATCCTCCTCTTCCTCATCCTCATTTCCGATATTGGCTCCAAAACGACTTACGCTCAATATGATCCCGAAATAGATACAAGAAATAAGCGTAGACGTACCACCCCGGCTCACCAACGGCATCGGTTGCCCGGTAACGGGCACTAAATTCACAGCTACCGCCATATTCGCCAAAGCTTGGACTACCACCAGCAACCCACATCCCAACACTAGGAATTTCGGGAATGATTTATCACATTTCCGGGCGATCATCCCAACCCGCACTAGCAACATTATATAAAGCAACAGTACAAAGATTCCCCCAACGATACCCAGTTCCTCTATGATAATCGCATAGATAAAATCTGAATACGCCTGTGGCAGGAAGTCACGCTGTTGGCCATGTCCGGGCATCTGCCCAAATACGCCTCCCCGGGCAATAGCTATCTTCGCATGGGTTACCTGATAATTATCATCGGTTATCTTATACGTACCACTCTCATCCAAATTATCCTTATGCCCGTCGAAGAAACGCTCCAAACGCCCCTGCCAAGTAACGAATCGATCCGGCAAATACTGGGTAATAGCGGCCGGCGTAAACTTAAGCAACGCCAAGAACAATACCAACGCCAACATCAAGATACCCGCCAGCTTCGCCAACTTACCAAATGGCAACTGACCGATAAACATCATCAGGAAACAAACCCCGAATAGCATAAACGCCGTAGAAAAGTTCTCCGGCAGAATCAAGACACAGGTCAGTCCTACCCCAATCAGTATATACTTAAAAATCTGGTTCTCCGTTAATTTCCCCCGTTTGCTGAGCAAGAAAGCGACAAACACGACACAAGCCAGCTTCCCAAACTCCGAAGGCTGGAACTGTATCCCCATGATTTCCAGCCATCGATGCGCATCATTAGCGTCCACGCCGATAAAGGGCGTCACGATCAACATCAACATCGAGACCGGCAATAATATAATAAACGCAGAAAAGAAGCGACACGGTATATTATGCAACAGCAATACCATGACGAAACCTCCCAATAAAAAGGTGGCGTGCCGTACGATAGGCGCCCAGTGATTCGCGTTCTTATAAGCGATCGTACTGGTCGCACTGAACACCTCCACCACCGATATAAGACACAGGAACATGAAGATGATCCATATCACCCGGTCGCCCTTAAACAGTTTACTCGCCAGATCCATTTTATCCTTTATTACAAATTACGTACGCAAGCCTTGAACTGATCGCCCCGATCCTCATAGCTCTTGAACAGGTCGAAGCTGGCGCAACAAGGAGAGAGCAATACCGTATCTCCCTTATGAGCCATCTTATAAGCTTTCGCCACAGCCTCTTCCATCGAGCGGGCGTCTTCTATATTCGCCACTTTCCCGTCGAAGAACGCATGCAGTTTCGTATTATCCACACCCATGAAAATCAATGAATGCACCTTTTTACTCACTAGTTCCTCGATCTCCGAGTAATCATTCCCTTTATCCGTGCCCCCTAAGATCAAAACGACCGGAGTCGTCATACTCTGCAAAGCATACCAACAAGAGTTTACGTTCGTAGCTTTCGAGTCATTAATATAATCAACACCACGCACGCGAAGCACCTTTTCCAAACGGTGCTCAACCCCCGTAAAATCACTGAGTGAGGCACGTATTTTCTCATCATGAATGTCCACGATCTTGGACGCTATCCCCGAAGCCAAAGAGTTATACAGGTTATGCGTACCAGTCAATGCCAATAGGTCTTGTTCCATCGTAAATGTTCCGTTTGCCGTTTCAATAACTACTTGATTATTTTCCGTATATCCCTTCATGCCGTTCTCATGTGTCTCGGCGAATGGGTAAAGAGTAGCCTCAGGATGCCGTTTGGCGATCTCACGGGCTATGATCGGGTCATCGTTCCAGAAAATGAAGGCGTCGTCCTTCGTCTGATTTTGCAAGATGCGGAACTTAGCGTCTACATAATTCTGCATCTCATAGTTATAACGGTCCAGATGATCCGGTGTTATATTCAATATAATAGCGATATCCGCTTTAAAGTCGTACATATTATCCAGTTGGAAACTGCTCAACTCGATCACGTAGACCGCATGTGGATCTTCCGCAACCTGAAGCGCCAAGCTGTTTCCGACATTTCCGGCCAAGCCCACGTCCACGCCCGCTTCTTTCAAGATATGATACGTAAGCATCGTCGTTGTCGTCTTGCCGTTGCTACCCGTGATGCAAATCATCTTCGAGTCCGTATACCTTCCGGCAAACTCGATCTCGGAGATGATCGGCGTACCTTGCTTCTTCAATAACTGTATGATAGGAGCCTTGTCGGGAATACCCGGGCTCTTGACAATTTCGTCGGCATTCAAGATGTCGGCTTCGGTATGCTGTCCCTCTTCCCAACGAATCCCGTGGTTGTCCAGCATCTCCTTATACTTAGGTTTGATAGACGATTTATCGGACACGAACACGTCGAATCCTTTCGCCTTCGCCAAGACAGCGGCTCCCGCACCACTCTCCCCGGCCCCTAATATAACCATTCTCTTACTCATCTTTTATCTCATCTTTAACGTAACTATCGTCATAACAGCCAAAATAATACCGATCAACCAGAAACGGACCACGATCTTCGATTCAGGCACGACATTGAACGGCTTTTGGATCAACGCCTGTATACCTGCGTTTCCCGGCTTCTGGAAATGATGGTGTAAAGGAGCCATCTTGAAGATACGGCGACCTTCCCCATACTTCTTCTTCGTATATTTAAAGTAGGCCACTTGCAACATGACCGATATATTCTCCACCAAGAAAATACCGCAAAGGATCGGAATCAACAACTCCTTACGGATGATGATCGCGAAAACAGCGATAATACCTCCCAAGGTCAAGCTCCCCGTATCTCCCATAAATACTTGGGCCGGATATGAGTTGTACCATAAGAAACCGACCGTGGCACCGATAAAGGCAGCGGCATAAACCACCAACTCCTCCGCACCGGGTATAAACATGATATTCAAGAACGAGGCGAACTCAAAGTGGGATGACATATAGGCCAAAATACCGAGCGCCACCCCAATGATCGCCGATGTTCCGGCAGCCAAGCCGTCCAGTCCATCCGTCATATTGGCTCCGTTCGACACGGCTGTCACCACAAAGATCACCATCAGCACGAACACCAGCCATGCGGCCTCCTCCTTATAATCGCCCGCCCAGTTCACCAAATTGGCGTAATCGAAATTATTGTTTTTCAAGAACGGGATGGTCGTCTTTGTCGATTTGGTCTCCACCGTATGATAACGCACCTCCTCGATCACGTTATCATGGCGCACCTCCATATTCTCCTTGATCACCACATCCGGGCTCATGAACAATACCAAGCCAACGATCAAGCCCAGTCCTACCTGCCCGACGATCTTGAAACGTCCGTGCATACCTTCCTTATTCTTCTTGAATACCTTGATATAATCATCCGCGAATCCCAAGGCACCCAGCCAGACCGTAGTCACCAACATCAATATCACATAGATATTATTCAGCTTGGCACACAGTAAAGTCGGGATCAATATAGCGATAATAATGATAATACCTCCCATCGTCGGCGTTCCCTTCTTGCTCATCTGGCCCTCCAGCCCAAGATTTCTCACCGTCTCGCCGATCTGCAACATTTGCAACTTATCGATGATACGCCGGCCGATCGCCGTAGAGATAAACAAGGACAAGATCAAGGCCAACCCCGAGCGGAAAGATACGTACTTAAACATACCCGCTCCCGGGAAATCCAACTGATCCAAATAATTAAAAAGATAATAAAGCATGTCGTCTTAAATATTATGATTGTTGTGTCGAAAAAATCTCGCGTAACTTCTCACGGTCGTCAAAGTGCTGTTTCACCCCCTTGATCTCCTGATAGTCTTCGTGGCCTTTTCCGGCAACAAGGATCACATCCCCTTTCTTCGCCAACATCGTAGCGGTCTTGATCGCTTGCGTACGGTCCGTGATACATAAGGTACGTTCCATATCCATTTTCGTCAATCCGGCTACCATATCGTTAATAATATCATCCGGTTCCTCAAAGCGCGGGTTATCGGAAGTCAGAATTACCTGATCGCTCAGCTTGACAGCCTCTTTCGCCATCAGCGGGCGTTTCCCCTTGTCCCGGTTTCCCCCGGCACCCACGACGGTAATGATACGTCCTTTCCCGTCCAATACCTCATGAATGCCATTCAGTACATTCGTCAAGGCATCCGGCGTGTGAGCGTAATCCACGATCGCCGTATAACCGAGCGGAGACTGGATCGTCTCGAAGCGACCGGATACGGAGCGAAGCGTGCTCAGCACGATCAACACCTCCTCGGGATCTTTCCCTAAAGAAACCGCGGCTCCGTACACGGCCAGCAAGTTATAAGCGTTGAAACGTCCCACGAAATGCACCATAACCTCCCGACCGTTAATGATCAAGTCTGTACCCTCGAAATGAGATTCCAATATCTTTCCCTTGAAATCGGCCAAGGTACGCAAGGAATAGGTCAGCTTTTTCGCCTTCGTATTCTGCAACATCACCAAGCCGGATTTATCATCGGCATTCGTCAAGGCGAAAGTCCCGGCAGGCAGGTCATCGAAGAATTTCTTCTTCGCTTTCAAGTAATTCTCCACGGTCTTATGGTAATCCAAATGATCGCGGGTCAGGTTCGTGAAAATCCCCCCGTCGAAAGACAAGCCGCTGATGCGCCGCTGATCGATCGAATGAGAGCTAACCTCCATAAAAGCATACTCACATCCGGCCTCTACCATCCGGGCCATCAAGGAATGAAGCGTAAGCGGGTCCGGTGTCGTATGATCCGTCGGTACCGCCTCGCCATCTATATAATTACATACCGTGGAAAGCAATCCCACCTTATGTCCCATCTTCCGGAACATCTCATATAATAAAGTAGCGATCGTAGTCTTCCCGTTCGTACCCGTCACGCCTACCAACACCAATTTCCGGGAAGGATCACCATACCAGCGGGAAACCAAAAGACCCAACGCCTCCGCCGAATCCTTCACCACGATAAACGAGCATCTCCCCTCCAAATAGGACGGAGCCTCCTCGCATACGATAGCGACAGCCCCCTTCTCTATGGCGCTGTCCATATAGGCATGGCCATCCACGGCCGTACCTCTCACAGCGACAAACAAAGACCCTTTCGTCACCCGACGAGAGTCTGATTGAATATTCGTGATATCCACATTATCCGCCCCCATCAACATAGGAGCTTCCAACGCACCGATTAAATCCCTTAGTTCCATACCTATTTCAATGTTAATAATACGGTCTGCCCCTTAGACACTCGCTGTCCGGGTTGAATACTCTGCGAAACGACCCGTCCGACACCCGACAAAGAGACACGCAGACCGGCTTGCTCCAACAAGAAAACCGCATCTTTAGCACCCATGCCGACTACCCGGGGTACCAATCCTTCCCGAATCGTCAGATCGCTCAATTTCACTTTATTCTCTTCTTGCTCGGCAGAAGCTACGACCCACTTTGTCTCCAAACTGTCCGTATCCGCCTTAATATCCAATTCATCTAATACTTCCTCTACCGCCCTCAGGTCGCCGCCTTTCACACGAGGCACCATCACGGCCGTCGAATCCCGTTCCATATCCCGGACATCGAACGACATATGGCTGGCGTATATCTTCTCGGCGATCGCACGCACCACGCCTCCCGACATCGTACCGCCCGAAGGATAACCAATACGGGGACGGCGGATCACCACGATACAAGAATACTTCGGATGATCGGCCGGGAAATAGCCACAGAAAGAGACTTGGTGCCCGCTCGTACGGTAGACACCGCCCGTAGCGATCTGCGCCGTACCGGTCTTTCCGGCAATCCGGACAATATCCGAATGAACCGCCTTACCGGTTCCTTTCTCCACGACTCCCAGCAACATATCTTTTATCAACGCCAGCGTATGGTCCGAGCAGATCGAAGAGTTGATCACCTCCGTGGAAAAACTCTGCACGGTCTTGCCGTTATGTAAGATCTCTTTCGTAAACATCGGGCGAACCATTTCCCCGTTGTTCGCAATCGCGTTAAAGAACGCCAACGTATTGATCGGCGGTACCTGCGTCTCGTAACCGAACGACATCCAAGGCAAAGTGGTCTTGGACCAATAACGGGTCGTATCATCCGGGCGACGTATCTTAGCACGTCCCGCCCCCGGTATCTCCAAACGAAGATCCGCGTTCATACCGATACGGTACAGTCCCTCCACAAACTTCGTCGGGTTATCCGAATAACCTTTCAGGATCGTCTTGGCCACACCGATATTGGAGGAATACCAAATCGCCTGCTCCACCGAGATCCGGCCGTATCCACCTTTATTCATATTATGGTCCGTCATGCGGGCCCCCTTATACATATATATACCATTGCCGACATCGACCGTATCTCCCGGATTGCATAAACCATCCTCCAAGGCCACCATGATAGAGGCCACCTTGAAAGTAGAACCCGGCTCGATCTCGTCTGCCACGGCATGGTTCTTCGTTTCGCCATATACGCCTTCACGGATACGCCCCATATTCGTGATCGCCTTGATCTCTCCGGTCTCGACCTCCATCACGACAGCCGTACCGGACTCGGCATCGATCGCCTTCAATTTATCGACCAACGATTTCTCGGTTATATCCTGTATATTAATATCGATCGTGGTACGGATATCCATGCCATCCACCGGGTCCACCTCAATCACGTTCGTCCAGCCTCCACCGACACGGCGAACGGAGCTCAACCCGGCCTGCCCCCGCAGGAGCGAATCGTATTGCAACTCCAATCCATTCTTCCCCTTCGTAGTACCACCCTCCTCGATCTCTCCGTAGATATCACCGATCGTACGAGACGCCAAGGTCCCGAAAGGTTTCTGGCGCTGTACCATCTCCTTCGTATAAAAACCACTCTTATAACGTCCCAGACGAAGAAACGGGAACTTACGGATCTCCTTCAAATCCGAATACGAGACCTTCCCCGCGTAAATCGGGAACTGGCGGCTTTTACCGCTCAGCCCTTTCAGCAGATAAGCCTTATAGCCCGCCGGCGTACGATCCTTCAATTTACGGGAAAGATAAAACGCCAACGAGTCCACCCCATCCTTCTTGGACGTCTTGAACGTATCCAGCCAATTATACTTGGCACCCTTAGCCGGAGTATACGCATCCGCCTTAAAGTCGATATACATATAATAACGAGGCACGCTGGTAGCCATCAACTTACCGTCCGACGAATAGATATTACCACGTCCGGGCAACACCAAACGGTTTGGTCGTTTCTGGCTCTCGGCTACCTTCATCCATTTATCCCTCTCCACGAAGGCTGTATCAAAGGCACGGAACAGGATTCCTACGGCCACAAGCCCCAGCAACAGCACGACCACGAAGTAACAGAATAAAATCCGGCTACCTTTAGGCTCTATTTCTTTCGGTTCGTTTTCTTCAGACATACCTATTTACACCTTATCTCACTTATATAACTCATAAGGAGGGGTTTTCGCACCCTCCAGATCAATACCTTGCTCCTCGATCAGCAACTCGATTTGCGATTGGCGGCTATTGCCGGTCAACTCGGATGAGATCGACAACGCCTCGAAACGCACATCCCTCAATTGCTGTTGCAACCGGTCGATCTCACGCAGCTTTTGCATACAAGTATACCGGTTACCGATAAAGAAAAACGCCAACACGACAAGTAACACGATCATGCGCGTATGCCTCAAGATAAAATCCTCTTTTAGCACGCCGCCACCGAGTATATACCAGAACGAAAGACGCTTCTCCTTCTTCCTCGTTTTCTTATGTTGTCCGTTTTCTTCCATATCTATTTCTCCTTATACCTTCTCAGCGATTCTCAACTTGGCACTCCGGGAACGGGGATTCCGCTCCACCTCCTCGTCGGTCGGGACGATTACCTTATTATTGACCAAGCGGAAAGGCGATCGTACGTTCCCGAAGAAATCCTGCTCGCATTTCCCCTCGAAGTTTCCGGTCTTCAAAAAGTTCTTTACCAGACGGTCTTCCAAGGAGTGATACGTGATAACCACCAATCGTCCTCCCGGTCTCAACACCCGCAAGGTACTCCGCAGCATCTCTTTCAGCGCCCTCATCTCATCGTTCACCTCGATACGAAGCGCCTGAAAGACTTGCGCCAAGAATTTCTTCTCTTTGTCCTTTCCCGTAAACGGCTTGATCACCTCCAAGAAGTCTCCGATCGTCTCTATCTTCTTTGTCTCACGAGCTTTCACCAGCACAGAGGCTAATTTCCGAGACACCTTCAGCTCGCCATATAGATAAAACACATCGGCCAACGCCTCCGCCGTATAATTATTCACGATATCGGCGGCGGTCTGCCCCGCACGCGTATTCATCCGCATATCCAACGTCCCGTCGAAACGGAAAGAGAAACCGCGATCCTTATCGTCGAAATGATGGGAAGAGACACCTAAATCCGCCAACAGGCCGTCCACCTCCCCACTTTCTCCGTAGTAACGCATAAAATTATACAAATAACGGAAATTACTGCGCACGAAAGTGAATCGTGGGTCTGCCGGGACATTATGCTCGGCGTCCGCATCTTGGTCAAAGCCGTAAAGTTCGCCCTCGCTACCCAACCGTTTCAAGATCTCGCGGGAATGTCCTCCACCGCCAAACGTAACATCCACGTAAATCCCGTCGGGACGGATATCCAATCCCTCCAGACTTTCCCGCAGCATTACCGGTACATGATAGCAACTATCTTTTTCTTCCATTCGTCGTTCTTACGTTAAACTTCCTCTTAAAATCAAGCGCCGTACTCCTTTGATACGCACGCACATGCCTTATCGGTGGGTAAAAGTACACATTTCCAAAATTACCCGCCAACATTTATATAAGAAAAGTAGGAAAAAGTTATCAACAGGTCGTTAACCCTTCGTCTTTTCGTCCTTATCTCTTACGCTTTTCATCGGTATCCGTTAACCAATTCTTCCTTTCACCTTCATCTTCTAACGGCTGTTGGACGATCATGCAACAGTTGGTAGATGATCTTCTAACAGATGGTGCATGATCGTCCAACAGCCGTTAGATAACCGATAGTCAAGCTCCCGGGGACTAACCTCCCTAATGGTAGCGGCTAAAAGATCAAGGGGAAAAGGCTAAGATAGCTGGCGAAAAAGCAAAAACTTCACTCAAACCTCTCTCGTTTTAATTATTAACTTTATCTTTGCCCCTTGACAAGCTTATATAGATGACAAAACAAGGTGTGACAAAGATAGATATTAAGCAAGTATTGGCACAAAAGGCGCCCAAGGCGTCACGCAAGATTCCGGGATTTATCGTGGACTACTTGATTCGCACGGTTCATCAAGAGGAACTGAATGATATATTAACCCGTTACCACGATAAGGAAGGGGTAGATTTCATGCGTGAGCTTATCGGCTATTTTGACCTTACCCTCAATCTGGTACATGAGGAAAACATCCCGACCGAAGGGCGCTATATCTTCGCCTCCAACCATCCGCTCGGAGGATTGGACGGTATCTGTCTCTCCGCCGTTATCGGTTCCCGGTTCGAAGGGCGCATCAAGTATCCGGTCAATGATTTATTACTTTATCTCTCCAATCTAAAATCCATCTTTGTACCGATCAACAAACACGGCACCCAAGGAAAGGACAACGCACGGATGCTGGAGGAGGCTTTTGCCTCGGACGACCAGATCATCACTTTCCCCGCCGGATTATGCTCTCGCAAGATTGGTGGCAAGATACAAGACTTGGAGTGGAAGAAATCGTTCATCCAGAAGGCGGTGCAATACAAGCGGGATATCGTACCGGTCTATTTCGACGGGAAGAATTCCAATTTCTTCTATAACCTCGCCCGGATACGCAAGGCGTTGGGTATAAAGATGAATTATGAGATGATTTATTTACCGGACGAGATGTTCCGGAGCAAACATAAGACCTTCCGGATTTATTTCGGGAAGCCTATCCCTTGGCAGACATTCGACAATAGCAAGAAACCCGCCGAATGGGCTGAGTGGATAAAAAACAAGGTTTACAAACTCAAGGATTAACAGACGAAACATATGCAAGACATTATCAATCCCATAGACAGGGCACTACTGAAGGCTGAATTGACCAAAGAGAAGAGGTTGAGAAGTACCAATAAATCGAAGAATGAGATTTATATCGTCACGGCGCACGACTCACCCAATGTCATGCAAGAGATAGGGCGTCTGCGGGAGGTCGCTTTCCGTTATTACGGGGGTGGCACGGGATTTCCGGTGGATATCGATGAGTATGACACGATGGAAGACGCTTACCGCCAGCTGATTGTCTGGAGCCCGGAAGATGAGCAGATCTTGGGGGGATACCGTTTCCTTTGCGGTTCAGACGTTAAGTTCGACGAGAATGGTAAACCGATCCTGGCGACCTCGCACTTGTTTAATTTCTCAGAGAAATTTATCAAGGAGATCCTTCCTTATACGGTAGAGTTGGGACGCTCGTTCGTGGCTCTGGAGTATCAATCCACCCGTTCCGGGGCGAAAGGCTTGTTCGTGTTGGATAACCTGTGGGATGGATTGGGGGCTTTATCCGTGGTTGATCCGAGCTTGCGGTATTATTTCGGGAAGGTGACTATGTACAATACGTACAACCAAGAGGCCCGTAATATGATCTTATACTTCCTCGGATTGCATTTCCCAGACGCAGACCAACTGATCACTCCGGTATATCCTTTGGAGACTAATATGGATGTAGAGAAGATGAGATCTCTTTTCCCTCACGATAATTTCAAGGATAACTACAAGGTATTGAACCAAGAGGTTCGTAAATTTGGCATCAACGTGCCTCCTTTGGTAAATGCTTACATGAGCTTGTCGCCTAAGATGCGTGTATTCGGCACAGCGATCAACCATGAGTTTGGAGAGGTGGAAGAAACGGGTATCTTAATCGCTATTAACGAGATATTAGAGGATAAGAAGAAACGGCATATTGAGACGTATCTGGAAGAGGAGTACAAGTCCGCCGAGTTGATACGCAAGAATTTCATCGGGGAATAAAGCCGTAGATATGGCTAGCGCGACAGCGTAACAAGATATAAAAAGGTTCAGCCTAACCGTTCGCCTCCAAGCGGATTAAAAACGGACAAAAGCTGAACCTCTTTTTATTTTAAATAAATCTTATAGCACAGTCCACCGGAGAAATATTTCATTCGCTGCAATTCAAATTGAAAATGTATATGATTGAATAGTAGGTAAGTGGCTCCCATAGCGAAGTCTTTCGAATCGTATTCGGCTATGACGTTCAAATGCGGGGCGAATGAAGGATTGTAGGTGATACCTCCCGCTACACCGTTCAAGGGATAATCCTCACGGCGGTTATACAGATAGGATAAATGAACGCCTAAAGTTTCCCTTCCCAGCTGAAAATGTTTGGTAGCGACCAGATAATAACGGCAGAAATAGCCGTTCCCTATGGCTGAAGCGAATTTATGCCCGGATGACGTAAAAGGGTCCGAAGTCCCCAGCACGACAGCGGGGATGTATTTGCTTTCTTTCAACACACGTAAGCGGGCGGAGAAATAACGATCTTGGTTCGTGAATCCGGAATAGCCATGCTTATCCAATCCAAGGCTCTCGGCCGTAAACAGCGTACAAGTATACGCTACTTCCAGAAACGGGAAGATCGTCACGTTCAAATAATAATTCCACGTATTAAAATTAAACTTGGGAGGCGTAAGCTCTTGATGCAAGAAGTTTCCGCCAAGCATCACGGTCTTGTCCTTTTGCATATCGGCGGACGGGGCATGCAATAGCCCTGTCGTGCCATAAGATAATTGAGCCGGAAGTAAGGTCCAGCAACTTAAGAATATGATTAATAAGAGTAATTTCTTCATTTTTCTTTGTTTACTTATAAACTTCCGGCTCAACATTATTTAATCAAGCTTCAAATATCAAGCATTAATCCGGGATGATGATACCGCCACCGGCGTTATTGCCATCACCATGTCCGTGACCGTGGGATTGCTTGTAAACAGGAGTACCTTCTATCTTGATAAGTTTTTTAGCTACAACCTGAATCTCTTCCACCTTCTTACCCTTTGTCATAAACTTAAATACATACGTATTTGTAGTATATGTCTTCTTCAAGCTCATAGAAGCGACCGTACGATCAGCTTCCGTAGGAACGGATGTAGTCAATGATGTTTGGGTACCAATCTGATAACCATCAGCTTGCAAACGATTAGAGATTCGGTTATAAACCGCATTCTTAGCGACTTGACCATCTACGTTAGACTTTCCGACTAGATCCTGCAAGTTTTCTCCAACATAAGCATTTGTAGTTGTAACAACTACAGGAATGTTTCCTGCCTTACCATCAGAACAGTAATCAACAACCTTTTCTACGATTGTAGTATCAGTACTGATATCTTCAGTTTCCGCTAATGCCAACTCAAAACCTGCGGCAAACTTAGAGAAGTGAGCGACAGACATTTCCGCACCAGTACCATTGATATAAACAGGGTCCGCCGTAGGATCAATCTTCATGATCTCCTTATTATCTATGCCTGTGGTCGCATATAACAATGCCATAGGCTGTGTAGAAGAAACCAAATCCTTCGGAGCGTCGAACGAGATCTTCAAAGCCGGAGAGAATACCGTACCGCTAGGCTCGCCTTTATATACACGGCTTACACTGGCTACCGCACCAGCATCAGAAGTCACATTATTGGATTGCAGAGCTTCCGCAGACATATCACGTTCGATCACCAATGTTTGATTACTACTTGCCGGCATAACGATAACGACAGGCTTACCACTTTCCGCGACCAAACTTACCTCATCTTTCTCTTTTATACCATCAGCGGTCGTACTTTCAATCACTCCTATCGATTCTGTCAATTTCTCAGCATCACTTTGATTCAAGACCTTAATAACTGGAGCTTGAACCTCATTATCCGCACCTTTATAGTTATCTAAGACATTAGCAGGAATGACAACGTCTACTTTTTGTTCAACATTATTCTCATCCACATAAGTGACACCAGACACCTTAACCTCTTCGGTTCCGCCTGCGTTAATCGCATTCTTAATCTCATCCGCTACTTTTTCCGCTTCTTTTTCCGGAACCTGAACACCATATTTAGAAAAATCAATCTCCGTATTTCCACCTGTACCTATAGGGTTCAATGTGATAGGAAATACATAGTTCATACTCTGACCGACCTTAAAGATGATCGTACGAGAGTAGCTCGTATAACCTGCGGCTTTAACACTCAAGATAAATTGAGCATCCTCCGTAACCTTTGATGATGCGATATTGAAAGAGAACTCACTCTCATTCTTAGAAATAAATAACTCTTCACTTCCTAACATCAATGTGACTTCCGCAGTTTTGATGTCTGCGCCCGTAGATAGGTCTGTTATTATACCAGATACGATATAAGTCGCTTTTAACGGATCTGTCGGTTTGGAAGGATCGGAAGGATCAGACGGGTCTGTTGGCTTGGAAGGATCAGACGGGTCAGAAGGATCTGTCGGCTTAGAAGGATCATCCGGGTCTACTGGAATAGAAGGAGCGACATTCATCACGATAATAGCTGGATACTCAACGTCGAATGTATCACCTTCGCCCTCTTTCTTTTCTTGATCCGGAACGGCTGAAACGACAACCTTAGCCACGGCTTTAGTATATCCGGAAGCTGTAGCTACTACGTCGTAGATACCGGGAGTCACATCAGAGACCTTAAAATTAGGTTTATTCTCTTTAGCGATCTCTTTATCCCCGTATTTTACGACAACAGAAAGGCTGGAAGTAGAGATAGCTTTTCCCACAACATCCTCGATCGATACGGAAAGATTGTACTTCGCCTTCTTATACTCTTTCGGAGTATCGGGAGTCGTGCCCTTTACCATGACGGCGTTTACTACATACTGTCCAACACCCGATTCGATCTTCTTCACATCCACATCATAGCTTCTGTCTGCATAGCCTTCCGACTTAAAGGCGATTTTGTAAGAGCCTGGTGTGCTTTTCAAGTCGAAAGAGTACGTTCCATCAGAACCCGTCGTAGCACTAAGAGATTGAGCTCCAGAAAGAGCTACGCTAACGCCAGCCATCGGGTTGTTGCTGGCATCCATGACCGTACCACTAATCGCATAGGTGGCAACAGTGCCACCACCATCCGGAGTAGGCACATCATCATCGTCATCCTTACAGCCCATGAAACATACCATGGCTGTCGTAAGGAACAAGACCAATAAGGTCTGTAACTTTGTAATTGTTCTCATAATAAAACTATTTAAAAATTGAGTAATTCCGACTTTATAAAGTACGGGTTGAATTGATTCTGTTGCATGATGTTATCATTCGGCGAGGCTTTATACCCCTTATAATAATAGCGTTCATTACCGGCGTTGTAAGACATACCCCAGTTGTCAGAAGGAAGCACCCGCGCATTCTTACGTTTATATTTATAAGGAGGAAGAGCCACTTGAAACCGGAAACCGCCGTTTTTCAAAGCACCTTGCGCCTTCATCGCATAAAATCCTATCGAACAATAGCGAAAATGGCGGATCAAGTCAATCCGTCCTCCGATCTCACCCAGTAAGTATTGCTCGGCTTTCAAGGAGACTTGCGTATTGTATTTTGGCCAGTAGAAACTACCTCCCAGCGAGCATGTCACCCGTTGGTGAGTTCCATAATGATATTCAAACTTCTGCCAAGATCCCGTACCCGTACAACCAATACGTCCTTCCAAAGAAAAACGTTCATCCTTCAAATGATGGGTTACCGCTAAATCCACGCCATAACGATCCGCATTGAACAAACCGATACTGGCTCTGGCGAACGTACGATAAGGTAAACGAAAAGATTGGGAAAGGGTAACCATGCCCGGGTGAATCTTACCCGCCCAAGGACCATATCCATCATTATATATAGGAAATACCATCTGCGCCGTCAGCTTCATCCCATTCCAGAAAGAGACCTCGATCGCAGGCGAGAGGTTGAATAATACTTGGTATATTTGCGTGATAATGAGGTTCTTCAGATACAACTCTGGATAAACCACCACGTCTACTTTAAATAAGGAGCTATTCATACGGTACTCTTTTTTCACCTTATCCCAGCTATCGCCCAGATCGTAAGTAGCATCCCAGGCGGAACGGGCCGCATAGGAGCCGGGAGCCGCCTTCAAGCTGTCCGGATTTGCCGTATAGATCAATGAGATCTGCGGTATATTATTATCCAATACGACGATACGGCAGGATTTGCCCTTCTCCGGCAAGCCTGTTTTCTGGATGCGGTCTATGGCATGGGCCAGTCCCACACCCTGCAAACGCCAAGGGGTATTCTCCAAGACATACACTCTCTCTTTCTCGTCTTCCGACCAGACAACATTCTCAAAACCCATATCGACCAGCATATTCGAGGTGATATCCGCATATACCTTATTATATTGGGCCTTTGTAAACATAGGCAATAGTAGCAAAAAGAATAAAAGGCATTCCTTACGGAGTAAAATGGCTCGTATAGAAGACTTTCTATTCATATCTCTAGAGTTTGATTCCAAGTTATCATTGGTTTACTGTTTTTCTTATTCTTACCCTTCCACATAAAAAACGACTAGTGAAAACGATCGTTTAGATCTTGCATTTTTTTAGAAAGCAAAAAGATGATGCTCTTTTCTCATATTCGTGACACTTTGATTAATCTATCCTATTGAGAAGAAGATATATAGCAGGACAAAATTTAACAGGAAAAGGTTGCCGGTCTCGAAGAAATGCCTACCTTTGCAAACGACTAATTGAAACGATCGTTTTTTACAGTCGTTTATAATCTAAATATTTTTATTGTTATCATAGATACTTCTCATAATAGTCTGCGCCAAAATCAACAAATGACACTTTATATTTAGAGAACGACCTCATTATTTTAAGATGTACATAACCCCGCTTCCAAAGTCAGCTAGCTTCGTTGGCAAAGTAAGTTAACTTACTTGGGCATTTAAGTTAGCTTACTTTGCCATTTAAGTTAACTTACTTTTTGGCCCTTCTATACAGCCCAAAAAGAATACGGAAATTTGCTATTCTCGGAAAGCATTCTTATCTTAGCAGATTATAGCAAAGAGAGAGTTTCATGTTAGCAGCCATTCATATACAGTTAATCGTTGGTACGATATTTATCATATTGTATAGCGTCACTATATTAGGACTGGTATTAGTTATCATTACAGAGAATAGGAATCCGTTAAAGACAATTCCTTGGGTAATCGTCTTATTATTAGCACCCGGTATCGGACTGCTTTTCTATTTCTTCTTTGGACAAGATAACCGGAAACAACGGATCATATCGAGGCGTACCTATAAACGCATCATGAAAAGGCCGCAAGAGGGTAAATTACCTCAAGACGCCTGCGTAGTTCCGGACCCCTATAAACCTTTATCGACCTTGTTGACTAACACCAACCAATCCTCCCTCCTATACGGAACACAAATCACGATTTATACGAATGGTACCGATAAGTTCAAAGACTTGCTGGAAGAGATCCAGAAAGCGACTCACCATATCCATATACAATATTATATATTCTGTGATGACGAGATAGGAAAACAGGTGCAACAACTCCTTATCAAGAAAGTAAAAGAAGGCGTGAAGGTACGTGTACTTTATGATGATGTGGGTTGCTGGAATGTAAAAGACGGCTTCTTTAAGGAAATGAAGGAAGCGGGTATCGAGGTATATGCGTTCTTGAGGGTAGCGTTCCCCGTTTTCACCAGTAAGGTGAATTACCGGAACCACCGCAAGATTATCGTGATAGACGGTAAAGTCGGGTTTATGGGAGGCATGAATATAGCCGACCGATACGATAAGGGAACCTCTTGGGGCACATGGAGGGATACGCATTTCAAATTCGTAGGGAAAGGAGTACACGGGCTTCAATCCGTATTCCTCATCGATTGGTACGTGGTTAGTAAAAAACTCTTGAACGATCGGATTTACTATCCGGCTGCCGAAATCTATAGCGATAATATTATGCAAATCGCCACTAGCGGTCCGGTAGGTCAATGGAGAACTTTGTTGCAAGCGACCATTTTCATGATCGCCAACGCCAAGAAGTATATCTTTATACAAACCCCTTATTTCCTGCCTACCGAAGGATTAAACCAAGCGTTGCAAACCGCCGCCTTAGGGGGAGTGGATGTTCGTTTGATGCTGCCTAAGCGTTCCGATACACGTTCAGCGAATATGGCCAGTCATTCCTTTATCGACGAGATGGTAAAGGCCGGCGTAAAAGTATACCTCTACAAACCGGGCTTCTTGCATTCCAAGCTAGTCGTGTCCGACGACGCATTGACAAGCATCGGGTCCGCCAATATGGACTTCCGTAGCTTTGAGCATAACTTCGAGATTAACGCTTTCGTATATCAAAAGGAATTCGCCCTGCAAATGAAACGCATCTTTACACACGACATGCATCACTGTGAGCGTTTGATCCCTTCCCGCTGGTTAAAGCGCCCCCTCAAGCAACGCATGGCGGAATCATTTATGCGTCTGTTTTCTCCCCTTCTTTAAGGAAGATGCTAAAGTTCACGGAGCCATACACCCGGTGCTGATAAAAATAAGGCAAAGATGAGAAGTCATTGGTCTTAGGATGTTCCATGATGAATATCCCTCCATTCTTTAGTAAATCACGCTCGAAAACCAAGGCGGGTATTTCCGGCAACTCCGGCAAGGCATATGGGGGATCGGCAAAGATGAAATCGAAACTTTGCTTAGGGGCTGAATTCAAATAACGGAAAACATCCCCACGAATCAGAGCCAACGCATCCGTCTTCAGCTCTTTCGCTACCTTGGCTATAAAAGAGGCATGAGCGTTATTTTTCTCTATGGCGGTTACATTCCGGCATCCTCGTGAGATCAACTCAAAAGAGATACTTCCGGTTCCGGCAAAAAGATCCAACGCATCCATACCTTCCAGATCCACCAAATTATTTACTACGTTAAAAATATTCTCTTTCGCAAAATCCGTCGTAGGACGTGCGCTAAACGAAGAGGGCACGTCAAAACGCCGACGACCGTATATACCGCTTATTATTCGCATATTAATAATGATATTAAATCCATAGGGACTTTCGTTACATCCGTTCCCTGCAAATAGGCTTCCGAAGGGATCTCCACCGGCTTAACATGGCGTAAATAGGTTCGCAATCGCTCCAGAACCCGCATTCGCGAGGAAGATTCCCCCGCTAAAAGCAACTGGTCCTTTTCTTGGTTCAATCCCGCCTGTTTCCATACATATAATATATAGTATACTATATCGTCCGATTGGTCGATCGGGTAAGAGTTCACAAATAAGAGTTTCCCTTGAGCATAGCACGCCACATCCATCCGCTTTCGTTCTATCACGACATACATTTGCCGGGGTAAGCTAGCACTACTTTCTTTTGTCCATAGCGTTAGCGGAGAAGTCATGTAGTGGGAGAAAAAAGGATGCAAAAGAGAACGGGAGCAAAATTCGTAAACCTCCTCGTCCACACCAAACACCAACTTAGCCTGTTGTTCCTTTAAAATATCGGTTAAGCAATGCAATTCCAGTGTAGAAAAGCAGAAATCCAATAAATGCCCTTCCTTACCGTCCCCCCAATAATTATCAGGGACCAAGCTATATTCCGGAGATACACAGATCACGTTAATCCGTTTATAAGTCCACGTAAGAAACTCATGAGCGAAGAAAAACTCCTTAAGGGAAGAAATGAAAGAGACCGCCCGATCGAATTCCGTTTCCCGATAAAAGAAACTTCCTCCAGCCGAGGGATCATACCCGGAAAAAGAAAGTCCACCCGACCGAAGCCGGATGGACACTATATACTTTTCCGAATTATCAGTAGTTAACGTATCAGGAATGCTGATAGTCATATGAGCCGCTGATTATTCCCAGTTACCTGCGTTGTTATTAATTTCTTCCAAAGAACCTACGCGCAATCCCGGGAACTTACCTTGTTTCTCTGCCTTGTCGATCAAGTTATAAGTCAACTGAGCATCCATGTCACGCAAATATTCTTTGTAAGGAACCTCACAAGCGAATACTTTGATCTCATAACCAGAACCAGATTTCAACGTAGCCGTATCCATCTTGAAAGTAATCTTTTCACCCGGAACGGCCGGAACATAACGCATAGCCGCTACATCATAGTTCTTACCCAGCAAAGTATCTTTCGCCAATACCCACATGGTATCACGTCTGATTAAACCTTTCTTAACAGCCTCTGCTTCTGTCATACCTTTCTCCAACTGCTCATCCGTCAATACACCTTCCTTGATCAAGAACGGCAACTTATCCGTATTCAAGAATTTCTCCAAATCATCGAAACTTCCGGCATGAGTCTTATACATGTTCTTGTATTCGATCTGAGCCTTACGGATTTCAATCAAACGGGCGATGATCGCATTGTCACGAATAGTCTTCTGATCATCATACTCAATCGGACCAGTGACGCTCTTGTAGCACATGTAAACTAGCAGTACAACTGCGGCAGCTAATAAAATCTTTAATGTAACTTTCATGGTTTGTATTGTTTTTTGAATTTATTTCGTTCGGCAAATTTAAAAAAGAATATTTAATACACTACCTTTATCGCGAAAATTATTGCGATCAAAATGATAAATAGTTACATAAGCCAGCAAATCGAACGAAATTTCCCCTATAAACCGACGGATGATCAGTTTTTAGCGCTTCATACGCTTACCGAATTTCTCTTGTCTGAGGAACCGGACAGCCTTCTACTGATGAAAGGCTACGCAGGAACCGGAAAAACCTCTCTGGTCGGGGCTTTGGTGAAAACGCTTAACGAACTAAAGCAAAAAACGTTTTTGTTGGCTCCAACCGGACGAGCAGCTAAAGTTTTCTCGGGCTACGCTGGCCAAAAAGCGTATACAATTCATAAAAAAATATATCGTCAACGGGCGTTTTCCAATGAGCCGACGGGCTTCATGCCGGCAGATAATTTACATAAAGATACACTTTTTATCGTCGACGAGGCTTCTATGATCGCCAACGAGGGATTGGATTCATTTGTTTTTGGCTCCGGACGCCTGTTGGACGATTTAATCCAGTATGTCTATTCCGGGGAAAACTGCCGTCTTATCCTAATGGGAGATGTCGCACAGCTTCCTCCGGTGATGCAAACGGAGAGTCCCGCCTTGAATCCCGAGATATTACGGGGTTACAACCTACAGGTTTGGGAGATAGCGTTAACTCAAGTCGTACGCCAAAGCGAGGACTCGGGAATCCTGTTCAACGCAACCCGGCTACGAGACGCACTACGAAACCACACGGTCGAGATCTTTCCGAAATTACAATTAAAAGGCTTCTCCGATTTCACGAAAGTCAATGGAGATGAGCTAATTGAGGAAATATCTTCCGCCTATAGCCGCGACGGTATGGAAGAGACAATGATTATCTCCCGCTCGAATAAACGAGCAACGATTTATAATAACGGCATACGTAACCGTATCCTATACAGGGAAGAAGAGCTATCGTCCGGCGATCATTTAATGGTAGCGAAGAACAATTATTATTGGACAGCGAATTGCAAGGAGATGGACTTTATAGCGAACGGAGAGATCATTCAAGTCATGCGAGTACGCCGTGTCACGGAGATGTATGGCTTCCGCTTTGCCGACATCACGGCTCGTTTTCAAGATTATGATCTGGAAATCGATTTGAAAATCCTATTAGATACTTTACAGACCGACTCCCCCGCCCTCCCTAAGGAGCTAAACGACAAGCTCTTTTACACCATATTGGAAGATTACGAGGACATTCCTAGCAAGGCGGGAAAAATGAAAAAGATGAAGGTAGATCCTCATTACAACGTCGTCCAAGTAAAATACGCTTATGCGGTAACCTGCCATAAAGCCCAAGGCGGCCAATGGATGAACGTCTTTCTCGATATCGGTTACATCACGGAGGAAATGCTTGGTGAGGATTTCTATCGGTGGCTCTACACGGCTTTTACCCGGGCGACCCATCACCTATATCTGGTGAATTTACCGGACGAGTTCGTCGAATGATTTACAATATTTTAAGATCGAAACTGGCAACATTGACAAGAAATACTTATTTTTGTTGCAAAACATACGTATGTCCGGATGATTTATAGCATCTGAAAAACATATAGAAATGGCAAACAAGGAAAAAATAGATTATCTATTGATCGATATCAGGGAGCTGGAGAAGTTGGTAGCCGGAATGAGGGACGCGGAAATTTATCCCGCCTCTTTCTTCAACCAGACCTTCCAGTTGACCCACAAGGTATTGAAGGAGCTTCATACGCTGGAGGAGTTTCAGTTAGAGGCTTTGCGTAAACAAATGGAGGAACATCAACGACTTATCGATTCTATTCCCGTAAGTAAACCTTTACAGATGCCGGAGGTGCAACCGGCTCCGGAAGTATCCCCTACGATCGAGGTCGTACAGGTACAAGAACCGGTCGTTGAGGAACCTATCGTAGTAGAACCAATTGTCGAAAAAGTGATCCCAGAAGAAAAGATCGTACAAGAGACAATCCCCTTGAAAGAGATAGAGATTCCACATAAAACTATATTAGCGGATAAATCCAGTATTTCACTGAATGATATATTGGAGAAAAAGAATCTTTCTGATTTCCGTAAGGCATTCAGTTTAAATGATCGTTTCCGCTTCAGAAGGGAATTATTCGGAGGAAATGAGGAGAAAATGAATAAGGCGATCTCAGACCTGAACGATCTTAGCTCGTACGAGGAATCGGTCACTTATCTGAACAAGGTGTTGAACTGGAATATAGAAGACGCTTCCGTAGCCGATTTCATCAAGCTATTGGAAAAACGCTTCTCATAAATATACGATATGGCAAAATTGACTGTAGTCCCAACCCCTGTTGGTAACTTGGAAGATATGACATTCCGGGCGATCCGTGTGCTAAAAGAAGCTGATCTTATTTTAGCGGAGGATACCCGTACGACCGGCATCTTGCTGAAACATTTCGAGATACAAAACAAGATGCAGTCCCACCACAAGTTCAATGAACATAAGACGGTAGAGCAAATCGCGGCCCGTATCAAGGGAGGCGAGAATATCGCCCTTGTTTCCGATGCCGGTACGCCGGCCATCTCCGATCCGGGATTCATGTTGGTGAGGGAATGTGTTCGCCAAGGGGTAGACGTAGAGTGCCTGCCCGGAGCTACAGCTTTCGTGCCCGCCTTGGTAGCGTCCGGATTACCCAATGAGAAGTTCTGTTTCGAGGGGTTTCTCCCTCAAAAGAAAGGAAGGCAGACCCGGCTAAAAGAATTGGCTTTGGAATACCGGACTATTATTTTTTATGAATCACCTTTCCGTCTGCTCAAGACCTTGACACAATTCGCCGAGTTTTTCGGTACGGACCGCCAAGTATCAGTATCCCGGGAAATATCCAAATTACACGAGGAAACCGTACGAGGCTCCTTAGAAGAAGTAATTCAGCATTTTACCGTGAACGAACCAAGGGGTGAGATTGTTATTGTATTAGCAGGCTTAAAAGATAAAAAGGACAAAGAGACAGAAAAAGATGTTTAACTTAACAAGCAAAAAGAACATGAAGAAAGTATTATTAGTATGTGTCTGCACAGCCATGCTGGCCTCTTGCGGCCAAAATTCAGCGGATTACAAGAAACTAAAGGCTGAGAACGATTCTCTACGTATCGAGAATACGAAGAACACGGATGAGCTTAATGATATGCTCTCCACCCTAAATGATATTGAATCTGATTTTCAATCTATACGTGATGCCGAGAATTATTTGACAATCCAACAACAAACCGGCGGTGAGCTAAATCAGTCACGCAGAGATCAAATCAAGCAGAACATGCAATTGATCAGCGAGACCTTGAAGAAGAACAAGGAGCAAATCAGCCAGTTGGAGGAGAAATTGAAGAAAAGCGGTATTCAATCTTCCGCATTACGAAAGACGATCGATCGTCTTTCCTCCGAGCTGGATCAAAAGGCAACGATGATTGTCGCTTTGCAAGAGGATTTGGCAAAGAAGAACGTACGTATCCAAGAATTGGACGAGATGGTAAGTTCCTTGAATGAGGATGTGGAAAGTCTGGCTACTACCGCAGCCGCTCAATCCGAGAAATTGAACGCTCAAGATAAAGCCCTTCACACGGCTTACTACTGTTTCGGTACTTCCAAGGAATTGAAGGAACAGAAGATCTTATCCGGTGGTGGCCTGTTCTCTAAATCTAAAGTATTGCAGAGTGGTTTCAACAAGGATTATTTCATCTCTATCGATATCCGTGAGGTAAAAGAAATTCCTTTGTTCGCAAGCAAGGCTAAACTAAAATCCAATCATCCGGAAGGATCTTATGAGTTCGTAGAGGATGAAGACGGAAACTTGACCTTGAAAATAAATGACGAGAAGGCTTTCTGGAGCCTAGGCAAGTATTTAGTGATCGAAGTTGGATAATGATTTATAAAAGTATATTTATCGATTTGGACGATACCCTTTGGGATACGTACCATAACAATAAAGAATGCCTTGAAGAGCTATATACCGATTACCACTTTAATCGGTATTATGCCTCCTTCGAGGCTTTCTTTGATATTTATATGCCTCATAATCTAGACTTATGGGCCAAGTATCGTTCAGGGGAAATAGACCGGCAAACCTTAATCTTGGATCGATTTCTCTATGTACTTCGTCCGTTAGGAATAGAAGATAAGAAAACCGTCTTATCGGTAAATAATGATTTCTTGCAACGCACGACCACCAAAACCCGATTAGTGCCCGGAGCCATTGAATTACTGGAATATCTTCGCCCTTCCTATCGGTTATTTATTTTATCCAATGGATTCCGTGAGGTACAATTCAAGAAACTTAGCAACGCAGGCTTGGCTCCTTATTTCGAACGGATGATCCTGTCCGAGGACGCTAATATACAAAAACCCCATAAAGGTATTTTCGACTTCGCCTTAAAGAACACGAACTCACGCCGGTCCGAGAGCTTAATGATCGGGGATAGCTGGGAAGCTGATATCATTGGGGCTTACCAATCCAAGATCGACCAGATATGGTTGAATCCGGAAGGATTACCTGCCGTAGGCTTCATCCCAACCTATACAGTCCGCTCCTTGGATGAGATCCGGTCCATCTTATAAGATATTCTTTCTTACAATGCCCATTATAGAGTGCTTACGATGGGCATTATATGATCCTTAGAATGGGCATCATAAAGACCTTACAATGCCTATTCTAAGAACTACATCTTAATACATTATAAATTAACTGATTACTTATCGGCAGTCACTATGTATCGGCGAAATCCCTCAGAGTATTCCGGATGATACCCGTCTCCTATCGAATCGGAACAAATAATAAAATATTCAAGACCCGGCACTTTAGCGCATAAGGATTTAGCCTCCTCCGAGCCTAAGACCATAAATGCGGTAGCATACGCATCAGCGGTCATGGCATCCGGGGCGACAATCGTAGCACTAAGGATATCCCGCTGTACAGGGCAACCTTCACGGGGGTCGATCGTATGAGCGTATTTACGTCCATCCTTTATATAAAAATTACGATAATTGCCTGATGTAGCCATTCCTAACGGTTTCGGGAAGCTAACGATCTGCTCGAGTTCTTGATTCATGCCGGCAGCGTCATCCGTAGGCTTCGTGATCCCTAAGCGCCAATCCATGCCCGAGGGATTCACGCCTTTCACACGCATCTCGCCACCAAACTCCACCAAATAATTACGGACCCCTTTCTTCTCCAGCATTTGGGCTATCATATCGCAAACCGTTCCATCCGCCAAAGAAGAAAAGTTCATCATTAAGCGAGGATCGTCCTTCACGATGCGATCCCCTTCTAAACGCACTTTCTGAAAACCGATAAACTGACGGACACTGTCGATATGGGCAGGGGTTACGCTATCCTTCCGGCTGAAGCCAAACCCCCAAAGGTTGATCAACGGGGCGCAAGTCACGTCGTAGGCCCCATTTGTCTCAGTAGACACTTCAAGCGCCTTCTTAAAGACTTTTTGGAAGAGCGTATCTACCCGTATGTCACGGTTCTGGTTTACCTGACTGATTACCGAAGTAGAATCAAAAGCATTAAACAGGTGGTAGAAATATTTCAACTGCTCGTCAATCTCCTTATCCAATGGTTTAGTATGCTCAAACTTAATATGATAAGGTGTATGAAGCCTTCCAGATACCTCATAGTATTGGGGAGCCTGTTCACAACTTATCAACAAGATATTAACAAGTAAACAAAGAATGGAGAATTGACTTTTCATATTAGAACTCTGATGTAAAATGGAACTTAATATCCGGAAAATCCTGTTGGGCCATCATCAATACATAGCTGGAATCCGCTAAATAAACATCACGGCCTTCCTTATCCAACGCCATATATTGCGCCTTACGTTTCTTGAAATTTTCCAATGCCTGTTTGTTATCACTCTCGATCCAGCAAGCCTTGTATAGGCTGATCGGCTCCCATTTACATTGAGCGGCATACTCATGCAACAGACGGTATTGAATAACCTCAAACTGCAATTGTCCCACCGTACCGATAATCTTCCGGCCATTGAATTGATTGGTAAACAACTGGGCGACACCCTCGTCCATCAATTGCTCAATACCCTTGTTCAATTGCTTTGCCTTCATCGGATCGGCGTTCTCTATATATTTGAACATCTCGGGCGAGAAGCTCGGCAATCCCTTGAAATGCAATTCCTCTCCGGAAGTCAACGTATCCCCTATCTTAAAGTTCCCGGTATCCGGCAAACCGATAATATCACCCGCGAACGCCTCATCCACCACTTCTTTCTTCTGAGCCATGAAAGCCGTCGGGCTACTGAAACGCATCATCTTACCGAAACGTACATGCTTATAGTTCGCGTTACGCTCAAAACGACCGGAACAAATCTTCACAAAAGCGATACAACTGCGATGGTTCGGGTCCATATTCGCATGGATCTTGAAAATAAAGCCGGTGAAATTATCCTCATTCGGGTCTACCACACGCTCTACCGCATGGATCGGACGTGGCGAGGGAGCGATACGGATAAAGCAATCCAATAGCTCTTTCACACCGAAGTTATTCAGAGCGGAGCCAAAGAATACCGGAGCGATATCCCCATCCAAATACGTATTCACATCAAATTCGGGATAAACCCCCTCTATCAACTCTATATCCTCACGAAGCTTTGCGGCTTGCGTAGGATCAATATAAGTCTCGAGATCCGGACTCGTGATATCCTTGAATTCCACATTCTCCGTCACATATTGCTTACTCGGGGTATATAGGTTCAGTTTCTGCTCGAAAATATTGTATACGCCCCGGAAACGTTGTCCCATATCGATCGGCCAACTCAATGGGCGTACCTTTATCTGTAATTCTTCTTCTATCTCATCCAGCAAATCAAAAGGATCTTTACCATCACGGTCCATCTTGTTGACAAAAACGATCACCGGAGTCTTACGCATACGGCAAACCTCCATCAACTTACGAGTCTGCGCCTCTACTCCCTTAGCGATATCGATCACGATAATAACGCTATCCACCGCCGTCAAGGTACGGAACGTATCCTCGGCGAAATCTTGGTGGCCCGGTGTATCCAAGATATTAATCTTATGATCGGAATAATCAAAAGCCATTACGGAGGTAGCTACGGAGATACCGCGTTGCTTCTCAATCTCCATCCAGTCGGACGTGGCAGTCTTCTTGATTTTATTAGACTTCACCGCTCCCGCTACATGGATAGCGCCACCAAATAACAATAATTTCTCGGTAAGCGTAGTCTTACCGGCATCCGGGTGGCTGATTATGGCAAACGTTCTTCTTCTTTCAATCTCTTCTGAATACTGGCTCATTCTATTTTATATGTATATATTGTTATCAGTTACACTTTGTTATTCATGCAGTAGGCCAAGCTAGTCTCCCAATGGGGAATCGTCAGTCCGTACGTGCTTTTTATCTTACCTTTATTCAATACGCTATAATGCGGCCGGCTGGCCGGTGTCGGATAATCCTTGGTCTCTATGGGTATCACCCGGTTATTCATACCTGCTATTTGCAAGATCTTTACCGTAAAATCATACCAGCTACACACCCCCTCGTCCGAGAAATGATAGATACCCGGTATAAATTTACCCGCCTCGGCACGTTCCAGCACGGCAAGCATAGCGACCGCTAAATCTCCGGCATAAGTAGGCGTACCCACTTGGTCGAATATGAAACGCAACTCATCCCGCTCCTTTCCCAAACGCAATACCGTCTTCATAAAATTGTTTCCATACTCGGAATACAACCAAGCCGTACGGATAATCACGGAATCCGGACACACCTCCATCAAGGCCTGCTCTCCCGCCAGTTTCGTACGTCCATATACGGAAACAGGACAAGTCGCATCGCTTTCCAGATAAGGACGGCAACTCGTTCCATCGAACACATAATCGGTAGATACATGAATCACCTTCGCACCCACGGCATGAGCGGCCTCACCTAAGTTCCGTACCGCATCCCGGTTGATGCGCATACACAGATCCTCATGCTCCTCCGCTTTATCCACCGCCGTATAAGCGGCGCAATTCATGACATATTGAACATCATTTTCCAAGACATATTTCCGGACGGCCTCCTTGTCGCAAATATCCAACGTATCTATATCCGTAAAAAGAAAATTATAGCCGGGATACTGGCTGATACGAGCGTGGATAGAATTTCCCAATTGACCGTTCGCTCCGGTTACCAAAACTGTCTTCATGTCTATATCTATTATTAATCCTCTAGTTTAAGTTCCCCTTTCATATCTTCCCGATATTTCTCGGCGAGCAACGCCAAGAAGGAACTGATTTGTTTAATACCCTCTAACGTCTCCGCACTCACCTCTTTCCCTTGCATACGCAAAAGCAGATAGCCATATACGGCGGCGAAACAAGTTTCTAGCTCCGGCAGATCCTCTCCACCCGATTTAGCCCGGAGCTGTACGATATAAGGAAGCGTCTTATAATAAGCTGCGCTATAAACCATCTCTTTCGGAGATTTCAAAAGACGAAGATGCAAATCGGTCAAAGTAATAATCACATTCTTGTTCAATTGGATGTGACCTTTCTCCATCACCCCTTCGCTACGCATCATCTCGATCAATTCCTCATACCATTGAGCGATTTCCTTCTTCACCTCCTCGGGCTGGTCGTAATGGGCGATCACCGTGCGGTTGATCGAATCCATATCGAACTTATTCGCCCGGATCAAGTCCTCAACCTGCCACATATAAAGCAGATATTCAGCGATATTCTCTTTTCTTTTTTGTCTAGCTATTATCATATCGGCAAAGATAAACTATATTCCGATAACGCTTGATAAAAATCCGCGTCTTTAACGCCTAACTGCCGGCAAGCCAAACGTGCCGCATTCAGATTGATCAAGAAATAGCGATTGGGAATCCGCACCGGATAGTCTCCGTAGCGAGTATGCAGAAAAGTCTGCCCGTCTTTCTCCACGACCGGATGTTCCTCAAAAGGGATAGCGGTGATATCGCTCCGGACGTCCCCTGCCAACTGACTGACAGTATCATCACCTCCAAAATAAATCAATTTCCCTTCCCGCTCAATAGAAACGGAGAAAGATTGATAAGTGGATAAATAGGCCTCCGGAGTCGCATGATCCGTCTCGGTAGACCAAGATAAATTCGTCAGGATGGCGATATGCGGACGATAGAATTCCAATTGGAAACGCTTGTCCAAGGCAGAGGTGATATGCTCATCTCCTTCGATCAAAGCGATACGTGCCTCATAACTCAAATGTATCCGATTCGGAAGCGAGTCCACCTTGCTAGTCAACGCATAGTCGAACGCCAACTTTTGCCGGCGCAACGCACAGACCATCATGGAAATAATTGTCTTCTTTCCACGACTACCCGCCACAACAACCCGAGTTTTCGACCGAGTCCGTTGAAATATAAATTCCGGAATGGATTGGATTAACATCCCCAATTCCTTCGCACGCAATAATTCCGGGTTATCTTGCTTTACTTTAGCACCCAAAACCACCGAGTGAATATCTTTTATTAATTTCTCCGGAAACCACCCATCCCCATAACAGGTACAGCCTGCGTTATGAAGTCTTCCTATCATCTCTTCAGTCAGACCACAACCGGAAGCGCTTACCTCATATCCTTTTTCTCGAAGTGCTAGGGCTAGATCTAAAACCAAAGGTTCGGTTACGGAGATCAAATGAACTTTTCGCATCGTTTTGATTTTAGCGCAAAAGTACGACTTTTATAAATACCTTCGGCACAAAGAAGCGAAAAATTAGATGCCCTCGATACGTTTAATGGTCGTGACCTCTTCTTTTCCCGAGGCCTCGACCAGCCTTTCCTTCGAGATTAGAACCGGAGTCCGTATAAATTCCGGGACATTAAAAGAGAACAGGGAACGCTCATAATAATCCGGAGACGCTTGCGGTAACAAGAAGGGCTTGCCGCACTGCCCCCGCTCATCCACATGCACCAAATACGGACGTGTGAAAAGCCCATCGCCCCGCCGGCTGGAAAAGACAAACCAACGACTATTGCCGCTCCAAGAATGATAGCTCTCTACATCCGGGCTATTCACTTCCGGCAAAGAATCGATTGCCCCGGTAGACAGATCCAGCATATGCAAATCCGCATCCTTATGCCAAATAGAGAAATTGCCATAATCGGACACCGTATAAAGTAGCCGCTTCCCATCCGGGGAGACTCTCGGGAACTTAACACTCCGGCCCGCTTCTCTCGCATTATATAAGGTATCCACTTGGGTTCCAATCGAACCGTCTTTCGGATCAAAAGCGACTCGTAACAGGTTATACCGGACATCCCGATAATTTTCTGGCATACAGACAGAATCCGCCGAACAGAACAGCAGATAGTTGCCATCCGGAGTAAAAGTGGGAAAAGTCTCATAACACGCCATAGAAGCCAATAATGGCGAACTGAATACCCTCTCCTTCTCCGTGTCATAGATCAGCACGTCCGATTCCACGTCATATACCTCAATCCGATTCTCATCGGAAAGATGGAAGTCCTGGTGGGTCTCATTGGTAGAAAAAGCAACATACCGGCCGGATGGATGCCAATACGGATAAACGAACGAAGCCGGCTTACCGTCCCGTTCCAACGCAATCTTCTTTACCTGCCGATGATCAATCAAGTAAGTCCCATTATGAGAACCCCGCTGATGAAAAAGCATTTGTTCCCCTTGTCGCTCACAAAAGGCATGGCAGTTCATACAACTATTATTTGTCGATTGGTTATCAAGAATAGACTTTTCAACATAGTTTTCAACACATCGTTGATAAATCCCCATCTCGTTCCACATCCGATATCCGGGAAAAATACGGCGATACACCAAATAAGCGTCAACGGAATCTCTTGACACATAGATAGGGAAACTCATTTGTTTCCAATCACTTTGAGGTTCTCGAAAATAAACCGTCACATCTATTTGTTTTCCTTGTGCGTCCTGCGATAAGACCTTCCAATCCGTTTCCGGCAGGTTGAAAACACCATGATCGGCTGCGATTATCAACTCCCCATTCATAGTTTTCAACCGAATTATCCCCTGTAGCTGTTGATCAACCAACTTGAAATTGGGAGGGGCCATATTGACCGGTACAGTAACTTCCCTGTAATCCGGAAACACGTCAGTTTCTCCTTGTTCCGCTTGCGTAGGAACTTCCGGCCTACAAGCTACAAGTTCCAAAAGACAACCTATAATCCAACAGATAGATAATCGCTTCATTGTTCTTCTCCTTTAAAGATCTTGAAATAGAAATAATACCAATAGGTATCTCCAAATTGTCGATATATCGAGGACACATCCACTTGGTTGGCAGATCGTCCCAAAACCTGCTTGAATTCCCGGTATCGGTCCACGATCTCCGGCTGTATGGAATAGGAGGAAAGCGATATACTGTCTTTGTCCGCCAACAACAATCCGGCTTCTTGGAAATGCCGGGGTATCGGTTCCCCCTTCATGAAAGGTGTTTCTTCCAAGAATCGGCCAAATGCATCCAGCTTCTTACCCAACAAATAATAACATCCCCGGTATTCCCAACTGATCCGATGATCCGGAAGATTGTATCCACTCCATAAGGAATCGACAGGTACGGACAAACTCAGTCGATCCCTTTTCTCAACAGGCATATATTTGTCACTCAACTCCGGATCTTTATCCATTAATTCCGGATGTACCAGATAGGTAGCATAACGGCAAGCCCAATCTTTATAGAATGGCATAGCGGCAAGCAAGTCCAAATATTTCTTGGCCAGCGCCACCTCACCCCTAATCAGACAAACTTGCACGAAACGTTGCAACATGCGGGCACTCCCTTTACGTTTGGCTTGCGTAAATCCGTCCATCGCAAAACTTTCAGACAAAGAGACATCGCCAACAAGAAAATGAACATCGCTCAATAAACGATCCATGTAAAAGGTCTGATTCCAATCGGCACATAAGCTTTTCGTTCCTTTCTGATCGAAAGTAAACATCCGGTCGGCCAATTCTCCCTTATGGGCCAACGACATATTCAAATAGTTTAAGCTAACATAATTATAGATCTGCTTTCCCCGGTACTTATCAATAATAGCGTCCCATTGCCTCTCCCGGGCTAAGAAAGAGAGCTCGTCAAGCATCATGCGTTGCGCATGCCAAGGTTCCGGCAGGCAAAACCGTATGGATACCAGCACCGTGATCAGACAAACAACAAGGGCTACCCGATCCATCCATTTACTCTTCTCGCCAATCACCGGAACAAAGCGAGCGAATAAAGCAACACCGACAATCGAAAGGGTAAAGAAAGTCCATACACGATACATATAATAATGAGGTAATCGCTGTATCTCCAGATAGGCTTCCGGCATCCATCCATCAGACAAAGGTACAGGAATCCCTAACCATCCGCTAAACAAATAGATAAAAAGCGCTGGGATCAAGCAGGCAGAGGCGGCCAATCTTTGCCGCGACGTTTTGTAGCGGAGTAAGGCTAACAGCGTATATAAGAAAGCGTAACAGACAGATAGAAACCCGGTCAGCCCACATAAAAAAAGTGTAGAGGCAATTCCGTATCCGGCAATAGAACCCGCCCTCCGCACCTTTAGCGAGACCGACAAAGCTAAAAGCATCAAAACCACGCCAACCGTCCCGTCCACCAAATACTCCCCATGAATACTCATCTTAACCAGATACAGGACCGGCAATAAAGAAAGGAACAGCAGGTAGGTCTTGTCAGAAAAACAACGCAAGATCCTATAGACCATAAATCCGCAACCAACGAGTAAAACCGTATGGAAAACCACCGCCGACATAGGCTGCCGGTAGTATTGAATGATCCATTGCCCGGCGACAGCGCAAAATCCTCCCGGCTGAAAAAGGAACTCCCGGATATACCACCACTCAGGTATAAACAATTGCATCTCCTCCTGACCGACAAACACAAACACGCCAAAAAGCAGGAAATAATAAAAAATAGCAGCTGCCGAAAAAGACCAGAAAAGCGTTTGTTTCCAGTTCATATACTTAATAGATTATTATTCCACCAACCATCGCTCGATGTTACGGGTCACAGAGGAGAAGTTCACGCCGATCTTAAAAACTTGCCGCGGATCACTCGCAAAGGGAAGCGCATACTGTCTCTCCTCAATCTGGCGCAACGCCTCCTCGGCGGTGCCGTTCAGCTTGAATTCCATCACGTAGATATAGCGATCGGTCTTTAAAACGAGATCAATACGCCCTTGTGAGGTATGATATTCCACCTGCGTATAAAGTCCAACCAACTTAAATACGATAAAAAGCACGTTCCGGTAATGCAACTCCGTATCACGCTCCGGCTTCTGACCGGCGATCACCTCATAGGGTGTATCAGCGAAGAAGCTTTGCAAGCGGCGGAAGAACGCATCGTAATCACCGGAGCGTATCTCTCGTACGAATTGCCCGATCTCGAAAGGGGTCTTGGGCGCACTAACACTCGTGTAAAATGGAAGGAGATATTTCACGAAACCCTCTTCCACTTCCCGGTTCGGGAAACCTAGCCGGTAGATACCAAATTCAGGATCGTAATCCTTGATCGTCAAGTAGCCACTCTGGTAGATCACGGGGACGGGATTTATCGAGGCAGAGTCAATACTGTTCAACACATCCACATCGGTCTCCGTGTTCGCCATCTCATAAAGGTCGTAATGGGTATGCTTGAGTAATTCAACAAGGTAAGAGGGCCTACCGGTCTCGAACCAATAATCGCCGAATTTCCGGCGAGCGAACGTATTCAGCAGGCTGAAAGGATTATACATACCGATGGAATTCTCCACGAAATGGTATCCATCATAGCATTCTTTGAGTCTCAGGCAGGTCTCCTCGTAGGTCATATCTTGCGCTCCGGCCAGTTCCCTCACCTCATCTTCCAGACAAGTATGTATCTCTTTCTCCGTGATGCCACATATCTCCACGTAACGATCGTCCATCGATATGTCCATGAGGTTATTCAAATCGCTAAACACGCTTACCTTTCCAAACTTCGTCACCCCAGTCAGCAAGGCGAAACGGATGGCTCCATCCATCGTCTTCAACACGCCGTAAAAAGGCTTCAACATGTTCCGCAACTGATCCTGCATATCCTCATCGTGCAGGTTCTGCAATAAGGGCTTGTCATACTCGTCAATCAATATCACCACGCGATGCCCGGTCTGGCGGTAAGCCTGTTCTATCACATAGCTAAAACGCTCCTCCAAGGCACGTCCCTGTTTCTCCGTTCCATACAGAGCCTCCCATTTCTCCAAGAATTCATTCAAGATACTAGTCAGCGCGGCAGTGTCTTTATAATAACGAGTATTCAGATCCAGATGCAAGACCGGATATACCTCCCAGTCTTTCTCCAACCGTTCCATCGCCAACCCCTCGAACAGCTCCCTCTTTCCTTGGAAATAGGCCTCCAACGTAGATAGCAAGAGACTCTTGCCGAAACGCCGCGGACGACTCAAGAAATAGTAACTTCCGGTCTTAACCAACTGATAAATCAAAGCTGTCTTATCAATATAGAGATAACCGTCTTTACGGATCTTCTCGAAGTTCTGTATGCCGATAGGATAAATTGTCTGACTCATAACGATGATCGTTTAGATATACTTACCATGAACAAAGATAGACATTCCTTTTTATCGGAACAAGATAAGAACATATGATCTCAAAAACTTTCCTTGACAATACGCTTGACTGGCAGGAAAAAACGCTTGATCAAACGCAATTCCTCCCATTTTGAATAAGAACTAATAGCAGATCACATCGTTGAAGATAATACAGAGATCGGTCATATTCTCCCATACAAGTTATATATCCTCTAAGACCGTAACTTAAAGAATACAATCCAATCATTCGTATTATCATCTATTTGGGATACATCCACACCCTTCAAAAACGGATAGGTATCTTGATAATTCGGGGCCGCTTTGGCGATTTCCCCTACGACCTCTTTCAGCTCTACGGCATTGACCAGTTGGTAAAACTCCCGGCTCTTCTCATCATATCCGTCCGGTGCCCTGTAGCCTCCGAAGAACAAATCGTAAGGTTGCCCCCAGTTCTTATTCAGAAGATAAGTATCCGACTTACGGTTATAATAAACCACACATGGATCCCAGATCAAAGAAGGCGCAAACACAACCCAGTCGTCCGTAACGGTCAAGCGATCGAATGAGAGAATGGCCTTATCTCCCTCGCGGTATTCACGGAACCGGTTGGCGATCTCCTCATCCGTACCACTAAACATATTGGAGGGGATATTCATGCCTTTGAAGTCAAGCGTGGCGAAGGCAGACACGGTATCTTCCAGCTGATAGATGGATGGATCAAAATAATTTGTCAACAAGATCCGATCGCCATATCTCTTCAACGAATGATAGGTGGACTGAGAGATTTGCTGTTTCAATAAGTTCTTATCGCTAGGTAAATATTCGGAGATCGTACCATCCGGACGATATAGGGTTAGCTGATAAGGCTGGATATAATTGGAAGCGACAGCTATCGTGCCATCTTTAGCGACAGCTACCTGACGACCATCATTTTTCAGGGGAACAGTTTTGAGATAATTACCCTCATAGTCATACAGCTGGATCTTCGTATTATCCAAAGCATAAACCTTATTGTCAAACAAAGCCATATTGAATAGCACGTTATATTCCTCCGGGCCTTGCCCGTTCCGAAAGATCTTGTTCTTGAACTTACCATCCCTGCCGAAACGGAAAATCACACGCTGAGAAGCATCTAAAAGGAATATATCATCATCTGCCAAATGGATGGTAGAGGCGGAGCCTTTAAACAGGATACTGTCTCCCGACTCCAAAGGTAACAACCGGATCTCCATACCGGCCAGAAATCTATCAATACTTTCTTTGGGTGATTCCGACTTCAAATCTACTTGATAGACAGATAGAGTCTTCTCTAGTTGTGCCTCATTTTTCTTTTCGGTACACCCTTGCAATAATAATACACCGCAAAAAAACAAGCTAATTAATTGTTGTTTCATCACGTTATAAATCAATCAAAATTATATGCCGGAAAACGCAGTAGTACTTACTTCGTCTACGAATATATACTTATTTGCCCGATGAAGTATATATTCTCCAGTCAAGTAAGTACTACTGCGTTTTCCACGCCATATCAGAAAAAGGAGGTATGCCTCTGCAACATACCTCCTTTTTTATATTAAGTTTAACTTATTAATATCCCGGGTTCTGTTCCAACAACGGGTTCGCACCCAATGACAATTGATGCAATGGATAACGATTGTATTTCTCATCGTTCGTAGCCTTATGATCCCACCAATCCTCTGTCACATATGCGTCCCAACGGATCAAGTCCGTACGACGACGGGCCTCGCGCAAGAACTCTTGCATCCATTCCTTCAGCATACGGTATTTATCCAAATTGGCAGCGGTAACAGGATCCGGGTCGTTTCCACCCTCGAAGTTACGCTTACGGATGGAGTTGATGATATCGGCCGCACCATTCTTATCGCCCAAACGCATCTTACATTCCGCCAAAGTATAATAGATCTCTGTCAGACGAATTACAGGACAATCTGGGTTGAAACGTTCCTTGAACTCATCTTGATTAGGCAGAGGACTAAATTTAAGAACACGCACGCCTGAGTTCTCCTCTGCATCGGCAATCGTAGAAGTCAGATCCTTAAGACTGGCTACCGTATTGCCCACCTGGCTGATATGAGCGATCTGGTCTACGACATTCAAGACCTTGCCGGCATACTCGCGGGCACCCAGACATTTATACTCGGGGAAATCCGGGTTTTGCAACTCACCAACGATAAACATACCACGGTATTTGCGACCACCCTCATATACATACTGCTGCTTACGGATATCCTTGTCGTTGAATGTCTCGTATGGATTACCTACGTTAAACTTATACAAGTTACCCTCCGGATCGCGACTAGGGCATAGGCAAAGCCCATTATTACCACTAGCATCCTGCAAGCCCCCTAAGAAATCCTTGAAATTATAAGGAAGAGTGAAGGCAGTCAAACCACCATCCGTCTCACCTTTGGCATTCTCGGAAGGTACTGTCCAGATAATCTCCGAGCAAGTCTCATTACCCCAACCAAAGATCTCGGTGAAATGGTTGGCCAATTTATACTGACCATACTTTCCATCGATAATATCCTGACAAATCTTAGCGGCCTCCTCATACATCGGTTTATTGATATACGATTCAGCGTTGAAATACAAACGAACCTTCAAAGCCGCAGCCACAGCACGATGGATAACGTTCGTCTCGGGTGCTCCCAAGGTCTCCTTCAACGGAAGATTCGGCATAGATACATCCAACAAGGAGTCGATAAAATGGAAAGTCTCCACATCTGTAGCACGAGCCTTCACATCCTCCTTCGTAGATGTGTAAAGAGGCATACCACCAAACATGTCCAAACCATCCAAATAAAAAGAGGCAGCCAATACGTTCAACTGATTAATCATTGATACACGATCCTCCTCAGTCAAACCCACCGATACGAAATCAATATTCTCCAAATCCTCCAAGGCACTCCACGACTGAGCCACACCCATCGTCGTCAAGTCCCATCCATCCTTCATCGGGCTCATATCATCCATAAAATGATGATGATGCATGTTCTGATAAACGGCGCCATCAAACCAGTCATTACCACGAGTAGGCACACACATAGCATCAGTTCCCACTTCCATCAAGCGCACACGAGCGTCGTTATGAGCTACCCACCAACGCCAATGCGTAAAAGGACGATTAAAACGCGACCAAACCGCGTCTGCATTCGTATAATACGTGTCGGGAACAACCTGCGAATAGAACGTAGGATCCACGTCACAAGAGGTACCCAGCAGCAAGCAAGCAGCTCCGGCTACCAACCAATTTGTTATCTTGCTAATTTTCATTTTCTTCTTACCTTTTTAGAATGTTACTTGAATACCTAACGTATAGGTGCGAACTATCGGATCACAGTTCCAAACCTTATCGACACCGCCTTCCCAACCGGTAATATTCACTTCCGGATTATGTCCGCTATATCCTGTAATAGTCGCTACATTGCCGACAGTTCCATATACACGCAGGCGCTCTGCCCATTTTGTATACTTACTCAACGCCAATGTATAACCTAACGTAATCGCATCAATTTTCAAGAACGAGCCATCCTCCAAGAAGTAGTCACAAAGCTGCTTCACGCCGCGAATGTCCTTATACTTCGGATCGTCAAGCGCCGGTTTCCAAAGATTCCACTGGCCGGCACCACTCTGTCCCTGGATACCCAAGTACATCGGATAAGTATTCAAGACATCGAAACCTATCCAACTACGCATATTAATACCCAAGTCAAAATTCTTATAGGTAAAGGTATTGTTCCATCCCATCATCACCTTAGGTAGATAATTACCGATATATTGTTTGTCGTCTACACTCTTTTGGGAAGCAGGTATAACCTCACCATCCTTATTGTACAAAAGGAAGTCTCCTTTATCGTCGAATCCAGCGAATTTCCACATATGGAACGCACCGATCTCTGCCCCCTCTTCAATACGAGAGGCATCGCCCGGCCATCCCGGTTCATCCATAGCGTTACCATCCATACGTGAATTGTTACCATACATCGTAAGGATCTTACCTGAGTTATGGCTCATATTCAAGCTGGAAGTCCAAGTGAAGTCCTTATTCTGGATGATGTCACCACCAACCTCGAACTCCCATCCTTTACTCTCCATCTCGCCAATGTTCTGCCATTGTTTGCCATTTGGATACGGTGGCTGTGGAACATTCACCTCGTAGATCATGCCATCGATTTTACGACGATAGTAATCGAACTTACCATACATACGGTTGCCAAAGAATGAGTAATCCACACCGATATTCCACTCTTTCTTCTCTTCCCATCCCAAATAAGGGTTCACGTTAGAGCTCGGTCCATAAACAAACGCCCAGCTACCACTCGGAAGCATCCAATATTGGTCGCGACTTAACGTATTAGCCATATAGGAAGCATCGAAGTCGTTATTACCGGTCACACCATAACCGAAACGGATCTTCAAGTCATTTACCCAATCAAACTCTTTCATGAATTCCTCACCAGATACACGCCAACCTCCAGACAACGCCCAGAAATTACCCCAACGGTTCTCTGCGGCAAACTTCGAGGAACCCTCATGGCGGATCGTAGCCGTTACCATATATTTATCATTATATGAATAATTGGCACGGGCATAAAGAGCGAACAAACGTTCCGTAATATCTTTTTTAGATCCCATCTTTGCCTTACCGTCGGTCAAATAAGATCCGGATTCCAAGTCCCAATACTTCAGGCCTTCTACACCGAAATCATAGTTCTCCGCATTGAAATTCTCTCCATTCTTCTCGAAATAAGAGTAACCGGCAACGGCATTTAAGCTATGACCTCCCTTAAATTCTTTCAGGTAAGTGAAGTAACCCTCAGAAGTAAGATGTTCGGTCTTCGAGAATTCCAATTTCGCCCAACCACCGCGGTTGTTTGTCACCTCCTCTCGGTGATAGCGAGAACGGAACTGGTGCAACTCCCACTGACGGTTCTCGTAACCCAATGTCTGAGAATAGCTCAAACCTTCAATCGGCTTGATGTTCAATTTCATCGTCACCTCAGGCTTAAACCATTTATCCAAGCCCTCGTAGTCGGAAAGCATACGATCCGCTACGATATTGTAGTCCAAAGTTTCTCCGGTCCATACGTTATATCCGCTCGGGCTTTCCGGGTCAAATGGGGAACGAGTCGGGTTATTATACAACGCCTGCTTGAAGTTTGCCTTCTTATCCTCATCCGATCCATCGGAAGTACGAGCAGTCTGACGATAATCCACGATCGGACGGATCTCTAACCAACCATCGAACAGCTTAAAGTTTGCATTCAAGCGTCCACCATAGTCCTTACGGTTATCCTTAATCGTGATGCCTTCGTTGGTCTCATAGAAGAAAGAGGTGTACACTTGTGCGTTCTCGGTACCTAGCTCCAAAGAGAGGTGATGTTTTTGCGAGAAGTTATCCTTCTGCAAAAGAGCGTCCCACCAATCAGCGTTCTGCCCGTAATCAATGATATTCACGTCCGTACGATTACGATACTCATCGGCGGTCATCATATCTGGACGGCCATAGTTTTGTTTCTTCGAAAGCTCAGTACTATAATTCAATTTTACTTTACCATTCGTGTTAGAACCACTCTTCGTTGTGATCAAGATCACACCCGAAGCAGCACGTGTACCATAGATCGCACCAGCGGAAGCATCTTTCAGCACATCGATAGATTTGATATCGTCTTGGTTCAAGGCACGAATATCACCTCCCGGAAAACCATCGACAACGATCAATGGAGCCTTACCAGAGTTGATAGAGGTCAAACCACGCAACTGGATCGTGGTCGTACCATTGGCACTACCATTATTTTGCAAGATCAAACCGCTGATCTTACCTTGCAAAGAGCTGGTGATATCGGCACCACCCACACCCTTCATCATATCGCCGGCAGACAATGAGGTAACGGAGCTGGTCACTTGCTTCTTCTCCATCGTACCGTAACCTACGACCACGACCTCTTCAAGAGCCTGGGAATCTTCCGACAACGTAACATTTATAACACTTTGACTGCCAACCGGGACTTCCTTGGTCGTGTAACCGATATAAGAGATTTCCAAAACAGCGTTTGCGGGCACATCTTGCAACGTAACCGAGCCGTTCATGTCGGTTACGTTACCGATAGTAGTTCCCTTGACCAACACGTTCGCGCCGATCAACTCACCCATTGAATCTGAAACCTTAACCGTAACAGTCTTACCATTTTGCATGACCGATTCAACATTCGGTCCGTAGTTGTGCGAGGGTTCCACAGCCGCCAATCCTTGAAAGGAGGCCATACATAGGAATCCCGTGGTAAGCATCATAACACTTGGTTTGAACAAGCTTAAACACAATTGCTTGCTCTTCTTACTACATTTTTCCATCTTTATTATTAAATGGTTATAATTAATTGAGATTAACAATATTCAAACACCAAAAACCTACTTTCTGCTATCTCTGAGCGCAGTCCCTAATAAAAATGACTAGCTAAAACGTTCGTTTAGACTAGTCGTCCGCGAAGTTAACCATTAATTTAAATTAAGCAACATTCATTTAAATCATTTTTCGATCCTATTAGTAATAAGACTTATAATCAATACATTACATCCAATATTAAAATTGTGTCAAATGCACTATCCCCATCCATCAAAATGACTAGTCTAAACCAACGTTTAAACCAGTCATTTTTACATTTATTATACTATTGAGTATGATAAAAACCATACCTTTACTCCCCCAAAGAAAGAATGCAGAAACCATGAAACTACAAATCATCGATACCGGCTACTTCTACGCCGACGGAGGCGCCATGTTCGGGGCCATTCCTAAAAGCGCTTGGAGCCGTCGCTATCCGAGCGACGAGACAAATGGTTGCGTGCTAGCCATGCGTAGCCTTGTCATAAAAACAGATGACGGACGCATCGTCCTAGTAGATAACGGAGCGGGAAATAAACACTTAAAACAACTAAGTTATTACCGCTTCTTCAACTTGATAGACCTCGGCACGGAACTACGAAACCGGGGAATTCAACCGGAGGAAATCACGGATGTTGTCCTCACTCATCTCCATTTCGATCATTGCGGTTATACCACGCAAAAGGATGAATCTACCGGACATTTATTTCTCTCATTCCCAAATGCGAACCACTGGGTTAGCCGCAAGCAATGGGAGAATTTCCTTCATCCGAACGCCTTGGAGAGAGATTCCTATTTCATCGAGAATATGCAAGCCGTCGCAGACGCTAATTCCTTACGGCTGCTAGATGCCGACACATCGATTTGCCCCACTATAGAGCTACGCCTGTACGATGGGCACACTCCGGGACAAATTGTTCCCTATATCCATACGGAGGACCGGACTTTTGTCTTTGCCGGGGATGTTATCCCCCTTGTAGCCAGCGTATCTCCGGAATGGATCTCGGCTTACGATACGTATCCGATCACGTCATACAACGAGAAACTGCGCATACTTGCTGAAGCCTCCCGAAAAGGGCAAGCGCTCATCTACTGCCATGACGCTTACATCCGCTGCACAACCGTAAAACGTGTGAATACATATTATAAGAAAGACAAGGAAATACCTCTCAAGAAGACGTTTCTTTTCCCTTAGTCCCTAGCCCTTTTCCCTTTAGACCTTAGGTGTTTCTTCCATATTCCTTAGACATTTCTTATAGAAGTATTCATTATCCACCAGCCGTTGCATGATCGTCCACCAACTGTTGGATGATCATGCAACAGCTGGTGGACGATCATGCACCAGTTGATAAATAGTCTATATATATAGACAAAATCCCTAAGGTTATCGCATCAAAAGTGTAAAAGCATTAGATAAAACGGCTAATTCTATTTATCTTTGGGCGGTGATACTGAATCAATTATTGTTTTACATTCTAAACTCTAAACACATGAACAGCCTAAGCAAACTAGCGCTCGTCCTGACATTTTGCACGGGAATGATCGCTTGCTCCGGTGGTAAGGCCGTAAAAGGAGATTACGGAGTAGTGCCTTTGCCACAAGAAGTAACATTGACGAACGGAAATCCTTTCGTCCTAAGTCCATCCACGAAGATATTTTATCCGGAGGGCAATGATAAGATGAAGAAGAACGCCGAGTTCCTCGCTTCTTATATCAAGGAAATCACGGGCTATGAATTAGCAACCGCTACCGGCCAGCCCGGTAAGGGGATCAGCCTCGTTATCGACCAAAGCATCCAGAATCCGGAAGGATATCAACTGACCGTTAGCGATAACGGGATACGGATCGCCGGAAGTACGGATGCCGGCGTATTTTATGGTATCCAGACATTACGTAAATCGATCCCGGCCACGGCCCAAGGGATGAACGTAGAATTACCGGCAGCTACCATCAACGACTATCCCCGTTTTGCCTATAGAGGCATGATGCTGGATGTCAGCCGCCATTTCTTCCCCGTGGATTCGGTAAAAACGTATCTCGATATCCTTGCCTTGCACAACCAAAATACGTTCCACTGGCATCTGTCCGATGACCAAGGTTGGCGTATCGAGATCAAGAAATATCCGGAATTGACACAGATCGGATCTAAACGCAAGGAAACCGTGATCGGCCATAACTCCGGAACATATGACGGAAAGGAATACGGGGGCTTCTATACACAAGACCAGATTCGCGATGTCATCAACTATGCCGCTGAACGCCATATCACGATCATCCCGGAAATCGATATGCCGGGACATCAATTGGCAGCCTTGGCTACTTACCCGGAACTGGGATGCACCGGGGGCCCTTATGACGTATGGGGCCAATGGGGAGTAGCCGACGACGTGATCTGCGCCGGAAACGAGAAATCCATGCAATTCCTAGAAGACGTATTGAGCGAGGTCATCGATCTTTTCCCGTCCGAATATATCCATGTAGGTGGTGATGAGTGCCCGAAGGTACGTTGGGAGAAATGCCCGAAATGCCAAGCTCGCATCAAGGCGGAAGGTATCAAGGGAGATAAGAAGCATTCCGCCGAGGAATATTTGCAAAGCTACGTGATCTCCCGCATGGAGAAATTCGTGGAGAGCAAAGGACGCCATATCATCGGCTGGGACGAGATCCTAGAAGGAGGCTTGGCCCCGAATGCCACGGTAATGAGCTGGAGAGGCATGGATGGAGGTATCGAGGCCGCCAAGCAAAAGCATAACGTGGTCATGACACCGAATACATATGTATATCTGGATTACTATCAATCAGCGGATACGGATCTTGAGCCCGAAGCTATCGGTGGTTACTTGCCGTTAGAGAAAGTATATTCTTTTGAGCCGACAGCCGGTATCTCTCCTGAAGACCAGAAGTACGTGATCGGGGCGCAAGCCAACCTCTGGACGGAATATATCCCGACCTTCTCACAGGTAGAATACATGATCATGCCCCGTATCGATGCCGTAGCCGATATCCAGTGGAGCGATCCGTCCAAGAAAGATTATCAGACGTTCCTGCCCCGTGTGGCCCGCATGACACAACTTTACGATCGCTTGGGATATAATTACGGAAAGCATATCTTCGATATTAACGCCTCCCTGACCACCAATACGGAGAACGGAACACTCGACATAGCCTTGACGAAGTTGGGTGAAGGAGATATCTATTATACGGTAGACGGTAGCGATCCTACGATCGCCAGCATCAAGTATGAAGGCCCGGTACAGATCAACCAAGATTGCGAATTCAAGGCGATCGTTGTCCGTCCGAACGGTACGAGCCGCATCTTCTCAGAAGATATCTTCTTCAATAAAGCGACGATGAAGCCCATCACCTTGAAAGAGCAACCCAGCAAAGGATACGTTTTCAACGGGGCACAGGTATTGGTAGACGGCTTACGTGGAGGTAGTAATTACAAGACCGGCCATTGGCTGGGTTTCCAAGGAAAAGACCTTGACGCCACGATCGATCTAAAGGAACCAACCGAAATCCAAAAGGTATCTTTCAATACGAATGTGGTGAAAGGTGACTGGATCATGGGAGCCTCCGCCGTAACCGTAAAGGTATCCGACGATGGCAAGAATTTCAAGGAAGTAGCTTCCAAGAAAATCCCGGAGCTAACCCAAAACGACAAGGACGGTTTATATCCCCAAGAGATATCCTTCGCCCCGGTAAAGGCCCGCTATGTCGAGGTTATCATCAACAGCAGCAAACTACCAAAATGGCACGGTGGCGCCGGAAGTCCCGCATTCTTGTTCGTAGATGAGATAGAAATCTTATAAGATAATGATACAGCGAGATGGCTGAGAGATACCCGCCATCTCGCTTTCTTATTTTAAACTAAATAACAAATATCATGATAAACAAAAACATCTTAATTCTTTCAGCCCTATGCTCCTGTTGCTCACTATGGGCGGATGAGGTTGTCGTGCGACATTATAATTATGCCGGCCCTTACGAGGTGAAGAAACCCTTCTTGGCAGATAGCCTGGATGTAAACAGTAAGAGATTCTCTGACAAGGAACTATTGAACACGACCGTTCCTTTCTGCAACCTTTCCCAAAGCGGACAAACCCTTGACGCGGCGTCTTCCGGAGAGCTGACCTTGCCAACCTCGGCCTCTTCCTACGCACTACATTTGGTTTCCTTCTACCTGAATAGTGACCGCTATACAAAAGGCACCTTAAGGATCAATGGCCCTGAGATTTCAGAAGTCTACGTGGATGGACAACCCATAAAACTAACCCAAGGAGAAGCCTCGTTGACCTTGGAGCCGCGACGCTATGAAATCGTAATTAAATATTTATCTGAGAGCCACAAAGAGAATGCCTTAAAAGCCTCATTCAACCCGGAAAAAGACGCGGTGGTAACCGCGACCGTCAATCCGGAGAAACGTTATACATTAAGTGATGTATTTGATGGTAAACGCATCCAATCCGCCAGCCTGTCCCCGAATGGAAAATTCATTATCGTCTCCTATCAAGAAACCTATCCCGGCGGAAAGCAGTCCTCATTTACCCAGATACTAGACAAGGCTACCGGTTCCGTATTGGTTGAGAACGGACAGAGCTTACGCTGGATGCCTAAAAGCAATCTGGCCTATTACACAAGGAAAGGGATGAAAGGCACGGAATTGGTGACCTTAGACCCTACCAGTAAAAAGGAGAACATCCTTGCCTGCCAATTGCCTGAAGGTTCTTTCAGCTTCGGGCCTACCGAGGACTATCTATTATTCTCCATACGGGAGAAAGGACCGCAAGAACGAAAAGAGATCCAAGAGATACTGGTGCCGGATGATCGCCAACCGGGATGGAGAAACCGTATGTTTATCCATAAATATGACCTGCGAACCGGATTGTTCCAACGGCTCACCTATGGACATACTTCTACTTACATCAACGATGTATCTCAAGACGGCCACTATCTGCTATTCAGTCGTAGGGAACCGAATTTAACGGAGCGTCCTTTCTCACGTACATATATATATAAGATGGATCTACGAACCATGCATGTGGATACCCTTATAAAAGGTGAGAAATTCGTAAGCCGTGCCGTTTTCTCCCCGGATGCCACCCAATTACTCGTTGACGCGTCTGGAGAGGCTTTCGATGGTATCGGATTAAAGATCAAAGAAGGACAGACATCGAATACGAGCGACGGGCAATTATTCCTATACAATATAACAGATAAAAGTATAAAGCCGCTTACGAAAGATTTTGACCCCTCTGTCGATTCCTACGAGTGGAACGCCCTCGATAAACAAATCTATATCATGGCGAAAGATAAGGACCGTGTTCGCATGTATAGTCTAAACCCGTCCAACGGAAAGATTAAGCAACTTCAAGCCAAGGAAGATGTCATCTCCGATTACTCCATCGCCAATCAAGCTTTCGAAATGGTTTATTTCGGATTAAGCGCTTCCAATTCCCAAAGGCTTTATACCTATAACTTGAAAAACGACGCCTCTTCCTGCTTGATCGATCTCTCCAAAGAGATCTTGAGAGACGTCACTTTAGGAGAAGTGCAAGATTGGAATTTCGTTTCCGCCCAAGGGGATACGATTTACGGCCGCTTCTATCTCCCTCCTCATTTTGATGCGACCAAGAAATATCCGATGATCGTGAATTATTACGGAGGAACAACCCCTACGGCCCGGGTGATGGAAAGCCGTTATCCTTCGCATGTATACGCCGGCTTAGGGTACATCGTCTACATCATACAGCCCAGTGGAGCGACTGGATTCGGCCAAGAGTTCTCCGCACGCCATGTCAACGCATGGGGTAAACTTACCGCTGACGAGATCATCGAAGGCACGAAAAAGTTCTGTGAGGAGCATCCTTTTGTCAACACGAAGAAAATCGGTTGCATGGGGGCTTCATACGGAGGTTTCATGACTCAATACCTACAAACAAAAACAGATATATTCGCAGCGGCCATGTCTCATGCGGGAATCAGCGACATCACCAGCTATTGGGGAGAAGGTTACTGGGGATATTCATACAGCTCGTTGGCTAGCGCTAACAGTTATCCATGGAATGCCCGGGATATGTACACTTTACAAAGTCCGCTGTTTAACGCAGACAAGATCAATACCCCGATCTTGTTCTTACATGGAACCGCAGACACGAATGTTCCGATTGGAGAGAGCATCCAGATGTTTACCGCATTAAAATTATTGGGTAAGCCTACAGCGTTTGTCCAGGTAGAAGGAGAGAACCACCATATACTGGATTATGAGAAACGTATCTTGTGGAATAACACAATTTACGCATGGTTCGCTAAGTGGTTGAAAGATCAACCGGAGTGGTGGGACGCATTATATCCTCCGAAAAGCCTATAAAAATCAAAATAGGTCACTCTATTCACATATATCTAAAGAGTATCTTTAATTAGATACTCTTTTTTATTTAAATACATTAGATAGTATTTATGAAACACCTTAGTCTCCGAAGAACTAAATCACTTTTCCGTTCAATATTTATTAATTATTATAAATATCTTAATAAATTATAGAACATACAACCTATGTAAACATCTGTTATGTCTAATTATACTATTTACAGCAAGCATTTTATTTTAATGGCTGTACGGCAAATATAAAGATATATTTGCAATAAACAAACATATTGACAATAAAAATAAACTTACACGAAACTTTGTCAATACGGATTATTTTAAGTTATATGTTAATTTAATACATTCTAGTATTAATATATAGTATTAATATGCAAATTATTTTTAACTCAATCCCGCATCAATGCTAGGAAGTAACACCAAAGTACCTTACCCTCATGAAGTTCTTCGGAAACTAAGTCAATCGACTAAGTGGCAACAATTGATTACAACGATCTATTTATTAACAAATTAAACAAAAAGTATGTGTCTATGAAAAGGTTGACTTATCTATTACTATGCTTGTTTGCAAGTATAGCGTTCGCAACGGCTCAGACCACGAAGGTGACCGGTACGGTTATCTCGGCGGAAGACGATGGACCTATCATTGGAGCCTCTATCGTAGTAGCTGGTACTACTACCGGTACTGTAACGGATTACAACGGAGCGTTCACCTTGGATGTTCCTTCTAACGCGAAAAAGCTAATCGTTTCCTACATCGGTATGAAATCTGTGGAAGTGGCAGTAAAACCAATCATTAAAGTCACGATGGAATCTGACTCTCAGAACTTGGATGAAGTCGTGGTTGTCGGTTACGGAACTCAAAGAAAAAAGGATGTGACGAGTGCCATATCTAAAGTAGGAGGTGAAGACTTAAGCAACTTGGCAACAGCGTCTTTCGACACTCAATTAGCCGGACGTGCCGCTGGTGTACAGGTTACGACTCCTAGTGGCGTATTGGGAAGCGGCCCTCAATTCAAGATCCGTGGTATGAGTACGATCAGTTCAAACTCTCAGCCGTTATTTATCGTAGATGGCATGCCGATCGCCACCGGTGATAACGCCGATGGAAAAACCGGCTTAGGAATGGCTTACGCTTCTTACAATGCGATGTCTGATATTAACCCGAATGACATCGAATCCATTGAAATATTGAAAGACGGTGCGGCTACAGCTATCTATGGCTCCCGTGCGGCAAATGGAGTTGTATTGATCACAACTAAAAAAGGCTCCAAGGGACGTACTCAAGTAACTTACGATGGCTATGTAAGCGCAGCCAGCGCAGCTAAATTGCATGATCTTCTGGGAGCGAAAGATTTCGTGACTATCGCTAACGAGAAATACGAGAACTGGGGAATGAAAGGACAGGCTGTTTACGATCCGAACGGACCGGACACAAACTGGAATGATTATATTTTCCGTACAGGTTTCCAGCACAATCATAGCTTATCCGCCAGTGGTGGTACGGATAAAAGCCAATATTATGTATCATTAGGTTTCACGGAACAAGAAGGTATCATTCGCGCCAATGACTTAAACCGTTTGAGCTTAAAGGCAGATTTGACACAACAAGCGACAAAATGGTTACGCATCGGATTAAATGGCCAGATGACCCGTACCCGGGTTAATGGTGTCATGAATGACGAGAATTCATTGGGTGGCGTAGGTTTCGCCGGCACTCGTATGCTTCCAAACGTATCTGTATTCAATCCGGATGATCCTACTGGTTACAATATCGACGCTGAAAACCGTAAGACATTAGGTCGCGGAAGCAACCTTTCCTATATTGATAATGGTATCCAGAATATCGTCTGGGCATTAGACAATAACGTAAACCGTACGACCAATACCCGTGTATTAGGTGGTGGATGGGCTGAAATCACATTCATGGACGGATTGACTTTAAAGACACAAGCTGGCTTAGACATCTCGAATGTTAAAGATTTCATGGTATGGAACCCGGAATCAGGAGACGGATACGGCTATGGCGGCTTATTGGAAGAAATCAATACCACATACACGAACTGGAACTGGCAAAACGTAATCAACTTTAACCGTACATTCAATGATGTACATAATCTGACGGCGACAGCGGTACAAGAGTACACCCATCAAGAATATGAATATACGGACGCAACCGTGCAACAAATATCCGATGCTTTCTTCACCGACCATATCATTTCCAACACATTTGGTGAGAGATTCGTATCTGGAGGTAAAACGTTTATGGGATTAGCCTCCTATATGTTCCGTGCGAATTACAACTATGATAGTAAATATTATATCGGAGCCTCCGTCCGCACAGACGGCTTATCCAGCCTTCCGAAAGACACCCGCTGGGGTACATTCTGGGGAGGATCAGCCGCTTGGCGTATCTCTCGCGAAAAATTCTGGAGCGAATCAACTATTAATGATTGGTTTAACGACTTACGTATCCGTGCCAGCTACGCTACAATCGGAAACTCTGACCTAGGGAATTATTTCCCTTATCTGGGAACTTACGGGGCGAAGAAAGCAGGATCGAATACAGCTATCGCTTGGAACCGTATGGGTAACAGCCAGCTTAAATGGGAAACAACTGAGACTTTCGATATCGGATTGGATGGCTCTTTCTTTAATAACCGCCTGACATTCGAGCTAGCTTATTGGCAAAAGAACTCCAAAGACTTGGTGTTGGAAGTTCCTACAGCACCTACCGCTGGTATTCCTTACAACTCATATTTTGATAATATCGGTAAGATCAAGAACTCCGGTATGGAATTGACAGTTAACGCTACAATCATCGCTACCAAAGATTGGAACTGGCAAACTAATTTCAACTTCTCCACAGCTAAGAACACGGTGAAGAGCTTATACGGCGGAACAGACATCGTAGACAATTACACAATCATTCGTGAAGGAGAGTCATATAGATCTTTATATGGATATGATTATTACGGCGTAAACGCCGCAAACGGTAATCCGATCTGGAGTAAGGCGGACGGTTCATTAGTGCAATTCGACACATTCGGCTCTTACGACTATGCGGAATATGATCCTTCCAACCCTTCGGATGTCTCCAAGGCTTCTTCCTTGGACGCTAGCGACCGTAAGGTATTAGGTTCATCTATGCCTACTTGGTACGGAGGTTGGAATAATACAGTTTCTTACAAGAATTTCGATTTAAATGTATTCTTCCGCTTCTCCGGAGGTAATAAGATCATGAACGCTTCTCGTCAAAGCGCATTGTTCAATATGGATTTCTCCAACAATGGAACAGAAATCTTAGGCCGCTGGATTTCTCCAGAGCAACCGGGTGACGGCATGACTCCAAAAATCGGTTATGGAGACGCCTCTTCCTTATTCAATGATGGATATACGGATTCACACTTCGTTGAGAGCGGCAATTACCTAAAACTATCGACGTTAGCTTTAGGCTATACACTACCGAAGGCGGTCGTATCCAAACTGAACATGACAAAGATTCGTTTCTATGTTCAAGGACAGAACTTACTCACTATCACAGGTTATTCCGGATTGGATCCTGAGACAAACTCTCGTTTAGGTGTAGATTGGAACGGTATGCCACAGCAACGTTCATTCACTTTTGGAGCGAACATTACATTCTAATTTCACAAACTAAGAAAAGTTACAATTATGTTATACAAGAAATTATATAAAAACATTTCAGTAGTAGCGTTAGGGACAGCCCTGTTCTCGCTACCCGTGTTCACCGCCTGCGAAAGCGACGTCGTAGACCTTGAACCTGTTGACAAATTCTCCGAGCTTACGGCATACGGGACAGAAGAACGTTGCGAGTTAGCCGTAGTCGGAGCTTACGATGCCGCACAATGTGGTATGTACGTAGATCCAAATGACTTTGGGTGGGCACGCGGTTATCCTTTTGGAGCGGCCAGTATATTGCAAGGCGAAATGCGCGGTGAAGATATGAACCTAACCGCCCAATTCTATGATTATACCTATTCCGCGACCTATAATTTGACTACCGCTAATAACGTGGCGATGTGGGAAACCTCTTTCGAGGCTATTAACCGCTATAATACGGTATACGCAGGTATAGAAGGTGCGGTAGCTGCGGGTGTCATAACCGAAGAGAAAGGGAATCAGTACAAAGGAGAATGCCTGTTCTTACGTGCGTTAACCTATCACAACTTGATGATCCATTATGCCCTGCCCTACAACGTAGAAGGTAACAATAACTACGGTATGCCTATTTATACGAAAGCCGTAAATGATCCCAGCCAACTCGCTGAGCAACAAAGCATAGGCCGTTCTACCGTTAAGGATACTTACGATCAGATATTAAGCGACTTGAATAATGCGGAAAGCATGCTTCCGGACATTATCGATGCCGATAAGATCGGCCGCGCAAGCAAAGGTGCCGCCATAGCACTGAAAACGCGCGTATATTTGCATATGCGTGATTGGAACAATGTAGTTACTGAAGCTAAGAAACTGGAAGGCGGACGTTTCATTCTGGAAACCAATCCAGCCACTCCTTTCGTTTCTTACAAAGACAATCAGGAATCTATATTCTCCATTCCGAATGACTCTCAAGATAACGGGTCTGTAAATGGAGCTATGTCCGCTATGATGTCTGCCCGTGAAGGTGGCCGTGCGATGTGCCCGACATCCCCTACCCTTTACAACTCCAAATTCTGGAAAGGGGATGACAAGCGTCGTAACCTCGTCCTTTATCGTGCGTCTGACGATTATTACTTCTGTGATAAATACCAGAATCCCCAAACACGTGAAGAGTACGCCCCGATCCTGCGCTATGCCGAGGTATTGCTAAACGAGGCCGAGGCTGCCGCACGTGCGGGAGACAAGACTCTCGCATTGGAGAAATTGAATCAAGTAAGAGACCGTTCTTTGGCCGACCCCGCTACACAGACGTATAAGGCAAGCGATTTCGCCAACACGAAAGCACTGGTGGAAGCTATCCTTTGGGAGCGTCGCATTGAGTTCCAAGGTGAAGGTCGCCGTTGGGAAGACATTCATCGTTTAGCGGCTGACGACTTGCTGCCGTCCGGTGGTATTCCCGCTAAAATCGAATATAACAATGTGAAGAACCAAGGCGCATTCGTTGTTGGTGGAGAAGTGAAAGCTGAATGGTTCGGCAACAGCAAACAGTTCATCCCGTACACGGATAAACGCTTTATTTGGCCGATTCCATTGAATGATATATTAAGAAACCCCACGCTAGCCGCACAACAGAACGCAGGCTGGTAGAATATAGACACACTCTTATTTTTTACTATGCAGGGGACATGAGAGGGCGAGACCGGGAGGTTCCGCCCTCTTTTCTTTTAAAACGTATTGACATAATAATTCACGGGAAATCATTATCTTTGCACTCTCTAAAAGAGGCTTATTCGTTATTTCGTGATAAATACTAATAAATCAACGATATGATTCTATTCTTTCAATCTTCAACAAAGACGGTGCTGGCTGTAGAGGCCGCGCACGCTTTCTCTCCTGAAGACACTCAAAAACTGGTTTGGTTGTTTAGCGAGGCGACTCCTGTTCAATCAGAAACATTGGAAGGCTGGTACGTAGGGCCACGCCGGGAAATGATTACCCCGTGGAGTACGAACGCCGTTGAAATTACCCAGAACATGGGCCTGACCGGTATTTCCCGTATTGAGGAATATTTTCCTGTTTCTTCTGGCGATGCGGATCACGATCCGATGTTGCAACGTATCTACAATGGCTTGAATCAGGAGATCTTCACGATCAGTAAAAAACCGGATCCTATTGTCTACATTGAGGATTTGGAAGTGTACAACCAACAAGAGGGCTTGGCTCTAAGCCAAGAGGAGATCGCTTACTTGAACGAGGTAAGCCAGAAGTTGGGACGTAAGTTGACCGATAGCGAGGTGTTCGGTTTCTCCCAAGTAAACTCGGAACACTGCCGACATAAAATATTCGGAGGTGTATTCATCATCGACGGCGAGGAAAAAGAAAGTTCCTTGTTCAACTTGATCAAGAAAACTTCCGCCGAGAACCCTAATAAATTGGTTTCCGCTTATAAAGATAACGTAGCGTTCAATGAAGGACCGACGGTAGAGCAATTCGCTCCCCTATCCGGTGACAAACCCGATTTCTTCGCCGTAAAAGATATCAAGACGGTTATCTCCTTGAAAGCCGAGACGCATAACTTCCCGACAACCGTTGAGCCGTTCAACGGTGCCGCTACCGGAACAGGTGGTGAGATTCGTGACCGTCTGGGCGGTGGTAAGGCATCCTTGCCGATAGCGGGAACAGCGGTCTATATGACCTCTTACCCTCGTACGGAAGGCGCTCGCAAATGGGAGAAAGTCCTAGACCCTCGTCCTTGGTTATACCAGACTCCGGAGCAGATCTTGATCAAGGCTTCCAATGGCGCTTCCGATTTCGGTAATAAATTTGGCCAGCCGCTTATCTGTGGTTCTTTATTGACTTTCGAGCACACGGAGAACGATAAGAAATACGCTTACGACAAAGTAATCATGCTTGCCGGCGGTGTAGGTTTCGCAAATATGCGCGATGCCTTGAAGGGCGATCCGGAACCGGGCGAGAAAGTGGTCGTGATCGGTGGCGATAACTACCGTATCGGTATGGGTGGTGGAGCCGTCTCTTCCGTAAACACGGGGCAATATACAAGCGGTATCGAGTTGAACGCCGTACAGCGTGCCAACCCGGAAATGCAGAAACGTGCGGCTAACGTGATCCGTGCGATCGCCGAGTCTGACGAGAACCCGATCGTCTCTATCCATGACCATGGCGCGGGTGGACACCTCAACTGCTTGTCTGAGTTGGTGGAGGCTACCGGCGGACACATCGATATGAGCAAATTGCCGATTGGTGACCCGACTCTCTCAGCGAAGGAGATCGTAGGAAACGAGAGCCAAGAGCGCATGGGCTTATTGATGAAAGAAGAAGATGTAGCCCGTGTAAAACGTATCGCGGATCGTGAACGTGCCCCGATGTATGTGGTAGGCGAGACTACTAACGACATGAAGTTTGTCTTCGAACAAGCGGACGGCGTAAAACCTATCGATATCAAGCTGGAATATATGTTCGGTAAACCGCCTAGAACGGTTATGACAGACCATACGGTCACTGAATCTTATCAACCGGTTGTTTACAAAGAATCCGAACTTCACCATTATTTGGAGAACGTACTTCAATTGGAGGCCGTAGCCTGCAAGGATTGGTTAACAAACAAAGTAGACCGTTCCGTAACCGGTAAGATCGCCCGCCAGCAATGTCAAGGTGAATTACAATTGCCGTTGAGCGACTTAGGTGCCGTAGCGTTGGATTACCGCGGGAAAGCTGGTATCGCAACTTCTATCGGTCACGCTCCCCAGGTAGCCATGGTTGATCCGGCCGCCGGTTCCGTTATGGCAATCGCCGAGTCATTGACCAATATCGTATTCGCTCCGCTGACAGATAAGTTGGAGAGCGTATCCTTAAGTGCCAACTGGATGTGGCCGTGCCGTAACGAAGGTGAGGATGCCCGTCTGTACACAGCCGTACAAGCCGCTTCCGACTTCGCTTGCAGCTTAGGTATTAATATCCCGACCGGTAAGGACTCCTTATCCATGACGCAGAAATATGGCGACGATAAGGTGATCGCCCCGGGTACGGTGATTATCTCCGCAGGTGCAGAGGTTAGCGATATCAAGAAAATCGTCTCCCCGGTAGTAGCTCAAGACAAGAATACATACATTTATTATATAGACTTCTCTTTCGATACCTTGAAGTTGGGTGGTTCCGCTTTCGCTCAAGCTTTGAACAAGCTGGGTAATGAGGTTCCGACCGTGAAAGATCCGGAATACTTCCGTGACGCTTTCAACGCCGTACAAGATGCGATCGAGAAGAGACTCATCCTTGCCGGACACGATATCTCAGCGGGAGGTATGATCACCGCCCTGTTAGAGATGTGCTTCGCCAACGTAGAGGGTGGTTTGGATGTCAACTTGGATAAGATCTCCGAGAGCGATATCGTGAAGATCCTGTTTGCCGAGAATCCGGGTATCTTGGTTCAGGTAAAGGACAAGAAGGCATTCGAAAAGTTGATGGAAGAAGCTGGCGTAGGTTTCGCCATCATCGCCAAACCGACCGACGAGCGCCATGTATTGGTATCGAAAGACGGCATCCAATATCACTTCGGCATCGACTATATGCGTGACGTATGGTACGAATCTTCTTATAAACTGGATGTAAAGCAGAGCGGAAGCGTTTGTGCCGGAAACCGTTTCGAGAACTATAAGATGCAGCCCGTACAGTACAAGTTCCACAAGGACTTTACCGGAAAGCTTTCTTCTTACGGACTCTCAGCCGAACGCCGCGCTCCGAACGGCATCAAGGCTGCGGTAATCCGTGAGAAGGGTACGCAATGCGAGCGTGAGACAGCTTACGCCTTGTATCTGGCTGGTTTCGACGTGAAGGATGTCCATATGACGGACTTGGCTAGCGGACGTGAGACTTTGGAGGATGTAAACTTCATCGTATTCTGCGGTGGTTTCTCCAACTCCGACGTATTAGGTTCCGCCAAGGGCTGGGCCGGCGGTTTCTTGTATAACGAGAAAGCCAAGAAAGCGATCGACAACTATTACGCACGTAAAGATACGTTGAGCATGGGTATCTGTAACGGTTGCCAGTTGATGGCCGAGTTAGGCTTGGTTTATCCGGAGCACGAGAAAAAGCATAAGATGGTTCACAATGATTCCCATAAGTTCGAGTCTAACTTCGTTAGCTTGGAGATCCCGAAAAACAACTCCGTAATGTTCGGCTCCTTGAGCGGCACGAAGTTGGGTGTATGGGTAGCTCATGGTGAAGGTAAGTTCGAGTTCCCCTACGAGGAGAAGGAGTACAACATCATCGCTAAATACAACTACGATGGCTATCCCGCCAACCCGAACGGTTCTCCTTGGTCCGTTGCCGGTGTTTGCTCAAAGGACGGCCGCCATTTAGCCATGATGCCTCACCCCGAACGTGCGATCTTCCCTTGGCAGTGCGGTTATTACCCCGCCGACCGTAAGGAGAACGACGAGGTCACTCCATGGATCGAGGCGTTCGTGAACGCTCGCAAGTGGATCGAGAATAATAAGTAAAAATAACAGGGGTTGTTTTTAGCGTTCTTTGAACCTTAAAAACAACCCTTGTTTCTATATCTCCTTAAAGTTTCTTGGTAACCGCCTTTTGATTGAACTCATCCACACGGTAGAATAGACTTTACAACGAATCCACGATTTTAATATCCAAGCCGGTACAGGGGGGATTATCGGTAACTATTACTTTATACAACCGTAATATCCCTGCAACACCCCGCTAATATCTTTGCCTCCGAAATTAATAGACACAGAATTTAATAGAAGAATCATGGAAAGGTTATTTAAAATCAGAATCTTTACGGTTATGTTCTTTTTAGCCGTAGCTTCTATAGCAGCGAACGCTAAAGAAAGTAAGAAGGAAGGTGACAATTATCATGCAAAGCAAATTCTCATCGTAGGTTTGCACGATAACGTGAAATCAAACTATTTCTACAATGGGATGATCGCCGAAGAGACCGGTATGAAAGCGGATAGTATCGACCAAACGTATAATACGATCATCGCCGAGAATATCGCCGCATCCGTAAAGAACGGAGATTGCAAGTTTATTCCGGCAAACGCTACACAAGTGACCGGACAGGTACTGAATGAGATCAAGGTTAACGGGGAGAGCGAGGATTGCTATTCCGATCTTTCAGCCGTGCCGACCGAAGAGTTACAAAAGGTATTGGATAATGCTGACGCTGATTATCTGCTAGTATTAAACCAGCATTATCTTAAATGGCAAGACCAACCCTTGCGCACGCTTTTCCATATCGTCAGCTATACCTTATTCGACAAAGATAAAAATGAGGTATATAGGGGGAATAACTTCTTTACCTGCATGAATCTTGAGAACCCGGATAAACTCAGAAAGAGCAGCCGCAAGAGTTCATCCAAGATAGCATCTACCATTATCAAGACTTTGGACGAGGACTAACCTTCTTTTTTATAGACACATTTATAATTTTCTCGTTGAGCCTAATGGATATCCTTCATTAGGCTTTTTTCTTTATTTAAACCTACACACGGATGTAATCTCTTTGCAAAACCGGACACTTACTTTTGCGCCGTAAAAGATATTTAGGTTTAATTTTAAAAAGATTATTATGAGGATGTTTAACAAACTTACATGCAGGCTGCTTGCCTGTTTGTTATTTTTTAATTGCTTGCCGGCTCTCTTGTCTGCGCAAGGAACGCAAGCGATTATCACCGGTACGGTCGTGGATAATAAAGGGGAATCAGTGATCGGAGCCACGATCCAAGTCAAGAATGAATCTACCGGATTCTTCACGGGCTCTATCACGAACGATAAAGGAGAATACACCATCAAGCAGCTTCCGCTAGGTTCTCCTTATACCGTTACAGCTTCTTATATCGGTTATGGGGAACAGAAAAAGACAGGATACGCATTGAACCAAGGGGATATGCTTCGAGTGGATTTCAAGCTAGCGGAGGAATCGGTGGAGATCCAAGCTGTCGAGGTAGTCGCTAATTCCTTGAAGAACATGGTTCCGAAGATCGGCGCGGCAACATCTATCTCCGCTCAAAATATCACGAAGCTTCCGGTAAACGGCCGTAACTTCACCTCCCTGATGGATCTCTCGCCATTGAGTAGCGGAGGAAATATCGCCGGGCAATTATCATCCTCAACGAATTACACCATCGACGGTATGACGGCTAAAGGAACCGTAGCGAGCGGAACGACTTCCGGCGCTTATACGATATCCATGGAAGCCGTCCGCGAGTTTGAGGTGGTAACCAATCAATATGACGTGACCAACGGACGTTCCGGGGGCGGCACCGTGAGCGCTGTCACGAAATCAGGAACCAATACTTTCACCGGAAGTGTATTCGGATTCGGTCGTGCCGATTGGTTATCCAGTTCCTATGATATACGGGGAAATAAATCGACTTCCGACTTCTCTACCTATCAATATGGTTTCTCTTTGGGAGGCCCGATCGTGAAAGACCGTGCGCACTTCTATGTCGTATGGGATCACCAACAGGATTCCCGTCCGATTTATATAGCGGATATCAAGACGGCGGCGGACGAGTCTCGCTATAATGTCACTCAATCTACGCTAGACCGTTATCTGGATATCGCCCGTACTAAATACGGAGTCTCAAATGACCCTCAATTCGGGGAGTTCGGTAAGAAGAAGCAGACGAACGCGGTCTTCGCCCGTATCGACTGGCAGTTGAACGCAACCAACTTGTTAACCATTCGCAATAATTTCATCAACGAGGATAATAAACAGAGCGAGAGCGATAACTCCAGTATCAATCTTTACGAGGTTTGGATCGACCGCAAATCGCATAACAACAGCTTACTCGCTACCTTACGCTCGGTATTAAGCCCAAAGCTGACCAACGAGTTGAAGCTTCAACATTTCTTGGTTTACGAGGCCACGACCCCGAACAAGCAATTGCCAAGCTCTAATATCCCAAGAGCAATCGTAGAGAACGTGGAATCTATATCTGGTGACAAAAGCATGTACACTTCCATCCAACTTGGAGGTCAACGCTACGCTCCCGAACATTTCAAGGATAATGTACTTCAATTGGTAGACAATATGTATTATAATACGGACCGCATCAACTATACATTCGGAGCGGACTTCATGTACACCAATATGAAATCACTCTACGGCAGTGAGATGAACGGACGGTTTTATTTCACGGGACTGGATAATTTCGAGAATATGACTCCTTACCGCTATGCCCGGGAAATCGCCTTGGTAGATGATCCTACCGTAAAGATGAATACCTTGAACTCCGCTATCTACGGACAATTACAAACGAAGCTTTTCACCGGATTCGAGGTCATGGCCGGTATCCGTGCGGATTATACCCGTTATTTCAACCACGCGAACTTTAACCAGACTGTTTATGACGAACTAGGCTTACGTACGGACAACGTAATCTCCACCTTCCAGTTGCAACCCCGCGTTCAATTCACGTGGGACGTGAATGATAAACATCAAGATATTATCCGCCTTGGCGCCGGTATCTTCGGTTCGGATTTAAACAACTATTCCATGATCAACAATATGCTGTTCGACGGTACGAAGGTAGCGTCCGTGGATATACAAGGCAATTTGGTTCCGACACCGAATTTCCCGGCATACCGCAAAGATCCTTCTACCGCTCCGGGCGTTGATTTATTCAACAACCCGAATATCCAAAAGATCAGCACGATCAATATGAATAGTAAGGATGCCCGTGTACCGGTAGTATATAAGTTGAACGCCAGCTACACGCATTTCTTCTCCGATCGCTTGCGGGTAGGTATCAGTGCTTACGCCAACTGGGCACGCCATAATTATATGTACGTAGACCGTAATATGGTGGATGAGCCTTACTTCCGTATCGCCGCCGAGGGGAATCGTGGCGTGTTCGTCCCCGCCGAGAGTATCAATACCAAGAACGGAGCTACCGACTGGATGCAAGGACGTAAAAGTGATAAGGTAGGCCGTGTGCTGGAATTAATCAGCGATGGAAAAATCAACCAATATGCGTTCGTGGTAGATGGAACTTGGCGTTATTTCAAGGATGGCGAGCTTTCTTTCAGCTATACGTGGAACGATTCCAAGGATAACACCTCTTACAACGGTAACGTAGCGAATACAGCGACTCTAGCCTTGATGGTAAAAGATGATCCTCGTGATTTGAGTACCATGACTTACTCGGACAACCAATTCCGCCATAAGGTCGTATTCTACGGTACGGCTCCTTCTTTCTGGGGAATCAGCGTAGGCTTGCGTTTCTCCGGGATCGGTGGAACCCGCTACTCTTTAGCGGTTAGTGGTAATATGAACGGTGATTTCGTATCATCCAACGACTTGGCTTATATCTATGACCCGAACGATAGTAATACGCCTCAATATCTTCGTGAGGGTATCCAAGCGATCTTGGACAACCCGGAAGCGGAGAAGAGCGTAAAAGATTATATCCGTAAAAACTATGGGAAGGTTGCCGAGCGTAACGGTGGCGTAAATGGCTTCTACGGTACTTTCGATTTGCGCTTGAACAAGAACTTCAAGATCTATAAGACTCATTCCATCGAGGCCTCGATAGACTTTTTCAATTTCCTGAATATGCTGAACAAGGACTGGGGTGCCGGACATAATCTAGGCAAGCAGAATATCTACTCCATCAAGAGTTTTGACGCGGAGAAGAAGCAATACGTATATAACGTAAACAAAAACACGGGTGTATCCAATATGAACGGAAACCCTTGGCAGATTCAAATCGGCGTACGTTATAAATTCTAACTAACATATTCTATATTCAAATCATAAAAAAAATTACGATGAAGAAACAATTCTTATCATTCACGCTTTTACTTGCGTTATCCACTTGGATAGCGCAAGCCGCTACCGTAAGAGGCACTGTATCCGATACGGCAGGCAAACCGCTACAAGGCGTAGTCGTTACGGATGGTTATAATTTCACGCAAACAAATGAGCGGGGAGAATATAGCCTAGATTCGAATCTGGACAAAAGCCGCTTTGTCTACCTCTCCGTACCGGGTGACTATGAGATCGAGCAAACAAAAGGTATACCGGATCTTTTCTATCAGCAACTTGATAAAAGTAAAGAGATCAATGAACATGATTTTACGCTCACCCCTAGGAAACAGCCAATCGACGGGTTTGTCTACTTGGCAATCTCCGATCCTCAGACCATCGACGAACGGCAGATGAAACGTTTCCGTGAAGAGACCATCCCCGACTTGAAGCAGACTATAGAGCGCTACCAAGGAAAAGAGGTCTACGGTATGGCGCTGGGAGACATTACTTGGGATCGCATGGATTTATTCACTCCTTATAAGGAAGCGGTCTCGGTCTTAGGCATCCCGATGTTCTCCGTGATCGGCAATCACGACCACGACTTACGTTACCCGGCCTTATCCAATCAAAAGGTAACCGAGGAGAGCTATGCGGAGCGTATCTACGAGGATCATTTCGGCCCTTACAATTATTCGTTCAATGTCGGGGATGCACATATCATCACCTTAAAAGATATTGATTATTATAAAGACAAGAAATATGACGAACGCTTCGGAAAGGAACAACTGGAATGGCTGAAAAACGACCTGAGTTACGTTAAACCCGGAACACTTGTATTTATCAACGTACATGCCCCGGTATTCAACCAGACGGATAAAGGGGGAGGAAACGCCGAGGACGCTGAGAGCCTGAAAGAGATCGTCAGCCCTTATAATGTCCATATCTTCGCCGGGCATACGCATTTCTTCGAGAACAACCAAGTCACACCGAATCTGTACGAGCATAATATCGGAGCCGCTTGCGGAGCTTGGTGGGCCGGCCATGTAAACCGGTGCGGCACCCCGAACGGTTATCTGGTCGTTGAGGTGAAAGGGAATGCCGCTACTTGGTATTATAAGGCAACCGGCCATGATTCGAATTATCAATTCAGGGTTTATAAGCCGAATGAGTTCAAATCGCAAGCGGATTACCTAGTGGTGAACGTATGGGATTGGGACCCGACCTACCAAGTTACATGGAGCGAAAACGGCATAGAGAAAGGTCGCATGGAGCAATTCGATGATGAAGACCAAGACTATATCGACATGCACGGAAAACCTTCCGGATATCATACATCGCACTTATTCCGTTGCCACCCTTCTGCCGGAGTCAAAGACGTACAGATCAAGGTTATCAACCGATTTGGCGAGACCTTTACTAAAAATGTAACACTCCCGTAATCAAATCGTAACAAGTGGCATTTACTTTTGTATCGATAAAATGTAGAAAACTCTCATTACATATTAATGTTAGAATCATTACAAAGGAACAAACCAAACCTTATTCCTAACTTTGAACGGCAACTCGGCTTTCGGCGGAAGGCGGTTGCCGTTATTTTTTTGAGGGTATATCCCATTCTTAACGGGAAAAGTTTCGAGTTCATTCGAAACTTTTGTACTTTTACGCAAAAGTTTCGAGTATGGACGATAGATTTAAGACATTAGAGAAGTATAACCTATGGGGTGGAAACGATTTTCCAACAGGCTATAAACGGCAAGATTATTTAGATAGGATATTATCCTACACCGGAAACAGATTAATCAAAGTCTTGGTAGGACAGCGACGTGTAGGGAAAAGCTATCTCCTTCGTCAGTTAGCTAGCCATCTCGCCAATAGTGGAGTAAATCCCCGAAATATATTCTTCATTAACTGTGAGCTATCCGCCTTCTATTTTTTGAAAACCAATGAAGATCTTGATTCCCTGTTTAATCTCTACTTAAAACAAATAAATCCTCAAGGTCGTATCTATCTGTTCATTGACGAAATCCAAAATGTAGAGGGATGGGAACGCTTCGCCAACTCATACTCACAAGACTATACCGCCGAATATGAGTTATTCATTAGTGGCTCCAACTCTAAAATGCTATCTGGAGAACTCGCCACGTTATTAGCCGGACGTTATGTGGAATTTGCCATCTATCCTTTTTCATACACAGAGTTTCTTGGAATCACCCAAAAAGAAAACAACAAGGTACACTACCTAGAATATATGCAAAGTAGTGGTATGCCTGAATTATACCATCTATCTCAACCAGAAGTACAAAGAAATTATATATCCGCATTAAAAGACACCGTATTACTACGTGATATCATACAAAGACAAAACATAAAAGACGCTAAGTTGCTTGAGGACATTTTTGTCTATCTGGTAAATAACGCATCTAATTTAATATCAATTCGGAATATCACCAATTATTTCAAGAGCTCGGGAAGGAAGACCAGCTATGATACGATCGCCTCCTACATTAGTTACATAGAGGACACTTTTTTGGTACATAAAGTCGAGAAATACCAAATCAAGGGAAAGGAGACCATCGCCGGGAATTGTAAGTATTACATCAATGACCTAGGTTTCAACAATTATTTATATCAAGGCTTTGGCTACGGCATTGGGTATAAACTAGAAAACCTCATTTATCTAGATTTATTAAGGGCCGGCTATCAAATATACGTAGGTAGCATAAAGAACAAAGAGGTGGATTTCGTCGCTATCAAAGGAGAGAGGGTTATCTATCTCCAATCCACTTATTTACTAATCGACAAAGAAACCATCGAACGGGAATATGCCTCGTTAGAGGCCATTGAGGATAATTACGAGAAGATCGTTGTCTCGCTCGATGATTTGCCGCTTCCTTCCAAAGAAGGAATAAAGCACGTACAAGCATGGAATTTATCCCATGCCATTCTCTAAAATCAAGGTTTGTTTTCGGATCTAGCCCTTCCTATAAGCTCACAAAAAAAGCACCTTGGCATTTTGTCAATTTGTAAACTCAACTGCCCGAGAATCACTTTTTTCGGGCAAACGTACAGCTTATCCCCAAATACGAGAAAAAATATTAGCAATCATTTGTCTTATACGGCATTAGTTAAAAACAGCCTTTTATCCTAGCGAATTTAATTCATCCTAATTCATATCCTATAGCTTATCCGGGCTATCTCATTGAGTTACGACAGGGATATAACAGGGTTACGATGCCCATTCATGAGTACTAACAACCCTATTCATGACTGTTTACGATGCCCAACGGCACTACTGTCGTTGCCAAACACGACTAGTCGCACTGCCTTTTACCACCTATCGTGTGTAAAAAGTGGTCCTTTTGCATGAAAAAGGCTATTTATACCCCTCCGATCTCCCCTACTTCATACCTCTCTCAAAAAGGGTATGTCACGATATCCCCCTTATATCAATCAAAAAGATCGAATACCGTCCATTTCACCAACAAAGCCCTTATCTACCCTTATCAACAAATAAGGGGAAACAGCGCAATACTGTCTCCCCTTGCCTTTGATCCGTTTCCATCCTCACGGAAGTACTTACGGATGAACTTTAATTTATTACTTTAGTATTAATATTAATCCATTCCCGCTTGTTCGCCCTCTCGGGGTACTTGGATAATCCGCACGGGAATGATTTTCGATTTATCTTTTCATTATTCCTTTACATGTCTTATTTAACGACCACCTTTACAGTCTCGTCGCCAACCGTTACAAGAACGATTCCAGCAGGAACAGCGATCGTAGCGTTATCGGAAGTGACAACTGTCTCTGCCAACGGCATACCCAACAAGTTGCGAACATAAGCAGTCTCGCCTTGAGCGCCTTGGATCGTTACGGAACCGGCGTTGCCGATCACTACGACAGAAGAAGACGCAGAGTTATCGATAGACTCATTAGATGTAGGATTACCCTCACCTACTGTTACCGGCAACGCTTTAGAAGTATCAGAAGTAAAGCCTAACTTACCGTTCAACGCATACAAATATTTTGTAGGTTGGTCTACCGGTCTCACCGAATAACCGGCATCCAACTTCGTGATATAAAATTTGAAGTTATTTATACCTCCAAGGCAAACATCTTCCTTAGCTTCTGCCGCAACAACCACATTCTTTCCGTTTACAGTTGTATTGATCGTATCAACACCTGCTAAAGTAGCCGGACGGAAAATGGCTTTAACATCTGTATTCTGATTAGCTTCAGCTCCATAAGTACCTTCCAAGCCATAGTTCTCGTCATAAGTAAACTTAGCTTGAGCCTCATTCCAATAACGTAATGAGTCTTGAGCGAAATACAAGAAATTTCTTACCGGAGCAACGGAGTCACCTTCAGCGATACCTTTAGAGATATAGAAAGAAGGAAGCTCTGCCTTGCTATCCGCCGTATCCAACCAGAAAGTCAAACCCTCCGCGCCAATGATACCCTCAAGGATACCATTCTTGTTTTCCTTCAAGGAGATTGAACCTTCCTCACTATCCAATGTCGCATGTCTCGGAACAGCATCCAAGCTAGCACCCATCTGGAAGAAATCTACCACTACTTTCGCATAATCCGCCTTTTCCGAGCCAACAGGAACTTCAGCGAAGCTAGGAGTATTCACATCCACTTTCAACATTTTAGCGTCAGCCTTGACAACTTCTATATAATTATCGGCAGCCTCGTCAGCGTCAAGAGCCTCATCCAAGCAGATTACGGAATAAGTGCCGTCAACGTTCTTCTTGAATACCAAGCGAGAAAGATTGTCCGCTTTCTTATCGTTATGATCAACCAACTTATAATCAGAACCCTCATGATTCAAACCCTTCTTATCGTCAACCAAATAGTAAGCTTGAATAGTCAACATATCCGCTTTCTTCTTAGCCACCTCGTCATCCTTCAAATAGATGTACTCAACATTGTTTTTAACAGCCTCTGCCTTCTCCAAGCTCCAAGCGTAGCTCTTAGCGGCATCACTTACCGGCTCAAATTTAGAATCATCGGCATTACAGCTCATATACACTTTCTCTACGGCAACAGAGGACTCGCCATTAAATACCAACTGAGCCTTTTGCTTCAATTGAGCGTCAGAAAGAGTCAAGAAGCCTTCATTAGCGCTTACGGCAACTAATTTGATATTCTCGGCAGGAATATCACCAACCGAAGTCTTTACGGCTTGATAAATTCCAGCCTTGTCTGTCTTATACAAATTAGCATTAAACGTTTCATTCGTCTCAAGATTCTTAAACGTAACAGCACCGGAACCCTGCATACTTACAATTACCCATTGTGCAACAGGAGCCTTCAAGTCAACCTTAGCAGGAGCCAAAGCCTCGTTAGAGAAAGAAGCGGTAGCATGAGCCTCTTCAGTTTTCGCATACGTAGAAACCAAATATTTACCATACAAAGACTCACTTTCTTCACCATCGGCAGGTTTAGTTCCTGTGAAGTAGATATTATAGATAGCGGCACCGTCAGTCTTCAACAGATCAGAAGCCTTTGCCCATGTATTTCCTGTAGTCTGGGCCAAGGAAAGCTTATCAGTGGAACCCTTCGTAGTGATATAAGTCTTCAAACCACCAGTGGTCAAGGAATAAGCTCCTACATAAACAGTTAACTCTGAACCAAAGTTCTCATCTGCGCCCTTCGTTACCTTCACACCTGTCATCTTGATCGTATATTGACCAGCCTTGTTTGCCAAGTCTTCTTCAGAAACACTATAGATAGCGTTCATGAAAGCGATCTTACCGTCTTTCTTAACATTGGTAGCGTTCAGTTTCTCGCCCTTTACGGTAGTGAAACCGAAACCCTCACCTTTAGCAGCATCCAAGCTCGTGATACCGAATGTAGCGTTCGGGTTCAATACGATGAAAGTAGCGGCTTTCAAGTTATCCGCGGTTACACCACCCTCTTTAGCCAACTTCAAACCGGCGGCGTTAGCTACAACGAAGCACTCGCCGGAAACCTCAGTCTCACCAAACTCCAGTAGAATTAACAGTAGAAGCGTCGATAGCGAACATCTGCTCTCCAAACGGATTCACGTCAGCCTCGGAAGCGGCGTTCGGGAATTTAAAAGAGAAACCTTTACCGGAAAGATTGCTGTTTAAATCATTAGAGGTTGTTCCTTTTTTAGCGATAAGCATTTTTGCTACGTTTGCGGCAGTAGCCATATCATAAGCCAAAGGTTTACCTCCTAATGTAATTTTATCATCATTATAGTTATCAGCGGTATTATTGTCATCATAAGCAAACCAACAATAACCTTTCTTCACATCATCCTCGCTAGCGGCCTCAACAACCGTGGATCCTTCCTTACCATAAACCACCTTTCCAGCAGCGTCTACCAGTTTAAACATCAATTTACCATTCTCGGTCTTTACGCCTGTAACCGTGAAGACACCAGCTTCGCTTTCTGTAACGGTATTCGCAAACTTATAAGCAGCGTCCGTCACTTTCGCTGATTTCAAGAAAGATGTACCCTCTTCATTTCCCAAATAGACTTTCAGACCTTCTGTTGGCTTAGCTTCCTTCTGAGAATAAGTAGTTCCATCCGCAGCAAACGCCACACCTGCCATAAGCAAGAACGACGCAAACATAGTAGAAATTCTCTTGTTCATAATCTCTAATTTAAATATTAATAATAGTGTTAATTAAATATCTCTCAACTCTTTAATTATCCTTCGCCATACCAAAACGACTAGTCTAGACCATCATTTAGATCTTGCGTTTTTGAAGAGGGAAAACGGGAGGTTTGTTTACGGAATCGGTTGTTTCGTGAAAGATAGGCTATCCTATTGATAAGAAAGCGAATAAGGGATGAAAAAAATAGCTCGGAAGGGTTGCAGGTATCAAAGAAACGCGTACCTTTGCAAATGACGAATTAAAACGATCGTTTATACTAGCCGTTTTATTAGATAAATCAGTCCTTGATATTATTGGTATGTATTACTAAAGCCTATTCATATACATCATATTCTTTAATGTACGTGTACATATATAATATAATTTCCAAAAATCCTCCTCTAGGTTAACGCATACTTGATTTCGCAGGCCGTAGAAGGCTTTCCAAGTGATCAGTTATTCACTTCCCGAGCCGTTAGTTAGCGGCTATATATAGCCGCTAGTTATTCATTCGACAAGCCGTTAGTTATTCACTTCAGTAGCCAATGGCACTCTATCAAACAGCTAGGCCTCCCTACTCCGATAAACAATCGTGCCCCAAAAGACTTTGAACTCACAGAGCATGCACCGATAAGTCGGCACTAAGCAACCATTAACAGAAATAATGGCTAAAATAGGCTGGAATGACCGCACTAAATTCAAACGGGAATATATCAATTTTAATCTATTGTCATGATTTAAGGCTATCCCCCATGAATATCGGGGGAGTCGGAATTTCTACTGCCTCATTGTTTTAGGAAAGTGATAGAGAGCAAAAAAAGGAGTTAAGCCATAGACTTAACTCCTTTTCTCTCAGCTTTAGTCGGGATGACTGGATTCGAACCAGCGACCACACGCCCCCCAGACGCGTACTCTAACCGGGCTGAGCTACATCCCGCTTTTATTTTACGGGTGCAAAGGTAGTTTTTTTCCGTTAAATGCCAAAACTTTCACGATAAAAATCAAGAGACTCCAAGATTTTTTCCTTGGTGACCGATTGGTTGATACGGACATCCCCTACATTTTTCAGTAAAGTGAAGTTGATGATACCGCCCTCATTCTTTTTATCATGTGTCATTAACTCATATAAGGTATCGTAGTCCGTGCAGTCAAAGAAGAGCGCCGGATAATACTCTTTTATATAATAAACGACTTGACTCAATTTCTCCATCGGGAAGCCACACAGCTTATGCGAGAGGTAAAGCTCGCTCACGATACCCGCCGCTACCGCATGACCATGCAAGATCGGACGCATTTTCAGGAAAGACAAGCTCTCGAAAGCGTGGCCGATCGTATGACCGAAATTCAATGCCTTACGAATACCTTGTTCCTTGGGATCTTCCTCTACGATCCGCTCTTTCACGGCGACCGACTGGCCTACCAAACTATTCAAATACGAATAATTCATGGTGTCGATATCAAAAAGCATGACAGACGCATAATTCTCCATCGAACTAATCAACCCGTGCTTGATCATCTCCGCATAACCGGAAAGGATATTATCGCGATCCAACGTGCGCAAAAAATCGCAATCGATGAATACACACAAGGGGGGATAAAAAGAACCGACCTCGTTCTTCAACCCATTGAAGTTTATACCCGTCTTACCGCCAACCGCAGCATCGACGGACGCCATCAAGGTCGTAGGGATATTGATCGTACGGATGCCCCGCTTGAAAGTAGCGCCGGCAAAACCACCCATATCCGTAATCATACCGCCGCCCAAATTCACCAGCAAGGAGTTACGGGAAGCCCCCTCATTCGACAAAGCTGTCCATATCTGGGCTAATGAGACAAAACCCTTATTCATATCACCCGCTTCCATCACGAGAATCGGCGCCTTTTGAAAGGCCGGTATATCCTCTACCAAGGGAAAACATTTCTCTTTGGTATTCGTATCCATAAGGATGAACAACTTATCGTATTTTAGAGAGGAGAGAAAATCTTGCAGTTCCGATTTCAGGTCCTTGCAAATAACCACTTTTTGCTCTGACATATCTTTTTTATTTAAAACCTTAGACCACAAAGGTAAAACATGTATTCCGATTATCAAAACGACATAAAAAAATTCCTTCGGATGGAATTCTTATTCGATCCGAAGGAATCTATCATTAAGTCCGAAAGAAAAGTCAATTTCTTCCGAACCGATTTTACTGTACTCCAACAGCCTCTTTCACAGCGCCAACCGCAATGGAAAGGCCCTCCATGTTCTTACCGCCGGCCGTAGCGAAATGGGGTTGTCCACCACCACCGCCTTGGATATGCTTAGCGGCCTCTTTTACGATCTTACCGGCATGCAAGCCCTCTTTCACCAAATCATCGCTTAACATAAGCATGAGCGTGCATTTGTTATCGTCTATGATACCGGCAACAAAGACAAAGCTATCGGTTGTCTCCGCCTTGATCTGGAAAGCCACGTTCTTCATAGCGTCCGCATTTGCCTTACCAACGAACTGCATAACCTTGATACCATTGCTCTCCGAAGCTTTCGCCACGATCTCCTCTTTCAAACGCATAGACTTCTCACGGATATAATCCTCGATCTGTTTCTTCATCTCGGCGTTCTCCTCGATAGACTTTTTCATCGCTTGCGCCAAATTCGGCATATGGTTCATCAACGCACGCAACTCACGGATCAGATCTTGCTGGGCATATACGAATTGCTCGGCGCCCTCGGCCGTAACCGCCTCTATACGACGGACTCCTGCGGCGATAGAGCTCTCTCCTATCACGCGCAAAGAACCGATCATACCGGTTGCCGGGATATGCGTACCACCACATAGCTCCACGGAGCTTCCGTATTTCACGACACGTACCTCATCGCCATATTTCTCACCGAACAAAGCCATAGCCCCTAGCGCCTTTGCTTCGGCGATCGGCATATTGCGATGCTCTTCCAACGGGAAGTTCGCACGGATCTTCTCTCCAACCAATATTTCCACCTTACGGATTTCCTCGTCCGTCACTTTTTGGAAATGAGAGAAGTCGAAACGTAAAGAATCAGGCGAAACATACGAACCTTTCTGCTCTACGTGCGTACCTAATACCTCACGCAACGCCTCATGCAAAAGGTGCGTGGCAGAGTGGTTACACTCACACTGGATACGCTTTTTCTCGTTGATCTTCGCAGTAAAAGTAGCTGTCACATCTTTCGGGAGTTTCGCTACCAAATGAACCGGCAAGTTATTCTCACGTTTCGTATCGATCACGTCGATCTTCTCGTCGTCGGCGATCAACCAACCCGTATCACCGACCTGTCCACCCATTTCCGCATAGAACGGGGTTTGATCCAGAACGATCTGGTATAATACTTTATTCTTTTGTTTGATCTGGCGATAACGCAAGATCTCTGCCTCGCATTCGAACAAATCATAACCCACGAACTTACATTCACCCTCTTTCAGCGTGATCCAGTCGCCTGTCTCGATAGCGGCGGCGTTACGGGCACGCTCTTTCTGCTTCTGCATAGCCTTATTGAAGGCCTCGATATCGGCTTCCATGCCGTTCTCACGAAGAATCAATTCCGTCAAGTCCAACGGGAATCCGTAGGTATCATATAATGTAAAGGCATCTACGCCATTCAAGACTGTCTTGCCCGCAGCCTTCGTCTCCTCCATTTTCTTATCCAGCAAACGGATACCGGTTTCCAAGGTACGAAGGAAAGATTCTTCCTCCTCCTTGATAACCTTCTCAATCAAGGTTTTCTGAGCGATCAATTCCGGATAAGCGTCGCCCATCGTCTCGATCAATACGGGCAAAAGCTTATACATAAACGCTTCCTTGCGATCCAAGAACGTATAACCGTAACGAACGGCACGCCGCAAGATACGACGGATTACATAACCGGCCTTAGCGTTGGAAGGCAACTGTCCGTCCGTGATAGCGAAAGCGATCGTACGGATGTGGTCGGCAATCACACGCATGGCGATGTCTTGCTGTTTATCCGTACCGTAAGTCGTACCCGCCATTCCCGCGATTACCTTGATAATCGGTTGGAATACGTCCGTATCATAATTTGAGGTCTTACCCTGCAATGCCATACACAGACGCTCGAATCCCATACCGGTATCGATCACCTTAGCCGGCAGCGGTTCCAAAGAACCATCGGCCTTACGGTTGAATTGCATAAATACAAGATTCCAGATCTCGATTACCTGCGGATGATCCTTATTTACCATATCGGCGCCGCTGACCGCCGCACGCTCCTCGTCCGAACGAAGGTCGATATGGATCTCGGAACAGGGACCGCAAGGACCCGTATCCCCCATTTCCCAGAAGTTATCATGTTTGTTACCGTTCAGAATATGATCTTTCGGTAAATATTGCTCCCAATAACCAGCAGCTTCGTTATCACGATCTAAGCCTTCAGCGGGGCTTCCCTCGAATACGGTGGCATATAAACGCTCCGGATTCAGCTTCAATACCTCTACCAAGTATTCCCAAGCCCAGTTGATCGCCTCTTTCTTAAAATAATCTCCGAACGACCAGTTTCCGAGCATCTCAAACATCGTATGATGATAGGTATCATGTCCTACCTCCTCTAAATCGTTATGCTTACCGCTAACACGAAGACATTTCTGAGAGTCCGCGACACGAGGATACTTACGGGGCACGTTGCCCAAGATAATATCTTTAAACTGATTCATTCCCGCGTTCGTAAACATCAACGTGGGGTCACCCTTCACCACCATTGGAGCGGAAGGCACGATCTGGTGTTCCTTAGAAGCGAAGAATTGCTTGAAGGATTCACGGATTTCTTTTGCTGTCAACATAATCTATTTATATAGTTCTCGTTAATATTCTGAAAAACAATTTGCAAAAGTACTGCAAATTATTATTTTTGCGTGCATTCAGATAACAAAAAATGTAGATGAAACTCTTTAAAAGTCGCAAAACATACTATTTATACAATCCGAACACTCTCAATTATGAGCGTGTATACCCATCTAGCAAAGACCGGCTGTTCACCGTTCTCCGCCATTTAAGCACCGGAATAGCGTTCGGCGTAGCCACTTTTTTCGTCATGATGCATTTGGTGGACTCTCCGATGGAATCTCAGTTACGTAAGGAGAACCGCCTATTGCAAACTCAATACGAGGTGCTTTCCCTTCGCTTAAATAACGCGTTAGACGTATTGGATGATATCCAACAGCGTGACGAGAATCTGTACCGGGCGATCTTCCAAGCCGAGTCCATCCCCGAGTCCGTTCGGAAAGCCGGGTTTGGAGGGACAAACCGTTACGAGCATTTGATGAGCCTGTCCAATCCGGAGCTTGTTGTCTCCACGACCCAAAAGATGGATATGCTACGTAAGCAATTATATATCCAATCCAATTCCTTGGAAGAACTGATCTCCCTAGGAAAGAACCAAGAAGAGAGAAGTAAATGTATCCCGGCGATCCAGCCGATTTCCAATAAGGATCTGCGTCGTACCGCTTCCGGCTATGGCGTACGTATCGACCCGATTTACCGTACACCTCGTTTCCATTCCGGAATGGATTTCTCGGCTAAAGTGGGAACGGAGATCTACGCGACAGGTAATGGCGTTGTCACTTTCGCCGCTTGGAAACAGGGATACGGAAATTGTTTGATTATCGATCATGGCTACGGCTATCAGACTTTATACGGTCATATGAGTAAGTTCAAGAAACGTGTCGGACAAAAGGTTACTCGTGGAGAGGTGATTGGCGAGGTTGGAAATACCGGGAAATCTACCGGCCCTCACTTGCATTATGAGGTAATCGTACGAGGGAAGTATGATAACCCATCTAAATACTATTACATGGATCTCTCACCTGAGGAATACGACCGTATGATCCAGATTGCCGAGAATCATGGTCAGGTTATGGATTAAACTTCATTAGCAGTATGAGTCTAAAAAAGAATAAAGATCTCAAGCTCTATTTTTCCATCAGCGAGGTGGCGCAGATGTTCGACGTGAACGAGTCCACCCTTCGCTTTTGGGAGAAGGAGTTCGATATCATCAATCCAAGGAAGACGAGCAAAGGTACCCGTTTTTACAAGCAGGAGGATATCGACGCGGTACGCCTCATCTACCATCTGGTTAAAGAGAGAGGGATGACCTTGGCCGGCGCACGGCAAAAACTGAAGGACAATAAAGAGACGACGATCCGGCAAGAAGAGATCGTAAACCGCCTGAAACAGATCAAAGAAGAGCTGTTAGCTATGAAAGACGCATTCGATGCTTTTGCCCCGAAAGTGTGATTATTCTGTTGATAAAACCAGAACAAAACCGTACCTTCGTCCCCAATTAAATAAAACATAAGCAAATAAAATACAAGACATGGAAATTACAGGAAAAATTATTCAAGTCCTACCGGAAGTAGGCGGTGTCAGCAAAGCCGGAAACGAATGGAAAAAACAAGAGTACGTATTAGAGACACACGATCAATATCCCAAGAAAGTATGCTTCCAGATATTCGGAGCGGATAAGATCGCTCAAGCGGCCATTCAGCCGGGCGAGGAATTGACAGTCTCTTTCGACATTGACAGCCGTGAGTACCAAGGCCGCTGGTTCACCAGTATCAACGCATGGAAAGTAGACCGTCCGATGGCGGCAGCTCCTCAAGCCGCTCCGATGGGAGTAACTCCGGATAATTTCGCTCCGGCTTCCGCTCCTACGGCTCCAGCCTCATCCGCTCCTGATTTCGGACCGGCCAATCCAATCGATGATTTGCCATTCTAAAGACTAATGGATATCGTATTACTAATTGGCGGTTTACTACTAATTTTAGTCGGGGTTAACGCCTTGACAGATGGTGCCGCCTCGGTAGCCAAACGCTTCAATATTTCCAGCTTAGTAATCGGGCTAACTATTGTGGCGTTTGGGACTTCCGCACCGGAATTAACGGTCAGTGTCGTATCCGCCTTGAAAGGAAGCTCGGATATCGCTATTGGTAATGTAGTAGGAAGCAATATATTTAACGCCTTGATGATTGTCGGCTGTACGGCCGCTATCGTACCGATCAGCGTCACGAAAGGTACGTTGAGCAAAGAGATCCCTCTTTGCGTGCTTGCCTCAATCGTATTATTTATTTGTGCGAATGACGTTTTGATCAACGGCGCATCGCACAATAGTATCAGTAGTAGCGATGGAATGTTACTATTATGCTTCTTCGCCATTTTCCTTGGCTATACATTCGCGATCGCACATAATAGAGAGGAAAATGGAGAGAGCACGATTAAAATAATGCCCATTTGGAAAGCGAGTTTATTCATCATTGGTGGATTGGCTGGTTTGATTTACGGAGGACAATTTTTCGTGGATGGAGCTTCTGGTATCGCCCGTGGACTGGGTGTCAGCGAATCTATTATCGGTTTGACTTTAGTGGCCGGAGGAACCTCTCTTCCTGAGTTAGCGACTTCCGTCGTGGCCGCATTAAAGAAGAACCCGGAGATGGCGATCGGAAATGTTATCGGTTCCAACCTCTTCAATATATTCTTCGTATTAGGTTGTAGCGCGACAATCACGCCGATGAACATACAAGGCATTACCAATCTGGATTTGGGCGTCATGATCGGTTCATGCGTATTGCTTTATATTTTTGGCCTTTTCTTCAAGAAACGGACCATCACTAGGCCGGAGGGAATCCTATTGATCGCTTGTTATATAGCTTATATAACTTATTTGATTGTCGGCTGATAAAGCTTTTATAAAACAAAAGTGTAGCGAAGTGCTACACTTTTGTTTTATAGCAGAAAGGAAGTGCCGGTACAACGTCCGAACAACGTCTGAAGTTTCCGGCAAGCTCCTCCCCTACTTTTCAATACTAAACTTAATTTACTCCCAGCCTGGGGTAGTCTGTTTCAAGACAGGACTTGCATTCAACTGGTTCTGCGGGATCGGGAAATAAGTATATTCCTTATCGGAAGGATCTTTCTCCTTATTCCACCAAGCCTCACCGAACTTACCCCAACGGATCAAGTCCACGCGACGGCGACGCTCGCCCAAGAACTCGCGTCCCCACTCATCCAAGAATTCCGCATCGGTCAGTTTGGCAGGATTAGCTACATAACTGTACTTGCTCCATTCCTCGGTGGGATAGTTTCTAATGCGCACATAATCCAGTAATTCAGCGGCTTTCGCCTTATTTCCTTCTCTGTAATAACATTCAGCCAAGGAGTAGTAGATCTCGGCCAAACGCATCTCCGGCGTGGATTGAGAACGGAATAACCCGTCGTGATCTGGCAAATAAGGGAATTTGTTGAAACGGATACCGGAATTCTCCTCACCGGTCGTAACCTGCGACTTCTTAGCGATCACATCCGCGTCATTGCAAATGAAATAACCACGCTCGGCCACCTCCTTCATGTAAGTGATAAAACGAGCCTTATAAGCCTCATCGCTCTCACCGTCTTTCTTCTTCAACTCTGCTTGCTCGGAGAAACGACCGACTTGGTCTACGAATACCAAAGGAACACCGGCATATTCCTCAGAGCCGTTCACGTACTGATCCGTGAAACCATATTGTTTGGACTTGTCGTACTGCATTTGCATGCCTTGCAAGAAGAAGCCCTCATAACCGCCATTTGCATCGGTGGTATGGAACGGAATCACGCGGTAATCACACTTAGCGTATTTTTCGAACGGATTACCCAACCCGCTGGCGAATTGGTACACGTTTCCTTGGAAATCGCGGGAAGGTTGCAAGTGAATACCGTTGTTACCTCCTCCATCGCTACCTATCGTCTGAGCTGCGGAATAGTGCATTCCGTCTGCCCACATCGTCTGTTGCTCCAAACGACCGCGCTCGTGCCAGAACTCAAACAAGTTCTCAGGAGACTGGTAGCCATTGATACCCGAACGGAACGGATCACGGTAATCAGACTGATTGATGCTATAGGATCCATACACGCCATTGATGATATCCTGCGCATACTTCTTACAGTCGGCCATACGATCCTCTCCAACCCAAACCTTCGCGTTCAAGTACAAGCGAACTAGCAAACCTGCCGCAGGGCCTTGCGTCCAACGACCGATACGTTTCTCCTTAGGTAAGGAAGGAAGCGCATCCTTCAATTCAGACTCGATAAAATTGAACACATCCTTAGCCGGGCTTTGCGCAACGATCTCCTCCGCACCCTGCTGCTCAGTAGCGATAGGCACCTCGCGGAAGAAATCCAGCAAGAACATGTAGTACCAAGCCCGCAACACACGTAAATCACTGAAATAAGCGGCTTTCTCCTCATCGGTCACACCGATCGAACTGAAATCTAACGTATTGAAGTCGCGCAATACGGTATTCACCTGGCTGATACACTGGTACGACTGTACCCACCCTCCATTGATCTGCGCCTGGATATAATTCCATTTGTGCTCATGCAAACGAATCCACATACCATCGTCATACCCATGGCGACCCTTTTGCGTCCATACGAAATGATCAGCGGTAAGCTCCTGTAATTTCCAGATGTCACCACGCCATGTCACGTTATCACTATGTTCAAAGCATCGCACCACGGCCGCCTCTACCGAAGCCTTATCCGTATAATAGTTGTCTTTCGTCAAGTCCGAATATATCGTCTCGGTCAAGTCCGTGCAAGATGTCATCGCCAACAGCCCCAATGCACCTACCGTACCGCATACTATAGATTTGATTCTTTTCATGTCTATTTCTTTGATTAAGATTAATAAGTAATTTGTACACCAAACGTCAGGCTACGTGCGGTCGGATATACATCCATGCCACCAATGCCCGGCCACAAACCGGTTGTCGTTACGGTCGTAGGATCCACGCCCGAATACTTCGTCAGCGTAAATACGTTCTTCAAGGTTCCATACACACGCAAGCTTGAGATCCATTTCGTATTCAACTTCGGTGTCCATCCCACCGTGATGTTATCCAGGCGCAAATAGTTGCCATTCTGCAAGAAGTAGTCGCAAATCACTTTGGGACCCTTAATATGGGCGTTCTCCTCGTAAGCGGAAGAAAGCTTATTGTCACCCGCAACCACTTGCAAACCGTAATACATTTCATATTGGTTCATCACCTTGTATCCAAAACGTCCGCGGAAGAACAAAGAAAGGTCGAAATTCTTATACGTGAAGGTATTGCCCCACGACAACTCCCATTTGGGCACACCCGTACCGTCCAGATACACCTTATCTTTCTCATCACCATCCGAGCCGAGTTTCGTATCTCCGCCGATCTCTCCACCTTTCCAGATCAAGATATTGCCAGCATCATCCACACCTGCGTAGCGGAAGCCATAGAAAGAACCGATAGGCGTGTCATCCTGCAAGCGCTGGGCTGATCCTGGGTTCCCCGGAGATGGGAAACCTTCGCCCTCGATGAAACCTAACTGATATTTTTCATTCGAGAATGATTTCAGTTTTGAGGTCGTATAAGACAACATCACGTTCGTGGAATAAGAGAAATCCTCTGTCCGCACGGCATCCCAATTCGCCTGGAACTCGAAGCCCTTGGAGGTAGTTGTTCCCACGTTGGCCACGATAGACTCGTGCAAATAAGGGGGCAGGGGCACCTTGTAATCACCGATCACGTCTTTACCGTCGCGGATAAAGAAGTCCAAGCTACCAGACAAGCGAGATTCGAACAAGGTATAGTCGATACCCAAGTTGTAAGAGATCTGCTTCTCCCAAGCCAAGTCATAGTTCGGGTTATTGCCCGGTCCATACCCCTGCAACCAGCCGAACTGATCGCTATAGTACTCTCCATATCCGGAGTACTTGGCCAATGAGATATAGCGGTCGAAACCGGAACGCCCGGTCACACCGTAAGAGAAGCGAAGCTTCAAGTCGTCTACCATTCCACTATTCTCGAACACGGGCAGCTTGGACATGCGCCATGCGGCGGAAGCCGCCGGGAAAGTACCCCACTTATGATCCACGCCAAACTTGGAATTACCCTCATGGCGCAATGATCCCGTGAACAAGAAAATGTCGTTCCAGTTATAATTGATACGGCCCAAGAAAGCGATGGTCTTCTCCTGCGTCTTTTGCGATTCCATGCCAAGACGACCGCTTACCTTCTCATAATCGCCACCTTGCAAATAATTAGTCATGAACGCATCTGAGGGAAAGTTACGGTTGTTGGCCATCAATTTCTCGTAATTAAACTCTTGGTAAGAGTAACCGGCCATGATCTTGAAGTCGTGCACCTCGTTGATCTTAAAGTTGTAGTTACCCAACCACTCCAACGTCCAGTCCGTCCAGTTCTCTTGCGTGATCTTCGCCCAGCCATTGTATCCGCCATCGATACACTCGCGGAATGTCTTGAACTTATAGTCTTGCTCTTTCTTGCTATGCCCTTGGCGACCGAGTTTCAGCTCCGTGCTCAAGTTATCCAAGATATTCAACTTTGCGTTCAAGTCGATGATCGAGTATTCCTGCAAAGCTCCGCGGTCACGCTCGGTCAAGTTCTTCACCGGATTATAAGAATAACTGTTGCCCTTGAAAGCGTCCATCTCGTCTACGCTATAGGTAGGATTCAACTGGACCGCCTGCTTGAAAGAGCCATAATCCGTATAATCCTCATCGGCCACACGGTACGAGAAGTTTCCGCCTACTTCCAGCAAGCCTTCCAACGTAGTCTGCTTGAAACTACCGCGCAAGCCATATTCCTTACGATTAGAAGCGATATCGAGTCCCCCTTTCTGACGATAGTTGGCAGAAACACGGAAGATCGTGCTCTCGCTACCTCCGGATAAAGAGATATTATGGTTATGTCCGAAGTTATCCTTGTTCAGCACCTCATCGTACCAATTCGTACGATACCCATAATCCTTCGCACCGGTCACCTTCTCCAAATACTCATCCGCATCCAAGATATCCGGCCGGCTTGCCACGAAATCATGCTCTACGTATCCATCATACGTGATAGTAGTCTTACCTGCCTTACCCTGTTTAGTGGTCACCAAGATAACACCATTGGCACCGCGAGAACCATAGATGGCAGCGGCAGAACCATCTTTCAATACCGTGATCGACTCGATATCTGCCTGTGCGATGTTACGAAGGTCGCCGCCGGGCATACCGTCAATTACGACTAACGGGCTATTACCCGCTTTCAAGGAAGAAGCACCGCGCACTTGGATACTAGAGCTGGAGTTCGGGTCGGCAGCGGCCGCACTGTTTACCGATACACCGGCCACCTTACCATCGATCATCTGCATCGCATCATTCACGGCACCCGCCAAGAAATCCTTGCTTTTCACACTGGTCACAGCAGTAGTCAAGTCCTTTTTCACGGACGAGCCATAACCGACAACCACAACCTCATCCAAAGTTTCGGAATCTTCCTCTAGCGTTATATTGAAAGAAGACTTACTTCCTACCGGAATCTCTTGCGTCTTGAAACCAATATAAGAGATTTGCAGGATAGCAGCACTAGGTACATTCTCGATCTTGAAAGCACCATCAAAGTCGGTAATGCTACCCACGTTCGCCCCCTTCACAACTACGTTAGCGCCAATAATCGGCTCACCAGACTTGTCGGCGACTACTCCGGAAACACTTTTACTCTGCTGAGCGACATTCACTACCGGCAACACATTAGTCTCGTTTGCTCCCATAGCCGCCAAATCTGTCGTAGAGAACGCGGACACCAGCAAACTAAGTGCAGAAAATCTCGCTATATTCCTTAAAGAAAATAGTTTAGATATTTTATTCATATTGATAATAATAGTTTGTTGAATTAATTATTCACGAAATAAGGTTACACATTTCACAGGTATTAATCACATTCTTGTCTGATTCTTCATAGGCATACATTTAAATTAACATTAATCTCATTGATAAAAACACTATACATTAATAAATATGTATTAGGAAGGCAAGTTCCCGTGGAACTATAGAAGTTGAAAGTAATAGGAGTAAGTAAAATCCTTTATAAGAAACGTAATGCGGCTTAATAACGCTCTACTCCTGTATGAATTCTTACTTGGTAGCGTATAGATTCTTGTTCGCATGCCGTATAATTCCATAAACCACGGCGTGGTCTGTACAGATCACATCATGGAATATACAGATCGCGACTTGGTTTGTACATCCCACGGCGATCATTAAGGAATAGATCAAGTGACAAGTAGGTTTGTATATAGCGAAAAAAATGTTTATTACTGGATGATATGAACAATTATACCTAAAGCTATTGGGTAACCTATATCAAGCAAGAGAGGCTCGACCTAAACAGGATGGAGGAATAGTCGGAGTAAATAATTTGATGTATTTGTCCTAAGTCATGTATAATGTTTAAAAAAATAATATTACATTTGTATCGTAATCGGTTGGCATATGAGTGTGTGTGCGTAAACGATAAACGTTTACTATAGTTCCACGGGAACTATAGTAAACAATGCTCCCTACTTATCCTACACTTAATCCGCTACACGTCCGACAGATTTAATATTCTGTATCTTCGACAAAGTCACGCACATTTTCTGGATATCTTCTACGTCATGAACTTTCATCTTTATCTTACCTTCGAACACGCCGTCTTTCGCCTCGATCAGCAAGCGCATGATGTTCACGTTGAAATCCTCGGAAATCGTTTTCGTGATCGTATTCAATACGCCTATCGAGTCTATACCTTTCACCTCTAGCGTGGCCTCAAAAGAAGCGTTCATATGGCTGCTCCAAACCGTATTCAAGATACGTTCGCCAAAGCTACTTTTCAAGCGCATGGCGATCGGGCAGGAACGTTTATGAACTACTACATTTCCATCATCATTGATAAAACCTAAAGAGTCATCTCCCGGAATCGGCTTACAACATTCGGCAATTACATAATTACGCTCAAAAGCCTCCTCTTTCAATAAATAAGGCTTTTTCTTATCATATTTAGGCTTCTCTTTCTTGGCTTCCTCCTCTTCGGGTTGTTTCACCTTCTTGGAAGCGACACCCAACGCCTGTTTCACATACTTAAACAAGACATTATCCGTCTTCTCCTTCAACAGCTTCTTTAAATTCTCGGGCAAAACCACATCCCCCTTCTCTACCGCATAAAAGAATTCCTCGCGTTTCGAGAATCCAAAGTACATGCCTAATTTATCCAGATTGGATGTACTCGCCTCAAGCTCCGAACGCTTGAAGGCATCAAGAACTTTTATCTCTCCATACTTAGCGACCTCTTTACGGACACGCTTTAATACGGCATCAATCTTCGCACGAGCCTTAGCGGTAGTCACGAAGTTCAACCACTCCGGTTGCGGCTCCTGAGAACGGGAAGTCAAGACCTCCACCTGATCTCCACTGGACAGCGGATGACTCAATGGCACCAAACGATGGTTTACCTTAGCGCCAATACATTTATTACCGATATCGGAGTGAAGCGCATAAGCGAAATCCAAGGCGGTAGCCCCTTGGGGCAATGTCTTTATATCTCCTTTCGGAGTGAAAACAAATATCTCGGAAGTAAATAAGTTCAGTTTGATCGTATCCAAGAAATCCAGCGCATTCGGGTCCGGACTCTCCAAGATCTCGGTAATGGTTTGTATCCATTTATCCAATTCCGTATCCTCCTCCACGTTGGATTCCTTGTATTTCCAATGGGCAGCGAAGCCTTTCTCTGCGATATCATCCATACGGCGGCTACGGATCTGGATCTCTACCCATTGTCCATCCGGTCCCATAACGGTCAGATGAAGCGCTTGATAACCGTTCGCTTTCGGACGGCTCACCCAATCACGGATACGGTCGGGACGAATCCGGTAAATATCCGTAATAGCCGAGTAGATATCCCAACATTGGTTTTTCTCGTCCACACCGGGAAGCGGGTCAAAAATAATGCGGACCGCATAAATATCATAAATATCCTCGAAAGCGACACCCTTGCTTTCCATCTTATTCCAAATGGAATAGACCGATTTCACACGGGCACGCATCTCATACTGAAGTCCCATCGATTTCAGCTTCTCGTCCACAGGGGCGGCGAAACGCTCGAATAATTTATTACGGCTCTCTTCTGTCGCTTTCAACTTAGCGCTGATGAAGTCATATTCTTGCGGATGCTCATATTTAAAACTCAAATCCTCCAGTTCCGTCTTGATCGAGAAGAGACCCAGACGATGCGCCAGAGGAGCATACAGATAAAGAGTCTCACCCGCGATCTTAAATTGCTTGGCGGGAAGCATGGAACCCAAAGTCCTCATATTATGAAGACGGTCTGCGATCTTGATTAGAATCACCCGTATATCGTCACTCATAGTCAGCAGCAACTTACGGAAGTTCTCGGCTTGAGCCGAGGCCTGTTCCCCAAAAATGCCACCGGATATCTTCGTCAAGCCATCCACGATCTGGGCGATCTTGTCTCCGAACATATCCCGGATATCCTCCACCGTATACTCGGTATCTTCCACGACATCATGCAATAACGCAGAGCAAATAGAGGTAGAGCCCAAACCCATCTCCCGGCATACGATACGAGCCACGGCGATAGGATGCATTATATAAGGTTCGCCGGAACGCCGTTTCACTCCGGCGTGCGCTTGATTGGCGAAATTAAAAGCTTTCGTGATTCGTTCGACCTTACGGCGGTGGTTTGACTTCAAATAATCGTTCAACAACGCATTGAACCCATCTTGTATCATCTGTTCGTCCGCAGAGAGAACGGACGCAGCCTCGCCCGTTTCTTTTATATCTTTTGTGTCCTTTGTATCGTCCATGGTTTTACACCTCCCATTTTTATACTGTATAGCCACAAATATATACAAATATTTGGAAGGAAACCCTAACAAAAGACAAAAATAGAATATCTACTGCTTAAATATGGATCCCATAGTCGTGTTTAACCTCGTCCATGACAAAAGTACTTCTCAACGAGCCCAAACTATCGATCGTTCCTAACACATTTAAAATAAACTCTTGATAATATTTCATATTGGGAGCGTGTATCTTCAATAAGTAATCATAATCGCCTGAAATATTATAGCACTCCGTTACCTCGGGGATTTCTTGGATAATCCGGGTAAACTCAAAAGCTATATCCTTATTCAGCCGAACCAATTTCACGCTACAAAAGACAACAAAGCCTTGATTCAGCTTCTCCGCATCTAGTACCGCTATATACTTCTTTATATATCCACTATTCTCAAGACGTTTTAAACGCTCGAACACCGGGGTTGACGAGAGACTGACCCTTGCCGCCAACTCTTTCGTAGTCAACCGGGCATTATCTTGTAACGTTCGGAGGATTTGCAGATCCACCTTGTCTAACTTATCTGAAACATTCATAAGAAAAAAATTCTATCGGATTGATTCCCCAGCGTCCTTCGCCGAAGATGTATTCTATTTATAGCCCTAAAAATAGTATTATTTTCTATATTCTCAACGAATCTTGTCCAAAAAGCACACACATCATACATTTGCCAACAGAATAAGAACTAAATAAACAAGATGACTATGGCAACAAAGAAGTTACATTTCGAGACATTACAACTTCATGTAGGACAAGAACAACCGGATCCCGCAACCGACGCACGTGCGGTACCCATTTATCAAACAACTTCCTATGTATTCCATAACGCACAACATGCGGCAGACCGTTTCGGCCTACGTGACGCAGGGAATATTTACGGACGTTTGACAAACTCCACGCAAGGCGTTTTCGAGGCACGTGTAGCTGCCTTAGAAGGAGGTGTGGCAGGTTTGGCCGTGGCTTCAGGAGCAGCGGCTGTCACCTATGCATTACAGAACATAGTGAGGGCAGGAGATCATATTATCGCAGCCGATAATTTATATGGCGGTTCCTTCAACCTGATCACCCATACACTGGCCTCCCAAGGCATTACTAATACGATTATCAATGTAAATGACCTAAACGCATTAGAAGCAGCCATCCGGGAAAACACGAAAGCCATTTATGTAGAGACATTCGGGAATCCTAACTCTGACGTAACGAATCTGGATGCGGTAGCGGAAGTCGCTCACCGATACCATGTTCCATTAATCGTAGACAATACGTTCGGAACCCCCTACTTGATTCGTCCGATCGAACATGGAGCTGACATCGTCATCCATTCCGCCACAAAGTTCATAGGGGGACACGGCAGTAGCCTAGGAGGTGTAATTGTAGATGGAGGTACTTTCGACTGGAAGGCGAATGCCGATAAGTTTCCTACATTAGCCAAACCAGACCCAAGTTATCATGGAGCCATATTTGCGGACGTAGCAGGTTCCGCCGCCTTTGTCACCCGTATCCGTGCGGTCATTCTTCGCGACACCGGGGCAACGATCTCTCCTTTCAATGCTTTTATATTGTTGCAAGGATTAGAGACCTTATCCCTACGCGTGGAGCGCCATGTAGCAAACGCATTGAAAGTCGTGGATTATTTATCAAAACATCCGAAAGTAGAAAAAGTGAATCATCCATCACTTCCTACCCATCCGGACCATGAACTTTACAATAAATATTTCCCGAATGGTGCCGGCAGTATCTTCACCTTCGAGATCAAAGGCGGGCAGGAAGCCGCTTGGAAATTCATCGACTCACTGGAGATCTTTTCCCTACTAGCGAATGTCGCCGATGTAAAGAGCCTTGTCATTCATCCATACACGACCACTCATTCCCAAATGAGCCCGGAAGAACTTGCCCAACAGCACATAACACCATCCACCGTACGCTTGAGCATCGGAACCGAATATATAGATGATATTATAGATGATCTGGATCAAGCTTTCGCTAAAATCTGATAGCGCACTTCCAAAAGGAAAAGGACAGAAGCAAAGAAGGCGATCCCTGTTCGACACAAGGATCGCCTTTCTAATCAACATCACATCGAGCCAAGGTTACACTCATTTATTCTCAGCCAAATAGATATCCGTAAATGTCACAGCTCCGGTTAATCGGTTATTGTTGTTAGTTACATTTAACAATATGACATACTTGCGATACTGATCGGCAGTCAACGCCTCTTTCATCAGCTTCAAATTGCCGTACACGGCTTTTTGCAATCGTTCATCCTGACGCTTCAGGTCTTTGCTCAAACTCTTTCTTTGTTCTTGTACAAAATAATCATTAATGTTAAGTACCTCCTCCATTTGGTAAGGAGCCAATCCTAGATAAGAACTCAATCGGCTAAACTCTACCGCAAACGGTTCTTTATTCCCATATTCATTCACACATTGCGCTTTCGCAAAATTCATTGTAGCACTCATTCCCAAAACCGCTACCGCCATAATTAACTTTCTCATAATACCTACAATTTACCTATTACAAAACCATTTACAAAACAAACACTCATTTTAGAGAAGATAGCCTAAACATTCTTTTGTTTCGGACTAATCCTTTTTTACAAACCTATTAACCTATCTAATGTGTATGATAAAACTCGGATTAACATCAAAATTTCAACTTACATCTTATTGATGTATCTCCTTGTTTATATTGCAAAGATGAAGAATTATCGGATAGGAAGTTTCCGATTGTTGACGAAAAGGAAAAAATGGGGATTGAACACGAAAAGGGCAAAAAAATACCGGCTTTAAGAGAACCGGCATTTCTATTTAATTATTATTCCAGACTTACTATCCAAGACTTAAACTCGGATGCCTTATTTTTACTAATATATATACGCTCAGGCACTTCTATATCCAAAGTAACGAGCAAACGGCTATCAAACCAAATTGTTATGTCCTTCACGCTATCACGAGAAATGATGAATTGTTTATTCGCACGGATAAAATCAGCAGGACTTAAAGAAGAAATTATCTGTTCCAATGTTTTAGCATATGGATACGAATTACCAGTCTTTAAATAAACATATGTACTCTTATCAGCCGTATAGAAACAAGACACATCTTTCAAGCTAATAGGCAACAATTTATCCTTAACAGGAATCAGTAGTTTATCCTTGTATTTAGGAGTAGTAGACAACTGTGTTAATTGGGATAAATAATGGATGATATCTTGATGATTCCATCGGCTAAACTTATCTAAGGCCCGTTTCAATTCTTCCGGCTTAATCGGCTTCAAGATATAGTCTATGCTGTTTACTTTGAAAGCGTCGATCGCATATTGATCGTACGCCGTAGTAAAGATAATCGGTGCCTCCACCTCTATCTGGTCAAAAATAGCGAAAGCGGAACCGTCCGATAAATGAATATCCATAAAAATCAAATCCGGCCTCGGATTGGCTTGCAGCCAACGTACCGTTTGCCGGACACTCTCCGTATTTCCCATGATCTCAATCGTGGGATCTATTGTAACCAACATATCCGCTAAGTTCTCATAGGCGGCGGTCTCGTCCTCTACGATCAGTATTCTCATATAGCATCATTTTAGGGGTAGGTATACCTGAAACTCATCCTCATCAGATTCTACCCGTATTTGTTTATTCATTAATAGCAAGAAACGATTCTCCAGATTCTTAAGCCCGGTTCCATTCGTATCCGGTAAGGTCAATTTCGGATAGATTGGATTAGAAACAACCAGTTCCATTCGCTCGTTCAGCCGGATCAAGATATCCATCCGGTGCTCGCTGTCTATAATATTATGTACCGTCACGTTCTCTACCAACGGAAGCAAAGATAATACGGGAATTCGCAAGTTCCGCTTATCTTCGGGAACTTCGATCGTAAAAGTAAGCTTATTGGCGAAACGGACTACCATTACATGCTGAAAAGCCTCTATAAACGCAAGCTCCTCCGACAGTGGTACCAAATTCTTTTTATCACTCTGAAGGATATAACGGAATATATCGGACAATTTCGTAACATACAACAAGGTATTCTCATCGTTTTTCTTCCGTATCAAGGAGGAGATTCCATTCAATGAATTGAAAAAGAAATGCGGATTGATCTGGTTCACCAATGCATCGCAGCGGCTCTGCAAATTCTCGACACGCAGATTCTCGATCAATTGATCCTTTTCCCGTTGATTGTGATATAGCATTTGTATATAGCCGATCAAGGTACATAACAACGCCAACACGATAAACTGGAAGATAATGATACTCAAAAAACGATCATAACTAATAGTCAGGATGGAGATCAATTTATAGACAACAAAGCCTCCGGAAACGTACAGGGCATTCCAGAGCAACCGCTCGAAGAAGGAGGTACAATCCTCATGCCTCAAGTTACTTTTCAGCAAAAACCAAATAAGTCCCCAGAAGTAAAGAAAACGGAACCCAAAGAAGAGTAAAAATCCTTGATGATCGTTCGGAGCCAGATAGCTCATGTCACAAAAGATCCATGCCAAATTCGGGTAGGCGATAAACACCGCGCAAACCAAACTGACCAACCAAGGTTTAGCCTTGACCACTGATATCTTTTCATCCAATGAACCCATACGATTGTATCTTTTTTCGTATACAAAGGAATAAAAAATCATTCACATCCTTCTCCAGTGCAGGAAGAAAGCGAAAAAAAAGAGTTAAAGACGAATTATCCCCGAATGATCATCCTACCGGTATCTTCAGTACTTGACCCGGACGGATATCCGGACTTGACAGCCCATTCACCTTTTGTAAGGAAGAGGCGGTAACCCCAGGGTATTTCTTGGAAATCGAATAAAGCGAATCTCCCGATTTAACCTTATAAGAGACAAAATCTTTATTAGCGGAAGCGATCTGTTTTGTAGCGGCGGAAGCTGACTTTTTCGTTGTTGTCGCAGTTGATTTCGCAGTCACGGTAGTTGATTTCACCGGAGTCTTGGTAGCCGAGGCAAAAGCGACACCCCCATTATCTACATATAATCTTAACCGTTTTCCTTTCGCTACCCGGTTGGAGCCTAGCCCGTTCCATTTACGGATATCTTTCGCTGTCACTCCATAGCGATTAGCGATCGTATAAAGATTCTCACCACTCAATACCACGTGGGTGATTTTTTCCCGGGTCGCACCACTTGGTAAAGAGCCATTAGAGTTATTCGCAGAAATGCAATTCGCCAACAGTTCCTCGATCCGATGCGTATAGACCGTATCTTCTTTATCGATAAAAGCATAGGTTTCCGCCGCAGGTAGTTTCAAAACCGAAGGGCGGGTATTACCCGGAACGATGTCTCTTTTATATTGTGGATTTAACGCACGCAACGTCTCAATATCTACTTGCAATAGATCCGATACCTGCTGCAAATGTAGGGCATTATTCACCATGACCGTATCCGTGGCTAGCGGCAAGCTGGTTTGCATCGGACAGATGTTATGCTCGCAATAATAATTCATGACGTAATTGGCGGCGATAAATAAGGGGACGTATGAACGAGTCTCTTTCGGTAAATAAGGGAAGATATCCCAGAAGTCCGTCTTGCCCCCCGAACGACGGATCGCTTTATTCACGTTGCCCGGCCCGCAGTTATAAGATGCCAACACTAAATTCCAATCCCCATAGATAGCGTACATATCCTTGAAATACTTACAAGCGGCCTCGGTCGCTTTCAAGGGGTCCCGGCGCTCGTCCACCAAGCTATTAATCTCCAAGCCATAGCTCTTACCCGTAGGAAGCATGAATTGCCATAAACCACAAGCGCCCACACGAGAGAGGGCTACCGGATTCAAGGCACTTTCCACGACGGCGAGATATTTCAATTCAATAGGCAGGCCATGCTCATCCAACACCTGCTCGATTATCGGAAAATAAAAGTCCGCCATCCCCAGCATATAACGCACTAAATTTCGTTTACGCTCCGCATATAAGTCAATACAATCACGCACTATATTATTATAGGGCAAAGCGATCACGCTGGGAAGCCTAGACAGGCGGTCGATATAGACCGAATCCGGGAAATAGACATTCTCGTCGTCATCATGGCAAAAGTCCTCTCTTTTTGAGAAATATTGCACATGCCAAGTACGGAGCAAACTATCCACGTTCGCATCCAAGCTTTCCGGAATCAATCCGACCTCAGACTCCAGCGAGCTTAAGGTATCTTTTTCCTCAATTCGGGTCTCTTCCTGCGCATAGACCAATGAGACCAAACAATTTAAACAAATGAGTGCTAGCAGGTATCTTTTCATGTATATCAGAATTTTAGACTGCAATTCAATCCGTAAGTACGAGGCGTGACACTCGTCTTCGGACTAACAACCGGCTCCAAATGCAAGGATAAATCCGGTGATATATCAAAATCGAATAACTGGGCATCCACGTAGGCATCCACGATACTCAACGCATACACCCCGACCGTAATAATTATACTCAAGTCTCTATATCGACGAAAATAATCCTTCTGTCTTTTCAATTGATCCTTGAAATTTGAATTATTAATCGCATCCTCAGGAGCCATGGAAGTCAAGTCTTGCCAACTTTTACTCCAAGCATCCGGATTTTCCAGATTCTTAGCGGCATCATACATGATATCCTTATAAGCCGTCGAATAATCCTTATAGTTCTTGTTGTTCCAAGTCACGGCATACATACATCCCATCAAGCCACCGTAAACGATCGGTAATTTCCAATATTTCCGGTTATAGATCTGTCCCAGACCCGGTACCAAGGCGAACAAGACCGCTTTTGTCGGATTCGGCTTAAAAGCCAGCTTCATCTTCACTTCCGGTACACCCACCGAATCGGCCGCCATCAAGACGGCTTGCACGGTAGAATCCGGGGCAGCTACCTCCACGGAATCGGAAACTATAGCAGGAACGGCTTTCTCCGTCTTATCCTCCTGTGCGTTACCCATCCCGGCATAGCACATGAATCCGATCAAAAGGAGTATGATTCGATTTCTCATTTCAATTTATCCAGTAACCCGATCAATTGCTCCAACTCTTCTTCCGTGGCGAAAGGAATCGTAATTTTACCTTTTCCCTTCTCATTGCAAGTCAACTGGACTTTCGTATTGAAGTAACGGGACAAATGATCTTTCAGCAATTTAAACTCTTCCGGAAGTATCGGCTTACGATCCGATTTTTTCTTTTCCGGCAATTCCGGTTGTATTCCCTCGGCTATATTACGCACCATCTCCTCCACGTTACGAACGGAGAGTCCTTGAGCCAATATCTGCTCATATAAAGCTAATTGAACCTCCGGATCATCCACCGGGATCAATGCCCGGGCATGTCCCATATCGATCTTCTTGTCCTTCAATCCTACTTGGATCTCGGCGGGAAGTTTCAATAAACGAAGGTAATTAGCGATCGTAGCACGTTTCTTTCCAACCCTTTCGCTCAGCCCCTCTTGGGTCAAGCCGTAATTATCGATTAATTTTTGATAAGCTAACGCGATTTCGATAGAGTTCAAGTCCTCTCGTTGGATATTCTCTATCAAAGCCATCTCCACCACGTTTTCGTCGGCCGCCGTCTTAATATAAGCGGGAATACGCTCCAAACCTGCTTTTAGCGACGCACGATAACGGCGTTCGCCAGAGATGATCATATATTGCTCGGGGCCGATTTCCTTCAACGTAATCGGCTGTATCACGCCTAACGAGCGGATAGAGGTAGCCAACTCCTCCAAGGTCTCTTCCTCAAAGATGGATCGAGGTTGTTCCGGATTAGGCTGGATCTTGCTTAACTCGATCTCACTAATAGACGATGAACCACCTGTCTTCAGGTCATCCATCGTAATTAACGCGTCTAATCCACGGCCTAACGCCGATCTTTTTAATGCTGCCATAATCCTTTATTTTTTTCAACAATCTCCTGTGCCAACTGCATATGGTTGATAGATCCTTTCGAATCCGCGTCATACAATAAGACAGGTTTACCGTAACTGGAAGCCTCGCTCAACTTCACGTTTCGTTGGATCACGGTAGTAAATACCAAATCACGGAACGGACGTTTCACTTCCTCATAAATCTGGTTCGCCAAACGCAGGCGGGAATCATACATAGTCAAGAGGAATCCCTCTATCTCCAGTGCCGGGTTCAGCTTTGATTTGATAATCTTGATCGTGTTCAACAGCTTACTGATACCTTCCAAGGCGAAATACTCGCATTGTACCGGGATGATCACCGAATCGGCGGCTGTCAAGGCATTCACGGTTATCAATCCCAAAGAAGGAGAGCAGTCGATCAGGATAAAATCGTACTTCTCTTTCAGCGGTGTCAATATCTGCTTCAATATCCGTTCACGATTCTCCAAGTTTAGCATCTCGATCTCCGCTCCCACCAAATCGATATGAGAGGGGATGATATCCAGTCCTTCCACTTCAGTCTGTGTGATAGCGCCGCTCGCGTCCTCACCGTTCACCAGACATTCATAGATAGAAAGTTCTACATTACGTATGTCCACACCCAGACCGGATGAGGCATTCGCCTGCGGATCAGCGTCTACGACCAGCACCTTTTTCTCAAGAGCGGCCAATGACGCAGCCAGATTAATCGTGGTGGTTGTCTTCCCGACTCCACCTTTCTGATTTGCTAAAGCGATAATCTTTCCCATACTATACCTAATTAATTCGAGGGCAAAACTAAACATTAAAAACTGAACCAAACAGGGTTCAATCAAAACAATGCTTGTTTTGTTGATAAATCGCCCTAACTGTTGATAACTCGCAAATATAAGCAGAATAAATCAAATAGGGGGTTATAAGGCTGGTATATAGGTGTTTTTTTGGAAATGATAACGAAGTTTTAAGTTACATACAGACCCATCCCATCCTTCGGGCAATGTCTTGGAATATATTTTTATCGCAGGAAGGAACCTTTATCGTATAGATCTCAGACCGTGATTCCACATGAAAATATCCCTTTTCCGGAAGCCTTTCCTCCGGCAAGGCCTTTCCCTCAAAAGACTGTAGCTCATAATGATTATCATTATAAGACACATTGAAATATTCATTGTCATTCTCCGGATTCAGATAAAGAGTCCTTAAATCGATCCTTCCTCCCCAATAATCATCCAGCCTAGAGGATGAAATCTTAATACCCGTATACCTGCATCCAGCCCCATCATCGAAAAGCAGGCATAAGTATTGCGTACCAAAAGAATCTTTAGCCACAAGGATTTGAGGCACATCATAAAACTCTAGGATCCTATCTAAAAACAAATTAGTCATAACATCATTACCTTTGCCTTATTTACATCAAAACAATAAGATCGCCACCAAGAATAATGAGCCACACCAAATGTCTTTTTAATCATGCCATCTTCTTTGCAAGAAGAAATCCAATGATTTCACAGGATTTCCTTCCGCAATTCTATAAAACACCCCACTACACGCCATAGCATCCGAAGGTGGACATAAGTCCGGTAGCTCCTCAAACCATTTCCTTTCTTCCATGATATCGCAAATATAAGCAGAATAAACAATATACCATATCAAGAATCCCATAAATATGACTAACGAGAAACCATAGCTAAACCACGTTTACCATTTTGACAATTTGTAATATCAAGTCCCGGAGAATCGATTTTTCCGGGCTGATGGACAGTTCATTCTCAAATACGAGAAAAAATTTCAGCAATCATTTACATGACAGCGTCTTATCGAAAAACGGCCTTTCATTCTAGCGGAATTCATTCATTGTAATTCATATTTAGTGGGTTGCTTGAGGGGGTTTATGGGGTTAGAACTGGGTCGTAACAAGGTTATGATGCCCATCCACAAGTATCAACAACCCTATTCTTGACTATTCACGATGCCCATCGGCACTACCGGCGTTGCCCAACGCGACCTATCGCATAGGCTTTCACCACTTATCACGTACAAAAAGGGGGCTTTTTCAATGAAAAATGCCGTTTACAGTCATCCAGCCTCTGCTATTTTACGCTCTCCACCGAAAAGGGATGTCACACATATAGACATTTATCTATCAAAAAGAAAGAATAACAGGGCAGTAGAGCCTAGAACCTGCACGAGTAGTCCTTACAATCCACGCCGGTAGTCGCATATGACGACACCGATACTCACACAAGGTGCTCATGAGAAAAGTATCTTAGTTTCATCGCCCCATACGCCTAAGATACTTCGCCAATGAACTTAGGATACTTGCTCAATGAAACTAAGATACCTTGTTTTTGTATTTAAATATGAAACACTCGTAGGGGAACGCACAAAAGCCCCGCCGAAGTACATCGACGGAGCTCTATCTTATGAACTGTGTCTTTCCTTACGGAAATTCGATCAGTTTTCTACTTATTTAACGATTGTCTTAACAGCCTCTTCACCCTCAACAGCTACAGCTACGATACCAGCAGGTACAGCGATAGTTGCGTTGTCTGAAGTAAGAACTGTCTCAGCAACAACCTTACCTAAGATGTTAGTGATAACTACAGACTTACCAGCAGCGCCTTGAACAGTTACAGTACCGTTACCTGCTACTACGGATACGCCTTCAGTAGCGATTTCGTCATTAGAAGTTACCATATCTTCTTTTTCAGTCTTCTGGAATGCGTTGAATACCAATGCACCGTCACCACCAGTCTTAGCGTTGTCGAATGTAGCATTCACATCTGTCAATACCAAGCAACCATTGTGCATCTTCAACCAAGCGGCAGCCTTTTCAGGGGCGATAGCCTCATCCTTGTTGCCTTTTACTGTCTGATATTTCTCACCAGCAGCATATACATTAGACTCGATCAAGAATGCGTTGTTCTCGCCTTCCTTGCCATCCTCATAAGCTACAGCAGCAGCCTCAGGATTTACATAACGGAATGACCAAGTTACATTCTTATGGTTATCACCATTCAAGTAATTGATAAATGAAGGATATTCTTTCTTATAAGTAGCGATCATAGATTCGATACCCTCGTTCTTCAATTGCTCTTTCGTCATGCTTGCATACTTGCCAGTCAAGACTAACAATGTATCACCATATTGAACAGCAGGAACAAAACCTACACGAGTATAGCTACTGTTAGAAACAGCCTTCGTATTGAAGATAAACGGATTTACGTCAGCTTCACAAGTAGCGGCAGAATCAGAGAAGTTAACTAGATACTTACCATAAACGAATGCCGGAGTCTTAATATGAACAGCGTGTACACATTCGTAAGGATTATCTGTCGGAGTTCCATCGGGTTTGATGTGCTTGCCATCCTCTGTACAAGGAATGATCTTCTCACCTGCGATTACATCTTGGAATGCAGAAATCAGGTATTGAGGTTTGATCTCGCCTGCGCCACGTTTCAACCATGCAGTATCAACACGGAATGCCAATTTACCATTAGCCTTATCTTTATTCCAGATACCAGCGTAGTCTACTGTAGAATGTTGCAAGTTCGTGTTGTTCTCATCCATTAAGTACTCTTTACGGATAGACTCAACAAAATACAAGCTATCAGAAGCATCATTTACGTTCTCACCTAACAATTCATTGTTGAAACGACGATACAACGGAGTATTGTCTGGTTCTACTGAGAAAGAAGAAGTTCTCTTCTCATTCAAAAGCTCAACCTTCAAACCTGCCTCTTTACCATCATCTGCGATACCTACTTTATGAGTAGTAGCCACATTTTCAATGTTTGCAGCATACTTATAGTCAAAGCCAGCCTCATTAGCGACATAATGAGATTTAAGAATAGCATAGAAATGCTTAGCTCCATCATGGTTATTCTCCTTAAAGAAGAATGTATCCGGTGTAGCGATAGCACCCATAGCATACTTCTGGCCATAAACAGACTCCTCACGCAAATATTTATCGGTGTTAGCCAACTTAACTACATAGTTAGTTCTCTCCAATTGAGCCAAGCCCTTGATCCATTTTTTAGCCTCATCAGTAACCTTATAACCATAAGCAGCAGTAGAACCCTTAACCAACTCATAGCGGCTAGCCTCTTTCTTCACATAAAGCAAAGAGTCTTTGCCATCACCGTTTGCGATCCAATAATCCGGAGTAAACGGATTCAAGTAGTTAAATTTATACTTGTTTACAGATAACTCAGCATCTGAAATATACTTATAACCCAACTTAGCATCCTTAATCAAACTTTCTTCCAATGCGTCAAATGTAACAGCAGAAAGGACTTTATTATCTATAGATGCATTACCAACTAACTCTCCTTTCTCATTCTTCGTAAATTGAACAGTCGCTGTAAATTGCGGGAACTCACGGTTCGTAATTACAACAGGAGAAGTTTCGATAGCCTTATCAGAATGCATTGTTTTCAACACAACCCATTGATAAGCAGGCATATGCTTCGGATCTTGAGCATCCAATTTAACCCATTGAACATCATTATTAGCCTCGCCAGCAACGTTGTCGTTCAGATGGATAGGAGCAGCCAATACTTCACCCTTAGCGTTCTTGATAACATAAACACCATCGTTTACAGATGTCTTGTCCGTGCTAGTGAAACAGCCGTCTACACCAAAACTAATGTGTGTATTAATCGGTTTTTTGCCAATTGTAGCAATACGATCCGCAACAGTAAAGTTCTGCAACTTAACGAACAAAGAATCAGCTGAATCTGTTCCTTCGCAAGTAACCGCATGATATACAGTACCGTACTTAATTGGAGTCATATCCTTCCAATAGTCATTCTCTGTTCTCTTCTCCGGCAAATAACGAGCCTCTTGAACCTGAATGAACAAGCTATCGCCAGAAGGTCTGTAAGTAAACAAGAACTTGTGTTGGTTAGCGATTTCACCTGACGTTAAAGCATCCTCAGAACCCTTAGCTTTGACATCAGTCCAACCAAACTTCAAGAATTGAGTACCTACACCATTAGCGGCAGTATCTACCTTCAAATAAGAATTTTCTTTTGCTTTATCCGTTACATACACGAAGTTATGATCAGTATCGCTGTTAATACCTTTAGCAACAAAAGCTGTTGTAGAGAACGGGTTTACATCTGCGTTAGCGTCCGGATTAAATTTCAAGACATTCTTATTTTCTTTCAAATAAGCATTAATCTCAGCGGCACTCAACACATATGTACCTGCGTTGAACAACGTGAACTTCAATGCGTCTTGATAATTCTCAGCCTCATTTGCTTTGATTTTCTTAGCCTTAATACCATCGCCCTCCGCTAATAAAATCAACACATTATCTGCCTCTTGATAAGTATATAATGTTTGATTCCTTTCTAAGCTTTCCTTATAAACAGAAGAGAAGGCCCATCCACCATAAGATTCACCAACAGAAAGAGCACCAGTCGTTTCACCAACTTTCATGCCATCGGGCACATTAATCGCCAACATTGCACTCTGTCCCTTGTTCACAAAGTCATAGATAGGTTGTTGTCCTCTGTCTTGTGCCTCAGTGATCTGAACACACCACAAAGAAGACTTCACGTCTGACAAATTCGCAGAAGTGACCAATTTGTACTCACCCTTATCATTTACAGTAAGAATTTTACCATCAGAAGTTCTTAATTGATAAACTCCCTTCGGCGTTGTAGAACCCAACTCACTCATTTCGGTAGCATCACCGCCCTTAAGAGCACCGCTCAAATCCTCTGCCTGAGCTGTAAATGCTGAAGAAAAAAGCAAGCTAGCGCACAAAAGCGTAGAAAACTTTTTGTTCATAATTAAATAATTTAATATTAATACTAAAGTGTAATAAGCTCTTCTATTGGATTGCCTGCCTTTTAAACGGACTTAGGGCAATCGGTTTTATTCATCATTGCAAAGGTACGCGTTTCTTTGATTCGTGCAAATCTTCCCTATTATTTTTTTGTTACCATATACGCTTTCTTATCAATCAAATAGGCTATTCATTACGAAACCGCCGATTATAAAGACAAACCATCTCTTATCCAATACCACAATACTTATCTTCGGTTCATTCCTCCAACAGATATACACTATTACACACATTTTACAATGTACGTGTACATTATAAAAATACGTGGTAAAAAAACACTCCGATCAAAAAGTCATTTGCAATAAGAGACTTCCTTAAAAGCATAACGGCGAATGCTTCCATCCCGTAATGCTAGCAAAAGATGCCCGGTTGATTCTATATCATGGATACAGGCCTCGAACTCGCCGGACTCATCCTTATAACCATGATACCCCTCTCTTCTATACAAAGCGGATTGATAACGAGCTCGAATATCCTCGTGTTCCTCTTGGAGAAGAGATAAATAATAGCGATAGAATATTGAGAGGAAACGGTGCAAAACCTCTTCCCGATCTACTTCCTTACCGATTATTTGAAACAAAGATACAGGATTCGGAGCATCTCCTCGAAATACCGTTTGATTCAAGTTTATGCCGATCCCGATGATGGAGCAATACAGATTATGCCCCGACAGGTCGTTCTCAATCAACATTCCGCAAATCTTCTTGTCTTTCCAGTAAATATCGTTCGGCCACTTCACGGTGATATGATCCGCATATAAGTCCAACGCCTCCTTCACGCTTAGAGCTGCTATTTGAGAAATCAAGAACTGACGGTTCGCAGGGATGCACGTAGGGTACAGGACTAAGCTAAACATCAAGTTCTTTCCCGCCTCAGACTCCCAAGTATTCCCGATCTGACCACGTCCGGCTGTCTGGAAATCGGCAACGACCACACTTCCTTCCGCAAGAGATTCCTTGATGACCAACTCACGAAGCAAGCTATTCGTAGAAGCGGTTTCCGCCACACGCAAGATGCGGGGAGATTCATTATCAGTGCTCATCATTATAAATTTCCCTTATATTTTTTGGTAGTTTAGCGATCACTTCCCGGTAAGAATGGAAGATCCAGCGTTTAATCTCCTCGTCTTCCATATCCCGGTCCAGATAAATGCTATTCCAGTATTTCTTATTAAAATGGTAAGCTGGCTCAACCGCCGTATAATGTTCCCGTAACTCTTCCACATAATCCGTACTACATTTCAAGGAGACATGAGGCTCCTCCGCATCCAAAGGAAGCAGCAGGAACATCTTATTCTCTACCTTAAAGACCAGCGATACCTCATCGAACGGGAAACACTCGATGGTATTCTTCAAGGAAAGGCAGTATTCACGTACTTCTTCTATATTCATAACTTTTATCTTTTAACGGCAAGGAGCATAGAAAGCATCTTCGATATGGTCGATCAGGAAACCCGTCTCTTTCTTGATCAATGTCACGATATCAAAACGGACTGGTAAGTCTATATTAAAATAACGGACATAGGCATCCGCAGCGGCGACAATCCTCCGAATCTTCTTGGTGTCTACCGCATCTTCCGGTGAAAGCAAAAAATCCTCAGAGCGTGTCTTTACCTCCACCACGATTAACTCATCTTCCTTGACAGCGATAATATCCAGTTCATAATGATGCCAATGCCAATTGGTATGCAACACGTTATATCCATGTTTTACCAGATAGGCACGAGCCTCAGACTCACCTTCCCGACCCATATCGTTCTGTCTTGCCATCGCATTAATTTGCACAAATATAGCCATTTTCTTTGTTATTCGGCTATTCACTCGTACATTTGCAAATGTATGAAAGAAGAACGTAAATATTCATCGGCTCACCCCAATCATCCGAGGGTACACAAAGTGACCTTTATGCTGAATGACGAAGAGCATAAAGCGGTAAAACGTTACCTTTCACGCTACAAGATCGAGAATAAGTCCCGTTGGTACCGAGAGACGATCCTTTCTCACATCCTCAAGACCTTGGAGGAGGATTATCCGACTCTTTTCAACGAAAATGAGATGAGAAGATGAATCCTTTCAATGACGAATATTTCATGAAGCAAGCGTTGGTGGAAGCTCGTGCGGCAGCGTCCGAGGGTGAGGTTCCCGTAGGAGCTGTTATCGTCTGCAACAACCAGATCATAGCGAGGGCGCATAATCAAACCGAATGCTTGAACGACGTGACCGCACATGCCGAGATGTTGGCGATTACGGCCGCCGCCGGAGTCTTAGGAGCGAAATACCTGACAAATTGTAGTCTATACGTAACCGTGGAACCCTGCATAATGTGTGCCGGCGCGATCGGATGGGCACAATTAAGCACGATCGTATACGGGGCATCCGATGATAAAAGAGGTTTCTCCAAATTCGCCCCTCAAGCCTTCCATCCGAAAGCGATTATCAAAAAAGGTATCCTTGAAAAAGAGTGCGCGGAAGAAATGCAGCGTTTCTTTAAGCAAAGACGCTAAGCTCTATTTAACTTCCTCGTAATCCACATACTCCCCTTCATCCTTGGCGAATATCTTCTTACGGTGCACATAAGGTGTACGATCATCATCATCGTCCCGGGCGGTAGTAGTCGTAGAACGATGTCCGGAAGTATTGCTATTTGTTTGACGACGTTGTTCTCCCTTACGAGTGCTGTTTCCGCTACCAAAAAAGATGTTCTTAAAGGTACGCAAGATGGAGAAACCCATCAGAAACACCAACAGGATAAAGAAAAAGAATATTACAAACAAAAACTTAAACATAATCCGATACTTAAATGATTCTTTACTATCACAAACACAAAGATAAGAATTCTTGTTTATCCCTTTTTGTTAAAAATAGACAAGACTATATATAACAGGATGGTTCCAGAGATTCCCAAGAATCCCCATAACGCCACGAAAATAATGGCACAAGCGATCAATATATAGCGAAGCTCATTACCCTTCCACGCTAAGGATTTCACCTTCAGCGAGAACATCGGTATCTCAGACACCAACAGCAAGGAGGTAATAAACGCCAAGATAACAGTCACCAACACGAACAAGCCTTCATTCGCATGGACAACCGGTAAAACAGAATATCCCACCGAAGCCCAAAATAAAGCATGCGCCGGAACCGGCAAGCCGATAAACGAGGTAGTTTGCCGTTCATCAATATTGAACTTAGCCAAACGCAAACCTGAAAACGTAGGGATCACGAACGCCAGATAAGGGATATACGTATTCAAAGAGCCAAAAGGCAAAGCCGTAGAAGCCTCTCCCAACAACCAATAGACCACCATGCCCGGAGCGAAGCCGAAACTTACCATATCCGACAAGGAATCCAATTCCTTTCCCATCGGCGAGTAAGCCTTCAATAAACGAGCGGCAAAGCCATCGCAGAAATCAAAGACCGCGGCTATAATAATCCAAATCAACGCAGATAAAAGATTTCCGTGCAAGGCCATAACACTGGCGACACAACCGGACAGAAGGCTTAGACACGTAATTGTATTAGGAATATGTTTTCTTATACTCATTTTGACAAACGGGCTATAGGCGTTTGATTGCCTGTTACTTTTTGATCCATCTCTATTAACACCTCTGTTCCTACCGGCAGGTAGACATCCACGCGAGAACCGAATTTAATAAACCCCATTTGCTCGTCCACATGACATTTCTCTCCCGGCTTGGCATACGTAACGATGCGGCGTGCCATCGCCCCGGCAATCTGACGAGCCAAGACATCCACCCCGTTCCTCGTGGTAATCACGACCGCCGAACGTTCGTTCTCCGTACTACTCTTCGGCAGATAAGCCGCCATAAAACGCCCGTTCTGGTGGGAAACATGCTTAACGGTACCGTTTACGGGAAACCAATTAGCATGCACGTTGAAGATAGACATAAAGATAGATATCTGTAGGCACTCCTTATGAAGGATCTCGTTCTCCATCACTTCCTCGATGGCAACGATCGTACCGTCGGCGGGAGCGATCACCAAGCCTTCCGAATCATAAGGAAACCGGCGGAAAGGACTACGGAAGAAGTTTAATACCAATAGGAACAATACGGTAGAAACAAAAGCGACAGAATAAAACAGCATACCCTTACCTACCGTATGGTACAAAGTTATATTCACAATAAATAATATTGTAAACAACGTAAGCAGTAAACCGGTTCCTTCTTTATGTACTTTCATTCTTCTTTGACTGTATCGTTTTATACTAAGAATCTGCAAAAATATTCATTTTTACCGAATATCAAAAATATATCACTTATTCACTGCCTCTATTTTACCTAACTCTACGTACCAAAGGTATCCATCGACCCGCTCGAAACCCATTTTACGGATTAATTGCAGGTAATTTCTTACCTGATTAGGATGGCGCTTATCTTGCCGTTCGCCAAATTTATAATCCACGACAATAACCTTACCTCCTTTTATTATCACCCGGTCCGGGCGTTTAGACAAGCCTTTACCGAACAGGATATCCACTTCATTCAAGACACGGGCGGAACCATCATACCAAGCCTTTACCTCCTCCGCTTGCAATAATTCTTCCAGACGGCTGATCAACTCCGCCGCTTCCTCCCGGTTAATCACCCCGGCTAACCGATAACTTTCGACCGAAGCGGGAATATCTTTCGGCGTACGTATCCGACTCAATACCTCATGCATCAAGGTACCGTGCTTCCGCCTGGCATTATCGAAAAAGAATCCTTTCCCATGCAGGCGTAATTGTAAACGATCAACCGGGGAAACGGAATACAGGCGGCTCATGGGGATTTCCTCCAGGGTATCTTCTGCCGTTCTACCCGAAGCTGGATGCCACCATTCGCCCCTTTCAAAGGTATCATCCTCGATATCCGTCTCCACCCCCGCCCACAATAGATCGGCGATGGAAGTTATCTTCTCAACCTTACCTTCCTTGTTGATCTTCCTCGGACGGGGGGAGAATACGATCAGTTCTTCTTTCGAACGGGTAAAAGCGACGTATAAGGTGTTCAAGTTATCGATGAAAGCATGCAAGCGCTCCTTGAAATAATCCTTGGCGAAAATCGTGCTACTCAGGATCTGTCCGTAACGGACAGGAACTAAGTGCAGGCGGTCAAACGGCTTCTTCTCCGGGTGGCACCAAAGGATAACGGGCTTTGTCGGCTTATGGTCGATCTCCCAGTCCCCGAAAGGAATGATAACGACCTTAAAACCTAAGCCCTTGGATTTATGTACGGTCAAGATGCGGATAGCGTTTTGCCCATCCGGGGTAGCGATCGTCTTTCGATAACCGGTCTCGTCCCACCATCTCAAGAAACGGTTCAAATCTGCGCTTTCTTTTTGGGCGTACTCGGAAACCATATCCAGAAAAGCTTGCACGAATACCTGTTCCGTTTCCGGGAAGTAAGCGGAGAAGTTACGGAAGAGCCCTTCGGTTACCTCGTACAAGGATTGCCGGGAAATAGACTGAAGGTTTTGGAAAACAGACTCATCCGCCTCGCTCTCCCCGAATTTTCCGGTTAATACTTGATAGGCATACATCGCCAATTTCCTGTTCGTCCGGTCCTCCGGATTTCGCAAATAGCGCAATACGGCGATCAGGAAACGGACCGCCGGAGAACTACCCACGAACAGGGCATCATCGGAGATGATATCGTAATTGTATCGGTCGGACGGATGCTCTTCCTTATAGGCTAGCAACGTATCAGCCACTAAAGCGCCTTCTTGATTGGTACGCACGAGTATGGCGATATCTTTTAGCGCGTAACCGTTATCCTGCAAGCGCTCCAAGGTAGCGGGCAATCGCTCCATCGCCTCCTGCTTCCAGTCCTTATCCTCATCACCGGAGAGGAAATCGATCCGTACATGTCCATCCTTCTTCTGGAAGGGCGGGGGGACACGCTGGGAACTATCGTCGTAGGCCGCCATGATCCTCGCAGAAAAGGCCGTGCGCTCTTCCTCGCTTAATGAGGAGTTTTTCAACGCCTCATTATATAGATCCTGCAGGATCGCCGGAGCGGCGGTGAAGAATGCGTTATTAAACTCCACGATATGGCGGCAGCTTCGCCAATTATCCATCAGGGTTTCCTCACGGACTTGCTCGTCCTCGAAATCCCTGCGGACTTGCTCGTCCAATAGCTTCCAATCCGAGTTACGAAAACGATAAATACTTTGTTTCACGTCGCCAACGATCAGATTCGCCCGGCCATTCGCCAGACTCTCCTCCACCAAGGGGCGGAAGTTATTCCACTGCATGCCGCTGGTATCTTGGAACTCATCGATCATATAATGATCTACGTGCGTACCCGTTTTCTCGTAGATAAAGGGGGCGTCACTGCCGCTGATGACCTTATTCAGCAACTCGGTCGTATCGGCGATCAGCATGACATTCTTTTCTTCCCGGTAAGAGGCGATTTGCCGGGAGATATCGGTTAAGATCCCTAACGTATAATAATAACGTACGATCTCCCGGGCCGTGTTATAGGCCGTCAGGTTGGCGAACAGGGATACGATATTCTTTACGCAGGCATTCAACCCTTCCTCATATACACACCCGATGATCTGCCGGAGACCCGGTGGAGTCGTCTTGGTCGTATAGGCATCCGGATTATCCGGCAAAGCTTGGAACGTGGCTGTCGGCTCTTTCATCTCACCTTTCGCCAGCTTCTCGAAATAGAAAAACGGGGAACGACTTCCTCCCTTAAAATCCGAGGGTTGTAAGGCGAACTGTTTCAGCAACGCCACTCCCTCCTCTCCTAAACGTTTCGCCTCCGCCTCGACGGAGCGGATAATGGCGTATAGCTCATTCTTATAGGCATCGAGCGCCTGCTTATCCGCGATATCCTTACCTACTTCCTCGCTAAATGCCTTATAACTCTCCTTAAAGACCTCCCGGCTGAGCGACATGATGTCTTGCCGCAAACTCCAGCCGCCTCCATCCTCGATCTTGTCCTCGGCGAAACGCAGCAGCCAACCTAGCAAATCCTTGCTCTCCGGCTTCTCCAGATCGGCCAGCAGGTTATCGATCGCCTCGGTCAAGACCAGTTCTTGGTCCATCTCGATGCCATAACCGCCTTGCAAACCGATCTCGCGGGTAAAGGCACGCATCGTTTGCTGGAAAAAGCGGTCGATCGTACTGATATTAAAAGCGGAGTAATCGTGCAGGATAGCGACCAGAATCTTCCGGGCCTGCTCCCTCACCTGCCGCTCCGTCAAGGAATAGGCGGAAGAGAGTAGCTGGATATAATCGGACGCACGGCCGGAAGCGAGGTGATAAAGTTCTTGAACGATACGGGTTTTCATCTCATCCGTCGCCTTATTCGTAAACGTCACGGCCAAGATCCGGCGGTAAACGCCCGGCTGGGAGAAGAGCAACATCAGGTACTCCCCTGTCAGCTTATGCGTCTTGCCCGCCCCGGCGGAAGCCCTATAGATTGTTAGCATAGCGATCGGGGATTAGATCGTACGGCTTTTCGAATAGCCCTCTTTCCGGAGGATATCCAACACCTTGGCACGCAGGTCCCCTTGGATGATTATCTCCCCGTCCTTAGCGGAACCGCCTACGCCGCATTTCACTTTCAAGAGTTTTCCCAAGGCGGTCAGATCCTCGGAAGTGCCCCGGAACCCGGTGATCAAGGTAACCATCTTCCCTCCCCGGTTCCGCTTATCCAAGGATATGCGCAAAGCTTGTTTCTCCTTCGGCAACGTATCTTCCTCTTCCGTATCTCCCGTATTATATTGAAAATCGGGATTCGTGGAGTACATCACGCCTAATCGATCTTTCCAATCATTATTCTTCATAAAAATACCACTTTATTGGCTCAAAGCTACGTATTAATCTCCGAATAGGCAAACAAGGGCGAAAAGGCTATCCTATCAAGATGGAACTATTACCATTTTACTACATATAAAACCTTTATTTTCAGGCAAACCTCTTGCTTAATAAAGCGGAATCACTACATTTGCTACCAGAATCACGTTTGCTACATATATCGCTTAGAATTAACGGCCATGAGAAATATCATTCTTTTTATTTTTATTATACTAACGGTCCACTTGAACATGAGCGCACGAGGCTCCGGCGAGAAACCGTCTATAGTCGTACTGCACTCCATCAACTTCGAGGAAAGCTGGACGAAACAGACCTATCTTGATATAGAAAGAAAATTCGGGGAGGAAGGGTTTACCGTAAAGGCGATTCCCTTACAGATCCCCGGTATCCGCACTATGGAAGGGTTTCAAGAGAAGAGAACAATGATCCTAGAGAGAGTTCCCGTGCCACCCACCTTAGTCGTATGCATAGGAGATCCCTCTTGGCTTGTCGCCCGCCCGTTGTTTGACAAGGAATGGAAAGATATTCCCTCTATCATCTGCTACGCCAGAGATTATATGTACCCGAAAGAAGAGTACCTGATAGACCTAGATAAAAACGTGCTCGATACGCTGGTTCCCATCACGGACGTAGTAAAAGGCTATAACGCCACTTTTATAAAATACCCAGTCTATATCAAGCAAACGATCGAGCTAATCAAAAAGCTACAACCGGAATTAACCAAACTGGCCTTTATTTTTGACCGCCGTTATATAAGCCAGCAAACGAAAGCGGATGTAGAGGCCGTGCTACGGAAAGATTTTCCGGGCATCCAATTCGAGCCACTGTCTACCACCTCCATTTCCACCGAGAACTTATTGGACAGACTGGCCTCTTTCGACAATAAGACCGGAGTCCTTTATTACTCATGGTACAGGACCCGGAAGGATAACGAGAATCGTTACCTAGTCGATAACGTCCAGAAAATGACCAATAGTTTCTCCGTCCCCCCAATCTTTACCTTGCAAGACGTACAAACAGAAAACGGGAATTTCGCCGGGGGATATTATGTTTCTCCGGAGGATTATGCGCAGGTGACGGTCAACACGATCGAAATGATCCTCTCGGGGAAAGATAGTAAGGAAATCCCGATCCAGACCGCGGAAACCCCGAGGGCCTACCTAAATTACCAGCATCTATTGCTTCACCAGATCGATCCCGGCCTATATCCCCCGAACGCCACGTATTTCCAAGAGCCTCCCGGTTTCTTACAGAAATACAAGATCCATATCATAAGCCTACTCGTCATTCTGGCGTTATTGATAACGATCGGGATCTTACGGGTCCGCCTCTTCATCCAAAAGCAAAAGGCCAAAGACAAGGAGCTGCAAATCGCACGCCAAGCGCAAGACCTGAACCAGAAATACCAGCTCGTCTTGAAAGCCAGCAACATGATGACATGGATATGGGACGTAAAAGAAGCACGGCTCGAATGTAACAATATTTACCTGACCCAAAGATCCATTCGCGACAAGGGAACCGACGGCCAATTCTGCATGTCGGCGGACGAGTTTTATAGCGGCATTCACCCCGAGGACTTGGAACAGATGCAAGACGCGATCAATAAACTAATCGCCGGCGAGAGCATATCGATCGACGAGGAGATCCGTTATTTAGACGATACAGGGCTTGAATATACATGGATAGAGATCTTTGCGATCGTAGGGAAAACCGATCCGGAAGGAAAACCCGCCTACTTAACCGGAGGTACTACCCTCATCAACCAACGGAAAAAAATGGAACAAGAACTGAGGGACAAGGAGAAGATAGAGGAATCCAACCGGTTGAAATCCGCCTTCCTAGCGAACATGAGCCACGAGATACGTACCCCGCTGAACGCTATCGTAGGCTTTTCCAACCTGCTAGCGGAAACTTGCCACTCCGAGGAGACGAGAGAGTTCTGCGAGATCATCGAGACGAACAACGAGCTTCTCCTTCAACTCGTGAACGATATCCTGGACCTATCGAAGATCGAGGCCGGGCAAATGGATTTCATCTATTCCGAGTTCAACGTATCCACGCTATTCCGGAGCTTATACCAGACCTTCCAAAGCCGGGTGAAAGACGGTGTCACTCTCTATTGCGAGATACCTGAACAGGATTGCGTTATCTATTCCGAGAAGAATCGCTTGACCCAAGTGATCACCAACTTCCTCACGAACGCCTGTAAGTTCACGTTCCAAGGGGCTATCCGCATGGGATACAAGGAGAGGGAAGATGGATTATACTTTTACGTAAAAGATACCGGAAAAGGTATTGAGCGGAAGAACCTCCCGCACGTATTCGAGCGTTTCGCCAAATTCGATTCCTTTATCCAAGGAACCGGACTCGGACTATCCATTTGCCAAACGATCCTAGAGAATCTTCACGGGAAGATCGGCGTAGAGTCGGAAGAAGGAAAAGGGAGTACTTTCTGGTTTACGATCCCATGCGCTGTATCAAGACCGTAGCGTAAGCCGAGATCCCTTCCTGCCGTCCGGTGAAGCCCAGCTTCTCCGTGGTCGTAGCCTTGATAGAGATATCCTCCTCGTCCACGTTCATGACCTCGGCCAGCGTTTTCTTCATCAGAGGGATATGGGGATTCAATTTAGGGCGCTCGGCGGCTACGGTGGCATCGATATTACCCAACTCATAGCCCGCCTCTCTTAAAAGCCTCATGGTATCCCGGAGCAAGATCTTACTATCGATATTCTTATATTCACCAGCCGTATCCGGGAAATGATAACCGATATCCCGCATATTGGCCGCTCCCAGTAAAGCGTCGCAGATCGCATGGATCAACACGTCCGCATCGCTATGTCCCAATAGGCCCAACGTATGCTCGATCTTAATCCCGCCTAGCCATAATTCCCGGTCCGGCACCAAGGCGTGGACGTCATAGCCAAAACCTACACGTATCTTCATATCCATTTATCTGAAAAGGTTCTTGATTCCATCCATATCGAACGACAAGGAGAAGCGCAATGTCTGGTCCAACGGGTTACTCTGTACCGTACTGATCAGATAAGCGGCATCCAACTGGAAAACACTCATGCGGAAACCAGCACCGACTGAGAAGTACTGACGGTTTCCCTGATATTTATTCTCATAGTAATAACCGCCACGAACAAAGAACTGCTGATTGTAATTATACTCCAGACCGATAGAGGCCATAATCTCCTCTAGCTCGCCCTTGAAGCCATTCGGCGAGTCACCGAATGATTTGAAGATACCCGTGATCGGGGACATATTGTTATATTCATCATGTTTTTCCTTATAAGCAGCCTCATCCTCGGGAGTCGTACCTTCTTGAATAGGTTCGGTAGGAACTAAATATTTACTCAAATCCACATAGATACCGATTTGGTTATAATCATCGATCGGATACAGTAAACCAGTTCCAACCTTTAACATCGTAGGCAAGAATTGGTTGGTATTTCCACCGTCGTAAGAGACCTTCGTACCGATATTGGAGACATTAAAACCAAAGCTCCACAGGCACTCGCTATTCCCTAAGATCACGTATTTCTCCAGATAACCGGCGATATCAGCGGCAAAAGCGTTATCCGGAACCATATCCGCATCCGACGAGGCACCCATGTCCGAACGAATATAGCGCAAGGCGACCGCCATAGAGAACACATCCGATAATTTACGGCTATAACTTACATCAAAAGCCATCTCATAAGGATTCAATATGAGCTGATTACCCATTCCTCCATCCCGGCTTTCCTGTACTTCTCCTAAAGAGAAATAACGCAAGGAAGCTCCGATCGCCTGCATATCGCTATCGCCTAATTTATAATAACCGGCCAGATATGCTAAAGCCACATCATTCACCAATTTACGTAACCAAGGCGTATAGGATAAAGCGACTCCGGCCTTACTATAACTAAAAGCATACTTAGCCGGGTTCCAGTATTGGGAATTCACATCCGGCGTAGTAGCCACACCGTTATCACCCATAGCACCTCCGCGAGCATCGGGCGCAATAGACAAAGACGGTATCGCCGTATTAATCGGGGCGAATTTATGTTTAACATCGTCTGCGCCTCCTTGGGCATATAAAGCCGTAAATGCCGTCAAAAAGCTGAAAACCGCTAGTAACAGACTGAATCTTGAAACTCTTACCATATATTCTATTCTAAAAATACATTTACATTTATCATTCCTAGAGGGTAATAAACATACCCCCATGCTTATTATAAACTAATTACCCGATACTTTATTGTGCGAGAATGATTAATTTATTCGCTTTCGTCGCCTCTTTCGAGTTATTCGTGCTAATCGCCGCCCGATACAGATAAACTCCCGGGCGCAACCGCCTGCCACCGTTATCCGTCAGGTTCCAAGTTACGATATAAGCCTTAAACAACTCGGAGGAACCGCTCTTCTCTGTACTCCATAGGAACTTACCGGTCATATCATAAACCATAACCGTCACCTTTAAGTTCGACTCCGGACGATTGTGATGCAGAAAGAATTCCACCTGATCCCGTGCCGGATTCGGGGTGGCATACATCTCGATCAGATTAGGTTTCAACCCTTCCGCCACCTCAAAAGTAAAGGTATAGGTTGTGGAGTTATTTAAGATATCCCACACCTTAAACTCGGCCGTATGCATTCCCGGCTCCATCTCGGGGATGGAGAACTGGACAAGTCCTTCGTTCTCACTATCTGGTAGCAACGCATAATAACTATTTAAGTTATAGCTCATAGAGGGCATACTATCAATCGTCAACATCATATCATGCCCTACGCTACTGCCGGTTATATTCACGCCGCTCTTATCCCACAGCTTCGCTACAAAATAAGGAGTCGTGTTTACCTTATCGCCCGAAACAAAACTGGAATCATTCAAATAGATCTGCCGGATCTTGGGACCGATCGTATCAGTCTCCGCCGTATCCGAAGTCCCCCCCACGATAAAATCGAAGAAAGAACCCTGCGCCTCTTTTGTCTCGGAAGACGCATATAGGTTTAATTTACCTTTCTTATTGGAATAAGAGATATCCTTCGGGACCATAAAAGTAAAGCTGAACTTTCCATTTCGAACCGAGTCTCTACCTATATAAATCGTATTCGGATAATCGAGATAAGTGAATTTCTCAGAGCTATTCCCTAAAGTCGTAATGGAACTTTGGCTATCAAATATGGTCGAGCTTAATACGCCCGTGAAATCCGCGGCAAAAGAACCTGACGGATTCAAGATTTCACCCTCTACCGTAATCCGGGATAACGCCTTAAACTCAAAAGGCTCATCAGAAACAGCTTCTCCATTCACAGCCGTCACCCGAGCCTTATACTCTGGATACGCAAACTTTAACGCCGGGTCTCCGATTAAGATAAAGTTCAATTTATTTGAGTCATTGAGTTGACGTTTCGTATACATCATCGCCTCTCCAAGCGTATAACGGCTATTCGCGCCTTCTTGGAACAGGTTATCGATGAGTGCCTTATTTAAGTTCGCATTATTACCGGAGAACACGACACGGGTCGTCGTAAACAAAGCGATACCCCCACTGGTAGGATTCAAGAAAACAGATTCACCCGCAGAAGTTTTCACATCGTCAAAACGGGTAAAGTCGCAGGTAGCCGTCACCCACACCGGCAGATGCTTATAACTGGAATTATTGATATCGGTTTGTGTCCATACGCTTTCGTCCGCCCAATGGGTCGTACTGCCATGCCCCGTATAATTAATCAACAACTGACCACTTTTTAATAGTTTCTCAATCTCATTATGCACATCCGGATAAGTCCCGAGGCTGCTACGCTTATAAGCATCGAAATACACTTTATTAACTAGAAAACCGGGTTGCATCTCTTCAATGGCCTCAGCAAGCTGATCTGCCTGCTTCATATGATTCGTTGTGAAGCTATCCTCATTATTTCCATCATCCGCCACGAATGTCACGTTATTCTTCCAACTACCCGAATCCTTATTCTCCATATAAGAAATCGTCTTATCCACCATCTGAGTCGCCTCCGTTACTGTACGGATTGGAAAGCGCCCGACACCCAGACACATCTTATCTCGGCTAAAATTACTGCCGGAAATATCCTCTAAAAACGCAAAATAATCATCTGTCGCATAAGAGTAGACATTCAATGACTCTTGAGACTGGAAAGTCAGGAGCATATTACTCCGTGAAACACCTTGCACCTCACCGCTTATCCCCCGATTATCATAGATCCCGTCTCCGAAAAGCAATAAATATTTTGGAGGATTACCCAAAGAAGAACTACGATCGTAAAACATCTTCATCAAACGACGATATGCCGTCGCATCTGGAGTTCCACTAGAGAACTCATTATAAATCGCCTCTGGAGTTACGACTTCAACAGTCAAGCCATCTTTCTCACGGTGCGCAACCGCCAAACGCTCCGCCTGCTGAACCAAAGACGGAGCCGATATAATAATCATATCCCTCTGTTCCAAACCATGCAGATTTGAGGAAGCGACTTCTCCCACGACTTCCGGAGAAGGAAATGTTTGATTGGTTTGAACCAACACAAACTCCCTCAATCTACCCGCTGGTATTGTAAATGAAAGTTCAGAACCATTCAGATCGGCTTCCACTCTCTTCACATTTAACGCATCGGTCACATCAAACACCAAGGTATTCGAATTCGCCTCGCTAATAACAAAGCGAGACGCATTTCCTACAGAAGTCAAGCTTCTGAAAAAAGTACAAGCCCCATAAGGGCGCAACGTACGGACAAATTGCATACGGATATAGTCCAAACGTACATTCGTATGTCCACTTGAACTATAGGAAACCACTACGTTATTTTTCTCACTTTTTGATCCCTTCCATAACGCGGTGGTTGTCCCGGGAATCGCCTTTGTATACGATCTGACATTCGAGCTTACTGTTTGGATAGAAGGTATGGTTATATCCAACAATTCGGAGTCATTGATACTTAAAGAAGCCGTACCGGAGCCAGAGTTAATTCTTGAGATAAAACGCATGGTCACCTTACCGTCCGCATCCGTAATCCCGGGGATAGAAGAAAAGGTAGAAATTGTACGAGGGCGTGCCCCACTAAAGTCCTCTCCAAAAAACTCCCGGCCGGATTGGTTTACGGAGACTAACTCTTGCTCATGCAATAGATAATCATCATAAGTCGTAATCCGAGTGGAAGCACCACTCGCTTGAGCCACGGAAGTCATATCATTCGTGGGTGTGGCATCGGTCACAAAATAATAACCATACAAACAATAAGGATTATTCGTATGCACGAATGTCTGGCTCGACGAGTCATATTCCCATTTAACCGACCCTTTCCCGTAGAATAACAGGTAATCACTCCCACGCCAAACCGGAGTAGAAGGGACATCATCGATATATTCTTTACTGAAATCCTCATCCAAGGGCCATCCTCCATAGCCATGGACAGAGACTTTCGATGGGTCCGAGAAACCCATATTCTTCAAATCCGCATAGGATAATTTGTAGATTCCGGTCTTATCCACCCGGATCTTCACCCATTTCCCTTCCGATAACAGGGATTTAGAAGCATAACGGCTACCATCCGCCCATGTATATGAGCAAAGTAATAAACCTATAATGAATATATATATTAATCTTCTCATCTCACATAAAAATCCAGAAGCTTCCGCTCGCCAAGATATCCCTCCAGATGATCGTCGATCTTCACGGGACCTACGCCAGCAGGTGTTCCGGTATAAATCAAATCGCCTATTTTCAGCGTAAAGAAGCGACTTACATACGCGATAATCTTATCTACCGAAAACAGCATATTCGAGGTATTGCCTTCCTGTACCTTCGAGCCATTGATATCCAGATGGAACGGAAGCCGGTTTACATCCCCCGCTTGCTCCAGCGGAATAAAGGTCCCGATCACAGCCGAATTATCAAACGCCTTACTAATTTCCCACGGTAGCCCTTGCGCACGCAATTTATTCTGCAAATCCCGTGCCGTGAAATCAATACCGACCGTAACCTCATTATAATAACGATGAGCGAAACGCTCGGCTATATTTTTCCCCAAACGGTCTATCCGTACCACGATCTCCGTCTCATAATGAACTTCCGATGAAAAATCCGGAATAAAAAACGGTTTCCCATCTTTCAACAAAGAGGAGTCCGACTTCATAAAAATAGTAGGCTCTGATAATTCTAACGAATGATGCAGCTCTTTATTGTGAGCGGCATAGTTCATTCCAACGGCGATAATCTTCATATTTTAGTGATTCATTGAGTTCAATCGATTAAACATAACAGCTAAATGCGCATACATAGAAGTGTTCTGGACTACGATATGTTCCGGCACCCATATACGGAACGGGGTAAAATTCCAAAGAGCCTTGATTCCTCCCTCGATAATCCGGTCTGTCACCTCCTGCGCTTTCTCCACCGGCACGGTGATCACCCCGATCGTCGCGCCATATTCTTTCTGCTTGGCAGGAAAATCATCCATATGAAAAACGGGAATGCCATTGATCATGCTCCCGTCCAAATCCTCACGGACATCAAAGCCCGCCACGATCTCCAAACCATATTGGCTCAGTCCGGTGTCATGCAACAAAGAAGCGCCCAGACTCCCTACCCCAAACAGAAATGCCTTATGCTGGGATGTAAAACCGAGGAAATCCTCCAGTACGTCAACCAACGCGTTAATATCGTATCCCACTCTCGTCTTCCCGGAGATATTCACAAAAGAGAGATCTTTAGCGACCTGACTAGGATCTACATTTATCTCCTTAGCGATCTGGGTAGATGAGATAAACGCTTCCCCTTTCCCTTTCATCAACTTTACGAACGCAAGATACCACGGTAACCTCCTTAACGTAGGTTCCGGCACTTTCCATGCCTGTTTTATATCATCGCTGGCCATTGTCTAATTCTCCTATTCATGTATAACATTCGTGCAAGCCTACAAAAGTACAAAATTAAAAAGATTCACCAAAAAAGCCCCGATCGAGAAACTGTATTTAACTACCACCTTAACAGTGGTCTCACATTCAACAATCACGGCTTCGATACCGGCAAGTATGACGATCCTAGCGTTGTCGCTATCCTAACAGATAGTCCTAATCCTAGCAATTACTGGAAGGTGCTGAAACATAGGCTAAGAAAAGAGGGAAATGAGTCGGTTACAAATTGTAACCAACTGAAATTACCTTCTACCGATGGGAAATACTACAAAACCGACGTAGCTACGACAGAACAGCTGTTCCGGCTTATCCAATCCATCCCATCCCCTAAAGCAGAACCTTTCAAGCTATGGATGGCCCAAGTGGCAAAAGAGCGATTGGATGAAATGCAAGACCCCGAGTTAACGATAGATCGAGCCATGAGGGAATATAAAGCGTTGGGGTACTCGGATAATTGGATTAATCAACGCCTTAAAAGCATCGAGATACGTAAAGACCTAACCGATGAATGGAAACGACACGGACTACAAGAGGGCGTTCAGTTTGCTACCCTTACAGATATCATCTATCAAACGTGGGCCGGTAAAACTGCCAAAGAAAAGAATCCGCAACATCTCGAAGAACACGAAGTTATCGCCAAACAAGGAGGAAAAGCAGCAGAGGCCGCCCGCAAACAACTTGAAAGCGATTTAGGCCACTCGGTAATCTCTCCCCTCAACGCTAGAACCGGATTGAGACTTAAAGATAAAAACGACAAAGAATAGACAAAAAGCCCCGATCGAGAAACCGACCGGGGCTTATTCTTTTTCCGCTTTCTTGCCTCACGGAAATACTGACGGAGAGCTTTAATTTTTTACTTTAGTATTAATATCCCCGCATGTTCAACCTCACGGTTTACTTGAAGACGAATCTCCGCACGGGAATCTTAGAATTATATATCTTCTTCAAATGCTTTTCGCATTCTATATCAATTGTGCTTATTTAACAACCACTTTCGTAGTCTCACCGTTTACGGTTACGAATACTACACCTGCCGGAGCAGCGATCGTAGCGTTGTCGGAAGCAACTACCTCGTTAGCAACGGCCTTACCTAATACGGTAGCGATCGTTACAGTCTGACCAGCTGCACCCTGTACGGTTACTGTACCGTTACCAGCGATAACCTTAACAGCAGACTCAGCCTCGATACCTTCGTTAGATGTCGGAGTGGAAGCACGGTTGATTACGAAGATTTCAGCCTTAGCTTGATCTTCCGTCCAGAACAATACGTTGTTCAATTGAGCCAGATAAAGAGTCGTTTCTGATTCCACGTAAGGAAGAGAACCCTCAACTTCTGCATCATACTCCTCATTTTCAGCATGCAACTTAGAAACGATGCGATAAGCCTCATCGCTAATCTCAGCGGCTACTTCAAAAGCAACAGCTGCCGGATTCAATTGCATCAAACCGATCGTATCACCATCGATAGCGATAGAGTCAAGACCACATACAGAAGCTGCCGCAAATGCCGCACGATAAGTATCATCACCAGCTACATGAGCATAATCATAGATATTCTCGATCTCTGTCGCATCCGGATCTTCATTATTCTTCTCAATTTCGGCAGAAATATTAGCCGGGTTAATCAAGAAGTTGCGAGTCTCAGCCTCTGCGTTGAATGTCTTCGTAGAGATATAATACAACGGCATAGTCTCATTGAATGTCACACAAGCTGTATCCAACCACATAGTCAACGTATCTTGAGTATAAACATCGCTCTTCAAGATGGATTGACCCTCAGCCTTCAACGCAGCGAAACCATCTTCCTGGTTAGCGATCATCTTGTTGTCATCCTCCAAAGTAGTGATCTGTACATGGCCGATAGCAGGAGCGCCATAAGCAGGAGCTTCTTGCGTAGCGAACTCGAAGATTACGTTCTTGTCGTCACACTTAACGCCTTCCTCCAAGATACCGGAAGCAGCGTTAGCTGTAATAGCAGATTCCTCATCATCGCCATAAACAATCTTATATTGATTATCCTTACCCATTGATAAGAAAGAAACCTTCAAAACGTTCTCATTGTCGATAGAGCCATTTTCACCATCGATATCCTCTAACTTATAATTGCTATCTGCAGATACAAGAACTTTCTTGCCTAAACGATCCGTAATATAGTAAACAGGTTTAACAACCTTGTTACCTACAGTAGCATACACAGCCTCTTCGCCCTCTTCAGCAGCAACCTCAGTGGCAACCACTTTCAGTTTCTGAGCGTCAGCCAACTCGCTGTTAGCAACATACATCGTACCATTATTCTTAGCGATCATATACAAATCGTCAGCCAATAGAGAAACCAAACGGAATGACAATGCGCCATTCACCTCGTCAGCCTTCGTTACGACTTTGTAGCCCATCTTCTGAGCATCCTCAACCTTCGGACCTTTTGTCAACTTAACCGTATCCGTACCAAAAGCGTAAACTCCCTCTTTCTCATTGATCAAGATGATAGCACCTTCGATAGAAGATTCTGTGTCAGTTTCTTCCGCCATCATATTCTTCAAAGAACCTTCTGAAGTCAAATACCACATATAAGCCGGAGCCTCCAAAAAAGCCTTCGCATCTACCTTCTTAGCACCTTCGCAATCCAAGTACTCATATTTCTTGTAGCGGCTATCGCTTAACCATTTGGTTTCGTCCGCATTCTTTTTATACTTGTTGTAGGAAGTTACGAAAAGAGTGTAATTTATTGGAACTGAGCGTAGGTTAATTGCTCATGATAGTAATAGGTTACGATTTAGTTAGTTATCTACTGCATCATCCTTCTGCGCGTTGCGTAACCTTCAAAGAACTCTTCGTATGCAAAAGTAACAATAAAACGGGAGATTTTGAAATGAATCTCCCTAATTTTTTCTTCTCATACAAGTTTTTCCGTAAAAGCGGTTTTGTCCGTCGGCACACCATCGCCCAAAAGGATTTTGGTCGAACGTATGCCGACTACGCATAAGCGGAGAAAAGGGCTTTGCCTCACGCCTAAACAACAGTTTAGACTAATGATGCAAGGCCCATTTCTTTTGTGCTTATGCCAAAGAGGTGCTTTTACGGGTTTCTGACGATTTTTCTTTTTCCACTGTTCCTTTGAGCCGTAAGCGGAAAGCCGTGTCTGACCGCCCGATCCATAAATGGAACAAGCCGTCACACACGGCAGGCAAACCGGGAAGAATGATTTTATCCGTCCGACCGTACACGCTCGGCCAGACATATAAAATCATACTTCCTTGCCGGTGGTTTGCCCGGTTTCACGCCTCCGGCTATGTCCCTTTTCCTTTTGGCGTTTTCCCTTTTTTACGGATTTCTCTTTTGAAGTTTTCCTGTCCAATCTGCCTCCACTTCCGTTTACCTCCATTTTCGCGTCTTTCAGTGAGCCGCATCAGATAGTCATTTCCGTTCTGGGCGCAAAGGTAATTCCGGGATTGGACGGGAATGCAAGGTCAAGCCTCCTGTTTTCGGAAAAAATCTCCAGCCCTGCGGGTAGTATTTTTCCCGAAAAACCTTGCATTCCCTAATCCCTACCTTTTCAAGCACCCGAAACGAAAACGACCGATGCGACAGAAAGACGCATAAAAAAAATGTCGGATAAACGAGAGGCAGATAAGATAGTTTGAAACTCAACTCCCTCAGCTCTTGAATCCGCATTAAAAAACAAAAAAATCAAAAACAGCGAAGATATGACGGCAACGGCAAATTTCAGACAAATGGCGCAGTACATAGGGCTTGCGATATGCGGCTTGATGGTACGCACCGCCTTCGGGATGTTCGGCATCTTTTGGGGCATTATTAGAGAGATTGTAAACGGAGTGTTCCGAGTGGCGATAGGTGTAATCGTGGCTATCCTTTCCACTATTGCCTTCTTCGGCTTCATCCTTTGGTTATTCACCCTTTAACCCCTACTGACATGGCAAAGAGAAGCAGCAAAACGGCAGCGCAGCAGTGCAGATACTACGAGGTGGACAACATCTTCGTGTACATGGTGGAAACGTACATCAACGGCAACATATCCGTGTTCCGTGAACTCTACCGAGAACTGAACAAGGACGCACGGAGGGACTTTACAGACTTCCTTCTGAGCGAGGTAGAGCCGACCTATTGGAGAGAAATACTGAAACAGACAATCTAAAAAAGACAGCGATATGAAAGGAACAGAACATTTCAAGAGAACGATACAGATGTATCTGGAGCAGCGTGCAGCGGAAGATACGCTCTTTGCGAGGAACTACCGCAACCCTGCCAAGAACATAGACGATTGTGTCACCTACATTCTCAACTACGTGCAGCGGAGCGGTTGCAACGGCTTCACGGACGGGGAGATATTCGGGCAAGCCGTCCACTACTATGACGAGAACGAGATAGAGGTAGGCAAGCCCATTCAGTGCCAAGTGGCGGTGAACCACGTTGTGGAACTCACGGCAGAGGAAAAGGCGGAAGCACGGCAGAACGCAGTCCGCAGATACCAAGAGGAGGAACTCCGCAAGTTGCAGAACCGCAGCAAGCCGAGAACCGCCACCAAAGCGACCGCACAAGAAGTACAACAACCCAACCTATTCAATTTCTGATTATGAAACCGAGAACACCCATACAGCAGGAAGTCGCACGATTGAGCGAGCGACTGCCGAAATTGACCGCCACACAGAGGGCTTACGCTTTCCGCCATTGCTTCAAACATTACGCCATCAAGAGGGCGGACGGCACGAACATCTGCACCGAGTGCGGACATTCGTGGAGGAGTGAACACAACCTTGCGGACACCGTTTGCGGATGCACCTGCCCGCATTGCGGCATGGAGTTGGAAGCGTTGCGCACCCGAAAGAGCGTGTTCAGCGAGAACGAGTATTTCTGCATCATCACCACCTGCAAGCAGTACCAAGTGATACGCTTCTTCTTCGTCAAGTCCCAATACAAGGCAGGGCAGGCAGCCGGGTATTCCATTTATGAAGTGGTGCAAAGGTGGATTTCGCCCAAAGGCACAACCGTCACCATTGCCCGACTGCGTGGAATGTCCATACTTTACTACGACCTATGGGCGGAATACAGCGACATGGAGGTACGCAAGAACAACAAACTCCGTGCATACGATATAAACCCCGTCTGCACCTATCCCCGACAGCGTTTCATACCCGAACTGAAACGCAACGGCTTCAATGGCGAATACCACAACATACTGCCTTACGACCTTTTCACGGCTATCCTTTCCGACAGCCGAGCCGAAACGCTGTTGAAGGCAGGGCAATACCCCATGTTGCGCCACTATATCCGCAGTTCCTTTGACATAGAGAGGTATTGGGCATCCGTAAAGATATGTATCCGCAACGGCTACACCATTGCTGACGGCTCCATGTGGCGTGACACCATAGACCTCCTGCGGCATTTCGGCAAGGACACGAACAGCCCGAAGTACGTCTGTCCCTCCGACCTCAAAGCCGAACACGACAGACTTATGCACAAGCGCAACAAGGAGATAGAACGCAAGAAGTTGGAGGAACGCATCCGCCAAGCGAAGAAACACGAGAAGGCATACCGCAAACTCAAAGGCATATTCTTCGGCATCGCCTTCACGGACGGCACTTTGCAGGTGCGTGTGTTGGAGAGCGTTGCGGAGTTTGCAGCGGAAGGGACGGAACTGCACCATTGCGTGTTTTCCAACTCCTATTTCCTTGAAAAGAACTCTCTTATCCTATCCGCTACCATTGACGGCAAGCGCATAGAAACGGTGGAGGTTTCCTTGAAGACATTGGAAGTGGTGCAAAGTCGTGGCTTGCACAATTCCAATACCGAGTACCACGACCGCATTGTAAACCTTGTGAACAGCAACGTGAACCTTATCCGCCAGCGGATGGAAGCGGCATAGTATCAACCTATAATACCCAATAGTATGGAAGTAAAAATTGAAAGCATGGTTTGTCTGTGGGACGATAAAATCCCCACGATGTTCCTTGAATTTGTGAACCTCCTCACTCTTGCAACGAGTGAGGAGCAGTTAAGACGGAGTGTAAAGAACTTTGCCGAGAAGCACGGACTTGACAGGTTTTTCCTTTACGGCTTCGGTTCCCACCATTTCTACCTGCACCAACGCTACACGAGCGACCCCGAAATGGTGATGAAGAACAGAGTTTTGTCAGTACATTTTTAACCACCCTAAAATCAACGATTATGGCAACACGGATGACCATCAACGGAGTAAGCACCTGCACGGAAGCAGGTACGGAGAAATACGAGCGTTTCCAATTAGGTATCGGCAGACGCAAGCGGACACTTGTGCAGTACGACTACCGCCACCCCACAGACGGAGAGTTGTTCTCTTGTGTCAAACCCACATTGGACGAGTGCCGAGAAGCACGGGATGAGTGGCTCACGGCAAAGGAAGGAAAGGAGGACAGACGATGAACGCAGCCTATCAAACGCTGATAGTGAAGTTCAGTGAGCCTATCAAAGTATTGGACGGCATCTTTGACGATGCCGAAGCGTGGGGAGTTGATACCCTAAAAGGGTGGATAGACGACTACGAGAGCAGCAGGTTTACCGCCATCAACAGCCATACGGCAGTCATCACAAGCGAGTACAATATGGAGTGCCTGATGGAATGGTTGAAACGAAACACACCCATTGCCGAGATAACAGAATGTTAAACAAGTTGGCGGTGTCCGCACCGCCAACCTACAACCAAGAAAAGCATGATAGCGAAGACTATTTTACAGCAGATAGGCGGCAGACGCTTTGCCGCCATGACGGGAAGCAAGGACTTTATAGATATGGGTAACGGACTGCGCATGAGCCTTGCGAGGAACAAGACGAGTGCCAACCGCCTTGACATCATCTACGATGCCGGCTTAGACCTCTACAATATGCGTTTCTACCGCAGGACGTTCAGCAAAAAGACATTCGAGTGCAAGACGAAGGACATCGAAACACACGATGGCATATATTGCGATATGCTGGAAGAAATGTTCACGATGGTAACAGGACTCTACACCCATTTTTGAGTGGCGGCGGACAAAGCCGCCCTACTTTCTTTCGGTGAGCATGACGGCGGACAAAGAAAGTAGCAAAGAAACCGCTGTCCCAATCTACGATAGTATTCACAAAAACAAGTTTCAATCATGGAAGAAATCAGACAGAACGGAAAAATCATCCTGCACAGCGATGACGGAACAAGCATAAGGATGATTTTCAAAAACCTCACGGGCAGGATTTTTCAAGGTCAGGAATATGTGGAGTATATCCGGCATATCGCAATCGGGGAGATGGGATTTTCGCCCGGCATCATAGAGCATTGCAGGGACGGTGAAGTAATCGGCAAAGGAAAAATCCCGAATGTATGAAAAGCGGAAACTCCGATGAAGTTGCGGCTTCATCGGAGTTTCATTTGTCAGGCATTTGCCATGTTACGGAATGTACAGCAGCGCAAACTCCGCCTTTCTCCGTTTGAGCAGCATGGCGTGCCGTTTCCCCTTGTAGTTGCAGAAAGCGATATATTCCCGGTAAATGTTCCTGTCGCCCGCCTCCAATTTTCGGATCAGCGTGCTTTTGGGTATCTTCCCGCTCCCCAAAAGCCGGTATGGACCGACATTGTAGGCGAGCGTGGCAAGGAGCAGACTGTCACGCCCGAACTTACGGAACATGGCGCAGAACTTACGCAAGTCTTTCCGCAGGAGTGCGTCCGCCTGCCGCTTCGTCATGGTGCGTGCCGAATACCTTTCCCCCGGCTGCACCTGATGACCCCAGCCCACGTATGGGTGGTGTTTCTCCGAGTGCCAGCCTTCAAAATACTTCGTACAGCGAACCGCCCGCTCAAAAGGCGGCAGGCGGTAGATTGCCGCCTGCCTGTCCGTCCCCTTCCGACGGCTGTCCCGTGCGGACACGGAGCAGACCGCCAGCAGCGAACAGAGGATAGCCATGAATACACGCATCATCTTGGCAGAGGTTTGTAATTGCCTATGGGGATGACGGTCTGAATGTCGTCCTTCACGTTCCGGTTGTTGAAGTCAAATTCCAATTCGTAGGAATTTTTGAAATTGTCCTCCACCACCACGATGAAGTTGTGCGCCTCGTCGCCCTCAGCCGTATAGTACAGCCGGAACTTCTCGTTTTCGAGCAGGTAGCGGTCATTGGGCAGAAAAGTAATGCCGCCCGCCATTTTCAGCGTGCCTTCCCCTTCGAACTGGAAATACCGGATGGTGTAGAGCGTGTTGGCGTAATCGCCCGTCCTTTTCAGTTCACAGCGGATTTCCACCGTCTGCCCCTTTGTGACCTTGTTCGGTACGGGCATCGTTTCCACCGTGAACGGATAGGATTGCTGGATGTCCATGTCATCGTCACACGATGCGAGCGTGAGCGACACGGCGGCGAACAGGCAGAGTGCCAACGCCTTGAAGATGGATATTCTCTTGTTCTTGTTGTTCAGTATGTTCATTGTCCTTTGATTTTTAAGTTATTGTTCATTTCTTTTTTGCTGTCAGTTGCAGATACTCGTTCAAGTCCTTGCAACCGTCATAGAGTGCGGAACAGTTACAGACACGTCCGCCGTAGTGTCCTTTGAGGGCTTCCAGCGTCCTCCGCCCGGCTTCGTCACGGTCGAGGAAGCAGTCGATGCGCCCGTACCCGTCTAAGTGTTTTACCGCCTTACCCACGTTGGCGACGGAGTTCAGCACAAGGCTGTCGCCTGTTTCCAATCCAAGCGTGGCAGCGGAAAGGAAGTCCATAAATCCTTCAAATAAACTGCACACGCCAGTCGGAGAACTTTCCATTTTGACCAGCGACACATCCTTCGGCGGCACGCAACCCTTGAAATAACGGCTCCGGATTTCATAGCCGCCAACCACGTTCTGGAAACCGATTGCGAAATACCGTTTTCCACGCACGCCGTAGTTCAAGCGGCAGCAGTGACGGGATGCAACGGCATAAGGGATGCCCCGTTCCGCCAGATACTCTGTTAATGGTGAGCGGAGCAGTGGGACGGCTTCCACCCCCTCAAAGGCAGGTTCGGACGGTTCCGGCAGGTACAACGGCTTTTCCGATGCGACAAACGGCATACGGGCGGTTTCCGCTATGAATCTTGCCTGCGCCATGAAGTCACCGCTTCGGGCAAACTCCCCGGCAAGCGTGAAGATGTCACCGCCCTTGCCCAAACCGAAGTCGTACCAGAGCCGTTTCGCCACGTTCACACGGAAAGAGGGCGTGCGCTCACTGCGGTACGGCGCACGATACCAAAGTTCGTTTCCGCTCCTTCGGACAGGCTCATGCCCCAACCGCGCGAGAAAGTCCGCGAGGGATATTTGCCTCATGGTGTCTATATCCGTCCGTTCCATGCCGCGTGTCAGTTGATGACGAACTTGATGCCCACCCCGAATTGGGTATGGAACTTCTTCGTGTCGCCACCCCACAGGCAACGCTCCCGGAGGTTGGCGAGCAGGGCGATACGGTCAGCCACGTAAAACTCTACATCGAGCGTCAGCGCACCGCCGTAGATGAAGGCGTCCCGGTCGTGCAGTGTCGAACCGTCATGCAGCACTTTTTCGCCCCAATTCACCGATTCATACCCGGCGAGAGCCGAAGCCCCCGCATAGACGAACACGATTTTACGGGCATCGGAAAGTATCTTGAAATAGTAGCCGCCTTCCGCCGTGAACTGCGCCACAGGTATGGCGGTGTCCTTGTACGGGTTGTTTTTCAGGAGATACTCACCTCCGAACACCCATTTGTTCCCCTTCTTCGTGTAGGTGGAGAGAGCCGCCCCGAAACTGTACCCGCCGTCGTTGCCGCCGGGTTTGAAGCCGTCCGCCAGATTCGCCCTGACCTCGATGCCCTGCATCTTCGGCAGGCATCGCTGGGCGTGCGCCTGCCCCGTGAACAGGGCAAGCGACGCGATGATTATTGCGATGTACTTTCTCATGGTCAGCGCACTTGAAGTTCGTTGATGGTATTGGCGCGCACCAAGTCCTCGTTCTCGATCACGAAGGACTGGTGACGGCCGCCGTTCTTCTCGTTCAGCTCCACCACGAGGCACTTGCCGTCGGGTATGGTGAACTTCGCCATCGTGAAGACCGTGCGTTCGCTTTTTTTGCCCGGCACGAGCGTGGCGTAGTTCTGCGCGCGGAGCGGCAGGATGATACGCTCCTGCACGGCGGTACGCTTCGCCACCTTCTTGTCCACGATTTTCCATGTGATGTAGTCCACATCGAAAGGCACGTTGCTCTGGTTCTTGATTTCCGTGTGGAAATACAGAAGCCCGTTGTGCGTGTAGATGCCTTTCAGAAGGTACTGGATGCCGAAACGCTTGCAGCCGATATGCTTCACCTCACGTTTGTTCTGCTTGTGGATGGACTTCATGATAAGGCGCACCAGCATCGGACTTTCGCTGCCTAATTCTTTCAGGTAGATTTCCTGCGCGTTGTTCGGACGGTTCACCGCCTCGCCGTCATGGATGAAGTCGCACATCTCCACGTTGAGCAGCAGCGGTTCGGCGGCGTATTTCACGTTGAAGGTGTAGAAACTCCCGTCCTCCGTGATGACGGACATGTTGGTTTCGTTCGGGAAATTCCTCACGGTAGCCTTCACACGGATGACGTTCTCCGCTCCGTCGGCTTTGCCCGCAATCAGGTCGGGCGAGCCTAAATCGACATAGCGCACCTCCGCCGGGAAGATGACATGCACGGTCTTGTCGTAGGTCACTTCCAAGCCGTGCGGGGGAACCATGCGGTCAAAGCCCAGCTTTCTCGTCAGACCGTGATACAGGTCGCCGTCCGCCTCCTTCTGCGGATAGACCTCTTTTGTCAAGGTCAGTTCTTCACTTCCGTTGGTCGTTTCAACGGTTACGTTTTCCTGCGCGTTGGCAGTTGCGATGCCCATAGCGAGGGCAAACATCATGATTACTTTTCTCATTTTACTTTGAATTTAGTGGGTTGTTGTTATTGATTGGATTTCTTATGATTATACATCAGTTCTTCTCCTGATAGAGCATGACCCTGTACCCGGCTTTCAGATGCACTTTGACGGTGCGCATCTTCTTGGCAATGTACTGGCTCGTGCCTTGTATCAGCCCCTTGCCCAAGTCGGAGGCGAGCTGCGCCCCGGCATTGGTGGAGATGTTGATGCTACTGCCGAGCGAACCGCCCATGTTGGCGGCAACCTCCCTGACGGCGTTCATCTCCATCGAGTTGGGGATGAATATGCCGGGCTGCCCGTCCGTGTCATAGACCTCCAACTCCACCGGGATAACCGTACCGTCGTGTTCCAGCGAGGTGATTTCGATGCCGAGCCGTTCACCCTGAATCTTGGCTGCGCCGACCACCACCGCATTACGGGGGATGATCCGGTCTGCTACCGCCATCGGCTCCAACAGCCGCAACCTGACCGCCTGCCCGTCCGTCACGCTCTGCGCCCCATAGACGCATGCCGGTATGGTGTTCCTGTCCGGTACGGTTGTAACGCCCACCGCCGTGTTGAAACTGCGGTTGCGTTCCTGCGAGAAGGAAGCGACAAATTCGGCATTGCTCATGGGCTGTCCGAGCGAGGACACCACCTGATGCGTCACTTGCCTGACGGGTTTTGCCGTGTTCTTTCCGGTTTTCTGCACGGGGGACGGCTCTGCGGTCTGTCCCGCTGCCGCCTGCGTGCCGTTCTGACCGCCCATGTACTTCGCCGCCAGTTCGTAGGATTTTTCCATGAGTGCCACCTGCTCGTCCATCGTGGAGCTTCTCTCTTTTCCGCTTTCCAGTTCGGATTCGAGGGTGGCGATGCGTTCCAGCAGCTCGTCCATCTCCGCATTGTCGTTCTTCGGCTGCTCGTAGAAGTTGCCGAGCGTGGCATTGAGGTCACGGTAGGCGGCTGCCGAGGACTGGATGGTCTTCGGTGCTGGCTTCACCGCCTCTTCCGTTCCGCCGGGATTGGCAAGGTCGAAGTCGCTGTCCCCATCCGCTTCCACCGTTTCGCGGTCGAACAGGTCGCCCAACTGCTGCATGGCGCGGCTGCGGTTCTCCTGCCGTTCCTCCATTGCCCCCTGCTCGTAGGCTTTCGCCTTGTCACCGATAATCCGGCGGTTCTCCTTGTCCGCATCGGGCATCTCGATGTTGTAGCCGCTTGTTCCCGGCTCCTGCTCCTTGCCGGAGGACGGGGCGAATATCAGCCACATAGCCCCGATGAATACCAGCACCATAGCGGGAAGCACTATCATTTTCTGGCGTTTCAGCCGTTGGGCTTCGGTCAGCGGCTTGCGCTCCTTTTTCGGCTTGTCGTTGCCGGGAGCCGCCTTGTTTTCGTTCTTGGGTTCATTCTTCGTCTGTTCCATATAAATAAGGTATTACATTGTGATTGTTATCCGGCTTCACGGACAGTTCCACCTGTCCGGCATGGTCTATCTCCATCCGGCTGCCGTCATTCCTGCCGATGTCATAGACGGCTTTACCGAAGGTGTAGAGGGCAAGTGCGGCGAATGCGATGAGCATCGCCAGCACGATGCGCCTGCGTGTCTTCGGCGGCAAGCCGTCCAGATACCCTTTGAGCCGTTCCACCAGCATTTTCTTTTTGTCGTGGAGTTTCCAGTACGCACTCCACAGTGATTTCTTGATTTTCTTCATGTCCGTTTACCTTTTGATGGTTTGTAAATCTTTGTTCTCGATGATGGTGAATCCCTCGATGGTGAACCCGTTGGGGTTGTCGTCCGAACGGGACGAGTTCAAGAGGCGGCACGTGGTCACGAGGCTGCGCTCTGTGACGTTGCTCTGCCGGATGATTTTCTGCGTGGCGTAGGTCACGGTGCGGTAGGGATAGCCGTTGAAGTCGCACACCACGCTGTCCACCTTCAGCACTTGGTTGATGTTACCGGCGATGATGCGGTTGTAGTACCCCTTCTCGGCGAAGTCCGAATAGTAGTTGTACACGCTCTTGTCTGCCAGCAGCAACGCACGCTTCACGTTGTGTTCTATCGCGCTCTTTTCGGGCGAGAGCGTGAAGAACAGCTCGTGGAAGCGGCGCACATGCTCCCTCGCTTCCGCCGGACGGTTCTGCGAGAGGTCCTGCGAGAGTGCCAGCATCAGCGACTTGCCGTTGTCCAGCACATAGATCTTTTCCCGCTGCCGCTCCGCGAAGCGGTAGGAACTCCACACGCTCCATACCGTTATCACTGCGCACAGCGAGAGGAAGACGATACCGAACAGGCGTATCTGCCTGAACGATGATTCGATGTTTTTGAGTGACTTGAATTCCATTTTACTTTTTCCGTTTATAATTCCACATTGATTATTTCAGCAGTTTCCCGGCACGTCCGACCATGTTGCCTGCGGTAGCACCCGCCACGCTTCCCGCCATGCCTCCGGCGCGTCCCGCCATCTGGTTCACGTTGCGCCCGTAGCCGCCCATGCCCCCGGCTTGGATGATCCAGCCCGCCACCGTCGGAATGGTGAAGTAGCCGATGATGCCGATTATCATGAACACGATATACACCCCGTCGCTGGAATCCAGCGAGAAGTTGGGGTCGGTCTGCATGCGCTCGATGTCGCTCTGGAGCATCAACACCTGAATCTTGGCGAGTATGGTGCTGAATATGTCCGACACGGGCAGCCACAGATAGACCTGAATGTAGCGGCATATCCACTGCGTGAGCGTGCTTTGGAAGCCGTCCCACACCGATATGGCGAAGGCTATCGGACCGAGTATCGCCAGCACCACGAGGAAGAAGGTGCGGATGGTGTCTATCACGAGGGCGGCGGCTTGGAACATCAGTTCCAGTATCTCGCGGAAGAAGTCGCGGATGCCCTTCTTCATCTTGTACATCCCCCGGTCGATATACATCCCCGCCATCGTCACCATGTCGGAGGGCGACCAGCCCAATTCCTCCAGTTGCTTGTCAAACTCCTCGTTGGACACGAGGTAGGCGGTTTCGGGGTTGCGCACCATCGCCTCGTATTCCAGCCTGTCCTTCTGCTCCCGGTACTTGTTCATGTCCAAAGTCTGCGTTTCGAGCAGTTTCGCCGTACCCTGCACGACGGGCGAGAGGACGCTGTTTATCGTGCCAAGCACCACCGTAGGGAAGAACATGATGCACAGACCGACGGCAAAGGGACGGAGCATCGGGAAGACGTCTATCGGTTCGGCTCTCGCCAACGACTGCCATACCCGGTAGGCGACATAGAAGAGCGCGCCCAGCCCGGCGATGCCTTTCGCCACGCCCGCCATGTCGGCGCACAGCGGCATCATCTGCTCGTAGAGCGAGCGGAGAATCTGGTGAAGGTTGTCGAACTCCATAGGCTACCAGTATCTTTCGTTCATGCTCCCGTACAGCCCCATGATGCGGTCAAGGTCGTTTTTCTTCTTCGCACGCAGGTAGCTCACGCTGATATTCTTGTTGGTGTAGTAGCTCACGAGGTTGCGGTAACGCTTCATCTTGGAGTGGCAGCGTTCCACCACGTCCATGCGCTCCTTGTCCGTCATGGAGAGCGTGGTGATGTTCACCACGTTCTTCAACTCCGTAAGCACGTCATTGGATTCCTCCAGCAGCTTCGTGTACCCGAAGGCGATGGCTCCGAGTTCCTCCACCGTGAAGTTGTCGTCGCGCAGCATCTTCTGGAAGCTGGTCACGTAGATGTCCGTGATGTCGCCTACCATCAGTATGGTCTGCTGCACCTTGCGGGCGTCCTTGACCAGATTGTTCACGGATTTGAGGGCGTCGTAATACTTCTTGCCCTGCTCGTAGATTTTCACCGTTTCCTGAAAGTTATTCACCATGTTCGTGGCGGTCTTCGAGGTGTGGATGATGTTCTTCGAGGCATTGATGATGCCCTGCGCCAGATTGCCCGGATCGCTCACGACCCATTGGGCGGAAGCCCTGCCCGCGAGAAGCAGGCACAGGCAGATGACGAATGTTATTCTTGTTCTCATGTTTCTTTGGATTTTAGCGGTTCTTATTTTCCTGCCGGAGTTTCCGGCTGCGGCTTCACACGCACGTAGTCCCCGTTCGGTGAGAAGGTCAGCACGTCGGTGGCTTCGTTATACGCCACGTCGATGCGGAAGCCGGTGTTCATGAACAGGTTGCCGTTCTCCTCCTGCAAGAGGTAGGTTTCCGGTTTCAGCCTGCGGCGGATGCCGCTCCGTTTGAATACCGTCACCTTGTAGGCTTCGCCCTCCTTGTAGATAAGCACGTCGGGCTTGCCCTCCACGCTTTCCCAATTCCCGCACAGCAGGTCGCGGCGGTTCTCCGCCACGTCGCAGGATTGCAGCACCATGACCGCCAATCCGATCAGACACTTGCTGACTTGCAGCATCTTCATTCTTGATATGCTCATACGCTTTTCTTTTTTCGTTGATAAATCTGTTTTACCGATTATTGATTACTTACTGCTTGTTTCTCCGTCTTTCGGCAAGCTGTCGGATGGCGGCTTCGATGTCGCCGCCCAATTGCTCCGCCAGACGGTACACCTCCACCTTTTCCGTTTCCTCGGTGGTGTACGCCAGATACTCTTCCGCGCTCACCTCGGTGGCATAGACCGCCGACTGCGTGCCGCCCAAGCCTATCCACACCTCCTTGTAGAGCCGTGAGGGGTTGTTCGCCATGTTGATGGAGAGTATCTGCGACTTCTCCTTCTCCGTCAGTCCGAGCAACGCCTGAATCTGGTCGAACTTGTTCATGTACTTGCGCTGGTCAAGCAGGATTTTACAGTCCGAGTTGTTGATGATGCTCTCCTTGACGACGGGCGAGGAAATGATGTCGTCCACCTCCTGCGTCACCACGATTGCCTCACCGAAGTATTTGCGCACCGTCTTGTACATATAGCGCAGGTAATCAGCCATGTTCGCCGACGAGAGAGCCTTCCAAGCCTCTTCCACGATAAGCTGCTTTCTCACACCTTTCAGACGCCGCATCTTGTTGATGAAGGCTTCCATGATGATGATGGTCACTACCGGGAACAGTTCGCGGTTGTCCTTGATGGAATCGATCTCGAAGACGATGAACCGTTTGCCCAGCAGGTCGATGTTCTCCGCCGAGTTGAGCAGGAAGTCGTAGCGTCCGCCCCGGTAATACTGCCGCATGGTGGTGAGCATGTTGTCGATGTTGAAGTCCTCCTTCTCCACCTTGATGTCGCGTTCCGCCAGTTCCCTGCGGTAGTCGTCGCGCATGTACTCGTAGAAGGTGTTGAACGAGGGGACGATGCTCCGGTCAGCCCTGATGCGCTCGATGTAGGCACTCACGGCACTGCCCAATTCCCCGCTTTCGGTTTTCGTCACCTTGTCGTCCTCCGACTTCCAGAGCGTCAGCAGCAGCGTCTTTATGCTGTCCTTTTTCTCCACGTCGAACACGTAGTCGTCGGTATAGAACGGGTTGAAGCTGATGGGCTTCTCCTCCGTGTAGGTAAAATACACGCCGTCCGTGCCGCCCGTCTTGCGCCGTATCATCTCGCATAGCCCTTGATAGGAGTTTCCCGTGTCCACCAATACCACATGCGCGCCCTGCTCGTAGTATTGCCGCACGAGGTGGTTCATGAAGAACGACTTGCCACTGCCCGAAGGACCTAATACGAACTTGTTACGGTTCGTGGTGATGCCCCGCTTCATCGGCAGGTCACTGATGTCGAGGTGCAGCGGTTTTCCCGTGAGCCTGTCCACCATCTTGATGCCGAAGGGCGAGAGCGAGCTGCGGTAGTTGGTTTCCTCCGTGAAGAGGCACACCGCCTGTTCGATGAAGGTGTGGAAACTCTCTTCCGCCGGAAAGTCCGCCGCGTTGCCGGGCATAGCCGCCCAATAAAGTGTCGGGCAGTCGATGGTGTTGTGGCGCGGCACGCACTCCATGCTTGCCAGCTGGCTGCCCACGTCGTTCTTTATGTGCTTCAGCTCTTCCGCGTCGTCGCTCCACGCCATGACGTTGAAGTGCGCCCGCACCGAGGTCAGCCCGTAGGAGTGCGCCTCGTTCAGGTAGCGGTCTATCCACTCGCGGTTGATGCTGTTGCTCCGGCTGTATCGGGATAACGACTGCATATTCCTTGCGGACTTCTCGAATTTTTGAAGGTTCTCCTCGCTGTTGTCGATAATCACGTACTGGTTGTAAATGTGGTTGCAGGAGAGCAGCAGCCCCACCGGGGAGGCGAAGGAGAGGCGGCAGTCCGAGCGGTCGGTGGAGAGTTTCTCATACCGTGTGTCGGTAGCCACCGTGCCGGGAAGGTCTTCCGCGTCGGACAGGGTGTGCAGGCACAGGCGATTGTCGCCGATGCGCATCTCCCGTGCCGAGAGGTCTATGTCCTGTAACGTGGCGTCGCCTTCGGGCATGAGCGAGAAGTAACGCTCTATCAGTCCGGCTTTGCCGTCTGTCCCCACGATCTCGTCGGTGGAGAGGCGGCGCAGCCTGACAAAGCCGCTGTCGTTGATGATGCGCTCGAACTGTTCCGCAGCCTCCATGAACTTCGCGGCTGTTTCCTTGTCCAGTTCCTTCGGGATGATATGCCCCCGGCACAGCGTGCTGAAATTGCTCTGCATCCGGTTACGCTCCTTCGTCGTCTTGGTCAGGTAGAGGTAGCACGTGTGCTTCAGGTACGGTCGCTCGTTGAAGTGCCGCTCGAAAGAGCGGCTCAAAAAACTCATGTCGTCCTTGTGAAGTTCCGGCGTGTACTTCTCCTTGATGAACCAGTCCTGCTTGTGGACGACGGAGAAGTCCGGCAGCACCTTGATCGCCTTGCACCAGCAGCCGTGTATAGCCTCGTACTCCGCACCCGTCACGGTATAAAGCTCCGGCAGTTCCACCTCGAAAGCCACCGTGATGTCGGCGTCTTTGGAGATGATGCAACCTTGCTCCACCGCCAATAGCGGGAACTTGTTTTCCAGTGTTGTCATTTTGGATGTATTCCTCATGTCGTTTCTTCCTTTCGTTTCCGTTTGAATAATCGGGTGATCCGCCGCCGGTTGATAAGGTATCGGGGATGGCTCCTTGTTGCCCCTAATTTCATCAGTCCGTGTTCGCCGTACCGGGCGTTCAGCGCGAAGGTCTGCCATACGAGGATGGAAGACGATGCCACGCCGAAGCCGATACATACCCACTGGTCGATGCCGACCATGTAGAGGATGACGAACAGGACGAAGAGAGCCAGCAGACCTCCGCAGAAGATGAAGAGGTACTGAGCCTTCAAACCCTTGAACTCTACCGGACGGCCGATACCCTTGTTTATCGGGTATTCAGCCATACATTGTTTATTAAAGGAAGAATGAGCGCAGGATGGTGGCGGCGACAATCAGGAAGATGCACGCCCCGAACCACGAGGCGGCAGTCTTGGATGTGTCGGGATCGCCGGACGAGAATTTCCCATACACTTTCACGCCCCCGATAAGCCCGACTACCGCGCCGATGGCGTAGATGAGTTTCGTGCCGGGGTCGAAGTACGAACTCACCATAGAGGTGGCTTCGTTGATGCCCGCGATGCCGTTTCCCTGCGCGAAGGCGGAGGCGGTTGCGGCAACCAGAAGTGCCGCAGAGAGGATAAGTTTCTGTCTGTTGTTCTTGTTCATAAACTGTTCTTGTTTTGTGCCGTCCAAAGGGTGGATGGTCCTTTGTCGGGCGGTTGATACTCGATTACTTTACTTTGGTTTAGTGGGTTGCCCGTTTGTTTCTACGGACTTGGGTGTGTCCGTTGCGAATTGGCTGTACCTTGTACCGCCGTGCGCGTGGGTGATGCCGTCTTACGTTTTCATTCTCATTCTTTTTTAGTCGTTATACATAGTTGCGGATGTCGAAGTTCTCAATACTGTCCGGGACGACAAAATCCTTTTTCGGTTTATTCTTCTTCAGCCGGATTTCGATAAGTCCCTTGATGCGGATGCTCATTTCAGACGAGCCGGTCATCAGCTTCTCGTACAGCTCCGTCCCTTCCATGTCGGTGAAGACCTTTGCCGCCCGCTCCCGTTCCGTCGTTGTCGCTTCCGGGTTCTTGGCGGTTCTGACCGCATCGTCTATCTCGTCGAAACTGCTTCCCGATGCCCTCGGCGCGTCGGGCGTTTCTTCCTCCGGCTCGTCCTCCCCGAACTCCAGTTCCGAAGGCGTGAGGCTCGTGAAGGTTTCGTCGAGTTTATCCTCCGGGACTTGTGCGGGACGGGACACGGTTTCCGTGTTTCCGTCGTCAAAAGTAGTCTCTTCCTCCGTCAGCTCAATGCCTTTTTCCGAAGTGGCGGCTTCTTGCGTCGGTATGGCAGCGGTTGTCCGGGGCGATGCCATCCTGAAACGGCTCTTGCCGATGATGTCCGGGGTGTCTGCGGGCGGTGTGTCCCTTACCGTTTCGGGCTTTGCCGCCGTGCCGCCCAACGACCGCCACACTCCGGCTATGCTTCTTAGGAAGCGGACAAGTCTGGTTTCCATGATCCTGTCATAAAGGAGCAGGAACAGGAACCACAGGTTGCAGCCGACCGATACGGTCAGCAGAATATCAGTCATGCTTATTGTTTCACTCATGCACGTTCTCTTTTTGAGGGTTAAAATACTGCGTCGTAATTCTGGGCGTAAAGGCTCTTTATCGCCTCCTCGCACTGGTTGAAGTGGTGCGTAAGCACATGGTCGATGTAGGCGGACAGCGACAATTTGTCATGCCCGATCACACGGGTGATGCGCATGATGCGGTCGTGGTACTCCGGACGCACATACGCCATCTTTCCCTCGCGTGCCTTCACTTCGGCTTCACGGATGAACAGCCGTTCATAGTCCTTTTCACCGCATTTGCCGCCTAACGGCACGGGGGATAGGATTTCCACACTCGCCTGCACTTGGGCAAGCATACCGCCGCCGTCATGCTGCGGACTTCTGTTTTTCTGGTTCTTTTCCATATTCAAATCAAGTCTTCACGTTGTTTCTTGTACAGTTCGTTTATTTTCTCCTTGTGCTGTTCCAGATGTTGGCGCAGCACGGTGTCCACGTAGCCGCCTACCGAGATTTCACGCCCGGCGATGTCGTTCACGATTTTGAGAATCTTGCTGTGGACATCGCGGCTGATATAGACGCACTGGCGCGTCTTTATCTCGTTGCGGCGGAGGAACAGCCCGGAATAGTCGTCCTCCTGCCGTTTGCGGCGGACAGTGTCCCTCTGCGGTTTTTCCTTTGCCGTGTATTGCGCGGGCGGCGGTTCCGTTTCAGGGACGCTTTTTTCTTCGGGAGCAGGCGCGGGCGGCTCCTGCGCGTGGTACAGGGTCCCGTCCTGCCTGCGTCTGCCGATGGAGGCTATCAACAGTTCCTCGTCAATGCCTTCGGTGTTCACTTTCCTGCTGCCCATGATTATTGAGGTCTGATGATACGGCTTATCTCTTCCGAGAACTCACGGATGCCGCTCCCTTTCAGCAGGGACGCATCCATCGGGAAGATGGTCGAGCGGAACACGCTCTTGCGCTCTTCCGAGAGGTCGCGCCGGAACTTCTTGCTGTCGGGCAGGCGGGTGGACAGCACCGGCAGCCCCATCTCGGCGATCACATCCTCATACAGGTCGTAAAGCCCGTTCTTCTCCCTGCCGTCCACCATCGTCCAGAACAGGTACAGCCCTTTTGTTTTCGCCTGTCCCGTCGTCATGAGGTTGTCACGGAACATCACAGCGAATTGCAGGGTGCTTTCCACGACAAAACGGTCGGCACTCATGGGCGCGAAGATGTAGTCCATCTGCGAGAGGGTCTTGACCACGCCGTTGCTTTTCAGGGTTCCCGGCATGTCGAAAAACACGATGTCGGGTTTCACCTCTTCTTCGGCAAGCATCCTTTCGGCATCATCGAGGGCGTTAAGGGCGTCGCTTGCGATGACCGGGTAGGCGTTCTTCCTTATCTTGCGGAAGTGGTCACACGCGAGTGCCTTGAAATAGAGGCTCCCGCCGATAAGTCCCGTTTCACGTTCACGCAACCCGTGTATGCTGTGCTGCGGGGTGTCGCAGTCTATGACTGCGACATTGTGTCCTTTCACGTTGTGGAGGTAGTTGGCGGCAAGTGCCGTGACGGTGGATTTGCCGATACCCCCTTTCTGTGTTGCGAATGCAACGAATGTTTCATTACTCATGGTTCTGTTGGTTTTAATGGTTGATGAATTGTTTTCCTGCTCCGATACGGAATCGGTGACATGTATATCCGCGTCCGCGAATCTCTGACTGTCCGGTTCGTCACGTATCCGCTTCAACGGTGGGGCAGGGATTCGGATAACTGATGAATGACGACATTGCGTCATGAAGTCATTGAATCCGTGAATCACCGCGTCATTGTAAAACCGGGTATCCGAAGGTTCGGGTATCCGGTCAGGCAAATAGCCGCCGAAGCGGTTTGCCGGGTATTTGAAAGCCTCATTTTTCATATCTTCAAATCGTTCGTTTCTTGAATCATGCTGCAAATAAACAAGGATATTTTTGAACCTGTATCACTTCCCCGACAAGTGGCGGCATGTTGCGCCGGTTGGCACTGATTGTCCGGGTCAAGCCTCTGTCCGATACCGCTTTAAGGGCGTAACTTTGCACCCGAACGGCAGGGTTCGCCGCAGGTGGCGCAGCCCGGAGTTTGAAAGGCATTCCCCCAATCCGGCCCCGACGGATTTTTATGTTCGCCTGAACATAGCAAGGTATGTTTTCAGCCGCTCAAAATATTTTGAGCAGCCACGAAAACGCCTTGCCCTTGCAGGGGGGCGGGCTTACCCTCCGAAGTCGGGAAGCCTCTCAAACCTGCGGTGCTGTGCCTCGAAGCGGCGGCTTATGCCGTCAAACCGCTAAATCCAAAGTAATATGAGTGAAAAAAGAAGAAACAAAGGCGGGAGAAATCCCAAACTCGATCCGGCGGTGTTCCGCTACACCGTCCGTTTCAGCGAGGAGGAACACAACCGTTTCCTCTCCATGTTCGAGAAGTCGGGCGTTTACGCCAAGTCGGTCTTCCTGAAAGCGCACTTCTTCGGGCAGCCGTTCAAAGTGCTGAAAGTGGACAAGACGCTGGTGGATTACTACACCAAACTGTCCGATTTTCATGCGCAGTTCCGCGCGATAGGCACGAACTACAACCAAGTCGTGAAGGAACTGAGGCTGCATTTTTCCGAGAAAAAGGCGATGGCGTTGCTCTACAAGCTGGAGCAACAGACCGTCGAACTCGTGAAACTGAGCCGCCGGATTGTGGAACTTTCAAGAGAGATGCAGGAAAAATGGTCGCAAAAATCAGTGTAGGAAACTCGTTGTACGGCGCACTTGCCTACAACGGGGAAAAGATCAACGAGGCGAAAGGGCGGCTTCTGACAACCAACCGCATCTACAATGACGGTTCGGGGACGGTGGATATCCACCGGGCTATGGAGGACTTTCTCGCTCTGATGCCCGTGCGGTCGAAGGTGAAGAAACCGGTGGTGCATATCTCGCTCAATCCGCATCCCGACGATATTTTGACGGACACAGAACTTCAGGACATCGCACGGGAGTATCTGGAGAAGATGGGGTTCGGCAACCAGCCGTATCTCGTTTTCAAGCATGAGGACATCGACCGCCACCATCTGCATATTGTGACGGTCAGGGTGGACGAGGAAGGCAGGAGCATAGACACCCGGAATAACTTTTACCGGAGCAAGCAGATAACACGCGAACTGGAACGGAAATACGGGCTGCACGACGCGGAACGCAAGAACCGCCGTCTTGATACGCCGCTGCGCAAAGTGGACGCTTCTGCGGGCGACGTGAAGAAGCAGGCGGGGAATCTGATTAGAGAACTGAACCGCAGATACAAGTTTCAGACGATGGGCGAATACCGCGCCCTTCTTTCCTTATATAATATGACGGTGGAGGAAGCGCATGGCAATGTGCGCGGACGTGAGTATCACGGGCTGGTCTATTCCGTCACGGACGATAAGGGTAACAAGGTCGGTAATCCTTTCAAGTCCTCACTGTTCGGGAAGTCCGTCGGCTATGAAGCCGTACAGAAGAAGTTTGCCCGTTCCAAGCAGGAGATTAAGGACAGGAAACTTGCTGACATGACGAAACGCACCGTCTTTTCCGTGCTGGAAGGCACGTATGACAAGGAGAAGTTTGTTGCCACGCTCAAAAGGAAGGGCATCGACACCGTGCTACGCTACACGGAGGAAGGGCGCATCTATGGAGCCACGTTCATCGACCACCGCACGGGCTGCGTGTTAAACGGCTCACGCATGGGCAAGGAACTTTCTGCCAACGCCTTGCAGGAACACTTCACGCTGCCTTATGCCGGACAGCCGCCGATTCCGCTCTCCGTTCCGGTGGAGGAACTGGAGAACAGGCAAGGATATTCCGGAGGGGAATACGAAAGCCATTCCAGCGGCATGAACCTGTTTGCCCCCGAAGGTCCGGCAGTGGACGCTGAAGAGGAAGCCTTCATCCGGGCGATGAAGCGCAAAAAGAAGAAAAAACGCAAGGGCTTGGGTATGTAATCAGAGTATCAACAATTAAAAAATCAATGTATGTCACAACAAGAAGACGATTTGAGGGCATTGGCGAAAATCATGGATTTTCTGCGTGCCGTGAGTATCATTTTAGTGGTCATGAACGTGTACTGGTTCTGCTACGAAGCCATCCGGCTGTGGGGCGTGAACATCGGCGTGGTGGACAAAATCCTTCTGAACTTCGACCGCACGGCGGGGCTGTTCCATTCCATTCTCTACACGAAGCTGTTTTCCGTCCTTTTGCTTGCCTTGTCCTGTCTGGGTACGAAGGGTGTCAAGGGTGAGAAAATCACTTGGGGGAGAATCTGGACAGCATTTGCCGTCGGGTTCGTGCTGTTTTTCCTGAACTGGTGGTTGCTGCCCCTGCCGCTGCCGCTTGAAGCGGTGACGGGACTGTATGTCCTTACCATTGGAACGGGCTATGTCTGCCTGTTGATGGGTGGTCTGTGGATGAGCCGCCTGTTGAAGCACAACCTCATGGACGATGTATTCAACAACGAGAACGAGAGTTTCATGCAGGAAACACGGCTCATAGAAAGTGAGTATTCGGTCAATCTGCCGACACGTTTCTATTACAGGAAACGCTGGAACAACGGTTGGATCAATGTAGTTAATCCCTTCCGTGCGTCCATCGTGTTGGGTACGCCGGGCAGCGGCAAGTCCTATGCCGTGGTAAACAATTTTATCAAGCAACAGATTGAAAAGGGCTTTAGTCAATACATCTACGATTTCAAGTATCCCGACCTATCTACTATTGCCTACAACCATTTGCTGAACCACCCGGACGGCTACAAGGTAAAGCCGAAGTTCTATGTGATCAACTTCGACGACCCGCGACGCTCTCATCGGTGCAATCCCATTCACCCGGATTTCATGGAGGATATTACAGACGCTTACGAGAGTGCGTACACGATTATGCTCAATCTCAATAAAACGTGGGTGCAGAAGCAGGGTGACTTCTTCGTGGAATCACCTATTATCTTGTTTGCCAGTATTATATGGTATCTCAAAATCTATAAGGGTGGTAAGTATTGCACGTTTCCCCATGCCATTGAGTTCCTGAACCGCCGTTACGAGGATATTTTCCCGATTCTTTCTTCATATCCCGAACTTGAAAACTACCTCTCACCATTCATGGATGCTTGGCTCGGTGGGGCGGCTGAGCAGCTTCAAGGGCAGATAGCATCGGCGAAAATTCCGCTCTCGCGCATGATTTCCCCGCAACTCTATTGGGTAATGTCGGACAGCGAGTTTACGCTGGATATCAACAATCCCGAAGAGCCGAAAATCCTGTGCGTGGGTAACAATCCCGACCGTCAGAATATTTATGGTGCGGCTCTCGGTCTGTATAACTCCCGTATCGTAAAGCTCATCAACAAGAAGGGGATGCTGAAGTCGTCGGTCATTATAGATGAACTACCGACGATATATTTCAAGGGGCTGGACAACCTTATTGCCACCGCACGAAGCAACAAGGTTGCCGTGTGTCTGGGCTTTCAGGATTTCAGCCAGTTGGTGCGCGACTATGGCGATAAGGAAGCTAAAGTCGTGATGAACACCGTCGGTAATATCTTCTCCGGGCAGGTGGTGGGTGAAACCGCCAAGACGCTATCCGAACGCTTCGGAAAGGTCTTGCAGAAACGGCAGTCCATTTCCATCAACCGGCAGGACGTTTCCACCTCTATCAATACGCAGATGGACGCGCTTATCCCGCCCAGCAAGATTTCCGGCTTGACGCAGGGAATGTTTGTCGGTTCTGTGTCCGATAACTTCAACGAGCGCATTGAACAGAAGATTTTTCACTGCGAGATTGTCGTGGATGCAGAGAAGGTGAAACGCGAGGAAAAAGCCTACAAGAAGATACCCGTCATTACCGACTTCACGGACGAGGATGGCAACGACCACATGAAGGAAACGGTGCAGGCGAATTACAGGCGCATCAAGGAGGAAGTCAAGCAGATTGTTCAGGAGGAACTGGAGCGGATTGCCAACGACGACAATCTGAAACACCTGTTACAGCAGAAATAACCGGGCTGACGTGAGGCAATGAAAGCGGGCGGAACAAAGTATCAAACTTGCTCCGCCCGTTATTCTTTAGGGATTCTTAGTCTATCTTCTCATACGCTCCATCTCTTCGTCACGGAGCATCTTCTCGTTCAGTTTTTCCTGCATTTTGTCAAGGAAGTAGGTGCGGCTTTCGTTCTTCCGGCGTTTGATATCAGTGTAGAAGCGGTAGCAGTCTTTAGAATCAACCCCGAATATCTTATAGAGAAGTGGGGCGAGCTGTTTGAGCGGCATATTGCCGTTGTTGATGCAGCCCATCACGTCTATGCCGTAGATAAGTTCCACGAGGTCGATGGCATTGCCCGTCCATTGAAGAAGGCTGGCGGTGGTTTCTGTTGCGTTGTTGGCGGATATTAGTGGTGGCACTTGGGGCGTGGCAAGGAATTTCTGCATCTTTCTTACGAAAGACAGAGCCTTGCTGACGTAGGCGGCAATCTCTCTTTTTTCTTCTGACAGATTACGTACGGGATGGTGCTGCAACTCGATTTCGATGTAGGCAAGCGCGATGACGGTAAGGTTCATGTCCATGCCGCCGTTGCACAGTTCGATCACTTGGGTGGCGAAAGCCGTGTATGCCGTTTCCATATTGCAGTCGCCGGCTTCGTTTATCAGGCGGAAAAAGTCGGTTTCCGCCAGCAAGAAATAATTCATGGTTCTGTCAATTTTGAAAATTACACTTTGTTTTCTGCGTGCGCACATGAATATAATTGGCAAAAAACGCGGCAGAAAATAAAAAATCCAACACTCAATTTTACAAAGTGCTGGATTTCAGAGGTATAAAATTCAGTATTTTTTCACAAGGACAAATTATCTCCGACTTAAATTGTTTGTAATCGGAACATTTATTCTATTCCTGAAAATAGAAATGTATGCTTGCCGCACATTTTGGCTATCTTGCTTTTTTATCAAGGATATAGATAATGCGACATACACCGTTGGGATAGCTTTTCAAAGAGGAAAGCGTCCAGTGTTGCTCTGGCAGAGCCGACTTAAAAAAATGTCGTCCGCTTCCGGATATGAAAGGAACGGTGTATAGTATGATTTCATCCACAGCGTGCATCCGCAGCAGTCCGTTTATATAGTCTGCCGTGTCCGGTGTGGCTTCCGCGAGGTAACGGATGTTTGTGCAGTCTTTTCTCCATTCGTGCAGCATTGAAATGGAATAGTCCGGTGTCACACGGTAAAAGGCTTTCTTCCTGATTTCATCAAGACCGCAACGGTCAAGGCACAAATCCTGATGTGCTTTATCATATAACTCTGAAGAAAGACATCCGTCCATCGTCAGTACGGCGAGAATCTGAACTTTACCCATAATCGTTTCCTTTCGTTAGGCAAGGGTAAAAAAGTAGCGTGCAATTCACACTACCTTCAAGCGATGGCTCTGGTAAAGCCTTTACGGAGAGTACGTGAATGCACGCTATGCGTAAGCATAGCATAAGCATCACGCAATCGTCTCCGTAGTTCCAATTTACCAGATTTTCGCTTGAAACGCCTTGCGGTCTTATCCTATATGTTGGCGGCGAAAAGCTCCTGCCAATCGCCGTTTTTCTCAAATGTTATGCAAAGATAGCCAAATTCAGTGAATTACGGGCTATGATTGCTTGAATTTATATTTAATCTCCTATGCGCACTTTATCTCCTATCGAAACATTAATCTTGTCCAGGACTCCCGATATCTGCGATTTTATTTCGATCTCCTTCATCGGAAAAACATTGCCGGATATGTTTATTTCCTCTTTGATCTCGCGATATTGTGGTTGTGTAGTTTCGTAAATTGCCTTTGTACCTCTTAGCGAAGAACGAAAAGCAACAAATGCCAGTGTGGCGGAAAAGATGCAAATTAATATAATCTTAAATGTCTTCATTATCCTATATTTTCGTTTCTAATGGCGTCAATGGGTTGTATAACAGATGCTTTCATAGCCGGAAATGCTCCGGCAATGACACCGGACAAAATCAAGATAACCAAAGCGAGAACAGCTACATTTATATCTATTTCTGCATGCTTTATCATTGTCGCGTGACGGGCGCTTTCGAGCAACCAATTTATAATCTCAAGAATAGCTGCACCTGATATCAATCCGATGATACCGGAGATTACAGTTATGATGACAGATTCCGTCAGCATTAACACAAGAATGGATTTAGGAGTTGCTCCTACAGCCTTACGGATGCCTATTTCGCTACTCCTTTCTTTGATCACGACAAACATGATGTTGCTTACTCCAACAATACCACTTATCAGAAAACAAATTCCTACGATCCAGATAAACATTTTCAATCCATCAAAGAGTCCCTCAAAAGCAGATGTTTGTGTCTCAAAATTGATTATCTGTAAGGCTTGCTTATCAGAATAAGCAAATTGGTATTTATTAGCGATGAAGGCTCTCAGCTCATTCTCAAATCGCTTGGAATCAACTTCTTTGTTCAGATATAAACAGAAAGCGCGCAATGGAGTCTTATTGTCAATACAGTTTATGTAACTTGAGAAGGGCACATATACCGAATTGATTTCCGAAGCGCTGAAAATATCATCATTCTTTAGTACGCCTATCACCTTAAAATCAATACCGGCAATGTTGATCGACTTACCCAACGCTTTTTGATTATTAAATAAGGTCGTACTGACATTTTCGCCGATAATGGTAACATTACGGGTATTCTCGTCATCTCCTTTATTAAAATATCGTCCATCTTCGTTGATTTTAAGTATCTTAATTCCCATATAGTTTTCATTGATTCCTATAATCTTAAAAAGTCCGCTTTTAGCTTTATTCATCACTTGCGAATAAGGTCCTGTTATTTCAGGCGAAATAGCTTTTATCCCCGGGAACTGTTTCTTTATGCGGTTAAGAAAATGCAAATCGAAATGCAATTGTTCCCCTTCTCTGATATTCTTATACTTCACCCAGAATCCTCATCATTCCATACCATGACGGATTCACCATAAGTTACTAACGTGGTCACATAGCGGTGTGTGGTATTGATATTGTGCTGGGTTTGAAAAATAGCGATTGATTCATTCTCTATTTTCTGTACACGACTACGCTCGTGCAGAACAATAGCGACCATGCTGCCAATGATCGCCATTAAAAGAAAGTATCCTATAAATATTTTATGCTGCAAAAGTATTTTCATTGGCTTGATATTTTACAATCCAAATATTGCTTTCGTACAATATCTACATGCGGCAGAATCACGAAAAATATCCGAGATGAATAACACTAATAATAATTTCAAATTTTTCTATTTATTGCAGTTACATTCCTCCTCCCAACACATGATAAAGTTTGATTACACTTTGTATGCGTTCAAAACGAGTTTGTAGCTGTTGCACTTCCGCTTCGAGAAGAGACTGTTGGGCGGTCAACACTTCCAGATAGGTGGCATTGGAATGACGCATAAGCGATTCTGTCTTTCGCACAGCATCGCATAATGTTTCAACCTGTCGAGCATTGATTTCAATTTGCGATTTTGCCGTCTGCCATGCAGTCAGAGCATCGTTCACTTCTTTTCCAGCGTTCAGCAATGATTGCCGGAACAACAGTTTGGCTTCTTCCTGACGGCTTTTGGCTATCTTCAAGTTGGCGATGTTTGTGCCCCGGTTGAATAAGGGCTGTGTCAGGGAACCGATGGCATTGAGCAACCATTGTCCGGGATTTACGATTACGCCACCGCCGTTATTAGTCCATCCAAGAGTCCCCGAGAGGGTAATATTGGGATAGAAGGCGGCACGAGCCGCATTGGTGGCGTAGAACGCCTGCGCCAGTTCCATTTCAGCCTGACGCACGTCGGGACGGTTGGAAAGCAGTTGCAAAGGGACTCCAATCGAGACAGTATCGGGGAAAGCAGCCTCGGCCAGATTACTTCGTCCAATCGAGTGTGACGGCATGGCAAGTATCGCAGACAGGGCATTTTCTGTTTCGGAAATACTCTTGCGTATGGATAACAGGGATGCTTCGAGTCGCATCACGTTCGCCTTTGCCTGCAATACGCCGGCTTCGTTTGATTTCCCCACTTTTTTCAACGCTTCAAGAGTACGTACGGTAGTCCGCCAGTTCTCCAAAGTCCGGTTACTTATTGCCATTTGTGCGTCAAGCATGGCAAGGGTGTAGTAACTGTCTGCAATAGTGGCGACAAGCTGTGTCTGTACGGCCTGCCGGTAGGCACGGCTTCCTTGTAACGCGGCGGCTGCACCACGCTTTGCCGCCGTAAGTTTGCCGAAGATGTCCAGTTCCCAGCTTGCCGACGCTCCCACATTATATGTCTTTGCCGTTGCTCCGTCATGTTTATTGGCATTACCTTCGGCAGTCAGTCCCAGTGATGGAAGATATGATAGTCTGGCAGTCATCAGGACGGCTTCTGTCGCTTCCACGCGTAACCGTGCCACATTGAGGTCTGTGTTCCGTTCAAGTCCGGTTTCAATCAAGGACTGGAGTTTCGGGTCGGTAAACATTTCCCGCCACGACAGGGACGCGATGGTCGTTGTATCAATGTCCGCCGGTACGTCCCGATACAGATTCTCCGTTGAGAGGTCAGGACGATGATACCGGCTGTATGTGCCACAACCGGCAAACATCCATCCTGACAATATGATATATATTACTGTCTTCTTCATTTAATTATGCTTAACACGTTCTTGAATATATTGGAATACAATAAACAATGACGGCACAAGGAACAACAGAGCCAAAGTACCGACAATCATTCCACCGATTACACCTGTGGCAAGCGAACGGCTGCCGTTGGCACCCACTCCGTGCGCCATCATCAGCGGGACAAGACCGAACACCATGGACAGCACAGTCATCAATATAGGGCGCAGGCGGACTTTTGCCGCACTGTATGCTGCCTGTGCCAGCGTCATGCCTTCCGACCGCCGCTTGCCGGCGTATTCGGTAAGCAGGATGGCGGTCTTGGCAAGCAGGCCGATAATCATGATTAATCCGGTCTGCATGTAGATGTTGTTCTCCAGACCGAAGAGCCACGCAAACAGGAAACTGCCCATTAGTCCGCAAGGCACCGACAACAGAACCGCGAAGGGTATGAACACGCTCTCATACAAGGCGCACAGAATCAGATAGACCAGAACCATGCAGAGCAGGAATATAAGCGTGGCATTGTTGGTCGTCTTGCTTTCCTCACGCGAAATGCCGCCAAACTCGTATGTGTAATTTGACGGAAGCACTTCACGTGCCGTCTCGCCGATGGCTTCGAGCACCTGCCCTGAACTGTAACCCTGCGCCGGCGACCCGCTAATCGAGATGGCGTTGAACAGGTTGAAACGGGTGAGGTCTGACGGGCCGTTGGTCTTGGTCAGGCGCACGAACCGGCTCAAAGGCGACATGCCGCCATCGGAGGCGCGCACATACATGTGGTGCAGGGATTCCGCATTCACACGATATTCCGCCGGAGCCTGCATGGTCACATGGTAGAGCTTGGAGAACCGGTTAAAGTCGGAAACATATTGTCCGGTATAATAGCCCGACAATGTGGAAAGCACATCTGCGGGCGACACACCCGACTGCTCACATTTGGCGGCATCGATATCCACCCAGTATTGCGGATAGTCCGTGGCAAAGGAGGAATAGACTTCGCCGATTTCGGGTCGTTGCGACAAGGCTTCGACAAACTTGTCCGCCTCTTCCTTGAAAGCGGCGATGTTTCCGCCCGCCTTGTCCTGCAAATAAAGCTCGAAACCGTTTCCCATGCCGTACCCGGCAATCATCGGAGGCGACATGGCGAACACCGTGGCATCGGGAATATCTGAAGTGGCGGCATAAATCTTTCCGATGACATCATTCACCGACTGCCCCTCTCCCTTACGATCCTCCCAGTCTTTGAGTGTCACGAAATACATCGCCTGCGAGGGACCGGAACCGCTGAAAGAGAAACCGGCTACCGCACCGCTGTATTCAATCTCGCCGATGCTGTCGAGACGGCTGTTGATACGCTCCATCACCTTACTTGTCTGAGCCATGGATGTGCCGGGCTTCGTGTTCATGCTCACCATGACCGTCCCGGTGTCCTCTTCGGGAATAAGTCCCGTCTTTGTGACATTGACCAGCAGCACCAGCAACCCGAAAGAAATGCCTATGATGCTCCACAACAGCCATCGGCGATGGATAATGAACATCACTCCACGTACATAGCGTCGGCTCAGACTGTCGAAGACGGCATTGAACGCTTTACGGAAACGGGCTGCAAAATTGTTCTTAGTGTTGCCCTGCTCATCGATATAGGGTTTCAGCAGCAGCGCGCAAAGTGCCGGTGAGAGTGTGAAGGCATTGACTGCCGAGATTCCCACGGCAACAGCCATCGTGATACCGAACTGCGTGTAGAACGCTCCCGAAGTCCCGCCCATCATGGCTACGGGGAAAAACACTGCCATAAAGATTATGGTAGAGGTCAGGATAGCCGACGAAACGCCTTTCATGGCATCATCAGCCGCGAGAACTGCTGATTGATAGCCCTCATCGAACTTCGCCTGCACCGCTTCCACCACCACAATGGCATCATCGACCACGGTTCCGATGGCAAGCACAAGCGCGAACAGGGTGAGCAGGTTGATGGAGAATCCAATCATGGACATCACGGCAAATGTGCCGATGATGGAAACGAAGATGGATATGGTAGGGATAAGCGTTGACTTGATGTCCTGCAAGAACACATACACCACCACGATGACCAGAAGTATCGCTTCCAATAAGGTGCGGAGGACAGAGTGGATGGAGGCATACAGGAACTTGTTGGTATCGGTAAGCACCACGAATTCCGTCCCTTCGGGCAAGTCCCGGCTAAGGTCGTCAAGCACTTCGTGAATCTCCTTGATGGTGCTTGATGCATTGGACCCGGCTTTCTGGTTGATGAGCATCATAGCTGCCGGATGCCCGTTCACCTCGGAGGAATAGTTGTAGTATTCATCGCCCAGTTCCACATCGGCAACCTCTTTCAACCGAAGCACATTGCCGCCCGGCAGTGACTTGACGACCAGCTCACCGAACTCTTCCGCTCCGGACAAGCGTCCGCGGTATTTCATCGTGTATTCATTGGCGGTAGGATGATTGGCACCGAAGGAGCCGGTGGCGGCCTCGATGTTCTGTCGTGCAAGTACGGCAGAGATGTCATCGGGGATAAGCCCGTATTGCGCCATCTTGTCGGGACGCAGCCAAAGTCGCATGCTGTAGTTGGAACCGAACAACTGTGCCTTTCCCACGCCGCTGATACGTTTCAGCCTCGGCTCGACATTGATTTTCACGTAATTGCTCAGGAAGGTCTGGTCGAAGCGGTCATCGGGCGAATAGAGCGCGAAAGTCATCAGTTCGGCATTCTGCTGCTTTTCAGTGGTGACACCGGTCTTGGTGGCTTCCGCCGGAAGTTGGCTCAGTGCGCCGTTCACGCGGTTCTGCACGTTTACCGCCGCCATGTCCGCGTTGGTTCCCTGTTTGAAATAGATGTTGATGGAAGCATCTCCCGTATTCGATGCCGTGGAAGTCATATAGGTCATGTCTTCCACTCCGTTGATGGCTTCTTCCAGAGGGGTTATCACTGCCTTCTGCACGGTTTCAGCGTTTGCTCCCGGATAAGTTGCGAATACGTTGATGGTCGGAGGTGCGATGTCGGGGTATTGTTCCACCGGCAAGGAAAACATGGAAATCATGCCCAACAGTACAATCACCACCGAGATAACGCCCGAAAACACCGGGCGGTCTATAAAAAATCGCAGGTTCATTTCGTTTCGTTTTTAGGGGTTATGCTCATGCCTTCTCTCACCAGTCCCACGCCTTCGGCGACAATGGTGTCACCGACCGAAAGACCTTCTTTTACGATAAACCGGTTGCCGTCGTTCAGGCGGTCCACCGTGAGATAGGCGGCTTCCGCCTGTCCGTTTTTCAGACGGTAAGCGATAATCTTGTCCTGCAGTTCCACGGTGGCGGTCATGGGAATGGTTACGGCCTCCGTTTTCGGGTTTTGAAGGATGACATTGCCGATGCTGCCACTCAACAGTTCGCGGTCGGGATTGGGGAACAGGGCTTTGATTTGTACCGTTCCGGTAACAGGATCCACCACGCCGCTTACGGTTTCAATACGTCCTTTCGCCTTGTACAGGCTGCCGTCGTTGAGTTGCAGGCCCACTTCCGGCGTCCCGGCTATCATGCTGTCAATCGAGCCATAGCGAGCCGAATATCGCCGTAGCATATTCTCCGAAATGGAGAAATAGGCATACATCTCCGCATTGTCGGACACGACCGTGAAAGGCTGTGCCATATTGGGACCGACAAGCGCACCGATGCGATAGGGCAATGTGCCTACTACTCCGTTGCTCGGGCTTTTGATTTCCGTATAGGAGAGATTGTTGCGTGCATCCGATTCTTGTGCCTTTGCCTGTTCGAGTTCAGCACACGCCACTGCCAGTTGGTTCCGGGCGAGAGAAAGCTCGTAGTCGGATATGACCTTCTCGTCAAACAATGCCTGCTTGCCCCGCAGCTCGATTCTTGCCGTTTCCACTTTTGCCTGTGCCGCGCTGACATTGGCCTGCGCCGTGCGTAATGCCGCCCGATAGGGCACTTGGTCAATTACAGCCAATACTTGACCGGTCTTCACCCGTTCACCCTCTTTCACTTTCAGACGGATAATGCGCCCGGATATTTGCGGCAGGATGTCCACATCCTGCCGTCCGCGTATGGCGGCGGAATAGGACTCGGAGATTTCCACCGGACTTGCCGCGACCTTTATGACCCGATAACTCTGCACCGCATCCTGCTTGCCGTCCGCCTGCCTGCATCCGGTCGGCAGGAACAGCATGAGAGCAAATGCGGCGAAATTCGTGATAATGAATTGCTTGTTCATATTTTCTTCTTGTTTTGTATTAATTCATAAATTGATTTTTGGAACATGAATAAAAGTTTATCTTTTTCGTTCATGCGGATATTATCAGAATAACCGTCTTTTGTTATTTGATACCCACATGGCTTAACCATAAAAATGCCTAAGCCCTTAGTGTACGAACTTACTTCTGAGGCATAGTCTTTACTTGTATTTAATGGAACTTTCCCTTTAATATGACACCACTCATTATTACAACTGATGTCTTCAATCTCAGACATCAGTTTTTGCAAATCTGTAATAGCTTTGGAACTCGCTACTTGGGGTATCTGCAACTCAAAACAGAGCATCGGTTCGAGAATGTCCACACCTGACTGTTGCAAAGCCAGCCTGAAGACATAAGGGGTCAGCTGTCTGAAATCAGCAGGTGTACTTACCGGGCTATAATACTCGGCTTGAGTAAAAGTTACTTTCAGATCTGTCACTTCCCATCCATGTAAACCAGATTGGCAAGACATACGAATCCCTTCAAAAACGGCATTTTGAAAAGAATGGTTCAGATAACCATAGGAGATGTCACTTTCGATTTGCAACCCTGCCCCTAACGGTAAGGGTTCAAGAGTCAGCCCTATTGTGGCCCAGTAAGGGTTGGGTGGTACTTCGATCTGAATAATCTTATTGACCTTTTTTATAGGTCGTTCTTTGTAGATAGTCTTGATCTCATCAAAATGGACCTTTACGGAAAATCGTTCTTCCAGCAATGTCTGTATGATTTCCTTTTGGGTCAAACCATATAACGAGATTTCCAATTCATCACTATATGAGTTTATGGAAAAGGACAAAGACGGGTCTTCAATCCACAATGTATTCAGAGCGGATATCACCTTGCTTCTCTCTTCGGGCTTATTTGGCCGGACGGAGGATTTGAGAGCGGGATGCTGATGAGATAATCCTTGAATCAAACAAGGTTTAGCACCTAAATAATCTCCGATTCGAAAATCTTCTATATCTTCTACAATCGCGATATCATTGGCACCCACTTCATCAACATTTATCTCTCTGCCCTGATAAATAGTCTTTAGATTTTTAATCTTGATGAATTTTTCCGAATCGTTGATTCTTACAATGTCTCGAAGTCTCAGACTTCCGTCAATTATTTTTAGAAAACTTCTTTTATGTCCTTTGGGGTCATGCTCTATCTTATAGAGATAAGCTGAAAGTCTGTTTGAGACTGATTCTGGAGGAAGTATAAAAGAAGAGATGGCGTCCAACAACTCATTGATACCGATATTGAACATTGCTGATCCATGTAGTACCGGATAGACTTTGGCTTTTGCCACAAGATCGATTATCGTATTCCAATAATCAGCCGGTGAAATTTCGCTATCCGCCAAATATCGTTCTAATATATTGTCGTCATGGTTGCATACAAATTCTTTGTATTCTTCCTTTATATATGTTTGGGAGCAAATCGGATAAACCAATCCATCGACAACAGTTTGCATAAACAGGACATCTTGAGACATATTTGTTTTTATATCCAGATACAAACGCTCTAAATTCACACCGTCACGGTCAATTTTATTGATAAATATAATTGTCGGGATTTGCAGTTTTTGTAAAGTATTGAACAGCAACTTTGTTTGCGCTTGTATGCCTTCCTTTGCGGATAAGATGAGGACTGCTCCATCAAGCATTTTGAATGTCCGCTCCACTTCCGCAATAAAATCCATGTGTCCCGGAGTGTCAATGATATTGCATTTCACTCCATTCCAGATAATAGATGTCGTAGAAGCCCGAACAGTAATTCCTCTACGTTTCTCTATATCCATAGAGTCTGTTATGGTGTCACCATTATCCACACGGCCGCACTTTTCCGTTGCTCCACTGGCAAACAGCAGATTCTCGGTTACGGAAGTTTTTCCTGCATCAATGTGAGCAAGAATTCCTAAATTTATAATATTCATTTGGATTAAGCAATAATATACTACAATAGATGCATTGTCGAAACGCACCTTTTAATACCTCCTCGTAGCATGTGAGAACTACAGGATTACTAACTCGTATTAATATGTATATTATTACTGCCGCATAACGATTGCAAAATTACACAAAAAAAATATATCTAACAAAAGTGGGAGGATTTTTTAACTTTTTTTACCATAGACATTTTATTAGGGAAGCGTAGGTTCAACTGGTAAGTACAAATAAGTAGAAATGTTTGAACAACAACGTTTTAGGAAGTTGAAAAAAATCAAGTTTCTCTCTCGGTATAACGTTTATTTTGGCCAATATCTTCTTTAGTTTGGCATTTGAGTATTTCCCATTCGTGTTCTATTTAGCTCCTTATTATGAGTATGTAGCAAGTTGCTTATCAAATTCAGCCTCTTTGAGGGTCAAATATGGTTTTGCAAATGGTGACTGACAAGACATAAACAAGGTCAGCAGGATTTTTTACATAAATGGACATGAATGTATATAACCTAAAATAAGAATAAATTTTAATAAGGGCTGCCCAAAAAGAAAAAAAATGCAGTTGCCATCCTACAGATACTTGCAGAAAGGATAAAATTTACTTTTAGACCTTTTGGGATAGCCCTTATTAATACTTCAGATAAAATTCCTTAGGTTATATTTTCAATCCTTTGGACCGGGTTTCCTCCTTGGCATACAGTCCCGGACGCCCGATTATGACATGGTTGGCAACGATACTATCCGCCGGACTGCGTATCTGCGGCGGTGCATTTTCGGGATATTGCGCCTGCCTGTTCCTCACATCTTCCGCTTCCGGCTTGAGCTGTTGCCCTTCATTCTCCTTTTCTGCGACTTCGGGCGTGGGTGGCGCAAGCTCCAGCTGAATTTTTCGGTCAAGGGCGGCAAGTTCGGACTTCAACTGCTTCAGCTCGTCCTCCTTCTTCCACACCTTACCCGCTATCTCCTGTAACTGCGGTATCTCCATCTCCAGCACCTCGTTCTTCGCCTTGTACTGGTCGATGATGGAGGGTATCCTCTCCATCGCGTTGAGGAAGTTGCGGGCGGCGGCCAACGGGTCAGCCATCGCCAGATGCCCGTTGTTGTAGGTGTACTTGTAGTTCCCCTCGACCACGAAGCGGTTGTCGGTGAACTCCAATCCCTCTTTGAGTATCCTTTCGCTCACCACCTTTATCGGAAAACCGTAAAGTTCACCGACCTGCGTGTACAACCCTCCGGTCGTGGCATTCTTGGCTATCTCCTGCAAACGCTTTCCGATGACCTTCTCATCGGCGGAATCCACTCCGTCCACCTTTATTATATTAAGGCGGTTGCCCTCCTTGTCGGTCTGCACCACCGACAGGAAGCGGTTCCAGTCCTCCGTCATGGCATCTATGAAAGCCGTGTTGTTGCGCAACTCGCCGGTCTTTGACTCCAGCTTGAACTCCGAATCACGCTTGCCCTTGTTGAACGACTTGCGTTCCCCTTCGAGCGATGCGATCCGCTTTTCCAGTTTCGCCTTGTCCAACAGGTCGGTATTGCCGGAGAGCAACGCCATGTATTCCGAGAAATTCATGCCCGATTTTTCGTCCATTGCCCCCTCGTCGATGGTACGCGCACCCATCGCACCGCTTTTGAGCTGGCTTATGAAAGTCTGCTTGCAGTGCAGGAGGTTGAACTTGTAGCTGTCCAGTGACTTCTCCACCGCGTAGATGATTACATCCACGTTGTTCCCGGCGAAATGTTTGGCAATCTCATTACCTGCCCTAACTCCGCGTCCGTCACGCTGTTGCAAGTCGGACGGTCGCCACGGCGTATCGAGATGATGAATTGCCACACACCGTTTCTGTGCGTTCACACCCGTTCCGAGCATGGAGGTGGAGCCGAACAGCACACGCACCGTCCCGGCGTTCATGGCATCTATCACCGCCTTCCGAGCCTTGTCGGTCTTGCACTCCTGAATGAAGCGCACCTCGCTTGGCGGTATGCCGTAGTCCTCCGTCAGTTTGCGCTTGATTTCCGAATAGACGTTCCACCCATCGCCCGGCTGGTAAGTCCCCAAGTCAGAGAAAACGAACTGCGTGCCTTTCTGCGCGTCGTATTTTTGATAATACTCCGCGATTATTTTGGCACAGTGGCTCGCCTTGTTGTCGGGGTGGTCTTCGTAATGCGGGTCTATCATGCGCATGTCGAGTGCCATCTTCCGGGCATAGTCCGTGGCGATAAGCATCTTCGCCTTTTCCTCCGTTTCCGAAAGCGGCAGTCTGCCCAACAGGGTGGCGTCGCCCGTCTTGGCGAATTGCATCAGCTTCTGTATGAAGTCCTCCTGCTCCGGCGTGGGCGGTATGTGGTGCAGTATCTCGTTTTTGTTGGGACGGTCCACGCCCACATCCTCCGCCGTGCGGTAGTCCGTGATTTCATTATAGAAGGCGGCAAGCTCCGGCACTTTGATGAAGTAGCGGAAACGCTCCTTCTGCACCACGTTGTTCGTCACGTTGAACTCAAAATCCGTTGTCTTCTTGGCAAATATCGCCGACCACGCATCAAAACATCGAATGTCCTGCCGTTCCAGCTCCTTCGGGCGCAGGTACTTGAACAGCAGGTACAGCTCAGTCAGCGAGTTGCTGATAGTCGTGCCGGAGAGGAAGGTCGCCCCCAAGTCCTTGCCCGTGCGCTCCTGTATGGTGCGGATAGCAAAGAGCATGTTCAGTGCCTTCTGGCTTCCCTCGCTGTTCCCCAATCCCGCCACACGGTCGTGGCGCGTGTTGAAAGTCAGATTCTTGAACTGGTGCGATTCATCAATGAAAATGTGGTCGATGCCCATCTGCTTGAAGTCCACCACGTCGTCCGTGCGTGACTTTATGGCGTGTTCCACCTTCTCCAATTTCGCTTCAAGGTTATGCTTGCGCTTCTCCAGACCTTTCAGCATCGCCCGCGATACGTTCTTTCCCTGCTGGCGCAGCACTTCGAGGTTTTCCTCCACCGTGTCAAGCTCCGCTTGCAGGATGCGCTGCTGCAACTCCGGCGACTGCGGTATCTTGCCGAACTGGTCGTGCGACATAATGACACAATCGTAGTCGTTGTTCTTGATGTTGTTGAAGAAACGCACGCGGTTGGCGGTCGAAAAGTCTTTCTCCGAAGCGTACAGAATCCTCGCGTTGGGATATGCCGCTTGATAGGTGGCGGCAATCTCCGCAACATTGGCTTTCAGCCCGATAATCATCGGCTTGTGCGCCAAGTTCAGACGCTTCATTTCATGCGCGGCGATGCACATTATCAGCGTCTTGCCGGTTCCAACCTCGTGGTCACAAATTCCGCCGCCGTTCTGTTTCAGCATCCAGACGCAATCCATCTGCGAGGGATAGACGCTCCTGATGCCCCGGCTTGCCAGCCCTTTCAGATTGAGGTCGGGAAAAGTCTGATGCGAGCCGTCATACTTCGGGCGCACGAAACAGTTGAACTTGCGGTTATACATCGTCGTCAGCCGCTCCTTGAACTGTGGCGACTGCTCTTCGAGCCATTCGGAGAAGCCGTTTCGTATCTCGTCAATCTTGGCGTTGGCGAGTTGTATTCCCTCGCTGTCGCGCATCTTGATGTCGTTGCCATGCTCGTCCTTGCCGATGGACTTCATCATGTCAGGGCAGGTGTTGTGCAGGGCGTGTTTTAGGAGGTGCATACCGTCATAGTTCCGGTAATACCCCTTCACCAGAAACTCGTCCGTGATTTTCATGGTGCGGTAGCCGCACACCACCGAAAACTCGTCCATGCTTGCGGAATAGGCGATTTTCACCTCCGTGTCGAACAGCCGGCTCATGTAGGCGGCATAGACACCCGTCGGAATCCAGCGTTCCCCGAAATTGAAGTCCAGATCCTCGAAGGCGATGCGCTGCGGCTCGGCATCTTTCAGAGCCTCCAACGCCTGCTTCACCTCCGGCATACGCTCATTTTCGGGATTGTCACCCATCCATGCCTCTATGCGTTCCGCTTTCTCTATGACATTTCCGGCGATGAAACGGTCTTTGATTTCGTAACCGGTCACGAGCGGATTGTAGTAGATGCGCCCTTGCAGGGCAGTGAGCAAATCCTCCGCCGTGCTGTCGGTTATCTCCCGCATATAGTCGAGATTGACCGTACCATATTTGTTGAGCGACGCAGACAGGGCTTCTTCGGGAGAGCCTACGTTGGCATGGCTCTCCACCGCGAAGGAAACAGGATGCTCGAAGATGTCCGCCTTGACGAACTTTCCGTTTTCCATCCGTTCCAGCGAAAGGATGTCGCGCCCGCCCGCATCCATCATCACTAACTTCACGTTCTGCTTGGCGTTGAGGTTGCCGTAGCGCATGACAAACTCATCGTAACAGGTATTCAGATGCTCTCGCCACGGAACATTTGCCTCGCGCCGGAGCGATTCATAACGGTACAGACGCTCGTAGGCGTCACGCAGCGACACATACAACAACGCCTTTTCCTTCTGGTATCCTTTCAGGTCGAGCGGCTGGAATGTCGCCCCGTATGGCGTGATGTCTTTCAGGTAGCCGATGTTATGACGCCCCCGGTCAGCCACCAGCGACCCTTCGCGCAGGTGCATCTCCGGCGTGCGGTGGTAGGCACGCGGAGAAAGGTCCACGACTTCCTCCTTCGGCTTTTCCGCTTCGATGTCGGGGAAAAGGAAAGTCCCCACCGCTTCCGATGGGGTATCTGTAACGGCAGGTGCGGCGACTGCCTCCGGCTGTGTTTCCTCCTGTCGTGGCTGCTCACGGGAAGTTTCCGGCACGGCTTTCACTTCCGTCTTTTCCGCCACTTGTTTCTCGTTATGCTGCCTTGCCAGTTCCCGAAGTTCTTTCCTACGCTCCGGCGTCAAACCCATCATCATTTCATAGAAACCGTTGATGGGAGGATTGGTATCCCAGTCCAGTGTGGCATAGATGTCGTCCGGGTCGGCAGGCTTGGCGGTGTTCTCCGCTTTCACCTCCTTATTCTCCATTGCGGGTTTTGCAGTTGGAGCTGTCGGTGTAACCGTGACTTTCGGTTTGGGCGGAGTGGACTTTGCCGTAACTGCCTTTTTCACCGTCTTTTTCTTTTTGGAGGTTTTCGGTTGGCTGACCTCTTCCGTCATCCCCCAGAGGTCAAGCAGGGTGAGCTGCACGCCTGCGGAATATTGCGGGCGCGGTTCTATCTCCGGCTTTTCATCTGCGGGTTGCGGCTTTTCTGTCGGAGTTTCCACCGTCTGCGCCGAGGATACTGTTTCCAATTTTATGGCAGGACGCTCTACTTTATTTTGAACGGCAACTTTTTCTTCCGTTCCTGCCTGCCGGATTGAACCCGAATACAAGCGCATGGCAAGCCTGTAATGGAAATCCTCGTCGAGCATACGGCGCAAATCCCCGGCGATGCCTGCTGCCTTGCCCTCGTGCAGATAAACCATAGCGGGCTTCCCGTAGGGGTCTGTGTCAAGTTTCGCCATCGTATGCACGATGCGTTCCGGGTGGTGGATGAAATAGGCGTTGTCGGTCAGGGCGGTTTTCGTGTCCGTCTGTATCACGGTCATCAGCCGCTCGTCCTGCGACATTTCCTTCTTGCTGAGGTTCTTTTGCAGGACAATCAGGTCACTGCCCACCTCCGTGCCCGCGTTGTCCGTGAACAGGTTGTTGGGCAGGCGTATCGCGGATACCAGATTGGCCTGACTGAACAGCTCGTTACGCACGGAGGTCTTGGTGCTATTCAATACCCCTTGCGAGGTGATGAACGCCACGATACCGCCGTCACGCACGGCATCCAGTCCTTTGAGAAAGAAATAGTTGTGGATGGTTTTCTGGGCGGAGCGTCTGCCGAAAGAGTCGCTCCGCTGAAACTCCGCGTCGAACACGGCAATGTCACCGAACGGAATGTTGGACACCGCCAAGTCGAAATAATTGTTGAACGGTCTTTCGATTTTCTCAAAACCGCAGGTGCGCATTTTCTGGTCGGGATAGAGATGCCTCAAGATTGTACCCGTGAGCAGATCCTTCTCGAAAGCCATCACATCCGCATTGGGGCTGTGCCGCAGCATGGAATCCACGAACACGCCGACACCTGCCGACGGTTCGAGCATACGGGCGGGGCGGACGCTGTAATCTGCCAGCACGTCCGCGATGGTGTCGGTTATCTCTTTGGGGGTGTAGAAAGCGGTCAGCACGGACGCTTTCAGCGAATCCACAAACCGCTTGTACTCTGTTTCGTCCTTGCTGTTCTCACGGATAAGCCTGTGCAGCTCCACCGTCGGGGCGAACAGTTCGAGGTCGGATTTCGCCCACCGGACGGCATCCGTCAGTTCCTTTGCAGGGTTGAGGATACATTTCAGACCGCCGAAACCGCAGTACCTTTGAAGTATGGCACGCTCTTCGGTTGTCGCTGTCCTATTTTCCCTGTCAAGGATGAATGCCGTCCGTATCGCCTCGATGTTGTCCCGCAGTTTCTGTTTGCGGTTAAACGCCATATTCGTCTAAGTAAAGGACGGTTGCTCCCGTCAGCTCCGTGTAGAGCAGGTCGTAATCGGAAGACAGGGCGAAGTTGTCGTCCGAAAGGTCATAGACGGAGAACACGTTGCCGACAAGCGGCAGGAGTTTATGGATAAAGGCTTCTTGTTTCTCTTCCGGCACTTCGTTGGCAAACTCGTTCTCCACGACTTCGTGGAGCATGGCGTACCGGGAATAGTGCAACCCGCGCAGCAGTGTTTCCATCGCCAGTTCCTGCGCACCGTCGGTGGGATAGCCTTCAATCCGCGCCTTTTCATACGTTTCGGCGGCACGATCGGCGCGTTCCCGTATGAAAGCGGTGTCGGTAGCCTGTTCAAACTTGTTCGTGCGGAGGTAGTCCATCAGGTACAGACCGTAATAGGAAAAGTCGGACTGCCCTTCGTTGTTCTTCTTGTTGTTCATTACTTTGGAGTTTAGTGGATTGATATTTAACGGGATAATCGGTTGGAAAAAAGGAAGAAAAAGGCACTCGGTATCCCTCCGAGTGCCGCCACTAAATCCAAAGTATGAGTGTAATCCGGTATCGAAGAACAATTCATTACTCTGAACAAGTGGCAAAGTTAATACTATTTCTTCCGTCCTGAAAATTTCTTGCCCTTTTTAGCCTCCGGGAACACGAACGTCGTGTTATATTCCCCGTCAAAGGCGACGACGGCATCGAAGCTCTTGCCCTGTTTGCTCTTGAAGCCTTTGAGCAGCTGGGTATGCCCTTCGGTGAGCAGGTCTTTGATTTCATCGTCGGACAGGGTGCGTCCCGCTTTCAGCCGGAACACGGGAAGCCCGCACTCCGTGTTGTCGCAGCGTACCACCTTGCCGTAGAACCGCATCCTGCCCGTGCCGCACTTGGGACACGCGCAACCGGAATCGCGGCTGCCGAAGAGTTTGTCGCATGAGAGCAGTTCGGAGGTAATCTCCCGCGTGTACGCCTCTATCTTTTTGCGGAAGGTATCGGCGGACAGCTCCCCACGCTCGATGCGTGCCAGTTCCTTCTCCCATTCGCCTGTCATGGCGACATCGGCGATGCGCATCGTCTTCACCACGGAATTGAGTGCAAGCCCCTTTTCGGTGGGGACAAGCAATTTCTTGCAGCGTTCCATGTAACCGCGCTTGAAGAGCGTTTCGATGATGGAGGCGCGTGTGGCGGGAGTACCGATGCCGCAGTCCTTCATCGCCTGCCGCAGTGCGTCATCCTCGATTTCCTTGCCCGCCGTTTCCATTGCGGACAGCAGGGTGGCTTCGGTATGTAGCGGCTTGGGCTTAGTCTTCCCTTCTGTGATGGAAGAGGCTTTCAGTGTCAGCGTGTCGCCTTCCTGCCAGCCGGGAATGGTGGTTTCCTCCTTGTTTTCCTCGCCATAGACAGCACGCCATCCGGCTTGCCTGATGACGCTGCCTTTCACGGTAAACTCCACTCCGGCACATTCCGCCATGACAGCGGTCACGTCCTTGACGCATTTTTCAGAGAATGCCTCGACCATGCGCCCGGCAATCATCTGATAGATGGTATTGTCCTCTTTGGAGAGGAAGAGCGGTTTCTCACCCGTGACGAGTAGGGCATGGTGGTCTGTCACCTTGCCGCCGTCTACGCTGCGGCGTGTCGGGATGGCTTTTGCCCGCACCTTGTCTTTCCATTCGTGCTGTGTGCCGATGAAAGCGAGCAGTTTGGGAATTTCGGCAAACACGTCTTCGGGGATGTAGCGGCTACCCGTTCTCGGATAGGTTATCAGCTTCTTCTCGTAGAGCTTCTGCGCGATTTCAAGCGTCTGCTCCGCCGTGAAGCCGTGCTTGGCGTTGGCTTCTTTCTGAAGCGTGGTCAGGTCGTACAGCAACGGGGTATCCTCCGTTTTCTCCTTGCGCTCGGCTTTCGTTACCGTTGCGAAGCCTGCCGCCTTTACCTTATTATATAGCTCCGTTGCCGGTTCTTTCGACTTCCATTTTTCAGAGGATGAGAATTTCACGACCTTGCCGTCGCAACCGTCCGTTGCGATATGGAGTTGCCAGAAGGCTTCGGGCGTGAAGCGGCGGTTCTCCCAGTAGCGTTCACATACCATAGCCAACGTTGGTGTCTGCACCCGCCCCACGGAGTATGTGCCGTGTCCGGCGGCGATGGAGAGAGCCTGCGTGCCGTTGATGCCCACGAGCCAGTCGGATTCGCTTCGCGCTTTGGCGGCGAGGTATAGGTTGTCATACTTGCCGCCGTCTTCGAGGTTGCGCAATCCCTCGCGGATAGCCTTGTCGGTGAGCGAGCTTATCCACAGGCGCACGAAAGGAGTGGTACTGCCCGTGTAGTGGTAGAGGTAGCGGAAGATAAGTTCACCCTCGCGTCCGGCATCGGTTGCCACGATGATTTGGTCGCTGGTGCCGAACAGCCTTTTGATTGTTTTTATCTGCGACACCACGCCGCTATCGGGCTTGTAGCCTTTCTCCGTCCTGACCTGACGGGGGACGAGCGTGAAGGTGTCGGGGATAATCGGGAGGTTGTCACGGACGAAACCGCGCACGCCGTAGCCATCGGGCATGGCGAGCTGGACAAGGTGTCCGAATGCCCATGTCACGGCATAGCCGCCTCCCTCGAAATATCCTTCCTCTCTCTTTGTCGCGCCCACGATGCGGGCGATTTCACGTGCCACGGAGGGCTTTTCTGCAATGATTGTCTTCATGTCTTCTTCTTTTTTGTTGATACTTTGGATTTTATTTTGGATTCAGTGGCGGACATCGGTCTATACTTTCATGCCCTTGCCCGTTTTCTTCTGCGGCTTGTCCTGCTGCTGTTGCTGGCGGGCGTCCTTCGGAGTGGTCTGACCTTTCTGCAAAGGCTCTTTCAGGTTCTTTGTCGCCTCGTTGGTCTTGCCCTCGTTGTTCACCGCCACCTGCGTGCGGCTCTCGTTGGACGGGGCGACCTGCTGCCCGATGTCGGGATTTGTTTCGTAGCGGTACGGGCGACCCTTCTCCGGGTTGAACTTGATATACATCGTGGCATGGAAGCCCTGCTTGTCGGTCACGTTCTCCAGTTTCACGGCTTTGCCCGCCACATAGTCGGCTTTCTGCTGTTCGGTGAAGTTCACGTCGCTCCATTTGCTGATGGGGCGGATGCTGCCGTCCTCGTTCGTCCACGTGTTGCGGCGTTGCTCCTTCTTGGTCTGTGTGGCATTTTCCCCGCCTTGCGCCTGACTTTTCGACGTGTCGCCTTTGGTTTCCTGCGTCTGTACGGTACGGGGCGACCTTCCGGTTCCCGGCACGAACTCCACGCCGCGCTGCTCCACGTTCACTTGCAGAGTGGTGACGAACTTCCTGCCGTCGTTGCGCTCGATGAGCTTGTCGCGCACGGGCAGTCCGGCGCGGAGCATATCCTGCTCCTGCTTGGTGATTTCCGTCTTGCCGATGCGCTCCGGGATGCGTACCTTGCTCGCCGGAATGTCCGTGATCTCATTCGTCTTGCGGTCGATGCTGATGTAGGAGGGGATAATCTCGCCCGTTTCCTTCTCCACGATGTCCACGACCCTGCCGAGGTTGCCCGTCTCGCGCAGGTTCTTCCGGTCGTCGTCGGAGAATTTGTGTTCCTTGTATTCATCCAGTTTCTGCTCCTTGCGGATGAAGTGCGGCACGAGGCTGATGTTTCCCTCGCCGTCCTTCTTGAAGGAAAGGCGGGCGTCCAGCTCGAATGCTTCGCCGCCGAAGGTGGGCTTGACCTTCACCAAGTCGGACTTGCCGTAGTGGAGCATCTTCGTAAGGTCGCCGGACTTTTCAAGGTCGTCACGCTTCACGCCCCATCTGTCCTCCAGCTCCTGCCAGTTGATTTTGCTCTCGTCGATGGGCTGGTAGCCCCGTTTGCCCTGCGTCTGTTCGGGATCTTCCTGTTGTTCTTTTTGTTGCTCCATGTTTTCCTGTTTTTGAGGTTCTTGTTTTTCGGTTGCCAGTTCTTCCTGCACCTTTTTCTCGTAGTCGGAGGTGTCCACCTTGTGAGGGGCAAGCAGCTCCTTGTTCGCTTCGGGGTCTTTCAGCAGTTGCTTCATCACCTCCAAGAGATTTTCGGCTTGGTCTGCCGCGATGCGGTAAAAACCGAAGCGGCTGGGTTCCTTGCACTGCCGGAAGAAGTTCTTGAAGAAGTTGTCCAGCACGTCGCCGTGTCGGTCGAATTGCAGGAAACTCTGCGCGTTTTCCGCTTTCGCGGGGGTGCGCTTGGGTGTGCCGTCCGCGTTCAGCCCGGCAACCACGCTGATCTCGCCCGTCTTCTCGTCACGGACCACCAGCACGTCCTTTTCGTCTTTTTTCTTTGCCATCTGAAAAATGTTTTAATGGGTTATTTATGAAAGAAATTATGGATACGAGCCTTGTAGAAGGCTATATCTTCCTTTTTGAAGTCCTTGATATGGTTGGAAAGGAATGTCAGCACGTCCTCCTCGCTGTAATAGGTTTTCTTGCCCAGTGTCTTGTAGGGCAATGCGCCGACACTGCGGTAGCGTTGCAGGGTGCGCTTGCTTATCTGAAGCAGCATGCACAAGTCCTGATTGTCGAAAAGGCGGATGCTTTCCGTGATAGTAGGCTGTTTCCCCTCAGCCTTCATCGCCAGCAGCAGTTCGTCCTGACGGTCGAGCCGTTCCATCAACTTCTGCATCCAGCCTTCGAAGTTGTTTCGTGTGAGCAGTTCCATGACCTATGTCCTCCTTCCTTTGGGGTTGCCGCCCGTGCGCAACGTGTGGTTGCGTTTCAGTTCCTGCGGTGTCGCCGCGTCCTCGTTGACGGTACTCTCATCAAGCAGGCGGTCGATTTCCGACTGCCGGTAGCGGCATTTGCCGCGAAGCACGACATAGCCGATGCGTTGCTCGCTGCGCATACGCTGGAGGGTGCGGGTACTCACGTTAAGCAGGTGCGCCGCCTCGCGTGTGGTGAGCAACCTGTCGGGCGATGCCGCTCTCTTGTCACCGGAGACGGCACGGACGTGTGCCGCAATCTCCGCTATCTGTTCCGTCAATGACCGGAAGACGGAACTTTCCATTGTTATCACTTTCATATTCAGTCCTTTCTTTTTGTATCTGCGGCAAAATTCGGCAATAAACAAAAGGGGCTTTAACAACTCACTACGTGACTCACGTAAGATTTTTACGGAAGATGGCTCCGTAACCCGGTCAAACGGCGCAACAGGCAGCCTTTCAGTGGAAAACGGCACGTGTCCGGGAGTGTATCGTTACCTTTGCGGGCAAACCGATAATTGCATGAATATGGAAATAGTATCAATTGAGAAAAAGACTTTCGAGATGATGGTGGCGACATTCGGCGCACTCTCGGAGAAGGTCGCCGCACTGAGGCGCAAAAGCGACACGGGGCGCATGGAAAGATGGCTCACGGGCGAGGAGGTCTGCGGGCAGTTGAGAATAAGCCCGCGCACGTTGCAGACGTTGCGCGACAAGCGGCTTATCGGCTACTCGCAGATAAACCGCAGGTTCTATTACAAGCCGGAAGAAGTTAGGAGGCTGATTCCGCTTATCGGTACGCTCTATCCCGGCGGCAGGTAATCTTATTATTCACCCACTGAATCCAAAGTTATGATGAACGAGAACAACGATGTTTTTACACTGGAGGACGAGCCGCTTGCCACCGTGGTGCAGAATATGCGCAAAGGCTCTAAATGGCTCTCTGCATTTTTGGAAAACTACCGTCCACCGCTGGACGGGGAACGTTACCTGACGGACAGGGAGGTGGCGGAGTTGCTCCGTGTGAGCCGCCGTACCTTGCAGGAATACCGTAACAACAGAGTGTTGCCCTTTATCCTTTTAGGCGGGAAGGTGCTTTACCCCGAATCGGGATTGCGTGAACTGCTGGAGGCGAATTACCGCAAACCGATGGAGTAATGTCCTGACATTCCGGAATAAAATGCGTACCTTTGTGGTTAAAACGAATACCATTATGCTTCGGAGTGAATTTGCAAAATTGTTAGAATCCACAATAATTCCTGAAGGAATTGAGCAAGAGGACATAAAATCCCGAATCTATCCTATAAGTGCAGCATTGATGTCAATGTTGCCACAAAAACTGTATAGATATAGGAGTTGTTCAACATTAAACCTTGATGCTTTTGACAAGGATCTGGTTTATGCTGTTACTGCTGATAAGTTTAATGACCCCTATGACACTCTTGTTTATTATAGTTTGGATAATATTCAAGAGCAAATGAGAGCTTGTTGTACAGAAGAATTTCTTGAACAATTCAAACAGATACTTGAAACTAAAGATTTCGAATTTCCTCCAAGTGTAATCCAATTTTTCGGAAGAAACAATTTGACAGGTTTAAAAAAACAGGTAATATCGTGTAACGGCATAAATCCATTGACATTAGCTCTTTTTAGTGTTGTAATGGAAAACATATTGAAAGAAATCCTATTAAAAATGGGGGATACATTAAAGGTCGTATCTACAATAGCATGTTTAAGTGAAAGCATAGATTCTGTTATAATGTGGAGTCACTATGCCCAAAATCATGAAGGGTTTGCATTGGAATATGATTTAAGGTTCTTATTAGAACAAGGAGAAATGAATTGTTGTATCTTGCCTGTTATATATGATAATAACCGCTTTGATGCAAATAGTTTTATTCAATGGTATATAGCAAAGAGCTTGGGGCTGGATGTTAAAAATATAGATTCACTATCGCATTTGAAAATGGCTATTCACAAATCCACACAGTGGGAATATGAAAATGAATGGCGTATTATTCATTCAGAGAAACAACCTGCCGCACATTCTCGTGCAACAAGCCTGAAAATTGTTCCTAAAGCAATCTATTATGGAGAGAGAATTTCAAACATCCACAAGAAAACTTTGCATTATATAGCACAAGAAAAAGGAATTGCGGAATATGATATGTACATTGATTGTGGCTCGTTAAAGTATGAGATGTTATATAAGCCATCTCAATTTTGATACCTCATATTCTTTAGCACATAATTTGTATATTCAAAATTGACTATTTTAAAGTTAAAACGGACAGCTTGATGGTTGTCCGTTTTTAATTGATTTTCATCGTCTTTTCAGCAGTAACCGCCTTTTCCGCTATGTACGAATAACATGTAGGCGGTATGCTTGTCTTTTGCAAGTGCCTTGTCCATCAGCCAGCGGCGGAAAAGATGGGCATGGTATGTGCTCAGCCGAAAGGTGACGGGGATGATTATCTCAAGCGAGTAAACATCCGCATACAGACCGTTTTCAAGTTGGATGTAGCGGCATGCCTCGTAGTCGTTCAGCACGTCCGTTTTGAGGATGGCTTTGATGGCGGCGTTCACTGCCGGGACACCCGTGTGGAACAGTCTGGCGATTTCTCCGGCGGTCATCCATACATCGTTACCGGTTACGCTGACCGCCTTGTCCTCAATGATGATTATGTCACGTTTCATGGCTTCTCTGTTTTAGATGGTACGACCTGCAAATTCTTCGATTTGGTTCAATCTCGCGGCAAGGTTCTCCATGTCTTGATTGAGCTTCTCTTTGGTTATTTTCGCGTATATCTGCGTTGTCTTTATGCTTTTGTGTCCCAGCATGGAACTGACCGTTTCGATGGGTACGCCGTTGGAGAGGAACACCGTCGTGGCGGCCGTGTGGCGGCTTTGATGCCATGTAATATGCTTGGTGATACCGCAACGCTTGGCGACGGCACGGATTCCGGCAAGGCACGTGTTATAGTGGGGTACGGGGAATATCCTGCCGTCCCCACACAGCCCACGGTATTTGTCGATGATGCGCTTCGCTATGTCGAGCATACGGATGTTGGACACCACACCCGTCTTCTGGCGGTTGATGTTTATCCACTCGTGTTCGTCAAAGTAGGTGCGGATATTCTCTTCCGTCAGGTTGCGCATATCGGCGAACGACAAGCCCGTGAAGGCGCAGAACAGGTATAAATCACGATACAGTTCTTGCTTCGCATTCTTCAGCTTACCTTCCATCAGCAGGCGGATTTCATCTTTCGTCAGAAAGCTGCGGGTCGTTTCCTCCTTCTTGATTTCATACTCGCGGAACGGGTCGCGCGTGAGCCACTCATTGTTGATGGCGATGAACACCATCGTCCGAAGCGGGCAGACATACAGCCACACGGTGTTGGTGCAGCAGTGTTTGTCCGTGCGCAGGAACATTTCAAAATCGGAAATGAAAGCGGGGGTAAGCTCTTTCAGGGCGATGTCCTTCACGTGGTAGCGGATGGTGAGGAACTCTTGCAGGTGCTTGTAAACGATCTTGTATTTGTCAAACGTGCCTTTGGCTTTCATGCCTGCCTCCACCTGCTTGGCATAGTCCTCGTTGTGTTGCCGGAACACCTGCAATAGCGTGTGGTAGCGGTGTTCCAGTCCAAGAAAGGCGTTTTTCACCTTTTCCGCAGTGACGAAGTTGTCACGCTCCATGATTTCCTGATAGTGCTTGTTGATGCGTACGCGCATCTTGTCGAGCATACGGTTCGTTTCGAGTGCAGCCGTGCTTCTGCCCGTGACACGTCCTCCTTTGGTGTCCCACAGCTTAGGATCGACGGTCAGTTTGCAGCTGAACTGTGTTTGGCTGCCGTCCACCGTGATACGTCCCATGACGGGTACTGTCCCGTCCTTTTTCACTACCTGACGTTTGAGGTAGTAGATAACTGAAAATGTACTCTTCATCGTCCTTAATTTTTTTAGGTTCAAAATTAGTCGGTGAAGAATCCTTCGTCGGTACGCAAAACACGGAGGAACGACGCAATCTTTTTCCGTAACTGGATTTGTCGCGTGAGTTGTTAGTAACTCACTATATCACAACGCCTTGTTTTGCCATTCGTGCCAATTTCGTCACCTATATGGTGTGGTTACGAACAAGTAACGTTGCGACGTCTTGACTTGGCTTCGGCAAGGATTGTGGTGGCGTTGGAGATAATCGGCTGCTTAAATGAAACCTCTGTAAATCAATTCTATTACTTCATTCTTCTGTATTCCACTTTTTTGTAGTATCTTTGTATATTAATTGTACATAGTAAGTATAGTCAGCGTCCAATGCATCCGGAGTATCAACTACACCGAATGTAGCCTTAGCCTCTGTCAACTTATCGCCTGTAGCCTTAGTAGCCGTCAAAACCTCCAAGCTGTTAGCGAACTTACCGTAAACCAAAGCACGAGTTGTTGTTGCTACGTCATAAGACATACCAGCATGAGCCTTGTTTTCTTCCGGAGTTGTCGGAGCATAAGTAGGAACACCCTTCGGAGTGATAGTTACCACATAACCGGCAGCGATATCCAACTTGAATTGGAATGCATAGAAATCAGCGGCACGACCGTTCTTCAACAATTCAGCCCCTACAGCAGAGTTTACAGAACTCTCTTTAGCAGCCTCTGTAGGAAGAGCATCAGTAGCTAATTTGAAATAAACATTGTTGTTTACGGTGTTCGTCCATTGAGCGGAGTCAACTACCAAATACTTACCGGAGTTCAAACGAACGTTTACATAAGACTCAGCATCTGTAGCCACAGCACGGAAAGCCACGCCGTCGATTGGGTTGCCATCCAAGTTCTTGTCGAAATCAAGAACAGAAGAAGTACCATACAAACCGTTGATCTGATCGGCAGTCATAGCATCAACAGATGCTGGTTTAGCGATATTGAACGCCTCTGCGGATTTGTTCTTTTTCACAATCACGCGAGTCTTACCACCTTCTACAGCTACATCTACAACTTCTCCATCCTCATCCAAATATTGCAATTGGATAGAATAAGTATCACCATTCTTGATAGCCGTGATCTTGCCTTCAGCAGAAACCAACCATTTAGACTGGCCGTTACTTACGAAAGAAGCACCTTCCTTGGAAAGATCCAAGCTCAATACGCTACCCGTAGCATAGTTCGTCATAGTCCAAACATCCGTCTCGGAATTGTCTACCTTGGAGCTAGCGAACTTCCACAAAGACTTCTTGTAAACATCCTTCATGATGTCGGAGTTTCCCGGAGCATCCACAACCACCAAACTATCAGCTGTCTTCGCCTTATTTTTTACGACAGACAGAACCTGAGTACCCTCTGTTCCAATCTTAATCTGATGCAACTTACCATTTGTCGGAGCAACCGCAAAAGCAGAGAAAGTTCCGAACAAAGCAGCCGCCAAAAGAGTAGAAAACTTTTTGTTCATAATACTGAAATTAATATTAATACTAGTGTTTATTAAGATAATCAAATACTTAGCTCTATTAAATCGATTCCAAAATCACATAAAACGACTAGTCTAAACGATCGTCTAGATTAGTCGTTTTTTAAGGGAGGAAAAGAGAGGTTCGTTTACGGAATCGCTTGTTTCGTAACGGATAGCCTATTTGATTGATAAGAAAGAGGATAAGGGGTGAAAAAAATAGCCCGGAAGGGTTGCAGAAGTCGAAGAAACGCGTACCTTTGCAAATGACTAAAAGAATCGATCGTTTAAACTAGTCGTTTCTACACGATAATAGTATTTATGAATCATACAAACTTTACGCCTTTATAATAATGTACATACGTACATTTATATATTTATCCAAAAGTAACACTTTGACATTTTGTATTCTTAACTCCCGGAGAATCGATTTTTTCGAACAAAGGTACAGTTCGTTCCCAAATAAGTAAGAAAAAAACAGCAATCAACTAATTAACAGACAGATGCTAAAAAAACGCCTTTCGTTATAGCGAAATTAATCCATCGTAATTCATATCTATTGACTTCTTCGGGCTATCCCATAGGGTTACGACTGGGTTCTAACAGGGTTACAATGCCCATTCACGACTACCGCCAACCCTATTCGTGACTGTTTATAATGCCCAACGGCAGTATAGGCGTTACCCAACGCGACTATATGTGCAGGCTTTTGTCGTATATCGTGCGTAAAAGGCCGTACTTTTCCATGAAAAACCCCGATTATCGTCTTCCCCTTCCCCCTATTTCACGATGCCAGCAAAAAGGGATTGTCACGATTCAAGCCTTATATCAAGCAAAAAGTCAAGACAACAACCGTTTTCACGACATAAAATTCCTTCAAGATACTTGATATAACGGTAATATTATGACCTTCAAAAAACACGTACGTCTTTTTCCGGAAACATGTACATGTTTTTTCAAAAAGACGTACGTATTTATTTTTAAAAGCGTATCTTTACCGCAAGAGATGGAAAAAGAACCATCCCTTTCATATTAATCACTAAAACCTATAAGCACTATGGGAAAATTTATCAATCCCTTCACCGATTTCGGCTTTCACCGGATATTCGGACAGGAGGTACACAAGGAGTTACTAATCGATTTCCTGAACCAATTGTTCTTCGGAGAGCACGACATCGAGGACATCACGTTCCTTAACCCGATTCAGACCCCCGAGACGCTGGACGACAGGGGAATCGTTTTTGACGTGCATTGCAAGGATAGCAACGGAAACCTGTTCGTGGTTGAGATGCAAACCGGCGCACAACCCTATTTCCACGACAGGGGACTGTACTATTTGGCGAGGGCCATCAGTAACCAAGGACAAAAAGGGAAGGACTGGAAATTCGCGTTACAACCCGTATACGGGGTATTCCTACTTAATTACAAGATGGACGTGAACTCAAAGTTCCGGACCGATGTTATATTGGCGGACCGGGAAACCGGAAGGATGTTCAGCGACAGGATACGGCAAGTCTATCTCGAGCTGCCTTACTTCCAAAAAGAACCGGACGAGTGCGAGAACGATTTTGAACGTTGGATTTATTTATTGAAGCATATGGACACTTTAGAGAGAATGCCGTTCAAGGCAAAAAAGGCGGTCTTCGATAAGTTGCTAGAAGTAGCCGACGTGGCAAACCTCAGCAAGGAAGAACGCATACAATACGACGAGGCCCTGAAACGATACAGGGATTATAAGAATACGATCGATTACGCAGAGGAGAAAGGGATATTGAAAGGGAAAGAATCTACGGCCCGTAACATGAAAGCCGAGGGAATCGCACCTCTCATCATCCAAAAATGTACAGGGCTCTCCCTTGAGGATATAGAGAAACTATAAAAATAAACCCTCCAGCCCTATTCTCGCTAACCGAATGGTTAGAAGAACAAAGGCTGGAGGGCTTGTTTAATATCTATAAGGAAAGAGATCCTTAGATTCTCTCCAATGTAGCTGTAATAAACTCCCAGATCTTCTGTACGGAATGAATATTCACTCGCTCGTCCGGTGAGTGCGGATATTCCAAATCCGGTCCGATAGAAACCATATCCATATCCGGATAAGCGCCTTGGATGATACCGCATTCCAATCCGGCATGCATCACCTTCACCTCAGGTTCCTTACCAAATAAATCCAGATAGGTAGATTTCATCAAGTTCAAGATCGGGGAATTGATATTAGGCTGCCAGCCATTATAATGACCGGACTCCTCCACCTTAGCCCCTGCCAAAGCGAATACACTTTCCAGACTTGAGCAAACAGAATCCCTGCGAGACTCGGATGAGCTACGCACCAAGATCTTCACCTCGATCAACTCATCAGATGTCTTCACGATCGCCAAGTTAGAGGAAGACTCAATCGTACCCGGGAAATCATGCAACATGCTAATCACACCATTCTGGCAACCCTCGATCGCATTGATCAAATCATCCTGTATCTCCTCCGGAATCAACGTAGACGGCAATTCAACCATCTCCGCGACGAAATCGATCTGATCCTCCACACCCATATACTCCGTACGGAACATATCTTGGTAATCAGCCACTAGCTCCCAAAGAGACTCCACGTTATCACCCGGAATCGTTATCACGGCAAAAGCCTCACGAGGGATAGCGTTAGGCAAGGAACCACCCGCCACAGAGGACAAGCGAGCGCCATAATCACAAACCGCCTCTTTCAAGAAACGGAAGATCAACTTATTCGCATTCGCACGCCCTAAATGAATATCCACACCGGAATGGCCACCTTTCAAGCCAGACAAGCTAACCTTGACAGCCACGTCACCTTCCGGAATATAAGTATCCTCCTTAAATTGGAAAGAGACATTCACGTTAGCGCCACCCGCGCAACCTACGAACAACTCCCCTTCCTTCTCGGAATCACAATTCAATAAAATATCACCCTGTAAGAAATGCGGCTTCAAGCCGAAAGCGCCGTCCATTCCCTGTTCCTCATCAATCGTAAACAGGGCCTCGATCGGTCCGTGACGCAAGCTATTGTCCGCTAACACGGCCATCGCCAGAGCGGCGCCCATGCCATTGTCCGCCCCCAAAGTCGTCTCACGGGCCGTCACCCAATCACCGTCTATGTAAGCGTCGATCGGATCTTTCTCGAAATCATGCTTTACGGAAGAGTTTTTTTGGGGAACCATATCCAGATGAGACTGCAATGTCACGGTCTTACGACCTTCCATTCCGGGCGTGGCCGGCTTACGGATCAATACGTTACCCACCTCATCTTGCAGGGTTTCCAGTCCCAATCCTTTACCAAAGGATATCATAAAACGGGTTACTGCCTCCATATGTCCGGTCGGACGGGGGATTTGCGTAAGGTCATAAAAATAACCCCATACATGCTTCGGAGATAGATCTTTGATTTCTGCTGACATAGATGTTAATAATTTAGTTCAGTTCATATTTAATACATATCTTGTATTCATCACGAAACAGCGACCGGAGCCTCTTTGTTCTCCCGGTTGGTGAGCGGCAAAGCCACCACGCCGAATAATCCGCACAATCCAGTCCATACCGTCTGTACCGTATGAACGACCAAGGCGAACGCCGCCGCGTCATTCTCGTTCACGCCAAAACAAACCAAGGTAGCGATCACCATGAAATGCCACGGTCCGATACCGCCTTGAACAGGCACCGCCACGCCGATACTACTCATCGTAAACGTGATCAGCCCGACCACGATACCCAAGTCCTTGGTAAAGTCGAAAGCATAGAACGTTATATAAAAGTAACAGAAATAACCTCCCCAAATCAATAACGTCTCTATCACGAAACGCATCTTATGCTCCATGTACCAGATACTCTTCATACCGGTCCATATATTCTTCAACATGCCTTTGGCTTTCTGTACCAGCGTAAAGTTACTCATATAAGTGAATACAAACCAAATTACAGCGACAAAAATTATCACCGCCACGTAAATCCATATCGAATTAAACATGGATTGGAACCCTTCGAGCAAAGCCGGGTTCTTGGCGAAGAAACTCGTAAAGAAGCTTATATTAAATATGAATATCATCAAGGTTATCAAACCGACCATGATCGTATCGCTCACACGGTCGATCAACAAGGTACCTAAAAGCTTGGTAAACGAGATCTTATCGTATTTCGTGATCATGCCGCAACGCCATACCTCGCCGACACGGGGCAATACCAGATTCACCGCGTAATTACCCAACACGGCGTAAATCACGTTACTCATCTTGAAACGCTCGCCCAAGGAACTGATCAGCAATCCCCACCGTAAACCACGGACGATATTGGCGAACAAGCCGAACAGTAAAGAAACCAGAATAATATCATAACGAACCCCCTCCTTGACTACTCGCCAAATCTCAGTGATATCCATTTTCCGATACAAAAACCAAAGGAGTAAACAGCCGAAGGCTAAAGGTAGAATTATCTTCAGAAACGTACGTAGAATGCTCTTAAAATCCATTAGGTATAGGGAACTTTAAATTATTTATTGTACTTTTGTGCATCCGCAAAGATAAGCATAATATTTAAAAACAAACACATTACACCGAAAAGTGGATGAGATTAGTTAAGCCAAAAAAAGCATTAGGGCAACATTTCCTAAAGGATCTGCAAATAGCACAGCGCATTGCGGACACACTCGATACTTTCAAATCCTTGCCGGTCTTGGAAATCGGACCGGGAATGGGAGTCCTTACCCAGTTCTTGCTGGAGGCGGGACATGATTTGACCGTTGTCGAGTTGGACATGGAATCCGTAGATTACCTGAACCAGAATTTCCCCGATCTGAAAGGACGTATCATCGCCGAGGATTTCCTGAAATTGGATCTCTCGAAGCTATTTCCGGGGCAGTTTTGTGTGATCGGTAATTATCCCTATAATATCTCCAGCCAGATATTCTTCAAAGTCCTCGATTATAAGGACCAGATTCCCTGCTGCTCGGGGATGTTACAAAAAGAGGTAGCGGAACGCCTAGCGGCAGGTCCCGGTAGCAAGACGTACGGAATCTTGAGCGTATTGCTTCAAGCTTGGTACGACGTGGAATACCTCTTTACTGTCAGTGAGAAAGTATTCGATCCGCCTCCAAAGGTGAAAAGCGCCGTATTGAAAATGACTCGTAACGACCGCAAGGAGCTGGGATGCGACGAGAAGTTATTCAAGACCGTAGTAAAGACCTCATTCAACCAACGAAGAAAAACGCTTCGTAATTCCATGAAACCCCTATTGGGTAAAGATTGCCCGGATTACGCCTTGCCGATATTCGACAAGCGCCCGGAACAGTTATCCGTGGAGCAATTCGTGGAACTGACCTTGATCAGCCAAAAGCATCTGGAGAAGCAGGCTGGTGATGTCCTATAATAATATAAGAGTCCAATGATCGAACTGACGAAAGATTACATCGAGAACCTGAAAAGCATCATCGAGGCCAAAGATGACGCGAAGGCACAGGAGGTACTTCATGAACTGTATCCTGCCGATATAGCCGAGCTTTATCAAGAACTGAACTTGCAAGAGGCCATTTATCTCTATCTATTGATGGATGGCGACAAAGCGGCGGATGTATTGATGGAGTTGGATGAGGAAGACCGTCATAAGTTATTGAAGGAACTTCCCAATGAGCTTATCGCCAAGCGTTTCGTCGATAACATGGAAACGGATGATGCCGTTGACTTGATGCGTGAGTTGGACGAGGATACCCAAGAGGAGATCCTTTCGCATATCGAGGACGTAGAACAGGCCGGTGATATCGTGGACTTGTTGAAATACGACGAGGACACCGCCGGCGGTTTGATGGGTACCGAGATGATCGTGGTGAACGAGAATTGGAGTATGCCCAAATGTATCGACGAGATGCGCAAGCAAGCGGAGGAGATGAGCGAGATCTATTATGTATATGTAGTGGACGACGACGAGCGCTTGAAAGGCGTGCTCCCCTTGCAGAAACTGATTACCCACCCATCCGTCTCCAAGATCAAGCATGTCATGAAAAAAGACCCGATCTCCGTTCGCGACAGCGACAGTATCGAGGAGGTTACGGAGACGATCGAGAAATACGACTTGGTAGCCTTGCCCGTAGTCGATAGTATCGGACGTCTGGTAGGACGTATCACGATCGATGACGTTATGGATGAGGTACGCGAGCAACACGAGCGTGATTACCAGTTGGCATCCGGTATCTCGCAAGACGTGGAAACCTCGGATAATGTATTCACCCAAACCGCCGCCCGCCTACCTTGGCTGCTGATCGGCATGATCGGAGGATTGGGAAACTCCGTTATCCTCGGTGGTTTCGAGAGCAGTTTCGCCACTAACCCGAAGATGGCGCTATTTATCCCGCTGATCGGTGGTACCGGTGGAAACGTAGGCATACAATCTTCCGCTATCGTGGTACAAGGCTTGGCAAACAATACCTTGAAGGAAGGGAATATCGTACCGCAAATCCTAAAAGAGTCCGTAGTTTCGTTAATCAATGCCAGCATTATCAGTCTGGTCGTGTTCATTTACAACTTCTTCATGCTGGGAGACCGGGGGATTACGGCCTCCGTATCTTTAAGCCTATTCGCCGTCGTAATGTTCGCCAGTATATTCGGCACGTTAGTTCCCATGACCTTAGATAAGATGAAGATAGATCCGGCCTTGGCGACCGGGCCGTTTATCACCATTACCAACGATATTATCGGTATGATGATTTATATGTTCATTACTTCCGCGTTAGCTTGATACCACGGGGGGACGGACGCCGTCCCTACAATGTTAAAATAATATGTTATAGAACATATCTACGAAATAGCTGTTATCTTTGTAGCGGTTATCAAAAAAGGTAGAAAAACTATGCTAACAGAAGCATTTTACATTCTCTTCTTCTATTTCACGGGAGAGTTTATCAGCTACTTTATCGACGGTTTCATACCGGGTAGCGTAATTGGGATGGTGCTATTATTTTTAGCCCTCGCGTTCAAGAAAGTAAAACCTGAAAAGGTGAAACGTCTTTCCACGGTTCTTACCCAAAACATGGGATTATTCTTCGTTCCAGCTGGTGTAGGGCTTATGAATTCCTTCGGGATCATCTCCGAGTATTGGGCAGTCCTGCTGATCGCTTCCGTAGTAAGTACAATTTTAGTCATCACCAGCGTAGCGTTGGTGCAACAAAAACTGGAAAAGGGGAAATAGACCATGGATAATCTGGCGCATTCCGAGATTTTCGCTCTTACCTTGGTAATTGGTACCTACCTGACTTCCTTGGCTCTTTACAAGAAAGTCCATATCAGTCTTTTGCATCCTTTGCTTACGACCATCTTCGTGATTATCGTGGTACTGGAAGTCCTAGGCATTCAATATGAGTCGTTCCAGCAAAGCAGTCATTTGATCCATTTTATGCTGGGGCCTTCCGTAGTGGCCCTTGGCTATGTGTTATATGAGCAAATCCAATATCTAAAGGGAAATGTCGTTTCGATCTTGACTTCCGTATTTGTCGGGGCCATTGTCGGAATCGTAAGCGTAATCATCATCGGTAAATTGATGGGAGCCGACCAAGCGTTGATCGCCACGCTCCAACCGAAATCCGTCACCACCCCGATCGCTATGGGGATAGCGGAGAAAGCGGGCGGCATACCTTCACTTACCGCCGTCATCGTCGTAGCGGTAGGAATCTTTGGCAGTATAGTGGGCCCTATCGTGATGAGGGTACTGGGAATAGATAGCCATATCGCTAAAGGACTGGCGTTAGGGGCTTCCTCCCATGGAGTAGGAACAGCAGCGGCCATTCAAATCGGGGCCATCGAAGGAGCATTAAGCGGACTGGCGATTGGCTTGATGGGTATCATGACAGCGGTCTTGGTTCCGGTTATTCGGTTGATTTGCAACTATTTTTCCATATAAATACGCAAAACTTTTTGCTACTTTAGCAGGAATGTACTACTTTTGCCCCCGAAAATCGTTAAGGATTACTCTATAACATTATAAATAAAGAAAATAAATATGATCAATTCACAAGACATTAAGAAAGGAACTTGTATCCGTTTGGACGGAAAACTCTATTTCTGCGTCGATTTCCTTCACGTAAAACCGGGTAAAGGTAATACCATCATGCGTACCACATTGAAAGATGTTGTAAAAGGCGGTCAGATCGAGCGTCGTTTCAATATCGGTGAGAAGTTGGAAGATGTACGCGTAGAACGTCGCCCGTATCAGTTCACTTATACGGAAGGCGAGCATTATCATTTCATGAACCAAGAGACATTCGATGACGTGATCATCGACAAAAACTTGATCAACGGCGTTGATTTCATGAAAGAGGGAGAAATTGTAGACGTTGTTTCTGATGCATCTACCGATACGGTTCTTTTCGCCGACATGCCTACAAAAGTTCAATTAAAAGTTACTTATACAGAACCGGGTATTAAAGGTGACACTGCTACTAACACCTTGAAACCGGCAACCGTAGAGACTGGTGCGGAAGTTCGCGTTCCGTTGTTCATCAACGAGGGCGAGGTTATCGAGATCAATACGACTGATGGTTCTTACGTAGGCCGTATCCGCGAGTAATCCGGGTCTTGTCAAAATATACGGTTCCCGCTTGATAAGCAGGCGGGAACTATTTTTTTAACCAAATCATAAACCTTTCCCGACTATGAAAGAAAAGACAGGAAAACTTTCCATCAAGGAATGGGCCGAAGAAGACAGGCCCCGTGAGAAAATGCTTCAAAAAGGCGCTTCCGTATTAAGCGATGCCGAATTGATCGCCATACTGATCGGATCCGGCAACAATGAGGAGACGGCCGTACAACTCTCTCAACGGATACTTCACTCCGTAAACAACAATCTGAATACATTGGGTAAACGTTCCATCAAAGAATTAACTTCCGGCTTTAAAGGTATCGGAGAGGCGAAGGCGGTCACGATCTGCGCCGCTATGGAACTAGGGAAACGGCGGGAAACCTCAGAGGCGTCTCCTCAAGATGCTATCCGAAGCAGCAAAGACTCCTATCTCCTATTCCGTACCCAACTATGCGATTTACCTTATGAGGAACTCTGGATCGCTCTAACCAATCCATTAAATAAGGTGATACAAAAGGTAAAAATCAGTCAGGGCGGAGTAAACCAGACTTCCGTGGATATCCGTTTGGTATTAAAAGCGGCGATCAACGCCTTGGCCTCCGGTATAATCCTATGCCATAATCATCCATCCGGTAGCCTCCGCCCCAGTACGCACGACGATGCCTTGACCGAGCGTATCCAAAAGGCGGCGAAGCTGATGGATATTAGGATACTGGACCATATCATCCTGTCCGATAGCGGCTATTATAGCTATGCAGACGAAGGAAGGCTGATCCGGTGAAACAAATTCTCTTTTCCCCCGGTTTAGTATATAGAAGTATTAATGTATATTCGCGTATAAAACAAAAGAAGATGAACAACGAATTTCTCCAAACAGAAGAAGCGATCGTCGCTATGCTGAAGACGGTATACGACCCGGAAATACCCGTAAACGTATACGATCTTGGGCTTATATATAAGGTAGATATCGATGAGGAAAAAAATGTACGCATCGATATGACCCTCACCGCCCCGAACTGTCCGGCGGCCGATTTCATATTGGAAGATGTCCGTATGAAGGTAGAAGCGGTCGATGGGGTGAACAATGTAGAGGTAAACCTCGTCTTCGAGCCGGAATGGGACAAGGACATGATGACGGAGGAGGCTAAACTGGAATTAGGTTTTCTATGAAAATATATTTCGCCTCAGACGCACATCTGGGAGCCCGTTTCCACAAGGACCCTTTAGCCATCGAGAAGAAACTGGTACGTTGGCTGGATAGCATCAAGGAAGACGCTTCCGCCATTTGGTTTCTGGGAGATCTATTCGACTATTGGTACGAATACAAATACGTCGTGCCGAAAGGCCATGTACGTTTTCTGGGGAAATTGGCCGAGTTAGCGGACAGAGGTATAGAAATACATATCTTTATCGGTAACCATGACATCTGGATGTTCGACTACTTGCCGAAAGAGATAGGCGCCATCATCCATCGGGATACCTTGACAGTCGATTTATTGGGGAAACGTTTCTTCCTCGGGCATGGCGATGAGGTAGATTTCCGGAGTAAGGCATTCCGTCTGATCAGGGCTATTTTCCGGAACAAGTTCTGCCAATGGTTATATGCGGGAATACATCCCCGCTGGACGTTCGGGTTCGCTTTAGGCTGGTCGCTCAACAGCCGGAAGAGCGGACTGGAAAAGCAAGAGGCTAAAAAGTATCAAGGGGAAGACGCAGAATATATGGTTGTTTTCGCCAAGGAATATCTAAAGACGCATCCCGATATAAACTTCTTCATTTTCGGCCATCGCCACATCATGTTGGACTTGATGTTAAGCCGTACCTCCCGTATTCTCATAGCCGGGGATTGGATGCAATTCTTCTCTTATATCGTATGGGATGGCGAGAATCTGTATATGGATCAGTTTCTGGAAGAGACGGACGGACAATCTTATCCCAACACATAAGACAGCGTTGTCTTAACACCTTAGACAGTACTGTCGAAGCACCTTAGACAGCGTTGTATGATGTGCTCATACAACGCTGTCCGGATTCTCCGCTTACTTTACCGGGATATAACCAACCTTCTTCACCGTCGCTTGTCCTTCGGCAGACATCACATAATCGATGAACGGTCGCACCTTTGAGGCATTCTTCGTCTCATAGTAGTAGAACAACGGACGGACAACCGGATAGGTCTTATTCCTCGCGTTCTCCAACGAAGGCTCCACGTAGGATTTTCCGGCATCATACGATACATGGATCGGCTTCACTTCTTTATTCAAATAAGCAAGACCTACATAGCCAATGGCTCCTTTCGTCTGGCTTACGCTTTGTATAATGGCACCTGTAGCCGGCATGCTCAAGATACCGTTCATATAGTTCTTATTTTTCAACACGCTCTCCTTGAAGAACTCGTAGGTTCCGGAAGAAGTCTCGCGGGAATAGGCCACGATCTTCATATCCGCACCACCCACTTCTTTCCAATTCTTAATCTTGCCGGTAAAAATGCCTTCCAATTGCTCCCGGGTCAGATTGGATACCTTGTTGGAAGGATGCACGACAACAGCCAGAGCGTCGTAGGCGATCACCTCCTCTTTAGTTTTCTTTCCGGCTTCTTGCAACTTCATGCGCTCGTCGAATTTCATCTTACGGGAAGCCATCGCTATATCCGTAGTGCCTTCCATCAAAGCGGAGATCCCCACGCCGGAGCCACCACCCGTCACCGTTATCTTAGCGGCTTTGTTCTTATTCATGAAATTCTCGGCTTCAGTCTGGGTAAGAGGCAAACAAGTATCGCTACCCTTTATCTTCTGGGCAAACACATTCGTAGCAAACAAACACGCTGCCATGGCAGCTAATAAAATCGTCTTCTTCATTACTTTGTATTTATCTTTTATTTACGATACAAAATAAATACTTCGGTATTTCAATGGGATGAAACAGATATTACAATCCTATGAATTAAAACTTATATTGAAGACGGACTGTCAATACATTATCTTTCCGGTCGTTCTCGTAGCCCTTCACGAGGTTACTTTTCTCATTGAAGTTAAACTCGTAGTAAGCTTGTAGACGGATATGTTTATTGAAATTATAGATACCGCCAATACCTATCGTGCTTTGAGCCAAGTCGGTTTTTGAGGTGAAACTATTTTCCGCCCCTACCTCATTTCCACTCACCTTCGTATTCGGATCGTAAACGTCATATTTCAATACGGCGGAGAAAGGAGAGGCGCCTATATCCTGTACCAAATAAAAGAAGTAACCAAGGAAAGGGCGCTTAAACAAAGAATTTTCCGGCAAATTCTCCGGTCGGGTACTGTAGTTCGGGCTTTTACTGCTCCCGGCGATACCGGGTTGGGTACCGATTAAACCTTCCGCACGGAGAGTGGTCTTTCCTAAAGATGAAAGAAAACTAAACTGTCCATCCAAACCTAAATACTGGCGCTTCATATAAGTACCCGTCTCTCCCATATCCCTCTTAACGAAATGATTGCCACGCATCTCATACGCCTCGGTAGTCGGGTTGTAGACAAAACCATGGTAATAGGAGAAACCGGCTCCCCATTTTCCCCAGTCGCCTATCGCCTTCTCGGCACCCAGACGCCCGATGAAATCTTTCCGGCTATCCGTCTCCCGGTTAATACTGTTTCCGGCAAACAGACCGGCATCCAATCGCAAGAAACTCAATGGGCTGGTAGTCTTGGTACGTAAGGTAAGCATCGCTCCCAAGTCACGCTCATCCGGGAAGAAATACTGGATAATAGTCGCTCTCTCCGGAGATTCGAGAGAACTCGTGGAATAACAGACCTCATAACCGAAAGGACGGTTGAACACACCAGCCATCAACTGGCTACGCTTCGTCCAAGGGTCCTTGATACCGATATACAGATCACGGAAACTTACTCCCTTATCATTCACCTCGATCTGGACAGCACCTGTTCCGATCCCATCATTGTACTCAAACTTCATACGCCCCCGGCGGATACCGATCCGGTTAAACCCTTTATCCAAGTTCTCGTTCTTATCGCCCACTTTCAAGGTAGCGTCCTCCTGTCCATATTGGTATTGTCCTTGGATATAAGCGGAAACCTTGAATTTGCTTAGCTTCTGGACTACCTTATCCAAGGTAGTCACTTCCGTAGCCAAGGAATCGATATGTTTTTCCACCGACTGATCCACCTCCTGCGCTCCCATACTGAATGGAAGCAGCACTAACATGAGCGCTATAACTTTTCCTAATTTCATTCCTAACTATAAAAACTATATTTGCGTCGCAAAGTTACAACGCTCCTGTTTCACACCCGTTTCACATACATTACAATCCTGTTACAGACGTCTTGCCTAATTATTCAGGGACGAATTTACATAAAATAATCGGTTCGTTCCATACATTGCACATGACTAGAATATTTGCGCGATAATTCTGGTCCATTTCGCACATTTATTGGGATATTGTGCTACCTTTGCCTCGATTATTGAAACACTATATTTATTTTTTTAATGAAGACATTAACAATCGGAGACCTAAAGGCTCGTATTCCAATCATCCAAGGTGGAATGGGCGTAGGCATCTCTCTTTCCGGCTTAGCCTCGGCCGTTGCAAATGAAGGTGGGATCGGCGTTATCTCCGCAGCCGGTCTCGGACTTTTATATAAGAAATTGTCACCCAGCAATTATACGGAAGCTGGGAATCTCGGGTTAGCGGAAGAGATCCGCAAGGCCCGGGAAAAAGCGAAAGGTATCATCGGCGTAAACGTAATGGTGGCTCTTTCCGACTTCGCCGAATTGGTGAAAACCAGTATAGCGGAAAAGGTAGACATCATTTTCAGCGGTGCCGGACTGCCTTTGGACTTGCCTTCTTTCCTCAAGAAAGATAGCGTCACCAAGCTGGTTCCCATCGTTTCCAGCGCACGTGCCGTACGCATCATCTGCGAGAAATGGAAGAATAACTATGATTATCTTCCGGATGCGGTGGTACTAGAAGGCCCGAAAGCGGGTGGACATCTGGGATATAAGGAAAACCAGTTGGAAGACCAGCATTTCTCATTGGAAGAATTATTACCTCAAGTCGTAGAGGAAGTCTCTCATTTCGAGCAGAAATACGACAAAAAGATCCCGGTAATTGCGGCAGGAGGCATTTATACGGGTGAAGATATCAAACGCATGATAGACCTTGGAGCATCAGGCGTTCAGTTAGGAACCCGGTTCGTTACCACCACGGAATGCGATGCCTCGGAAGCCTTCAAACAGACCTATATACAGGCAGAGGAGAAGGACATAGAGATCATCAAAAGTCCCGTCGGCATGCCCGGACGAGCCATCCATTGCAGTTTCCTTGAGAAAGTGAAGGCGGGAATCAAGCAACCGAAAGCTTGTCCCTTCAACTGTATCAAGACGTGCGATATATCACGCAGCCCGTATTGTATCGTCACCGCCTTGTACAACGCCTTCAAAGGGAATTTCGAGAATGGATACGCTTTCGCCGGCAGTAACGCTTGGCGAGCGAATAAGATCACTTCGGTACGGGAAACCATTACCGAGTTGATGAATGAATGGAAAGCTAAATTATAAGCACAAAAAAAGCCTCCGGAAACGGGGGCTTTTTTTATATTCGAAGGTAAGTATCTCCATTATTGCTCGGCCAACCAAGCGGCCAGCTCATCCCGGTTCGCGGCGGCATCCTGCATGCCGGCTTGGGCAGCTTGATCGAAATATTGCATAGCGGTCGTATAATCCTTCTTCATCGCATAAGCGACACCTAGGTTATTCCATGCTTCCGGCAAATTAATACCTTGCAAACGACTGATGGCCGGATCGTAAGCACCAGTCTCAATCTCAAGGGCCGCCGTATTTAATTGAGCGATCGGGTCGGTCGGATAAAGACGAACGGCGATATCGAATACCTCCTTGAACTGATCGCTACCTTTATCATAAGAATTGGCTACCAAGAACATCTCATTCAAACTTAAATATTGAGGTTTCGTTTTGATCACTTGCTTGGCCTCGTTCACGTCGAACGGACGTGCGATATAAGCCAAGGTATAATCAATACGTCTTAAAGGAGGATAGTATTTATCCAATAATATCTTATAAGTCCGACCTCCGTTCAAGGCATGTAGTTTAGCCTTGCGCTTGTTTATATCTTGAATATCCAAGATCTCCAGAATCTCCTTCTTATTCGCCAAATCTGATTTCGTAACCTCTTGACGCAATCCGATCCAATCCTCACCCATCCAATTCACTTTCATCAAGGAAGGATCCATCTTCTCCTTATCTTTCATGTAAGCGACAAAAGCCTTGGCACGACTCTCGGACAATCTCATATTATAATCGTAGCCACCTTCCGGGGAAGCGTATCCGGTAACCTTAAATTCGGTAAAGCTTAGATTCTTATCGTTACGGACTTCCGTTACAATCTTATTCACCTCATTCAGCACGGTAGCGTTATCTTTGAAATCACGTAACAATACGGACTTGCCTACCTCAAAGTTTAAATAAGCGGAATGCGTCTCGCTCCGTTGTTTCACAGGTTCTACCGGAGGAGTAACATAGCTAAGCTCATAAACGGGAGGGGCTAACGGAGGCAATACACGGCTCATCACCCCATAGATGTCATTTGAGACCTCACAAGAAGCGCATCCCGTGGTATTCTCATCCACCATCAAGGTAGCGTTTCGCATCCATCCCGCATAGGGTACGGACAATTCCACCGGAATCAATTCCGGCCCCTTCTTCGTCTGACGGATAATCAAGCTAGGAGTTTGGGGAAATTCATAACTATCGAAACCCAACTCACGGTTCAACGCCTTCATACGTGCCCGCCCGGTAATCACGATCGGGTTAAACTGGTAAGACTGCGATTTATCCACCGATTGCAATACCGGTGTCAGTATGACCATCTCTTGGGATTTCAAACGCAGATTACTCAGATTGGTCGTAAAATTCATCATAAGCTGGCTTCCGTCCTTCTTTGCGCTTACATTCTCGAAACTAACAGTTCCCCGCACACCGTTCTGTGCCTGTAGGCTCACACCTCCGAGGAACAATAAAGCGATACATATACTCAATAAATGTCTCATATCTCTCTAGATCGTTTTTTAGTGGATAAAATAAATGATAGAAAGGGCCGCTTTCGTTACACCCCAATAGTTCGAGTTCTTGGTCTCGATCTTGGAGCCACATTCCCCGCAATTATACTTATCATAATGTACACGGGCATAACCGGCGCCGATAGCGGCTTCTATACTCCAACGCTTATTCAGTATCCATTGATGTCCCAACGTAAGTCCGCCACCGTACAAATAACCATCATAACGATGATCCTTCAAATTAGGGAATATGCCAAAGGGTAATTTAATCCCGGCGATATTATACTGTCCGCCCAACGCATGCACGCCAATAAACGTACCGTTGAATTTCTCGCAAGTCCAATAACGCACTTCCGGCATGACAAGCCAATGCTTCAGTTTCTTACCGTCATTGAACTTGAAAGGATTATATCCCGCCGAGACATCCAATGTAACCTTTTTGCTTAAGCCCACCTCGAATCCTAAGTTCGGAGTCGTAGTCGCGTCGTAGAGAAGATTGTTCTTCAACGCGAAATGCTGTGCGCTCATAGATAAGGAAAATAACAATGCTAATCCAAGTAAAAATGCTTTCTTCATTTCTTATAAGCTTAATGATTTGAAGAAGAAACAGGAATAAACGGGTTTTAGTTTTCGATAAGCGTTAATAAGATATGATCATTAAATTTAATTATATTAATAGTAAAGGGAATGCGGAAGGCGCTTTTATCGCTTATCCACATTCCCTTTAACTTACTTATAAATATACGATTACTGTTTAATGTCGCCTAATTCGACCAGCTTATTGACAATCGCATAGATCGTAAGACCGCTGGCACTATGAATTTGAAGTTTCCGAGCGATATTACGGCGGTGGGTGATGACCGTATGCGTAGAAAGAAACAAACGATCCGCTATCTCCCGGTTTGTCATTCCCTTCACGACGCAGACTACGATCTCTTTTTCCCTCGAGCTTAACGATTGTTGCTCGTCATCCCCTTCCGGCTCGTCATCCGGAAGTACCTCGGCGTTCAACCGTTCCAATTTGTGCTTGATCTCATCAGGGCTATCGTATATGTTAATTTGTTCATCATAAGAACGCAATAACACACTGTCTGAGACAGAATATAATAAAGCGATACATTTCATCTCGGCACAGCCGCTTTCCTCCTTCAAATGTTGCAACGTGAAATAGCCGGGCAAAGCCGGATTCACGATCAACACATCCGGTTTGTGCATACGAAGCGAGTCGAAAAGAGATTCCACCGAATGAATCTCCACCATCTGGATACGGAAACCCGGTAACCGTTTCAACAGGTTCTCCAGTCCGCTCCTTATGATAACAGAAGGTTCGGCTATCGCAATCTTTAGATTTGTACTCATCGATTCATGCTTATAATTGTTTTTCCAAAGCCAATATGGCCGGTACAAACAAATAATCCTCCACACGGGTATGTGAAGCCAAGTCTTCCTCCGTGGCAAAAATATCGAACAAGACACTATTCAGCATATTCGTACCCGCTCCCGGATAGTATTTGATCAGGATATTTTTCAACTCCGTGATCTTCATCTCGATCTGATCATGACGCTTACGGAAGATCGTAATATTGTATTTCGGATCTCTCTTTCCTTCCAACAAATTACGGACATAAGGGAAAACAGCACGTTCCTCATAAGACATATGTTTATTTACCTCCTCCGCATACTCATCGAAAAACTTCGTGATCACAAAAGCGACATCCTCCGGGCACCCGGATATAGCGTCTACCAATTTACGACGGATATGTGGCAAGCGGAAGTTCAAGAAGTAATCATGGGCATTATGCAAATAGCGGATCAAGTTCTCGATCGACAGGCATTTGCTGATATTCTCGACAGGCGTATTCACTTCCTCGACCAAGAAATTCACGACCGTCAGGAAAGTACAAGCATCCACCCCATTCTGCCGGCAAACCTCCCCGATATTCTTCTCTCCGAACCCGAGCGCTATACCAAAGCGGCTCATGACTAAAACCATCGGATAGTTCTCGCAGATCAGATCACTCATTTTATCGGTTTCCCGGTACATTCCATTTTTATACATAGGCTTCTTTCTAACTTGTCTTGGTGTTTGAATAGCCAAATATACTCCTTTTTCTTCCATATCTCGTACATTTATTATTATTTCACAAAGGCTTAAAGGACGACTCCGTCGGCACGACCGCTATACACTCAGTCTCTATCAACCATCCGGGACGGCAAACGGGGGCCAAGACTATCAAATGTGGCAAATCCGGGTAATGCGCCTCAAAATACTTCTTAACCACCGCATAATCAGCCATATCTCTCAAATAGGAGATCGCCTGCGTAATATCACGAGTAGTAGCGTCCGCCTCTTTCAGCAACACGCTGATATTTTCCATCATCCGCTCGGTTTGTTTTACGATATCGCCCGGATAGACAATCTCTCCCCGGTTATCGATACTCGCCGTACCCGAGATAAAGACCTGTTTACGATCCCCATACGTAACAGCCGTACCCCGCTCGAAAGTTACTCCATATTCATAAGTAGGATTCAAGTGCGTGGGAGCGTAAAGGAACTGAATCTGTCCCGGCTCCAATCCATCCACCGCATAACTGTCCATCTGTACCAACACCGAGGGATCGGCATGACGTCCCTCAATACCCGTGCTAGCAATATAATGCGTCTTCTCCGTAAGATTCTGCGTGATAAAAACTTCTTTCCGGGCTTTCACCACACCGGCGTAATTCACGTCTACGTTTTGCACAAAGAACCAAGTACGGACACAATGAGAGGCCAACGTACAACGCTGCCCCATCAATTGCATCACATAGTCATTCAATAAAAGCCGGGTCTGGTATTCCGAATTGGCCGCCTTATTGAAGGCACCTCCCCCCCAGAGGTGCCTATAACCGTTATGCGACGCTTCCAGTAAACCGGAATCGTACGTTTGTACCGACATCCCCGTTTGCAAATAGGTCCACATAGCGATCTTTGTTCCATTCAAAGGCGGCTGCTGAACGATAGAGAGCGGGCAAAAGGCGCTCTCGCACTCCCACTCCATCACGCTATCCGTCTGATTAGCTGCGTCACTTAAAAAATAACGGCGGAAAACGGCGGTAGCGTCATTCGATAGCTCTTCCTTCACGACAGTCACATAAACCCGCAAAAGGTTTTGCAATTGCTCCACGAAAGACAAACAAGGGTCCGTGATAGATACCATCACCTGATATTCCGTTGTTCCACCTTTACCCGTGAATGAAGAGATTTGCATTTCTACCGCTTTATCCGTATCTATCCTCCTCGTATAATTCATCATTTTCTTTCTTATCAATTATCCAATGCCCCTCCTAAGATCCAACCTTGGATCAAAGCAAGGACCTCCTGTTTCCCGGAACTATTGAACATATCCTTATGTACCGGATTATTCTCCAATATATCCAGCAAGAAACTATTGTTTATATTACCCGGGGTCACGTAGTTCTTACCCTCTTCCGAAAGGGGCGCCTTTACGTTCACTAAAGATTTATAAGCCACATCGTCCCTAAGATCCAGCTGACCGGCCAATCCCGATCCTCCTCCATGACATGACAAGCAATTCAAGTCGAACACCTGCGCTTGTATACGTTTGAAGCTCGCTAAATCCAATTCGCCGACAGACAAATCAAGCGGTTCGTCCGAATCATCCACCGGAGACGTATAATAGGAGTAAACCAACCGCAATCCCCTACTAATCACAGCGACCTCTATACTCCTCGTATCCGGAGTGACATTATTCAATCGGAGTTTTAGTCTTTTGCCGTCTTCCGCCGGCTTACTGATACGCTGGGTTTGCAAAGGTTTCGACTTATCCTCGCCAAAAGCACATAACGAGAGCATATTCTCCTTCGGCCAAGCTTTCAGGCCAGTGAAAGAAAGTGACACGGTAGCGGTTCGCCCGGAATCAACCGTCTCATCCGGATAAATCTTACCCTCATCACAACCCAGCCCGAATAACAGGAATAAGGCATACATTATATATTGACTATATCGTTTCATACCCAAAGATTAGAACGTGAACTGCAACATAGCCGTAGCGGAGTGACGAGCCAATCCAATAGCGTCCTCATCCCGGTCATTCTGCGTAGCATGACCGCTACGACCTAGATATTGATACATAACCTGTAGCTTCAAATTATTATTAAAGAAATAATAATTCAAACCAGCGGCGGGCATATTCAACAAACCACCCTCATCCGTAGCGTTACGATCATAGAAATCATATCGCAAAGCACCCTGCAATTTCGGAGTGATGAAATAGCCCAATTGAGCGTAAGCTCCCCAGAAATTCTTATCCGGCTTTTGCATGATCTTGGTAAAATGCATATTCATATAGTAACCTTCGGCAGCCACATACCAGCGGTTCTTGATCCATGCGAACTCAACGCCCACACGGGTGTCGCTACTGGTCAAGAACTCGGCCTCCGCATTATAAGAGGCAGATACGGCGATAGACATCTTATCGTCGTTCAGATTCTCCGGTGAGCCTTGAGACGTTGGCATCTCCCCCTTCGGCATAAAGGCCAGACGACCCGCATATAACAGCGAAGGCAACCATTTATGATCATCGCAGTTTGTCTTAGTCGCCAAATTCACGTCGATACCCGTACCATTAAAAATACCGACTTGATAATTCCATTTATCATGGATCAAACCATGTACCTGTACACCCAAGTCGAATCCCGTGGACATATTCGGTATGACATAATTCACGTCGTAAGGAAGCAATACGGATTGGGAAGCGGAATAAGGCAGTACCGGAAACAACGTCTCCCCCAAAGTACTTAAATAGCCATGCATAAACGGTGTCTTGAACTTACCGACACGGATACGAAACGACTCCTTGATCGCTACGTCGAACCAAGCCTGTTGCAATAAAGCACCTCCACTCTTAGCGGCATTCAGCGATAAATTGAAAGTAACCCGTCCAAAAGCCTTACCCGTAAAACCGAGAATAGCGTTAGGGATCGCGAAACCGGAGTTCGCTACGCTCTTGGCATAATGGCTTTCCAGCCCTTGGTCGTCATATCGGTTGTAGCAAGCGCTTGCCTGTACCAACGCATAGGGCTTAAACAAAAAATCACCGGCCTTGGTAGAAAAAGAAAAGCCCTTCTTTCCCGCTAGTGAAACCACATCGTTCTCTACATATTTATCATCCATCTCTTTCTTTGTATCTTGAGCTTTCACGGAGAAAACACCTGCTGATAGAAGCACCACAAGCAACGTCCTATATATTTTTTTCATTTCGATTCTATGCGTTATTTATTTATAAACTTTGTAGGAATTTAATCAGAGCGGCCCGCTCGTCTTTTGTCATGCGAGAGAATAGGGTACGCGACGCAGCTCCTTCCCCACCATGCCACATAATAGCCTCCGTCAGGTTCCGGGCACGGCCATCATGTAAATAATAGGTATGGCCGTTTACGACCTCTTGTAATCCCAATCCCCATAACGGGGTAGTCCTCCATTCATTACCGTTGGCCAAGCCACTGGGATAATCATCCCCTAGCTCAACACCCATATCATGCAATAAAAAGTCCGAATAAGGATGGATCACCTGATTACCTAATTGAGGCAATTCCGTATTATTCAAAAGGACAGATCCGCGAGGGCGTGTCTTCAAGGAAGTCACATGGCATAAATGACATTTCGCTTGATAGAAAAGTTGCTCTCCTTGAAGAACCGTAGGATCATCCACATTCCGACGGGCGGGTACCCCCAAGGTCTGGAGGTATAAATCCACATCTTCCATATCTTCCGTAGAGACCTGCGCCCCGGTCATGGCAAAACCCATCATATTACCCTGTCCTTCTCCTACCTCATGCGGGAAACGATCGTTCGTTACACCGAGGTCGGAAGAGAATCCCAATTCCACCGTTAAGTCGGCATGATTCGCCTTATTACCAGAGATACCGATCTGTTTCTTTCCCTTTTCCGTCACATAGTTTATACGTCCACTAATACCATATTCCGGATAATTGCTTTTAGCGGCGATCTGCTTTAGCATATCCAAGTCGAGCGCCATCATCTGCCCCATTCCGACATGCCGTAAGGGTTGACGTACGGAAATCCGTAAATCCGACATCGGGATACTATCGGCATACCATTCTTTTATCTCATAATGAGGAGTGACCAACTCATATTCCTCCCCATCGGGAAACGTATATTTTTGGGAAGTAGTAGTAATCTTAACCCTTCCCTCCGGTTTCGTTCCGTATATCGCTTGATCATGTAGTACCCGGCCGTAATCTTGAAAATAGCCGCCACTTTTACGTGATATATAAATAAGCATGGATGAGAAGCCGGGGCCGGAACCTCCATCAGCTATAGCCGGACGGGTCCGCCCGGTACTTTTATGACAGGAACCGCAAGAATATCCGGCATAAAGCGGCCCTAGTCCTCCACCATCCACATTCTCAACACCGCGAGCATCGTCGTACAATCCATCACCACGATTAAATCGCGTCTCTAATTCGCCCGTAACCCAGTTTGCCTGCGTATCGTACGCATCCGGGGCATTGGAGAAAATGGTTGAGATACCCGCGGACAACTCCTTCTCGGAAGCTACCTGCCCATTGGGTTTCTTAACCTGCCAATTTTCCAAGTCCTCGGATTCGCAACTACACAGCAGACTACCGGATAAAGCGAATAATAGAAGTAATCTTCGTTTCATCGTATCGGCTTGTCCGATTAGTTCGTGAACTTAGACTTAACAACGCCCAAACCTGTCGTTAAATCAGCGCAAGCTTCTGTAGCCGTATTGATATGCTCCGTATCCCCTAGATTGTTACGGAAAGGATAGCCGATCGCATTGATAGCGTCGATTGTCTTATCAATTTGAACTACCATCAAACTATCCAACGTAGGATTAATCATTTTAGTCAACGCATGCAAGCTACTCTCGGAAGCGGATTCCTCATCCAAATCACGACCGCCGAAATAAGCGTTCTTGATACTTACGATATTGTTCTTATAGTCGTCCAAGGAATTCCAGCTATACCAAGACTCTACAGCCAAGACACCGGGGTTATTCGGGTCAGTAGCGTCTTTATTACTTCCATTCCATGCGGTCACCGGGTCAGTTATCTTAGCGGAACCTACTTCATTGGAGATTCCGGCCATACCATTATTTCCATTCAGCATAAGCTCAATCGCCTGATAAACATTACCAATGGAATAGGCAGAACCGTCATGTTTCTTCATAGCCTCCGCATAAGAAGAAGGAACATCCGAAGTTCCTAAGCCTTTCAACCAACCATTGTATAAGTCTTGAGTATCAGATAACATACGTTCGGACACTAACTTCAAATACTCCAATTCATTCTTTGCGAACGGGCTTGTTTCCAGATCACGAGGCTCGCCGTCTAAGAATAACATCTTTTCCGCCGTATGGAATCCACGTAAATTTTGAGGACCATCTTCCGCGTCTTCGTCTACAGCTCCTGAAATCTTGCTGAATTCTCCTGTAGCTATAATCTCCTCTATACCGTTCTTATCCAAAGGCCAGCTATCCAAACTCGGGTCGAGCTGTGCCAAATCCGCCACACCGAACAAGAATGCCTCACTTTGTTCCCAAGGTACACGAACCGCACGCCAAGCGTCGCAGGCATCCGCTAAATCATTCTTAGAACCAGACGCGATGAACTTGTCTACCGCATTTTTATAGGCAGTCATCTTTGTCAACATATCCTTATAGGTAGGCAAAGCTACCTCATCAACGAAAGTAGCGACAACCGCACTCATCTGATCTTCTGTTGGTTTTGCACCCGAATCCGCAGGAAGATTCTTAAAGTCATAAGTTACAACATCGGGGTCCTTGCCCGGATCATCGTTGTCTCCACAAGAAGTGAAGCTCAAAGCCACACCCATCAACATCATGGGTAATAAAAGTACTTTTTTCATATTCTTACATATATATTTGTTAATAGTCTATTATCTTGATAAGAACCAGCCGATATAAGCGATACCGACAGAAACCATATTCTGGCTATTATAATCACCCTTACCTACAATACGGTGCGCATAATCCGCCTTTACGACCAGATTAGGCAATGCGTAATAGTTAAGGCCAGCCGTAATCACGCTCTTTTGAAGACGTCTATCCGCCAGTTTATTACTGCCTTTTTCTACGGATTGCATCGGATTATAATATTCGTAGCGAACGAAAGGATAAATTCTAGGGGCTTTCCGACTAAAGAAGGAACCTACATTATAGCCAACCTCAGCCGCATAACTGACAGCGGTCTCCGCCACGGTTGAATTAGGATATCCGGAAGCTGAAGATGAGTTATTGTTTACCTTCGTCAGAGCGTTGCTGTTGCCCAGATGGCCGTAAACGATATTACCTCTGGCGATCAAATTATTGTTCGGACTTTTATATTGAGCGTCCGCCGTCACGATGGTAAGCGGATATTTCTCACCTTGGTTACGCAGCGGTTTGCTACTATTCTTAGAGGGTTGGTTATAATAAAAAGAAGCGCCCACACGTAAGCCTTTAAATTTCTTCACTCCATTATAGTTGACACGAGCCACAAAGGCAGGATGCGTAAATTGAGTTTCCTCGAAAGCGCCTTGCGTACCTTTGCCAACCCAGTTCTCCATACGGAAACCTTGTGGGTCCAAACCGGAAACGACTTGTAACTCGTAATCGAAATTTCCTAAATCACCAAATAGAGCCACACCCGTCTCATGCCAAGTAGAAGGTAATATGGTAGTCTCTCCTTCCGGACGATATACACCAAAAAAGTTCAAGGGTTCATGATGTGCGTTGGTCAAGCCTACCGGTACGATCATATGTCCAAAACGGAAGTTTAAATGCTTGTTCATCAGATAAGAGATATGGAACTGCTCCAAGGCGACCTCGCCACCTTTCTCGATCTCGGTCTCATATTCTCCATTCTCCTCGTACCACTCCACTTCCCGTGCGGCGCCTGTTCCTCCATACTCAAACTCAATCTCGGAACTCAGTACCCATTTGGGAGAGAACTTATAATCAAAAGCTAAAATAAAACGAGGGATAGAGACAGTAGCCCGATTCATATGTGATGTACCTTGAGGTGTCACCCAATTCCAGTCATAATCCATATAACTGGCAGCCATCTCACCATATCCTCCAAAACGGAATTTAGAAAAACCGTCGGCATACATCTCCGATGCCTTTACGGTAGAGCTCATATTACTCTCTTGAGCATGTAGAGCGGTAAAGGAAAGTAATCCAATCGCTAATAAATTTGTTAACGTTCTCATTGCGTTTTATAATTTTTGGCAAAATTACAGGGGCTGAGAATTTGCTACAATCGCCCGAAGTAGGTAAAATGAGACCCTAATTACCTACTCATAGGTATCCCGGAAGAATATTTTCAAGACGTCATACCGAATAGGCCCCATTATTGACCCGCAAGACAACTTGATAGTTAATTTTGGAAAATACGGTTTTGTATTATTTCAGAGGTAAGCGTTAGTTATTACAAGCGAGAAGATCATTAGTTCTAAAAATCGATCTCCATGAAAAGATATATAACAATTAATAGGTATGAGCTCTCCTTTTTTACATATATATAGGTATTGCGCACCCTTATAGGCCGACGTATCTTTGCAATGTCAAAAAGAATGTAACACTATTAGTATATCGCAAACCAAAGCCTTCTGCTAATTTTATGTAAGCATATAAGATGATTAACACCGTAGTGTCGGGAAGTTTTTATTGGTTATTTCCGGCATCACATAAAAAGGGCCTCCCTGTGAAGAGAGGCTCTTTTTGTGTTCAGCTATCCGGTTCATTGATGATGTATTGATAGAGATCCGAGTCTCCGGCCTTATTCATGATCTTATGCTTTTCCAGCTGAAATTTTAACTGGTCTAAACCGAGAGGGCCGAATCCCGGGATCTTCAACAAAGAATCGAGCCCTTTCTTCCTAGCGTAGCGCAATAGGTCCTCCATAGTTTCCTGCTCCAATTTTTGGAGGCATTTACGGATGTAGGGAGACAGGGTTAGGCTTGTGACCGGTAGGGAGATCCGTCTGGCCGCATCCGTGGGGATGTCGAACGACGATTTCGGAGCATCGAGACTCAAGCCACTTTTGAGGACTGCTTTATAGAGCGTTCTCAGCTCATATTCCATGTTTCGCTTCTCAAGCCGCAGGCGCTCTATCTCTAGGTCTTGACAGCTGATCGTTTTCTTATATTCGGCTAAGAATCCGGTGTTTTCCTGCAAGCGGAGTACTATGTTCTTATATCGGTAGCACATCCTATCGTAAGATATATCGCAGCGTTTGGCTACGTCCAGTATTTTTGCCCCAGAGGTTATTTCCGTGAATATATACCGATCTTGCTTATCATCTATAAATGTGGATAGTTCGGCGATGATTTGTTTAAGTAGGGGAGAGATGTTCTTTAAGGATTGTAGGCAGAAAAGGTAATCGTCGTACTGGGCGATAATCTCGTCGGCTTCCTCCTCCTTGTCTTGAATGACCAGTTGCAAGTATAGTTTTTGAATCCCTAGATGTTCGATATGGGCAATGAAATCACGTAGGTTCTCAGGATCTACCATACGTGTACCGGTTCTCGTATGGAAAGAGGTTATCTTTCGGGATTTTACCCAATCTTCAATCTCCTCGTACGGGAAACCGGTAATACGGGCGGCTTCTTCTATGGATATGAGTTCTGGCATAAGCATAAGATTGTATTACGAATAAAGTTGTTTTTGTTTAGTTAAAATGCGGAATTTGGAACCGACCAATAACGGTAAGTAGATCAGGTATTCTTTTCGCATCTCAATTAAGAAATAAGAGCCATCATGGGACACTCCCGTAATGTCACTATATCTCCGCACGATACCATGTATCTGGAATTCCCTCTCATTACAATAAAACCCTAACTCTGGAAAATACTTGCTGAAACAAGCGGAGTAGTAAATAAAGAGATTCTGGATCTCATCAATATTACAAGCGTCCATAAGCCATTCACTTTACATGATTAATTATTAGATTTACAAGATCCAGACATGTTTTAGAAAAGATGTCCTTCGTAAAGACGAGCGCTATATGGCTTTTGTTAAGTAGTGGTCCTTTCTTATAAAATAAAGGAAGGGCGAGGACTGAACATTTATGTAGACGAAGGTTCGGCTAAGACCCAACTCCCAATAAAGTCAGCCACACGCCCCCTTTATCTGTATACAAAATATATCCATACTATATTAGCATAGATAACACGTATATCCAGTAAAGGGTTGCGGGGCCTTCTTCGTGCATAGGGAGATTTAAGAAAATTAGCCGATTTTCGTCCTACAGCACAAATATCACACGCAACACGAGGCTCTTAATTAAAAAGCCTTTTCTTGTCGCAAATATACGTATTAATAATATTTCAACCTAAGATAATCCATATGTTTTTTAGTTTATCATTGTTTGATACCAATTATTCGCTTTGACTTATCCAGTCATGCAAATGTATAATATTTTATTTGATTTTCAAACTCCAATACCTCACTTCCAAAGCAAGCTAACTTACTTTTTTCGCCCAATTTTGTCTCCAGTTGTAGAGACGCAGCGTGCTGCGTCTCATCCCCTCAAAATGGTAACTTAAAATAATACGCCAATAACCACCAAAGTCTGCGCCTTCACGAGACAATATACCCATAGAACGCAATTTTGCGATTTGTTTTTCTACAGCACGGGAACTTATACCTAATTTTATAAGCCATAGCTTCGGCTGACATAGAAAGGTCGGAAATGACAAGGTCGATGATCTTCTGTGCTGTTCTACCTATATTTTTAGGCTTATCCGCAGTGTCTCCGAACTCACTCTCCGAACTTTTCTTCATTTACAAGAATGTTTGCTGGCATCCACTTGGGTAGGAAGTGAATCCCATGTCATGTGCATACCCTTCAATATCAATATTACCCACTCTTGTATAGGCAGTGCGTGTTCCGTCTTGGTAATAATAATATACAATAAGGTATACAAATGGCACAAATATATAAATTGTTTAATATCAACACCTTAAAAAACACGATTGTGATTTTTGAAAAACACGTACGTGTTTCTGTAAAAAGTCGTACATGTTTTTCGGGAAACACGTACGACTTTTTACAGCATCATTCGATAAGGAGCAAGAGCGTACATGAAAATATACGATAAGCCCCCCTTTTAACCAGAGCCAAAAAGCATTTCTTCCTAAGCTCCATCTCATAGATATTTTGGTGTAGTTACCCTGATTCTGAAATAATTTGGTTATTTTTGTATATAATTAATGTCCATAGAACATGCCATGAATAAGAAATTGCAGATACACAACAGCACGGCTGAATTCTTTATTTTCCAAATAGAAAATAAAGAAGAAGGTATAGAAGTCTTATATCAAGACGAAAGCCTTTGGCTGACGCAGGATGCTATTGCCGTATTGTTCGATAAAAGCCGTTCCACTATCACGGAACATCTACAAAATATATTTCAAAGCCAAGAATTACAAGAAGACTCAGTCTGTCGGAAATTCCGACGAACTGCTTCCGATGGCAAAAGCTACGCAACTAAATATTACAAGTTTGCCATTCGCGGCTATGTCGTTGATAAGAAAAGATTTGAGAAATACCGTATCATTCAAGACCGTCTATTCCAATCCGATTTTGATAAATACCAGACAGATAACCTTCTTGATTTTGATAACGAAATAGAGTCATAATACAAACTCTTTATAGAACATCTAAATAATAAACAACATGAAATCAACACTTATCGTAGGGATCGGTGCCTCGCTTCTTACAGCCGGTATCGCAAAAGCCCAACAGAGACAAGACATTACACCTAGAACGCCAAACGTATTGTTCATCTATGCGGATGACTTGGGATATGGAGACTTGGAATGCTACGACGGCACGCAAGTGAAAACCCCGAATATCAACCGGCTCGCCAAGAACGGTATCCGCTTCACCAACGCTCACGCAACCGCCTCTACCAGTACGCCCTCCCGATATTCCATGCTAACCGGAGAGTACGCATGGCGCCGCCCGGGAACGGACATCGCCGCAGGAAACGCCGGAATGATCATACGACCGGAGCGTTATACGATAGCCGATATGTTCAAGAACGCGGGATACGCCACGGCCGCTATCGGCAAATGGCATCTTGGCCTAGGAGACAAAGCGGGCGAGCAAGACTGGAACGCCCCACTCCCCACCGCCCTTGGCGATCTGGGATTTGATTATTCCTATATCATGGCGGCGACGGCAGACCGCGTCCCCTGCGTATTCATCGAGAACGGGCAGGTGGCGAACTACGATCCGGATGCCCCGATCTATGTCAGTTACCAGAAGAACTTTCCCGGAGAGCCGACCGGAAAAGATAATCCGGAATTATTATACAACCAGAAGCCTAGTTTCGGGCACGACCAATCCATCGTAAACGGAATCAGCCGTATCGGTTACATGAAAGGTGGCGGCAAGGCGCTTTGGAAAGACGAGAATATCGCCGATTCTATCGTGACACACGCCATCGATTTTATCAAAGAGAATAAAGAGAAGCCTTTCTTCATGTATTTCGCCACGAACGACGTGCATGTACCCCGCTTCCCGCACGACCGTTTCCGGGGAAAGAACCCGATGGGCGTGAGGGGCGACGCTATCGAGCAATTCGACTGGAGCGTAGGCCAATTGATGAAAACATTGGATGAGATGGGATTGACGGAAAACACCTTGATCATCTTGTCAAGCGACAACGGACCTGTCGTAGACGATGGTTACGCGGACCGGGCCGTGGAGCTATTAGGCGATCATAAACCCGCCGGACCGCTTAGAGGTAATAAATACAGTGCCTTCGAAGGGGGAACCCGTATCCCGGCTATCGTACATTGGCCAAAGGAGATCAAGCAAGCCGCCGTATCAGATGCGCTAGTGAGCCAGATCGACTGGTTCGCCTCCCTTGCCTCACTGACGAATTCCCGTCTTCCGGAAGGAAGCGCGCCGGATAGCTATGATTATCTGGATACTTGGATCGGGAAAAGCAAGGAAGACCGCCCGTGGGTAATCGAGCAAGCGCTTAATAAGGCACTCTCCGTCCGTACGAAAGATTGGAAATATATCGAGCCGAGCGTAGGTTCCGCTATCATGGAATATGAGAAGATTGAGACCGGATATTCCCCCGAGCCTCAGTTATACGACATGACGAAGGTCTACGAGGAAGGAAACAAGGCCTTGCAACATCCGGAGATCGTTTTCCAATTGCAGGGAATTTTAAAAGGAGTTCGGGATCACACAATCAAGGCTAAATAATGGAAAGGAGAAACTTCATTAAGTCATCCCTCGGAATCGGGCTGGGCGCGACACTTCCGGGGATGACGCATAGCAAAAGCGGGAAAGAGGCAGAGACCGCCGTCTCTCCCGCCATGCCCGTAAAGAGCGGTAAGCCGCATATCATCCTGATCATGACCGATCAACAACGTGGCGACGCCCTCGGCTGCATGGGAAACAAGGCGGTGATCTCACCGAATATCGACCGGCTGGCGCAAGAAGGCTCGTTGTTCGTGAGCGGATATTCCTCCGCTCCAAGTAGCACTCCGGGACGGGCCGGTTTATTGACCGGGATGTCTCCTTGGCATCATGGTATGCTGGGATACGGACGCATGGCCTTGAAGTATCGTTACGAGATGCCTCAGATGATGCGGAATCTGGGGTATTATACCTTCGGGATCGGTAAGATGCATTGGTTTCCGCAGAAAGCACTTCACGGATTCCACGCGACCTTGATCGACGAGAGTGGCCGGGTGGAAAGTCCCGATTTCATCAGCGATTACCGGGAATGGTTTCAATTGCAGGCACCCGGCAAAGACCCGGATCTTACGGGTATCGGCTGGAACGACCATGCCGCCGGTGTCTATAAGTTAGACGAACGGCTTCATCCTACGGCTTGGACCGGACAGACCGCTTGCGAGTTGATCCGGAACTACGACAACGACAAGCCCTTATTCCTTAAGGTATCATTCGCCCGCCCGCATAGTCCTTATGATCCGCCTCTACGTTATCTGGATATGTATAAGGACACGGATATCCCGAAACCCCATATAGGAGATTGGTGCGGACAATACGCCGAGCCAAAAGATCCTCTCCAAGGAGCATCGGATGCCCCATTCGGTAATTTCGGGGATGCGTATGCCATAAACTCCCGTCGCCATTATTACGCCAATATCACCTTTATCGACGATCAAGTAGGGCAAATCATCCAGACCCTAAAAGACAAAGGTATGTACGACAATGCCCTGATTTGTTTCACGGCGGATCATGGCGATATGTTGGGCGATCATTATCATTGGCGGAAAACCTATCCATACGAGGGTTCGGCCCATATTCCTTATATCGTAAAATGGCCCGCCGGTATATCCAAATCCATACCGGACGGAAGCAGCATAGAACAACCTGTAGAACTGAGAGACTTCTTGCCTACCTTTATCGATATCGCCGGCGGGTCGGTTCCTCCCGATATGGACGGGCGGTCTTTACTCAAGCTGATCCAAGGCCAGCAGGAACAATGGCGCCCCTATATAGACATGGAGCATGCCACTTGCTATAGCGACGATAATTACTGGGCAGCCCTTACCGATGGAAAGATTAAGTATATCTGGAATTTCCACAACGGAAGCGAGCAGTTGTTCGATTTACGGGAAGACCCGGGAGAGACACATAACCTTAGTGAGGACGCAGCCTATCAGAATAAGTTGTCCGAATTACGCAAGATGATGGTAGAGCATCTGTCCGAGCGAGGAGATTCATTCGTGAAAGACGGTAAATTGATGACTCTCGATACGACCCTATTGTACAGTCCCAATTTCCCGAAATAAGGGACGAGCGAGCCTCGTCCCTACAGTATCTTACGTTTTTTACCTTTTTTTTATCGCGGAATGGATGTATCTTTGCCCGAGAAACTAGAAGAGACTCAACTTAATGCTAGGAATCGTTAGTAAAGGAATCATTATAGGTGTATTGGTTTCGGCCCCCATGGGCCCCATCGGTATGCTCTGTATACAAAGAACACTAAATAAAGGACGTTGGCACGGGTTCGTCACCGGATTAGGGGCCGCTCTATCCGACGTGATTTATGCGGCACTGACTTGTCTGGGCATGGGAGTTGTGGTCAACTTCGTGGAGGCGAACCAAGCGCCCCTGCAATTGATCGGAAGTATCGTTCTCGGCATTTTCGGGTATTATATCTTCCAAAGCAACCCGACTAGGAACCTAAAGAAACACCGAGAAAAAAAATTATCGTTCACCCAAGACTTTATTACAGCTTTTCTACTTACCTTTAGCAACGTGTTAATCGTCTTGCTCTATATAGGATTATTCGCCCGGTTTGGTTTCGTGCTGCCTGAACATTCGTTTTGGCTGCTGGTATTGGGCATTGTTTGCATAGGGTTAGGGGCCGTTCTTTGGTGGTTCGGCATAACATATATTATTGGAAAACTGAGAAAATGGTTCAACGTTAGAGGTATTTGGTTACTGAACCGGATCGTGGGCTCTGTCATTATCGTATTGTCTATTATCGGTGCCCTATCGGTTTTATTGACCTCCTACTTACAATGGCCTTTACTTCAAATCTATAGTTAAAATGAAAAGACTGAAAGTTCCTGTTATCCCCGTTCTGGATGTACTCGATATAACATCCATAGAACCGATTCTTGAGGTGCAATCCCAACGTGAGTTCCTCACCCATGCCAATTGGCATGAGTATCCATATAAGCCGATCACCGCTTTTAATATAGCCCGGACAGAGAAAAATCTATATATACGATATAGCGTGCAGGGTAATTCGCTAAAGGCGTCTTATGAGATGGACAATTCCTCGGTCCATAAGGATAGTTGCGTGGAATTCTTCATGAAAAAGGAAGGTGACTCGCATTATATGAATTTCGAGTTTAATTGTATCGGGACTTGCGATGCCGCCCGCCGTACCTCACGGGATATCAAGACGTCGCTTTCGCAAGAAGAGTATAAAAGCATCATAAGACTCCCATCCGTGAGAAGAAGGGCATTCGAGGAGATTAAAGGTATTCATACATGGAACTTGATCGTAGTCATACCACTCAAGTTGATGGGGTTAGATCCTAGTAATCTGCCGGAGAAAATACTAGGGAACTTCTATAAATGCGCCGATGAAACAATGAATCCGCATTTCGTTAGTTGGAGTCCGATCGACCTTCCCGAGCCTAATTTCCATTGTCCTGAATTCTTCGGGGAGATCTACCTGTAGTATAGACGTAGCGTGCTGCATGCAGCACGCTACGTCTATACAGGCAAGCCTATGGCTATTTATTATTCTTACCTAGTTTCAGCTCAATGACGAACGCTATTATCAAGCCGATTCCCCCGAACAAAAGAACCGAAGCCCCATAAGCCGTACCCGCTACCTCATGCCTGTACCAACCATCATCATAATAAGAATTTGTCGCCATACACATATTAATAATAAAGCCTACCAACAAACCTAATCCGATTCCCGCCAAAAGGCACCCGGCCTTTAAGCTACTGAACGAGAAGTTTCGCATGTAGTTAGGCAGTCCCAATTTACCATCGAAAGCAGAGGCATCCAGTTTATCACCGATCTTCTCGATAATCGCCAAACGTTCCCTCTTGCGAACAAACAACTCAAATAATCCGTAAATACCTGCACAAACGATTCCGACAACTAGCGGAACAGAAATAAAATCCATCATAACTGTATAATTTTAATTGATTCATTCATATTGTTTGCTAATTTGACGCAACAGTTTCCCATAGGTTACACCTCCGGGCTGAAAAATATTTTTTATTTTTGTTACCGCAAGTTGTAACCTATTTACCCGGCTTGCGTCCATTAAGTACAATGGAATTGTATACCGATACATATTACATACAAAGGATACAAGCGGGGGACGTGGCATGTTTCGCTTGCCTTTTGGACAAGTATAGCCGTCCGATTAACTCGTTGATCCTCAAAGTGGTACGAAGCCAAGAGGAGGCTGAGGAGTTGGCGCAAGATACGTTTATGAAGGTATTCAAAAACCTCGCCTCATTCAAAGGGGATTGCAGTTTCTCCACATGGATTTACCGGATCGCTTACAACACGGCGATCTCGTCGGTCCGGAAGAAGAGATATGAGTTTCTAGCGATTGAGGAGACTACACTTGAAAACGTATCGGAGGAGGAAATTACGAACCTGTTCGGACAAACCGAATCCACGGAACAGGTTCAAAGATTGGAAGTCGCCCTTGAACAACTTCTACCGGACGAACGGGCCTTGATCTTGCTCTTTTATTGGAAAGAAAAAACAATAGAAGAACTGGTCTCTATCACCGGCTTGACCGCCTCGAATATTAAAGTCAAGCTACATCGCATCCGAAAAAAATTGTTTGTATTATTAAATGGAATGGATCATGAGTAAGATAAACACAAATAAGGAACAACCCGATTTATTGGGGGATTTATTCAAACGCATACCGGAGGAGGAGCTTCCCGCCTCGTTCCGTTCGAACGTAATGCGACAAATCATGCTTGAGTCCGCAAAGGCGAAGAAACGTGACGAACGGTTCAGCCTGTTAGCGGCGATCGTGGCCTCGCTTATCATGATTTCCCTCGCGATCGTATCTTTCGTATATATGGAGATACCCAAGATAGCCATCCCCACGATAAGCACATCGGCCTTGGCTTTCTATTTATACATAGGGGCCATCACGCTCATACTTCTATTGGCGGATTATAAATTGAGGAATCTATTTCACAAGAAAGGATAAGCACGAAGCGAGCCCCGTCTGTATACGAAGAGTCGATAAACAAGGCGCCGTCCAGCCGCTCGGCGATCAGGAGACAGATAGAGAGCCCCAAACCCACGCCGGGCTTGTAATCGTCCAGCTTCTCAAAGCGGTTGAATATGGTAGCCTGTTTTTCAAGGGGGATTCCGGCGCCCGTATCCGTAACGGCTATACATACCTTCTTCCGGTCCGGCTCAAGTTGAAACGATAGATTAATCTCGCCTTTCTCCGTAAATTTAGCGGCGTTTGTCAACAGGTTTGTCAACAGTTGTTGCAGGCGCAGATTATCTACATGTACCACGATTGGTTCCCCGGCGGGAGAAAAAGTCAATTTAACCCCATCCGGTATCCGATGGCGTACACTCTCCAAAGCCATTTGGCAACATACTAAAAGCAGATGATCCTTGATGTCAAAATGAAGGTCTCCGGTCTCCATCCGGGATAAGTCCAATACGTCGTTTACCAGATTCAACATCAGATCCGTGTTGTTCCGGATGATAGACGAATATTCCTTCCGCTCCTCCTCATCGGTAGAAGGTTCCACCAATAAACCGGAGAACCCCACGATAGCATTTAACGGAGTCCGGACCTCGTGGCTCATATTCGCAAGGAAAGCGCTTTTCATCAAGCTAGCCTCTTCCGCACGGGTCTTTTCCTTTATCAACTGTCTTTGAGATTCCAAAAGCAACTCTTTCTCCCGCTGCAACTGGTTCTTCAAGGATCGTAGATGACGGTAGTACAAAAACAGGACATAGAGAAGGATCAACAGCACGACCGATATGGATAGGATAAAGATCAGCAGATCCTGTTTCCGGGCGATGCGTTGCCCGGCCTCCTTCAATTCCGTTTCTTTCAACTCCTTTTCATGCAGCTCATGCAAGGTACGCAATTGGTTTACCTGCCGGAGAAAAGAAGTTCCCCGCCTTTTCGTCAGCGTACTATAAAGTTCGTCATATAGAGCCATGACCTCCCCAAGTTGTCCCTGTTCCTTCAAGATATCCGCCTTGAACTGGATATCCTCGGGCAGCCGCTCGGTCTCCAGCACTTCATTTATACAATGAAGCGCCAGCGGAATGTCTCCTGCCGCCTTATGATAACGGGCCTTAACCGTCAGGTAGGTATTGATCGCATAATCTCCCTCAACCCAATTACTATCCGCATAAGAAGAGGCTTGATCCAACGAACGCTTGGCATTCTCCAAGTCTCCTTGCGAAAGATAAAAACTCGTGTAAAAAGAATAAAGTAACCAATATTCTCTTTTAATAGACAAAAGATCGTTTTTCTCTTGGTAGATCTTATACTGCTCATCGAGCAAAGCCTTATATTGCCCTAAGATCCGTTCCGTCGACGCATATTGCTTCGTCCGTACGCTACTCTCCAATTGATAAGAAGTTAACCGGACCTTAGTATCCATGATATCCGGCACATCCTTTATATCCTTCAATAAATCAAGGCTTTCCTGAAAAGAGACAACAGCGTCGCTATCCCTCCGGATTCGTTGGTAAATCAATCCTAATGTCTCCGAGCAACGGAGCAAGCCATATCTATGATCCAAGTTGCTCGCCAACCGATACAGATCCATAGCTTCGCTCATCGCCAGCTCATAATTCCCAAGCCAAAGGAGATCTTGGCTGGAAAGGCTCTTCACGTCAAACAACACATTCGGGTATTCATGCCGGGCCTTGGCTATGGAGTCTACGAGAGAACAATAATATTCCAAACTATCACGTACAGACTGATCGTAATAATATTCGGCTAAGTTCTTCAATCCCAAGTATGCGACAGATATAGAATCCACCGCCATCGCATTTTCATAAAGACGTTCATTATAAACCTTCATCTCGGATTGCTGCTGGTACAGGAATGCCAACCGCCGCAATAAGGGCAAGGTAGACGCTATTGTCGGGCAGTCCGGCAATAACCTCTCCAAGCTGTCGATCTCCGTTAAACGATCCTTGGCGGGAGGAGGTGTGGAAGATCTCATCGAACCGCAAGATACGCCTAGGAAGATCACGATGACCATCCCCATACGTATGGATATCCAGTTATTGAGTCGATTCTTCAGTCTCATATGGGGGTCTCAATTAAATTCGTTGGATGTATAAAGACAAACCGGGCTCCATCCTTATAAGAGATGTCCACCGATAAAGAGCCATTAAGCTGCTCCGAGATGATCTGGCAAACAGATAGTCCTAGGCCGGTACCTTGAATAAAGTCGTCCAGTTTCTCAAAACGCTCGAATATCTTTTCGCACTTATCCTCCGGGATCCCGCAGCCCGTATCCGTAACGGAGAAACGGACCTCCTCCTTGCCCTCATCCACGGTAAACGAGAGATTGATCTCTCCCTCGGAGGTGAATTTAGCGGCATTCGACAACAAGTTAGTCAGCAACTGCTGTAAACGCAAGGCATCCGTATTCAAGGTATAAGATTCAATCGAGGGAGTAAACGTCAATCGGACCCCGGGCTTCACCCGATGGCGAATCGAATCCAACGCCCTCTGGCAACAGGCGACCAGATCGTTTGGCTTCACGCTGAACTTGATCTTGCCGGATTCCAAACGGGATAAATCCAGGACATCGTTCACCAGATTCAATAGCAACTCGGAACTATGGTTCACCTCCCCGGCAAACCGGATCTTCTCCTCCTCGCTATACTCGCTACTCGCCAATAATTCCGAGAACCCGACAATGGCGTTCAACGGCGTACGCACCTCATGGCTGATATTGGCGATAAAGGCGCTTTTTTTCTTGTTCGCCGCCTCCGCCTCTTTCGTCACGACCCGCAGTTGCTTCTCCGAAGCGGTCAAGGAGTCTTTCTCCTGAAGCAACTCATTTCTCAACCGCTTAGTATGCATATAAATACGCCACAACATATAGAGTAGGCCCATCAAGACCAATAGAAGACCGATAGATACGACAATCTGCTTCTGCTTCAAAGCTTCTTGCTCCGATTTCAGCTTCAACTCCCGATCTTGCTTTTCCAGGTCATTCAAGTCATTCAATACACGGAGTTGCTCGATTTGCCGGTCGAAGGCATCCGTGTTGATCGTCTCCGTCTTATTGATGATCTCCTCATAGATAGTGACCGCCTCTTGCAATTGGCCGGATGATTGCAATATCGCTTTCTTCATCTCCAACTTATCCAGATCACGATTGATCTTTAAAGCCAGATTGACGGCGGACAACGCATGCCTATAATCTTTCTCCTTCCAATAATAAAATGATTTTGTCCGCAGATATTGAGCCTCCACCCTATCCCCAAAAGAACTATCCAAATAAGCGGTCGCCTGATCCAAATACGCCTGTGCCTTTCCCGAATTCCCTTTCATGGTATACAGCTCGCAATAATAGCAACTCATCAAGCAACGATGACGTTTTACCGGAAAAATCTTTCCCTCCCCATTATACTTCCTTTCCAAGGAATCCAATAAATGATCATACTGTTTCAAGAGCGCCCCCGACTCGGACAAACGTCCTAATAGCAGGGTAATAACGACTCAAGCCAGCCATCGCATCGTATACGATCCCGATGGAATCCAAAGGCATCGCGATATCGATTATCTCTTTCAACGCTAGTACCTCCTCCGGCAATTGCCAGTACAAGCCGATTAATTCTTTAAGAAGGGGTATCTTATCCTGAGGTTTTTGGATACGTGATAAAGATTGGCGTATGCTATCCGCACGAAATTTACTCACGGCATTCTGCGCACTTGTGCCCACCGCAAACAAAATCCACACTATTCCTATAAAAGTATTGACGCTGGACTTTCTTAAAAATCCTCTACTCATTGATTTATCGCTTACAATTCGCAAACTTACAAAATAAATATCAATAAAAATCAACAGTTTTCCGTAATTACAGCCAACACGACCCAAATGAATGTTTTTACCCCTCAAAACTCTTGTCAATCAGAAAAAAAGCATTACCTTTGCCCCGATTTTTGAGAGATGACAACATAAAGTCTAACTTACTAATTAAAACAAACTTAGTATTAACAATTAAAGAATGGAAAATTTAAAAAACATCCAGCCAGTTGAAGATTTCAACTGGGACGCTTTCGAGCAAGGCGAGACTTACACCGAAGTAAGCAAGGACGATCTTGTAAAAACGTATGACGAGACCCTGAACACGGTAAAAGACAAAGAAGTGGTTATGGGTACCGTTACTTCTATGAACAAACGTGAGGTTGTTGTAAACATCGGTTTCAAATCTGACGGTGTTGTTCCTATGTCCGAGTTCCGTTATAACCCGGATTTAAAGATTGGTGACGAGGTAGAGGTTTACATCGAGAGCCAAGAAGACAAAAAAGGACAATTGATCCTTTCACACAAGAAAGCACGCGCTACACGTTCTTGGGATCGTGTTAACGAGGCTCTTGAAAAAGACGAAATTATCAAAGGTTACATCAAATGTCGTACGAAGGGCGGTATGATCGTTGACGTATTCGGTATCGAAGCGTTCTTGCCGGGTTCTCAGATCGATGTGAAGCCGATCCGCGACTACGATGTATTTGTAGGTAAGACTATGGAATTCAAGATTGTTAAGATCAATCAAGAATTCAAGAATGTTGTTGTATCTCACAAGGCTCTTATCGAGGCTGAGTTGGAACAACAGAAGAAAGATATCATCTCCAAATTGGAGAAAGGACAGGTATTGGAAGGAACTGTCAAGAACATCACTTCTTACGGTGTATTCATCGACTTGGGTGGCGTAGACGGTTTGATCCACATCACAGACCTTTCTTGGGGACGTGTTTCTCATCCGGAAGAAATCGTTCAGCTTGATCAGAAGATCAATGTTGTTATCTTGGACTTCGACGACGAGAAGAAACGTATCGCTCTTGGCTTGAAGCAATTGACTCCGCACCCATGGGATGCTTTGGATACGAACTTGAAGGTTGGTGACAAGGTTAAGGGTAAAGTTGTCGTTATGGCTGACTACGGTGCGTTCATCGAGATCGCTCCGGGCGTAGAAGGTTTGATCCACGTTTCAGAGATGTCTTGGACACAGCACTTGCGTTCCGCTCAAGACTTCATGAAGGTTGGCGACGAGATCGAAGCCGTAATCTTGACTTTGGACCGTGACGAGCGTAAGATGTCTCTTGGTATCAAGCAATTGAAGGCTGATCCTTGGGAAAACATCGAGGAGCGCTTCCCGGTAGGTTCTCGTCATGCGGCTAAGGTTCGTAACTTCACTAACTTCGGTGTATTCGTAGAAATCGAGGAAGGTGTTGACGGCTTGATCCACATCTCTGACTTGTCTTGGACGAAGAAGATCAAACATCCGTCTGAATTCACTCAGATCGGCGCTGAGATCGAGGTTCAAGTATTGGAAATCGATAAGGAAAACCGTCGCTTAAGCTTAGGCCACAAGCAATTGGAAGAGAATCCTTGGGATGTATTCGAGACAATCTTCACGGTTGGTTCTATCCACGAAGGTACAATCATCGAAGTATTGGATAAGGGTGCCGTTATCTCTTTGCCTTACGGCGTAGAAGGTTTCGCTACTCCGAAGCATCTTGTAAAAGAAGATGGTTCTCAAGCTCAAGTAGATGAGAAACTTTCATTCAAGGTAATCGAGTTCAACAAGGAAGCTAAACGTATCATCCTTTCTCACAGCCGCATCTTTGAAGATGAGCAAAAAGGCGCTAAGGCAACTTCTGAAAAGAAGGCATCCTCAAAACGTGGCGGTAAAAAAGAAGAGGAATCTGGAATGGTAACCGGTCCGGTTGAAAAGACTACATTAGGTGACATCGAGGAATTGGCAGCTTTGAAAGAAAAACTTTCTGGTAAGTAATTGATCCTTCTTTGAGATATAATAAAAGGAGATATCTGATTCAGGTATCTCCTTTTTCTATGTTATTCCTACTGCGGCTTATTTAAGAAAAGCATTCTTCCGTGACACGTGTCTCACATGGCTCGGAAATACCCAACAAATCATTGATCTCCTTTCTTTTCTCTAAATCCGTAAAATAAGCCTCTACAACTTTATAAATATCAAAACCTCCCGTAGAACCGGCTGCCAAGTTTAGTGACTCGACTAATTTGCCTGTAGCTTTATGAATCTCTGCTTGTTTCAGCAAATGAAATTCATTCCCGTGAATTAATTGATTCTTTCCCATGATGTTCCAATTTTAGGTTATACAATATATTACAAAGGATTTCTATTCCTGTCCTAAAGATACAAATATCTTATATATGACCTAATACTTTTATCTATTTTTAAATCGGTTCATCTATTTTATCAGTCGAAAGGTAAAGTATGTCTCTACATTCCATTAATTTTGCCAGAAAACTAAAATGAAAAAGTTAGTAATATTCGATCTTGACGGAACATTATTAAATACGATCGCCGATTTAGCCCATAGCACGAACCATGCGTTGCGGCAAAACGGTTTTCCGACGCACGACGTAAAGGAGTATAACTTCTTCGTAGGAAACGGCATCAACAAATTATTCGAACGCGCGTTACCCGAAGGTGAAAAGACGGCAGAGAATATACTAAAGGTAAGGGAAGAGTTCTTGAAGCATTACGATCTGCATAACACGGATCGCAGCGTTCCATACCCCGGTGTCCCTGAGTTATTAGCCTTGTTGCAGGAAAGAGGGATAAAACTGGCGGTCGCTTCTAATAAATATCAAGCCGCTACCCGTAAGCTCATCGCCCATTTCTTTCCTTCCATACAATTTACGGAGGTTCTCGGACAGCGTGAAGGAGTAAAGGCGAAGCCAGATCCCAGTATTGTCAATGAGATCGTAGAACGAGCGAGCATATCCAAAGAGAGCACTCTTTATGTCGGTGATTCGGACGTAGACATGCAAACCGCCATCAACAGCGAAGTGACCTCCTGTGGGGTAACATGGGGCTTTCGCCCTCGTACGGAATTAGAGAAATACGCACCCGATCATATAGCGGAAAAGGCAGAAGATATACTCAAGTTTATCTAAAAGACGATCTAAGCCTGTCGTGCGAGGCAATCCTTCCCGTTCTTGTCTCGCACGCTTGTCCTTAACCTTAATTACTAATATTTCCTAACACATATTCCATCCAGCTCGCACAGCCCTTAGAATACAAGTTATCCCTAACATCACCTCAACCGTATTTGCAAAAAAGTATTAGACCTACAAACAAAAACATCCAATAGCGGTTATTTTTCAAGGTATCATTTAAGCCAAACTTTAAAAAACGCCAAAACGAGACCTATATTTCTGTAATATTATACCAAACAACCACTAGATAAATATAGTAAAAGACGAAGTTATAATTTTACATAAGAAACATAGACAAAAAGAATGTCGGGAAATATTAAAAAAATAGTTGAGCCGAATAGTGGTATTGATTATTCTTTGGAGAAGGACTTCAATATCTTTACACTTTCCAAAGAACTTCCTATTACCACTTACCCTTCTTATATAAGATTAGGGATTGTCATCTATTGTGTAAAAGGAAACGCTAAAATTGATATCTATTCCAACAAGCACATTATAACCCCCAAAGAGCTCATCATCATCTTGCCGGGGCAATTGGTCGCATTAACGGACGTTAGCGTAGATTTCCAAATCAGATATTTCACGATCACGGAATCCTTTTATTCTGATATATTAAGCGGTATCAGTCGTTTCTCGCCACATTTCTTTTTCTATATGAGGCAACATTACTATTTCAAGATGGAAGACGTGGAAACTCTTTCCTTTGTAGACTTCTTTGAATTACTTATAAGAAAAGCCGTCGATCCGGAAAACCAGTATCGAAGAGAGTCGGTTATACTCTTACTTCGCATATTATTCCTTGATATATATAACCATTATAAAGTCAATTCTTTAGACAGTACGGCAACGATAGATGTACACAAGAAAGAACTGACCCACAAATTCTTTCAATTGGTCATGAGTAATTACAAAGTGAACAGAAGCGTGACGTTCTACGCGAACTCTCTATGCATCACCCCTAAATACTTGACCATGGTTGTTAAGGAGGTAAGCGGCAAATCCGCCAAAGATTGGATTACGGAATATATGATCCTAGAATTAAAAGGATTACTCACCAACTCCACCTTGAATATCCAAGAGATTGTTGAGAAGACGCAGTTCTCGAACCAATCCTCGTTGGGACGCTTCTTTCGGAGGCACACGGGCTTATCGCCTTTGCAATACAGGAAAAAATATTTAACAACAGAGCAAAGAACAAACTTCTCAAAAAATAATACGATATGAATAAAAGTCAGCTAATCGAGGAATTATCGAAAAGAGTCGGTAATGACAAAGAAGAAATCCGGTACATATTGGAAGAACTGAATAACATCATCTTAGAGAAAACGAGAGCCGGAGAAAAGGTATGTATACAGGGTTTCGGTGTTTATACTCCCCGCTTACAGACAAGCAGGTTGGCTAGAAACCCGAAAAGCGGAGAGACTTTAATGTTGATCCCTAGAACCATTGTCCATTTTAAGTGCGCACCAAATTTGCTGAAAGAGATCAATAAATAAAAAATAAAGGGTCGGCTCCACCGGGAACCGACCTTTTCGTCATCCCATTAATGACATACCAAAGACAACATTCTATAATCTACATCAATATCTGTCGAGCATATTTCACGCAAGTGCCTACCTCTTTCACGGAGTCAGACCAAGGCTTGATATCATATTCCAGTTCTATATCGCAATAGATAGGCCATTTCTCTTGTTTGATCAACAAGAGCACGTCTTCCAACGGCATCTCCCCTTGTCCCCATACTTGATTCGTATTCGGCTGGTCCCCTGTCGTAGGCCCCGTCTTATCTTTCAAGTGGATACTATAGATCCGATCATGATATTTCTTGATCATCTCATTCGGATGGATACCTGTAGAGCCAAAGAAGTGGCCCGCATCAAAATTCAACATAATAGAAGGAGAGATCGCTAAGATCGGATCGCAACTAAAGCCTTCTTCGGCATATTGCATATGATTATGGAAAGCCATATACATCCCATGCTTCTCGGCAAATGGAGCGACTCTTTTCGCCGTCTCCAAATTAATCTCGTCCGTCACGGCTTTAGCGCCCATGGCCTTGGCCACCTTGAAGGCATAATCGACCTCTTCGTCCGATCCCATGCCGGAAGGTTGCATTTTCACGATATGCACAGATATCCCAGCGTCGCTCAACAACTTACGGGCACCTTCCACCTTCGATAGATCCAGCCCGAGACGCCACGCTTTCACCTCTTCCTTATATTTATCGATCTCAGCCTGCTGCTCCGGAGTAAACTTCGGGGGACCCATCCGACGAGGAGCCGCAGGTTTCTCACCCGGTTTCGCCGCAGGTTGAGAAGCTTGCCGACGGAAGAATTTCATCATCGGATTCTCCGGAGCTCCTAAATAAGCTTCCAGATCACCTCCCATCAACTCAATGGAACTGATATTCGCTTCTTGGCAATACTTGATGATATTCTCCAATCCACCCGGCATGGAACGCCAACTATAAGTGATCGTGCCGATTTGCACGCCACCGAACTTCGAGTTAACCTTGCCTGCCTCCGCCGCCGTATCAACCGGAGCGGGAGCCGCCACACTCTTCCCCGTACAAGAGAAAGCACTCGGAAGGAAAGACGCGGCCGCCAAAGCAGCGACCGATCTTCCTAGAAACTCACGTCTGGACTGACCATTGTTCACATCTTTATTCATAACCATTCAATTTATAAATTAATCTTAACCCTTAGAAGAAAGTCCCTTACAGGCTCCAACCTTTACGATACTCATAGTGGAAATAATCGTTCGCTTCCGGACAATTCGTGATTCTCATATTCTCTGCGTCATATTCCAACGTAAGATCCAACCGTTGCGCGGCGACAGCGATATTCGTCAGCAACATAATCTCCGTCAATTTAGCGGATACCTCAAAATCATTAGCGGCTTTGCGACCTTCCTTTATCGCCTCGATAAAGTCCACATAAATATTACTCGGTCGCTTTAATGTCTTCTCCGGAGCTACGAACCCCGGTCTTTCCGGTATCAGTTGCGGCTCCGCTCCATGGGTACCATGCATGATCAGGCCTTTATCGCCTATATAAAGCGCTTCCCTTAACTGGCGGTTCGCTTCCAACTCCGCCGGACGAGCCGGTTTTATACCCCCATCACTCCAAGTTACCTTTACCGGAGGCATATTCCCACGAGCCGGGAACTCATACGTCACGCATTCCGATTGTGGCAGATAGTCCTTATTGTAAGGGGTGGAAGTAGCTTGTATTTTTGTGGGCATACCCAAATTAAGCGCCCAAATCGGAGCGTCGAAGGTATGGGCTCCCATATCCCCCATAGCGCCTGTACCGTAATCCCATAATCCACGCCAAGCGAAATGAAGCATCTCCGGATTATAAGGTTTATCAGGAGCCGGTCCCAACCACACGTCATAGTTAAGATTAGACGGTATATCCACTCCCGCCGGACGATCAAAATAACCTTGGCGCCACATCGGACGGTTTGTCCACAAATGAACTTCCCTTACGTCTCCGATCACGCCACCTTGGATCCATTCGACCGTCTGCATAGTTCCTTCAATATTATGCCCTTGGTTACCCATCTGGGTAACAACACCGGTTTGCTTTGCCAGATCCCTCAAAAAACGGGTCTCATAAATCGTCTTAGCCATCGGCTTCTCTACAAATACATGCTTACCAGCTTTCATCGCATAAGCGGCAATAACCGCATGGGTGTGGTCCGGAGTACCGATCAATACCGCATCGATCTCTTTCTCCTTGTCGATCATTTCCCGGAAATCGGTATACTTCTTCGCTTTCGGGTATCCCGCTAAGATATGTCCGGAGTAATCGTGGTCTACATCACATAGCGCATAAATATTCGCATGCTTAAACGATTGTTTCTCCGCATCTCCCATTTGCACAGGATTATCCGACGCTCTTCGTTCCCGTCTGGGTGGCTGGATGCCCGCATAAGGTTGCATCAGCATACCGCCTCCACCAAAAGGTCTCCTTTTAATTGGTACATCCGGAGTAGCGATATTCTGTATATCGCCACCACCTTGGCTACCCACACCGATACCGGCCAAATTGACCATATCGCTAGGTGCCGTATAGCCCGGTCCACCCAAAACGGAACGAGGTACGATTGTAAACGCCGCCGCTGCAGCTACTGTACCTAAGAACTCCCTACGTGTGAAGTTCACCGAATTCTTGTCAGACATAGTGTTACTCATAGTATTAAATTTAAAGTCGAAAAAAAAATATATATAGTAAAACACAACTTCGCTTCCTCGTGCGAAACAACGAGAGCGAATATAGGGAGGAGCAGTAAACCATGAGTTAACGAACGCTAAACAAGGCATTAACCTAGGGCTAATTTAAGGCAAATTTCATATCCTCACAAAGCATAATTCACGCAATAACAGCGACATAAATAAATCAAGAAATATTTATAAAAATCTTCGATAAGTCAGAGGCATAGCACCTGCCTCTCTATTCGAAAGGATCGCTATCAGTGGGGCGCATACATTTGCCACTGTAATGGCAGAGGAGTGCCACACGGATGGCACAGGCATGCCATAACGGTGGCACGGTCTTGCCACAACGATGGCACAGGTGTGACAATAGCAATGGCACAGTCCTGCCAATGAGCAGGCACACTATAATACTTACTGGGGAGATTGCTGACTCATCAGCGGAGACGGTACGACCTGCTCAAAAGAAGAGGGGAAAGCCTCGCCATACATCTCTTGGTATAAAGCGCAAAAGCGGTCGTACACATAACGGGCCAATTTAAAGTTGTTCTGGTAAATCAAGGCTTTGATCTTATAGAGCAAAGCCTCCTCGTTGCAAGGATCGTTCAGAAGGATCTGGTCTGCTATCTGGATCACCCGATCCGCCTCATCCTCGATCGAGTAAGTGTCGATAAAGCGAGACAAGACATCCACCGTACTATTACAGATATAACTTTTAAAATCATCCATCCAATCAAACGATTCCCCTTTGAACACTTCTCCTTTGCTGATAATATCATAGAAATATTCAAAGTCCGGCTGAGTCCGTACCCGTTTATCTTTCAGCCAATCCAAACAAGCCAAATAATCGCAATAGACATCTTCCGAAAGCTGGAGAATATATCGATTCGCGTTAAATAGAACCTCAACCGTATCGATACGTTCCAATATCTTCCGGAGTTTCAATATAGATACGCTTCGAAGGCTCTTCGTACTTTTCGAGGGGTTGTCATTCCCCCAAATCATCCGTGTCAAGTCCTTGCTCGATATCCCGAAACGTCCGCGGGAAGAGTGAAGCATAATCAAGAGGAACAGCTGTTTCAACTTGGGAGTAAATAGAGAGGTTATATCATTTCCATCCCGGTCCAACACATAGAACTCTCCAAACAATCGGATATAATTGCGCAGAACCGGAACCTCCTCAATCTCCTCCGGCATCTCTCGCGAAGAACGATCCGGCTCCTCGATTCCTTCCTCGATTCCCTCCTCCGCGACCGTTCCCGCATCAGCCTCATCCTGCCTTGGTTTTTCTTTCACCTTCCGATAGCCTAGATAAGCTATCGAGACCAAAGCCATCAAAATCAACCCAATTCCAAGGATATCCAACCAAGTAATCGCATTCGATATATGTAAATCTAATAACTGGTTGCTCAATCCCAATATCTCCTTATCGCTCAACACACGAGACCAAATACAAAGATTATCCAGCACACCCACGAAATTCGAGGACTGGCTGAAATTCACGAAACCGACATATAAGCTATCACTACCCAGATAAGCCGGACGATCAAAAGAGATCGCGTCCAGTTTTCCATTCACGAATATAGCCTGCTCCCCATTCCTTTTATTATACCGCCATACGACATTGTACCATTTGCCCGGCTCGATCTCCGTGTTACCAACCAGATCGTTGTTAAAGAATCCCATATACGATTTCCGGTTCCGTATCAACAGATGCAACGCTTGTTGATAAGTACTGTTCTTAGCTCCCAGAATACAATAATCCTCCTTCTCCGGCAGGTACTTAGGTATTTTCAACCAAACGCCGACAGTGAAATCATGATCCCGCATATGAAGTTCCGAAGCGGTCGGTAAATCCACACGGGCCTGATTCTCCAAGGAAGCGACCTGTCCCCGTATAGGGTCCTGAATAAACTCGACATTCCTAGATACCGTGAGATTATGATTGGACGAACCATCTTTCTCATCGCCCTCAAACGGTAAATAAATCTCTATATCCTCGTCAATCCGCAAAGGTCTAGCCTTAAAATCGCTAGCGAAAGCCTTCCTTTGGGTACCGGAGACATAAACCGTAGCCGGCTCTATCCTATAGCCCGGAGAGATCGGGGAAAGCATCAACTCGGCCCCGGGCTCTAGCGGAAAGCAATATTTACCCGTCGTATAATTAGACATCCCATCCCAATTCACGTAGTTAAGCAGCTCATTGTTATTCGTAACCGCGCCGTAGATGATATCGAAATTCCGAAAAGTAACCAACGAGACATCCAACCACGCGTAATACTTATCTACCAAGATAAAATTGGGAACCCTTCCATCCCGGATCCACGCTCTTTTAAACGATTCAATTAAATAGGGCGTCTGCCGGGCTAAAGCCGAGATATCATTGCTATTCCCCCGGGAAGTCTCCAAGAACTTATATCCGGTAAATAAAGACAAATTTTTTTTCAGCCGCTCATCAAAACTCTCAACCCCTTCCGGTTGGTTGCCCCAATCAGCGTCCGTATGCTCCACGAAATCCCTCATATTATGCAACCATGAAGGACTGTTCAAATGTTTCTGAACCTCGAAAACGACCAGTCGCTTTCCGGAACTCAACATATCCTTCAGGGATGGCCATCCGTTTTTCGTATCATACTCAAGTACATACTCCATCAAGCCTATTTCCTTAAAAGAGGATTCCAGCTCCGTCTCTACATAGAAATCAAGGAAAAGCGTCATAACCTTAGTGGAGTCCGCATCCAAGGCCGTCTTAATGGCTTCCAATGACTCACTAAAAGGGGTAAACGTACCATCAGGTTTCCTTAGTAACAATACATTTGTCTCCGTATCCCGCTTCAAATAGAAATAAAAGCCTTCGATCTGCTTCCGCAACAACTCGTCCAAAGAAAGTTTTTCCGGGGAATTGGAGGATAGACAAGAATAATTAGATAGGATGTAGACGCTCTCGTTATATAAAAGACCGGCCTCTACATCCTCTTGACGTTGAGAAACCAGACGTTGTGCCGAAAGTAATTCCGGCATAGTGATTATAAGGCTAACAATTAAACATATATAACGAAACCACGCTATCATCGTATACAATATCTTAATTATAAGATCATCCAAAAATAAAGCTTTAATATGACATGACAATGTTTTTAGATTATTATCTTCGCATCAAAATAAAGCGAAGTCATATGGACATACTAGAAATAATGCGAAAGCAAGATCCTCTCTATCCTACCTTTGAGCAAATATATACGGCAAGTTTCCCTCTATTTGAGCAACGAACAGAAGAACAACAAGAACAGGCCTTCCAATCTCCCAACTATCATCTAGTGGTTTATCTGAAAGATAACCTCTTTATCGGCTTTATCTCATACTGGGATTTTAGCACCTATGTATATATCGAACATTTCGCCATTCATGAGAACTTTAGGGGACAAGGATACGGCGGTTTATTGCTGGAGGATTTTAATAAACGCCTGAATAAGATCATCTTATTAGAGATCGATCCTATTACGGATGAAATTTCCTCCAAGCGATTAAAGTTCTATAAAAAATGCGGCTTCTTCGAAAACCGTTACAACCATTTCCATCCCCCTTACAGAAACAACTATCGAGGGCATGCGTTAATCATCCTGACAACAGAGAGGCAAATCACTGAGGATGAGTATATTCAATTCGGTTTCGACTTGCGGAATATTGTCATGGCAAATTAAGAAATAAATATAAAAGCCCCGATCGTTTCTTCGATCAAGGCTTTATTAAATCACCAAAAGCCGAAAATAATGAACTAAGGAGGACAACACCCTTCCTTTCGTAAATTTTCGCATACATCCCGAATAACCGCATATGGCTTTTTATCATAGCCACTGTCAAAAAATTTTTCCATGGCTTCGACTGTGTCCAGATAAAGCCATGCCCCTTTCTTCAAGCAAATCAATCTTACGAAACGAGCCTCTATTAGTTTCTCCAACTTCATATAGGCTAAAGTATCATAAAAATATTTCACCAAACGTCTCGCCTCGTCATACTCAAAGGCTTTCGGCAAATTATTTTTCATATCACTCTCCCATTGTTCCAACCGATATACCCCCCGCTTTATATCTTTCAATTTACGTAAAGCCAATTTCATGTCCTCCTTCGCATATTGCGAGATAAAGAACAGATACATATCCGAGGTATTTTTAGTGGTAGCCTGTCTTAAAGCATAAAGAGACAAAAGCACACTTAATACACTAACTACCAAAGCTGTTATATTCCATATATCTTCCATGATTTATCATTTAAAAAGTTTATAAGCCTTTATTCCCCAATCCGTACACCTCCAATGATCACCCACACAATCGAATATACAAACCCCACCTGTCGGAACCTTAATATCATGAGTCGCACAGAAATCCTCATAATTCCCCAGAATATAGGGGGAGAAACGCATCACTCCATTGGAAGATACTAGCAGCCAAGTCTCACCATCAGGTATACTAGCCGCCAAATCCTGCCAACCGCTTATCAGTTTCTCTACATCTACGTTCCATCCTAACGGTACCACGGCCTTCTCATTCCATTGGGCGATCACGGAAAGTCCACTCTCCACGATCCGATCTTCCGTTAGGTCTTTCCGGTCCATTCCCTCCTTTTCTAAATAGAGAGATCCCAAACGTTTTATTACATGATCTTCTACCATATTCTCATCCGGCCCATAATCAATCTCTTTAAGACGTAAGTCTTGAATGATAGGCAAATCCACATTCATTTCCTCCAAGATATAGTTAGCGGTCTCCAATGTGCGTTTTAAGGGGGCCGAAATCACCTTGTCGATCACAATCCCCTTTTCACGTAAATAACGTCCCGCAGATCTAGCTCGTTCCTCCTCTACCAGAGGCAAATCAGTTCTAGCTCCAACCCGAGTCGGAGTCTCTCCCGCACGAAACGTATTACCATGCCGTACGATCACAAGTTTTCTACATTTTTCCATGGTTGTATTAATTTAAAGTCATCTACTATTTTTTGATATTCAGGTAACAAATCTATCAAGCAATCCCAACGTTTTTTTACTTGCTCCTCCGGGAAAAAACGATTCCTCCGAGCCAATCTTTTGATAACCATTTCTGGTGTCGCATCGATGCACACCATATGAATCCGATATCCAAGACTCTTTATCTTCTTATACAAATCCACATGTTCTCTCAACGCATTACTATGTTCAAATAAAATAGGCCACCCATTCCTCAATCCCAACAAAAGAAGACGGTAACCTAAAAAACGAGCAGGAAGTTCCCAACGTAAGAACGCTTTCTCCCTATCTAGCGAGTAATCCGCTTGATACCCGGATAATGCCTCCATGATAGCGTCGAAAGCGATATGCAAACAAGGTCCATTCTCTGATAGCCATTTCACCGCCCAATACGATTTACCGGATGCGGGTATACCACATATATTCAAGAATAAGGGTGATTCCGATGCCCGTATATCCACCTTTTGGCTGTCTACCCAACAGGCAAATTCCATCCATACCGGACCAGCCTCACAGCCAGGAGGTAGAACTTCCTCCAAAGTATGGTAAGGAAATAAAATAGAATCTACGATTCCATCTAAGTCACGAAAGATCGAACTCTCCATATTTCTCAAGTATTTCCTCAACCCGTTTAACATCTTCCGGGGAATCAACCCCGCTTGTTGTCTCACGTCCCCGATAATCAACGTCTACGACCCTCATTTTGATACCATTCTCTAAGAAACGCATCTGTTCCAATCCTTCTATATAAGAGCGTTCATACACAGACGGAGGTAATGAGAAATAAGACTCAAGGGCTCGACCGCTATACGCATATAAACCCACATGCCGCCTGACAGGGCTTTTAGGCAAAAGATCCCTAGCCTGATCCTCCTTACGGATAGCGGGTATGGTTTGTTTCGAGAAAGCTAAGGCATATCCCAGCCGATCCACCAATACCGTCGTGCCAGAATAAGGGGTTTCCTTTTTCATCGCCAGTAATTGATCGTATTCGCTCCATCCCAACAAGACCGAGGCGGTAAGGACATCCGCCTTCTCCTTTCTCCATGTATCGATCAGATCTTGCAAGATCCAAGGAGGACACGTGGGATTATCGCCTTGCAGATTTATTATCAGTCCGGGATTGGTGTCCTGTTTCCTTGCCGCCTCATAGCAACGTTCCGTACCACTTTTACAATTCGTGGAAGTCATCATCACCGGAATCTCCCGGGATTCGCAAAACGAGACGATGCGCTCATCATCCGTAGCTACCAAATAAGAACAAGACTCATTTTTGCGACATACAAAATCCGCTATATCCGAGACCCGTTTTATCATCTCTATACCTTTAATCTTAACCAAAGGCTTACCCGGCAACCGGCTTGAACCATATCGAGCCGGTATTACAATCAGTACTTTTTCCATAATCACTTCATTTAATAGATTAACATTCTAAACCGTTTAATTTTATAATATGTAATACAATCAGAGTATTGAGGGTCCTTTGTATGATCATCCGCCGCACGGCAAACCACGTGCATATCCTCACCTACGATACATAACGAAGGATAATTTCTTGAATATAATTCATTCCCTTGGCAAGCGATCATCCCAGCCATACACCAGTCCACACAATTCTTCGAGAATAATAATTGTAAACGATGCCTCTCATTATTCGGGAGTCCATACCGGGAAGTCTCAGGTAATGAGCTTATCGTCCGCATAGAATCGAAAGATTGATTGGATGCCATCCAATACAACCGGGATATCTCATCATACACTATAAAGAATTTCAAATGACCACCGGGAAAGGGCAAGAAAAGCAAGGTCTGTCCGGAAGGAGTCTCTTGAAAGCCGGTTACCATCTGGCCGTTCTTATCTTCCCTCACTTTTAATAAACAAGCGTATCCAATCCCTCCGGTATGCGCACGAAGAAACATATGGAACGTTTTCCCCTCCGGATCATACCAAATATGATGTTTATCCTTTATTTGAACCACTTGAGCCTCCAGCCATCCAGTGGGCGCATTAAAACGACCGGGAGCCAATTCTAGCGGCTTATTGGTCAATGACTCGTAAAAAGGAATGCCAACCCCTTCCGGGAAATGTACTTTATCCCTGAAAACAAAAGGATCGGAACGTCGCCAAGAAGACGCATCCAGTAAATCATCGTGAATAGAGCAAGATAGCAAGGTAGGGCTCAAACCCGCCACATTCCAGCCTTCTATCTCCGAGTTATAAAAACGCTGTTCCATCGCCAAGTAAACCCGCTCGTTAGCGAAAAGAACATTACAGGCAGAAGAATGCCATTTCTCACCTTGGGAGAGAAACGAGGGAACGCTCCACGTATTCCCATCATCTTCCGAGCATATAATACATAAATCGCCTGCGTTTCCTATGATATATATCTTTTCCCCTATACAAAAAGGGCGGGCATGCCAAAAATTAAAATCCGAGATAAAACACCAACTAGCGCCTTGGTCGTCCGATACAAAAATCTTACCGATACCTAACCGTCTTGTCCTTTCCGTATACAGCTGCGAAGAAGCATAGATTTCTTTTACCCCCTTGCCGCCCAAGTCGAAAGTCACGACCAAGCGTCCCGTCGAAGTCACGGTGATTCCGGGAGTATAACAATAAATGTCTTCCGGACTAATTGATTTATAGATCAATGTTTCTTGAGTAGATATAAGCATAGCACGAGATTTAAGAGTACAAAAAAAGGTCACGACATTTCTTCACAGAAGTTCTCGTGACCTGAGCTTTTAATTTATTACTTTAGTATTAATACTCCCGCATGTTCTACCATCGCGGTGTACTTGAAGAATCTATCTCCACACGGGAATTTCAGAATTATAAATATCTTCTTAAAGGAAGAGATGGGGGATTCTCCCATCTCTTGACCTATCTATTTGTTTAATTATTTAACAACCACTTTAACAGCTTCCTCACCATCAACAGCTACAGCTACGATACCGGCAGGTACGGCAATTGTTGCGTTATCAGATGTAAGAACTGTCTCAGCGACTACCTTACCTAAGATGTTAGAGATAACTACTGATTTACCAGCAGCGCCTTGGATAGTTACAGTACCATTATCAGTTGTGATGGAAACACCTTCTACAGCATCGATTGTCTCGTTATCTGTAGCGATATCGTCACCTTGCTCTACGTTGAAGATTAAAGCGTCATCACCACCGGTAGCAGTTTCGTCAAACTTAGAATCATCTTTATCAGACAATACCAAGCAACCATTCTGCATTTTCAACCAAGCAGCTTTTGTAGGAGCGATGTCAAGACCATCTGCCTGCATTGATTCGAACAAGAATGATCTATCAGCCTCAACCTCATTAGCGGCAGCATTTCTGTTAACGAAACGCATTGACCAAGTCACATACTTGTGGTTGTCACCAGATAAAACATATTTGTAAGATACGAAGTTATCCTTGCTTACACCAGCCTTCTTAGCGGCAGCCCAAGCTGCTTCCTCAGCCTTATTTAAAGCCTCAATCGTGATCTCCTCATTCTTCAAGTTCTTGAATTCGTCTCTCAAGATGAACAATGTATCAGCTACACGAACAGCCTCTACGAAACCGGCACGATCATATTTCTTCCACATATAAGCGGCGTCTTTCTTCGCATCGGAAGTATTAGCCTTATCATGTTTCAAAGCGAAATCATGGAAGTTGATCAAATACTTACCTCTCTCGAAACCGGGGATAGCCGGAGTAGCATGTGAACAGTGCGCTGCGTCTACCTTGTTACCTTCATTGTCATAGTGATTATGAGTATATGTACAAGCAACACCCGGTGTACCCTCGAAGTCGTTACGATCGATTGAGATCAAATACTGAGGTTTGATATTACCAGCGCCACGATTTACCCATGCCGTATCAACGATGAATGACAAGCCATCTTCCGTCTTATCCGGAGTGTAGATACCTAAGAAATCGATATCACCATTCATGAAATTCTTGTTGTTCTCAACTTGCAAGTACTCTTTACGATATTTCTCGATGAAACGTAATGTATCAGCCTTGTCACCTTCATTACCTTCAAGCTCAAGAGAATTGAAACGACGGTACAGTGGAGTCTCATCCGGTTCGATAGCGAATGCGGATGTTCTGGATTCTTTCAATACTTGAGATTTCAATGTAGCAGAGCCATCATAGTCAGATACACCAGCCTTGTTGTCATCTGAAATTGAATAATGTACATCGTTTACATCTTTAGTGTCTTTTTCAGTAGACAAGATCGCATAATAACACTTACCCGTTTCTTTGATCTCATTATTCTCCTTGAAGAAGAACGGAGTAACCACCTTATTCTCGCCTGTAGTCCGATAATCGTTATGAGTAGGTACATTGAACTTATCCTCTTTATTGATAGCTAAGCCAATACCATTTAATTTCACTACATAAGCCGTTCTATAAAGTTGTTTCAAGCCTTTGATACGATCTTGATGTTCTTTCTCTACCTTGAAACCAAACTTCTCTACCGCATATACAGAGCTGTTTGCACTTCTCTTAGCAGTATCTACATTAAAGGCAGATACACCAACATTAACTGTCAAAGTTGAGTCTTTAGAAGACTTAGCGATGTATTTATCCGTCGCATACGGATGCCAGTAATTAAATGTATATTTATTAACCTTCAACTCATCGTTCGTTAAGTTCTTATAACCTAACAAAGAATCAGATACAGCCTCGGCCGGAACCTCTACAAAACGTAAGTCACTCTTCGCTGCTACTGTAAATTTAGAAGAAACACCATCTTGTGTTAATTCTACATTGCTTTTTGTATATACATATTCCGTATCAGCATTCTTATACAAACTAAATGTTCCTTTCGCATCATCAAACTCACGGTTAGTAGCTATTACTGAAGACAGATTATTCTGATCTTTAGCGTTTGTCTTCAAAACAACCCATTGATAGGCTGGCATATGAGCTACATTTTGCTCATCAGCATTCACGGTAGTCCAACGAATCACGCCATTCTCATAGATCGGAGAAGCTAAGTACTCACCCTTCTTGTTCATGATGTAGTAAACACCATCCTTAACAGAGGTCTTTGATTGATCAGCCTCGCAACCACCATAACCTAATTTGATGGTTGTATTCTGTTTGGAATAATCAACGGTCAAGATACGAGTCTCATCCTTGATCAAATCTTGCAAAGACACACGCCAGTTATTTCTTTGGTTGTCTGTCTTTTGATAAATCTCTTTCCAATATTTTACCTTATCATCATCACCTCTCCAAGTGATCTTTTTTACATAGATCTTCAATTCATCTTTGCTAGGAGAATAAACAAATAAGAACTTATGTTGATCTTGTAAATCCCCTAAGCGATCAATAGCCTCTTGTGTTTTGCTAGGACCAGTCCAGCCATAAGCCAAGAACTTGGCACCGGTCTCATTTGTATAAGCTGTATCGACCTTCAAATAAGTGTCCTTATTATCATCGTTCTTACGTGTCACATAAAGCCATTCGCCATTCGCCATTTGTCAAAGTCGCAGTACTGTTAGCATTCACATCGTAATACTTGTTATCACCTGTAGATTCAGCGATAAATTCCTTCTCGTTGAACGGATTCTTTAAGCTGGTACCCTTAACATCCGGAGAGAAATTCAATTTAACACCCGCATCAGCATCCTGCAAATCGAAAATCTTATTCAATTGATCCGCATCTAATACGATATCTTCTGCTTGATACAAAGTAAAGCCAGAGAACGTATTCTTCGCTTCAGCTGAAAGGTTTGAAAGATCTGTAACGTCTGTAGCAGCTGTAGGATCTACCTTTACATCATTCAAGGCATATTTAGCGACCTTGATAGTTCCGTTATCGTTCAACAAACCAATAACAGAGTCTGTGCTAAAGTGAGAATACAAAGGAACATTCTTCTCCAACTTATTCAATACAGAAGAGAAGGCCCAACCAGAGATCTCACCACCGATTATAGGCTTCCACCAATAGCCCTTCTTACCATCCGCACTTTTCAGATCATCACCCATAGCGATATCCAACATCATGCCAGTACCCTTGTTCATGAAATCGAATTTTACCGCTTGACCTTGACTATACGGCTGAGTAGTCACACACCATAACGTATTTTTCAAAACGAAATCCTTATCATTGGCACTCATTGCGACCAATGAATATTCGCCATTCACTTCCTTCATCATCAAGATCTGATCATTCGCATCTCTCAATTGATAAAGGCCGCCCTTGGTATCTTTGTCATACGTAGGCAAAGCTTGTGCACTTTTGTTAATGTCAAGAGCCACTCCGTCCTTAACATCAGCAAGATTCTGCGCATTAGCAGATACCGCAGCAACAAGCGCAGCACCTGCCAAAAGAGTAGAAAACTTTTTGTTCATAATAAATAAATTAATATTAATACTAGTGTTTATTAAGATAATCAACCTGTTAGACTAATTGAAAATCGTCGTTTGCCATTAAAAACGACTAGTCTAAACGATCGTCTAAATCTTGCGTTTTTTGAGCATCGAAACGGGAGGTTCGTTGAAGGAATCGCTTGTTTCGTGAAGGATAACCTATCCTATTGATAAGAAAGAGAATAAGCGATAAAAAAATCGTCTGGAAGGGTTGCAAGTATCGAAGAAACGCGTACCTTTGCAAATGACTAAAAGAATCGATCGTTTAAACTAGTCGTTTCTATACTAGAAAAATATTTACTAATCATACAAACTTTACTATCATATACTAATGTACATGCGTACATTGTATATCTATATCAAAGTAACACTTTGACATTTTGTATTCTTAACTCCCGGAGAATCGACTTTTTCAGGCTCCCCCGATAAATAGTGGGGATAATCTCGCAATGTACTTTTATCTACACTTTAATTTGTTTATCACACGTTTCACGTCGGTCAACTTGCTTTATGTCAGTGATATGTTGTGAAGGATGTGAAAGGGAGCGCAGAGATGCCTACGAAGAGTTGTTACCGTTGAGCCTTTCTATTTAATACAAACATTATCGGCAGTAGCTTGCTCTATCTGCCCATGAAATCGTTTCACGGTTGTGATACAATCTTTTCACCTATGCGAAACGATTGTATCACGTAGGTGAAAAGATCTCTTCACGAATGTGAAATGATCAGATCATGTAGTGCCTGGCCATACTATCCCTTGGTGGAATATACATTCAGGAAAATTATCCCCACGATTTATCGGCTGATCCGGTATTTGAAGTAGTTACATTATGCCTCTCAAAAAACACGTACGAGTTTTTCGAAAAACATGTACGTGTTTCCGAAAAAACTCGTACGTGTTTTCTTAAAAGCTAAAACGATGCCTATCCTATTAAAAAAGTAGTATCTTTACAACCGGAAGACAGGATGCCCCGTCTCATTATACTATTATTCATTATTAATCACTAAAACCTATAAACACTATGGGAAAATTTATCAATCCCTTCACCGATTTCGGCTTCAAGCACATATTCGGTAGGGAAATGGACAAGGACATACTAATCGAGTTCCTGAACGACCTCCTCGAAGGGGAGCATACGATCATGGACTTGAGAATCATGAACAATGAGCGATTGCCCGAGACAGAGCAAGGAAGGAAAGTCATCTTTGACATTCATTGCGAGACCGACAAGGGCGAACGGATCATAATCGAGATGCAGAACAGGGAACAGCCCCACTTCAAGGACAGGGCCTTGTATTACCTCTCGCACTCGGTGGTGGAACAGGGGATAAAGGGAACATGGGACTATGAGCTGGCGGCCGTGTACGGTGTTTTTTTCTTGAACTTCCCGCTAGACGAGGAGAACAGGCCAAACAATAACAGGAACGAAGGAAAGTTCCGAAGGGACATCGTGCTAGCGGACCGAGAGAACGGACAGGTATTCAACCCCAAGTTCCGCCAGATCTATATTGAGCTTCCCCGATTCAACAAAGAGGAGGAAGAATGCGAGACCGATTTTGAACGTTGGATTTATGTACTAAAGCATATGGACACATTAGACAGAATGCCATTCAAGGCACGCAAGGCCATATTCGAGCGGTTGGAACGCATCGGATCCATGGCGAACCTCACCCCCAAACAACGGGCGCAGTACGAGGCGGAGTGGAAGATGTATAATGATTATTACAACACCTTGGACTTCGCCGTCGAGAAAGGCATGAAAAAAGGGATGGAAAAAGGATTGCAAGAAGGTTTGCAAAAAGGAAAAGCAGAAGGAAAAGCAGAAGGACGACAGGAAGAGAAACACTCCATAGCACTTAATCTTAAGAAATTAGGAGTTAGTATAGAGCAAATCGCCTTTGCCACCGGCCTCTCCATAGAAGAAATAGAGAAACTATAATAATCTGAGACCTTTCGCTTGATCAACAACTGATTAGGCGAAAGGACAACTCCCATCCCTCACACCCCAACCATTGTTCGCAAATTATTGTTACCTTTGTACGACAACTATAAGGATAAAACGATATGACAAACGAGAGACCGTTGATTCTGATCACGAATGATGATGGCGTATGGGCCAAAGGTATTAACGAATTGATTGAGTGCCTGAAAGATCTAGGCGATTTGGTGGTATTCGCTCCCGATGGACCTCGTTCCGGGATGGGTAGTGCCATTACATCTTTAGTTCCTATCAAGTATACCTTGTTGAAAAAGGAGGAAGGACTTACCATCTATAGTTGCACCGGGACACCGGTTGATTGCGTTAAATTAGCGATTAATGAGGTTTTGGAGCGCAAGCCCGATCTGTTAGTCTCCGGTATCAACCACGGGGGGAATATGGCTATCTGCGTAAATTATTCCGGAACGATGGGTGCCGCCGCCGAGGGATGTATTTTCAACGTCCCTTCCATGGGTGTATCCTTACTGGACCATGCGGCCGATGCCGACTTCTCCGAATGCTGCCGTCTTGGACGTATGCTGGCACGCCGGGTATTAAAAGAAGGCTTACCGCACGGAACCTACTTAAACCTCAACGTGCCGAAGCTACCGCAAGTGAAAGGGTTGAAAGTTTGTCGCCAAGCGGATGGCCGTTGGGTACGTGAATTCAAGCGTTCCGAGAACGCCAGCGGAGAGCCCGTATTCTGGTTGACAGGAGCTTTCGAAAGCGCCAAACCCATCCACCCGGACAATGATATGCTTGCGCTGGACAGCGGATACGCCTCCCTAGTCCCCTGCAAGATTGACGTTACGGACTACGACTTCATGGCCACCCTAAACAACTGGATCCTTTAATTCTCAATTCTCAATTTTCAATTCATGAAGTATTACCTGATAGCCGGAGAAGCCTCCGGAGACCTGCACGCCTCGAATTTGATGGCAGCCCTGAAAGAGAATGACCCGAAGGCCGAGTTCCGCTTTCTGGGCGGCGATCTGATGAGAGCCGTCGGAGGAACCCTTGTCAAACATTACCGGGAAATGGCGTTCATGGGCTTTATCCCGGTATTGCTGAACTTGCGCACCATCTTAAATAACATGAAGACGTGCCAAGAGGATATCCGCCGCTATCAACCAGATGTCGTCATCTTAATTGACTACCCGGGATTCAACCTGAAGATCGCCAAATATGTGAAAACCCAATTGGGTCTCCCGGTATATTACTATATATCCCCCAAGATATGGGCCTGGAAACAATACCGCATCAGGGACTTCCGGCGTTATGTAGATCGTATGTTCTGCATCCTGCCGTTCGAGACCGAGTTTTTCCGGAAGCTTAATTATTCGGTAGATTACGTAGGAAATCCTTCTGTAGACTCCGTAGCCTATTACAAGGAGCATCAAGCGATCCCCAAAGATACATTTATCAAAGAGGAAGGATTGGCCAACAAGCCTATCCTCGCCTTGCTATCCGGTAGCCGCAAACAAGAGATCAAGGATAATTTACCGACCATGCTGAAAGTAGCCTCCGCATATCCCGACTACCAGCCGGTAATAGCCGGAGCACCAGGCATCGATCCTGCCTACTATCAAGAATACATAGGCTCTTATCCTGCCAAGATCGTGTTTGGTAAAACCTATCCCTTGCTACAACATAGTGCCGCCGCCTTGGTAACCTCCGGCACGGCAACCTTGGAAACCGCCCTGTTCCGGGTTCCGCAAGTCGTTTGCTACTACGTCGTAGCCGGACAGTTGGCCAGCTTTATTTTCAAGCATTTCTTCCATACGAAATACATATCCCTCGTGAACCTGATCGGGGGACGGGAGATCGTACAAGAACTATTCGGAGCCCGCTTCTCCGAATCGCAAATACAAGACGAGCTAGGACGCATCCTACAAGATCCAGCCTATCGAAAACGAATGCTAGACGGATACGACAAGATTATCCATACGCTAGGAATGCCCGGGGCTTCAAAGCGTACGGCACGGCTAATCGTTGAATCCCTTGGTTCTTAACATCTTTTATTAACGTCTTTTGCAGCATTTCACCCCGAACTTACATCTTTCTTCATAGAACGATGAAATGTGAACTTTTTAAGAAACAAAAGGAATGAAGACGTTGAGAGCTTTTTTATTGGTTATCGGGATCGCTTTAGTATCCCTCACCCTACCCTCTTGCTTAGATGACGATAACTCGTATTCTTTAGGTGATATCTGGATAGCGGTCGCTACCGTAGTACCGGAAGGCAATAACGTATATTACTTACGGCTGGATGACGGGGATAAGCTATGGCCCGCCGCCACGAACTATCCGAACTATCAGCCGAAGCCTAACCAACGTGCCTTGGTTAACTTCACGATATTGGCGGATTCCACCCAAAGTAACCTAGGAGGTTTCTCCCACTATATCAAGGTGAACGCGATCCATAACATCCTTACGAAATCCATCGCTAAGAACGAGGGAGCGGCTAATGATTCTATCTATGGTACGGACCCGGTAAGTATTTATAACAATAATATGTGGATCGGAGACGGATATTTGAATATCTATTTCGAGACACTCTGGGGAGGCAAGACCGCCCACTTTATCAACCTGATCCAACCGGATGCCGAGAATGATCCTTATACGCTGGAGTTTAGGCATAACGCTTACGATGATCCCCAATATACGATCGGGGCCGGACGTGTGGCGTTCAATTTGTCTTCCTTGCCGGATACCAAAGGAGAGACGGTCGATCTTGTCGTAAACTATTGGACTTCCGAAGGAAAACAGGCTTATAAATTAAAATATAATTCGGATAAGACCAAAATGGAGGATACTTCGCAAGGCTATACGAACGATAGTATCTCCAATATAACAGACATGAAATAAACCTTCCCACATAACTTTTATTTTTATCATTTAGTTCAGGAGGAGAGGCGTCGAGATGATGCCTTTCTTTTTTTTGTATTTTTACGCTACAAGATGCAACGGTCAAGGCATCACTCTCGTTTATATAAACAAATGGACAAAGTAACCGAACATCTGATCGAGGGTTGCCGCCGGGGAGACCGGAGCTCGCAACTGAAGTTGTACAAACAATACGCACAGCGATTGTATATAGCCTGCTTGCGTATCGTAGGCAACTCATCCGAGGCGGAAGAAGCCATGCAGGACTCGTTCCTCAAGATCTTCACACGCTTGGACCAATATCATGACGGGCAATGCTTTGAGGCATGGATGCATCGCATCGCCATCCATACGGCCATCGATTATGTACGCCGCCAAGCACCGGACCAAGAGGAGCTTTCCGACAATCTGGCCGAACCGGAAACGGACGGACCGGACGAGAAAGAAATCCAATATTCCGTGGCACAGATAAAGGAAGCTACCAAGAAGTTGCCGGCAGGCTACCGCATAATCCTCTCGCTTTACCTCTTTGAGGGATATGATATGGAAGAGATCGCCTCTATCCTGAAAATTCAACCGCCAAGCGTCCGTAGCCAGTACCTACGCGCCAAGCGGAAATTGTTAGACATTATAGCAGCCAATTAAACATGGATAAACTAAAGAATTTCATAGACGCGAACCGTGACGCATTCGAGGAAGATGAGATACTTCCCGAAGGCCACTTCGAACGTTTCGAGCAAAAGCTGCCGAAGCCACGGAAGAACCGTGCGGCCTTATACAGCCTTTCGGTCTTTGCCATAGCTGCCTCTATCGCTTTGTTGCTCTTATTCCGCTTGCCGGGAGGGACCGGTCTGCCGGAACCCGCGCAAAAGACCACGGCCCAGACCTGCGAGACCCAAGAGGAGATCGAGGAACTACGCCTATATTACAATATGCAAATGAACGACGTATTGGCGCAAATGAAGAAGTTGTATAAACAGGACCGGACACCGGGAGCGGAGGAGTTATTGCAAGAGAGCAAACGGATCCTCACGGATAATTATATGTTCGAGGAAACGATACTCCCTACCTTGCCTTGTTCCAACGACGGTCTTTTCGCCATGACCCAACATTACAGCAATAGCTTGGAGGGCCTCACGCTGATGCTTAAGCAAATGGAACAAGTCACGGATAACCAGAAATAGTAATAACAATTAATACATATCAATCATGAACACGACACACGTAAAATTGAGTCCCGCCGTATTGCTGACTTTCGTATTGCTGCTATGCAATCTATCGGCAATAGCTAGGCCACAAGAGAAGATCAAGAAAAAAGAGATATCCCAATCCTACAGCGTAAGCGCCGGTGATCGTCTCCAAGTAGAAAACCGTTATGGAAACATCACCGTTACCCACTGGAATCAGAATACGGTAGCTATACGGGTTGAGGTAGAATGTAAGGCTCGCAGCGAGGAACGTGCTCAAGAGAACTTGGACCGTATCCAAATCGAGACCAAGAAGATAGGTGGTATTGTCTCAGCGGTCACTACGATAAAGAAGGAGATGAATAGCAATTCGAATAATGAGTCCATGACGATCAATTATTATATCCAGATGCCTCCTAAGCTCGCCGCAGACTTGAACCAGAAATACGGAAACATCAACTTGCCAAGCGATAATAACGGCAACATGGATATCCATGTAAAATACGGCAACCTGAATGCGGGTAATTTCACAGCCAACGCAATGATAGAGGCCAAATATGGTAACATCGAGGTAGGAAATCTGCAGGACGCCCAACTGGATCTGGGCTACGTAGGAACCGCCAAGATTCGCAACGCTAAAGATTTAACGATAGACAGCAAATATTCCAATCTGGATATACAGGATATACAATCTTTACGCATGGAGATTAAATATGGTAATCTCACCATTGAAAGCGTAAGCAGACTAGACATGGAGATTAAGTACAGCGACGCTAAAATCGGGACCCTTAAGGATGCATTGAATGTAAGTAGCCTTAGCTATAGTAACTTAAAGATACGGAACTTGTCTCCCTCTTTCTCGAAGGTGAACGTAGAATCCCATTATGGGAATTTAGAGGTAGCGCTTCCCGCAAAAACTTCTTTCCGGATAGTAGCGGAGAACATGAAGTATTCAAGCTGCGACGTGAACGGTTTCAATATCACCCGCAAGCATTTTGACGATGAGGATCGTGACAAGAATTACACCTATGAGATTAATGGTGGAAAGCAACCGACGATTCACTTCGAAGGAAATCGTTACGGAAATCTAAAAGTCAAGGCCAATTAATCAGTTGTAGAGACGGGGCGTGCCCCGTCTCTACAACCGGATATTTTTATTTTGAGGTGTTTTGCCGGCGTATCTCTTCTCTCTTCAACCAGTTATCGAGTTGTGTAAACAGGAAGAAACAAGAGATCCCGGAAGCAATCGTTAAAACAATCGGGAAATAGGCTCGCAAAGAACCTAAAACCGTTTCCGCCCCGCCCGGAGAAAGCTTAACCAAATACAAGATGCCTACTAACACAAGCATATAAGCGACAAACATGCTAAAAATGCCTACAGGTGTAAACCGTTTCTTGATATAGTACTTATATACCCGCTTCTTCTCTTGTATAATCAATGCCATAATACGGGAGTTTAATGAGGCCGAAGGTTGTTCCGCCGTCCCTCTCATCAACTTACGTGTCAAATGATCAATATCTTTCTCATTCATATTCATAACAAATCAGCTGTCTCTAATTTCATTTTATCTTGCAACACTTCATAAAACCGTTTCCGCCCACGGAATAGTTTTACTTTCACATTAGAAGCGCTCAATTCAGTGATCTGACAGATCTCTTCCACCGAGCATTCCTCCAAATAATAAAGAGTAAGCAACAAGGCCTCATCAGCCGGAAGCTTTTTCAGCGTACGTGCGATCATCTCTTTCCGGTCCTCACGCTCTAATAAAGCCGTAGCCGATTCAACTTCGTCATTCGAAAGGTCTACAGGGCCCGCCTCCTCATAACTCACGAACATACGCTGTTGTCTCAAGGCCGTCAACGCCGTACGATACACGATCCTATAAAACCATGTTGAGAACTTACTATCGAAATGAAAATCGGAAAGAGCACGATACATCTTCACGAACGCATCCTGTACAGCCTCTTCTGCCTCCTCGCGATTTTCCAAGATACGAAGAGCGATGGTATAAGCCATCTTCTCATACTTCGCGACAAGGCAGGAGAAACTTTGCGTGTCCCCTGCCAAAATACGTTCTATCCACTTTCGCTCATCCATCCGGTATCGTTTATTCTTCCAGACGCATTTTCTTCTCGTCCTCCAATCTCTCCTTCTCCATTAAAGAACGGGAAAGAAAGAAATAAATTATAAAAGCTACTCCACCGAACATAATCGTAATAGCCGGAACTAACAAAAAGAACCAATCGCTATCGTAAGTGAAAGCAGAGTCGACCATCATACCGACAATCACACCCAATGACAAACCGATCATAAAAATACCGTTACGCAGGGTATTATAACGATTAGGCCTTCTCTCGGGCCGCATAGCCTCTTCCAACACAATTCCTTTCTCAATCATCGCCATCTTTTCCTCATGCTTACTTTTAATGGTCATGTAACTAGCGATAATACCTAACAATACCGGCATACCTACCGCACAAATAACACCTAAAATAGGAATCCACAACTCGTTCATATCTTTTATTCTTTAAAGGTTTAATAAATTATTCGCTTTTATCAATAAGACATGAGCAATCACAAATCGGTTACAAAAAAGAGAAGAAATTTTATACATGCACAAATAAAAGAAGCGAACTCCATCCATTTATGAAGTTCGCTTCTTGGGAAAGTTATTTATCGTCTTTTTAGATACTTACGCAAGTTCACCTCTTACGATCTCTTCTTTGTCCTTATCCCAATACATCGTACGTCCTTCCAGATAAGCGCGAGTACCCATATGAGCGGTCATAGCCTCTTGAAAAGCGGCGTCGATATTACAACTAGGAGTCTTGCCTTGACGGATACATTCTAGCCACTCACGGATATGCAAGTGAGTCGTATCATAACGTTTACCATTTACATACGTATACAGCAAACCACGTTTAGCAAAATACAACTCCGTAGGAGATGTAACGGAATCCGAGCTATTTTGTCCCGGTACATAGGTATAGAACGGGGTATCTGTAGGAATAATACCTTCCTTGATCTTATCCGCATAACGAGTGGAATCTTGGTCAACCGTAATAGCCAAGATATTGGAAACCTCCATAGAAGCATCATGCCCCATGAACACCTTGCCACGGTTACGGCTACTTGCCAATGTAGCGCTATACAACATCGTCAAGTCACGATCCGGCCACTCGAAAGTAGTCTGCAATACATCAGGTACCGTACGTCCGTCCTTGAAGAAATAAACACCACCGGATGAAGTAGCAGAATGAGGTATACCTACATGCATGATCTGGTTGACAGCGTCGTACTCATGTGTCAACAAGTCACCGGAAAGACCTGTACTATAATCCCACCAGCAACGCCAGCGGAAGAAACGTTCCAGACTAAACTTGCTACGCTCGTCCGGACCGATATATCTTTCAAGCTTATTGGATGTCATATAATCCATATATTCCTTAATACGCTCAGGATCACCCTCGAACTGCTTCCAATCAATCGTATTCGGATTAGAGCCTTCGATAATATCATATACCCAAGCACCATTTGGAGAGTTACGGTTCGTACAAACCTCGATCAAGTTAACAGGGCCTAATAATCCGTTACCGATAATCTCCTCGGCCTTCTGATAGCAATCGGTCTGACGTCCTTGGTGACCTAACTGAAATACAACGCCGGTCTCTTTGATCACTTGGCGAACCATATACGTCTCAGGAACCGTCCATGATAACGGTTTCTCGCAATATACATGCTTTCCGGCACGTGCCGCAGCCATAGCGATCGTGCTATGCCAGTGGTCCGGACCAGCGATAATAACGGCATCCACATCCGGAGCCGTTACCAGCTCTTGATAAGTCCGGTAACGCTTCGGAGCAGGCCCGAACTTACCGTCGCTACCCTCACGATGGATATTGGAGCCGGTCAACACTGCGGCTTCACCATATACATCAAATATATCACAAACAGCGGTTATCTCGATATTCAGATCATCTTGCTCCATATATTGTTGATAACGCGTGTCTTTCTTATTCAACTTATTAGCCTCTTTCATCTTATCGATCCAAGAAGGCTCAGCGAAACCTGCGGCACGCATCAATTGCTTTCCACGAATACCGAAGCCTATCAAACCGATACGGATCTTCTTGCCATCGCCTTGCGGCTCTAAATAGGAGGCCTGTCTGTTACTTACCTGAAATACATCTGATATGTTACGGCCTCTTAAAGCGTCTTTCCTTTTTTGGTAAACGCCATATGCCAAAGCACCTAAGATAGGCACTGTAGCCAATGTCTTCAATGTGTCCCGACGTCCTTTATCGGGCATTTGCTCCTGAGAAGGAGTATTCTTTGCATCTTCTGTTGCCATGGGTATCAAATAAATTTAAGTTTATGCAATATCGGACACACACGTCCTAACACACGATCGAATCCTATGATTTGTGATGTAGGGAATACGCACATCAAGCCTAAAGCGGCGAACTCCACAAGGTTCTTGTCAATCCATAAATAAGAGCCTTCAAACGGCATCATATAGCTCGCTCCCACGAAAGAGGGGTGGGATAACGTGTACAGAGCGAGAAGAATCATACCTCCAACAGAAGATAAACGATACAAACAGCCTAAAGTCAAGCCTAGGCCGATCAATAACAGAGCCCACTCATTCAAGAAGTTGATGGTTGTCATCAAACTGTCGTCTTGAGTCAATTTGATAAAAAATGAAGCAGCGGGACCCTTTGAATCGAGTAGATAGGGTAGAGATGTCCATTTTGGGTTCATGATTTTTACTAGGCCTTCATACATAAAGTGCCAACCTATAAAAAGACGCAGCATCATCAGCCAAGTCATCTGCGCTTTCGTGTAACCTTGTTCTATTTTCATTTCTTGGTCCTAAAAAATTGGTTTAGAAAAAGTCGATTATTAAAAACACAACACCCGAAGCTAAAATCATAGATTTAGGCCTCGGGCGTTATTTATGCTAAAATGTGCTTGATACGATTAATCCAAAACTTTAACAGTAATGTTACGGAACCAAACATCATCCCCGTGGTCTTGAAATCCGATGAAACCTTCTTTGTTAGCGCCACCGCAATTCAACAACAACTCATAAGCCAACGGCCATTTGTCTTTGCTAAATTTGCTATTATCCAACATTTCTTTCCATTGCGGAGTCCACAAGTGATACTCAACAACAGGTTCATCGCTATTCAAATAGTGAACAACTGTACCCTTATAGCACATGATCTTACCCTTGTTCCACTCACCGAACGGTTTTGCGTTCTGCGGTTTAGCAGGAATCATGTCATACAAAGAAGAAGATTTACGGTTGCCATCCTTACCTAACTTAGCGTCGGGGTGGTTCTCGTTATCCAATACTTGGTACTCAGGAGCAGAGATGTAAGAAGGTTGTCCCTCTACCTCTTGAATCATGATGAATACACCAGAGTTAGATCCTTTACCTACTTTCCATTCGAACTCAAGCTCGAAGTTACCCAACTTATGAGCGAAGATCAAGTCCCCACCGTTGGAAGCACCAGCCTCACCAGCACCAGAGCCATTGATTTTGATCGCTCCGTCCTCGATTGTCCAAGCACCCGGAACGTCAGCACGGTCATAACCTCTCCAGCCATTGAATGTCTTACCATCGAAGATCACATATCTACCCTCTTTATCTTTCGGGAAAGTCGTGATATCTACAGTAGGAAGATCTGTCATGAGCTTGTACTCAGGAGTTGCGGCTTCTGTTGTAGTCTCAGCAGCTGCAGGAGCTTCTTCTGTTTTCTTTCCACCACCACAAGATGTGAAATAACACATCATGATAGCAGCACTTGCTAATAATACTGACTTTTTCATTTTATTTATTGAGTTAAAACTATTATCTCGGCATATCTACCAACTTCCAGCCTTCACGGTAGTTGTGCTTGATCAAGCCTGCGGCAAATTCTTGAGCATTAATTGGATCCGTCCACTCTGTCTTGAATTTCGGGTCACCATCGATAACCTCGAATGTATCTTTCTTGATGATCTTGATTGTCTCATTCGGATCGATATTCGTAAATCTCATGTTAGGGCCATCCCACAACAATTCTTTATTCAATCTTTGCAAACGAACAGCCAATACACCCATTACAACCATTTCATTGAACGGACCAGCCTCCAAGAAGTTAGACTTCGTCTGAACACGGCTGCCTGCGCTTTCCTTACAAGCACGAATCCAGTCTTGTTCGTGACCACCCTTCATAGCGTCTTTCACGCGGCGCAATGTTTGAGGAACGTTCGGTTTACGACCAGATAACAACCATGGGTTAACACCGTAGCAACCACAGATCAATGTATCTTTCGTACCATGGAAGATACACAATCCACCACCTTCACCCATCAATTCCTTACCTTGAGGGAATCCTTCTGGACGATCCGGCATCATACCACCATCATACCAGTGAACTTCAACCTCCGGCATAGCTACCTTTGGCATATTATCACGAGCCGGGAATACCAACTTAACATGCTGAGCGTTAGGAGCACAGTCTTGTAATAACAATGTAGAAGAACCTTGAACTCTTGTCGGATAGCCTAAATTCAAGCCTTTGAATACCGGATGTAAGATGTGGCAAGCCATATCACCCAACGCACCTGTACCATAATCCCACCATCCGCGCCAGTTCCAAGGATGATATGTCTTATTAAACGGTCTCAATTTAGCAGGACCCGTAAACAAATCCCAATTCAATGTAGAAGGAATCTTATCAACTTTCTCAGGAGCGTTCAAACCTTGCGGCCAGATAGGACGGTTGGTAGCGCATTCTACTTTAGTAACCTCACCGATCTCACCATTCCAAATCCATTCACAGATCAAATCTACACCTTCAGCCAATGAAGAACCTTGGTTACCCATCTGAGTAGCTACGTCATACTTCTTAGCCAAGTTCGTAAGCAAACGGGACTCATAAACAGAGTGAGTCAACGGTTTCTGAGTGTATACGTGTTTGCCAAGCGTCATAGCGTCAGCTGTGATCATCGCATGAGTATGGTCAGCGGTAGCTACCAACACAGCGTCAATAGATTTACCCATCTCATCATACATCTTACGATAGTCCCAGTATTTTTTAGCTTGAGGATGACGGTCGAATACAGGTTTTGAGTACTTCCAGTCGATGTCACAAAGAGCTACGATATTCTCGGTAGTCTCCATGTTCTTTAAGTTAGCGTTACCCATACCTCCGATACCAACACCGGCAATATTCAATTTATCAGTTGGAGCGATATGACCATGGGTTTTACCTAGGACCGCACTCGGAACAATAGTCAAAGCTGCTGCGGCAGCCGTACCTTTTTGAAGAAAAGATCTTCTAGAAATGTTAGACATAGTAATAATTTTTTATAGATTAGCACTTAACAATGATATTTCATGTGTCTTTACACCTTTACAGGCAACAAATTGTCGCAAATATAGCCAATGCTGTATTATTGACAAGATCAAAAGACCGCTTTCTTATTTAAAATAGTTTTTTTTAACAGACAGGATAGATCTTATTTATAATTTCATAAATATTATCTATAGGATTGGGGGTATTTTATTAACGCAGTTTGGATATATTTGTAAAAACATGAAAACATATTCATATTAACAACTGTTATCTTAAATGAGAACAACTATATGAAAAAAGAATCTGCATTCATACGAATATATCGCTTTTATCTGGAAGGATTCCGGGAGATGAAGCTGGGCAAGACTCTTTGGCTAATCATTCTAGTCAAATTGTTTATCATGTTTTTTATCCTGAGATTATTCTTCTTTCCTAATTATCTCGGGCAATTCGATAGCGATAGTGAGAAGGAGAACCACGTATCGAACGAACTCATACAACGGGCAATAAATCCTTAAAACATTAATAAATATGATTGAAAACATTGACACTTCATTGATCGATTGGTCGAGGGCTCAATTTGCCCTTACTGCCATGTATCATTGGCTCTTCGTGCCACTAACACTAGGACTTGGCGTTATCCAAGCTATTATGGAGACGATTTATTATCGGACAGGTAATGAGGCATGGAAAAAGACCGCCCAATTTTGGATGAAATTATTCGGTATCAATTTCGCTATCGGTGTCGCTACGGGATTGATCCTCGAGTTCGAGTTCGGAACCAACTGGTCTAACTATAGTTGGTTTGTCGGGGATATCTTCGGGGCACCTTTGGCTATCGAGGGAATTCTCGCCTTCTTTATGGAAGCTACCTTTATCGCTGTTATGTTTTTTGGTTGGGACAAGGTTAGCAAACGCTTCCATCTCGCCTCCACTTGGCTGACGATTATCGGCGCTACTCTTTCCGCTCTCTGGATCTTGATCGCTAACGCATGGATGCAATATCCGGTCGGTATGCATTTCAATCCGGATACGGTCCGTAACGAGATGTTCGATTTCTGGGCCGTAGCCTTATCGCCTGTCGCCATTAATAAGTTTTTCCATACGGTATTGTCCGGTTGGATCGTAGGCGCCTTGTTCGTACTAGGAATCAGCTGCTGGTATTTATTAAAGAAACGGAATACCGAATTCGCTTTGTCAAGTATCAAGGTCAGCGCTATATTCGGGTTGGTAGCCTCCATCCTTATTATCTGGACGGGTGATGGCTCCGCTTACCAAGTCGCTCAAAAGCAGCCGATGAAACTAGCCGCCATGGAAGGTCTTTATGAGGGTGGCAACGGAGTAGGACTCGTAGGTATCGGCATCTTAAATCCGGCAAAGACGAGTTATCTGGATAACCAGAACGCATTTATTTTTGACATTAAGTTCCCCAAACTCCTCTCCTTCTTAGCAGAACGTGACATGAACGCATACGTTCCGGGAATCGTAAACTTAATAGAGGGAGGTTATACGACCAATAAAGGAACGGTAGCGCTCTCCGCCAAAGAAAAAATAGAGAAAGGTAAAACCGCCATCAAAGCGTTAGCTGATTATCGCAAAGCGGTTAAAGATAAAGATACCGCAGCAGCCGCACAATACAGGGTAACCTTGGAAGAGAATTTCCCCTATTTCGGATATGGTTATATTAAGGATCCGGCAGAGTTAATCCCGCATGTAGGATTGACATTCTATTCTTTCCGTGTGATGGTGATCCTTGGTTGTTTCTTCATCTTACTATTCATTATTACGTTGATATGGGATAAAAAAGGGAAAATCGCTAATACACGTTGGTTGCAATACGTGGGCCTATGGTCTATACCTTTAGGATATATAGCGGGACAAGCCGGTTGGATCGTAGCGGAGGTAGGACGTCAACCTTGGGCTATACAGGATATCTTGCCGACCAGCGCTTCGATATCCAAGTTAAACCCATCCTCGGTACAGACCACTTTCTACCTGTTCCTTATCTTATTTACGATCCTGCTGATCGCAGAGATTGGAATCATGGTTAAGGCCATCAAGAAAGGGCCGGAAGCTGCCGCCCACTAATTTTCAATTTTCAAATATCAATTCTTAAATAGAAAGTCCTATGGATAGTACATATATATTGTTACAACATTACTGGTGGTTTCTGGTATCTCTACTCGGAGCGCTATTAGTATTCCTTCTTTTTGTACAAGGAGGCCAATCTCTACTCTTCACTATCGGCAAGACGGAGATACAGCAAAAAATGTTATTGAACTCGACCGGGCGTAAGTGGGAGTTTACTTTCACTACGTTGGTCACTTTCGGAGGTGCTTTCTTCGCCTCTTTCCCTTTATTTTATTCCACAAGCTTCGGCGGAGCCTATTGGGTATGGATGCTGATCTTGCTTTGCTTCGTGATACAAGCTGTATCTTACGAGTATCAAGCGAAAAAAGGCAACCTACTCGGGAAAAAGACGTATCAAGTATTTCTTATGATCAATGGTATAGCAGGTCCGATCTTACTCGGAACCGCTGTAGCGACCTTCTTTAACGGCGCTGAATTTATTGTTAACAAAGAACAGTTGACTGATGTAGCCATGCCCGTCATTTCCACGTGGGCCAATCCTTGGCATGGATTAGAGGCGGCTTTGGTATTTTGGAATTTGTGCCTAGGACTGGCAGTTTTCTTCTTGGCACGAGCTCTGGCCCTACTCTATTTTATCAACAATATCGATGATCCGGAGATTGTCGCTAAAAGCCGGAAACAATTGATACCGGAGACAATCTTGTTCCTCGTCTTTTTCTTGACATTCTTGATCCGTTTATTGTTGGTGGACGGTTTTGCCGTAAATCCGGATACCGGAGAAGTATTTATGCAACCGTATAAGTATTTTATGAACCTGATCGAGATGCCAATCGTGTTAGCCGTATTATTGATTGGCGTGGTTGGCGTGCTATTCGGCATAGGGAAAACGATATTCTCGAAGACTTGGAGAAAAGGCATCTGGTTCGCGGGAACAGGGACTGTCTTGACCGTATTAGCTTTATTACTTTGCGCAGGATGGAATAATACGGCTTACTACCCATCTTTGGCGGATCTACAAAGTTCATTGACGATCCAGAATAGTTGCTCAAGCCCATTCACGTTGAAAGTAATGAGCTATGTATCTATTCTCGTTCCATTCGTATTAGCCTACATTTTCTATACTTGGAGAGCGCTTGATCTACATAAGATCAATAGTAAGGAAATGCAAGAAGGAGGTCATACCTATTAAATAATGTGCAAATTAAATAATATGCCAATGTGCCAATATGTCAATGTCCAGTGAGAATACAAGTGATAGTATCTTAATTGACAGATTAGCATATTGGCATATTGCTACATTGGCACATTAATTTATTGCCTTTGGAAGTCCGCCTCTTTTGTCCACTTAGGCATCTCATCATTGTTGGCGATAACTAAACCGATACTAAACATTAAGTTCATATCTTCCATAGCCCCATCAAAATCCCACCAAGATTCATCATACTCATCATTCGGTTGGTGATACCGGTAAACTTTCGGTTTAGCCTCATGGCGTGCTTTATCCACGTAATCCTTACCGCCACCAACTAAAATCGTAGGTACGCCTTTTTTCACGAAATTAAAATGATCGGAACGGAAATAACCACCCGCAGGATCTTCGGTAATAACCTTCACGGTCCGTCCTTGTGCCGAGGCCATAGCGATCACCAAGGCATCCGTATCCGTCTTACCCGCAGCCCGGAGAGAAATATCATGGGTACGCTCACGCGGAGCCGTGCCGTCAAAGTTCAAGTTAATAGCCGTTTTAGATAAAGGGAACAAAGGATGCTCACAATAGTACTGAGAACCTAATAAGCCACATTCCTCGGAAGTCACCGCCACGAATACGATGGAACGACGGGGATGAACAGGCAATGATTGATATTTCTTAGCTAATAACATTAAGGTTGCCACGCCCGAAGCATTATCGCTAGCGCCATTATAGATACTGTCCCCATCTATCGGCGTGCCGATCCCAAAATGATCCCAGTGAGCGGTAAAAACCAAGTATTCGTCTTTCAGGTCCGTGCCCGGTAAAACAGCCGCCACGTTATGAGACTCGCCTACGGTCATCTTTACATTTAATATAACCTTACTCTTCGCCTTCATCGTAAAACTCTTGAAACCCGGTTTCTTCGCCGCGGCAATCGTCTCATCAAAATTCAATCCGCTAAGGGCGAACATTTTCTTGCAAGCCTCCTCCGAGAGCCATCCCTTCATGCCCAAAGCTTCCGCATTCATTGTCTCCGAGCAAAGAGCGATATTTGTTTGCACGTGAGAAGCCTGACAGACCTTCCAACCATACGAAGCGGCCGCCTCGTTATGAAGGACCAATAAACCTGCGGCACCTTGGCGTTGCGCCTCCTCGAACTTATAAGTCCAACGACCATAATAGGTCATGTTCTTTCCGCGAAACAAAGACGCGTCATAAAAACCGGGATCATTCACCATAGCGATAACGATTTTCCCCTTCACGTCTACATTCGCATAATCGTTCCATCCATATTCCGGCGCATTAATACCAAACCCACAGAACACATAATCCGTAGTAGGAATAACTACCTTTTCAGTCCCCCGGTTCGTCCAAACGACAATATCATCCGAGAACTTCAAATCCATAGAGCCTTTCGCGCATTTCACCGTGATCTTATTCTTTACCGGACGGGTAAAAGTAGATATTTCCTTCACCGGCTGGAAATAACTATCGCCATTAGCAGGCTGAAGACCTAGTTTCTTAAATTCATCAGCAATGTAATGGATTGTTTTCGTCTCATACTCGGTCAAAGGCTTACGCCCTCCGAACTCATCCGAGCCTAAAGTCTTTACTCGTTCCTTGAAAAAAGCCAAATCTTCCTCATAACTCTGGGCCATAACAGATACGCCCATAGCGAGCATCAGAAGAAAAACAGAGATAAAATTCTTGTTCATAATCGTAGATTGTTAAATGACATAATTTATTAGATATAGGTATTTAGATTTCAAATTAACAATAAAAAAAGGAAACGGCGAAGCTCACGCTTGGCCGTTTCTACATTTAACCGTTTTAAACAAAAAGAAAAAGTTAGTTAAGGCTTAGAAAAAAATATCTTAAGTCTATTTACCGACTGTATATTCGCTTTCCCGAAGGACAGCAAACAAATATATGGAATCCACCTCATCCTGCATACATTACACTTTGTTTTTTTGTTATTTTTCACAGAACAGAAATGCTTTTGTATTATCTTTGCACTCAATTATTCCCATAGACAACAAATGGCTGATTTTGATATAAACATATTGGGATGCGGTTCCGCATTGCCCACGACACGCCATCTGGCGACCTCTCAAATAGTAGATTTACGAGATAAACTATACATGATCGACTGCGGGGAAGGCACGCAAGTGCAAATGCGTCGTATGCGTATAAAATTCAGCCGTTTAAATCATATCTTCATCTCCCACCTACACGGAGATCATTGCTTCGGGCTACCGGGATTGATCTCTACATTAGGTATGCTGGGACGTAATGGAGAACTTGTTATTCATGGGCCGAAAGAGATCGAGAGCTATATGCGTCCGGTACTTGATATCTTTTGCAAAGGGTTGCCTTATGAGATCCGTTTTAACTTAATCGACCCGACAACTCATTCGTTGGTTATGGAAGATCGCTCCTTAAGCGTTTATTCCATTCCGTTAAAGCACCGTATACCCTGTTGTGGCTATTTATTCGCCGAGAAAGCCAAAGAAGCGCATATCATCCGGGAGATGACAGATTTCTATCAAGTTCCCGTCCGTATGATGCAAGAGATCAAAAGGGGCGCTGATTTCGTCACCCCGGAAGGAGAGGTAATCCCGAATGCCCGCTTAACCCGCCCTGCCGTCGCTCCCAAACGGTATGCTTATTGCTCGGATACAGCTTTTCACCCATCTATAATCCCCATCATTGAAGGGGTGGATTTATTATACCACGAGGCGACTTTCGCTGAATGTGACGCCGCACGTGCGAAAGAGACCTTCCACTCTACCGCCCGCCAAGCGGCCGAGATTGCTTATAAAGCCCAAGTGAAGCGATTGGTTATCGGTCATTACTCGGCTCGTTACGAGGATATGGCACCGTTAAAGAAAGAAGCAGACAAGATATTTCCCGGCACGATCTTAGGAGAGGAAGGTATGAGGCTTAGCGTATAATCATACATCCGTTTTACGAAATAAAGCTAATTACTTTCTAATATGCGGAAAACTTTCTACATTTGTACGAATTTAGGGACAAGTAAATGAAGCTTATACATATCATCGCTTTGGCACTTGCATTCTCCGCAAGTTATCCGGTTTACGCGCAAGCTAATAAATCGGGAGTCAAGACATTTGCTTCTAGGCAAGAAGATCCCTCTCCTATCGAAATCACGGCCTACGAGAATCGCATCAAGGTAGAGAACGCTCCTGTCGGGAGTATCTTGGAAATCTACAGTGTCGTAGGCATCAAGGTGAAAGAAATCGAAGTCAAGCAGTCCACCGCCGAATATGTCGTAGATATCGCAAAGGGATATTATATCATCCGCATTGGCGATACGGTACGCAAGGTGGCGATACGATAAATAAAAGCCCCATAGGATAAATCCCACGGGGCTTGTTTTTTGATCCGCTCTCTCTTCTCACGAGGATACCTGCGGAAGAACTTTTAATTACTTTAGTATTAATATGCCACGTGTTCACCCGTCACGGGATACTTCTTTATTGCGGCATAGTTATTTAATTATATATTACATAAAGGCGGGTCTCCCCGCCTCTATTCGTTTAGTCCATCGGTTAGTCTTATTTTACGACTACCTTAACAGCCTCTTCACCATCAACAGCTACAGCTACGATACCAGCCGGTACAGCGATTGTAGCGTTGTCAGAAGTAAGAACTGTCTCAGCGACAACCTTACCTAAGATGTTAGTGATAACTACAGACTTGCCAGCTGCGCCTTGGATAGTTACAGTACCGTTACCAGCGATTACAGATACTCCTTCAACATTGTTGATGTTATCGTTAGATGTTACCATATCATCATCTTCAGTCTTAGAATATGCGTTGAATACCAATGCTCCATCACCACCAGTCTTAGCGGCACCAAATGTAGAGCTAGCATCTGTCAATACCAAGCAGCCATTGTGCATCTTCAACCATGCGGCAGCTTCATTAGGAGCGATAGCTTTTGCCAAATCACCCTTGATAGTCTGATATTGATTATCACCATCTGTTCCTGTTGCATATACGTTAGACTCGATCAAGAATGAGTTGTTCTCACCCTCTTTTCCATCTACATAAGCTAAAGCAGCCTTATCCGGATTTACATAACGGAATGACCAAGTTACGTTCTTATGCTTGTCTCCAGACAATACGTTGATGAATTTCGGATAATCTTTCTTATAAACAGCCATAATAGACTCGATTCCCTCATTCTTCAATTGATCAGCAGTCATAGCTTTGTACTTACCTGTCAAAACGATCAAGGTATCACCATATTGAACGGCAGGAACGAAACCTACACGAGTATAGCTACTGTTTGAAACTGCTTTCGTATTGAACAAGTACGGGTTAAGAGCTTCCTTGCGAGCAGCAACAGCGGCAGCAGAGTCTGAGTAGTTAACCAAATACTTACCATAGATGAATGCCGGAGTCTTCACATGAACAGCATGTACACATTGATATGGATCTTCTGTAACTTGACCATCAGCAGTGATATGCTTGCCTGTCTCAGTACAAGGAATGATCTTCTCACCCTCGATCAACTCACGATAAGCGGATACCAAGTATTGAGGTTTAACCTTACCTGCGCCACGAGTTAACCATGCTGTGTCAATACGGAAAGCCAACTTACCATCAGCCTTACCCTCACTCCAGATACCAGCGTAATCAACATCCTTGTTCAACAAGGCACCATTATGCTCATCCATCAAATATTCACCACGGATAGTTTCCTTGAACATCAAGCTATCAGCTGAATTATCAACGTTCTCACCAAGAAGTTCATTATTGAATTGACGATACAACGGAGTCTCGTCCGGAGCGATAGCGAATGCGGAAGTACGAGTCTCACCCATTACCTGAGCTTTCAAAGTAGCGGAAGCATCATAATCGGAAACACCTGCTTTATGAGTGCTGATAGCACCTGCGGAAGTAGCCTCAAGGATAGCATAGTAATGGTTACCCTCAATATGGTTGTTCTCCTTGAAGTAAACAGAGTCATTCGTAGTATTAGGATAATACTTACTCAATTTATACTTAGACTCTACCGCTACGTTATGATTACGGAAAGTAGTCTCACCATTAGTAATGATATACATCGTTCTTACCGGTCTCACCAAGCCAGGGATACGACCCGTGATCTTCTTGTCCGCATTACCGGAAACCTCCTCAGAAGGATTATAGCCATAAGCATGTTCTTTGTAAGAAGACTTAAGAGTGAACGCTTTCTTACCCTCTAACACATTCATCGTAGAATCCTTAACACCGATAAATTTATCAGATGCGTACGGATGCCAGTAGTTGAAAGTATATTTGTTCGTGATCAACTCATCATTAGTCAGATGCTTATAACCCACATACTTATCAGTATAGATTTCTTTAGCGACTGGGATAAATTCCAAAGAGTCACCAAAACTAGCAGCATACATATAAGTAGCCCCCGCATTTTTATTCAATTGGAGAGTCGCATCAGCAGCCGTACCGTCATTATACTCACGGTTATACAAATCTACAGCAGAAACCTTATTCTTATCTGTTACGTTCTTCTTCAACACAACCCATTGATAAGCAGGCATATGAGTAGCATCTTGAATATCCAAAGTCACCCACTCGTATTTACTAGATGCAGATTCATTATAAAGCGGAGCAGCATAGTACTTACCAGTCTTAGCATTTCTGATTACATAAACACCATCATCAACAGTTGTCTTTGTAGTAGGCAAAACTTTGCAACCTGCGAAACCTAACTCAATCTTAGTATTTTGAGCCGCATCTACCGTCAAGATACGAACCTTGTCTTTCAGCAACTCTTGCAAAGAGATATGCTGATTTTGCATAGCTGTAGTAGCAGTAACATCTTTCCAATACGTCTCACTTGTTTTTAACAAAGATTGTTTAACCTGAATCTCCAAGCTGTCATTTGAAGGCCAATATGTAAACATAAATTTATATTGGTCTGATAAATCTGTAGCATTGATAGAATCTTTCGGAGTAGCATGATTCTTAGTACCAGTCTTATAAGTATCCTTTAAGTTGCTCCAGTTATAAGCCAAGAACTTAGCTCCACCCACAGCATTCGTATAAGCAGTATCTACGTACAAGTAAGAAGAGTCGGCTCTCAATACATGGAAATAATTAGCAGTTCCAGAAGCTTCAACCGTGAACTTCTTCTCGGTAAAGTAGTTTACCGCTCCATCTCCTAATACATCCGGAGTAAACTTCAATGTGATACCAGCTTTCTTATCTTGGGTACCAAAGATCGTATTCAATTCATCAGCACCTGAGACAACGATCGAAGCGGCCTCTACCAACTCAAATTCAGTGAAACCAGCGGCAGTAATACCAGCTGTAGTAGCTATAGTTTTAACCATTTCTACATCGCCACTAGTATTCACCTTCAAACCGATTACAGAGTCATTCGTGAAATAAGAATAGAGAACGGATTTCTCCACACCATTCTTAAATACAGGAGAGAATTTCCAACCGGAAAGATCACCACCGACAACAGCAGGTACAGCAGCTAACGGAGCCGCCGCCTTACCTTTGATCGTGCTGATCTCAAGACCTAAAAACTTTCCGATCTTGTTCGTGAAATCATACTTAGGATTCTGTCCTTGATTCTCGGCATCAACCGTTACACACCACATTGTACCTCCTAAATTTGCGGAAGAGTGAGAAACCATTTTGATTTCATCTTCGTGAGTCGTGGAATTTTCGGTAATACTCAAGAAAGCAGAACCTGCCTTAAGCTGATAAAGACCGTTATTCGCTCCTTGATTCAGCTTAACAGCACCATTAGCCGTCACCGCACCCAGAAGCGCAGCACCAGCCAAAAGAGTAGAAAACTTTTTGTTCATAATTCTAAAATTAATATTAATACTAGTGTTTATTAAGATAATCAGCTCATTACGTCATCGTATCGTAGGCTTTTCCGTTGTAAAACGACTAGTCTAAACGAAGGTTTTAATCTTGCGTTTTATAAGGGGTAAATAGAAAGGTTTGTTGAAGGAATCGCTTGTTTCGTAGAGGATAACCTATCCTATTGATAAGAAAGAGAATAAGCTGTAAAAAAATAGCCCGGAAGGGTTGCAAGTATCGAAGAAATGCGTACCTTTGCAAATGACTAAAAGAATCGTTCGTTTAAACTAGTCGTTTCCATACTCCAGATATCATTTCAATCTATTATTCATCAACTTTTATAGTATAGCATTAATTAATGTACAGGCGTACATTAATATTATATTAAACAAGTCATCCGGAATTTACGGATTGTCATTGTGACACTTTGTAAATTAAAGCCCTTGAGAATCGAATTTTCCGGGAGATTATACATATAGTCCCGTAAAACGAGAAAAAATATTCGCAAGTAGTTATTCCATAACAAGATAACGGAATATGCCCTTTCATTCTGGCGAAAATTATTCATCCTAATTCATATTCTTAAGGCTAAAACCTGTAATTCATCCGTATGTGAAGGCTATTTCTATCGTATGCGATGGGGATTACTACCGTATGTATCACCTAATACATACGGTTACGTCGGCTAAAACATACGGTTGCGTCGGCTAACGCATATATTCGCATGGGCAAACACCACCTTTCTCACCGGAAAAGCGACCTTTTACCTATAAATAAGAGACAAAAAGGCCCTTTTCACCTATTTCTTCTCTCTGGTTAGACTTCTCCAAAGAAGAGGTATGTCAAACAAACAGCCTTGTTTTGCACAAACTGTCATGATTATCGCCGCTTCGCTTACCATCCATCCGCAAGGGCTACAACAGAATAATCGACATAGAAAAGCCCCGCAGGATAACTGAACCGCATCCCAAAGTCACTGAGAAGACCTTGTTGGTTCCGGTATAAAAAGGCTTTCCAAGTGATTAGTTATTCACTTCCCAAGCCGTCAGTTATTCACTTCAACAGCCAATGAGAGGGCCCGTTTCTTGGTTATCAGGGCCTGTACAGGCACATGTTTCCCGCATTTAAAATAAGCTATGGCTTACATTTGACGCGGAAAGCCTCATTAACCCACCTTTAGCTTTAAGGCTGTATCCTTTATGCGTTCACTATATCTCGTCTTCACTCAAACTACACAAGATATTTCCGAAAAAAAGACGTACGTGTTTTTTTAAAGCCTAAATGAATGCCCCATATAATAAAAATCGTATCTTTATCGCCAAAGATGGAAAAGAGCCATCTATATCCTATTAATCACTAAAACCTATAAACACTATGGGAAAATTTATCAACCCCTTCACCGATTTCGGCTTCAAGCACATATTCGGCAGGGAAATGGACAAGGACATTTTAATCGAGTTCCTGAATGACCTCCTCGAAGGGGAGCATACTATCATGGACCTGAGGATCATGAACAATGAGCGATTGCCCGAGACAGAGCAAGGAAGGAAGGTCATCTTCGATATCCATTGCGAGACCGACAAGGGCGAACGGATCATAATCGAGATGCAGAACAGGGAACAGCCCCACTTCAAGGACAGGGCCTTATACTACCTCTCGCACTCGGTGGTGGAACAGGGGATAAAGGGAACATGGGACTATGAGCTGGCGGCTGTGTACGGTGTTTTTTTCTTGAACTTCACGCTAGACGAGGAGAACAGGCCAAACAATAACAGGAACGAAGGAAAGTTCCGAAGGGACATCGTGCTGGCGGATCGGGAGAACGGACAGGTATTCAACCCCAAGTTCCGCCAGATCTATATTGAGCTTCCTCGATTCAACAAAGAGGAGGAAGAATGCGAGACAGATTTTGAACGTTGGATTTATGTACTAAAGCATATGGATACATTAGACAGAATGCCTTTCAAGGCACGCAAGGCCATATTCGAGCGGTTGGAACGCATCGGATCCATGGCGAACCTCACCCCCAAACAACGAGCGCAGTACGAGGCGGAGTGGAAGATGTATAATGATTATTATAACACCTTGGACTTCGCCGTTGAGAAAGGCATGAAAAAAGGGATGGAAGAAGGCATGGAAAAAGGATTGCAAAAAGGATTACAAGAAGGATTGCAAGAAGGACTGCAAAAAGGGAAAGAATCTACGGCACGTAATATGAAAGCCGAGGGAATAACCCCTCTTATCATCCAAAAATGCACCGGCCTTTCCCTTGAGGAAATAGAGCGACTATAAAACAAAATCCCTTCAGCCTCCATCCGTTTTTAACGTATAGTTATCAAAGGGAGAGACTGAAGGGATTTTTTATATTTATAAACGATCTAAAAGCTACTCCTCACGCTGCTTCTTCCATTCCTCCGCACACTCTTCCAAGGCCTTATACCAAGCCTGGCCGAACTTACGGATCAAGGGCTCCTTGAGGAACTTATAAACCGGCAATTGCTCTTTCTTTCCTAAGATCTCCGCTGCCTTACAAACGCTCCAGCGATGATAGTTCACGGCCTTGAAATCCCGATACTGAGTGACACGTATCGGGTAAAGATGGCAAGAAACAGGCTTATAGAAATCCGTCTTACCTTCCCGGTATGCTTTCTCAATAGCGCATTTACAAGTACCATCGGCGTCGTAACAGGTAAAGACACAATCTTTGCCGTTCACGATAGAGGTAACCGTATCGCCTTCCTCATCGATATAAGCTACGCCTTGCTTATGAATGACCTCTTGAGCTTTCGGGGATAAATCATCCCAGATAATGGGCAATACTTTCTGGAGCTTCGCCAACTCCGAATCCTCTAATGGAGCGCCGGAATCTCCTTCCACGCAGCATTCCCCCTTACATTTGGAAAGATCACATAAAAAATAACGCTCGATAACGTCAAGACTTACTAAAGTGTCATCTATCTGGATCATAAGATGCGCCTAGCTCTTATTTAATCAATGACTTGCCAGTCATCTCCTTCGGCTGTTTCAAGCCCAAGATGTGAAGGATTGAAGGAGCCACATCGGCCAAAATACCATCCTCTACTTTAGCGTCCTTGTTGGCTGTCACATAAACGAATGGAACAGGGTTCAAGGAGTGAGCCGTATTCGGAGTGCCATCCTCGTTCAAGGCGTGATCCGCGTTACCATGGTCAGCGATGATGATTACCTCATAGTCGTTGGCTTTAGCGGCCTCAACCGTATCGTGCAAGCAAGCGTCGATCGTTACGACCGCTTTCTCGATCGCTTTGTAGACACCCGTATGGCCTACCATATCACCGTTGGCGTAGTTCACTACGATAAAATCGAATTTCTTCGTATTGATAGCGTCCACCAATTTATCTTTCACCTCGAAAGCGCTCATTTCCGGTTTTAAGTCGTAAGTAGCCACTTTAGGAGAAGGGACCAAGATACGCTCCTCGCTATCGAACGGAGTCTCACGGCCACCGTTGAAGAAGAAAGTCACGTGAGCGTATTTCTCTGTCTCGGCGATATGCAACTGAGTCTTACCTACGTTTGCCAAGAACTCACCCAGCGTATTATTTACGTTCTCTTTGTCGAACAAGATATGAACACCCTTGAAGCTAGCGTCATACGGAGTCATACAGAAATATTGCAAGCCAGGGATCGTATGCATACCGGCCTCCGGCATATCTTGCTGAGTCAATACAACTGTAAGCTCTTTCGCACGGTCGTTACGGTAGTTGAAGAAGATCACGACATCGCCTTCCTCGATAACAGCAACCGGCTTTCCGTTCTCAACGTGAACGATCGGCTTGATGAACTCGTCCGTTACACCCTCGGCGTACGACTCTTCCATCGCTTTTACCATGCACTCGGCTTGCTTACCCTTACCTTCGACCAATAAGTCGTAAGCCTCTTTCACACGTTCCCAACGTTTGTCGCGGTCCATAGCGTAATAACGTCCGATGATAGAAGCGATCTTACCGCCGGTAGTCTTCAGATGATTCTCCAACGTCTCGATAAAACCTTTACCACTCTTCGGGTCCGTATCACGGCCATCCATGAAGCAATGTACATAAGCCTTGCTGATTCCGTATTCCTTGGCGATATCCGTCAACTTCAAAAGATGCTCCAAAGAGCTATGTACACCACCATCGGAAACCAAGCCCATGAAGTGGATCTGCTTATTATTCTCTTTCGCGTAGCTATAAGCACGTTTGATCTCCGGGTTCTCCATGATCGTATTCTCGCGGCAAGCGATGTTGATCTTCACCAAATCTTGGTAAACGATACGGCCAGCACCGATGTTCAAGTGGCCCACCTCAGAGTTACCCATTTGTCCGTCAGGCAAACCAACGTTCTCGCCAGAAGCCTGTAACTGTGAGGCTGGATAAGTTTTCAATAACTCGTCCCAATATGGAGTCGGCGTGTTAAAGATCACGTCGTCTTTACCTTTGTCACCAATTCCCCAACCATCACAGATAATTAAAAGTGCTTTTTTGCTCATGATTGCTAATTTATTATATTGATTATGTTTTTAACCTTTACGATCGCGAAGATAATCAATTCCATCGTATTATTGTTTTTCTCAATGTATTACTTTTGTGGCAGGAATGGAAAAGAATATACAAGACAAGGATTTGGGAGTCATAACGCTCCGTACCACTCCCCGGGCCACTCGATACACGCTCAAGATATCAAAAGGAAAGATAACCGCCACGATGCCACCCGGGGGAGACGAGAAACGTATGATCGCTTTTATCATGGAGAACAAGGCCCGGCTGGTAAAAGCGCTCCAGAAGCATCCGGCCCGGCCCCTGCTCGACGAAAGATCGGAGTTACAGGCTACGACATTCCGCTTGCATATCTTCCGCACCGAGCGAAGTAATTTCTACATGAGATTGGAGGATGGAGTACTGCATATCGCTTGTCCGAATGAGACTCGTTTCGAGGAGGAAGAGGTGCAATCCTTATTGAAATCCATGCTGGAGAAGGCGCTCCGCCACGAGGCGAAACGGTTGTTGCCGGAACGTATCACGCTATTGGCTAGACAACATGGATTTATGTTGACCGGGGTGAAAATCAATAATAGCAAAACGCATTGGGGAAGTTGTACAATGAAGAAGAGCATTAACCTCTCGCAATCATTAATGCTTCTTCCTTGGCATTTGGTGGATTATGTATTATTGCATGAGCTTTGCCATACGATAGAGATGAACCATAGCGAAAGATTCTGGAAACTGATGGATAAGGTGACGGACAATCAAGCGATTCGTTTACGAAGCGAATTGAAAAACTATCACATGTTGTAGAGACAGAGCACGCTCCGTCTCTACAACTAGGTAATTTGTTAGAAATTGGCTCCTACTTGCAGAATGAAAGTCCGGGGTGCGCCGACATCCATCGGGCGGGCGCTATAGCGCTTGTTTAAGAGGTTGTTCACCAGTCCTTGTACATGGATATTCTTCGTCACTTTCATCCCGACACGCATATCCATGACGAAATATCCTTTATTGTTCTCTGCCCAATAATCATGTAAGTTTCCGAATAGCATCGAGCGCATATAATCCATCAGGTTAGGCTCCGCTTTCGTACGCTCATCGACCATAAAATAATCGACCGCCAATGTCTTGCTTTTCCATGACATATTCGTTCCGATATTAAACTGTTTCCATTCCAGATCAAATACCCCCTTTACGGAATGTTTCTGGCGATATTTTAAATACTTGCTGTCATTCGATTTCGAACGCATCGCCATTAAGTCATCATTCGCTTCCTCCTCCGCGTTCCGTGAATCCACGTCCATATCGATCGGATTCGTATAAACATACCCCAAAGTATATGCCAGACGAGTATCACGGTTAAACTCATACACACCCGAGGTAGACAAGTCTACCCCATAAATCTCCGCCCGGCCTACGTTCGTGAACTGAGCGCCGATTCCTAAGCCGTCGCCGCTAGAGAACGCATTGAACAACTTGGAAAGCCCATCGATATAATCGAAGGTCTTATTATTAAACAGGCCGAAACGGAACTCGATCATATCCTTGTAACGGGTATAAAAGCCGGCCACATCGATAAAGCCCTTCAAATTGCCGAACTTATAGCCTTGCTTGAAACCAAGTTCGGCATTATAACCTTGCTCCGCTTTCAATTCAGCGTTCGGGAAAGCTCCCACACCTCCGATATCCTTCAGGATAAACTTCTCCGTAACGGATGGATAACGGTATCCCTGTCCGAAAGATGCCCGGATAAAACTATACTCACCCAATTCATAATTCAAGCCTCCACGGAAAACAGGTTTTACCGGAACCTTCGCCCCGAAAATCTTCGTCTCCGCTTCCCGGTAGAAATCATCGACCCGGTAATACTCCAGACGAACACCGACCGAGACGTTCAAACGATCGATAAACTTATGATCATATTGCAGGAAGGTAGCCACATTATCGCTACTATGCTGCCCGGTCACTTTCGAATCCGCATGAATACGCTCATAAGTACCTCCAACCGTGAGTTGTGAATGTTCGAACTTCTTGCTGAATTGGTAATCCAGATTATAGGAATAGGTATGATCCGTAGCCTCCGGCGCTTTTTTCTCCATCGGTTTCATGGCATCTACCAACCAAGCCCCTACGTTATTCTTATCGGGTAGCGGAGTACGTCCCATCACCCAAGAAATCAAGTCCATATAATCCGCCGAGGTAGCTGTCGGGAAAAAATGATTTCCCAGCTTGCCCAATTCACCCATCAATCCGCTCACCTTCCCGTTCATCACCTCCGGCAAATACGGTAAGAAGGTCGGCAATAACTCGGTTTGCCAGTTTTGCGCCATATTGATAATCTCCGGGACGGATGAGATATCAAAACCCATATTATTCGTTATGTCAAAAAGAGACTTATCCGTAGTATGCGTGATGATACGGCTTCCCCGATGGAAGAAACGCCCCTTGAAACGATGAGTCGTCCCTTTTTCCGAATTCGTATAATTCAAGAAGGGATCTATATAAAATGTATTCTCACGGCGTCCCATATTCGCCAGCGGAGATTGAATATAGGGCTCCTCCGGAGAACGCCAGATAAAGAAACCGGTATAATCGTTATACAAATAATTCACGTTCACGCCATAGTTCAACCCTTGTACCCGGGGATCGTGATACGTAAGATTCCCACCGACCCGGACACGGCGATTGTAATTATCCTGCCGATACCCGTCGTCCAAGAATGTATTAGCCCCCACTGTCAAATCAAAATTCTTGATCCTACGGGAATGAGAGAGATCCAAGCCTCCATATAAAGGCGTCCCGTCTTGGCGCGGCTTCCCATACAATCCTCCTTGTACGTTCACCTGTGTTACCGGATCCAATCCGGGGCGTTTCGTTTTCACGTGAATCAAACCATTCAAGGCAGAAGAGCCATATAATACGGAAGAGGCCCCTTTCAGTACCTCTACTTGATCGACGTTCTCCATCGGGATCATATTCCAGTTTATCTCGCCGGAACCCGGAGTTAGCACCGACATTCCGTCCACCAGAATCAAGCAACGGCTACCCACGCCATAGGTCCATCCCGTACCACCGCGTACGGAAGGTTGCCGGTCCGTCACGTCCACACCGGAGATATTCTTCAATACGTCCGTTAAATCTTTCGGAGACTGACGAGTGATATCTTTCGCTTTCAGTAATTCCATAGAGACGGTAATATCGCTTAGCTTTTGCTCATAACGCCCGACGCTCACGACGACCTCGTCCATCATGTTTGAGTTTGTTCGCAAGGATACGTCATGCGTCAAGAACTCTCCCGGATCTACTTTCACGGGAACGCTCAACGTTTCATATCCCAGATAGCTAAAAGTCAATACAGCGTCGCCATCCGTCACTTTCAGCTCATAATAACCGTTTATATCAGACACAGTTCCTCTCGTACCCCCTTTGTCCTTATAAAAAACGTTTACCCCGGCTAAAGCTTCCTTGCTCTCCGCATCCTTAATATACCCTTTCACGTCTTGGCCGAAAGAGGCATGGGTTATCAAGAGAAGAAATAATATCAATTTGTAAGTATTCTTCATATCCAAATTATATTTCGCACAAATATAAAGGTTTATTCCATACCGCTAGACAGGTATTTAAAAACAGACCAAGAAGTCCTGTAAATAGACTATACTCTTTTTATTGCGCTAAGGAGAACCGTAAACTAATACCATAGTTCGAGTTCGATGTCGGGTAAGAAGATGTGGACACGATCGGCTCATTGATCTGTAAATCATAGAACGCTCTCAATGTCAAGGCACGACTTAACCCGTAATCCGCAGAGAACTGGATGGTCTTGGCGATATTCCCGCTGGTAGCCTGCGTAAACTGATCCTCAATCTTACGGATCAACGATTGCATTTTACGGTAAGAGAAATCTAAGCGGATCGTAAGATCATTACTGAAGTCGCGTGTCTTTTTCATTTTCAACACCTTGTTAAACTCAGTCAACTTATATCCTACTCCTATCACGAATTCGTTGGAAAGCGCTTCCACCAATTGGTAAGAGGAAATATTCAAGCTTAAGTTACGAGTCTTGCGCAACTCAAATTTACCTGTTATATTATTCAATAAAGTAGCGTCCACACCAAACAACGGGCTGAATCCTTCCGTGATACTCACGGCCGCTATATCATAAGGAGACGACGGCGTAGGATTACCTGTCTGGATATCGCGGATATATCCCAAACCATCCTGCCCGGCATCTACCCAATCCAAGAAGGAGGAAAACGCACCTACGCTATAGGAACAACGATATTGATGACTTAACATCATACTCTTAAAGTATTTGCGGATAACCGGTATACGGATCAAGCCATCATACGTAACACGCCAGTTCGGTAGCAGGCTCTTAACAGACGGGAAGGCTGACAAGCCTACCTTATTCGGGTCCTTACCCGTATAAGCCGCCAAGAAAGCAGGTACCAATACCTCCATGGAATTCAGGCTTACGCCTCCCCCTACGGCTGGATCATAAGGTTTTCCCGCTAAAGCATGCCCCGCCATAAAACCGGAGCTCGGATAAACCGTACCAGAATAGGTATCCATCAAACGCTGGGCGATCACGCTACGATGAGCGATAAATTTATCGAACGCTTTCGAGGAATAACCGTTATTAGCGTTTCCGCTGCCGCCGAAAGCGCTCCCCAAGGCAATCGTAGTCATCGTGAAGCTACCTCCCATCTGCTCGGGCATACCGTCTTGCATATAATAGATATCGGTACTACGGGTATCTACCCGGTTTGCGTTCAAATCAATCTTCAAGCCGGCTATAGGTTCTAGATTCGCACGAATCGTAAGATTCTTCGCGCTATTGATCATGGCGGGAGTCGTCATATTCTCATTCTTTACCAGCCAGCCCCGCTCGTCCGCCTCGTCGATAAAGCTCCTTCTTACCGCTCCAAAAGCAAAACCGAGTCCCGGAGCCAAAGTTCCTGTACGCCGTTGTCCGAACATATCACCAACCTCCGGTGCGTAACCACTCAACATCATACCGTCTATCAACGAATATTGTATGTTTACCCGACGTACCATCATCAAGAAACGGCTACTATATTCAGCGACTTTCGTCAAGGTTCCTTCCAAAGGCTGAGGACCGGGCACGATTGTCAGCTTCAAACGGGCCGTATCCTTATTCAAGATCATGACTTGGGCGTAATTGATCGGCTTGTATTTAATTGAATAGACCTTCCCGTCCGCTCCACGTGCCGTGATACGAACCTTCTTCGTAAACATTCCATGCTGCACGATCGTTCCACTATCCGGGCTCAATTGGATCTCTTTCTCTAGTTTCACCTCTTTCTTCTTTTTCTCCGGTTGACGAGCGCTTACCCGGGAAGAGGCCATAAATTTCTGGTTGATCTTCTTCAGATATTTATTCTTATTGTACAATGACTGCAAATTGAAACTACCCTGCCAGTCAAATTGACGTTGGTTCTTTATTATATTACCCTGTTCCAACTCAATACTAGCGACATTGGCTCCACGATCCCAGTTGTACGTGGCATTATAAGTCAATGAACTATTTACCCAGTCCAATGCCGGTATGAATTGCAATGGCATATTCCAAGTGACATTAAACGTTTGGTCATATTTCAAAGGAGTACCCAAATCACGGATACTTTGCTTCACGGAATCCTTCCATACCTGATAATCATCCGGATTCAATTTCTTATTCACTTGAACATTCGGTTCCTCGATGCGGGCATTCGTACCGGAAGTAAACGTCATGCTCAGATTATTCGTAAAGTCCCAACGCAAACTGAAGGCACGGTCCCACAAGAAATTGTGACTGAATGAGAGCAACTGGTTACCTCCATCCGTAGAACTTGTCAAATCCCTTAGCTTAATCTCATAGTAATTCCGCATCATCGCCGTCTGGAAACTAATATTCGACGGGACGTAATTCAGTCCGAATTGCTTGATATATTTTGTATATCCATTATTCTTCTTCAGCTTCTCGAAGGGTCGGAACGGTTTCACGTAAGGCGTATAATTATAAGCGAAATTACCTCGGTAATCCTTGGTTGTCTCATATTCGGTCTCCGGATTCTTCTTACTGTTCTGGCTATAAGAGTAACCTAACGAGAAGTTAGCCGGATCATACGGCATCGGATTCTTACTACGGATATCCACCTTTACGTTATTGAAAGAGACGCTCTTAATCGTGGTCTGGTCCAAAGAATAACTCTTGATAGAGTCTTTCTCGGCTTGGGTCTCTACCGCATCCAAAGCGTCCGAAAGCTTAATATCCTCATTCAACGGATCATACTCAGGAGTTGTAGTCTCTTTCGAATAAGCATAGTAAAAAGGTATGCTAACCTTTGCTTTCTCAGGGAACAACTTACCCAACTCAATCGAGGTCGCCACACTATATTGCGAATAATCATCCATCCGACGTTCGGCCAGCGACTGATCCAACGCACCAAAACCGGCGGTTTCCATTCGTCCACTTACATTGACCGTACCCAAATCGGATAAAGCGACGTTCAGATTCGCATTAGCGGCCCAACCACCTTTCTCATCGAAATCAGTCATACGAAGTTCGTTTACCCAGACCTCACCGCTCTTGATATCACCCGTATTATTACGTACGCCGATCATGATCACTTTCACCTCCGCTAAGCTAGGGTTACCGATGATACTGATTTTATTACGCGTATTATCCGGATCATTTTTCGAATAAACCTTTTGGTAGCTTATATTTCCCTGTCCTTGACGTTTCAATTTATTTCGCTCCAACTTCAAGTCGGTTAGAGTCTCCAGTTTAAAATTCAAGGTATTATTTAAAGGCCATACTTTTTCTTGATCCGCACTATTGTTCGTATTATAAAGAATAGTACTATGGGGAGTCAGATCCAAAGGCACCTCATACTCATAATAATTATTCTTATAGTCAGAACCTAAACGAATAAATACAGAGAAATCACCATTCGACAAAGTCTTGCTCTCATCAATCGGCGCTTCCGCATGAGCGAACATTTGTAATCGTTTATACCGGCGAAGGTCATAAGCGGTAGATTTATAAACCGCACGTGCATCCGCAGGAGATAAATCCGTTATCTTCATAGACAATGCCTGCTCGTTCTGTTGAAGCAACTGAGGCTGACTGGAATCGAACATACGGCTGATACCCGGAGGCAACACATAGTTGACCGGCTGACGCTGCCCGTTCTCCTCTATATTTACAGAAGATACGACGATCTGTCCATCAGACTTTGGCGGAATAAGAGGATTTGACAAATCCTGCGTATAAGTACGCCAATCACCACGAACCAATTCCAAGGTACCGAAACGCAGAACCGTAGACTTACGGAATCCTGTCATATACATACGCATGAAACGGACTGTCTTGAAATCCCGGATCGCTCCAACCCTCTTCTCATAATCTTTAATAGGAATCTTAAATAGATACCATTTTACTTTCTCCTTATCACCATTCATTAAGGTTACTTCCGGAGTACGCTCATCAACGATGTTGTTTACACCGACCTGCAAATCTTTTGGACGGAGAGAGATCTTGTACTCAAAATATTTCTCTGTCTCATTCAACGTATTATCGCCATTGATATCTTCCACATCTGGTGTACTCTTTCCGGCTGTAGCATATCTTTGATCGGATTCTTGTGAGTTTCCCTCTGTACCGTTATATCGTTTATAGCGAGATAGGATATCCAACTCCTTAGCATCGTAATCATCCCCACGGAAATAGTGATAATTATCCCCGGCAGGATCGTTAAAAGGAGAAAACGGATCATCCATCATCTTAGAGATTGTCTCGCCGGATAGTTTCGCCCTCAATTTATTCAAATAATCCGCATACGTAGGGAAAATTTGCTCTTCCTCCGTAGAAAGACCGTTCAAACCGACATCTTGCAGCTCACGATTTTGGGCATCAAACGCATATCCCGTACTTTGCGTGCGAGGCACCTTACCCCAAACAGTCGTATCAACTTTCGACATATCACCGTCCACGGGCATACCATTCTCAAAGAATTTCCGCTCATCTTTCAAGATATCCTCGGAAATCTCACCCAAGTTAAAGTATAGGTCACCACCCTCGGCTGTCTCGTCCTCAAGATACGGGTCTAAAAGCCAGAATTCGATATATTCATAATTGGCAGATTCCAAATCGCTAGGCTCGATCTTGCGCATTACACCACCCCAACGTTTTTCCGGATTACCCAACGTACCGTCCGAGTTTACATTTTCCGCATCTAGGTTATACGGACCACGCTCATTCGGGTAAAAAGCGAGGTTTAATACAGGCAAAGTCGTATTATCATTGGTTCCCAACTCTTTATTCGGGAAGATCTCTTTATAACTGACTCCACGGGTGTAATGATTCGATAAATCATCATTCGTAAGATGTCGAGGGCGGGAAGAGGAACTCTTCCGAGTGAAGATTCCGTCTACCGTATACCAAGCCAACAAAGCTCTGTTTTTACCATAAGCGATATCGTTCACCTTCTCCGCTTCCGGAAATTTAGGATTCGAATCTTCATAGGGGGTACTCGCCAAGTTCCAAGCATACGGGTTCAAAAGATCCATACCACTTTGTGTAGACTCGAAGTCATCCAAATAAGAGTAACCACCCGTATATTGATTCTCATAATGTCCCGCTATTAAATGAGCGAATTCCGCATTGAATGAGATTTGGCTAGGTTTGGTCAATGTCAACAAGGGTAACTTATCAAATACGTTTGTCAACCACTGGCTCTCGGCTTTATAAGAGGTATTCAAGCCCCATAAAGTATTCTTTATAGACTCATCTCCCAAAGTGGTTTTTACCGTAAGAGGCATTTCCGACATATGCATAACCGTGGCACCGACCATGAAGTCCTTATTGAACTGGTAATTCAAGTCTAACCCGATCATCGTCTTTCGCTGCATATTAAAAGTAGACTGGTTCTCCAGAGATACGCTAACGGGTGTCCCACTCGATATGATGCTCTCATTCAAGATCGTCACACGTCCTAAACTGTAATCTACCGTATAATCCACATTCTCGGTCAGTGTAGCTCCTCCTGCCGTGACACGTACGGATCCACGGGCCACGTTAGTAGCTCCCAAGTCGATCTCCGAACCCGACGAGGCTTTATACTCACCACTTAAAAGAAATTTATTTTTCTCGGCGATCTGGCGGGCAACGGTTAATGTCGAGTCATACAACTCTTGGAATACATATTTACTGGCATAGGCATTACCTACCTTTTCCCGTAATTTCGAGCCGAAAGGTTGTACACAAGGGAATATAATCTTACCGGTCTCCGCCTGTATCGTATAACCGTCAATAAAATCGAAGAAACCATCCGGATTCGGATTGTCATAGGTATCCAAGCGATCCAGCCCTAATACCCGAATCAAGATTTGATTCGCACAATTACCTTCCGGAAGATAGTTTACATACGTACCGGTAGAATCGCTCTGGTAGGTAACGTTCAACTTAAACTTCTCTTTCTGCACCGAATAAGCACCCAATGAGTATACGTTCTTCATCATCAAGTCCCAGAACATCATATCCGGCGACATCGTGATACCCTTTAGCAACTTCACATAAATACAGTCGCTCGTATTCTCTTTATTATCCGTAGAGAACTCACCGACTTGATAGGTCTTGCCATTATAGATAAAACTAAAAGCGACACCCAATACCTCATCAGCCTGTAACTGAGTCCTCAAAGAAATATAACCCAATTTCTTGTTTAATGTATACTCAGATGACTCTAGCAAACGGGCACTCTCGATTTTTTCAAAATCCCGTCCTCCCTCCATGGAGCCTTTCAACGCATCATTAACCATACTTATCTTTCGGGCATCCGTAAATTGAGTGGTTAAAGTCGTATATAAATTGTTTGCGGAATTATTCGGACGTCTGTCCGTTCCGGAAGGCATCACCAACGCAGTATTACCGATATTACGAGATTCATTTTCTCCCAAATCGGTGAAAGCTACGATATTGCGGGACTGGTCATAATTACCTCGTTTATTGGTCACCCACACTTCTATCTTAGAGATCTCGATACCGGAGGTGACGGTAGGCAAAGACTCCATAAACTTATCGTAGTTATCATAGAAATAATGGCCCAAGAAGAAGTGACGGTTCTCGTCGTATTCATCCACCTTGATCTCAAAGGGCTTCGTCTGCACGCCCCCTTTTGAGCTAACCGTCTTGGATTCAGATTCCTGCTGGGCAAACAAGGCGTTCACTCGCAACTTACCAAATTGTAAATCCGCTTTCATACCAAATAAAGCCGCACCTCCATTAATCAAGGAATTGCTGGTATTCATGCTCACGTTACCGGCTTCTAACGACTTGATAATCTCATCCTCCTCGCCTGTATACGCCAATTTCAATTTTTTGGAATCGAAATCAAAAGAGGTCTCGGTATTGTAATTCATTCCGAAATTCACCTTGCTACCCACCGAGGCTTGTACATTCAACTGCACACTCTCGTCAAAATTGAAGAAAGTACGTTTACGGGAACGCTCCGGAAGAGAAGGATCATTATTCTTATTCGTCTTCAATCCCATCGTGATCTCGGCCGAACCTTGTGTTCTTACACGTACTCCACCGGGGCCGAAAATACGTTCCGCCGCACCGATATTAAACTGCATATCGGTTAAGTTAAACTGTTTATTCGTAGCTTTTTGGAATTCTTCCTCGTTCTTTTGGCGGAAATAGGAACGAAGTGATTGTTGCATAGAATAATCTTGGTATTCCGCTGGGGTTAAACTCATCGGCGTACCAATCTCCATATCGCCTAATTTCGTACGGACAATATACGTATTCGTCTTTAAATCATACTCAATCGTAGTCTTGACATTCTCCGGATCACGCAAATCGGCAGGTGATTGTTTCACGATATCTTGATATTCCTCCGGTGTAGTTTTAGCTACCGGATAACGGGGAGGAATCGTATCCTCCGGAGCTTCCAGCAACTCCAATTCCGGCAAAGATGATGTATACGCAAGGTAATCAGCATTCAGCGAATACAAGCCGACACCAAACAATAATACAACGATCCATATGGAATATTTCAGTATTCGTTTTCTCATTTTCTCATTTAATTGTCAATTGTTAATCGTTAATCCTCAATTGTCAATTATCAAAGCATTCTAAGCGCAGTTTTAATTACTTGTTCCACAGCTAAAGTGGGCGAGCCTTTCAAAATAGCGGATACCGCTTTTTGCGAAGCCGCTTTCTGGAAACCCAACATAACCAATGCGGCTACGGCCTCCTCGGTTACCGCTCCATTAGAGACTGATGCCTCCGGCAAGTTTCCGGCCATACTCTCCATAGGTTTCACCTTATTTTTCAAATCTACCAAGATACGCTGGGCCGTCTTCAAACCAATCCCTTTCACGGCAGTCAATGCGGCCTCATTCTTCGAACCGATCACTTGAACCAATTCGGATGGCGGTAGAGAAGAAAGGATCATGCGTGCGGTATTCGGTCCCACGCCGGAAACGGAAGTAAGCAAAAGGAACAACTCCCTTTCGATTTTCTCGGCAAAGCCAAATAATAAATGAGCATCTTCCCGGATTACCTCATATATATATATTTTTCCGGTAGTCTTACTCCCAAACGCACTATATGTATTCAAGGATATATTCAGCTCGTAGCCTATACCACCACACTCCAAAATCATACGTGTAGGTGTAAGTTCCACGATTTCACCCTTTATATATTCTATCATCTATATATCTTTTTAATATTCCGTACCTATTATAACGCAAAATTAATCAAAAACGTATATCGGGTTACCATTCTTTTCCCGGATAAGGAACCTTAAAGGTTTCAAAACAACCCCGATCCTGCAATGTCACATAACATTGACGATGATCAGGTCCTCCAAATGTTAAGTTAGACGGCTGCTTTCCTGTCAATTGAATCTCTTCAACTAAATCTCCTTGCGGATTTAACAAAGCTATAGTACCCTTATCATAACGGCAAATATAAAGATTTCCTTTCTCGTCACACTTCATACCATCCATACCGTACCCCTCAAAAGTATGAAATAGACGTTTATTCCTTAAAGTACCATCCGGGCATATATCATATACCCAGACTTTTAATTGAGCAGATTCATTAATGTACAAGCGTTTACCATCCTCACTCACAGCGATGCCATTAGTCGTTCCCATATTCGTCTCCAATAAGGAGACTTTCGCATCCGGGGTAATCAACCAAAGTTGGCCTTTTTGATTCGGCCAATCCGGGTCACTCGCATAGATATTTCCATTGGAGGCAAATACAATATCGTTTGGTTGATTCATCTTTGGCTCATGAGCGAATACGCTGATCTTCTTAGATTTCATATCCACTTTTAAGATATTATGCCCTGTATAATCCGCCACGTACATATTTCCGTCTTTCCCGAAGCGGATACTATTCCCGGTAGATCCTTCCGGCAAAACGAGAAAACAGCCATGGCTACCATCTGGGCGTACAATACCGATCGTCCCTTCTTTCTTATAATTTACGGCATATAAATTTCCTTCGCTATCTACAGCCGGACCTTCTATTCCGGAAGTAAATGTGTGCTCTGGCATCCAACCTGTTGCTTTCAATACATTCTGGGCATTTAAAGAAATCCCACAATACAGAATACCACACAGCAGACTAGCAATGACCTGTATACTTTTCATTTTCAATAATTTTACTGTTTCCAAAAACCGGGGACTAATATCGTTAATACCGTAAATATCTCCAGACGCCCTGTTAACATCAAAAAAGACAGAAACCATTTCGACACCGTGGGAACATCCGCAAAATTACTTACCGGACCAAGCGTTCCCAAGCCGGGCCCTACGTTACTTATAGCAGAAACAGCGGCACCAATCGCCTCCGAAAATCCCATCCCATCCAAAGATAAAGCCAAACAGCTCACCACGATTAACGTAATATAAGCGAACACAAAAGCTAACACACGATGTACGATATCACCAGATACGACATGCCCGTTCATTCGTACTGGAATCACCGCATGGGGATGTGTCTGTTTCTTAAATTCATTGGAGAGATTCTTCGTTAAAATAACGAAGCGTCCCATCTTCAAGCCACCGCAAGTAGATCCGGCGCATCCACAAATAAACATCAAGATCAATGCGATAAACCAGAAAAACGGTCCCCAAGGAATATAGTCATCCGTAGCGAATCCACAGGTAGAAACCAAGGTCACCACTTGGAAAGCCGCCTTACGGAACGCATTCTCTACATCCGAGGCGAATCCAAGGTACAAGATCCACACCATGACAACGATAATAGCGCCTAAAACAAAAAAGAAAAACCAGCGAAACTCCTCATCTTTAATCAATTTCTTCACATTTCCATTAAAACAGAAATAAACCAATGTCATATTGGTAGCTCCGATAAACATGAAAATAGTTATTACATACTCTATATAAGAGGAATTCCAATAAGCGATACTTGCGTTTTTGGTTGAATATCCACCAGTAGATATAGCCGTGAACGCATGATTTACCGCATCATACAAATTCATCGGACCAGCCCATAAAAGGCCGACTAAAAAAAGTGTCAGAAAAACATACACCCCCCACAGGCGTTTAGCGACTTGCGTAATACGAGGACGAAAACGTTCATGGGTTATACCGGGCGTTTCGGCATCAAACATCTGCGAGGCACCACCCCCGAAAATAGGCATCAAAGCCACGGTGAATACGACCATACCGATACCTCCCTGCCACTGTGTAAGACTCCGCCAGAATAAGATACCTTTAGGCAACGCTTCTATATTCGTTAAAATAGTAGAGCCTGTAGTCGTAAATCCGGACATGGTCTCGAAAAAGGCATCGGTCACATTATCTATATATCCTCCTATATAGAATGGTAACATTCCAAATAAAGAGAATAAAATCCATGTCAATGTCACGATCAACATTCCTTCCCGCCGGCCGGCCGAGTGTTCATTCGCCTTAAAGCCCATAGAGTAGAACAAAAAACCGGTCCCGAATAAGATTCCGCTTGAAATAAGAAGCGGATATACATCACTCCCCCGATAAAGGAAGGCTACGACAGTAGCAGCCAGCATAAAAAAAGTCTCAAGGATGAACATCACCCCTAGCATCTTCACTATAAAACGTACGTTCAACATAACTATCAACTAGTTAAAGTAGTCCTCCAGCTTACGCATAGCCGTATCCAAGCAGAATACGACAACATGATCGTATGCCTGTATCTGAGTATCACCCTTGATCATCATAGGTTCACCGTCACGAATCAACCCACCGAGAGTCATATCTTTCGGCAGACGGAGATCCTTGACTTGTTTCTTGGTAATCTTTGAATCCGGTCGAGCCACCAACTCCGCTACATCCGCATTCGCAAAGGTCAAACATTTCACGTTAGAGACATCCGCATCCAGAAGAAATTGATAGATATGGCTGGCCGCTATCAGCTTTTTGTTGATAACCGAACCGATGTCCATACTTTCCGCCAATTGGATATAATCAATATTCTCAATCTTAGCGATTGTCTTAAACACACCTAAACGCTTAGCGGCCAGACATGCCAATATATTCGTGCTGGAATTTTCCGTCAAAGCTATAAAAGTCTGCGCATCCTTGATGCCTTCTTGCATCAACAAATCAGTATCACGGCCGTCTCCGTTTATAATCAAGACATTACTAGGAACAACCTCAGCGATTCGATGACTTTTCTCTTTATTAGCCTCAATTACTTTTACCCGGATGTTATTAGGTAAATATTGGCAAGCACGGATAGCGATACGGCTTCCTCCCATAATAATAACCTTCTTTACTTCCGGATCTTTCTTTCCGGCCAGTAAGCGTACATCCTCTATATGAGATCGGGTCGTCGTAAAGAACACGATGTCACCAGACTCTATCCGGTCCGTACCACGGGGGATTATCGTCTCGTTCTTTCGCTTAATAGCGACAATATGATATAGCTTCTGCTCATTTAGCAATTCGGCCAATACCCGGTTCACCAAACGGGAATTATCCCGAACTTTAACACCTATCAGAATTAAAGCTCCCCCAAACAGCTCCCAATATTGGCGTGTCCACGGACGGCGTACAGCTGTCACGATCTCCTTAGCCGCCAACATCTCAGGGTAAATCATCGAGTTGATTCCCAGTTTCTCGAACAGCTCTTTATTTTTGGGTAATAAATATTCGTAGTTATTGATTCGGGCCAACGTACGATGCGCTCCTAGATTATGAGCCAACATACAAGCCGTCACATTGGTAGTCTCCTCGGGAGTAACACTTACGAACAAGTCCGCTTTCTTGATCCCCGCCTCCTCCAAATCTCTAAGCGAGGTCGGATTCCCGACCATAGGGAGAATCTCCATGCTAGATTTTGAGAAATTCAGCCGTTCCTCATTCGGATCCATCAAAATGATGTCCTGATTCTCTTGAGATAACATTTTCGCTAAATGTGTACCTACTTCTCCCGCACCGGCTATGACAATTTTCATATTTTATTAATTGACAATAATCAATTCTCCTTTTTCAACTGTTTCGCGATGCTCTCGGCATCCATACCACATAATTGATACAGTTCCGGTATAGAACCATGCTCGATAAACGCATCCGGCACTCCGATACGCTTTACATGAGGCGTATAGCCATTGTCTGCCATAAACTCAAGGACAGCGCTACCAAAACCTCCTTTTATCACTCCATTCTCTACCGTAATAATACGGTTATATTTCTGCCCGATCTCATGCAACAGCTCCTCATCCAACGGTTTCAAGTAGATCATATCGTAATGGGCTATCGATACCCCCTCTTCTTTCACCATCTCGATGGCTTTGATCACCTCGTTTCCGATCGGTCCGATAGAAAGTACGGCGATATCATCCCCGTCACACAACTTTTTCCCTTTTCCTATAGGCAATACTTGCATCTCGTTACGCCAATCTTTCATCTCCCCCTTACCTCTAGGGTAACGAATTACGAACGGGCCATCAAAAGCGGCATAGCCTGTATACATCAAATTCCGTAAATCCAACTCATTCAATGGGGAAGCGATTACCAAATTCGGTATCGGACGAAGATATGCTAAATCAAACACGCCATGATGTGTAGCTCCATCCTCTCCCACTAATCCCGCACGATCCAGACAGATCACCATATGTAGTTTTTGCAAAGCTACATCATGGATAACCATATCATACGCACGCTGCATAAACGAGGAATACACGTTGCAGAAAGGTATCATTCCCTCCTTAGCTAATCCAGCAGAGAAAGTTACGGAATGTCCTTCCGCAATTCCCACGTCAAACGCACGATCCGGGAAGGCTTTCATCATATAAGTCATCGAGCAACCGGAAGGCATAGCCGGAGTTACGCCTACAATACGTTCATCATTCTCCGCAAGCTCTACCAATGTATGACCGAATACGTCTTGATATAATTGAGGCTCATCTAATTTACGAACGATAATACGCTGGCCGGTTTCCTTATTGAACTTTCCGGGAGCATGCCATTCCGTAGCGGACTCTTCCGCAGGTTTAAAGCCTTTTCCTTTTTTCGTTTTGATGTGCAACAGCTTAGGGCCTTGCATATCTTTTATATCATTCAATACCTTCACCAGATAATTTACATCATGCCCATCCACCGGACCAAAGTAACGGATGCTGAAGCCTTCAAATAAATTATGTTGCTGGGTAAGCAATGCTTTAAGGCTATTGTTAAAACGTAAGATGTTTTCCCGGCGATCGTTATTGATGAGCTTGATCTTCTTTAAGCCTCGATACACATCGTATCTCATTTTATTATAGGCTTGACTCGTCGTTATATCCACTAAATACTGGCTAAGACCACCTACGCTATGATCTATCGCCATATCGTTATCATTCAGGATAATTAACAAATTATTAGGGTTGGCAGACGCATTATTCAACCCCTCGAAGGCGAGTCCTCCGGTCATAGCGCCATCCCCAATCACGGCGATCACATGGCGATCCAGTTCCTTCTTCAAGGCCGAGGCTACCGACATACCCATCGCCGCAGAGATTGAATTTGAAGCGTGTCCGGCGATAAAAGCGTCATACTCGCTTTCCGCCGGATTAGGGAAGCCGCTAATTCCTTTAAACTTACGGAGCGTATGGAAAATATCTTTCCTTCCTGTAAGTATTTTATGTCCATAAGCTTGATGCCCGACATCCCAGACAATACGGTCATAGGGGGTATTGAATACATAATGAAGGGCGACTGTCAGCTCTACCGTACCAAGGCTTGCACCTAGGTGACCAGGATTCTCAGACAAAACATCGATAATATATTGACGCAAATCGGCACATACCTGCTCCAACTTATCCTGTGACAAATGTCTCAAGTCTTCCGGAAAATGAATGCTATCCAATAGGTGTTCAACTTTGCTTTCAGCCATGTCTGCTAATTTTTCTGGCAAAAATACAGAATAAACGGCATATATAATAGTATTGTCCTGTCATTTCTTAGACAAGGGGGAAATCCATATTGATTTTAACAGCTAAATCCTATAAAATTTCATAGTTATGTTTTTTTTAAAACATAGTTATGAGTTGTGAATTTCATAACTATGAATTTTTCAAGTTATAATATAGTCATGAAATAACACCACTTGGAAATAAAAATAGCCCAACCACACCAAATTTGATCTCTTAAAAAGCACAATAAGTCTAATATTTCCAAACTATTACCTATACACCTAATAATCAACATACAATAAAATCGTATCTATCCAAGCTCCGATTAGTATCCATAGTATTTTGAATTTCTATTAATACTAATCACTATTTCTATGGATAGTAAAGCAGGCTACAATGAAGCCTATTTTCAAGAAATATACAATAAACAGAATGGCTCCCGGCTGATTAATGATACGTTTAGCGGTAAAGCATGTACATAGCTACGTATTCAAGTAAAGATTCGTATATGGTACAGTTGTCCAAATAAAAAAGAGCTGTGCTTCCCATTTTACCGAGAAACTTAACAGCTCTTTCTTCTTACAAAACCTCTTAATTTTTTATTCCAAGGTAAAGTTACCGGTCAAGTGTCCCAACCGATGTAACAACACAACCTGATACTGGCCATTTACTTCTCCCGCTAAAGAGAAAGAATAAGTTCCACCTGCCTCTGAAGAAACAACATCTTCATAGACTTTCACTCCTTTATCATTCATGACACATACGGTCAAGTTTGATAAAGCATCTTCAAAGCTCAAGGAAAGGATGTCTCCTTCGATTGATACAACTGGAGGACGGTTTGTGTTAACGGAACGATAATATTCATCATCCCAAGCACCTTCTGTTGGAATGATATCGCCCAACACTGGTTGAATTAAAAACAAAGCAAATAAAATTGCACAAAAAGTAAATCTACTCACATTTCTCATAACATTGTGTATTAATTGTGCAACAAACATACAACGAGATCAGCGTTAATTCAATCATCCATATTGCACAAAATATGCACAACTGCTATAAATACTCTCTAATGAACCGATCAAACTTTTCAGAAGATCCTTTTTCTTGAGGGTATACTTTCTCATAAAGACGTTTTCTTATCATTGACACATTTGTTGGGGTTGTCACAATCAACATTGCAATAGTAACAGGAGGTACATTAGCCTTGACTAAACAACAAACACGCAATTCTGTAGTTGTCAGCCTTGAAAACACACTCATCAAACGACGTGTAAATTTATCATAAGTCTCATCCAAAGCAGTAAACAGTTCATTCCAATCTTCATCCTTGGGCCTCCAATCTTCTTTTATATGAAACTTATAGTAGATATCTGACATCCGAAACTTATCTACTAATAATTGGCTTTCAGTTTTAACATATTTCAAACTTTGATTTTCAACCTCTAATTTTAGTTTTTGCAAAGTCATAAGTTCTTTTTCTTTTTCATTATAAGCGACAGATGATTCTTGTAGCAACCGCTCTAATTCCTCAATAAGTTTTTCATTTTCACTAATACGAGTCAGATCCTCTTTATGCTTTTTTTCTAAAGCGATTAACATATCTCGATGTTCTTGTAATCGTAATTTCTTTCTTTTTATTTGCACATATCCTAAAATAGATATAACAACAACCGCAACAATACAGACAATCACAAACAAATACATTGACAAATTCCTAACTTTTAATCTATTTAACAAAATATCAGCATGTAAAAGTTTAGCTTCTGCCTTATGATAGTCATAAAGATTTTCCATTCTCCTAATCGACTCTGTTTGCTTCACTAAACTTATCGAATCACGTAATGCCTCATATTTCACTTGATTACTTGCATAACGTTCCCAATTCCTATTGAACAACTCTAACTGAGCCAAATGATAATAAGAAGCAGCCTGTGTTTGCAACCTAGAACTCTTTGCACTACATCTCAAATAGTAATATGCAGAATCTATTTGATTCGTTTTCTGATAAAACTTTCCCAAAACAAAATAAGAAGATTCCAATAAGGGACTTTTCAGAGGAAAACTCAATGCCATTTTAATATAATCAAAACCTCTTGGATAATCTTCAATATCTATATACAAATTGGCTAATTCCCTATATATTGAAGGTTTATTTTTCAAGTTACATTTATAAAGAGCTTTCTCATAATAGATAATGGCACTATCTATTTTATTTAATGCGGTTAAATTACGTCCAATATCCCTTAACACAAATGATTGTCCAATAGAATCATTCATTATTTCAAAGTATTCTAAAGCTTTTTGTTGATATGGAATAGCTCTTTCATAAACCTCTTGGTAGGTATATAACATTCCCATGCTATTGTTAATACGCCCTAACAAAGCATTATCATCAATCTTATCCTCCTCTTGCAATACTTTTAAATAATAATCTTGCGCATGTAGCACATCACCTAAGTCTTGATTTACCCTTCCCTTATAATACCAAGCTTTTGCTTTTCTTTCCCAATCTTCCGTTTTATCAAAAAATTCAACTGCTATTGTAATCAATGAATCTGAAGTAGGTTTGACATAAGTTTTATTTTGAGCTTCTGTCAAAAGTAGATAGTACATAGCACGATCCTTTTCTGAAAGATCATTTACATCTTGTATTGTTGATAGCAATGTTAAAACGCTATCGGGATGTTGGGACATTATCTTTTCCGCATGTTCATATAGACCTGAGTGATGGCTACATGACATTAGTCCAGTAATAAAGAACAGAAAAAAGACGTATAGATTGTTTTTCATACTCTGTAACATTTTTATTTTCCACAAATGTAAGTAAAATCTCTAATCCTAAAAGTCTTGATTTTTACTGAATTAGACACATACAAGGATTTACGGGTATTTGTATTCCTCCATCTGTTTTGAAAATCAAAACGGATCAAACACCCCGCAAATAAGAAGTAAGTTTAAACTCTTTTACCTTTTAAATACACACAGAAGCACTAGAATACGCAGGATTACTCTAGTATTAGGGCAACAAAGACAACACAAGAGAGTGAACCTTGCCATTGCTGGCAACTACCTGTTCACCCGAAGCCCAGTTCTCTCCTCCATTGAAATCTGATATTTTTCCTCCGGCCTGCAATAGAATCAAGGCACCAGCGGCTACGTCCCAAGGGCCTAAATAGGCTTCTATACGGGCATCAAAACGTCCTGCTGCCACATAACACAGTTCAGCGGCGGCAGATCCCATCAAACGGGTACCTCCCGCAAAACCATACAACCTATCAACCAAATGAGCGGCTACCGGACGATAAGCATCAGAGTTATAAGGGAAACCCAACGCAATGAAAGCGTTATCCAGTACTGAGACATCCGATACATGTATCTCATTCCCATCCAAGTAAGCCTTACCACCTTTCACTGCATAGAAACACTCGTCCCTACACACCTCATAGACTACTCCTAACAATAACTCCTTCCGATTTCTTAAAGCGATACTCACGCAATAAGGCGCGATATCATGAATATAGTTTGAAGTACCGTCCAATGGATCAATTACCCAACAATATTCCTCATCGGTCAAACTTCCAGAGCCTTCCTCCGCAATAAAACCGGCCTCGGGTAGCAAAGTAGACAAAGCCTCTATGATCTGTCGTTCCGATTCTTTATCCACATAAGATACATAGTTATGAGCACTTTTTTCCTCCACTAAGTTCCGGTCAAACTTTCGGCGTTCTTCTTTTAAGAATGTCGCAGAAGCACGAGCTATTTCTCGAACCTCCTTACACAAATAGGCTAAATCTAATTCCATACCGTTCATTTTATTTTGGCAAATGTAATGATTTCCATTTATAGTAATCTCATTTTAGCGACAAATGAGACCACATAGAAACGTAAAAATAATACCTATTACGAATTTGCCCTAAAACTCTGCCTTTAAGAAATATTATATTATCTTTGTGTTATGTTTAGCTAAAAAGATTGAGCTATGAAAACAATACATTATCTTTCAATCATCATCTTATCATTCAGCAGTCAAATACTTTTGGCACAGAATGATACTTTAGTCGGTGTATTGCGTGACATCAGCGATAAAATAATCAAACGCTATCCGGTCACGCTAGGCAGTCAGAATCCGATCACCGTGAAAACGAACAAACATGGCGTATTCACCATCCCGGGGGCTAACCTGAATGATACCTTGTTCGTCACTATTAAGAAAACAAGAAATGTAGTCAAAGTCCCAGTCAACGGATACAATTATATAACCATTACTTTAGAGAATAGCACATTCAACGCAAAGCGTAGTTTTGAACCGGATGAGGCCCTGAAAGAAATTATGGAAAGGGAACGAAACAAAATAGTAAGCTCAAGCGTTATGAATAAAGAAGAGATACAGAAAACCGGATGCCGGGATCTCTATTGCCTACTACGAAGGATGAGTGGCATAACATTCGCCGATGGTTCCGTACGCATCCGTGCGAGTGTTTCCCTAAACAGTCCTAGTGACCCGCTAGTAGTGGTAGACGGTATACCGATGGACCTATCTGTTCTAAACACGATTCCCGTCGAAGATGTCTCGGAATTAAAAGTATTGAAAGACGCCGGTGAATACGGGGTAAGAGGCGCAAACGGAGCGATCGTCATAAAAACAGGCAAATAAACAAATAAGAAAAAGAGAAACGTATCAACATGAGAGTATGGATTAAACGGATAGGAGTGATATGCCTAATACCGATCGCATTGGTATTGTTACTCTCTATATTACTATATATACCTCCTTTCCAAAACTTCGCGGTACGGAAAGCGACCGAATACGCAGGAAAAGCGACTGGTATGCAAATCGGGATCGAGCAGATTAGGCTATCTTTCCCGTTAGACCTTACGGTTAAGGGTGTCGAGGTCGTAAATCCTCCCGCCGATACCTTGTTGAGTTTACAGAGCTTGACGGTACGGGTTCGTGCCCTTCCTCTTTTGCGGAAGCAAGTATTGGTAGAGGCGATCGACCTCCGGAACGTAAAGGTTAACACCGGGACTATGATTGAAGGTATGGAAATCAAAGGATTCTTGGGAAAGCTTTACCTGCACGCCGATCGTATAGACCTGTCCGAGGAGAAAGCTACATTTAATACCATAGATTTATTCGATACCGCCATTACCCTTCTATTAAATGATTCAACCTCGAAAGAAGACACGACTTCCACACCTCTGAACTGGGTACTCAAGCTGGATAAAATCAGTTTGGACCGGGTAGCCTTCGCCCTACAAATGCCCTCGGATTCCTTACGCCTTACGGCTTTCGTTAATAAAGCCGGGCTAAATAACGGCCTCGTAGATCTTGGAGCGGAACAATATAAGGCGAGAAACTTTGACATAACGAATTCCACATTCGCTTATGACGGGAATTACGCGGCACCCGAGCAAGGACTCGATTTCTCCCATATCCGTTTAACGAACCTGAACACCTCTATCGATTCCATCTTCTATCAAGGAAAAGAAATAAACGCCCACATCAAGGAATTCTTCGTGGAAGAACGTTCCGGCCTCAAGGTTTCGGCATTGGCAGGAAATGTCCGGAGTGACCATGAACAGATAGACGTACCGGACCTACTTCTCCAGACACCAAATTCCGAAGTGAGATTGACAGCGACTATCCCTTGGAGCTCCCTCGAGGATCATCCGCAAGGTAGCATGAAAGCCCTGTTAAACGCCTCGTTGGGGAAAGAGGATTTATTGATAGCGGCAGGTTCCCTACCGGAGGATTTCAAGAAAGCCTACCCGGACAAGCCTCTCGCCATTACGGCTGGCGTAGAAGGCAACCTCTCCAGTATACGTATCACACAAGGCGATATCATGCTGCCGGGAGCGTTTCAGATGAACGTCACGGGTAGCATGGAGTCCGTGACGGATAGCATCCGGCGAACCGGTGAGATTCAGTTAAAGGCTCGATCCGGTAATCTGGACTTTTTGCTGGCGATGCTTCCCGCCTCCCAACGGGATCAATTTGCCATTCCGGCAGGAATTCAGTTGAAGGGGGAAGCTACAGTTGCGAATCAGGAGTACCGCACCGAGCTTGTTCTTACCCAAGATAAAGGCAAAGTAGGTCTGACCGCCCGCTATCATCCGGTGCAACTGGCTTATGAGGCTAATTTACGGATAGACAGTCTGGAACCTACTCATTTCATGCCCAAAGACTCTCTATTTTGGCTGACCGCCTCTGTTAAGGCGGAAGGCCGGGGCACAGACCCTTTCTCTGAACGTACATGGGCCAAACTGGACGGTAAGATATCGGATATACGCTACGGCGCCTCATCGGTATCAGACGTATCCATCGATGGCTCTCTGGAAAAGAACTTACTGAAAGTGGATCTGCTTAGCAAATACCCGTTGGCGAAAATGGATGTCTCCTTAAACGCGACCCTCCACAAGCACGAGGTGAAGGCGATGCTGATAGCGGACGTGGAGAACGCGGATCTATACGGCATGCACCTGATGGCAAATCCCTTCGCCACCTCCTTCCAGCTCTTCGCCGAGGCGGAAAGTAATCTGGATGAAGATAACACGATCGACGTTACGCTGGGTAACTGGGAGGTCGTCACCCCGAAACAAAGTTTCAAGCCGAAGACGCTGACCTTGCATGCCCGGACGGATATCGATACCACCCGCGTCTCTTTCCACGCCGGGGATTTAGGGATCATCCTCACGGGTAATGATTGCATACACCACATCACGGAGAAGTTGACAAAGGTATCGAACGATATCACCCTCCAATTGGAACGGGACTCGACCGTCAATCTGGAGATCCTTCGCCCGCTCCTCCCCGATATGTACCTCGAGGTACGGGCAGGACAGGACAATCCGATCTACAACTATCTCCAAACCTATTACGTAGATTTCAAGAGCATCGCCATGAACGCCTATACCTCACCGGAAACGGGTATACGCATGGATGCCTCCATTTACGATCTGGCACGGGATACGATGCAGATCGATACCATCCGGGCAGAGATGCACCAAGATTCGCTCGGATTACTCTATAGCGCCCAAGTGATCAAGAATAAATACAGGCAGCAACAACCTTTCAGCGCCGGGCTGGACGGGCAAATACGTTATGGCTTCGGCGACGCCCGCCTTTATTTCAAGGACGGGAAAGGCGAGACCGGCTTGTTGCTCGGAATCCGGGCCGATAAGATACAGAACGGGGTCAAGTTCCATCTCTTCCCCGATGACCCGATCATAGCGTTCCGCCCTTTCAAGCTGAACCCGGATAATTACGTCGTGGTACGCAGCATGAAGGATATCGAGGCGAACCTGCGACTCAGCGGAGATAATAACGCCGCCTTGTGGATACACTCCCAAGCGGAAAGTGACGAGATGGAGGAAGTCCACGCCGAGTTGAACCAGATCGACCTTGGGATTATCTCCAACGCATTCAGCTATATCCCGCCGATGAAAGGTATATTGAACGCCGATTTCCAGTACGCTCCTTCCGACTCGGCCTTCATGGTCGTGGCGGATATGAACATTGATGATCTGTATTATGAGAACGAGCGGGTCGGCGAACTCATGTTCAACGCAGTCTATCTACCTTTAGAGCAGGGGAACCATCAAGTGGATATGCACCTTTTCCGGGACCGGAAAGAGGTGAGTGCCATTACCGCCTTATACCAGATGGGCGAGACCGACCATATCAGCGGTACTGTCGAGTTCATGCACTTCCCCTTGGATATCGCCAACCCGTTCATTCCGGATGATATGGCGAAAATGGGCGGAGACCTCGATGGTACGCTCGCTATCAGCGGACAAAGCGATAAACCCATGGCCGAGGGATATCTGATTCTCGATACCGCCTCCGTTTATGTAGGCGCCGCAGGTTCTACCTTCCGTTTCGACGATAAAAAGATAGAAATAAAGAACAACCGGATCTTGTTCAACCAATATGGTATTTACGCATACAACAAGAATCCGTTTATCATCAACGGAGAAGTGGATTTCAACAATTTATCCCGCATGACCGCCAATCTTAAACTAACGGCGAATAACTTGCAACTGCTGAACGTTAAGAAAAACGAAGAAAGCCTTGTCTACGGAAAGCTGTTCGTCAACCTGAATTCTACCGTACGCGGGCCGTTGGATGCCTTGACCATGCGAGGCGACTTGCAATTATTGGGCGGGACGAATATCACCTACGTGCTGAAAGACTCCCCGCTGACCGTGCAAGACCGTATGTCGGACATGGTAACCTTCACCTCTTTCACGGATACCTTACGCCGGCGCATGCCTCGTAAACCCCCGTTGCCGATGGGAGGCATGGACATGCTGATGACGATCCACATCGATCCCGCCGTACAAGCGAACGTGGATTTAAGTCCCGACCAGTCCAACCATATCAATCTGGAGGGTGGCGGCGATCTTTCCTTCCAGTATACCCCGCAAGGCGATATGTTCTTGAACGGACGCTACACGCTATCCGGGGGAACCATCAAGTACTCCATCCCGGTGATCCCATTGAAGGAGTTCAACGTACAAGAGGGTAGCTACGTGCAATGGACGGGCAACCCCATGGACCCGACCTTGAACCTTACGGCTACCGAGCGAGTCCGTACGTCCGTCACCCTAACCGGGCAATCATCGCCCCGCTTGGTGAATTTCGACGTAGGCATCGAACTGACCCAACAACTGGAGAACCTAGGGTTGCAATTTACCCTCACCGCCCCGGAAGACATGGCGATGCAGGAGGAACTGACCTCGAAAGGCCCGGAGGAACGGGCGAAGCTGGCTGTCAGCATGCTCGTGACCGGTATGTACCTCGGCGGAGGCGGTGGTGGCGGCAAGGTGAACGTAAATATGGGAGACGCCTTGACCAGCTTCTTGCAAAGCGAGATCAACAACATCGCCGGAAGTGCCTTGAAATCCGTGGATATCAGCTTCGGCATGGAGACGTACGACGATAATGGCGACGCCGGAGGTGGTACCCGTACCGACTACTCCTTCCGCTTCGCCAAGCGATTCTATAATGACCGTATCCGTGTGGTTCTAGGCGGCCGTATCTCTACCGGCGAGAACATTAACAATGGACAGGCGCAGCCGTTCATCGATAACGTATCCGTAGAATATCGGTTAGACAGCAGTGGCTCCCGTTACGTCAAACTTTTCCACGACAAGAACTACGAGAGCCTGCTGGAAGGCGAGATCACGGAGACCGGAGCCGGTATCGTGCTCCGCAAGAAAATGATGCATCTCAGGGAGCTATTCAACTTCAAGAAAACGAAAGTGAAACCAGTGAAAGAGGAAACAGAAAAGGAATGAATATGAAAAATGTTTTAATATATTTTAGGAAGGATGCCCTCCTAGAGCAGGGAAACATGCCTTCCCAGAGCAGGGAAACATGCCTTCCCAAAGCAGGGAAGGATACTTCCCCAGGGCGAGGGGGGGTGTCTACCCAAAGAGCGATCCTATCGTCGCTGGCGCTACTCGGGCTGCTGGCCTTCTTACTCACCTCTTGCTCCACCACGAAGAACCTTCCCGAGGGAGCGGTCCTATATACCGGTATCAAGAAAATAGAGGTGAAGAACGAGGATAAGACCAAACCCGGCGAAGCCGCCTTGGAAGAGGTCGAGGCCGCCCTAGCCTATCCCCCCAACAACGCCTTGCTGGGAAGCTCCTCGATCCGGGTGCCCTTCCCCTTCGGCCTGTGGGTCTACAACGCTTTCGTGAACAAGAAAGGGAAGGTCGGCAAGTGGATCTTCAACAAGCTGGCGTCGAAACCGGTGCTGATCACCACCGTGAACCCGGAAGTCCGTGTCAAGGTAGCCCGGAACCTATTGAACGAATACGGTTATTTCAATGGAGAGACCTCTTTCGAGGTCGTACCCGATCCCAAGAATCCCCGGAAGGCGAAGCTGGAATATAGCGTCACCATGAACGATCCGTATACGCTAGACAGCATCCAATACGTCCATATCCGTCACCGTGCCGACTCATTGATCGATGCCACGATCGGCGATCGTATCCTCCACAAAGGAGAGAATTTCAATGTCGTCCAGTTGCAAGCCGAGCGGGAACGCATCTCGTCCTTGCTCCGTAACAACGGCTATTACTATTTCCGTCCCGATTTCATCACCTATCAAGCGGATACCTTGTTGAACCCCGGGAAAGTGGCCTTACGGGTGGCCCCGAAGGAAAGCCTGCCCCCCTCGGCCCTCCGCCCTTGGAAGCTCGGGGATATATCCGTCTGGCTAAACGGTTACCAGAATGAGACTCCCACGGACTCGATCCGCTATAAGGACCTTACGATCCATTATGAGGGCAAGCTAAGGGTTCGCCCCTCGGTCATTTACAACCGTTTATATTTCAAGCCGGGGGAACTTTACAACCAGCGGGCGCAGGAACGGACGCAAACCGCCCTGTCCCGCTTGGGTATCTTCCGTTATGCCGAGTTGCAATATTCCCCCCGTGATACCATGCGCCGTCAAGATACGCTGGATCTGCGGATCAATACGGTCTACGATCTTCCATTGGACGGCGAGCTCGAGTTGAACGTTACCGCCAAGAGCAACGACCAAGTGGGTCCGGGCGCCATTTTCAGCGTGACCAAACGGAATGTCTTCGGAGGGGGCGAGACCTTCGGCGTGAAACTCCGCGGCTCTTACGAATGGCAGACCGGCAACAAGCTGGATGGTAGCAACTCCAAGATCAACAGTTATGAGTTAGGCTTGACTACCACGCTGACTTTCCCACGGGTATTGTTCCCTACATTCAGCAAACGGGACATGAATTTCCCGGCCAGCACCACCTTCCGCCTCTATGCGGACCAGATGAACCGAGCCCGTTTCTTCAAGTTGCTGGCATTCGGTGGTGACGCCTCGTATGAGTTCCAGCCTACTGCCACGTCTCATCATTCCATCACCCCTTTCAAGCTGACGTTCAACTTGCTCCAGCATACCACGCACGAGTTCGACAGCATTACCAACGTGAATAAGGCTCTAAAAAAGAGTTTGCAAAATCAATTCATCCCGGCCATGAACTATACCTATACCTATGATGATTCCCCGATTACCAGTCGCCGGAACCATCTTTGGTGGCAGGCATCCGTTACCCAAGCGGGCCTTGTCTTGGATGGGATTTATGCGCTAGCCGGGAAGAAATTCAATAAAGAGGATAAGGAATTACTCGGCAACCCCTTCGCCCAATTCATCAAGGGAACCGCCGAGATACGTTATAATTACGCCCTCGGGCATAAGCAATATCTCGTAGGCCGATTAATGGCCGGCGCTATTTATAGCTACGGCAACGCCCGTACCTCCCCTTATAACGAGCAATTCTACATCGGCGGAGCGAATAGCATCCGTGCTTTTACGATCCGCAGCATCGGTCCCGGACGCTACTATCAAAACAGCGATAACAATAAATACGCTTACATCGACCGTACGGGTGATCTTAAATTCGAGGCCAACCTCGAATACCGCTTCCCGATCCTTGGCGACCTGCATGGGGCCACTTTCCTCGACAGCGGTAACATCTGGCTGATCCGGAACGATCCGGATCGTCCCGGCGGACAACTGAAATGGGGTAGCTTCCTCAAGGATCTAGCCTTGGGAACCGGCTTCGGCCTGCGTTACGACCTCACCTTTATCGTCATCCGTTTCGACGTGGGTATCGGTCTGCATCTCCCTTACGATACCGGAAAGAAAGGCTATTACAATATCCCGAAATTCAAGGACGGCATGGGTTACCACTTCGCTATCGGATACCCCTTCTAGCTGTTCCATTCCTAGGATTCTGTGGTCTTATCCAAGGTATTTCATTTTCAATAGGTCAACCCTAATTGGAAATGAGATACTTTTGTGCTCTCATTTTAATAACAAACAGATTAATTAACGAACAGAATCATGAAGAAGATTTTTTACTTAATGTTGGTAGCCCTTACTGTGGGTATGTTCACCGCTTGCGACGACGATGATGAGAATACCCCTCAAATCAACAACCCGGAACCCAAGGAACAATGGGGCAAGACGCTTCGAGGCGACAATCAAACCCTACTGGCCTTTCCTGATATCTATGCCGATTATTGGGAATACACCTATTCTTACAAAGATAATCCAAACATCGGCCTTCGTTTGACTGGAAAGTTCCCGAAGTCACGCTTCTTCAACTTCACGGTTTATAACGACGAGACCCAAATAGACGTATCCAGCATTGAAGACGTAAATATCCAACCCGACGACAGCTCCATCAACCCTTATGTAAAGGAAACAGATGACTACGGAGCAAATGGCTATACGATTTACATCATTCCCGCTAACACCCCCGCCAGCGCACGTGCCTCGATGAAGAACGTATGTGAGTTCCCGGAGGATGTCAATATGGTCTCCATTTTCATGCGTCTTTACTTGGCGAAACAATATAGCGGCGATGAGTATGGCGGCGTGGACATGCCTGCTATCCAAGCTTTCAACGTGACTACAGGTGAGGAAGTAGATTTCCCGAAGCGTGAGGTCTGCAACATCCACGAATCGTTGAACTTGCCGCCGATGGATTTCTCCGCCGACCTGCCGCAACTCCCGTTCATGCGTGCCCCGCTGAGCCTAATGTACCCGAACAGCCCGGCAGAATACCTATTCGCCCGCATCAAACTGAACGAAGGGGAGGTAGCAACTTTCCGTTTCATCCCTCCTACGGCTCCTAAAAGCGTAAGCGAATACGCCACCGCCGATGTACGATACTGGTCCATATGCCTCGGGTCAGCCGAGACCTACTCGTATGCCTCTATTTACGACAAAGAAATGCCTAAAGTGGACAAGGAAGGTTTCGTAACCTTTATCATAGCGGACGCCAACTCCGCCAAACTGCCCGATCTCCAAGCGAAGGCGGAAGCCAACGACGGTACATATATACTGACTTGGAACCGTAAGGAGCAAGGAGATGGAATCCTTGCCTTATACCGCAACATGGTGATCAACGAGAATTATCCACATTCCATGCGCAAGCTGATGGAGTCCGTTCCTCTAGCGGCCGCCGGCGGCGATATGAGCGGTTTCAACCCGATGAAGATGATCGCCATGCTCGCTATGGGCAACTGGGGACCGCAAGGCTATAAATTCAGCGAGGACGATTTCTTGAGCGATAGCTTCAATTACGCCAATATCCGAAGAATGAAATAAACCAATAGACATATCGTATTTTCAAGTCCCCTCGTATCCGGTCTTAACCGGAACAAGGGGACTTCCTTTTCACACTCTTATCATAAACCATGGAATTTAGATTCCTTATAGACGGGCGGTAATATAATCGATGATCTGCAGACAAAGGTTTGTGGTCTGCTCGTTCACGTCCAGCTCCGGATTCAGCTCTACCAAATCCATCGACTTAACCAGATTCGTAGACAACATATGATCCACGAAGTTATTAAACTCATCCGGCATCAGTCCCTCACACACACGGGTTCCCGTGCCCGGAGCGAAACGGGGGTCTATGCTATCCACGTCTATGCTGAAATGCACGTTGCGGATCTTCCGTTCCTTCAATTTCCGCTTGATATCCTCAGCTACGAAGCCGATGCCTTTCAGATGGATCGTCTCCATCGTATAGACACTCAGCTTCTCCCGCTCGATCAAATCCCACTCGCCCTCATCCAGACTGCGGGTCCCGACCAAGAATACGTTCTGCGGATTCACCTTATTCCCGGGAGCGTAGATATTCACCAGTTCCTCGCTTCCCATCCCCATCAACGCACTCAAAGGCATCCCGTGGATATTACCACTGGGAGAAGTCTCGCTGGTATTGATATCCCCATGAGCGTCCAGCCAGATAATACCGAAATCATCATAACATTTACCCACGCCCGAGGCGCTACCTAAACCCAGCGAATGATCCCCGCCAATCACCAAGGGGAACGCTCCTCCACGCAATGTATCATAAACCAACTCCGCCAGATTCGTATTTACCTCCACGATCGCATCCAGATATTTCATGCTGTTACCCCGTACGAACTTATCCGCCTCGCTAACAGGGGGTACATACAAATTACCCAAGTCAAAGGCTTTATGCCCGTTCTTCCGGATCACCCCCATCAATCCCCGTTCCCGAAGGTGGTTCGGGGCACGCTCTACGCCAGCCCGGTCACATCCCAGATTCAAGGGAACACCTATTACATTTATCTTCATACACTAGAATTTAGCGAACGTATCTCGTATAATGCCAATCGCTTCCATCATTTGCTCCTCCGTAATCACCAAAGGAGGCGTGAAGCGGATGATATGATCGTGGGTAGGCTTGGCTATCAAACCGTTTTCCTTCAACGCCAAACAGATGTCCCATGCCGTCTTCCCATCTTTAGGTTCCGTCACGACAGCGTTCAGCAAGCCCTTACCCCGTACTTTCTTTATCATAGGATTATTAATCCGCTCCATCTCACCACGGAACAGCTCACCCATCTTAAACGCATTCTCCGACAAATGCTCGTCACGTACCACCTCCAAGGCTGCGATAGCGACTTTCGCCGCCAACGGATTTCCACCATACGTAGAACCGTGCTCTCCCGGAGCGATCGTAAGCATGATCTCATCGTCCGCCAATACCGCCGAGACCGGACTGACCCCACCGGACAACGCCTTTCCCAAGATCAAGATGTCCGGACGAATCCCCTCGTAATCGCAAGCCAATAACTTACCGGTACGGCCGATACCCGTCTGTATCTCGTCCGCGATAAACAACACATTCTTTTGATGACAAAGATCATAGCAAGCCCGCAGATAACCATCGTCGGGCACCACTACCCCAGCCTCACCTTGGATCGGTTCCACCAAGAAGCCTACTGCATCAGGATCTTTCAGGGCCTCGGCCAACGCATCCACATTATTATAGGGTATCTTTATAAACCCGGGTGTATAAGGACCGAAATCGGCGTATGAGCTAGGGTCCGTACTCATGGAAATAATCGTAATCGTACGTCCATGGAAATTCTCGCTACAAACCACGATCTTCGCACGTTCCGGGGCAACCCCTTTCCGACGATATCCCCACCGACGGCAAAGCTTCAAGGCCGTCTCTACCGCCTCGGCTCCCGTATTCATCGGCAGAAGTTTGTCATAGCCGAAGAATTTGCAAGTAAATTCCATGTATTCACCAAGTATATCAGCATGAAAGGCACGAGACACGAGCGTAAGCCTCTCCGCTTGCTCCATCAGGGCCTTTACGATCTTAGGATGGCAATGTCCTTGGCTTAACGCCGAATATCCGGACAAGAAATCAAAATAACGTTTTCCTTCCACGTCCCACACGAACACGCCTTCGCCTCTTCTGAGAACGACCGGCAGGGGATGATAGTTGTGGGCACCATACTTCTCCTCACGGGTGATGTAATCTTCCGGTTTCATACTGCTACTGATTTAAATGATTAGCATACTGTAAGCGTTTCTTACCGTATATGCCAAAGATACGAAATAGGGGATTACAATATGTCACCGAAAGCGTATGTTAAGAAACATACATTCATGCAGGTATTTATGAACGTAGATACGTCGGTTAACCAAAAAGGTGTTGTAAAAGGCTTCTTCCGCTCTTTTACAACACCTCTCTATCAAAATCAATTGGAACTTATAAAGTTGTCAAATAGTTCTTCAACGGATTGGAGTACATCTCCAATAGTTTCTTACGTAAGAACGCCTCATCCTTATTCGGAAGGACGATCTTGTCCAACTGTCCTTGTATATACTCCTCGAACTGCTTCTTATCCTTCGGTCCGTAATGCTCGTGGAAACGGCGAGTACCGTTCAGCCAATCATAAGCTACGTAATTACAAGGATAGAAACGATAGTTCTTATAGATCTCCCGGTCGATAACGGACGCGATAGCGCTTACCAGCTCATTCTTCTCCATATCCTTGTCTAGTTTAGCCAAGGAATCATTGATCGGGGAAGTGATCGTGAAGTGGACACGACCCTTATTATTCAGGATACCCGTTTCCATGCTCAACAAATCATCCCGCTGACATTTCACGTAATCCGGATCATCCCGCTTCATCTGGAATTCTTTCGCCTTCAAGAAATCGCAAGGATCAAACTCGTAGGAGATAGCGACCGGTACGATATTCAAGTCCATCAAATTCAACAACAGATTATCCTTATCACCGCCGATACTCAACATTTTTAATACGCTGCCCTGCGTACGATCGTCCGAATCCTTAGCACGTCCCTCACGCTGGGCGATCCATACAGACTCGTTCACATTCTTGATCGCATGATGGATATAGGCGGAAAGCGTCTTGCTGACCTCCAACATCTGACGAACAGAAACGCCACGCTTCACGATAAAGCTGTTATTCAAGCGCACCAACGTCTCGATCCACGGACGGATTAAAAGATTGTCGCCGATAGCGACCTGCGTCATACCATACCCCACATCATATAACATGACGTTCAAGAAGGAGGCATCCAATACGATATCCCTATGGTTCGAGATAAACGTACAGGCCGCCTTATCTTTCGGCAGACGGCTACGCCCTGAGATAGTAAGCGAGAAAGTAGTATTTTTCGCCACCGTCATTACAGCGTCATAGGCCAGAGTAGATTTAAACTCCTCCTTCGTCTTGCAAGCACGCATGGCAACTGAGAATTCCTCCCAATTCAAATTCGGCTTTATGTAACGTAAAGCCCGCTCGAAATCCTCATTGGCGACCAATTTTTCAATCGCGTCCTTCACCTCACTGTTGTTCAGCGGACGGATGTCGTCGAAATTAGGGGAAACTGTTTCTGTATCCATATCTATTCATTTTGTTTTTCTGTTTTTGAGTTCGTCTTCAATAATGTCTGTCATGACATCCTTTATATCCAATCCCGCCGCACGTACTTGCTGTGGGATAAAGCTGGTAGCCGTCATTCCCGGTGTCGTGTTTATTTCCAGTAAGACAGGCTCCCCGTCTGCCGGAATAATATAATCCACACGAATCAGTCCTTTGGCGCCCAATATATCGTAGATCCTTGATGTCTCGCGCTGTATCAACTCCGTCAACTCGGTGGAGATACGGGCCGGAGTGATCTCGTCCACCTGTCCGTTATACTTCGCGTCGAAATCGAAGAATTCGTTATTCGTAACCACCTCGGTCAAAGGGAAGACAACCTCTTTACCCTCCACCTTATAGCAACCGCATGTCACTTCCGTTCCATCGATAAAGCGCTCGAGAATCACCTCACGTCCTTCCCCAAACGCCTTAGCGATAGCGGGCTGGATAGCGGAGACCTCTTTCACCTTCGTCACGCCAAAACTACTACCCCCATCGTTTGGTTTCACGAAAATAGGCAAACCCAAACGAGTCACGACTTCTTCGTCCGTAATAGTCTCTCCCTTGAATAAATGAATGGACGCGGCAATTTTTACACCAAAGTCTTTCAAGTAATGATTACATACGTATTTATTGAATGTCAAAGCGCTCACCAGCATCCCGCAAGACGAGTAAGGCATACCGATCATATCGAAATATCCTTGCAAACGTCCGTCCTCGCCCGGAGTACCATGTATCGTTATATAAGCGAAGTCAAAATGCCTCGTCACGCCATTCTCCTTGAAGCTAAAATCATTCTTATCAATTGGTGTATGTTCCCCGCTAGGAAGTATAACCGCCCACTCATCCCTCTTAACGATGGCAATATATAAATTATATTTGTCTTTATCAATAAAAGAGTAGATTCCGTCCGCACTTTTTAATGAAATAACGATCTCGGAGGAATCTCCCCCTGCTACGATAGCGATGTTCTTTTTCATTTTTACAATTCTTTAGTGTTCGCGTATACACGCCATCTGTCGATCAGCTGCTGCATATCGGAAGGAATCTCAGAATCGAAAAACATCTCCTCTCCCGTAGTAGGATGAACGAACCCCAACGTCTTAGCATGCAAGGCCTGACGTGGACAAATAGCGAAACAGTTTTGCACGAACTGTTTATATTTAGTAAAAGTTGTTCCTTTCAAGATATCATGTCCGCCATACCGCTCATCGTTGAAAAGCGTATGACCGATATATTTCATATGTACACGGATCTGGTGCGTGCGCCCCGTCTCCAGACGGCACTCCACCAAGCTCACGTAGCCCAAGCGTTCCAACACGGTGTAATGGGTGACGGCGGTCTTGCCTTGATCGCCTTCCGGGAAGACGGTCATTTGCATACGGTCACGAGGGTCACGACCGATATTTCCCTCGATACGCCCCTCATCCTCTTGAACGATGCCCCATACCAAGGCACGGTATTTACGTTTGGTTGTCTTGTTGAAGAACTGCAGGCTCAGGTTACTCTTGGCCTCCGGGTGTTTAGCCACCACCAATAAGCCCGACGTATCCTTATCAATACGGTGTACCAAGCCTAAACGAGGATCGGAAGGATCATAATAGGGATCATCCTTCAAATAATAAGCCAAGGCATTCACCAATGTACCAGTATAATTACCGTGACCGGGATGTACGACCAAGCCTGCCGGCTTATTCACCACCAGCAAATCATCGTCCTCATATACTATATTCAAAGGGATATCTTCGGGGATAATCTCCAGTTCCCGGCGTGGGCGATCCATCACGATAGAAACCACATCCAAAGGTTTCACCCGGTAATTACTTTTCACCGGCTTATCGTTCACCAAGATGCAACCCGCCTCAGCCGCCAATTGGATGCGGTTACGGGTAGCGCCCATCATACGGTCTACCAAGAACTTATCCACCCGGAGCAGGGATTGCCCCTTGTCCGCTACGAAGCGGAAATGCTCATACATCTGGCTCGACGATGTTTCGTCTTCTTCCGGCATCAACAGGTCGTCTACCTGTTCATCATCCATATCGTCCAAAAACTCGTCCATTCCCTTAAAACCAGTTTTCTATATCACTATCCAATGGTTCTACCGGAATACTATCCAAAGCCAATGAGTCGGGAAGCATATTCGGATCGCCACTGCTTACTTTCAATACCAGATGAGCGGTCAACGGTACATGTTCCCCTTTGAGCAAGGTACGCCCGTTTAACTCCACCCCCATCGCCAAATCTTTATAATCGCCCGGCACATACTCTATCTCGACCGATGAGAAGCCACGGGCCCGCAGCAAGGCATACGCCTGACGGAAAGATAAGTCTTCCACCTCCGGTATCACGGCCATCTGGGATGTCAACGCATTAATCGTAACAAAGACGATCCGCCCCTCTTTCACCTTCGATCCGACACCGGGAACCAACTCCACGATGGAGCCCGGAGCCACATCTTTCGAGAATACGGAATCGATCACGTTATAGCGTAGCTTATTATTCCCGAAAAACTCGGCGGCGTCCTCTAGCTTCATTCCTTTCACGTCCGGAACGACCACCGCTTGATTATGGCGGGTATAAGAATCCAGCCACGCCAGTACGCCATAAACAACGCCGCACGACACGACTATCACCAACAAGAGATTGATGACAAACGGATTCTTTATCAGTTTTACAAAAAAGTTACTCATTTCACGTATGTATTTGTAGGCGGTTCAAAAGTAGAAAAAAAACGGCATATAGACCAATACCCACCAGAACAATACTACAAAAACAAAGAAAGTAAAGGCTTTTTAGGAAAAAACCTCTACTTTCTTTATAAATCTTTAGAACGTGACTAATTATCCGTTGTATTCGTCAGATACCGTTAATTTAGCTCTGCCTTTAGCACGACGAGAAGCTAATACTCTACGGCCATTAGCGGTAGCCATTCTAGAACGGAAGCCATGCTTGTTCTTTCTTTTTCTGTTGGAAGGTTGGAATGTTCTTTTCATCTTTCTATATTATTTATTATTATTCGCATACTTATTCGGGCTGCAAAGATAGAGCCTTTTTTTTAATAAACAAAGGGTTGCGCAATTTTTTACGCAAGAACCTTTGATCTCAGACCAAAGCAAGTTAACTTCATCAGCAAATGAAGAAAGCGATGCCACCCATCTCCTTACGGAATGAATGGCATCAATAAAGCACGAAAGCTATATGAGGTAAAGGGCCGGGGAGGAGGTGCAGTCTACGTGTAAAACAAATTCAATCCATTGTATGCTGCACGCTCCCCGCATCCGTCATTCACATGATGGATGGGAACCCATTATTATTATCTCATATTCACAAACACATAATTACTGGTACTACTTTTCGCCAAATCAGATACAGACATTTCCGCAGTATACGTACTTCCCCTATATGTGTGTGTAAACGTTATTTCATCATCTGCATACACGGATACTTTATCCAATATTATTCTAGAGCTACTATTAGTTCTAATTGCTGCTCCTCCACCACTTGATATGGAATAAGTGATCGTTACATTACTTCCCACATTGCTTCCATTTCTTCGACATTGCAAATAGAAAGTTTTCGTCTCTTTAACTTTTTCAGGTCTAGTATAACTCAAATCAGAAACAGGATTGAATAAATCAGCCTTTAAAATAACATCATCTTCACCATCATTTGCTGTATTCGTTTTAAATTGAATAACCTTCTCTTCAGGACTAAATATCTGATCCGTATAGACGTAGTACCAATCGCTCGCTCCGGTCGTTTCCAAACGAACACCGGGTTCTACCGCATACAGTTTTTTAGTATATATCTTATATTCAATGGGGAATAAGGATTCATCAATATCTTCCGGTATCGAGAATTTCAGATAAGCATCTTTTTGCTGACCTGCAGCAATTTCATTTGTGCCTGTTCCATTCTTCACGTTTTCAAATCTCGGATTCATAAAGTCATAAGGGGGACGTAAGACCAATTTAATCTTACGCTGCAAATTACCTCCTACCACGTAGAAATACGCTATCTTCTCACCGGAGTCAGGAGCCGGCTTTATATTGGCTGTAATCGTTATCGTCTGATTGCCAGAAGGTATCCAAGAAGGATAACTTAAGTTACCATCTACGACATCCGACATTCCCTCACCCGGAACCACACTCAACTGCCCTGTTCCCGCATATATCGCAGTCATCGACAATGTGTTAGAAGAGCCCGTAAAAACGAATGTCGTCTTTGTAACATTCAAGGCCTCGCCATCATAAGTTATATTCGGATACTTTTCCATAATAGCCGAGGCCGTGATATTATTATCCGCTATCACATTTTCATCTATAACCTCAGCCCACGTAGCTCCTTTTCTGGAAACGCTCTTGACCGTTATATTAAAGGCATAATTACGAACGACATCATAAACACGAGTTACCTTATCATTCTCATCCTTTACGGCAAGATCAATCTTATAATATGTATAGGTCTCGCTACCATCAAATTGCGCCTTAATAATAACAAAAGTCGCTTTCTTATCTTGATTATAATGTTCAAAAGTATACACAGATTCACCCGGCTTCGCATATTTACTAGTATCTGGCTCATTCTGGGGCGCATAAAAATCTTGATTTGGAATATTCAACTTTCCCGCATCTTTATAACCGATAGATGCCAACTGTGATTCATTATAAATGAGATAAGAAACATTTTTCAATTTCACAGCTGCCTCCGATGAGAGATTCAGCGTTATTTTGGCCCAGTTTCGTAGTAGTTCAACATTGTTGTTACCAGCATCTTCTAGATTATTGCTTATATTTTTCGCAGGAATTTCACTAAAAGTTCTCTTTCCCCAAAAGATTTGCTTATCTGTTCCTAACGAGGCCATTCCGCTTTCTAGGGAAGGGGTTAACGTTCCATCATTGGCGACAAAATGGATGGTACGGGTCTCTTTTGAGATAGAAGCCGTATATCCATTGCCAGAAACAACAGCCTCTACAACTGGAGAGATAAACTCTCCATCCTCATTAAATGTATATAGATATAAGGACTCAACACCTTTCTCCACATCCCCGGTCGCTTTCGTAATCTCAAGAGCATTCGGAGCATCTACAGAGAATGAAAGAGAAACCATTGATCCATCTGTCGGTTGAATTTCTATTTGTTCTATTTCCTCTGTCGCACATGAAGCGAGCAACAGTAATATGGAAAATAGGCTATATAATTTCTTTATCATAAAAATCTCTATTTAAATCATTAATAAACATCTTTAATATAAATCTCTTACACAACGAATACCGTCAGCTTTTTGACTAGAGGCATTATTAGTAAACTGATTACGTTTATTTGCCCCAAAGTCATAATACCAATACGGCATTGCACACCAATAAGTACCGTTTGTATTAAACAAATAGTTTACCGCAGGAGAAGCGTCTTGTACTGTATTCATAAACTCTAACTCAGCTAAAGTAGGAACCCTCCATGTGCCAGCCTCATAATAGGTACCATCCTCTAACCTCTCCCAATATTTTTTACAACGTTCTACCGCTTTGGAATATGTATAAGTACCTGTACTTACAGCACCAAATCTTGAGGCTACTACAAATTTTGGAGATACTAATTCCGCAGAGAAAGCGTCGTCTTTAGTCACCCGGACTCCATTTTTTATAGTACTAGGATCTCCAATTATCAGATTCCCTGCAGCTTTGACTGTTATCGTAAAGATATTAGGGTTTGTATCCCCATCAGGAGAATCTGCTGGACCAGCATCTTTCGAAACTTTTCCTTCCAGATATTGAGGTGGATATTGATCTACGATAATTCCTGATACTTTCAAGTCCTCTGCATTATGAACACCAAAAACAAATTGCTTTGGAAAATAATTTACAGGTAATTTACTCGTAATAATAATGGAGCCTTGTTTTCCTGCTTCTGCGCTTATCTTAGGATATTGATCTTGTTTGTGCTTATTATCATTAGTCCAACTGTAATAATAACTATTAGGGTAATACGTACCATCTCTCTTTGTTATTTTTCCATTTAACAAATAATACTCCTCATAAGTCGCATAAGATGGTTGATCAATCGTAATATTCGAGCTAGAAGCAAACTCTATCTTATACTCAGTGATATTCGCCATCACCACCTTAGTCTCCCTCACGAACAAATACTTCAAATCCGCAATAACCACATCCACGACAAACTTTTCCACACCTTCCCACGGAGTTGTAGATACCGTAAAGTTGATTCGTTGTGTCTTCATGGATATTTTACCTGTAAGCTCATATCTATTACCATGTATGATACCATTTGTCGTACATCCTTCAAGCGCTGTCGTAGGATTAAAATCCTCATATTTATAAGAATGATCTTTCTCTTCCTCTATAATACTTCCCTTCGTTACATTTTGAATAGTCATATCCTCATTAAAGGTAGTCGTGACCTGTATCTTTTGTAAATCACCCGTTACATATATAGACAATGGGGTTAACGTCGTGTTCAACTTCTCATAGGTATAAAAAGGTAACGCAACGCCATTTTGCAATGTAATATCCTTTGCCGTAGAGTAAGTATCATCATATTGATTATCTCGACCAAGCAATATTAAATCTGATTTCTGATTGATATTCTTGACCGTAAGTTTAGTTACAGTATAGAACCACTGGTTGGTTACTTTTGTATCATCTGTTGTAGACACAGTCTCCGGCTCTTCATCTACCGTAAACTTCATATCGATGCGTGCCGCTAATTGTGTCATCGGAACAGGTATACTTGTCACAGCCGTATTTAGGTCATACGCAGCCAACTCCCCGACCTTTACCAAATTTGAAGCATCAAAAGTTCCACCTGAAACGGTTTCCGACAAACCTTTCAGGTTCTCATAAGTAGTCGTTCCCAATCTAGCCAAGTCCTCATAATGCGTTGAATTCGCAATCGCTACGATACGAACCTTACCTGTCTTTGCTTGTATATTATCAATTTTATAAGCAATCAATGTTTTTCCATCAATCGTTACGGTAGAATTGGGAATTCCCCCGTCAAACGCTACAGACTTGTACTCCAAGCACTCACCCACAGTTCCATTCGCCTCATTAAATATAGCGACCACAACATTATTCACTTTTACCTCATCCTCTGTCGAATATGTATACCCTTCAGCGATATCCCCTCCAGCTTTCGTCATCGCTGTCACTTCTCCCAAAGTAAGAGTCATAGAGAATGAGATATCCCGCCCGTCCTCATTTCCTCGCTGAACTTCTTCTTCCGAGTTACAGCTCGTGAAAAGCAGTCCAACAAACAGCACTGATAATATATTCCTTATTTTCATAATCTTGTATTTTTATTTTACCCGTTTACAATTATCTTCCATAGGAATGGATATGGTATTATTCAACCAATCTCTTGTATAGCAAAGCAGTTCTGTCTCGACCTTATCTCCAATAATAGTCATATTGACAACCAAGCGATAAACATATCCGGATTTAACGCCATGTAAGATATTTCCTTCCTTATTGATCACAAACGGCCTCGTAGTTCTTTCCTCATTGCTATTTCCTATTTTGAACCGAACCTGCATTTTTACTTGATCACTCTCTGCCTTCGCCAGATTCCGGAAAGAATAAAAAGACAATAGATTCTTATTATCTACAAAAGAATAAGTTGACGGAAGATCCGATACCCCATTATAGACCTCCACATTACACGTTTTACTCTCAGACAAATAAGTCGCATTTTTATGAGTTTGCTCATTTATCGTATAACTCTCAGGATTCAAATTTAACAGATCCACTCCTGTAACAGTAACCTTCTCTTTAACAGATGCTCCTTGAAAACCTGAAACATTAAATTCCGCAAGTTCTATTCGAGCTGTTAGTTGAGAAAGAGGTATTGTGCCTATTTCTAAAGGCTTTCCCAATGCCTCCGCAATTGTTGGATAGCCAGCAAAGTCAGTATCAAAACTGATATCCATTTTCCCAACTTTTACCAAAGCATCCTTATCATCCTGTATTATATCCTTTATATTATTTTCCGATTGGCAACCCGCAAACGACTTCGAGCTATTAGCGATTACCATCACGGAATAAGGACTAGGCTTTTTCACTTTTAAAATCACTTTAGCCCAATCATCTTTCGTTCCGTCTTTCGTTTTAACGATATAATTCTCCTTATTCACAAACAACCCTTCCATTATGGAACTGACTTGTGTGCCCTCAAAAAATATCAACGTACAATTATTAATCTCTGCCTCATCCATAGAAGCAGGTAATGTTCCAGCATCAGATAAGGATTTTGTCTCCAAAGAAGAAAGAGAAGTCTTAAGAACAAAAGCGGCCTCCCCCATCTCTATCTCAACATTTCCCGAATCTCCTATCTCCATGTCCCTCAGCACGTCATCCTCCATCGAGCAAGCGACTGCTAATAGCATCAAGCAAATACTTGAGATTATTGTCTTTATTTTCATGTCCCTATATTTTATTCGTTTAACTTATTCCTCGTTGTTTAGAATATAAGGATCGTTTTAGTTCCGATAGGACTAAATACTTTAAACAGGCTTAAGTAAAGAGGATATACAAGAAAGTATCAACTCTTTACCCTACAAGAAAACAGGTAAGGATGATTTTCATAGTTCTTCTCTAAAGGGGATGGATTTATATAAGAGATTATAATATAAGGATTTAATAATAGGGCTAGATTAATTAGTCCTATCGGGACTAAGTTTCCAAAATCAAGCTTGTGAACTTTTTACACGGACAAAATTAGATGGATACATTAATGTAGGGAATAGGCGGAACTTTCAACTTTAAGGGGTAAAACTAGCAATTTGAGGCTTGCTGAAATAAACGATAGAGAATCCTATCATTTCGATAGAGATACCTACGCTGAGAAAAAATATAAACTTGTTTCCAGAGATTTTTTGATGTACTGTTTCATACGAGAAGATCCAGTGATAAGGGAGGCTTATCGTATATTTCTATGTATGCTCTTGTTCTCTATCGAATGATTCGGTAAAAAGTCGTACGTGTTTCTCGAAAAACATTTACGACTTTTCAAAAAAACACGTACGTCTTTTGCGAAAAACACAATCGTATTTTTAAGACACTAATGTCCAATAACTTACAGAGCCATGTCATTCATATACTTATTGTATGGAATTTGTCTTGGAATGTAGTATGTCCTTACTTTAAGTTACCATTTTGAAGGGATGAGACGTAGTACGCTACGTCTCTACAACTAGAGGTATCCAATGGGATTGAAAATGTGGTTACCTTGATCAAAAGATTCCCCCTTTATACATATTATCGAAATTCGAATGCTGTCCGTTCATCTTCTGGGCCTCTTCGCCTTCTGGATTCAGTTCCAAAGATTTCTTCAAGTCCTCGAACGCACCGGTCTTATCTCCTTTCAGATTCTTGGCTCGCCCACGCTCACTATAAGCCTTGGCAAAAGACGGATTCGTCTCGATCGCCTCGTCAAAGAAAGCGATCGCCTCGTCATATTTCTTTTGCTCGATCAATAACTGACCAGATAAGATACAAGCATCCTCATTAAACGGATTTAGATCTAGGACCTGCTGGAAATCAGAATTCGCAGCCTCGATATCCCCTAAAGCCATATGAATACGTCCTCTCAATAAATAAGAACTTTCCTCCTCCGGCACGATCTCGATCGCTTTCTCCACATCGGGCAGCGCCTCTTTAGCTTGTCCCAGTCCTAAAAGAATCTCTGCACGCGATAAATAAGCATCGGCGAAATCCTCCTTCAAGGAAATCGATCTCGTTAGGTCGGCGATAGCGCCAAATACGTCATTCGTCGCTTTCTTCGCTTTTGCCATCATGAAATAAGCGACATGATTAGAAGGCTCTAGCTCGATCACGTGCAAACAATCGGTTATGACCTCCGCATCCTTATCCAACATAAACAATAAGTTAACACGAGTCAAGCGGGTAGCGATATGATCCGGCTCCATCTCAACCATCCGGTTCAACACGTCCTCGGCTTTCCCTAGATCGTTCGCCATCGTATAAGCGGAGACGAGATAGCTCATCGTCTCAAAATCCTCCTGTATATTCAGTGCCTCCGTAAAGCATTTGATCGCATAAGCAAGTTTTCCCATCTTCTGGGCACGCACGCCGTCGTATTTCAAGATATCAAAGTTCTTCTGCTCGTTCTTCGCCTTATCCTCCGTCGCCTCGGCCGGTTTGGAAGAAGAGAATAAAGATGTAAAGAAATTTCCCATGGTCTTATTCCTTAATTATTATAGTTCTACATTATTAGAGTTCCACCGCAAAGTTACGGTAATATATTTGAATTTTCAGCCGTACAAGCATCGGAAAAAACACGTACGTGTTTTTTCAAGCTGACAATCATTCACCGAAAAGGCCGTTTCGCTTATTTATTTTCATTTTTTTAATTAAAATGTAACAGATCGTTTTCCAGTATTTTATAATTTTGCGATTGTTTTTTAATTTGGCTGAAAGTTGCTCAATCCTTTGTAGAAACCTTTTAAGCTAGCCACAAATATAGAATATGGAGAATATAGAGACAGGACTTTTGTTAATGGTAGTTGGAATGACCACCGTATTTGCTATCCTTTTGATCGTTATCTATCTGGGGAAAGGACTTATCGTCTTGGTGAATAAATACGCGCCGGAAGAGATCATAGCGAAGAAACCAGTAGCGGCAGCCGTTCGGGTACAAACGGCCACTCCAACGCAAACCACCGCGATCGGTAGCCTTTCCGGACAGGAGACAGCCGCCATCGTATCGGCAATCAGTGCCGTGACCCGTGGACAGGGGAAAGTTATCAAAATTGAGAAAGTATAAATAATACATATTAATATCATGAAAAGAGAAATCAAATTCAGTTTGGTCTTCAGAGACATGTGGCAATCCGCCGGAAAGTATGTCCCGACCGTAGACCAACTAACCAGAGTCGCTCCGGCAATTATCGAGATGGGCTGTTTCGCCCGGGTGGAAACGAATGGCGGAGGATTTGAACAAGTCAACTTATTATTCGGCGAGAATCCTAATAAAGCGGTCCGTGAATGGACAAAACCTTTCCATGCGGCAGGCATTCAGACGCATATGTTGGACCGTGCGTTAAACGGCCTTCGCATGAGCCCGGTACCCGACGATGTACGTCAGCTATTTTATAAGGTAAAGAAAGCGCAAGGAACGGATATCGCCCGCACGTTCTGCGGCCTGAACGACGTACGGAATATCGCCCCATCTATTAAATACGCAAAAGAGGCCGGTATGATCTCACAATGTTCCTTGTGTATCACGCATTCTCCGGTACATACGGTTGAGTATTATACCAAGATGGCATTCGAGTTGATCGAACTCGGAGCGGATGAGATTTGTATCAAGGATATGGCCGGTATCGGACGTCCGTACACATTAGGCCGTATCGTAGCCAATATCAAGGAAAAATATCCAGAGATCCCTATCCAATATCATAGCCATGCCGGTCCCGGCTTTAACGTAGCTTCCATCATGGAGGTTTGTAACGCGGGTTGCGACTATATCGACGTAGGTATGGAGCCGCTTTCTTGGGGTACAGGGCACGCGGACTTGCTGACCGTACAGGCTATGTTGAAGGACGCCGGTTATAAGGTGCCCGAGATCAATATGGAGGCTTATATGAAGGTTCGTGCCTTGGTTCAAGAATTCATGGATGATTTCTTGGGATTGTATATCAGCCCGAAGAACCGGTTGATGAATTCCTTGCTAATCGGACCGGGACTTCCGGGCGGTATGATGGGTAGCTTGATGGCAGACCTTGAGAAGAACCTAGAGACGATCAACAAGAGCAATATAAAGAACAACAAACCGCTGATGTCTCAAGACCAGTTATTGATCAAGTTGTTCGACGAGGTAGCTTACGTATGGCCACGTGTCGGTTATCCTCCATTGGTAACTCCATTCAGCCAATACGTGAAGAACCTAGCTTTGATGAACGTCATGCAGATGGAGAAGGGGAAAGCCCGCTGGAGCATGATCGCCGACGATATTTGGGATATGATCCTCGGAAAGGCCGGACGTCTTCCGGGCCCGTTGGCTCCCGAGATCGTCGAGAAGGCGAAGGCCGAAGGCCGCCAGTTCTTCGAGGGCAATCCTCAAGACAATTATCCGGACGCATTGGATAAGTATCGAAAGTTGATGAACGAGAAGCAATGGGAAGTTGGCGAGGATGAGGAAGAACTCTTCGAATACGCCATGCACCCCGCTCAATACGAGGCATATCGCTCCGGAAAGGCCAAGGTCGAGTTTAAGGCAGACGTGGCAAAACGTAAGGCAGAGAAAGCGAACGCCGGTAAACCGACGGTACCCGCCACTCCAGCCGCACCGGCTCCGGCACCTGCCGCTACATTAACAATGCCGACTACTCCGCAAGTCATGACCGTAGATGTAAACGGGCAAGCTTACCGTGTGACCGTCGCTTTTGGTGATACCAACAGCGCGACTCCGGAAGTTAAACCAACAGCGGCTCCCGCCCCGACAGCCCCGGAGACAACAAACGCTCCCGCAGGCACTGGAAAAGAGGTGCTTTCTCCGCTGGAAGGTAAATTCTTCCTAGTAAAGAATGCTTCCGATACTCCGGTGAAGGTGGGCGACGTAGTGAAAGAAGGAGATGTCCTTTGCTACGTGGAGGCCATGAAAACATACAATGCCGTACGTGCAGAGTTCGGGGGAACGATCACGGCGATCTGCCTGTCTTCCGGTGATGCCGTATCTGAGGATGATGTATTAATGACGATTCAATAATGAACGAGATATTTCAAAACTTATATGAGATGACTGCGTTCAGCAATATCATTGCTGAACCGCAGTTCTTGATCATGTATGCCATAGCGTTCGTATTGCTCTACCTCGGTATCAAGAAACAATACGAGCCGCTATTGCTCGTGCCTATCGCGTTCGGCGTATTGCTCGCCAATTTCCCCGGAGGCGATATGGGAGTGATTCAAGCGGATGAGAATGGGTTGGTTAATGTACACGGCGTGATGAGAAACATCTGGGAAATGCCGCTGCATGATATCGCACACGAACTTGGCTTGATGAACTTCATCTATTATATGTTGATCAAGACGGGCTTCTTGCCGCCGATTATCTTCATGGGTGTCGGTGCGTTGACCGACTTCGGACCGATGCTCCGTAACCTTCGCCTATCCATTTTCGGCGCCGCAGCTCAATTGGGAATCTTCACGGTGCTTTTGGTAGCGATCTTGATGGGATTCACACCAAAAGAGGCAGCGTCTTTAGGTATTATCGGTGGCGCCGATGGCCCGACGGCTATCTTCACGACCATTAAATTGGCTCCGCATTTGCTAGGCCCGATCGCTATCGCTGCTTATTCTTACATGGCTTTGGTACCGGTTATCATCCCGTTGGTCGTTAAGCTACTGTGTTCTAAGAAAGAATTACAGATCAACATGAAGGAACAAGAGAAGAAACACCCTTCTAACATGGAGATCAAGAATTTGCGTGTATTGAAGATTATCTTCCCGATCGTGGTAACTACCGTAGTCGCCCTGTTTGTTCCCAGCTCCGTTCCTTTGATCGGTATGTTGATGTTCGGTAATCTTGTAAAAGAGATCGGAACCAATACGTTCCGTCTGTTCGATGCCGCTTCCAACAGCATCATGAACGCAGCCACGATCTTCCTCGGATTATCCGTCGGGGCAACCATGACCACGGAAGCGTTCTTGAACCTGACAACAATCGGTATCGTAATCGGCGGTTTCTTGGCATTCGCCTTGTCTATCGCCGGAGGTATCTTCTTCGTTAAGATTTTCAATTTGTTCACTAAGAAGAAAATCAATCCGCTTATCGGAGCCACGGGTTTAAGCGCCGTGCCAATGGCCTCTCGTGTGGCGAATGAGATCGCGTTGCAATATGATCCGAAGAACCATGTCTTGCAATATTGCATGGCCAGTAATATATCGGGAGTGATCGGCTCGGCGGTAGCTGCCGGCGTATTGATTTCCTTCTTGGGATAAATAAGATTAAATAGTATAAGTAGACGGTGTAGAGACGGGGCATGCCCCGTCTCTACAACCGGAATCAAGAGAAATAGGCCAACCTTAACATCTATTAGTATCCAAAATGACTTTTTAGATAAATAATTTCCCCGAAATGCTGTAATCCAAAAATATTTAGTTTAATTTGTGACTTGATATAGGAATGTATTTATCCTTTTCTTAAAAGCGATTGTATATGAAGGACACTCTTGAGACTAATTTGCCGGAAGAAGCCGGGAAATTGGAAGAAACTAAAAAACCGGTTGAGACGCCGGAAATCGATGCTACCGCAGACGTTGAAGCCAACGATACAGCGGAGGCGGACGCTGCTATTGCCGCAGGTAAATTAACCAAAGAAGAAATTCTCGCTAAGTTAACCGAACTTGTTGAGACTTCCGTAAAGACTTCCCGTGGAGAAGTAGAGGCTTTGAAACAGGCTTACTACAAGATCCGTCGTAACGAGGTGGAAGAGCTCAAGAAGGAATTCATCGCTGATGGTGGCGAAGAAAAGGATTTTACAGCTCCCGCTGACGAAACCGAGAACAAGATCAAGGATTTGCTCACTTCTTATAAAGAGAAAAGAGCCGCTATCCTCGCCGAGGAAGAGCGTGTAAAGGCCGCTAACTACGCTTTGAAATTGCAGTTGATCGACCAGTTGAAAGAGCTTTGCGAAAGCCAAGATGATTTCAATAAATTATACAACTCTTTCAAGGACATCCAACAAAGATGGAAAGAGGTGAAGGCCGTTCCCCAAGAGCACGTGAACGAGCTTTGGAAAAACTATCAGATCTACACCGAGAAATTCTATGATATTATCAAGATAAACAATCAGTTCCGTGATTACGACTTCAAGAAGAATCTGGAATTGAAGACCGCCTTGTGCGAAACCGTAGAGAAACTAGGTAACGAGCCGGATGTTATCTCCGCTTTCCACCAGCTTCAGAAGCTGCACCAGCAATGGCGTGAGATCGGGCCGGTGGCGAAAGAGTTGCGTGAGGATTTATGGGCTCGCTTCAAAGCTGCCTCAACCGTGATCAATAAGCGTCACCAAGAGCACTTCGAGAAACTGAAAGCGAAAGAGCAGGAGAATCTGGATGCGAAGACCGTGATTTGCGAACAAATCGAGGCGATTGATTTCAGTGCGTTGAAATCGTTTAAGGATTGGGAAGAAAAGAATAAGGAGGTAATCGGCTTGCAAGAGAAATGGAAGACGATTGGTTTCGCTCCGAAAAAATATAATGTAAAGATATTCGAACGTTTCCGTGCCGCTTGCGATGTCTACTTCGAGAAGAAAAGCGAGTTCTACAAGGCGATCAAGAGCGATATGGAGAAAAACCTCGACGCTAAACGTGCGTTATGTGAGAAAGCCGAGGCTTTGAAGGATAGTACGGACTGGAAGGATACGACGGATAAGATGATCGCTTTGCAGAAAGAATGGAGGACGATCGGACCGGTAGCCCGTAAGCATTCCGACGCTGTCTGGAAACGTTTTATCTCGGCTTGTGATTATTTCTTCGAGCAAAAGAATAAGAACGTTGTTTCCCAAAAGAGCATAGAGCAGACCAACTTGGCCGCTAAGAAAGAGTTGATCGCTAAGATTAAGGGCATGGACGAGAGCCTTGGACATGATGAGGCTATCACGACCTTGAAGTCTTATATGGCGGAATGGAACACGATCGGTTTCGTACCGTTCAAGGAGAAAGATAAGATCTACAAGGAATATCACGAGGCGGTTGACCAACAATTCGATCGCTTGAAGGTAGACCAGAACGATCGCAAGATGCAGTCGTTCCGCAACAACCTAAACGAGATGACCAGCGGCGAAAGAGGTAAAGGCCGTTTGTTCAGCGAGCGTGATAAGTTGATGCGTATGTACGAGCGCATGAAGAACGAGCTTCAGACTTACGAGAACAACATCGGCTTCCTAAGCATTTCCTCCAAGGGCGGCGGCGGTTTACTGAAAGAAATGGAACGCAAGATCGAAAAACTGAAAGAGGATATGGCTTTAACAGTCAAGAAGATCGATGCCATCGACGAGAATCTGGAATAACAATCTCATAAACCCGAGCAAAGCCGTCCTTTAAAAAGACGGCTTTGTTGTTTTTACGCTTTTATGTCACGGATACATTATTTCAATCCCGGCCACGAGACGGCCGTACTTTTAGGGACACAGAACTACACGGCACCGACAAATGTCCGTAAAATGCAAAAAGACTTGGCGCTGCTGCCGGTTTGGTATGCGGAAGAGGATGATTTTGTCTATCTGGAAGATAGTAAGGCAGCCCCTCCGTTTTTCTCCCATTTACCCAAAGACCTACACCCGGCTCCTATACCTGTAACAAAAGCGATGCTGGCGAAAAATGCTCCCTACCTCTCTCCTATGGACGCGGCCCCGTGGGGACTTTCCCCGCATAGTCTTCATTTATTCGAGCAGTTGAGGAACAAGGCAAAAGTCCGGCTATCCGTCCCGACTTGGAAAGAGGATTATTTTCGCCTTACCGGTAGGCAAACGGCGGCGGAATGTCTGGAAAAGATACAGGCCCTCCTACCCGATCTCCCTATTCCGGTAGCGCCTCGTTTCTGCACGAAAATCCGGGAGGTGGAGAGATACATGATCTTATGCAACGCTCCCTTCGTATTAAAAACACCCTATTCCTCTTCCGGACGGGGATTGTTATGGGTAGAGAAACGAAAACCGGATACGAAGACGAAAAACTGGATAGAGGGCGCATTCAACAAACAAGGAATGATCAGCATCGAAAGCGGATTAGACAAAGTACAGGATTTCGCCATGGAATTTTATTCCGACGGGCAAGGTACTGTCCGTTACGAGGGATTATCCGTTTTCAATACCGAGGAGCGAGGCTCCTATACAGGCAACATCCTAGAGGAACAATCCACCATGCTCTCCCGCATCACCCGATTCACGGGCGAAGAGACCTATTCCCGCATCCAAGAGGCGGTACGCACTGTATTACAAGAAGTGTACGGATCTACTTACGCAGGCTGTATAGGTGTGGACATGCTGGTCTATAGACAAAAGGACGGATCTTTCGCTATTCATCCCTGCATTGAGATCAATATGCGATACACGATGGGAATGGTCGCTTTACGTCTATTCCAGCATTATGTAGCGCCTAGGGCTGTTGGCGATTACCGGGTTTCTTACGAGAAGGAAGCCGGAGAAGCTCTCGAGAAACACCGCCTCATGTCTGAGACTTATCCACTTCGCCTTGCGAATGGAAGAATTCAAGAAGGCTACCTCTCATTATGCCCCGTCACGAAAGACACACATTATCGAGCCTATTTATTGCTCATGTAACAGATTATTCATTACATTTGTAAAAATCTTTAGACCCTAGTAATACCATTAATAAATTTATCATTATGAAAAGATTATCATTCTTGGCCGTATTCATGCTGATCAGCGTGATCACGTTCGCCCAACAAGCCCTTTGGGGTAGTCAGAACATCATCTCTCCGGAGATTCATCCGGATAACACCGTAACCTTCCGGTTCATGGCGCCCAAAGCGATCAAGGTGCAGGTAACAGGAGATTTCCTTCCCACACAGAAGATGGAGACTCAGTTCGGTTTAGTGGATGTACCCGGTACCGTTGATTTAAAGGAAGGTAAAGAAGGCGTTTGGGAATATACCACACCGGAACCTCTTCCCTCCGAATTATATAGCTACTCCTTTATTGTCGACGGATTAAAGACTACAGATCCGAACAATGTCTATCTGAACCGTGACGTGGCATCCGTTACGAATATCTTTATCATTAAGGGTGGACAGGGTGATTTATACAGCGTTAATGATGTTCCTCACGGAACGGTCGCCCGCCGTTGGTATGAGAGCCCGACATTGGGAAAGACTCGCCGTATTACCGTTTATACGCCGGCTGGCTATGAGACAAGTGGCAAAAAATATCCGGTATTCTACCTCTTACATGGCATGGGTGGCGACGAGGAAGCTTGGATCGCCTTAGGACGTACGGCCCAGATCATGGATAACCTAATCGCCCAAGGCAAGGCTAAACCGATGATCGTGGTTATGACAAACGGAAACGCGGATCAAGAGGCCGCTCCGGGAGAATCCAGCCTAGGTTTAGTTAAGCCGAATATGCAACTACCTAAAACCATGGAGGGTAGCATGGAAAGCAGCTTCCCGGATGTCATTAAGTTTATCGAGAGCAATTACCGTGTGGAAAAAAAGAAATCCAGCCGTGCGATAGCCGGACTTTCCATGGGCGGTTTCCATTCTTTGCATATATCTAAGCAATATCCTGATATGTTCGATTACGTGGGATTATTCTCTGCCGCTATCCTCCCCCGTGAAGGCTCCGAATCTCCCATCTACCAGAATATGGATGAGAAGCTGAAAGTACAATTCGGCAAGCACCCGAAATTATACTGGATCGCCATCGGCAAGACCGACTTCTTATACAAGAACAACGTAGACTATCGCAAGAAACTAGACGATAACGGCTACAAATACGAATACTACGAGAGCGACGGCGGCCATATCTGGAAAAACTGGCGCATCTACCTCACAAAATTCGCCCCAATGTTATTCAAATAACAAAATACCCAGTTGTAGAGACGCGGCATGTGCCGCATCTCTATGACCTAGCTACAGTCATATAATTACAACGTATTCTTAAGGATACGCTTAAATACAACATCTCTGAGATTACGGGCGATCGGGATTTGATAGGATTCGATACGTAATCTATTCCCTTCTACCAGATCGACACGATCCGCATTAATTATATACGATTTATGCGTTTGGAGAAATTGATCATCGGGTAGGGATTCCCCGATCCGCTTCAAGGTTGAATGGGTCAATACTCTACCGGAAGTAGTATAGATACTAACATAATTTTCCAACGCCTCTACAAATAAGATATCTCTTAGGTAAATCTTACGCATTTGCTTCTCGCTTTTCACGAAAAACGAGGCATCCGCATCCGGCGTATTCTCCCGAGCCAACAGGTCGTGCACCTTATTCACGCCTTTTAAGAAACGCTCAAAGGAAATAGGCTTCAGCAAATAATCCACGACATCCAGCTCATACCCTTTCAAGGCATATTGCTCATAAGCGGAAGTAACGATCACTTTGGGAGGCTGGTTTAAGGTCGCCAATAAATCCAAACCGGAAAGATAAGGCATCTCGATATCTAACAAAAGTAAATCCGGCTGCTGAGTTTTCAACAGGGTATTTAATTGGATAGCGTCCTCACATACACCGGTCAAGGAGAGAAAATCCACTCGCTCCACATACGATTGCAATCCTTTACGGGCCATCGGCTCATCATCTGTTATCACGCAGGTTATTGTCATATATCTTCTATTTCAATCATTAATTCCGCTACGAACTCAGTCTCTTCTTTCCGGGTTTCCAAACGGTGCTTATTGGGATACAACAAAGATAATCGGCGGCGTAAATTTACCAGACCGATGCCTTTACGTTGCCGTTCATCCACCGATTTACGCAACGCTTCGTCCTCCGCTGAAAGCTCGGGGATGGAGTTTCGTATAAACAAACTGATCCGGTTATTTTCCCATTTCATGATAATATCCAATTGATAATCGCCACCTACGTATTTAAAAGCGTTCTCTACCAACGGGAGGAAGAGTAACGGATAAATATTCAGTTCATTCAATTCGGGCGGAAACTCTACACGCAACCGCAGGCGTTCACTCATACGAAGCTTACGCAAAGCTATATAAGTTTTCAAATAATCAATTTCTTGTAGGATACTGACCTTCTGATTACCGCCATACAGTTGGTAACGCAAGAGTTCGGATATCATCTCTAACGTGCGACGAGGCGCCTTGTTACTTTCATCAATCTGGAAATAAACGGTATTAAGCGCATTAAACAAGAAGTGAGGATGATATTGGGATTTCAAGAACTTCAATTCCGTCTGTAATTGATCATTCTTGATCTTTTCCAGTTGGATACGCTGCTCTGCGTAATCTTTATCCAATACTTGAGCTCGCTGAACATTATAGACCATAAACGCAAACAAACACCCTATCACGTTCGCGATTATTATATCGTCCATATGGAAAGCATCACCGGTAAATATACGGGTTATTGCCAACGTAGCATTCACACCCAATATAATCAATAAGAAAGGCATTCCATACGATCTCCAAACAAATTTCCATCTATTCGGTTCTTTCGCTCTTCGGCTCTTCTCGATCTGCCATCTGAAATAAATAAAAAACAAATAAGAGACAAAAGCAAGGATCACGATTTCTAAGATACTATTCCCCAAGGACTGTGTCCAATAGTGTCCTTCTTTCGTATAATCCGTTACCCAGCGGATACAAGAATACAAAGAGACCGCAAAAATCATGGCATATACCCACTTATATATCTTTTTCATAAACCATTTGTCTAGAGGTTTCACAAATTTATTCTTTTACTTTCATCTACACTATGCTTCCGGCGAGATTCTTTCACCTCCAAACCACGATTTATACGATAGGTCAATGAAATACCGACTACCGTCCGGTTCATCCGCTCTTTTATAAAAGCGTGCTGGGTGGGAGTCATCACGCTCATTCTCGATACATTCGAATGGAAAATATCCCGTGCGAATAACTGGATCGTTCCCCGGCCTTTCCATATCTTCTTCTGGATACCGGCATTTATTTGCCATAACGGATAGATCGTAGCTTGTCCCGCCGCCATTTTCCCATTATAGAAACCGATAAGTTCAGCGCTCCAAGTCCGGGCAAAGTTAAACTGATTCGAGATCCCGATATTCGGTGTCCATCTCTTATTCACCTTTACTTGATAATTCTCCGGTAAACGATACCGGTTATAGATCAAGGATGCGCTGACGTTCACGTTCCAAAATGAGGTTAGCGGTAATTGGGAGGTACTGAGCCGGGGACCTACGCTGACGCGGGAAGAGAGATTTTCCGGTGAGACATAAACGACATAGTTCCCTTGATCCAAATAGCTCTTGATAATTACATCCTTCGTATAATTGAAAGCAAGCCCCACCCGGAATAAATCGCCATGTATATAGGCCAGTTCCAGATTATCGGATAATTCCGGGCGTAATAAGGTGTTACCTTTATCATACGTATACTCATCGTGGATATATACAAACGGATTCAGGTCCCGGTAATTCGGACGGACAATCCGTTTGCCATAAGTAAGCGACAGACTATTCCCATTCCTCAAGGCATACTGAACAGAAAGCGTTGGGAATAAATGTGTATAATGATTGGTAAAGGAGGAGTCTCTTTGATAAGCGTTACCCGACTGTTCGCCCTCTATACGGGTATTCTCCAGACGAAGACCTGCCTCCAGACTTACCGAAGAGAATTTGGCGTCAAGCTGTATATAGCCTGCGTTTATATTCTCGTCATACTGAAAATCACAACTCAAGTCATGGTCCGACTGCCAAGAGTCGCCTTGTAGCCGATTATAATCAGCGTTATTATTGATAGAGACGAAAGAGGTCTTGGCGCCCGCATGGAACGTGAAGGATTTCGAGAAAGGCCACACCAGATTCGCTTGTCCGGAGTATAAATGGATTCCTCCATCCATATCCCCAAACAAGGTATCTTGGCTATTCAAATATTGGTCTTCCTCGTATCGATAACGCAAGTAATCCATAGAGGCATCCAAGACCCCACCATCAGAGTTAAAGGTATGTGTTAAACTTAAAACAGCCGTAAAATTATCCTGTGAACGATTCTGATCGTTCAAGGTGCGAAGCGAACCTCCGGTTTGCGGAGATCGCTTAGGAATGGATGAGTTCATATCTCCCTCAACCTTGTTACCCGCCAGATTACCATCCGTCGAAAACCCGATCGTAGTCTTATCCGACATTTGATAATCGATCCCGAAACGATAATAGTTTGATGTATTCTTCCAAGTTCGATAGGAAGATTGCGTCATCTGCCCGGTCTCCCCTTCCGGCCGCCAACCTTCCAGATAGTTTCTCTCCACATACAGATCATCGTAATCATTCTTCCGGGAATAGGAATAAGAGAGATAGAAGTTGAGCTTATTCGTTCGCAGATTCAGGGTAGTAGAAGCGAAACCCTCTCCATATTTACCTTGGTCATAACTACCGTTTACCGAAAGGTTCATTCCCCTTCGCAATATCTTCTTCGTACGTATATCGATAATACCGGAGTTTCCACTAGCGTCGTAACGTGCCGAGGGATGCGTAATCAAATCAATCTTATCCGTAATGGAGGCAGGAGTCGATTTTAAGAGGTTGACAAGATCTTGCCCCGATAAATAGGTCGGCTTACCATCCATCAAGATATTCGCTCCGTTTTGACCATTCAAGAAAATAGTGCCATCATTTTGTATCACGACTCCCGGCAAACTGGTCAACACGTCGTAGACATTCCCTTGGCTTTGGGTGATAGAGGCATCCAGCCTATAAGTCATCTTCCCCGATTTCATCTCTACCGTAGGGAGCTTAGCCATTATCACCACCTCCTGTAACTTCTGGTCCGCTATCGTATCGACCTGTCCCCAACCACAAAAAGGGGTAATTATCAATAGAACTATTATAAAAAGATTCCTGCTCATGTCGTTTTTATATCAAAATTACATCAGCAGGAATATCCAATCAAATTATTGTGACCAACGGAAGTATCCGGGGGATGAAAGGTAAAATCTCCTACTTTTGCCTTCTGAAGTGAATAACTTGCGGCTTGTCGAGTGAATAACTAACGAGTATACCCAGTGAATAACTAACGGCTTTGGAAGTGATTAGTTATTCACTTCTAAAGGCTTTTTCTAGCTGTTGATCAAGCAAAATTCTCATTTCCATAAGGTCATCCACGAAGAGACTTTTCTGTCTTTTTGAGTAGTATTAGAGCTTTTCCATGACATCTCATTTTCACAGGAATCACAAGATAAAGGAAGGGAGATAACAATAAACAGTGCTTTTCCAATGAAAAAGACCGTTTTCGATACACATTAGGCGACAAAAGCCTACACATACGGTCGCATTAAGCAACGCCAGTAGTGCCATTGGGCATTATAAGCAGTCGCAAATAGGATTGTAAGTAGTCGTGAATGAGCATTCTTACCTCCTTATAGCCCTATCGTAACACCGTTTTTCCCTCCTTTTGCTCCATCGGATATGAATTACGATGAATTATTTTCGCTAGAACAAAAGGCTATTTTTCGGCATTGCTCTATCAATGAACCGATTGCTGATTTATTTTTTCAAATTCAAGCACAAGACGTACCTTAGCCCGGAAAAATCGATTCTCCGGGACTTCCGATTACAAATTGTCAATCCTAACAAATTGTCATATCCTTCGATCGTCTTTCTCGAAATCTCTCAAAGATGATTATCAATTCAATAAAAAAACGTATTTTTGTCACATACAATCTATAAACAACCCAAGATATGGAAGTGACAGTCAAGAAAGTAGAAATTACCTTACCGGAGGTAGACATGGCCTTGCTCAAAGAACTGGCCAAGAAATTCGGTTGGAATATCGGCAGGAAGAAGTCCGGTATAGAGAAGGGACTGGAGGATATCAAGGCCGGAAGAACACACAAAGCGAAAAACGCAGAAGATATGTTTCAACAAATCCTTGGTTGACCCATGTACCGATTGGAATACACCACGAATTTTAAGAAAGATCTTAAAACGTGTAAGAAAAGGGGATTAGAACTTCATCTACTTCAAAGGGTTATCGATATTCTTCAAGAAACCGGTACGCTCCCCAACCAATATCGCCCCCATAAACTAAGCGGTAAATTTGAGGGCCTATGGGAATGCCATATTAAAAGCGACTGGCTCTTAATATGGCAACAAAACGATACCGAACTGGTCTTGATCATGACCGATACTGGTACGCATGCCGACTTGTATTAAGTCATCAGCGGTTATGCTTGATCAGATTCATAAACTCCTCGCGCGTCTTAGCTTGTTGGAAAAAGCCTGTGAAATCAGAGGTAGTCGTCAAGGAATTTTGTTTCTCCACGCCACGCATCTGCATACACATATGCTGCGCCTCGATCACGACCATCACGCCCAACGGGTCCAAGGTCCTCTGGATGCAATCCTTGATCTGCATCGTCATACGCTCCTGTATCTGGAGGCGGCGGGCGAAGATATCCACTACCCTAGGGATCTTGCTTAAGCCCGTAATATATTTCTTGGGGATATAAGCCACGTGGGCCTTGCCAAAGAAAGGCAACATATGATGCTCACAAAGGGAGAAGAAATCGATATCTTTCACGATAACCATCTGTTTGTAATCCTCTTCCTGAAACATGGCGGAACGGAGTACCGCCTCCGGATCCTCATGGTATCCCTTGGTTAAAAACTGCATCGCTTTCGCTACACGTTCCGGCGTTTTAAGCAGACCCTCACGCTCCACGTCCTCACCCAGCAAACCCAATACTTCCTTATAATGGCCGGCCAAAGCTTCCCGGGCACATAGCGTCTCTTCGTTTACTTCTGACATCATCTTTAATTTAGGGGAATTTTTATCTCTTCTCGTACGATATACATTTCCTTTCCGTATTTCGGGAAAGCGCCCATCAACAGGCGCATCATATGATAAGCCTCCTCATGTGAGCGGAAATCCCCTACACGCAATTTCCAGAACGGGGCGTTGTAAGTGACATAGGTCGGGACCTCGGGAAAAAGCTCCTTGATCTCCTTCTCCTTACGAAAAGCCTCGTCTTTCGAGACCCGTTGGTTGTTACCGGAAAATACCTGCGTACGATACCCTTGTACCTTCAAGAAGGTAAGGCTATCGGTCGTCTCCACGTTCGCTCCACGCATACGCTCGCCCACCATCTCGCCAATAGCGGCGGATTGATTGATAACGACCTCGCCTTTTCCCAAACCGGATCTCCGCAATGCGTCGAATATGGTCGAACGCTCACCTTCCAACGCCGTCTGAGCGAATAAAGATGAAGTACCGGCCATCAAAAAGGCAAATAGCAATAAGATACAAGGAATTCTTTTCATCGATATACTATTAAAAGGGTATCTTTCCCCTCTGAAGAGGGAAAAGATGCCTTCTTATTATGAATTAATTAAAAAGCCTCGATAATCGGCATGAATTTGTCAACGGACAAAGAAGCGCCACCGATCAAACCACCGTCTACGTTCGGTTTAGCGAACAATTCCTTCGCGTTACCGGCGTTGCAGCTACCACCGTAAAGGATCGTGCAGTTATCAGCTACCTCATTGCCATATTTAGCGGCCAAAGTAGCGCGGATGTGAGCGTGGATCTCCTCAGCTTGCTCAGCGGAAGCAGTCTTACCCGTGCCGATAGCCCATACCGGCTCGTAAGCCAAGATGATCTTACCGAAATCCTCAGCGGAAAGGTCGAACAAAGAACCAGCGATCTGAGCGTCTACTACCTCGAAGTGCTTACCGGCTTCTCTCTCTTCCAAAACCTCACCGATGCAGAAGATCGGAGTCAAACCGTTAGCCAAAGCCAACTCAACCTTCGTCTTCAAGATTTCCGGAGTCTCATGATAATAAGCACGTCTCTCAGAGTGGCCTAAGATCACATATTTCGCACCAGTAGAAGCTACCATAGCGGCAGAAACCTCACCTGTATAAGCACCTTTTTCCTTGTCAGCGCAGTTCTCAGCGGCAACACCGATCTTGTTTGTATCGATAGCGGCAGCAACGCTTGCCAAGTGAGTGAACGGAGTACCGATGATCACATCGCAATTCGGAGTCTTACCCTTCAAAGCCTCGTCCAAACCTTTAGCCAAAGCAAGACCTTCAGCAAGAGTAGTGTTCATTTTCCAGTTTCCTGCAACAATATTCTTTCTCATAACTTAATAATTTAAATATGTAATACAAATAAATCTCTATTCAGATTCTTTTCCTTTCCGGCGACGGCGATTGCGCAAGGCATCGTATCCCCAAACCAGCAACAAAGGTACGGTAAAACTTAATAGGTTGGTTATTAGCCGGGCATCTTCTTTCGCTTTCCAGTCGGTATTTCCTTCCAGATAGCCGTTTACGATCGTTTTCAGGTCTTCTTCCTGTGGAATATCGTTGTAATGCCACTTCATCAAGATCGTACCTTTCTTCAGCAAGACCAATCCCGGGTTGGAGCGGATGATCGTTTTCAAAAGGACATCATCGGCCATAAGAAACGGATACTCGGCACCGGTATTATCACTCCATGTAGCGATAGCCTCGGCGGAAGAACCCGTCACGCAATAAAAGCCCAAACCGTTCTCCAAGGCGTAATCGTATACATTGTTGATCTCGTCAATACGCTCATCATCCGCATTCTCCAGACGGGGGGCGATCAAAAGAAAGAGACCTTTCGGGTCGTTCAGCAACTCATCAGTCACGTCTGCGTCATTCTCATTATAAATATGAAATGTGGTAACGGGGGGAACGTATCCTTGTTTGATCAGCTTGGTCTTTGAATCCACGAAAGTCCACGTGCTATCATCGGCCGGGGCGTTCTCCAAAGAAAATTCTTTCTGTACGCCATCCCTCTCGTAAATAAAAGAATACGCATATTCATCCTCGGGCGCACCTTCCGGTATCGACATCAAGGCAGGGATATTCGCACCCAACTTATAGGGACGGAAATCCAAGATCGGCAAATGATTATAATTCCGGTAAGCGAAACCGATAGCGAAGACATATGACCACAAAGCCACGAACCAGTAGACATGGTAGGTATAGCCTTGTAAAAGCCGCTGATTATGGATGAACACGTAAATAGCGGCGGCCAAAAGTACGACATTCTTATAGAAGGTCTGCCAATTACTGATCACCAAGGCATCCCCGAAGCAACCGCAATCCGATACGGGATTGAAGATCGCCAGATACAGCGTCAGCGGCGTCATGAAAGACATCATCAGCAAGGTCAAGAAGGTCGTATACCGCCGGTACACCCCTAATAGCATACAGACACCCAGCATGAATTCCAGAGCGGACAAGTTGAAGGAGATCAATACCGTAAAAGGTTGCAGCTTATCCAGCCCAAAGGAAGTCAGATAGTCGCCAATCTTAATGGCTCCTCCCATGGGATCGACAGCCTTCACCGTCCCGGAGAAGATAAAGACTACTCCCAGTAACAGGCGGCAGACCTCTGCGATCACTTTCTTTACGGTTTCCTTATATTCCATGTAGCTCACTCCTCACCAAACTCCAGCTTGATCAAACCGAAGAGGGCATAATTAATCATATCCATGTAGTTGGCGTCCACTCCCTCAGAAACGAGCGTCTTGCCTCCATGACTCTCGATTTGCTTAGTCCGATAAATCTTCATCAAAATAAGATCCGTATACGAGCTGATACGCATGCTGCGCCACGCCTCATCATAATCATGATTCTTGGCGTACATCAGTTCCTTCGTCTCCGCAATGTATTTATCGTATAATTCCAAGGCTTTCTCTATCGTGATATCGGTCGTATCCGCAAATCCCAACGCCAATTGGACCAAGCCGATCACACCATAATTAACGATAGCGATAAACTCCGGACGGATTCCCTCGTCCACCATGCTCGTCCCCTTGATCTCCAAGCTACGGATACGGTTCGCCTTGATAAATATCTGATCGGTAACCGACTGGGGGCGCATGATCCTCCACGACGGCCCGTAATCTTTCAACTTCTTCTCGAACAACTCCCGGCACAGGGAGATCACTTGCTCGAATTGTTCCTTTGTATTTGGCATACTATCCTAGATTATACCCGCGAATATAGGAAAAAAGACGTAGATGTTCTCGAAAATTCAAGACAACAAAAGCTAATAAGATAAATGAAAAGAGGTTACAACAAAAAGGAGCCACTTTATAAGCGGCTCCTTTTCGTTTCCTTACATCTTATATATCGTTATGAACAGCGTAATGAGCGTCCTAAACGCAACACGGTAGTCTTTGTGATACCGTTCAATTCGCAGAGTTTACTAACAGAAGTACCGTATCTTTTAGCGATAGCGCCAAGCGTATCACCGGATTTAATACGATGATAAACCGAAGTAGCCTCCACATCATTCATTGTATTCGTGTCTTCTCCTAAAGAAGCGGTAGCGGAAGAACTTGCCTGTACCGTGATTTTCTTAGAAGATGCGGAAGCAGTCGATTTCTTTTGAGTTTGAGCTTTTGGAGTCGCTTTAGCCGCGGTTTCCACACCGGCACTACAACGAATGGACTGGCCGATACGTAACATAGAAGTAGATTTCAATCCATTTAAACGACAAAGCTCATTCACTGTCGTACCATATATACGTGCGATTTTACCTAAGGTATCACCGGATTTTACACGATGGTACACCATCTGACTATTGGAAGATGTATAGATATTGCTCTTACGTCCGTTAATCTTGACGTTACGAAACACATATTGATCCTGATGAGGTATTGAGTTCTCGAAGTCAATAATATCAGCCGGGTTAATAGCCTGTCCAAGAAAACGAGTCTCAAAATGCAAATGAGATCCCGTAGAGCGTCCTGTATTTCCCCCTAAAGCGATCGGATCTCCAGCCCGTACGATATCGTTCACACCTACTAAGAATTTAGATAAATGACCATATACAGTCTCTAAACCATTCGGATGGCGAATCACAAGATAATAGCCATATCCCCTACGCTCGAAATTCTTGATACGCACCTTGCCGTCAAACGCCGCACGGATCGTATCTCCAATTTGCACTTTCAAGTCTATCCCCTTATGCATCCGTCTACGGCGAGGACCATACTTTGAAGTGACCCTTGTCATAGAGTCCATAGGCAAGACAAAAGTAGAACAATCGATTACGCAAGAATCCGGCATATCTACCTTTTTACCCCGGAAAGGATTCACCCATTCATTTGTCCATTCGCCATATAATTCATCGGCAGGGAACATCAAGTTCTCTCTCGCCTCCAACTCCGCTTTTTCATTAATCTCCGCAAGCTCCTTCAAAGCCATATCTTTCTTAAAGCCAACACGGTCAGCCATTAACTCAGATACACGCTTGTCCATAAGTTTGTGGGTTGGATGATTGGGAGTCTCCGGAGTTTCCGGTTTCACCGGGTTCTCCGCATTAGCAGTCGATACCATCACAGCGGCACAACAAATGAATAGAAATGTCCTTATACTCATTTTTTGATAACTTTCATTCTTATAATTCAGGATAAAACGGCAATACCCGACATCTCTGCCTGATTGTCAACTTGTCAAAGTTCGGAAATTTGAATAAGCCGACAAAATTGATTAACGAAAAATTTCTGCAATGACTTTGAATAAAAGCAAAACAAGCGAATAAACAAGCTAAATATCAAAGACTTACAGAACAATATGTTTCACAACATATTAGCTAATCATTCCCCAATTTATCTTCCTTGTGAACAGAGTTTTGAGCCTTTCGCTCAATATCCGGTGCTGTTCGGACAATAATTCGGGGTCTTCGTCAAGAACTCCTTGAGCGATATCCCGCGCATACTGAAGTATTTGTCCATCGGCCGCCAAGTCCGCTATTTTAAGGTCTATCCCCTCGCCACTTTGTCGGGTACCTTCCAAATCTCCATGTCCCCGGAGACGGAGATCCGCCTCAGCGATCTCAAAGCCATTCGTACTGTTCACCATAATCTCCAATCGCTTACGAGTATCATTACTTAGTTTATAGGATGAGACCAAGATACAATAGGATTGTTCAGCACCACGTCCTACCCGGCCACGAAGCTGATGAAGTTGAGAGAGGCCGAAACGTTCAGCACTCTCGATCACCATGACGGATGCGTTCGGCACGTTCACGCCAACCTCTATAACCGTAGTAGCCATCAAGATTTGCGCCTCGCCGGAGATAAACTTCTGCATCTCGGTATCCTTATCCGCCGCTTTCATACGGCCATGTACCATACATACCTTATATTCAGGGAAAACCTCCTTGAACGTCTCAAAACCGGCCTCCAAGTCTTTATAATCCAGTTTCTCATTTCCTTCAATCAACGGATATACCACATAAACCTGACGCCCCTTTTGTATCTCTTTCCGAAGGAACTCATACAATTGCGCCTTTTTATTATCATAGCGATGAAGCGTTTGTATCGGTTTACGTCCCGGAGGTAACTCATCGATCACCGATACATCCAGATCCCCATACAAAGTCATCGCCAAAGTACGGGGAATCGGGGTAGCCGTCATCACCAGCACATGCGGCACGATAGCGTTCTTCATCCAAAGGCGTGAGCGTTGCTCCACACCAAAACGGTGCTGCTCATCGATAATCGCTAATCCCAACGAAGAGAAAACCACCGTCTCCTCAATCAACGCATGCGTCCCGATCACGATCTGGATCTCACCGCTGGCAATAGCCGGTAATATCTTATCCCGCTCCTTCTTCTTGGTAGATCCAGTCAAAAGAGCGACCTTCACGTCCATATCTTTCAGGAATCCCATGATCGTCGCATAATGCTGGGTCGCCAAGATCTCGGTAGGAGCCATCATACAAGCTTGGCAATGATTATCTATCGCCAATAGCATAGACAATAAGCCTACCAAAGTCTTGCCACTCCCCACATCACCTTGCAGCAGGCGATTCATTTGCCGCCCGCTACCCATATCGATCCGGATCTCACGGACTACCCGCTTCTGGGCGTTCGTCAACTCAAAAGGAAGATACTCTTTATAGAACGTATTGAAATAATGGCCGACCGTCGGGAATATGATCCCTTTTAGCTTCAGTTTCCGAACACTAGCAGTACGTAATATATTTAATTGTATGAAGAAAAGCTCGTCAAACTTCAAACGTAACTGGGCATCACGCAACTTAGCGGCAGATTCCGGGAAATGGATATTCCGCATCGCCTCTGTCATAGACATCATATGGATCCGTTTCAATACGTCGGGGGAAAGCGTCTCCGGAAGTTCCCAGTTCAGCCAGCTTAACAACGTATATTGCAGGTTCTGGATCGCCCGGGAATTCAAGAAAGATTTCTTCATTTTCTCCGAGGTATTATAGAAAGGAGTCAAGCCATTCGCCACTTGATCAGCTTGCTCCATTGAGTCGATATCCGGATGCGGTATGTTATAGGTATGCCCGAACTCCGTAGGCTTTCCGAAAACTATATACTCAGTATTGGGACGATACTTATCCGTCACATAATTCAAGCCCTTGAACCAGACCAAATCGATCGTGCCCGTACCATCCGAGAACTTACCAACCAGCCGTTTACTCCGCCCCTCGCCTAGCGTATCGAAATAGAGAATCTGGCCTTTCAACTGGATATAAGGCATATTCCCGCTGATCTCAGCTACTTTATAAAACCGGCTGCGATCTATATATTTATAAGGAAAATAAAAGAGCAAGTCCTCATACGACGATATCCCCGCTTCCTTTTGCAGGATATCCGCCTTCTTGGGTCCTACTCCCGGCAAGTACGTAATCGATCGCTTATCAAGGTCCAGCATAACGTCTATGAGTTTTTAGGGTTTACCGGGCAAACATCGCTTCCGCTATTAACAAATCAAAGGGCGTGGTAATCTTGATATTCTCACGATCACCGGGAACCGTATCAATCGCATGCCCCATCGCCTCCACCACGGAAGCGTCGTCCGTAAATAAAGACGAATAAGGTTGCTCATAGGCTTTTGTCAATAATTCCAGAAGGAAGACTTGCGGGGTTTGTACAGCCATATAGCGGGAACGGTCCACCGGATGGCTCCCTTTTTCATCTGTCTCACGCAGGGAATCAATCATCGGAACAACCGGGATAACGGCTCCCGTGACAGCCGCTTTATCAAAGCAGGCCTCAACAACCTCCGGAGAGACGAAAGGACGAACGCCATCGTGCACAGCGACCAAACTCAGACCGCTATCCTCCTCCCCCTTCCGACGCATCTCCGCCAAAAGCCAATCCAACCCATTCTTAACCGAGAAGAAGCGAGTATCTCCCCCTTTCACGATCGCATGCGGGACCTTGCAGCCGATTTCCTTGCAAAGCATATTCCAATACGGCTGATGATCCTCCGGAAGCACAAGGATTATACGTGCGGAAGCATCCCAACGATGAAAAGCCTCTAAGGTATGCATCAAAAGAGGTTTCCCCCGCATAGGAATAAACTGCTTCGGCAGATCTCCACCCATACGAAGCCCTTTACCCCCGGCAACGATCAAGACGTACTTATCCATCAATCCAATTCCTCCAAAACTTTTTTAACTTCCTCATCCACTTTATACAGCTTCTCCTTGCAGAGCTTGATCAGACGGGTAGCTTCTTTTACCTTCTCGGACAGGATATCGACATCTAAGTCTCCATTCTCGATCTCAGCCACGATCTTACGAAGTTTCTCGATCGCCTCGTTATATGTTTCTTCTTTTTTCGCCATATTAATTATGTATTTATCGGACGGTTATAAAACCACCCTCTATGGTTTGATAATACTTTTTATTTCACCATCGATGAAGCGAGTCGTCAGTTCTTCGCCGGCTCGCAAATCAGAGGCATGTTTGATAATCTTGCCATCTTTCAAGGCTAAGCTATAGCCTCGCTTTAAGATATAATCAGGAGAAGCCATCTTGATAAACTGTTCCGTAAGCTGGATAAAACGCACATCCTCGGAGAGTTTAGAGGTAATACCGTTTCGCAAGCGAAGTTCCGTATTCTCAAGCACCGACTGGCGGCGTGATAACAAGCCCGATGCCATCGCAGGTAAACCACTCGCGATTGTTTGCAGTCCCGAACGATTCCGCTCGATCCGGCTTGTCACGATAGAGGGGAAACGGGTAGCGACCAATTGCAAATAGTTTTTCTGGCGGGATAGAATATCCATAGCCAATAAACTCACGTCTTGACACAAATTCTCCAACTCCTCACCTACGCTATCCATTCGAGAAATAAGGAACTCAGCGACAGCGGTCGGTGTCTTCATCCGGGTATGCGCCACCAAATCTACGACCGTATCATCCCGTTCGTGCCCGATACCCGTGATAATCGGTAAAGGGAATTGAGCGCAATTCGCCGCCAACAGATAAGAATCGAAGCTATTCAAGTCCGAGGTAGCCCCACCCCCACGGATAATCACGACCACATCAAAAAGATCTTGATGTTGATAAATCCGGTCTAAAGCCGCTATTACAGAAGCCTCCGTCCGTTCTCCTTGCATCAAGGCGGGGAATAATTTGGTATAGAACGGATAACCTCCTTTATTCCGTGTCAACTGATTCATAAAATCCTCGTAGCCGGCAGCCGTCGGAGAAGTAATGATAGCGATTCTCCTAGGAAGTAGCGGAAAAGGCAATTCCTTATTCAGCGTAAAGACCCCTTCCTCCTGCAATTGGCGGATAATCTCCATACGCTTACGCACCATATCCCCCAACGTATAAGCCGGATCGATATCAAGCACCGTAAGGCTCAATCCATATAACTCATGGAACTCAACAGACACCTTCACCAACACTTTCAAGCCGGAAGCGAACATCTGACCGGTCTCCATCTCGAAATAAGGTTTCAACATACGAAATGTCTTCGCCCAGATAGACCCTCGTACCTTGGCCACCAATTGCCCGGTCTGCGCATTCTTCTCCACAAACTCCAGATAACAATGTCCGGAAGAAGTATTCACCCGCACATCGCTCATCTCCGCACGCACCCAGCAAGTCTCCGGGAAAGCCCTCGACAACGCACCCCGTATGCGGGTATTCAGCTCTAACAAAGATAGAGCCTCTTTCTCACCCGATAAGTTATTTAGATTCGGCCGCATATTTACGCTCCTGTTTATAAGCTTTGTACACATCCGGGATGCCATATCCCAACTCAGCGTCCGGTTGCTCAAACTTACTGCCGAAACGCTGCAAAAGAGAGATTATATCCTTATTCGTCAGACTGGGAAACGCTTGCCATAGACAAACACCCAACCCCGCTAAGATCGGCGTAGCGAAAGAGGTACCGTTCGCGTAACGGATATTCCCCGTAGGATCTATCACGCAACAGCCCGTACCCAAGGCAACCACATCCGGCTTCACCCGGTAATCCGCTGTAAAGCCGACAGAACTGAAATTACTTTTCTTCTTACGATCCGTGATAGCGCCCACTGTCAATATATCCGGGGCATCCGCTGGAAAGGTTATCTTTCCCCAGCTACCGCCCCCCTCGTTGCCGGCGCTACTAAACAACAAGATCCCTTTTGATGAAGCCATCTTAGCGGCACGACTGATCAAGGAAGTCCTCCCGTCCAATTGATCTTGATGATAGTTCAGGGCCTCTACATCAAAAGAGAAATACCCCAACGAAGAAGAGACCACATCCACTCCCACGCTATCGGCAAATTCCATAGCTGCCGTCCAATAATCCTCCTCGATGGGAAACTCCGAACGGCTATCCTCGCTCTTTATCAGCCAATATTCGGCTTGGGGAGCCGTACCGACCATCAAGCCCGGCGCATCAGCGGCCAAGCAAGATAAGACCTTCGTCCCATGATCATCCCCGATGAAAACACTTCGACCGGGGAAAACCACGTTATGCGTTCCTAATAACCGCAAGGAATCAAATACGCTGATCCGATCCACGTTCATGAAACCGGCATCGACCACGGCCACACGCATACCCTCACCCTTAAAGCCTGCCTCATGCAATTTGATACCGTTCAGCATCTTGATCTGCTCCTCGGCATAACCGTAAGGCGATTTCTCAGGTTTATCTATTGGCATAAACCGTGTCGTATCTTTCTCCTCCCTAGGAATATCGATTTCCTCGTCACCTTTCCAGACCCATTTCACGGAATCCACGATCGGGAGGCGCGAGAGACGCTCAGCGACCAAGCTATCCGGACTGGACACCACGACCGTAGAGAACCATTTACTCTCCAGCACCGGTTTTCCTCCATTGGCGGACAAGGTATCCAGATAAGCTTGAGCGATCGGCAAATCCGATTCCGACACCGATATACCTTGCCGGTTCCGTCGCTCGACAGACTCCTTGGAAAGATATTCCTCCGGGTTATCCAGCGTATAACCGGAATCCCCTTTATCTTTCAAATACACCCGAAAACGAAAACTTTCCCCGGCATGTACTCCCAAAGAAAACAAACTGAATACGAAAACGAATATTCCTATATATTTACTCATAGAACCTCACACAATTACGAATTACAAAGATAGATGATACCGCCGAATAAACAAAAAAGCCCGGCACTGGAATAGGCCGGGCTCATGTATAATTCTTCGTCTTATTCATTGATATTACAAATAGGGATCTCACGTTTAACACTTTGGCGTAAAGAAATCAAGGTCTCTGTAGCCGTAACACCCGGTATCTCCTGAATCTTAGAGTTCAAAAGTTCCATCAAGTGCTCGTTATCACGGGCATACAGCTTGATCAGCATCGTATACGGACCCGTAGTGAAATGGCATTCTACCACTTCGGGTATTTTCTCGAATTCCGGGACAACATCCTTGTACATAGATCCACGCTCCAATTTCACGCCGATATAGGTACATGTATTATACCCCAATATTTTAGGATTGATGTGATACCCTGAGCCAACGATCACATTCATATCAATCATGCGTTGAACCCGTTGATGAATAGCTGCACGAGATACACCGCACTCCTCGGCAACATCTTTAAAAGGAATCCTAGCATTCTTTGAAATAATGTTCAATATCTGCCGGTCCAGTTTGTCTATCTTCTCCATTTTAAATTCGCTTTATTATATGCATTCAGATTTAATGTATCAAAAGTATATAATAAATTTGAATCATATATCATTCTGAAAGAAAAAAGTAATCAATAAATAATAAAAGCGGGCAAAAAATGCTTTTTAGCATAATTTGCCCGCCTATTATCTTACAAACGTTCCGTTTCTATTTCTTCGCTACTTATTCTTTTACGATGTCAAGCAACTCAACCTCGAACTTCAATACGCTGTTCGGTTTGATATCTTGTCCTGCGCCACGTTCGCCATAAGCCAACTCAGCCGGGATCCAGAAGATATATTTAGAACCGACCGGCATGATCTGCAAGCCCTCAGTCCAGCCCTTGATTACTTGGCCAACACCGAACTCAGCCGGCTCGCCACGATCCACGGAGCTATCAAACTTAGTACCGTCCAATAGAGTTCCGGTATAATGAACTTTTACCTTATCGGTAGCGGTTGGCTTCGCGCCTGTACCTTCTTTCTCTACCTTATATTGCAAGCCGCTCTCAGTCGTGATAACGCCTTCTTTTGTCTTATTCTCCGCCAAGAACTTATCACCCTCTTCTTTTGTCTTCTTAGCCTCGCGAGCCTGAGCCTCTACGAAGTAAGTCTGCAAATATTGTTGAGCCTGTTGCGGATTCATCTTCATCGCAGAAGAATCCCCTTTGATAGCTTGGATAAAACCAGCGATCAAATCATCTACGTTAGCCTCGCCACCCGGCAAAGTCTTTAAGTTTTCCTTATAACCGGCACCTGTGCTGATACCAATAGCGTAGCTTGCGCTATCGATGGAAGTCTTCAAGCTCGCGCTTTTGTGAGAATCACCGCAAGAGGTGAAAGATGCGCCCATTGCTACAATCACTGTAGCGACTAATACACTTAACTTTTTCATTTTTCTTTAACTCTTATATATTATTTTTCGATATCTAATAACTCAACGTCGAAGATCAATGTACTATTCGGCTCGATAGCCTCACCTGCCCCACGCTCGCCATAAGCAAGGTTAGACGGGATAAACAATCTCCATTTAGAACCGACCGGCATCAACTGCAAGGCCTCTACCCATCCCGGGATTACCTGTGAAACACCGAATACGGCAGGCTCGCCTCTCTGTACGGAGCTATCAAACACCTGACCGTTGATTAACGTACCGTGATAGTGGCATTTTACCTTATCGTTCGCCGTAGGTTTAGCGCCTGTACCATTCTTCAGCACCTCGTATTGCAAACCGCTAGGCAACTCTACCACACCAGCCTTATGCTTATTGATAGTAAGGAACTCCTCACCGGCTTTCTTATTGATTTCCAGTTTCTCTTGTTGAAGCTTCATGAAGTAATCATTGATCACTTGTTTTGCCTCATCATAACTAAGAGCAGGTTTTGCCTCTGTTAAGACGTCATTCAATCCCTGTACAAAATCTTCCACTTGAAGATCCTTGATGCCTGAGTTCTGGAAATTATTTCCGATACTTAAGCCAAGCGCATAACTTACTTTATCCATTCTTTTTTCTTGTTCAACTAATTATAAGCCACAAAAGTAATGCTTTTAATCGTATAACAGCATTTTGTAAGAACTTTTTATTTCATTCAAATCTTTTTAGAACAAACAAAAGACATACATCCTCAGTCTTTTCCCTATTCCCCATATAATACGACATTGGTTATCCATGCAAAAACATTGGCTATCAATTTGGAAGCATCATTATTTATCTCTCCTGAAGTATTATTTATCCGGTTATCTTTTGTACCTCCAGTCCCAGATGAAGAATTCCCCAAATCCGTATCTCCTATATAAACGATCCGTCTCGAATAGTCTACTCCTAATACGATACCACCAGCCTTCCCAGTCAAGAGTGGCGTGATTCCTTTTGCCGACTCAGTGTTCAAAAGTATCTCACCATGATAGGCATCGTAGTTACGAAATGAGAAACTCGAAGAGACCGGAGTATAAGATCCACTTGTAAAAGGTCCAGTAGAAGTGAAGAAACTATTATCCGCACTTGATGGAGCTACGGTAAACTCACCATTATTGACAGTCAAAAATTTTATATTGCTATTTCCTCCTAAAAATTCATCGATCAGATATTTACTTACATCCGCAGCGTCATAAGAAGCGATTAGCACACGATTCTTTTTTGCATTCAACCAATTATGTACTTTCTTCGCATCTTCATTTCCAAAATAACCATTGCTCATATAATGGACATATACGACATCAAAAGCAGCAAAAAGGGCATCTGTCAATCTATTATTACTAACGTTGGACCGTATCAGATTATACCCTCCACAGACGACATTCCCGTTCGGACCGAAATTACTTTGATTATCCAATATGCCTCTTAAACCGTCTGCACGTGCGTCGGGAGGTACCGAAGCAACAATATTAGTACCTAAACTGCCTAAGCCGACATTAAATGTCAACAAATTAATTACCGTATTGGCTGCTACGCTATATTTTTGCTTGATCGCCACCAAGATTTTCCACCGATGAGCAGTAATGACAAAGTTCTGGACCGGCCCAGCATCGCCAGACATATTATTCTGTAAGGCCGTTACAACTAACTGGCTGCCGTCCAGATTCTTTTCTACGGTAAAATAATCATTTGACAATGATTGCCCCTCACTTCCAATCGGCATACCATTCTCATCCGCCCACTGTAATGTGTAGTCGGACAAGTCGGTAAACACCTCTATAGTAGCTTTAGAACCAGCCTTATTCTTCAATATGATTTCACGGGAGGAAACTCCGAAATGATGCTCTCCGTCAAAAGACATATCGATCGTATTATCATCCCATTGTCGCACTTCTGCCACAATATGTGCAGACTGATTGTTCGCCGCATCGTCAGGATTATCCCATCCGGGAGCGGAAACCTTTTTCACATTAAATATATATTTGTGATTACGCAAGATTTGCCCAAAAGCATTCTCTTTATTGTCCGGGTCAAAATCCATACGATAATAACTCATCTTTTCACTTCCATTATAGTAACCGCCTACAACGATACACGTCGCACTGCTCACCCGGTCGCCTTCGGCTGGAGAACTGACCTCCGGCAAATAAAGTTGTGCGGAGAATTCATTCCGATCCTCCTCTGAGACCGAAAACATACGGCTGCTTACATTTGCCATACTTCCGTCGGGAACGCTTGGTGTCGTTACTTTCATAGAACCCGTTTCATTGGGAATCACTTGCAGCGAATTATTAGCACGATATGCTTTTACTCCCGCCAGTTTAAAATTTGCAGCTTCGGTAGCAACAACATCCACACGGGCTATGGAGCGCAACATCTTTATCCCGGTGATTTCTTGCATTTCGGTGGATGACAGTCCGGCAGGAAATTTATATTCGCCATACATCGGGAAATTGGAAACTAAATTATCAAACTCCCGATTTATCTTCTTTTTTACGACCTCTTTACTATCGTCCAACGACGGTTCATTGGAAACAACAGTTTCGTCAGTATTTGCCAAAATAAGCAATTCCACAGGCAAGGAGGTTGATTTCAGAAGTACCGTGAATGTTGTTTGTGCCATATTACTACTGATAGATATGCCAGGTACCCGATACCGGTATTTCTGGTCCTCAAATACCAATACCTGAACTTCACTAATCAAAGACTCATGAGTGGGCTGATCAATCTCAGCTTTTGTCTTAGAATAAACGGTAGAAGACGGACTCGTTATTACCAATCTCATTTTTATACCACCTACATCATTTCCGACAGATATCCCTGTCTCGTCATTACAGGATATAAAAAAAAGAAAAACGACCAGGATATATATAAATTTTCTCATGATGCATTTTTCAGATAGAACACAAATCCTCCTCCCTTTGTTCCATCAACCAAACTCATTGTCTTTTAAAGAATTTCCATTTCCCAAGAAAATATAACTATTTGGACAGAACGGGTGTTCTATAGGACAACCGGGCCAAACCGGATGAATTAAATAATAATATAAGTATTCACTAAAAAATATAGGCATATGAAAACAAACAATTTGTATATTACGTTATTTGCGGCATTAGCTATCACTGCATGCAGTAAAGATAACGAGCTTCCTCAAGGATCTGCTAAAGACCCGAATGCCGATATGCCGGACGCATATACCTCTATCGCTATCAATATTCCCCACACCACTATGACGAAAGCCGCTTCGGGCCGTGCCATTGATCAGGGAATAGCGGACGAGAACAAGGTCAAGACCTTACATGTATTTATCTACGATACCGATGCCCCAAATACTCCGACAGTTGCCGAATTTACGGTAGACGACAATTCTCTTGCCCCCAAATCTCCCGGTAGCTCCACTTGGGTAACAAACAGAGCTATCAAAACTAAAAAAGCCGATAAATATATTTTTGCAGCAGTGAACCTCAATACAGATATGGTCAACTATATCACAGCCAATGGACTCGGATCATTCAGTTACAATCAATTTGCCCAAGAAATCTCGCAACTGGCAGATCTGACAAATGGCTTTGTCATGTTCAACACGAGTTATCCGGAAAGTACCCCGGCTGCAAACTTATATGAAAATGAAAGCCTTGCCCAAACGAATCGCATGGCTATACCGGTTTCCCGCGTTGTAGCGAAAGCAGCAGTATTCAAAGCTAATGACTTTGTTGTAAACGGAGGAGGAAACATGACGGAGATAAAATTCGGTTGGAGGAACTTGAATAAAAAGTTCTATTTCATACAGGATAAAAGAGACGGGATTATCAAGGACTATAATTGGGAAAATTATTCCGTATCGGATTTCGAAAGAGGGTCGGACGCCATAAACACCTATACTTCAACGGACGATCCGGTCACTTTTTCCTACGCACCTGAGAACTCATTCAAATACAGCTTGGATCAAACAGAAGTAAACGGAACGACTTTTATTAGTGTCAGCGGAGTGTTTACGCCAGATAAAGTAATATCGACTTCAAATCCCAGCCCAACCCAACCGGCAGATTTTGCGATTATCAGTAATCCCAATAATTCCGACAAAACATTCTATGTAGTCAGAACAGCCGACGGTATTGCCAACTATTTTGTAAATGGGACTATAGCACAACAATATGCCGATCTTTGCAGTAAAAATACTCCGGGGATGCCTCTTTACAACGGAACATACATATTGAATGAGAATACATTTACAAATGGTATCTGTTACTTCCACATTTTCGTCAATGCCAATGCTACGTCACCTCAAGCACCTTATAACGTTTACCGGAATCAGTATTTTAAGGTAAACATCCATAGCATACAAGCTCCGGGAAATCCTTCAGACAATTTCGATACCGGAGAGGTGATTAAATCAGAAACATGGATAAGTACTGATATAGAAATAACTCCATGGGAAGTCTATGAAGAAGACTATGATCTATAGCCCACTATCTATGAATTCTTAAAATTTATCTGTGAGATGAAAGCCTATTTAAAATGGATAGTATTAATTACATGGTCGTTCACGATGACGAGCTGTATAAAAGAAAATTTACCTGAATGCATTCCGGACAATACCGGCATCGTTCTTAAATTCCGGTATCCGACCGGTACAAATACCCAAAGTAACAAAAATGGGGTTGATCGGTTATCTGTATTCATTTTTGATGACAAAGGTATTTTCGTTTCACAAATAAATGATTCTCTGATATGGATCGATGATAATTACGAATTGGAACTTCCTTATAAACAAGGAAGTTACCAATTTGTAACATGGGCGGGTTATAACGAGGCAACCTACGGAATAACAACATGCATACCGGGTCAAACACATATAGAAGATTTTTTCTTATTCCTGAAACGGGATACGGATAACCGAGTTACAGATCAGCCCAAGTTACTATATCATGGGATACACGAGACTGTAGCATTGGATGAACACGAAAAAATGATTGCTTGGATAAATCTAAAACAGATTACAAATCATATCCGTGTTATTGCTCATAATTTGGATAAGGACATATCTCATAACATCTATATTGAAGACAACAATGGTAAATATGGATATTCATCATTGTTCGCCCATGACGATCCGATTCTTTATATACCTGTTTATATGAGGGTCGCAAAAGAGAGTAATACGTTAACCGCTGATTTCAATGTAATGAAACTTGATAAGAACCGGATACCACGTTTACAGATAGTGGATGAAACAAATACAGTTTGCTACGATGAAAACCTTATCGGAGAACTTCTTGGGAAAAATCCCAATATTAATTTAGAAAATGAACATGATTTTACAATTGAAATATCATTCAATGGTTATAGTCCGATCGATATAAAAATTAACGGTTGGGATATAAAAGAAAGCGATGAAATGTAATTATTCATCGCTTTTTCAAGATAAAGTCGTAACTTCGTAACTATTAATATATACATCTATACATTTTAAACAAGTAACAGATGAAAAAGTTAGTCATACTTACCGGAGCGGGAATGAGCGCGGAAAGCGGCATCTCCACTTTCCGTGACTCGGACGGGTTATGGGAGAAATATCGTGTAGAAGAGGTAGCTACACCAGAAGGCTTCGCCGCTAACCCAAAATTGGTTCTCGACTTCTACAACCAGCGTAGAAGAGAGCTATTGAATACGAAACCTAACGCCGGTCACCTCGGCCTAGCCGCCTTGGAGAAAGATTTCGACGTACGGATCATTACCCAGAATATCGATAACTTACATGAACGTGCGGGTAGCAGCCACGTGATCCATCTGCATGGAGAGTTGATGAAGGCATGCTCCGTAAGGGATCTGGACACGACCTACGATCTATCACCGGAGAACCCGGATATTCATCTGGGTGACAAGGACCCTCACGGAAATCAGCTACGTCCTTTCGTCGTATGGTTTGGAGAGGCGGTACCCATGATAGAGCCTTCCATCAAGCTGGTGGAAGATTGTGATATCTTCGTGATTATCGGTACCTCCTTAAACGTCTATCCTGCCGCCGGATTGCTAAACTACGTGCGCCGGGGCCAACCGATCTACTTGATCGACCCGAAAGATGTACGTACTTATCGCAACGATATTGAGCATATACAGGCCGGGGCCTCGGAAGGGGTCAAGAGGCTGACCGAGTTGCTTACGCAGAATTAAACAATTCATACACTCATTAGGTCTGACGAAGGCAAGTATAAAAACGAAGTCCTCGGCATGCGAACACATTGCCAAGGACTTGTTTTTTTATCCGCTTCCATCCTCACGGAAGTACTTACGGATGAACTTTAATTTATTACTTTAGTATTAATATTAATCCAATTCCCGCCTGTTCATCCGTCACGGATTACTTGGATCGATACCCGCACGGGAATCGTATGATTATCTTATTTCGTTTATTTCTTATTTCACGATTGCCTTTACAGCTTCCTCGCCGTCAACAGCTACCGCTACGATAGATACGCCTTCAGCGTCAGCGCCTTCGATAGATGTTACCATATCCTCAGCGTCAGTCTTCTGGTATGCGTTGAAGATCAAGGCACCGTCAGAACCAGTCTTAGCGGCATTGAATTCAGAGTCGCCACGAGTCAATACCAAACAACCGTTTTGCATCTTCAACCATGCGGCGTAAGAATGTACGCACGTACATTAAAAGCAGCTTATTTCCCACTTCCAATAATCTATTTATTATTTACTCTCAACACAGACTATTTCGCTCTAAGTTATTTATCTAATGCCGGAATACTTTCAGTGTAAGCCTGTTTTGAGACAGGTTATATTCAGCAAGAATCCACCTGTCAGTAAAACAACAGTTATACAATCCTTTTGACCGAAATAAAGCGCATATCGTGACATAGCCTATTCGTAAAAGAGGCAAGATAATGGGAAAAAGGAGGTTGTAAGCGGCGTTTTATGCGGCAAAGTACTACTTTTTACACACGAGTATCGACAAAAGCCTACGCTATCGGTCGTGTTTGGCAACGCCAATAGTGCCGTTGGGCATCGTGAATAGTCAAGAATAGGGTCGTGAACTATCAAGAATAGCCATCATAACCCTGTCACTTCCCTATCGTAACCCATTGAGATAGGTTTTTCATCCCATAAAATAGGAATTAGGATGAGCTAGTTTCGCTAGAACAAAAGAGCATCTTTTGATATCCAACTATCCAACAAGCGATTAAATATATTTTAACTCAAATTTAAGAGTAGACTGTACATTCCCCCGCAATAATCGATTCTACGGGCGTTAAGATTACAAACTGTCAAAAAGAAAGAACTCGACACTAGGAGCCATTGGCTATCAATTCAGTCAAATAAAACAGCCTCTTTCCTTATTTCTTCTCCAATATGACTATATATTCATTGCACATCGTACTAACCTTCTTCCCTGCCACATTAGTAGGACTTGTTTTGGAAGGCATCCTTTTGTTAGGTATTTCTCTAACAATAGTATCGATATGTGTAAAACCATTCTTCTCAAACATTTCAGCAGTAAAGTAATCTAATGGAATTTGAACCCCCTTAACCGTTCTGTTCCCTACGACATAACAAACGACTCCACCACTCTTTATTACAGATGCGACATTCTTTATAGAACAGCTATAATCATTAAGAAACGAGACCACTTCCAAATTTCTCTTTGGGTCAATGCTCTTTATTTCGTCCAGTTCAGATTTAATGCTTTTAGTCTCAAAAAGTTCCTCTTTCTGAACTCGTCCCCCCATTAGGAGATTATCTAGTGTTTTAGCATTTTCAAAATTGAACCATTCATTTGCCCACCTTGAAAATTGTCCATAAGCAACGGTTGTTCTACTATCGCCATAAGGCGGAGAGGTTACAACCATATCAACACTATTCGGCTGTATTATATCGGAAGGGATTTCTATAGTACTATTAAAGTCATAGATATCTATATTACATGGATATTTTATACTATTAAACTCCTCAAGTCCATTTATATTTCTTATAACCTTTTCTTCAAACAATCGAAAGACATCCGGTTTGAAGTCTTTAATTTTCTCTTCCTTCATCCTAAACCGCTTAAATTCTCCATTCCTCGTAAACGATACCTCTCTAACAGTCTCGGAAAGAGGGACTTTAAAGAAATCAGCGAAATCTAAAGCCACACATTCATTAATTACTTGATAAATATAAGAAAGGCGCAAAAGGCTATCTCTGGAATACCAATAAGTATAATTAGAAATATTATCGAAATTCTTATTCTTGACCTTATCTTCAGAATACTCAAAGAACAAGGCTTGCATCATTGAAAAAGTATCTCTGATACAAGATAAATCATAATGGGTTGTTTTTACATGGCTCATCAATCTAGCCAATGGATTAAGGTCTGTTCCTATCGCGTTTATACCTTTTATAGAAGCCTCAACTAACGATGTACCGCTTCCCATATATGGATCAAAAAGTAGCTCAACTCCATCCTCTGGCTTATATTCCTCTATTAGAGCTCTTGCTACTTGGGGAATCATCATCGCAGGATACGCATGATAGCAATGAGTAAATTCTTTGGTATCGGCATCCTTAAAGCTCCACCTATTATCAATCGTTCTTTTGTACATACCTTCCTTACTTATATTATGTGAGTGCAAATATACTCAATTGCTCACATATTGTGAGTACACAAGCATATATAAAACTATATTTTTGGGCAAAAATAACAATAATGATTAGAAAGACCGAGTATCAACTTGAAATCATCCTTAAGATAAAGGAGCTAAGAGAGGCCAACAATGTTAGCCAAAAAGAGTTGTCGAATCTCCTCGAAGTGGCTCCGGGCTTAATAGGAAGTATAGAAAGCCCTAAATTTCCACATAAGTACACCCTTAGTCAGATCTATAAAATATGCCACTATTTCAACATTACCATAGAACAGCTATTCATATCAGAGGAAGATTTTTCCAAAGATAGAGATATTATTGACTTACTCATATTTAATATAATACGTTATGGAGAATAAGGATTTTATTATTTCAAAGTTCAAAGAGGTTAAATCCTTGGAATATGTTCCAAGCAATAGAGCCAACAATACTGGGATTGGAAAAACATTTGAAGATTACATCGGAGTTGTCGAGAACAATTTAGACGAGCCCGATTTAGCTGGATTCGAAATAAAATCTCATCGCGGCGCTTCATGCTCTTACGTTACCCTATTCACTAAAAGCCCCTCATTTCCCAAACGTGCGAATGCTTATTTAAAAGATAAATTTGGCACACCTTATGAAGATGCACCATCTATAAATAGCTTGCATACGTCTATGTTTGCAAATAGCTATAACACATATATGAAGAAATATTCTTTTAAACTCCTAAACAACCCTGTCGCCAAGACAATATTAATAGGAGTATTTGACTTAAATACAAAAGAGCTGTTAGATTGTAGCGTAGGTTACACCTATCAAGACATTCAAAAAGCACTAACAAAGAAGCTAAAGAACTTATTATATGTAACTGCCCAAACGAAAAAAGAAGGAGGTAAGGAACTCTTCTACTTCAATAAAGCCGATATATATACAGAGCCATCATTTGAACGTTTTATATCACTCTTAACCGATGGGAAGATAATGTATGATATAAGAATCGGGAGCTATAAATCTGGCCCCAAATATGGTATGCCGCACGACCATGGGAGTGGATTCAGAATATTAGAGGCTAATATCAGACTATTATATTCTGATCACGAAACCATAGAATAAAACAAGCTACGCTTCATTTGTTGGCTTCTGTATCAAGACCGGAGACAAATACCATAGGGTTTCAACGATAATAGGATCAATATCCCAACCGGATATTATCTACCCAAAAGGTATTTCCCGGAGACCCTATGTATGAGCCTCCGTGACTGGAACAGAACTCTAAGATCATATGGGTTACCTCATCGTCCTCCGTTCCCCAGCCGATTTCTTGGATGGGCACATTCTTGCCTTTGCTGTTCAAGCTATAACGGGCGGACTCACCGAGTTGAAACCCCATATATTCTTCATAATCGCTACGTTTCGTGATATCGCCGTATAAGATCGTAAAACTGGCATCGTTTACCCAATCCGTATTTTCATCCATCCGGATTACCAGCGTACCGATACGCTTAGCATATATGTTCCCGTCCTTATCTTCCCAACGCTTCTGAAGAAAGAGATTCACCAAAGGCATATCAATGCCATTTACCTCCGATCTCTTGCTAAAACCACTCAATTTAATACGATTGGGATCACCGGAGAGTTTCACCTTATAATCGAATAACAAGGACGTAGGTTTTTGGTGAAACGGGATACCGCAAACGATCTGCCCCCACGTCTCCGAAGAATTCTTCGCCGGTTCCAGAAAACGGCCGAGATAGAGGCATCCACCGACCAGCACCTTCACGTTCATGATACCCATCGCCGAGATCGATTCTATACCCGTCTCCAGCCGTGCGCAATACCCCTCATCCCGTCTTTCGGGGTAGACACTGACGCTAGCTTTCGTAATCCCGCTCACCCTTGCCATCACGTTAGAACTGCCCCAAGGCGAAGCTTTCGGCTCAAAAGGTTTATTTCCGATAATCGTATCCATAGGGCCAACGCAGTAAAGAGTCTTTGTCTCCTTCCCGATAATAGCCGATTCCGTGATCTTACGTACCACCCACTGATCCAGATCGCCATAACGGATCACTTCCGTCTTTCGCTGGGCATATAGCGCCATACTCATCCCCAAAAAGACAAATAAATAGCCTAACCGATTATTTACTACCATAAGTTACCCCCCTATCCAAATCCTTTTTTATTTTTGCAGCGAAATTAATTAGAATTGATAACACAAGGAAGGTCCGTATAAAGAATTTATTCGGATTATCCATGATAAATAACAAACGACGTGAATAAACCCATGGCAGAAAAGCCCCGGACACCCTCCATCGCGATCTCTTTACTACCCGTAGTGACATTAGTCATCATGCTGGCCGTAGCCATCTATATTTTCCGGGGCGATTCCCTTGGAGGAGCCAGCCAAATCGTCTTATTGATAGCCACCTCGATCTGCTCTTTGATCGCCGTCTTTCATTGCAAGATCAAGTGGGAAGATATCGAGGGGCAAATCGCCCGTAACATCTATGGGATCGCACCGTCTGTCATCATCCTTTTATTGATCGGAACCCTATCGGGCAGTTGGATGGTAAGCGGGATCGTGCCGTCCTTGATCTATTATGGGTTGCAAGTCATGCAAACGGATTTCTTCCTCGTGGCCTGTTGCCTGCTATGCAGTATCGTATCGGTTATGACGGGTAGCTCGTGGACTACCATCGCCACCATCGGGATCGCCTTGATCGGGATTGGCGAGGCGCAAGGCTTCAGTACGGGGTGGGTAGCCGGAGCGATTATATCGGGCGCTTATTTCGGGGATAAGATGTCGCCGTTATCAGACACTACGGTATTGGCGGCCTCCGTAACGGACACGCCCCTTTTCACGCATATCCGGTATATGCTTTATACGACCGTTCCCTCTATGATCGTCACACTGATCGTATTCAGCATCGCCGGATTCTCGAGGGAGGCAGCGGACGCATCCCAGATAGCCACTTTCTCCGAAGCCTTGAAAGGCTCGTTCCATATCACGCCTTGGCTTATGATCGTACCGATCGTTACCGGAATCATGATCGCCAAGAAGACACCTTCGATCGTGGTGCTTTTCGCCTCCTCCATACTCGCCGGAATATTCGCCTTGATCTTCCAGCCAAACGCCTTATTGGAGATTTCCGGGATCACGGATAGCGGGATTATCGCCTATATCAAAGGCCTGCTGATGACTTTCTATGACAGCACGCAGATACAGACCGGCAACGAGGCCCTGAACTCTCTAGTCTCTACCCGGGGAATGGCCGGGATGATGAACACGATTTGGCTGATCATTTGCGCCATGTGTTTCGGCGGGGCCATGTCCGCTAGCGGCATGCTGGAAAGCATCACACGTATCTTCTTGCATTTCATGCGAGGCCGTACCAGCATGGTCGCCTCTACCGTCGTGTCCGGATTATCCTTGAACATCTGCACGGCGGACCAGTTTATCGCCATCATCCTGAACAGCGAAATGTTTAAAGAAGTATATAAGCAACGGGGATTCGAGAGCCGCCTGCTTAGCCGGACAACGGAAGACTCCGTCACCGTCACCTCCGTGCTGATCCCGTGGACGACTTGCGGTATGACACAATCTACAATCCTTGGCGTATCTACTTGGACTTATTTCCCTTATTGCATCTTTAATATCGTCAGCCCGTTTATGAGCATTCTTATAGCGGCAACCGGTTATAAGATCGTCCAAAAGACTGTGAAATAAGGAAATCAATCTATAATTCATAGCGTTATTCAAGGTATTTTTAGTATTTTCGCACCATCATTATTTAAGCGACTGAATGAACAATGGAAAATCATCTTAAGAAGATGCCCTCCCCTCTACTTTCACTAGTGCCTATCCTCGTGCTGGTAGCTCTTTTGTTTGTAACCATACGCACTTTTGGCAGCGACGCGTTGAGCGGCGGAAGCCAAGTCGTATTACTTACCACCACGGCGGTCGCCTCCCTTTTGGCCATGATCTTCTGCAAAGTCAAATGGCGTGATATAGAAGAGGCGATATGTAAAAACATATTGGGAGTGGCCACAGCTATAATTATCCTATTGTTGATTGGCGCTCTATCCGGTAGCTGGATGATCAGCGGTATCGTCCCGACCTTGATTTATTACGGGATGCAAATCATCCATCCGAGTTTCTTTCTGGCCTCTTGTTGCGTGATCTGCGCTGTCGTATCCGTTATGACCGGTAGCTCGTGGACTACCATCGCCACGATCGGTATCGCCTTGATGGGTATCGGTGAGGCACAGGGCTTCGCTACGGGGTGGGTAGCCGGGGCGATCATCTCGGGCGCTTATTTCGGGGATAAGATCTCACCGCTTTCGGACACGACGGTATTAGCCTCTTCCGTAACGCATACCCCTTTGTTCTCCCATATCCGGTATATGATGCTTACGACAATACCGTCTATGGTGATCACGTTGATTATCTTTACCATAGCGGGTTTTACGCATACCTCGAACGCATCCGGGCAAATAGCCGAGTTCGCCGCCTCGTTGAACGAAAGTTTTAATATCTCGCTCTGGCTACTGATCGTACCGGTGGTAACGGGTATATTAATCGCCAAGAAAGTACCGTCTTTGATCACCTTGTTTATCTCGACAGCGATGGCGGGGGTGCTCGCGATCTTTTTCCAGCCTCATTTATTGCAAGAGGTAGCGGGAGCGTCGGTAGCGGATGCCTCCTCCCTGTTTAAGGGATTATTCATGACATTCTACGGGAGTACCCAAATCGATACGGGCAACGAGGCCTTGAACAGCTTGGTCGCCACCCGGGGTATGGCGGGTATGATGAATACGATCTGGCTGATCATCTGCGCCATGTGCTTCGGTGGTTCCATGACGGCCAGCGGTATGCTAGAAAGCCTTACGTCCGTATTCCTGCGCTTTATGAAACGGAGGGTCGGCATGGTGGCGTCTACCGTATTCTCCGGTTTATTCTTGAATATCGTTACGGCCGATCAATACATATCTATTATCCTTACCGGAAATATGTTCAAGGATATCTACAAGAAAAAAGGATATGAGAGTCGCCTGTTAAGCCGTACGACGGAAGATTCCGTAACCGTAACGTCCGTGCTGGTACCGTGGAACACCTGTGGCATGACGCAAGCCACGATATTAGGCGTAGCGACTCTGACGTATCTTCCTTATTGCTTCTTTAACCTGATCAGTCCGTTGATGAGTATTACGATGGCCGCCATTGGCTTCAAAATAAAGCAACACCATGAAGAAGATCAGAGTATCATTGTTAACTAAAGTCGTTATCGCTATCGCCGCCGGCGTATTGTTCGGCCAGTTTTTACCGGGAGGAATCGCACGTATCTTTGTAACCTTCAATTCATTGTTCGGCAACTTCCTATCGTTCTCCATCCCTCTAATCATATTGGGGCTGGTGACTCCCGCTATCGGAGATCTGGGTAAAGGAGCCGGAAAGCTATTGTTGATAACCGCCTTGATCGCCTACGGTTCAACAGTCTTCTCGGGTTTCTTCACGTTCCTGAGCGGATTGGCTATATTCCCGCACATACTACCGACCAACACGGAATTGACGGCGATGGAGAATCCGGAAGATTTCATGCTGACACCTTACTTCACGGTAAATATGCCGCCTTTAATGGATGTCATGACAGCCTTGCTGCTATCCTTTACGATTGGCCTAGGGCTTTCTAATATAGCGGGAACCACCCTGCGTGACTCTTTCACGGATTTCAAGGAAATTATCATTAAGCTGATCGAGGTGGTTATCATCCCGTTATTACCGCTCCATATTTTCGGTATCTTCCTGAACATGACCGTGAGTGGACAAGTCATGAGTATTATCACGATGTTCCTTAAGGTTATCATAGTCATCTTTGTCTTACATGTATTATTGTTATTGATCCAATTCACGATAGCCGGAGCCATAGCCGGGAAGAATCCGCTCCGCCTCTTGAAGAATATGTTACCGGCCTACGCTACGGCTCTGGGGACCCAATCCTCCGCCGCCACGATTCCCGTGACACTGGCGCAGGCTGTCAAGAATGGCGTACGGGAGAATATAGCGATCTTTACCGTACCGCTTTGCGCAACGATCCATCTGGCAGGTAGCACCATGAAAATCGTAGCTTGCGCTATGGCTATCATGATCATGGCGGGAGAACCGGTTACCTTCTCCAACTTCAGCGGATTTATCATGATGCTGGGAATTACGATGGTAGCGGCTCCGGGGGTTCCGGGAGGGGCTATTATGGCCGCTTTGGGTATCTTGCAAAGTATGCTGGGATTCAATGAGACACTGCAAGCGTTGATGATCGCCCTTTATATTGCCATGGATAGTTTTGGCACCGCTTGCAACGTGACGGGAGATGGCGCTATCGCTGTCGTGGTGGATAAAATAGCCGGGAAAAACACCCCATAGTTACCTAGAGTAACAGGAAGCCATAAGTGCCTCTAAGGTATCGACCTCTTTTTCCCGCATCATCGTAAGGGCGATATGAGCACAGGCGTAAGCGTCGGCCATGGCGTTATGATGTCGGGTAAGGTCGTAACCGCAGTGGGCGGCTACTGTCTGCAACTGATGATTTACCAGAAATGGGTACATCTTCCGGGAGAGACGGCAAGTGCAATAGAAGGGATATTTCGGATAGGCTAAGTCATACACCTCGTGGGCGGCTTTCAGGCATCCCTCATCAAACGGACTGTTATGGGCAACAAGGGGGAGATCCTTTAGTTTCGGGGCGATGCTTTCCCAAGCCTCCTCGAAACATAACGCGTCATTCGTATCCTCAGCAGTCAATCCATGTATGGCCGTAGTCCAACGGGTATAGAAATTAGGGGTAGGACGTACCAAGGTATAAATGCTATCTACTACCCAGTCATCCTCCAATATGGCGATACCTATACTGCAAATACTGCTCCGCTTTCCATTAGCGGTCTCAAAGTCAATGGCTGCGAATCGTTCCATAGATAGATTACTAGTTTTTAATCCGTTTACTATTTATTTGTAGAGACGGGGCGTGCCCCGTCTCTACAAATAACCTCTCATTATTTATGGCTCCAGTCCCTTGGTGCGGGGACAGGGGCTAGCGGTTTGCGTTCTTTTAATTGTTTCATGACTTCCTCGATAGCACGGTCTAACTGTTGATCCTCACCGTTCCATTCCTTGATGGGGTCGTTATCGATCAAGATATCCGGATCCACACCATGGTTCTCGATAATCCAGTTACCCGTCTTCGGATCATAGCTCGTGAAGAAAGGCACACGGATATCCGTACCGTCCATATAAGGAAGCGGGCCGCTAATACCGATGATACCTCCCCAAGTACGGGTTCCAATCAATTTACCTAAGCCAAGCGCACGGAAGCCCCACGGGAACAAATCGCCATCGGAAGCGGAATACTTATTGATCAAGCAAACTTTCGGGCCGACCTGTACGGCATCCGGCACGGTCCCGATCAAAGAAGAACCCCGGCGCATCGTCAAACGATACGGCTCACGAGACAGACGTTCCAGAATCATCGGGGAGACATTTCCACCGCCATTCGCACGATCATCGATAATCAAACCCTCCTTATCCAATTGCGGATAGAAATAGCGGGAGAACTCATTCAAGCCTTCCGGCCCCATATCCGGGATATAGATATAACCGACCTTACCGTTCGTCGCCTTATCCACCTTCTTGATATTATCTTGGATCCAATTATAATGATACAAAGAATACTCTTCCGCCAACGGACTGACTACGATCTTACGAGCGCCCGCCAACTGAGGCTTGCTATTCAAAGACAACTCGGTCGGAACGTTCGCCTTTCCGATCAACAACTTATACATATCGTTCACGCTATTCGTAGGTACTCCGTCTATAGCGACGATATACTCTCCGGCCTTCGCCTCAACACCCGGTTCTGTCAATGGAGAACGTAATTCCTTACTCCAAGAAGCCCCCGGCAGGATCTTTTCCAAGCGGAAGAAACCACTCTTATCCCGAGAAACCTCAGCACCTAGCAGCCCCATCGATACCCGTTTAGGACTTTCCACCTCACCGGGGTTCACATAAGCATGCCCTACTCCCAGCTCGCCGATCATCTCGCCAATAATATAATTCAAGTCCAAACGTGTTTTCACGTAAGGAAGAAGGGCGGCGTATTTCTCCTTGATCGCCTTCCAATCCTTGCCATGCATATTCTCCAGATAGAAACCATCCCGGAAAGCACGCCAAGCCTCATCGAAGATTTGCGCCCATTCCTTCGTATAGTCTACCGTGATCTTCATATTCGCCAGATTAACCGGCTTACTTAAATCCGCTTTACCCTTCGGTATATCGGTTACGAATAGTTGATCGTCCTTAAAGAAAACAGCTTTCTTGCCAGCCGGATCAACCATCATAGCGGCATCGCTAACGGTTTCCTCTTTCTGTTTCTTCAAGTCAAACATCTTCATGCCGCCTTTCGTGAAATAATACACGTTCGTTCCATCGGAATAAAGATCGTAGTAATTCGATCCCGGCAAGGGGAGCTTAACGATTCGATCCGTGATACCCTCTATATCAATCTTTACGACCGGAGTAGAAGCCTCATTCTTTGTCTCGTCCTTTTTAGAGGCATCCGCTTTCGCCGGGGTAGATTCAATGGCTACCTCCGCATCCGTTTCCATAAACGGGGAAGCGGTATCCTTAGACAATAACGCCAGATATACGCCACCCATATTATTATACACATGATTCCATTCCGTTTGGCTATACGTAGGATTGAAATCACGGGCGGAAGTGAATACCAGATATTTGCCATCCGTACTGAATACCGGAGAATAAGACTCGTACCATTTATCGGTCACGGGATATTCTTTCTTACCCGCGATATCGTAGACATAGACGATCGAGAAATTATTATCGGACACACGGGAATAAGTCAACCAATTATTATCCGGAGAGAAACTTACGTTGCGGGCTTCACCTAACAGACTTTGTGAGATAGTTGTTAGCTGTTTGTTAGATACGTCCAAAAGATTGATACGATTTTTACGATCCGTATAGACAATCTTCTTGGAATCCGGACTCCACTGGAAAGTACGGATATACGTATCGTTATTCTTGGTCAACTGGGTAGGCTCGCCCCCCTCGAAATCTTGGAGATACAGCTCGGTCTCGCCGGTAGCGTCGGAGATATAGGCTATATGTTTTCCGTCCGGTGACCATTGAGCGTCACGTTCGTGCGCTCCCGGAGTACGGGTGATATTTTTCGTAACCCCTTTATCTACCGGGATATTGAATACCTCGCCACGAGCTGTCACCACCATACGCTCACCTTTTGGGGAGAGGCTGGCACTCGTGATATATTTGGAGCCATCCTTGATCTCGCTACGTGCGTAGACATTATCGGAGGCGAGGGTTACGTTCACTTTCTCCGGTTTCTTCGACACCGCATCCATCTTATAGATATAGCCTCCATTCTCGAAAACGATCGTATTGCCGAAGCTGCTAGGGAATTTCACGTCGTACTCAGTGAAGTTCGTCACCTTACTTGTTTGTTTAGTCTTCGTATTGTAAACGAACAAGTTCATCGTGTAATCCCGATCCGAAAGGAAATAGATCTCATCACCAATCCACATCGGAAAGATATCTTGCGCCTCATTGTTCGTGATATTCTCTACACTTTTCTTCTCCGGATTATAAACCCAGATATCATCGGCCATACCGCCCTTATAGTATTTCCATGTACGGAACTCACGCATTACCCGGTTGTAAGCCAATTGTTTTCCGTCGGGCGAATAGCTACAAAAGCCGCCCTCGGGCAAGGGAACCACCTCGGAAAGGCCACCTTCTTTATTTACCGTATATAACTTGCCGGAGAACCCATCGCTGATGCGGTTGCGGTAAACAATACCATTACCGTCCGGTGTCCAAGTCATCACGATATTATTCGGGCCCATGCGATCGCCCAGATCATCACGGCTATTCGTAGCCGTGTAAGTGATACGCAATGGCTCACCGCCGGAAGAGGGCATCGTGTACACTTCCGTGTTACCGTCGTACTGTCCCGTAAAAGCGATCGTCTTACCATCCGGGGAGAAACGGGGAAACATCTCATACCCCACATACGATGTCAATCGCTGTGCCTCACCACCTGTAGCCGGGACCTTATATAAATCGCCAGCGTACGAGAATACAATCTCTGAACCATTTGTAGCCGGAAAGCGCATTAATCTCGCCTCATCCGCCGCCATCAACAACGTAGGGATAGCGACAGCCGCCAATGCTGTTAAAATCATTCTTTTCCTCATAACCAATCTTTTCTTTTAATCATATCTGTTCTATCCGTTTTTAGTTGGCCCAATAGCGGGTAGGACCTCAAATGTACATAAAAAGATCCAAAATCCAAGTCAAGTCCCTTATATATCCGATCCTAGAAAAAGTTTTAGAATCTCTAATTTATTACTACCTTTGCGCCGGAAATCAAACAATGATACAAATAAGATGAACAAGAAGCTTCTGAACAACTCAAAAAGATGGTATACCCGGGCTTTCTCGGGCAATACGATCGTGCATGTTCATTGGTTCAGCGGTTTTGTCTAAATCCATCCATACTCTTCTTGAGAGGACTTCTTTTTATAGTTCTCTTCTTACACCTACATCTAGGTCTTAATTGCACTCAAGTTTAACTTCTGCGGAAAAGAGGGAGTATTCGTATGCTTCGTTTCCGGGGAAAAGATGTCTTGCGCATCTCAAAATACAATATGCTTATGTTTATCATTCTAGGTCTATTAGGTCTGGGGATAAGCGTCGGTTATTTATGCCGACACGTCCCCGCTTTCAAGGGATTGGAACATTCCATCTCTTATACGATTTTCGCGATGTTGTTCATATTTGGTATTACCATAGGAGCCAACCAATCTTTGCTGAATAATATTGGTGAGTTTGGAATACAAGCTGCCATACTAGCTATTTGCGGAGTATTGGGAAGTCTGGTAGCATCTTTTATCGCTTATAAATTATTTATCAAGAAAGGAGGTCTCAATGAAAAATAACCTAATCGTTATCTTATGTTTCACAGCGGGAATCTTTTGCGGAACCTTCGCCAACACGACTATCTCCACGTATTGCGAAAAACTACCGCAATTCTTGCTATACGCTCTCGTTATCCAAGTAGGATTGAACCTGGGAGCAAACGCCGAATTAGGAAAGATGGTAAAGGATATCCGGTTTTCCAGTTTGCTACTGCCGTTCTTTACGATCATCGGCACGTTAGTATTCTCTGCGGCGGCGAGTTTGTTATTGACCTCGTGGAATATATATGATTGTATGGCTGTAGGAAGCGGATTCGCTTATTATTCCTTATCCTCCTTGCTTATCGTACAACTGAAAGAGGCGTCGGCAGGGATAGAAATCGCTTCGCAACTCGGGGCTATCGCATTATTGGCTAATATCATCCGGGAAATGTTAGCTTTATTCGGGGCACCGTTGTATGCCTCTTTCTTTGGTAAATTCGCTCCGGTATCCGTGGCGGGAATCAATTCTATGGATGTCTGTCTTCCCGTTATCAGCCGGTATTCCGGAAAGAATATCGTACCTGTGGCTATTATTCACGGGATTATCCTCGAGATCAGCGTGCCGTTGCTTATCTCGCTCTTTTGCAAGTAGAAGCAGGATTTATCCTCAACACCCGCTATAAACACAAAAGAGGATGCGTACATTATATCGACGCATCCTCTTGTTCCTTTATCCGTACTTCCTCCTCACGGAGGTACTTACGGACCTCTTAATTTATTACTTTAGTATTAATATTAATCCAACTCCCGCCTGTTCATCCGTCACGGATTACTTGGATCGATACCCGCACGGGAATTGTATGATTATCTTATTTTGTTAAATTCTTATTTAACGATAGCCTTAACAGCTTCCTCACCATCAACAGCCACTGCTACGATACCGGCAGGAACAGAGATTGTAGCGTTATCGGAAGTAAGAACGGTCTCAGCGATTACCTTACCCAAGATATTCGTGATAACTACAGACTTACCAGCTGCGCCTTGAACGGTTACGGTACCGTTACCTGCGATTACGGATACACCTTCAGTAGCGATCTCATCGTTAGAAGTAACGAATTCATCATCTTCTGTCATGCGTTGTACATTGAATACCAAGGCACCGTCACCGCTAGTCTTAGCATTATCGAACTTAGCGTTCTCATCTGTGATTACCAAGCAACCATTATGCATCTTCAACCAAGCAACATTCTCTTTCGGAGCAATTGCTTCATCTTTATTGCCATAAACAGTTGTATACTGATCATCATAAACCGGTTGTCCATTAACTTCCGCTGAACCATAAACATTAGACTCAAACAAGAAAGAGTTATCTGCACCTTCTTCTGTTACATTTCCAGCCTTGTCAGGATTTACATAACGGAAAGACCAAGTTACGTTCTTATGTTTATCACCTGTCAAGTTCACAATGAAATGTTCAATTTTTGCTTTTTTATAGTTAGCGATGATTTCAGCCGTATCCAAATCAGCCGGAGCCATCTTCTCGAAACCATTTGTCAATACATACAAGCTGTCACCCATGTGAATAGCCTCAACGAAACCAACGCGAGTATAGCTGCTATTAACACTTGAGTTAGTACTTAATTTATACGGATTAGCAACCTTTCTTTCATCATAGACCTTCGCTGAATCAGAGAAGTTTACCAAATATTTACCATAGTGGTAGCCAGCGTGAGCAGGAGTAGCGTGTGAGCAGTGAGCAGCATCAACCTTATTACCAGCATTATCATAGTGATTATGCGCATAAGTACAAGGTACACCCGGAGTTCCCGGTACATCTACGTGAGCCGCAGAGATCAAATATTGAGGTTTGATATTACCTGCGCCACGATTTACCCAAGCCGTATCGATATGGAAGAACAATTTACCATTAGCTTTATCCTTATTCCAGATACCAGCGTAGTTAACCACCTTGTCTTGCAAGTTCTTGTTCCACTCATCCATCAAGTACTCACCACGTACGCTCTCTACGAATGCCAAGCTATCGCAAGCGTCTGTAGCGCTCTCACCCAATGCTACGTTGTTGAAACGACGGTATAATGGAGAGTCATCTGTTACCACAGCGAAAGCGGATGTACGAAGTTCACGATTATTGCCTTGATTGAACTTATCATCTGTAGAACCTTGTAATAAGTCCAGAGTATTATCATCAACAGAAACTTTTACACCATTCGTATATTCATCAGATGAATAAGTAATTATAGATTCTGCCGCACCAACAGAAGCACGAGCCTTTACTTCTGAATTATCTTTTACGATGAAGAATTCTTTATTATCTTTATCATAAACTTTTACTATTTCAGCTTCAACTAACGCATAATAGTGCTTACCGTCCACACAGTTGTTTTCTTTTAAGAAGAACGGAGTTTTAGTATCCTTCTTCATCATATACTTTTTAGCAACATCATCGTAAGACAAATAGCTCTCGCCATTCTTAACATAGTAAACATTTCTTACCAAGCTATCGCCAACACCATAGTTATCATTCTTAACCACGATCTCCAAACGGAAGTTAGTCTTATCACCGTTCTCGTTTACACGAACGATAGAATCCTTACCAGCCGGAGTATACAAATATTTATCTAATGCCAAACCATGTAAATAATTGAATACATATGTCTGAACCTTAGCGGAATCCTCTGTCAAGTATCTGTAACCAACCTTTAAGTTATTAGCGTCTTTAACAGGGATAAAACTCAAAGTATCAGCAACACCGTTATTATAGAAGAATACATCTTTGCTATCTTTTACAGCATACAGCTGAACAGTTTTCTTATTCAGACCTACAGCATTATCAGACAAATCGTTGAACTCACGGTTCTGGATCGTAATAGAAGCAGTAGAAGCCGTACCATTCTTTGTAATAACCCACTGAGCTGCCGGAATATGGTTGAAATCTTGGCGATCTGCTTGTTTTGCCCAACCAAAATTACCAGCCAAGTTAGCCAATGCATAAGCGTTGTTTTGTTCCGGTTTATTACCGCCAGTAGATTTATATTGAATCATATAAACACCGTCTGCCAAAGTTGTTTGAGTCAAACCCGTGAAGTTTGTACCAAGTTTGATAACTGTTTTCTGAACATCCTTAACAGCAACAAGAGCACCAGCAGTAGTACCATCTGTTTCATCTGTATTAACAGTCAATACATTCGTACCGGCCAAACGAGCCATGTAAATGTATTTATCAATAGCTGCTGTTTGAGTTCCCTTAGCAGAAGCTGTGTTATCAGAAAGTACCCAATTAGAGTTGTTGTTCTCCTCTTTCACCCATTTAGCGAAATCCTCATCAGATACACCGCCGTTTTTAGTAATCTTATAAACAGCCTTCTGAACTTGAGCATACAGCTCATCTCTCTGAGCGTTATAAGTGAACTTAAATTTATAAGAACCCTCATTACGGCCATCAGCGTTTAGTTCATCACAAGCAAACTTCAAGAACTTGCTAGTCTCTGTTCCGTCATAATAAGCGGTATCAACTACAACATATGCTTTCTTGTCACCAATCTTTTGGTCTTTAGCTTGCAATGTTACCCAATAGCCTCCATTTTGAGTATCAAATTCCTGATCCCCTGCATGTAAAGCTGTAGCAGTTAAAACATTCTTATTATTCCCTGAAGTCTCCGGATTCATCGTTAAGCCAAAGAACATTTTAGCGATAGCTGCATTATTGCCCTTTACTGAATGTAATAAAGTATTCAATGCGTCACTATCCAAAGAAATACTTGCAGGAATATTTGCTTGGTCAGAAGACAAAGCTATAGCAGCAGTAGAGATTGCACTTTTCTTTGCTTTCTCCAAATAAAGTTTGCTACCTGACTGAGCTATATAAACAACATTCTCACCATCAATATAAGAAACCAAGATATCCTTTCCACCCACTGTCTCAACAACCCACTCAGAAGCACTTCCTCCTAAAGCCAATGGAGCAGCACTAGCGATCTTTTGAGACTTGTTATTGTCATCCACAGCGATAGCTGTAGCAGGATCTACAGACAATGTTAAACCGGTAGCCTTATTTACGAAAGAATAAAGAGTTCTTCCTAAAGAAGTCTTCACGTTAGAGACAGTCCATGTTGCTGGATTCAACTCTTTTAAATCAGAAAGAGTTGTAGGATCAAAGCTCAATGCACCATAATTATTCTCTGTATTTACAGATAAGTAATTTGATGATGCACCCAACAAAGTAGCCTCGCCCTTCTTAGCGTTTATGCTAGCTCCCGCAGAGAATGCAGTCGCCAACATAGCACTAGCTAAAAGCGTAGTAATCTTTTTGTTCATAAATCAAAAATTTAATATTAATAATAGTGTTAATTAAAGTCCATCCCACCGTTTAGCACCCTTGTTTTTCTCGAAAACGACTAGTCTAAACGATCGTTTAGATCTTGCGTTTTTTTAGACGCTTGAGAGGGAGGTTCGTTGAAGGAATCGCTTGTTTGGTAAATGATAACCTATCCTATTGATAAGAAAGAGGATAAGTGAAAAAAAAATAGCTCGGAAGGGTTGCAAGTATCGAAGAAACGCGTACCTTTGCAAATGACTAAAAGAATCGATCGTTTAGACTAGCCGTTTCTATCTATTATATAATGTACGCATGTACATTATATATGGTATCCATCCATAACCGCATAATAAATACAAAATACAAACATTCACATGTAATCATTGCAAATACTACAAACGTATAATCCAAGGCTTGTCAAGCCATAAGCTTACGAGTTGAGAAGTGATTAGTTATTCACTTGGAGAACTTTATGCTAGCGGCTTAGTCTATTATTTAATGTTATCTTTATACGTGAAAAGAATAAGTCAACCATACCAAATTTGATCTCTTAAAAAGTACAATAAGCCTAATATTTAAAGATTGTTATTTATATTTCTGATAATCAGCGTATAATAAGAATTGATCAAAATGGGAGCCGATTACTATCCATAGTATTTTGCACTACTATTAATACTAATCGTACTTTCTATAAATAGTAAAGCTGACTACCATGAATCTGCTTTTTAAGAAATATACAATAAACAGGATGTGCGATACGAAAATAAACCTTACCTTTGGAGCAGTAATCACCTAAAACCATTTAACTATGGCACAATACGTAGACATCATGACTGATGCTGGATTTAAGGCTGTCTTCCAAGACAAGCAAGTTACCATCAAGTTCCTTAACGCCGCCCTAGCCGGCGAACGACAGATCAAGGACATCACCTACCTCGACAAGGAGACCAAGCCCGAGATTGTCGAGAACCGTACCATCATATTCGACCTGCTCTGCGAGGACGTGTCCGGGGCCAAGTTCATCCTAGAGATGCAGAATTGTCCCCAGTACTATTTCTTTAACAGAGGTTTTTATTATCTTTGTCGCATGGTGGCCCGGCAAGGACAAATCGGCAAGCAATGGCAATATCGGTTGCTACCCATCTACGGAGTCTATTTCTTGAATTTCAAGTTGCCGGAGTTCACAGACTTCCGTACAGATGTTGTCCTCGCTAACGAGAGGACGGGAAAGGTGTTCAATGAGATCAAGATGAAGCAGATCTACATATCGTTCCCGTTATTCAGTTTAAGCAAGGAGGAGTGCAAGAGCTCCTTCGAACGTTGGATTTATACATTGAAGAATATGAACCTATTTGAACAATCTCCCTTCAAGGAGGAACAGGAGACCTTCCTTCGCTTGCTGGATGTGGCGAACGTCAACTCACTCAGCGAAAAAGAACGTGCGATCTACGAGGAAAACCTAAAGAATTATCGGGATTGGTATGCGACCATCGATTACGCACAAACGGAAGGGATTGAAAAAGGAATGCAGAAAGGGATCGAGAAAGGCCGTCAAGAGGAAAAACTCCAGATAGCCCAAAAGATGAAGGAGCAAGGACTTGACTCCGAACTTATCGCCCAATGCTCCGGACTTTCTGTTGAAGACATTGAGCGACTATAACCCGAATCAACCGATTCGATTCAATTCGATCCGGGCCGCTTCCTTCCACTATCCGGAGGAAACGGCCCGGATTACTTTCGTACATTCACGATACCTAGAAAGCGTAATTAAAATCCAACGGAATAAAGAAACTGACGATTGTTCCGCTCCCCATCCCCTTCTCCTTGCTTTGGACCGAATAGGTGATCTTCTCTTTATTTCTCCTATTCAACAATAGGATCGTACGGTAAAGGACTTTCGTTCCCATCCCCGTACCGTTCGTATGTCCCGCATTCGTAAACGGACGATACCCGGGTCCATTATCCTCTATACGGATATGGATGCCTTTCCCGTCGCGCTCCACGAAAACGGATAATCGCTTCTCGCCCTCAATCGCACACAAGCCATGTTTCACGGCATTCTCTACGGGAATCTGGATCAGCATGGCCGGGAGATAGATCGCGTCCGTGTCAAGGGAAGGATCGATATTCCATGCCAAATGGAAGTCCGGCCCCAGCGCTTGCGTTTGCAGGTTCAGATACGTACGCACGAACCTCAGCTCCTCCCGCAGCGTAATACTGAGCTTTTCCGAGATCTCCAAGCTACTCCGCAACAACTCCACCAGCCCGGAAAGTTGCGTGCGGCGGAGGCTTCCCTCCTCTTCCGTGCTGATTTCCCGGTTCAAAACGTTGAATATAAAATGAGGGGATACACGGTTGCGGATACTCTCCATCTTCAGCTTCGTCACCTGATCGATATGGCTTAACCACTGGGCATGCCGTTTACGTTTCATAAAGTAATAAGCCATGCCGCTGACGATCGACAAGATCGCAAAAAGCAAGATCCAAACCCAACGGCTCATTTCCAAGTATTCCATCCGGCCGGCCTGTTGTTTAATAATAGCCTCCCGCTTGAGCAAAGTCGTATCTTGCCTATAACGCATATCGATCTCGGCGACACGCATCTGGGTTCGTTCGCTACGAATATTGTTCTCAATGACGCTATTCTTCGTTTGATACTCATAAGCACGCCTAAAATCGCCCGTGGTAGCGAAGTAATTCTGCAAGTTCTTATTACGGATCACTACCATCTTGGGATCTATGCCTACCGTATCCGTGTAACTCCTCAACAATTGATAAGCCAGCCCGGAGTTCCCCTCTTTTAAGGCTAGCGAAGCCTTCAGGGTTGTCAAATGGTACAAGGCTGTCTTATTATTATAGGTATGGAAGTACCTAAACCCTTTTTCCAGATAAAAACGAGCGGAATCCAACTGATCCATACATAGATAGATCTCCCCTAAATTGATCTCGCATACGTTGGTATAGAAATCCATATGAGTAGGACGTACCACCTCACGGGCTTTCAAGAACCAAGGAAGCGCCTCCGCGTATTCTTCCTTGTAATAATAGTAATTTCCCCGGCTATTGCAAAAGGTGAATTTCTCGCTCAAGTTACGAGAATCCAGTTCTTTCTCCGCCAAACGGTAAAAGTGATCGGATAAGTCAAAGTCCCTCAATTCCATATACGTCTCGCCCAAACCAAAATAAATAGGAAAGGACATCCGATCCATAATACCCAATGAATCACTCACGAAAAGAGCTTGGCGAAAGTAGCGGGCTCGCTGATCGTAAGCTCCTTTCCGGGCATATATATCCGCTATATTGATATAAATATCCGGGATTTTATGCTCCATCTCACTCTGCCGGATCTCTTGATACGCCTCGGAATAGCAAAGGAGGGCCGAATCCGTTTTATCCAAAAATGAATAATAATTGCCAACCGTATTTTTCAGCGTCCCTAAGAGTCCATGTATCTTGGGAGACATCGGTACACGGTCGCAATAATCTATAATTGACCGATGTAAAACAAACCCGGAATCATATACACTATTAGCAAAATAAATCTGGCTTTTAGCCGCAAGCAATTTATAATATTTATCGCTATCTTTAGTTAGACTTAAAGCTTCATCCAATGCGGAATGAGCATATCGAGGATTCCGGTAAATCGAATCCATAGCCATATGTTCCAAAGAATCAATCCGCAGGTTATCAGAAAAAGCAAATGTTTTTTCCGGTAGCTTTCCACAAGAAAACAGAAACACAAAATGAAATAGCAATAATAAAATGGACATAAAAGTCATACACACTCTATATTTCGTCATCATCTTGGCGGTTTTAAAGTTCATATGCAAAAATATTTAAAAATTTAATCTACGCAATTATTTCTCCTAATAAATATCGAAAATCGATTACATTTGTAAATCTAAAATAGAGTACACATGAAAAACTTGATGATTCCTGCGCTGGCGTTATTTTTATCGGCGGCGGCGCAAGCAGACGACAGTCCGTTATGGATGCGTTACTGTGCGATCTCCCCGGACGGGCAGACGATCGCGTTTTCTTACCAAGGGGATATCTACACGGTCCCTTCTTCCGGAGGGAAAGCCCGGCAGTTGACAACACATCCGGCTCATGACACCCGTCCGGTCTGGTCGCCCGACGGACAAAAAATAGCCTTTGCCTCCAACCGTAGCGGTAACTTCGATGTATTCCTCATGAATAAGGAGGGAGGGGAACCCAAGCGGCTCACCACCCACTCCACAAACGAATATCCCACGACCTTTAAGGATAACGGACACATCTTATATCTGGCCAACATATTGCAAGATGCCAAGGATATCCAATTCCCCGGCACCCGCTTTATGCAAGTCTATGAGATAAGCACGGACGGAGGAAGGCCGGATTTATATTCTTCGTTATACATGGAGAATATAGCCCTCAGCAAGGATGGCAGTAAGCTATTATACAATGACTATAAAGGTTACGAGGACCCTTGGCGCAAGCATCATCAATCTTCTATCACCCGTGATATCTGGTTATGTACGCTTGGAAAAGATCGTTCTTTCCAGAAAGTAACCACTTTTGGCGGTGAGGATCGTAATCCTGTATGGGCCGCGGATGGGGCGTCTTTCTATTACCTAAGCGAGGAGAAAGGAAGCTTTAACATCTTCAAGAAGGATTTGGCAGGCAACAGCGAGAAACAAATCACGACGCATACCACCCACCCTGTGCGTTTCCTTACCTCCGATAATTCCGGGACTCTATGCTATAGTTACGACGGCGAGATCTATACCGTTAAGGAAGGCCAGAAACCTGCCAAGGTGAATATCCAGATCGTCGCGGATAAGATCGAGAACGACGTGATCCATCGTCTTCTGACCGATGGAGCTACGGATATCGCCGTCTCCCCGAATGGAAAAGAGGTAGCGTTTATCACTCGTGGCGATGTTTACGTAACTTCTATTGAATACGAGACTACTCGTCAAATCACGAACACGCCGCAACAAGAGCGCAATATAGATTTCAGCCCCGACGGACGTTCATTGGTATATTCCGCCGAACGGGGAGGAACATGGGGGATCTACGAAAGTAAACTTACACGTGACGAAGATAAGCAATTCACTTACGCCCCGGAATTGAAAGAGGAGCCTCTTGTCGTCTCCGGACAAACCTCGTTCCAACCCTTATACTCTCCGGATGGTAACGAGGTGGCTTTCCTTGAGAACCGCACCACCTTACGTGTTATCAACCGAAAGACCAAGCAGGTCCGCACCGTATTGGACGGGAAATACCTCTATTCGTATAGCGATGGAGACCAGCATTTCCAATGGTCGCCAGACAGCAAGTGGTTCTTGGTAGATTACATCTCCGTCGGAGGATGGAACAATACGGATATCGCCCTCGTGAAAGCGGACGGTAGCGGCGAGGTAACGAACCTGACGGAAAGCGGTTATTCGGATGGCGACGCGAAATGGGTATTAGACGGTAAGGCCATAATCTGGTCCTCCGACCGTGCCGGTTTCCGCAGCCACGGTAGCTGGGGTGCTGAGCGGGATGTGTACATCATGTTCTTCGACGGTGAGGCTTACGATAAATTCCGCCTCAGTAAAGAAGAACAGGCCTTGGTAGAAGCGGATGAAAACAAAGATAAGGACGAAGATAAGACATCCGATAAAGATTCCGATAAGAAAAAAGAGGATAAGGATAAGCCTGTAGCCCCCTTGAAGTTTGAATTGGAGAACCGCAAGGACCGGATTATTCGCCTGACCGCCAATTCATCCTCATTGGGAGACGCCGTACTCGCCCCGAAAGGAGATAAACTATATTATTGCGCCGCTTTCGAGAAAGGCTTTGATTTATGGGAACACGACTTGAAGGAAAAGTCCACTAAATTACTGCTCAAGAATGTCGGTCGAGGCACTCTATTCGCCGATAAGAAAGTAGAGAACCTCTATCTTACCGCCGGCGGTAAACTGAAAAAGATCGAGTTGAAGGATAGCAAGGAAAAACCGATCGCTTTCAAGGCCGAGTTCGCTTATCGTCCGGCAGAGGAGCGTGCTTATATCTTCCACCACGCTTGGCGTCAAGTCTTGGATAAGTTCTATGATCCGACACTCCGGGGCATGGATTGGAAAGGATATAAGACCGCTTACGCCCGTTTCCTTCCGCATATCAACAATAATTTTGATTTCCAAGAGATGCTTTCCGAGCTATTGGGCGAGCTGAACGGCTCCCATACGGGCGCCCGTTACAATCCGGGACTAACCGGGCCGGAAACCGCCAGCCTAGGCGCTTTCTTCGATAACGCATACACGGGCGACGGATTGAAGATCGAGGAAATCATCGCCAAGGGCCCGCTGACATTGGCCGGCAGCCAGATAAAGAAAGGCTGTATCATCGAGAAGATAGACGGGACACCGATAAAGAAAGACGCCGATTATTATCCACTGCTAAGCGGTAAAGTCGGTAAGAAAGTAATGCTTTCTGTCTATGATCCTACCAGTAAACAGCGTTTCGAGGAACAGGTGAAAGCGATCGGTAACGGAGAGCAATCGAACCTCCTTTATAAAAGATGGATCGAGAATTGCCAAGAAACCGTAGATAAATTATCGAACGGGCAAATCGGGTACGTACATGTGAGAGGTATGAACAGCGAGAGTTTCCGTGAGGTCTATTCCGCTTTATTAGGCCGGTGCCGGAATAAGAAAGCCGTGATCGTGGATACCCGCCATAACGGAGGTGGCTGGTTGCATGATGATCTGGCTACCTTATTGAGCGGCAAGGAGTATCAGCGCTTCGAGCCTCGCGGACAATACATCGGTAGCGATCCTTACAATAAGTGGACCAAACCGTCCTGTGTCTTGATGTGCGAGGATAATTATTCGAACGCTCATGGTTTCCCTTGGGTTTATAAGACCTTAGGTATCGGCAAGCTGATCGGCGCCCCGGTTCCGGGAACCATGACAGCCGTATGGTGGGAAACGCAAATCGATCCGACCTTGGTGTTCGGTATCCCGCAAGTAGGCGTGAAAGATATGCAAGGCAATTATCTGGAAAACCAACAATTGCAACCGGATGTCGAGGTGTACAATACTCCCGAGGCGCAGCTCTCCGGCGAGGACACGCAATTAAAAAGAGCGGTAGAAGTGATGCTGCAAACTGTAAAATAGCTTTTCTAGGCCTCGGAAATGACTTTTCAACCTTGTAAAATGCCTTCCGAGGCCTCAGAAATGACTTTTCAACCTTGTAAAATGCCTTCCGAGGCCTCAGAAACGACTTTTCAACCTTGTAAAATGCCTTCCGAGACCTCGGAAACGACTTTTCAACCTTGCAAAATGCCTTCCGAGGCCTCGGAAATGACTTTTCAACCTTGCAAGGTGGTTTCCGAGATCTCGGAAGCCTCTTTCACTCACATCGAACAGAAGAAAGAAACGAAAAACGGAACCGTGAAGTCCACCAAGATCCCGTGAAAGATAGAGACAAAGACCAAATCCTTTCCGCAATAACGGGTGATGATCGGCAATGTCGTATCCATCGTAGTAGCTCCTCCCGCGCAGATCGGAGATAGCCTTCCGAAATATCTAACGAACAACGGAGCGCCCAGCAAGGCGAATATCTCACGGATAATATTAGCGATCAAGGCGATCGTTCCTAACTCCGCCGCCAATTGAGCCCCCAGCGTCGGTTCTTTTAGCTCTGTTATCAAGATGGAGGATAGTGAATAATAGGCGAAACCGCTTCCGACCGCCAAACAATCGAACACGCTCCATTTGGTAAGAGCAAGGCTGATCAGGGCGGAGAAGCTCAACGTCCCGATAATAGTAGCCAGAGGCACCAATAAGAGTTTCGGCCGTATGCTCGACAAAATCTCTTTCAGTTTCTTATCGCTTCCGATGCTAATCCCTACTTGAAACATCAAGAGGTAAAGTACATAAACCGTTATATCATTCTCGATAACGACCCCGGGCAGATAACCGCTCCATCCCAGCAAGCACCCCAAGGCAAAGAAGCCCACGACGATCAAACTCCCTTTCATCCCCGGCTCCTTTCCTTAAAAAAGAAATGATAAACTCCCCACGCCGCCAAGACGCTACCCAACGTACCGGCCGAAGCGATCAACAAGGCTTGCCCGCCCAACGTCGTAAGATTATTCACGATAGACTCATTGGCCCCTACCGAAATTCCCAGCAGGAACAAAAGAAGAAGAATTGTATAAGAAATAGGCTTACCGATCTTTTGCAGCAATTCTACTTTACGAAAGAAATACCCGACGGCAATGCCGCAGAACATGATTCCGATTACTGTAAACATCCCTTTGTAGTTTTTGCCGCGAAGTTAACAGAAACTCACAGTACCACAAAGCGGTTACTTCTTCGTTTTCTTGAATTTCACGGGAATCTGCATACCTCCGGCGTCGGCCATTCCCTCTAACTTATTTCCTTTCTGGGTCATAGTTAAGTCTACAGGCGTTCCATCCACATAAAAAGAACTGGTATAGGTATCTCCTTTCACCTTGATATCGTTTATCTCCAAGGTACTACCTTGTATATTCACTTTAGCGGTCAACTTGCCGTTCTCTTGCTTTATCTGAAAACTTCCATCTTGATATCCATACGGAGCGTCGGGGGCAGAGAAGGACCAATCGCCTACGAGCTTACTAAAATCAGCGGCTTTATCCTGTGCCGAGATCGTGATACAAAACAAAAGGCATAAAAGGGTGGTAAAGGCTTTCTTCATATTCGTTCCCATAATCTTATGTATTAAATGAGTAATAGATTTAAATAACGTTCCAAATGTAGTGATTAATTTTCGATCTTCCGAGATATGTTCTAATATACGAGCATCAAATTCTTTCCCCAAAGGGGGTAATGCCTCGGCCTCATGAGATACGAACCAAGCCTTATAGGGTAATAAGTCGGGAGGTACCACCGCTGAGGAGAAAAACTGGCGTAATTCCCGCTCTTCCTCCACGGATGTGGCGCATTCCCAATATTTATCCAGCAACTTATTTATTCGTTGATAGTCCATACACGATCCATAAACAGATTACCTTACCGCATACCGATCCATCCTTTCCTTATTTCCGGAATACGTTTCCCTCAATGCCAGATTACGCGCTACCATCATGCAATAGGAAGGTAAGTTCTCAATGACAATCCAGCTATCCCGGTCTTCCCAAACCTTAAGCAGGGCTTCCTGAACGATCTGCTCAGACTGCTCCACGTCTCCGGTAATCCGGAAAACAACCCGGAAAAGGTTATTCTTCAGCGGCAATATCTTTGTCGTAAATTCGTTTGTTCCCATACTTTTTTATCTATAAGACGAGCCAAGCCCGAAAAAGGTTGCAGATTTTAAAAGGAAATTTCCAATATTCCCCCAAAGCCATTATCTTTGTGACAGATGATTGATAATTCGCTTATTACAAACTAAATCAATAATAACAGTGAAAAGAACGATCTTATTTTTTCAGGCCGCTCTTGCCTGCCTGCTGGTAGGATGCAAGCAAGCGCCGGAGTTGCTGCGACTACAAGATGAGGTGAGGTATGTAGACCCATTCATCGGAACCGGGTTCCATGGACACACATTCCCCGGAGCTACCCGTCCGTACGCAATGGTACAACTAAGCCCGGATACCCATATCTTGGGATGGGACGCAAGTAGTGGCTACCATTATGACGACGACCATATCTATGGATTCAGCCACACGCATCTTTCTGGTACGGGTATCGGCGATCTGGGTGACGTAGCTTTATTGCCTTTCTCCGGTGGAGATTCCATCAAACCGGTAGCTACCTTCAAGAAAGACACTGAGAAAGCGACACCGGGGTATTATGCCGTACGCTTGGATAACTTTGGCATCAACGTGGAATTGACTTCTACGGATCGTGTAGGTTTCCATAAATATACATACGACAATCCCAAAGAACGTCGTGTCCTGCTTGACTTAGGGCATATCCTTCAACCGAACTGGGGACATAAGCTGATCGGTAACCAATATTTACTTGTAAACGACTCCACGGTGGAAGGAACCGTGAAGACACAAGGTTGGGCACATTTCCACTCCATGTCCTATCGGATTACTTTCTCGGAACCGATCGAGACCGTATACCAATACATCGGAGGGAAATTACGTAAAGACTCCTTGTTCTTACGCCTAAATACGGCAGAAGATTTGAAGTTCCATTACAAATTCGCTGAAAAGGCACAACCGCTTTATGTAAAAGTAGCCTTATCCGTAGTCGATCCGGAAGGCGCCGAGAAGAATCTCGAGGCAGAATTGCCCGGATGGGACTTCGATAAGACCCGTGAGGAATCAACGCATATTTGGAACGAGGCGTTAAACTTGATCCAGATCGAGGCAGATCCGAAAGTCATGGTCAATTTCTATACGGCGCTCTACCATACCATGATCGCCCCCTTCGCTTATCAAGACGTGGACGGGCGTTATCTGGGCATGGACAAGAAAGTGCATACCGCCGAACCGGGTTACGTAAATTATTCCGTATTCTCCTTGTGGGATACGTTCCGTGCGCTTCATCCGTTAATGACAATCATTAATCCGGACTTAGCGACTGATTGGGGTAAGGTACTCGTGCAAGGTTATAAAGAAGGTGGAATATTACCCAAATGGCCTTTAGCCTCTAGTTATACAGGTTGTATGGTAGGATATCCGGCCGTCTCGGTCCTCGCCGATCTTGTAGCGAAAGATTTAGCGGAAGGTGATATGAGCACGTGGGCGGAAGCCGGCGCACGTTCTTCCGTTTACCGTGAGGATCTTGCCGAGAAGTTCAAAGGAACCCGTGAGTTGGATCTGATCACGATGCACCCTTACTATAAGGAGAAATATGGTTTCGTCCCCGCCGACTCTGTTCCCGAATCCGTATCGTGGGGATTGGAGATGGCATACGAGGATTGGTGTATCTCCCAAATCGCCAAGAAGGCAGGCAACATGGAGTTGGCGAATGAGTATGCCAAGAAAGCCGAATACTACAAACGCTATTTAGATCCCGAGACGAAGATGATGCGTCCGGTAATGGGCGACGGTTCTTTCCGTACTCCATTCAACCCTCGCTATTCTTCGCATATGAAAAGCGACTATACCGAAGGGAATGCCTTCCAATGGAGTTTCTTCGCACCACATGATATGGATAACTTCATCGCCGCTATCGGTGGCAAGAAAGAGCTGGAAACACGTTTAGACACCTTATTCACCACCTCTTCCCAGATTGACGGGGCGGAAGCCTCCGGAGATATTACCGGCTTGATCGGCCAATACGCTCATGGAAACGAGCCGAGCCACCATATGGCCTATCTTTATAA
>NZ_NQMH01000001.1:1995000-2150000 GCF_002272965.1 Parabacteroides sp. AT13 | reverse complement strand
GATACCTCGTATGACCGGACATCGCCGACACTTGGCCAGCGACGGAATCCTAAAGCTCCAGAAAGGAGGTGTTCCAGCCGCACCTTCCGGTACGGCTACCTTGTTACGACTTAGCCCCAGTCACCAGTTTTACCCTAGGCCGATCCTCGCGGTTACGGACTTCAGGTACCCCCGGCTCCCATGGCTTGACGGGCGGTGTGTACAAGGCCCGGGAACGTATTCACCGCGCCATGGCTGATGCGCGATTACTAGCGAATCCAGCTTCACGGAGTCGGGTTGCAGACTCCGATCCGAACTGAGACGTGGTTTGGGGATTCGCTCCCTGTCGCCAGGTGGCTTCCCTTTGTCCACGCCATTGTAACACGTGTGTCGCCCCGGATGTAAGGGCCGTGCTGATTTGACGTCATCCCCGCCTTCCTCGCAGCTTACGCTGGCAGTCCCACCAGAGTCCTCAGCTTTACCTGTTAGTAACTAGTGGCAAGGGTTGCGCTCGTTATGGCACTTAAGCCGACACCTCACGGCACGAGCTGACGACAACCATGCAGCACCTCGCAAACGGCTATTGCTAGAAAAGGTGTTTCCACCTCGGTCCGAATGCGTTCAAACCCGGGTAAGGTTCCTCGCGTATCATCGAATTAAACCACATGTTCCTCCGCTTGTGCGGGCCCCCGTCAATTCCTTTGAGTTTCACCGTTGCCGGCGTACTCCCCAGGTGGATCACTTAACGCTTTCGCTGTGCCGCTTACAGTGTATCGCAAACAGCTAGTGATCATCGTTTACTGCGTGGACTACCAGGGTATCTAATCCTGTTTGATCCCCACGCTTTCGTGCATCAGCGTCAGTAATGGCTTGGCAGGCTGCCTTCGCAATCGGGGTTCTGCGTGATATCTATGCATTTCACCGCTACACCACGCATTCCGCCTGCCTCAAACATACTCAAGCCCCCCAGTTTCAACGGCAATTCTATGGTTGAGCCACAGACTTTCACCGCTGACTTAAAAGGCCGCCTACGCACCCTTTAAACCCAATAAATCCGGATAACGCTCGGATCCTCCGTATTACCGCGGCTGCTGGCACGGAGTTAGCCGATCCTTATTCATAAGGTACATACAAAACGGGACACGTCCCGCACTTTATTCCCTTATAAAAGAGGTTTACGATCCATAGAACCTTCATCCCTCACGCGACTTGGCTGGTTCAGCCTCTCGGCCATTGACCAATATTCCTCACTGCTGCCTCCCGTAGGAGTTTGGTCCGTGTCTCAGTACCAATGTGGGGGACCTTCCTCTCAGAACCCCTATCCATCGTCGGTTTGGTGGGCCGTTACCCCGCCAACTGCCTAATGGAACGCATGCCTATCTATCAGCGATGAATCTTTAGCAAATATCCCCATGCGGGACCCCTGCTTCATGCGGTATTAGTCCGACTTTCGCCGGGTTATCCCCCTCTGATAGGTAAGTTGCATACGCGTTACTCACCCGTGCGCCGGTCGCCACCCGGTATTGCTACCTGTGCTGCCCCTCGACTTGCATGTGTTAAGCCTGTCGCTAGCGTTCATCCTGAGCCAGGATCAAACTCTTCGTTGTTTAAATTGTTTCTTAATATCCTCGCTCCGGAATCCGTTTATCGTAGTCCAAAGTCATACTTCTATTGACGGTATCGATCCGGAAAATTTCTTTTCCTAATACTTGTACTACTTGTTGAATTATGTAAATCTCTCAAAGAACCCTCTCGCTATCGTTTCTCGATTGCGGCTGCAAAGGTAAGGACTTTTTCTTAACCTCCAAATTTTTCGGTGAAAAATTTTCAAGTTTTTTTTCTCAAGCCGATCTCCGGGCGGTTGGAAATTATCGCTTGGCCTAGCCAACCTCATCCCCTACCCAAGGATACCTCCACGTTTCCATCATTTCTGAAGCGCCGTTCTCTCTCGAATGCGGGTGCAAAAATAATGCTATAAAACATACGGTCCAAATTTATCGGGCATTATTTTTCAAGTTTTTTACGGCAACGGATATCGGGTACATTATAATATAGCACACGCAAAAATACCGACTACTCACGTAAACGATATAGCCGGTACCCTTGCCATCATAGCGGCAATACTGTGCCACTACGATGGCACGGCCCTGCCACACGGATGGCACAGCGTTGCCACTGTGATGGCACGACCGTGCCAAAGGCGATAAATAAACTGGCACTGCAAACAATTGATAAACAAATATATGCTAGCATGAAAATTTCCCCAGAGGAGACATCTAAAAGACAGGAGACTTTATCTTTTATCTAGATATCTAAAGACAGAATAAAAATCTGCCGTTTTTTTTCATATATTTGAGGTCTCATCTAAATATAAACAAATAATGAAGCACTTGAGTTCCTCTATTTTATTGGGGCTTGGCTTGTTTTCCTTCTTCTCCTGTAAAGAAGCGACAGCGCCCGCCCCTATCCTGCCCGTTCCCACGCCGGCACAAGTTGAATGGCATAAGATGGAAACATATGCCTTTGTCCATTTCGGATTAAATACGTTCAATGATCTGGAATGGGGTTACGGAAACACTCCCGCCTCCACATTCAATCCAACGGATCTGGATTGCGATCAATGGGCGCAAACAATCAAAGCCGCCGGATTGAAAGGCGTAATCTTAACTACCAAGCATCATGACGGTTTCTGTCTATGGCCTACCGCCACAACCGAATATAGCGTAAAGAATTCTCCTTGGAAAGATGGCAAAGGGGATATGGTAAAAGAACTATCCGACGCTTGTAAGAAACACGGGCTGAAATTCGGTGTCTATCTCTCCCCTTGGGACAGAAACAGTGAGAATTACGGACAACCGGGATATGTAGAGAAATTCCATGCCCAATTACATGAATTAGTCTCCAACTATGGCCCGTTGTTCGAATACTGGTTTGATGGGGCAAACGGTGGCAATGGCTGGTATGGCGGCACGAATGAAACCCGTGCTATAGACGCCAAGACCTATTATCAATATGAGCGGGCATGCGACACGATCAAGGCGCACCACCCGGACATCATGGTTTTCGGAGGGACAGTACCCGATATCCGCTGGATCGGTAACGAGGAAGGTTGGGCCGGTGATACCCAATGGAGCATCTTCGCCCCGGAACCCTCCATGCCTACTTTCCAACAGAGTGTATGGGGAGATGAGAACGGACCGATGTGGCTAGGTGGAGAATGCGATGTATCTATCCGTCCGGGATGGTTCTATCACTCCCGGGAAGATCACCAAGTCAAGTCGCTGGCAAAATTAGTCGATCTTTATTACCGAAGCGTCGGGCATAACGCCAATTTCCTATTGAACTTCCCCGTAGCGTTGAACGGAAAAATAAGTCCGGTAGACTCCGCCCGTGCCGTACAATGGTATCAAACCATCCAAAATGACTTTAAGGAGAATCTTTTGAAAGGATGTTACGTACAAGCGAGCAATAAAAGAGGACGTAATTTTAGTCCCAATAAGGCAGTAGATGGGGATTGGGATACCTATTGGGCTACGGACGATGGCGTAACCAGTGGTTCATTGACTTTCACGTTAACCCATCCTACCGATGTAAACCGCTTGGTCATACAAGAATATATCCCATTAGGACAACGAGTACGCTCGTTCAATATCGAACTCGAGCAAGAGGGTAAATGGATTCCGGCACAGACCGTGGATTCTACGACAACTGTCGGCTATAAACGAATTGTCCGTTTCCAGACCGAGAAAGCGGAGAAGATACGCATCAACTTCACGGATGCCCGCGGACCGCTTTGTATCAATAACGTGGAGGCATACCTTGCCCCCGCCTTGGTGACCGAGCCAACGATTGCCCGTAATATCAATGACGAGGTAACCATACAGGCCGGGGATAAAGGCTCCGAGGTTCATTATACCACCGACGGCTCAGATCCGACCAAGGACTCACCGCTTTATCAGGCGCCATTCGCTTTCGCTCAAAAAGGAACTGTCAAGGCGATTGCCTATGATCCGACTTTCGATACAGTCAGTCCGGTTTCCGCGCAAACGTTCGATATTCCAGCTTGTGATTACACGATCGTATCACCGAAAGATGAGAAAACCAGCCTGATCCTAGACGGAAACGGCTACACGACCTACTATTTGCCACAAGGGAAACAAGAGTTAGTCGTACAATTAGCGAAAGAAATGCCTATATCCGGATTCCGCTACACCCCGAACCAAGGACGTGACGCAAGCGGTCATATCTCCAACTATCAATTATATATTAATGGAAAGAAGGTGGCCGAAGGCGAATTCTCCAATATCAAGGCTAACCCGATCGAGCAAGTCGTACATTTCCCAATAACGAAAGGTAACCAAATCCGTTTGGTCGCAACCCGTATCGTAGATAATAAAAAGCAAGCGGGTATCGGTGAATTCTCGGTAATTACGGAAAAATAAAGAATATCTAATAAAAGCAGAAGGGACCGCCTCGAAAACCTAATTTCCCGAGGCGGTCCCTTTTTATTTATTCATCGATCCTTTATTTATCCTTGAAGGTATCGGTTCATTTGTTTATACACGGCACGTATATCCAACGGCTTAGATATATGAGCATTCATACCGGCCTCCCTACTTTTCTGCACATCCTCAGCGAATGCGTTGGCTGTCATAGCGAAGATAGGAACCTTTTGAGCATCAGAACGCCCCAATGCCCGGATACATCGGGTAGCCTCATAACCATCCATATGCGGCATCTGCACATCCATCAATATCAAATCATAATATCCTTCGGCAGATTCCTTAAACTTCTTTACGGCCTGCACCCCGTCCTCAGCGCTCTCCACCGAAGCACCGGTAGCTCCGATCAATTCCTCCGCAATCTCCCGGTTAAGCTCGTTGTCCTCAACTAATAAGATCCGTTTACCTTTGAAATCATAATCAATCACATAACAATCCCTCGCAAGGTCACTTCGCCCATCAATATCGGAAAAACGAGTGGGCTTACCCGACTCCTTTATTTTGCCGAAAGGCAGATCAACCGTGAATGTACTGCCACTCCCCTGCACGCTTGTCACATGTATGCCACCTCCCATCAACTGAGTGAAACGCTTAACGATAGAAAGCCCTAATCCTGTGCCTCCATATTTATAAGTGACATCCACATTTTCCTGTTCGAACGATTCGAAGATCTTATCATAATTCTCCTCGGCTATACCACATCCCGTATCGATTACCTCGAAACGAAGGTAAACATTCTCTTGATCCTCACCTGTTTTAGATACCCGAAGTTTAATTATTCCCTTGGCCGGCGTAAATTTCAACGCATTCGATAACAGGTTAGAGAGAACTTGATTCAAGCGCAAGGAGTCTCCTATAATCTGTACTTCCAGATCACTAGCCAATACCGTCTCATAGCTGATCCCTTTACTCTTGGCCTGCTCGCCATACAGATTTTCAAAGTCCTGCAAGAATGCCCGGAAATTAAAGCACTCATGTCGAAGTTCCACTTTTCCGCTTTCTATCTTCGACATATCCAGCACGTCGTTAATGAGAGCGAGAAGATGCTTGGAAGACATGATTACTTTCTCAAGACAGTCCTTTATCTTATCGGTATTATCTATGTTTTGCATGGCGATAGTACTCATACCTACAATTCCGTTCATCGGCGTACGGATCTCATGACTCATCCGGGAAAGAAACTCGCTCTTCGCCAAGTTAGCCGCCTCAGCCCGTTTCAGGTTGCCCTGTATCACGGTCGCTTTCATCCGGGCCCCTATAGCCAGCAGTAATGCCGTAAATAGCACCGACAGGACAAACATCACGATAAACATGAATTGTAAGGGATTCGCATATATAAAGTCCGTAAGAGAAAATTCACTCACGCCGATAGATTCCAGATTCCGATTGCGTATAACAGTCCTCTCGGACTCAGAAAGATTATTGATCGCCTTGTTGAGTATGGTAAGCAAATCCGGATCGACCGGGATAGGCAACGCGAAACTTATCGTACTCTGATCATTGACCAACGTTACGGGAGCAAGATTCGTAAAATGATAGCGCAAGATATCCTGTTCCATCCTAGAGGACAAACCATAAATAAAATCAGCCTCACCATTATTGACAGCAAATAACGCCTCCTTAATACTCGGATAGAACCGTATCTTCTCCACCGATATACCACTCGGCAATCGTTGATTTTCCACTAAGGCTCCAACCAGACCCGGTGCGGGATAACTACATGCTTTATTGCGCACTATGATATTGTTAGCACTCACATAAGAGGCTGAAAGCGCAAGTCCTAGCTGGGCCGCATCGTTCTCATCTCCCAAGAAAAAACCTAAGATATCGGCATCCCCTTGCTGTATCAAACGGATCGCATCAGCATAATTTTTCGCATATACATACGAGAATCGTAGCCCTGTGAAACTTTTAATCTCATCCAGTACATCCGCCATGATACCCGTATGGTTCTTCAGCGGCGTTTCTTTACAATACAAAGGATACCAATTCTCAGGTACGGCTACCGTGATCGTTTTCCTCTCATTGACATACTCCAGATCCCGGTCGCTCAGTTGGATGTTTACGAGCCGGTCTGGGAAATTAACGGCATAACGTTCCGCCGCAAAATTAGGATTGGCATCCAATATCCGTTCCAAAGCCATATTCAAACCATCCAAGACTTCTTTATTACCCGGATTGGTCACGATATAATAAGGCTGAGAGTCATATGCCACGACTACACGGACAGAATCGCTAATATGGGCAACATTATTTAGTAACAAATCGATCTCACCTTTAGCCAGATAGGGATATAACCCGATTTTCCCCACCATATCTTCCTGTTTGTAATATCGGATATTACAATACAATCCGTTGATAGCCATAAACTCTTTGAGACGGCGAATGTTCTCCCTTGCATTCTCATACACACCGATGGTTTTACCATTCATACTCTCCAAATCATAACTATGGATAGAGCGATCATCAGATCGGGCAAGTAATAATGAACGGCTATATCCCATATTATAGTTCGGATAAGCATAATATTTCTCTAAAGCGGGTATATAATAGTTTCCACCCATCAACTCGTACTTACCCTCAACAAATTCATTCAACATAGCCGGTCCCTTCGTATCTATGTACTCGTATTCCCAACCGGTATATTTGGCGATCTCATTGAGATAGTCTACGAGCATACCATGATGAGTACCATCTTCGGCCGTCCAACTCATGCCATCTACCTGCGGAAAGGCAACCCTAAGTACACGTTTTTCACTTGTCCGCGCTAACACAGACAAATTAAACGCTAGCATTATAAATACTAACAAACCTATAGCTATACCATGACTCACATATCTCTGAAGTAAGTTCATTATAATGTATATCTTTTATTACCGGCTTTTCCGATGATAACAACCCCCATAACCCTCCGCAAAACAACTGTTTATTTTGGATGTACGCAAATATACTACTTTTTATATCACAGCGGATTATAAAATAATTGATTTTTAAGAGAAGATACTATAAAAACAGAAGGGACCGCCTCGAAGGTAAAACACCTCGAGGCAGTCCCTTTCCTAAATCCCAACAAACTTTTATCCCATCGAACTATTGATTACCTGTGTGGTTTTCTCAAAACTCTTCCTTAAGACCTCCTTTACATCCATGGTTTCCCAATATCCCTTATTAAAAAGCTCTACGGATAACCCACCCCGGAAACCGGAGTCGTATAGCAAAGGAAGTACTTTATTAAACGGGCAAATACCATCTCCCGGAAACACCCGATCCGAATCTCTCAACTCCGTACGAGGAGGCAACTCCGGATAATCGTTGATATGAAAAACCGGAAGGATCTTCCCATTTATCAAGCGTAAACTATCAAAACTATTTCCTCCTCTGTACAAATGGTAGAAATCCAATAAGACGGAAGCCCGCGAATGCCCGGAGGCGATCGCTATCGCCATGGTATCCGATAATTGATTCAGAACCCCGGCCCCCCATAGTTCCAATATCGGAGTGACACCCATCTCATCCCCTAAATCCAGTATCGCCCGATAGCGTTCGGAATACTCCGGCAACCGTGTACGATCCAATTGAGTAACTCCTTGAGCAGGAGCGGCGATAAATTTACCGCCCAATCCCGCTACCATCTCCATATCATGCCGCATTTGGTTTAGCCCTTCCTTCCGTTTCGAAGGATCATCGGCAAACCACGAGGCAAAACCGATCATATTCTCCAATAAAAGTCCGGAGCCTTCCAGCTGACGCCTGAGTGTCTCATAAGTTCCCCCTTGCTTTACGAACGCATCCACATCACGGGTCCATAACTCAATTCCCTCAAAACCAGCCTCGGCACATAAATCAATCTGTTTTTGAACAGGAAGTTTATAACCCGCTATCGTAGAGACATTGAGACAGACACGGAAAGGACGTTTCGAAGAGGATGCTTCGGGTGATGGCTCCTCTTTTTTCTTCGGAGCGCAAGAAGCCAAGCCTGCGAACGTACTGCCCAAAACCGCCAGACCGGTAGTCCGAAGCATATTACGTCTTGAAATCTTTTTCTCAAGCATAACACTCTCGTTTTAAATTAAACCTCCAAAGATTTACGGGCCTCCCGATCCGGATCATTCCGAGCCTCACACGTATTATTCAAGATCATCACCTCTCCATTTTCTTCTGTGTATTTCGGCCAAGCGGGTAACTCTCCTCCGTTCGGATCTCCTGTCCGCATGAAATTCAACAAAGCGCCAGACATCTTATCTGACAACGCACGAGGTACCTTACCTCCACCCGTATGAGTAAACATCCGATCCGTATTTTTAAACCAGAAACAGATATCCGAGCAATGGAACGCACGCATACGGTTATTAAACAAGGGCGGACACCAGCCAAACCAAGCTACATACACAGGCTGGCCTTGCTTTAATTTTGCGTTAGCCGCCTCAACCACTCGTTGACGGGAAGACAAAATCATCGCCCAAAGCTCCATCGGAGTCTTATCCGGGAAATTCTTGGCGAAAGCCTTCACGATCGATTCCGCTTTATCACCATATTGACTTCTCAGTTTCTCGATCACACCGTCTTGAGTGATTTTTTCCAAGGCCGCATCCGCCCTGTTCGGGTTCCATTCATGGAAAGTCGTACAGAATATCATCGGGACGACAGGAGACTCCAAATGGCTCTCACCGGAGTAGAATACACCGGCCGGAATATTCCGGTCATCAGCAACAGGGCCAAAAGTCCGTCTCATGCTAATCCCTTGATCTTCCCAGCACTTTTTACAAGCCCTATCCGCTATATCCAAATATTCCCGCCAAGGTATTCTTTGCAATTTATCCAGTTGGGAAGCGGTCAGCCCCGCTTCTCTCAAAATATATTCTCCCACCTTCCGGGTCATCACCTGATCGGAAGCTCCTACCGTAGATCCACTTAAAGCCACGGCTCTATGGATCAAACCTTTTGCCGCCGGCATAGCGGCTACTGTACAGACCTTAGAACCTCCTCCGGATTGTCCCATAACCGTTACGTTCCCGGGATCTCCACCGAAATTGGCGATATTATCATGAACCCATCGCAAGGCGGCAATAATATCTAACATCCCCACGTTTCCGGAATCCTTATACGCTTCTCCACCAACACCAGATAAGTCAGAGAAGCCAATCGGCCCCAACCGATGATTAATGGAACAGAATACGATATTTCCTTCCCGGCTTATATTCTCTCCATGATATCCATCCTGCTCGATCCCACTACCATTTGTAAAACCGCCGCCATGCAGCCACACCAATACGGGACGTTTCTTACCATCCGCAATGCCCGGTGTCCATACATTTAAATATAAGCAATCCTCACTCACATCCCAGTAGTTCCAATGATCGGCAAAAGTTCCGTAATTATTGGGCCACCGGTTCTCCATACGTTGCGGCGCCGTATTCCCATAAAAAACCGCAGGTCTCACATCTGTCCACGGCTCTGGCTTTTGGGGAGGCATAAAGCGATTTTTTCCCGACGTATCAGCCCCATAAGGAACCCCCAAGAACGTATATACATGATTCAGCAGATATCCCTGCACCTTCCCATACTCTGTCTGGGCAATGGCGATATCGTCACCGATAAATAAAAACTGTCCATCCTCTCCTTCCTTGACGTTTTGTTTAAGGGAGGAATCCCCGGACGGGGCACATGAGGAAGCCGTTACCAAGCTTCCCATGCTTAAAGAGGCTGTGCCCAGTCCTAGGTTTTTCACGAATTGTCGTCTATCCATATGCATAAAAACACAACTATTAATATCCCGGATTCTGTTTCCAAGATTGGTTTTTCGTAATCTGATCGTATGGTATCGGGAATAAATCACGCGAATTATTATTCAAGGCTTCCTTAAATGTCCAGCTACCTTTAGCGAACTTATCCCAACGAACCAAGTCTTGACGACGCCAACCTTCCCAAGCAAATTCACGGCCACGTTCATTGATCAACTCATCCAACGTTAATGTTTCCGGAGTATACACGGGCTGATTTGCCCTTTCACGTATTAACTGGAATGCAGGTTCCGCACACAAAGCTGATAAAGTAGCGGCATTACCACCTCTCAAAATAGCTTCAGCCTTCATATAATAGATATCAGCTAAACGATATAAAACAAAATCATTGTTCATATTACCAGTCATACCCAACTCATATTCATACTTCTGAATACGAGCACCTTCCCAACGATAAGCGGCATTAATAGAAGATACCTCAATAGTCAATTCCAATTGTTTTCCCGGATTATCACCATCCTCAACAGGCTCTCCCGTGACCTTATCATAAATCAAACCGTAAATAAAAGTCGCCTTTTTCCGGGTATCGTCATCTTTATATAAAGCAAGGAAGTCCGGAGTAGCGCAACCTCCATTCCAACCGCCCACATTTATACCCCACATCTGGCGAGACTTGGGATGTCCGGAGAATTTATGGAAATGAAACTCGTAGTCTCCATTTGAATTGATACCATTTTGCATCGGTACCACGAAAATATTTTCTTTACAAGACTCATTCGCCACTTTAAATGGAGCGGAGAAATCAGATACGACCTCATAATATCCAGAGTTAATCACTTTATCGCAATACTCTATCACTTTATTCATATCGTCCTTATCGTAAGAAGAGGCCCCTTTGAACACCTTTGCGTTCAAATATAGTTTTGCCAACATCGTATAAGCCATCGATTTCGTACATCTTCCATAATTCTCGGCAGACGGAGCGTCATCCAAATATTCCATATTATCTAAGATACAATCTACGACTTTCTGATAAAGCTCAGGACGGCTTGTCTGAGGAGAAGCCGTGATTTCACTCTCATATGTATCGATATAAGGAACATTCCCGAATAAATCCAGTAAGATAGAATAATAGAAACATCTCAAGATGACAGTCTCCGCACGATATTTATTATAGATATCGACATCCATCTCCTCTTTATATGTATCCAAGTCGTAAACCACACGGTTACATGTCGTTATTCCAGAAAATACGGAAATCCACACATTATTCAATGCATCCAGATTGTATTGCCATTGATGACGATGGAAATCCTGCCATACCCCTCCGTCATACCAGTCATTACCCGGCGCACGAGTCGGAACAACACATTCATCCGAGGAAACAGTCTGCAACCCCCATACTCCCCAGTGATTCTGATAAGCCTGCAATTCCGCATAGGCAGCACCTACCGCTTGCGGAATCAAAGAAGGATCCGCATAAAAGTCATTTGATACCATTTGTCCCGTCGTATCTTCATCCATATCCGTACAAGAAGGAGCGATAACCAAGAAACAAATCATTGATACTATATATATTAAACTATATTTTTTCATAACCTTCGATATTTAGAGTATCCATTAAAACGTAACATTCAAACCAAGAATAAAAGAACGGCTAGCCGGATAATAACGAGTCCTCTCAATACCCATATTATCTAATCCTACCATATCAACCTCCGGGTCGATACCCTTATAGCCTGTGATCGTAAACAAGTTCTGACCAGTCAAGTACAAACGTAAGTTTTGCATGAAACCTAATTTCTTCACCGGCACATTATAACCCAATGTGATATTGTCCAACTTCACAAAAGAACCATCCTCCAAATAATAACTAGAGGCTTGAGCCGCATCTTGCAACGGGATATCCATTACCGAAGCCAACATATTCTTCTCCTTTCCAGCCACATTCCGATTCTCCAATGCCATACGGCTTACATTATATACATCATTGCCTACGACAGCACGGAATGTAAACGATAAATCGAAGTCACGATATTTAAACTCGTTAGTCCATCCTGCTATAAAATCAGGTTGCGCATTACCTACGATCTCACGATCCTCATTATATGTAAAGTCACCACTACCATCGACATCCTTGAATTTCCATTTACCATCTTCCGTAAATCCCTCGAATACCGGCAAATAAAAATCACCGACCTTGCCACCCGGGACCAAACGAATCAATGGAGTCGAGTTCATACCTCCTAAATCACCATCCGACAAATAACCGGTCTCAATCCAGTCAGTCTGGAAAGTCTCATTACTTAATTTGTCCAATTTATTCGTGTTAAATGAAAAGTTAATAGAACTAGTCCATGAGAAGTTCTTATTCTGCACCGGGGTTCCGGAAACAGAGAATTCCAGACCTTTACTTGTAGCGTCGCCAACATTCGCCAACATAGAAGAATATTGATAAGGAGGAGTCGGAACCTTATATTTATACAACAAATCTGAAACCTTACGGGTATACAAATCAACGGTCACGTTCAAGCGGTTATTCAACGCTGCAAAATCAACACCTAGATTCCATTCGCCTTTCCGCTCCCATTTCAAATCCGGATTCTGGTTCTGTGTCGGCCCATAAGCATTGATCCATTGTTTAGAAGTATGATCATAAAAACGGCCTACCACTCCCATCATCGACAAAGACAAATAATTATCTGAAGGCATATTTCCTGTCACGCCATATCCCAAGCGCAATTTCAAATCGTTAATCCAGCTAGCGCTTTCCATAAAAGCCTCATTACCGATAGACCAACCGACACTTACCGCAGGGAAAGTTCCCCATTTATAATCCGCACCTAAACGAGTAGAACCCTCACGTCGTACAGACGCTGATAACAAGTAACGATTTCCCCAGTTATAATTTACACGGCCGAAGAACGAAACCAAATTATCTTGAGAAACCGAACCATCCATCATGCTTTGGCTAGGGTTATTAATCAAGTTACTACCCGCACCCAAATTATAGTAAGAATATACATCCGAATCAAAATTCGAGTTATTCATACCAAATGATTCCCGATAGTTATGCTCATAGGTATACCCACCTAATACCACCAAATGATGTTCTCCAAAAGATTTTACATAGTCGATCGTCGTCTCCAGTGTTTTATTAAAACGAGTATTAAAACTCCGAGATGCTGACCCGAAACTAGAAGTGTTAAATACCTCTCGTGAGGTATAAGTACCCTTATTTATATCAGAGTATTTCAATGAGCCAAAAGCTTGCGCACGAAGTCCTTCCAAAATGTTCCAAGTTACACGAGCAGACCCTTGGAAAAGTCCGCCTTTTGTACGACGGTCACGCTGCATAATATAAGCCACCGGATTTGAATATCCCTGAATATCCAGCGCATAATACCCTCCGGCATCTATCGTTCCCGTCTCGTCGTATACGGGTGCCGTAGGATTATAATAATACGCATGCTTAAAAGCGGAATAATCATCATAGCTGGAATTCTCACCTTCCCGGTCAAAACGACGATAAGTAGCGTCGTATGCTATTTGAATCTTTTTATCGAATAAATTCTGATTAGCGGAAAAACGAGCGATCATCTCATTGAACCCTGACTTAAGAGCGATACCTTGATTATTTCGATAAGATACAGAAGCCCGGTAATTAAAATCGGTCGTACCTCCTGTCAATGCCAAGTTATGCGAATGGGAGAACGGAGTTCGGGTAATCTCATCCATCCAATTCGTATCATATCCCCGGTCGTTTCCCCCATTTGCCAAAAACTGGTCACGATCCATGACTTCCAATTGATTGGCTATGGAAGAGATAGACATATATCCATTGTAGGTAACGCTCATCTTCCCGGCAGAACCTCGTTTTGTCGTAACCAAGATAACGCCATTCGTTCCACGGGTTCCATATATCGCCGCCGCTGAACCATCCTTCAATACATCGATACTTTCAATATCATCTTGTGGAATAGCGGATAAATCCCCTTGAGGAATACCATCAATGACGATCAACGGAGAAGTATTACCGGTTAAGGATGAAGTTCCACGTAATTGGAACTTATACTCTCCATTCGGGTCGCCGGCATTTGGTTTGGATATATTCAAACCTGCCACTTTACCTTGCAACATACCCATTGGGTCAGACTGTACGCCCTTAATCAAGTCTCCCTCCTTCAAGCCTGCAACAGAGCCGGTCAATTCTTTCTTTTTCTGAGAGCCATATCCCACGGCTACCACTTCTTGAAGTCCGATACTTTCTTCCTCCAAGCTCACATTTATCGTGTTCTTGCCATTTACCGGAATCTCCGCGGTCTTATATCCAATATAAGAAACGATCAATACGGCATTTGATGATACATTCGAGATCTGATACATACCGCTTATATCAGAAATCGTACCGTTAGTCGTTCCTTTCACCGCTACATTGGCGCCAATGATCGGTTCGCCTGTCATAGATTCCTTTACAACTCCTTTTACTGTAATCGTTTGCGCCATCATGGGAAAGAATAACGCCAAACTAACGATCAAAAACAGGGCCTTTCGAAGCCATACTTCCTTTTTTTGATTTTCCATAACTCATTCATTTAAAGTTGACATTGTTTTTACAAAAAACGACCGGAGATCTCAATGTGCTGTAATTCAATTCGTATGGTAATGGTTATATATAATAGAGTATTAAAATCCACCGGTCGTTGTTTTTAAGCATTCAATCGCATTAAACTTTCGGGAATTGCCACGGGCTTCTATAGCTCCGCTTCAAATACGCGTCCGCTTTCGGATTATCCACAAACTTACGAGCTTGCGGATCATACACAACACGAGTTCCCGTCAAATATGAGATATTAGCCATATGGGCTAGGATCGTCGCGAAAGCCCCTTTCTCGATCGGGCTGTTCGTCTCAATAGATTTATTTAATATACACTTACACCAATTCGTCGCATGGGCCTCAATACCACCATCCTCGAACTTCCCGACAAGCTGGGCACGGTCGGTTAGTAACTCACCCTCCCGATTCTTCTCTGGAATCAATTCATAACCTTCACGATTACATACTAAGGTAGCTTTACTTCCGACCCAAGCTACCCCTTGATCCCGATTATAGAGATGAGCGACTTGTTGGGCCCATTCTATATGGAAATTCTTATACTGAAAGATCGTTGTCTGGCAACTGGGAGTCTCATTAAAAGAGGTAGGATCTTTATAAGCCGTAGAGAATACCGCCTCCGGATATTCACGGTCACACAATCCTAACGCTTTCAATCCATCGAACGCAGAGTCTATCCAATGCACTCCCCAGTCGGTTTGCTGACCGCCTCCATAATCCCAAAAGCCACGCCATCCACGAAAACGGTAATTATTAAATGGACGCTCGGGAGCCGGGCCCAACCACATATTGTAATCTAATGTAGAAGGAACCGGAGAATCCGCTACGGCCGGACGTGGGTCCGTCGATTGGCAAAGCCATAGCTGAACTTTATAAACATCCCCCAACACACCGGATTTCAATATCTCATTAGCCGCCAAGAAATATCGTTGACTAGTCTGCCATAAGCCTGTTGTTACCACCCCTTTATATTTCTTTTGGAAATCCATCATCGAATGGCACTCCGGAATCGAATTACCAACCGGCTTTTCCACATAAATCGCCTTGCCCGCTTTTAAAGCCTCAGCGAAGATGTAAGGATGCCAATGATCCGGTGTTGCGATAATGACCCCGTCGATATCCTTATTTGCCAAGACTTCCCGGAAGTCACTATATGCCTTGATCGAAGTCGTTTGGTTCGGAAAGTCTTTTTTGAAACGTACGATCTGTTCATCAAGTCTCACTTTGTTCACGTCGCACATGCCCACACAATGTACCCACGGATTATCAGTCAAAGCCCCTTGCAAATCACGGCATCCCATACCGACACCTATTACAGCGATATTCACCCGCCCATTTATAGTCTCTTCCTTATGAGAGACGGTAGGAGCTGCCGATGCCAAAAGAGGTGAGATACCTAAGCCAGCGGCCAACATCGTCGAGTTCTTTAAAAAATTCCTACGTGTAGTCATAAATCATTATTTTAAGGTTATACAATTTATAAATTACGAATCCATATATTACGGAAAGCCACTTCCACTCCATGATCCTGTAAGCTTAATGGCAGACGGCCATGCGCTACATATTTAGGTAAACCGGTATATGGGGTCGTTCCTTTCAGTACATAATTATTCTGTACTACGATACCGTTCAATACCACGGTAATCATAGCGGGAGATTCCAATTCATCGTTTGTCCCGAAACGGGGAGCTTTCCAATAAATATCATAAACCTGCCACTCATTTGTCTTCGTGAAAGCATTTACCAACGGTGCACTTTGCTTATAAATACTGCCGACCCAGCCATTCACATACGTAGGATTATCCTCACAATCCAAAACCTGCACCTCATAACGGCTTTGTAACATAATGCCACTATTACCTTTCATCTGTAATGTATTATCCTTTCCCGGTGTAGGGGTCTTGAACTCGATATGTAACTGGCAATCTCCAAAATAATCTTTTGTCCGGATCGATCCGGTCCCGGAAGCCACAATCATCGCCCCATCCTTTACGGTCCATTTAGCGGGACCTCCATCTTTTCCCGCAGATTCCCACATAGAAAGATCTTTTCCATCAAACAGGATGATCGCATCGGAAGGAGCACCAGTTCCTACACCCGGCTTTACCTTAGGAGGAACCGGATAATACCATTCAGTACTCTCAGGTTTCCATCTTTCCGGTGGTCTTTGTTGTTGATTACTTTGTTGGGCGCTCATAAAAAACGCTCCACATAAAAGACTGATAAGAACAATCATTTTTTTCATGCTACATAGTATTAAATTAATGTTTCTATTTTCGCTCTATGAACAAGCTGCCGCAAATATATCACGCATACGAAAATTCCTCTTTTTCTATTTTATCAAAATCGTTTCCGATTGTCGCATAATACAAGTTCCAGCCTGTTTCCTCCGGTCATTGAGAAAATCGTATCAAGAATGAGACAATTTTACATGGCGAAGCAAGCCATACCCTTCCGTCATATTCCGTCTTCTCTCCCGGATTTCCTCCAAGGTTTGTAGATTCCCGATAGAAGGCATCTCATTTCGTCTAGCGTTATCCAAAAATTTCCACGCATACTCGGAAGCGATAGCGGAATCACGCATCAGCGGTAGGCGGGAATGAAAAACTCCGGTCCGTACGGAATCTGCGAACAAATCACATAGCGTACTTATATTTTTCCCCCCATAGGGCTTCTCGATCCGGTGTGTTTCATTAACACCTCTCAACTCCACGACCGCAGTCTTAAAATCATGACTCATCCGGGCGATTCCTTTCGTTCCTATTACATCTATGTAAGAGTTATGCGTTTGGTCTTTCGATAATTGTCCATACACATGCCCTTGTGTTATATCAAATACCACCCCGTTCTCAAATGTCCCGTGACATTGCAACCACCAAGGTTCGGGATAATCCCACATCCGGATCGCCTGCGCATGCCATGTCTTATACTCGCATCCGGCATACCACCGGGAAATGTCCACATAATGCATTCCGCAATCATGAAAAGACGGACCTTCATATTCATGACCTTCACCCGGAGCCAACCCCGGAGTCATATGGCAAATGCGAATGATCGCCAAATCTCCGATCTCTCCTCTCCGGATAAATTCTTTAATCGTATTATGGTACCAAGAATTACGCAAATACAAATTAACGGTCGAGAACAAACTTGAGTTTTCCACGCATTTCACGACCTCCCATTCATGCTCGATCGTATCTGCGACCGGTTTCTCTGAGATGACATGTTTGCCAAATGCCATTGCCTTCTTAATTTGCCTCAACCGGGAATCCGCCAATGTAAATAAACCGACCACTTGTACTTCCGGGTCCTCGAATACAACTTGCTCATCCGCTACGATTCGGGATGTCGGCGACTTTCTCCTTGCCAAATCTCGTGCCTCTGGGTCCGTATCGCAGATGTAAAGTACCTCCCATTGATCGCTCTTCCGCATCTCCTCCAAATAAAATCCACCCATGCGACCAAAACCTATTATACCTACTTTTACTTTTTGATTCATATTCTATCTTTTAAAGATTCACACTGTTTTTGCCAAAATTAAAGCCCCTTGAGTCAAACAGTATTACACTTTTCTCTCAAAATTATTACCTATCGTCTCAACAAACAGTCTTGCAAGGAACGGCTTTTAAAGCCAAAAACCGAAGTCTGGACATTGAAACAAAATGAAAAACAATGATACGATACTGCTATGGAAAGTCTAGGAAAAGGCTTTATATTGCGCATGAAATACAAGGGAGATCTATGAAAAAAAACTTGATGAATTATTTATACGTCCTATTATTTGTAGTAACCGCAATAGAGCTCAACGCCCGGTCATACTACTTTAAATCCTATGAGGTAGAAGATGGATTAAGCAATAATAACGTGACATGTTGTGTCCAAGATCATTATGGCTTTATGTGGTTTGGAACACGGGACGGGCTCAATCGATTTGACGGGAACAAATTCCATATCATAAAAAATCAAACCAAGCAGAGAGGGACTTTAATAAGTAGCTGGATTACCGACTTGGCGATAAGCCCTTCCGGTGAACTCTGGGTGGGTACTAATATGGGAGTACAAAAATACGATTACCAAACCGATACTTTTTCCTTGATAAAGTTCACGAAAGGAATCGGCTGTACCTATCTGGAATTTGATCACCAAGGGAATCTATGGATGCTGTTATCCGGCTTTTCTCTTATTAAATATAATGAGCAATCCGAGCTACACCAAAACTACCTGTATAAGGATAGTGATCCGATCACCTCTTTCTATATCACCCCCCAAGATCAGATCTGGGCCACCACGCTAAACGGCAATGTCGTCCTCTTAGACCCGACCGATAACAAATTCATCCCTCTAAATATCCATAACGGTAGCGACACCCTACATATAGATAATATGACGACTCTATGGGCATCCCCGTCCGATAATACATTACTGATAGGTACAAGCGATAACGGAGTCAAACAAGTCAATATACAAACAGGTGTTTGCCGAAATGTTCTTACCCAGCAAAAGAACAGCCCCCTCTATACCCGGGATATTTTCCAAGTGACAAACGACGAGGTATGGATCGCCACCTACAACGGTATCTATATCTACCAAATCCCCTCAAACAAGACCTTTCACATAGAACAAGACAAATGCGATCCATATTCACTATCCAATAACGCTATCAAACAGTTTTGCAAGGACCGGGAAGGTGGCTTATGGATCTGTACGGATAATGGGGGCATTAATTACCTTCCCCCTTATCTCAAATTCAAGAAAGACTACAATATACCCGGGCAAAAAACAATTAACGGTGATATTATCCATGATATTTGCCAAGACGCTAACCATAATATATGGATAGGAACCGAAGACGCTGGTCTCAATAAACTCGACATCCGTACGCAAACCTATAAGAACTTCCAAGATAAAGACGGTCTTTCCCAAAGCTGTATCCACGGGCTTACCGTGATTGGAGACTATCTATGGATCGGGACACACGCTAACGGGGTAGACGTGATGGATATCCGTACGGAGAAAATCATCAAGCATTATACGATCGCCCCGAATCCTTACGCCTCCCAAAACGATATCATCGTATATCTCTATAAAACCCGGAAAAATAACTTGCTCATAGCTACGGCATCCGGCATGTATCAATATAATCCGGAGAAAGATATTTTCGAGCCTCTCGATCAATTCCCCGGTAATTGCAGGATACAAACGATCTTCGAGGATCACGAAGGGGTTATATGGGCCGGAACATTCAATATCGGATTATATTATTTCGACCCAATCCGGCAAAAACACGGCGAATTTAAATTGGATTCCATAAACACGAACGCCAACCGGACGATCAATCACATCCATGAGGATACTAAAAACAATCTATGGTTCGCTACCGGAAACGGAGTGAAAATGTACGACCGGAATTTAAAGAGTACGACAAAATACACGACTCAAGACGGCCTACCCAGTAACGTCATTTACCGGATCGAGGAAGCCCCTAAAGGCCACATGTGGATCAGTACCACAAATGGCCTGGCCGTACTTAACCCTGTCAATCAAGAGATCAAGGTGTTCAAAAAAGAACATGGGCTCCTGTCCAATCAATTCAACTATAACTCTTCTTTAAAAGCTAAAGACGGCAAATTATATTTCGGGACCTTGAAAGGCTTGGTCCGGTTCCACCCCGATAATATCCAACAGTTCTCTATCCAACCGAAGATTTATATGACACAAATCAATTATTCGGACCCCGACCATAATCTATTGAGGCAAAAAGACATCACTTTTAAAAAAGGGATCACCTTAGAACATAATCAGTCCACATTCTACATCGACTACACATCATTAAGCTACCAAGCCCCCAACCTCACCCAATACGCCTATTGCATGGAAGGGTTAAGTTCCAAATGGTATCATGTGGTGGGCGAGAACCGGGTTTATTTCACGAAACTACCGCCCGGTAATTATACGTTCAAGGTGAAGGCGGCGAACCTGTCCGGTATTTGGAATGATGAGCCGGCGATGTTCCAGATTACGATCCTTCCCCCATGGTGGCTCTCTACCAAGGCGTTAATCCTATATGGGATTATCGCTATCGGATGCGTAGTGTTGCTGATCTTTATCATTTCCCGGCATAATAAGGCCAATATACAGCAGAAAATACAGGAGTTCGAGAATGAAAAGGAGAAGGAGCTTTATCAAGCTAAGATTGATTTCTTCATCAATATCGCTCATGAGATACGTACGCCCCTGACTTTAATTAAAAGTCCTCTGGAGAAAGTAACACGGGACATCAAGCTATCTCCCAGCGCAAAGAATTATCTGACAATTGTGGATAAAAACGCGAACCGGCTACTGGATCTGGTGAATCAACTACTGGATTTCAGGAAGACGGAAATCGAGGGATATAAACTAAACTTCATACATACGGACATCATCGCATTGATGCAAGAGACCTTTGAGCGTTTCCACGACACGGCGGAGCAGGAGGCATTGCAAATGATTATCGAGTGTAACGTGAAATCTTTCTACGCCTTTATCGATAAGGAGGCTTGCACGAAGATACTCAGCAACCTCCTATCGAACGCTATTAAATACGCAAGAAGCAAGATCATCGTCCGGTTCGAGGCGCAAGATGGCGAGCGATTCACGATCGATATCATGAACGATGGAAAGCCCATCTCGGAGGAGATAAAAGAAAAGATCTTCGAGCCTTTCTACCGGGATGACTCCTCTATCCATAAATCCGGGACCGGGCTCGGACTACCCTTGGCCCGTTCTTTAGCGGAGATGCACGAGGGATCGTTGACGTTGGAGAAATCTCCGGCCGGGCTTATCATCTTTAGATTACGTTTGCCGGTGAACCAACCGAACTCATTAAAACTAGAGGAAGAGAAAGCAGAGGTCCTGACCAACCCTGCCAGCGAGCGGAAATATGTCACCCAAGAATCCCGCCCGACGGTTCTCGTGGTGGAAGATAACACCGAAATGCTCCATTTCATCGGTCAAGAGATCAATGTCCATTACAATGTTGTCACCGCCGGTAATGGCGAGGAGGCGATTGCCCGTCTTCAGGAATATGGCATCCAATTAATCATCAGCGATATCATGATGCCTGTCATGGATGGTTTCACCTTATTGAAAAAGATAAAGACTAATCTGGAGTTCAGCCATATCCCGATCATCCTCCTGACGGCTAAGAACACCTTACAATCTCGCATGGAAGGGCTTGAGCTGGGGGCGGACGCTTACATCGACAAACCTTTCTCCATGGATCTATTGCTTACCCAAGTGACGAACCTGCTGAACAACCGGAGCAATATGCGTGCCTATTATTTCAACTCGCCGATTGCCAATATCAAATCCATGGCTTACACGAAGGCGGACGAGAAGTTCTTGAAGAAACTGAACGATATCATCGACAGCCATATAAACGACGTGAACCTAGACGTGGACATGATAGCGGACTTGATGAATCTAAGCCGTCCGACCCTTTACCGTAAAATCAACGGCCTGTCGAACGTAACGCCCAACGAGTTGATCAAGATCAGCCGGCTAAAGAAAGCCGCCGAGTTAATCCTTCAAGGCGATATGAGGATTTACGAGATCGCCGAGGCGGTTGGTTTCAACTCGCAATCCTATTTCAGCCGGGCCTTCTCCAAGCAATTCAACATGAGCCCCTCGCAATACGCAAAAGAAAATAATATCGAATTGAAATAGCCCGCTAGGAAGAATAGGTCTGGAACCAGCGGGTTACCTTCTCGCTATACGTCTTGGAGATCGGGATATCGGGTACTTTCTCGATCCCCAGCTCCAGATAAACGCCCTCCTTCTCCCTGCGGATCACCTTCACTTGGTCGAAATTTACCATGAAAGAACGATGGCAACGGAGTACATTCGTATCAGCGAGGCTCTCTTCGATCGCCTTCAAGGAGTTGCGAAGCATAAACTTCGTGAGCTGCCCCTTATTCAGATACCAGATACAAACGTAATTATCCGCCGATTCAAGATACAGCAGGTTACTTCGCTTCACGGAAAGGCGCAACTCGTTCTTCTCGTCATAGAAAGAGAAAACGCTTTGCCGAACCGCCGCTTCTGTCTGGTTCTCCTCCAACAATCGCAATTGCCGCTCTTTCTCTTTATAAGAGAAATACAGGTGCAGCACGGAATAAGGGAGCAATAAAACCAGACTGGTATTCACCGCCGAATCGTTAAAAACTTCCATATATTCTCGTTCCGGATTCAGTACCAACGTATAAATCGTATAGAAAAGCGACATGAAGAATATCTCCAGCACGATCCAGATCGCATAGGCCCGGACCGTGATAGCATGCCGCTTCCCCCAGTGGAACAGAATAATACGGCTCAAGACAACCACCAATACTCCCGTCAAGATAATCAAGCTGGAGAATACGAAGAACTTAAACTCCGAGACCTTGTACCAAGAGGTGGAGCTAAACGGCTTGTAGATGTTGATAAACACCAACGCAAACAAGGCCGTCCACAGAATCAGCCTCACGATATTCTGCTTACCGTATATGTAACTTGGTATTTTTTGATCCCACATTCCCATCTTTTTGCCTCTATTTTGGAACAAATGTAATCATTTTCCCAGACGAAATTCACCCCTCTATAAAAGATTTCACCCCTAAATAACACTTTATGTCCCCAACAAAGCCTGTTTAAACCATTTATTTTGAAGAGATGTTTTTCTATTGTTTGTTTGCAGTAAAAAATCAGAGGATTATGGATATTTCACTTCGTACTAAGCAACTGAACAGTCTTTTCTCTTATGACAAAAAGACTGAATTGGAAGAGAGCCATCTGGAGATCATCCCGTTTCGCTTCACCCAGACCCGTGGCGCCAGCGAGATCGACGAGTTCCAGAAGGGACTTACCCCCACCGGATTCTGTCCGATGACAGACGATCGTATCCAAGAGAACAAATCTTTCTCGTATGCCATATTCACGCCCTCGGGACGTAAAAAGAATAATGAGGCGATTATCCTGTTGCATGGCCTGAACGAGCGGACTTGGGAAAAATACCTCACATGGGCGGAATACCTCACCCATACGACCGGTAAGCCGGTCATCCTGTTCCCGATCGCTTTCCATATGAACCGTACCCCGGGATTATGGGCCAATCCCCGCGCGATCCTCCCTTGGGTAAGCAAACGCAAGGAGGAGGTAGCGAACGTGACGAACTCCACCTTCGCCAACGTGGCCCTCAGCAGCCGGCTATCCCAAAACCCGTTACGCTTTTACGCCTCGGGCAGAGAATCCGTTTATAATATGTGGCAATTGGTTCATGAGATCAAGAACGGCGAGCATCCTTTGTTCAAGGAAGATACGTCCATCAACTTATTCGCTTATTCCATCGGGGCGTTACTCTCGCAGGTCTTGTTATTAGCGAATCCGGACAAGATGTTTACGGACACCCGTTTATTCATGTTTTGCGGTGGCTCCATCTTCAGTGAGATGGATGGCAACGCCCGTGATATCATGGACAAGGAGGCGTTCGCCAAGGTACGCCATTACTTCCGGCATGATTTCTTGGAGAATCGTACGCTTCCCACCTCGTTCAAGAATGATTTTCTGGAGCAAGCCTTTAAGGCCATGGTACGTGAGGATGTGTTACGAGATTACCGGGAGTCGTTCTTCCAACGGGCTTGCGATCGTATTCGGGCGATCTCATTGAAAAAAGATATCGTTATGCCTACTGGCGGGGTGATCAAGGCTTTAGGAAAAGCGTCCGGCAAGATATTGGAAGAACTGGATTTCCCGTTCGCTTACTCCCATCAAATCCCCTTCCCTACACACTCCCGTATCGATCCGGGCCTGATCAACCAAGCCTTTCATTCCATATTCACGAGGGCGGCGGCGTTTCTCTAAAGAGATCACAAATTGTGACCTCAAACACTCATATTCTTTTTTAGTTCATGCAGGTACAATAAAAAATCGCTAAATAACTAATATTACGTTATTTAGCGATCATCCGTCGTGGTCCCACTTGGGCTTGAACCAAGGACTCCCTGATTATGAGTCAGGTGCTCTAACCAACTGAGCTATAGGACCTGTTCAGAGCTAGGCTCTGAAATCGGGTGCAATATTACGATTTATTATCGAGATATGCAAATGTTAAAGGGAAAAACTTATTTTTCCGCACTTTCTTCTCCGGCGAACTCCATCAAGTATGCTTTGATGAAATCGTCGATCTTTCCATCCATCACACCGTTCACGTCGGAAGTCTGGTAGTTCGTACGATGGTCTTTTACGCGACGGTCATCGAATACGTAACTACGGATCTGCGAACCCCACTCGATCTTTTTCTTTCCGGCCTCCACCTTGGCCTGCTCGGCCATGCGATGCTGCAACTCCTTATCGTAAAGGATGGAACGCAATTGACGCATAGCGTTCTCACGGTTCTTGGGTTGGTCGCGAGTCTCGGTATTCTCGATCAAGATCTCTTCTTCCTCACCTGTATACGGGTCCTTGAACTGATAACGCAAGCGAACTCCGGATTCCACCTTGTTCACGTTCTGTCCTCCGGCGCCGCCCGAACGGAACGTATCCCAAGAGATAGCCGCCGTCTCTACCTTTACCTCGATCGTATCATCCACCAACGGGGTGACGAATACGGAGGCGAAAGAGGTCATTCGTTTACCTTGGGCGTTGTAAGGAGATACACGTACCAAACGATGCACGCCATTCTCGCTCTTTAGATAGCCATAGGCATAATCGCCCTCAATATTGAAGGTCACGGTCTTGATACCGGCCTCATCCCCTTCCTGATAGTTGGCGATAGAGATCTTATAACCGTTATTCTCAGCCCAACGCTGATACATACGCATCAACATGGAAGCCCAATCTTGGCTCTCGGTACCACCGGCACCCGAGTTGATCTTGAGCACGCAGCTCATTTGATCAGCCTCGTCGCGAAGCATATTGCGGAACTCCAAGTCTTCCAGTAAATGAAGGGCCTTCTTATAAGCCGCGTCCACCTCTTCCTCGGTGATAATCTCTTCCTTTACATATTCGTAAGCCAACTCTAGCTCCTCAGCCGCCGCATGTACCTCACCGTAAAGCTCGATCCATTTCTTTAGCTCCTTTACTTTCTTCATCTGGACTTCCGCGCGTTTGGCGTCTTCCCAGAAACCGGGGTCTTGCGTACGTAGCTCCTCCTCTTCTAACTGAATGGTCTTGCTATCGATGTCAAAGATACCCCCTCAGCGCCTTATCGCGCTCCAACACGTCATGTAGTTGGTCTGATGTGATCATATGTTCTTTTCTTTTTTAAATTTACCGCGAAGATAAGAAATAGTTGATAGCCGACAAACTCGTTATTCCTCGTACATCGCCTCTATCTCGGTAGCGTACTTCTGCAATACGACCGGACGGCGCAACTTTAGCGTATCCGTCAGCTCGCATCCCATCATGAAAGGTTCCGGCAACAAGGTAAAGCGCTTGATCTTCTCGTAAGAAGCCAAGTTCTTCTGGTGCTCCTCTACCCTAGCCTCGATGAAACGAATGATATCCTTGTTCTTCACCAACTCCTCCCGGCTCTCGAACGAGATGCCTTTTTCCCCGGCATACTTCTCCAACAATGGATAAGCCGGCACGATCAAGGCGCTCACGAACTTACGTTGATCGCCGATAACAGCGATTTGCTCGATATAATTATCACCGCTCATCACCATCTCGATCGCTTGCGGGGCGATATATTTTCCGTTTGAAGTCTTATACAAATCCTTGATTCGTTCCGTAAAGAATAACGTATTACCCTCCAAACGACCAGCGTCGCCGGTACGGAAGAAACCATCTTCGGTGAAAGCCCTCTTCGTCTCTTCCGGTTTATTATAATATCCGGACATCACGGTCTTGCCTTTCACCAAGATCTCGTTATTCCCCGGATCTATTTTCACTTGAACTCCCGGCATTACCTCACCAATAGAACCAAACTGGAATCCGATCTCCGGGTAGAAACAAACCGTAGCCGTCGTCTCGCTCAGTCCATAACCATAAGCGATCGGGATATTCACGGACTGCAAGAACTCATTAACCGTATCCGATAACGGAGCGCCCGCCACCGGGAAAAACCGTCCACGCTCAATACCCAATACCCTTTTCAATAAGGTGAAAACCGTTTTATTGTAAAATTGAAACTTCAACTTCAAACCACACGGGGCCGGAATACCTTTATTCTTATACTCCAGATTATACTTTCGCCCGGTCTCGATAGCATCCAAGAAAATCTTCTTCATGGCCGGAGAGGCGGAGTTGATCTTCTCGTGTACGCCCGCATACACCTTCTCCCAGAAACGAGGCACATTGCACATCAAAGTAGGATGAACCTCCGGCAATGTCTTCTGGATCATTTTCGGGTCTTGGTTGATAGCGATCGTAACCCCTTTATGGAGACAATAATAGCACCAAGCTTTCTCGAAGATATGAGTCATTGGCAAGAAACTCATGGATAGATCCTTGTCGGTTACCAGAGGCAGACGGACATCATGTATCCGCATCGCCTCCAGATAGCAAGAATGAGGAAGCATTACGCCTTTCGACTCACCTGTCGTACCGGACGTATATATAATGGTAGCCAGATCCTCCGGAACGGCTTCCGTCATACGTATTTTCACCGTGCTCTCCGCATGCGCGTTATCCCCCAAGCGCAAGAAATCATCAAAATAAATGGACGTCTTATCTTCCGGATTCATCTTGACCGCCGGATCAAAGACAACCAGACGCTCCAGATACTTAGAGTCCTTCTGTACCTTGAAAGCGTTATTATACTGCAATTGCTCACCCACGAACAACGTGCGGATCTTAGCGTCATTGATGATGTACTCGATTTGTCCCGGAGAATTCGTCGCGTACATCGGGATGGAAACCACCCGGTTACCATACGCACCGAAGTCCGTATATAAACACTGAGGCATATTCTGGGAATAAACTCCGATATTCTCTTGTACCTTTATCCCGAACTCAGCCATCGCCTTGGCCGTAAGCATAACTTTATCGGAAAACTCCCTCCAAGAAATCTTCAACCATTTCCCCGTAGCGTTATCTCTATGTTTCAACGCTGTACGGTTCCCATATTTCTCTGCCTGACGGTGTATTAACTCGGCGAAATGATAATAAATCATAATTCCTTATTTTGAATTGATACCGCGAAAGTACGCTTTTCTCTTCTAAAAGACACGACATCAGTCCTTTTTTTACACATAATTGCTCTTTTTGTGCAAGTATTCGGTTAAATAATAATAATTCATAGTAGCATGTATTGCATAGTACATATGTAATACATACATTTGTAGCATAAAATTAAAAGAGATGAATGCAGAGAACGTAAAATCACAAATGAGGAAAGGGACGCTGGAATATTGCATCCTCCTGCTTCTCAAAAAAGAACCCGCTTACACCTCTGATATCATTCAGAAGTTACAAGAAGCGAAGTTGATCGTTGTGGAAGGCACTTTATATCCTCTTTTAACCCGACTAAAAAATAGCGAGCTATTAAGTTATCAGTGGATAGAATCTACGCAAGGACCGCCACGCAAGTATTACCAACTGACCGAGAAAGGAGAACTATTCCTCGGCGAGCTGGAGACTTCATGGCAGGAACTAAATGATACAATAAACCACATCAGAAACAATTAAAACGAAAGAGTGATGAAGAAGACACTTACTGTTAATCTGGGAGGCACAGTTTTCCACATTGACGAAGACGCATACCAATTATTAGACAAATATCTGTCGAACCTGCGTATCCACTTCCGCAAAGAAGAAGGTTCGGATGAGATCATGGATGATTTCGAGATGCGTATCTCGGAGCTTCTTAACGAGCGTATCCGCTTAGGCTACGAAGTCATCACGATCGAGCAGGTAGAGGAAGTGATCAAACGGATGGGTAAGCCGGAAGAGATTTTCGAGGAGGAAGAGAAAAGCACCGACCACGAGGATAATTACCGGACGCAACAACAGGAGACTCATGCCCAGACGACCAAGAAACGCTTGATGCGTGACCCGGACAACCGTATTCTGGGAGGTGTCGCCGGAGGTTTCGCCGCCTACATGGATTGGGACCCGACTGCCGTACGTATCGTGCTTTTCCTTCTGATGTTCTTCTATGGAATCACGGTTCCGCTTTACTTCTTGTTGTGGATCATAGTACCGATGGCACGCACGGCGACCGAGAAACTCGAGATGCGCGGGCAAAGCGTGACGGTGGAGAATATCGGAAAGACCGTGACAGATGGATTCGAGAAAGTCAGCAATAACGTGAACGACTTCATCAGCTCGGATAAGCCGAGGAACTTCTTCCAAAAGCTGGCGGATGTTTTCGTTCTGGTCATCGGGTTCATCTTGAAGTTTTTCATCATATTAGCCGGAATCTTCTTGTTGCCGCCGCTAGTACTAGTCGTATTCATTCTGGTAGTCGTAACATTCGCTTTGCTCATGGGTGGAGCCGGATTCATCTATAATCTCTCTCCGTTCGGAGCGGACTTGATAAACGGAGCACCGCTGTCAATGGCAATCATGGGATGCATAGGGACGATCTTATTCATCGGCATCCCCATATTCTCCCTGATATACGCGATTTGCTGCCAATTGTTCAAGGTACGTTCCTTACCGACGCAAGCAAGATGGATATTATTAGCCTTATGGCTTATCTCCCTTGTATTATGTGGCGTATATATCCATCAATCCGGTATGCTATATGACTGGCATGATTACTGGAACGGTGTACACGGTTGGAACAGGCATGCCGTTTGGCTCCCCTAATCCTATTCGAAGATGTAAGATGAAGATATCAATTTAGTAGTTTATAATGTTTATTGTGTGTTTAAAAAAAGAAGGCCGCTCTGTCACAGAGGGGCCTTTCTTCTAAGGTTAACAAATTTATGAGTAAAAACCACTAATGAATCATATTAATGATTTGCTGTCCCCTTTGCATGATATTGTCACGCATAAAACAGCGGGTACAAATATAACCAATTTTTTATAATTAAAAAATTATATTCAATTATTTGAATTCTTTTCTAATCTTAGCGGCGATCTCGGCCAATTCTTCTTGACTTACAGCCAATTTCTTCCCGCCGAAATACATATCGGACTCCTTCGTGATAGGAATCAAATGGATATGCGCATGGGGCACTTCCAAACCCATGACAGCCAATCCTACACGCTTACACTCGATAGCGGTCTCTTGAGCACGAGCTACCCGTTTAGCGAAAGCTACCATCCGTCCCAGCATCGGATCATCGATATCAAAGATATAATCGACCTCCTTCTTAGGAATTACCAAGGTATGCCCCAAGGCTACCGGATTGATATCGAGGAAAGCAAAAAACTCATCGTCTTCCGCAACCTTGTGGCTAGGGATCTCACCCGCCACGATTCTACTAAAAATAGTTGCCATACGTCTTTCTGTTTTTAAATTGAAATATCCATAATCTCAAACGTCATCAAGCCGGAAGGCACACGGATCTCAACGACATCCCCTACCTTCTTTCCCATCAAACCTTGGGCGATCGGCGTGCTTACGGAGATCTTTCCTTCTTTTAGGTTAGCCTCCGAATCCGATACCAACGTGTAGGTCATGACAGCGTTATTCTTCGTATTCTTAATTTTCACCTTGTTCAAAATCTGAACCTCATCAGTTTTCACACGACTCTCATCGATCAGACGGGCGTTTGAGATCAAACCTTTTAACTGCGCAAGCTTAGCCTCCATGATACCTTGAGCCTCTTTGGCGGCATCGTACTCAGCGTTCTCGGATAAGTCACCCTTATCCCTCGCCTCAGCGATCTGGGCTGATATTTCAGGGCGCTTCACGGTCTCCAAATAGTTGATTTCAGCTAAAATCTTATCGTAGCCGTCCTTTGTCATATAACTAACAGCCATACTAAATCCTCCTTATTCTTTATATTAATATTGATTGATTATCGCATAATAAAAAAGAATCCCGACCAAGTCATATGGCCGGAACTCCCCTTTTTTATCATTTCAAGACTCCGCAAAGTTAGGTTATCTTTCTAAGATGAACAAGTTTACGAAAGTGCTTTATAACATATAAATCTGATGATTAAATCATGAACAATTTACAATACGGACTTGATGTCAGCCTCAAGTTTCTTCACGTCGTCCACCCGTTTAACCAAGTTTCCCTTGCGATCCAAGATAAAGATCGCCGGAAGCTGTTTCACGTTATACAACGCTGCGGTCTGAGAGTAAACCGACTGTGGATCACGCACGCAAGCCCAAGGTAAATTAGAAGCGGCGTTCTTCCAGAAGTGAAGATCACTATCCAAAGAGATCTGGTAAATCTCCAAGCCCTTATCGTGGTACCTCGTATATAAATCGCCAAATTCCATATTCAAGGCAGGAGACCATTCGGACATATAGGCCGTGAAGTTGATCAACACCACCTTACCTGTAGCGACAGAAGACAATTTCGTGTTTTCCCCATGTACATCCGGCAACTCGATATCCAAGAAACTAACCTCTTTCTTCTCCACCTTATCCAAGTCCATCGGGCGCTGGCTACGAATCACCTTTATCGATTGAAGAGCCAAGTTATACAGATGCTTAGCACGAGGGCTTTCCGGATAATAGTGATCGAAGCTGGTGGCTACGGCGCCATAAGCCTTCGAGTCGTTCTTGTCATACAAATCGAAGAACAGCAAGCCGTCAATTTGCTGGAACAAGGCAAAGTAAGCGGCAGCGGACATCGGGGCGGAATAAATATACTTACGAGCCACGTCCTTATAAGCCTCGGCGGCCTCGAGCACCTGGCGGGAATATACGGAATCCGCCAACAGACCGGACTCAGATTCTTTCCGTAAACGATGGATCGCTTGGTTCGCATCTAATTGAGCCAAAGTAATATTCTTGATCGCCTTGCAATTCTCTGAGCCCTCCACGCTATAAGAAGTAGCGAAAGTCCCGGCATCGGCCACGAACGAGATCGTCTCCGTAGAATCTACCGAGAAGTTGATCAATTGGTTATTCAGACGCAAGCGATAAAAATCCGGGAATGCCGGACGAGGCTTCGTAAAGCTGAATTTACCGGCCGCCGTCAGTTTTACGGAGTCCATCAACTCTACCGTCGACACACCTACATTCTCCAGATACATCATCTGGCCGTCTGCGCCGGACACTACACCTTCCACCGTAAAATCAGAATTCTTCTTACAAGCCGTGAACAAAAGCAACATAACACACAGCACAGCTAGTAAATTCGTAGATATTTGTTTCATTATTCCAGTTTGTCTATATTACTAATCCGGTGCAAATATACATTATTTTACAATTGTGGCACTATTATTCCGTATTTCTTCAAGGCTTTTTTCAAAAAAAGTGCTTTAAGACTGTTATTTCTTTTCATTTTCATGCAATTACAGGTAAACTTTCATTACATTTGCACCAATTTTTGACAGATAGAAAAATAAGAAAAAAGATTATGCTTAATCCAATTAACAAGACGATCGAGTTAGGTGATGGAAGAACCATTACCATCGAAACCGGGAAATTGGCCAAACAGGCGGACGGAGCGGTTACCGTTCGTATGAACAACACCGTGTTGCTCGCCACTGTTTGTGCCGCTAAAGACGCGAACCCGGGTGTTGACTTCATGCCGTTGCAAGTAGAATACAAAGAGAAATACTCCGCTTTTGGACGTTTCCCCGGAGGTTTTACAAAAAGAGAAGGAAAAGCTTCTGATTATGAAATCCTCACATCTCGTTTAGTAGACCGTGCGTTGCGTCCTCTTTTCCCAGACAACTACCACGCTGAGGTATATGTAAATATTATATTGTTCTCCGCTGATGGCGAAGATTTGCCGGACGCATTAGCAGGTTTGGCCGCTTCCGCCGCTTTGGCAGTTTCTGATATTCCTTTTAACGGACCGATCTCTGAGGTTCGCGTAGCTCGTACGGATGGAAAATACATCGTCAACCCAACTTCCGCAGAATTGGAGAAAGCTGATATCGACATCATGGTTGCCGCTACCATAGACAACATCATGATGGTTGAGGGTGAAATGAACGAGGTTCAGGAATCTGAGATGCTTGAGGCTATCAAGGTCGCTCACGAGGCTATCAAGGTACAATGCAAGGCTCAATTGGAATTATCCGAGGCTTGCGGCAAATTGGTAAAACGTGAATATTGCCACGAGGTAAACGATGACGAGTTGCGCAAGGACGTACACGACAAATGTTACGCCAAGGCTTACGCCGTAGCCACATCTGGTAGCGGCAAGCACGAACGCAGCGAGGCATTCGAGAAAATCGTAGAAGAATACAAGGCTCAATTCTCCGAGGAGGAGTTGACGGACGAGAAACTGGAAATGATCGGTCGCTACTATCACGATGTAGAGAAAGAGGCTATGCGCCGTGCCATCCTTGATGAGGGTAAGCGTTTGGATGGTCGTAAGACTACCGAGATCCGTCCGATCTGGATCGAGACAGATTGCCTGCCGGGTCCTCACGGTTCCGCTATCTTTACACGTGGAGAGACACAGTCTTTATCTACGGTAACTTTAGGTACGAAGTCTGATGAGAAAATGATAGACGACGTATTGAACCATGGATACGAGCGTTTCCTTTTACATTATAACTTCCCCCCATTCTCCACAGGCGAGGCCAAAGCAACACGTGGCGTAGGCCGTCGTGAGATCGGACACGGCAACTTGGCTCACCGTGCGCTGAAACGTATGATCCCGGACAACTATCCGTATGTAGTACGTGTAATCTCCGATATCTTGGAGTCTAACGGTTCTTCTTCTATGGCTACGGTTTGCGCCGGTACCTTGGCGTTGAGAGACGCAGGTGTCCCGATGAAGAAACCGGTATCCGGTATCGCTATGGGATTGATCTCCGAGAACAAGGGTACGAACTACGCGATCTTGTCTGATATCTTAGGCGACGAGGATCACTTGGGTGATATGGACTTCAAGGTAACGGGTACGAAAGACGGTATCACGGCAACTCAGATGGATATCAAGGTAGACGGTTTGTCTTACGAGATCCTTGAGAATGCTTTGGCTCAAGCTAAAGAGGGTCGTATGCATATCTTGGGCAAGATCTTGGAGGCTCAACCGGAAGCTCGTGAGGATTTGAAACCTCATGCACCTCGTATCGAGACGATGATTATCGGTAAGGAATTCATCGGTGCGGTAATCGGCCCGGGCGGTAAGATCATCCAAGGTATCCAAGAGAAAACGGGAGCTACGGTATCTATCGATGAGGTAGACGGCGTAGGAAAGATCGAGATCTCCGGCACGAATAAGGCTACGATCGACGCGGCTGTCAAGGCGATCAAGGCTATCGTCGCTGTTCCTGAGATCGGAGAGGTTTATGAAGGAAAGATTTCCTCTATCATGCCTTATGGTGCATTCGTTGAGTTCATGCCGGGTAAGGATGGTTTGCTTCACATTTCCGAGATCGATTGGAAACGTCTGGAGACCGTTGAGCAAGCCGGCTTGAAGGAAGGCGATACGGTTTCTGTCAAGTTGGTTGATATCGATCCGAAAACAGGCAAGTTCAAACTTTCCCGCAAGGTATTGCTTCCGAAACCGGAAGGTTACGAGGAACGTCCGCCAAGACCAGAAAGAGGTGAGCGTGGACCTCGCCAAGATCGTGGAGACCGTGGTCCTCGTCAGGATCGTGGTGATCGCGGACCTCGCAGGGAGTACAGAGACTAAGATAAGGTCTTATACATTATATATTATCCCGGGTAGATTAAACACTATCCGGGATTTTTTTATCAAATCATCTACCACACCTACAACTATAGCTATAATCAATTGGTCATAAGTTATTTATCGGGTGGTGGTAGATAAATAGCATCTACCACTATTGGCTCGTATCTACAACCATTTACTACTTTTCAATCACAAAACACCACCGTCCCCTACTCGCCAACCGTATTATTAGTCCTATCTTTTTCAAGAAGCGACCGAAGACGGAGACATTGCTTAGCCGGCAAGCTATCTATTTGGTCATGCTTCATATATCATCTAAAAAACTGATTAATTGACATTTATAGTTTTTCTTGGTATAAAACAAAAGTTTTCCGCTATGGAAACATTTGTTTCCTCATGAGGAAACCTTAGTTTTGTGCTTACGAAACTTTAGTTTTCCCTAGGAGAAACTATTTGTTCGCCTAAGGGAAACGCTTTTCTCATGCCGGAAAAGTCAGTACTACTTACTTATCCATGGGATATATACTGCAAGTGGCATAGAAGATATACTGCGTTGGCAAGGTAAGTACTACTGATAATTTAGGATCATGTTGCCAAACATGCCTTTTGAGGGATAACGCTTCTCTTATGCCTTACGGTACGTTCGTTGAGTTTATATCGGGCAAGGATGATCTGCTTCACATTTCCGAGATCGGCTGGAAGCGTCTGGAGACCGTGGTCCTCATCAAGATCGTAATGATTGCGGGCCTCGCAGGGAGTACAGAAACTAAGATAAGGTCTTATACATTAATATATAATCCCGGGTAGATTAAACGCTATCCGGGATTTTATTTTATAGGACGTTACCATCTCCTAAGAAGTTCTTATATCTCGTTCTCCCAACGAATTTAGTCTTTATACTCCGTCGAACGATGTATCAAATGACCTATTAAAACTTATAGGCTACACCTGCCGCCAAAGCAAATTGCTGGAAATCCTTCGTAAGCTGGTATTTCCCTTCGGCACTTACATAAAAAGACGAGGAAATCGGATATTCCACACCAGCTCCAATATTTCCCCCAAATTCATTAGTCATGAAATGAGTATAAGTGACTCCCAGCAAAGGATAAACCTGCCATGTGTTTTTTATCGGAAATAAATAATGTACATCCGCACTAACCACATAAGAGGTACTACTGGCAAAATAGCAATCGAAAGAAGGCGACAAACGAATATGATCCGTTGCGTTCCAATTGAACTCAGCACCTAAGCGAAACGACTCAAAACTACTTGCTGTGCCGTAACCCACATTTATCCCGACACTTTTCTCTCCTTGTTGGGCAAAAACACTCAATATTTGTGTACACAAGCCCACGCAACTCAACAAAGTCAAAAGTAAAATTCTTTTCATCCCATTCATTTTTTGACTGCAAAAGTATCCGATAAGGTTGGATTCGGGGCTAAAACACTGTTCGCTTTTTGTTCGCTTTTTGTTCGCAGAGTTGTATAAGGCTAAAGACCAGCGATTAATTCATCCAGTTCATTCGGGGTTCCATCCTCTCCCTTTATTTTTTTATAAAGCCGTTTACGGGATGAGGATACGGAGGGTTTGGAGCGACCCAAGATTTTTGCCATATCAGTTACCTTGACTGATATCTTTATCAAGTAACAAATCCGGAGTTCTATCAATGACATTCCCGAGTATAGCTGATATAGACGATTCGTAAAATTATTGTATGTCTTATCTAACTCCTTCCGTAAAGCATTCCAATCTTCTTCCCTGATTATCTGATCTGCCTCATTCGTGGAATGGAATTTCATATAGATATCCGAATGCCTTAAATCCGACTCTAACAAATCACGCTCGGTACGCCGCAACTGTATTTGTTCATTGGTCACTTGCAAAAGTTCTTTTCGCACATGAAGCAATGAATTTGTATCTTCATGGTCTTTAGATAGTAAGGTTCCCAATTCATTCAATTTCGCGTTATTCGCTTCTACATATTGAAAACTTCTCTCATATTGTTCTTGCTTTTCCCGCTGAAGCGCCTCAAACTGCCTAGCCAACCGCTCTTTCTGCCGTTTCAGTCTATATATAAACAATAAGGTTATCGAAAGCCCCAATCCGAACAAGGATAATATCCGGTAAATACGAATCTGCATCCGGTCATTCTCGCCCTTTAGCCGTAAATTCTCAGTTTCCCGCTTTTGATAATTATATAAAGAGGTCATTTTACGGATTTCCTCCGAATCGGTTATCTTGCGGATGGAATCTTGCACTTGCTGGCCAAGACGGACATAGCGAATAGCCTCCCGATAATTCAACCGACGCTCATACAAAAGCGACAAGTACTCATAAATAGCGTCTCTAACATGTAAGTTAGGACTATCCAGGCACTTTCTTAAATAGTAATCGGCAGAATCCAATTTATTGAGTTCTAAATAAGTATTCCCCAAAACCGAATAAGTAGGATACATATTCCGGTCTACGGAATCTTTTAATGATTCAGACAAACATTCCAAAGCTTTATCATACATTACCAATTCCCGGTAAAGATCACCCAGCTCAGTCAATATACCGGAATATCGATGTCTATTTCCTGTTTCATTCGCTATAATTGCCGCTTTTTGAAAATAGAGAAGCGCACTGTCATTCTTATCGACCATATCATATACTCGGGCAATATCTCTCAGCACAAGAGAAAAACTAGTACTATCTCCTTTCAGTAATTTATACTCAGCCGCTTTCTCATACATACGGATCGCCTCTTCATATACATTCTGATAATCATAAAGCATCCCCATCTGCGAATAGACATTGGACAATAATCGGTACTTTCTCGTATCCCCCGCCACATCCAATGCCTTTTGGAAATACTTCAACGCTTCCGGGGCATCATTCAAATCCCGGTAGACACGGCCCATATAGTAATAAGACTCTAGTAATTTGTCTCGATCGCCATATGTCTCATAGAAAGCGGTGATTCGTTTGATCAAAGAATCAGAAGTATGCCGGACATACATCTTATCATTGACCTTCAAGTCGAGCAAGTCATAATACATACGCTGTTCCTCATCAAAGGACGAAAGGCTATCCCGCAATCGATCCAACAAAGGGCGGGCTTCCTCCGGATTTGTATCCGCAAGGGATTCGATCCGTGACAGGGTAGCGGGGTAAGGCTTCCCCCGATGATCGCAAGCATAAAAAGCCGAGATCAAGACCGACATCAAGAGGATGTATATACGAGGCATTGGAAATCTGTTTTATCACTTAAACGCAACAAAGGTAAAAAATTAAAGTGTAATAGTTTCATTGATATTTATACAAACTTTTGAAAGCCAATACGCAAAGTACGCTACGACCGGATACTTACAGGTTTTGCTTTTTACTCTTAACAAAAAAACACCAGATTTGCTTTTTGCCCTTAACAAATCCATGTACTTTTTGCTATCTATCTTGAATAAATCGTATATTTGTCATTCATTCAATCAGCGTATGGATAGTCTATTTATTAAACAAGAACGATTACTGGCACAAACGAGTACCCATATCATAAGGGAACTCATGAACCAAATTCACTGGGATAATCCTCTGATCGCCATCAGAGGATCAAGGGGTGTCGGAAAAACAACACTCATGTTGCAATACATCAAACTGAATTTCCAGCCGGGAAGCAGGGAGGTACTTTATTGCACGCTCGACAGCATCTATTTCAGTAATCACACCCTATCTGAACTGATTGAGCGGTTCTATTTGCAAGGAGGAAAACAATTATTCCTTGATGAAGTACATAAATATCCCACTTGGAGTAAAGAGATAAAAGAGGCCTACGACCTGTATCCATCTCTACGAATTGTTTTTAGCGGTTCTTCCCTATTGAATATATTGAATGCGGATGCCGATCTTTCCAGACGTTGCCTACCATATAATATGTACGGACTTTCCTTCCGGGAATTTCTCATGTTCTATAAGCAAATTGATATACCTGTCTATTCCCTACAAACGATACTGGAAAATCCGGGAAACATTTGCCGGGAAATAAATGAGAAATGTCGCCCCGTACAAATGTTTAACGAATATCTCCACGAAGGGTATTACCCCTTTTTTACGGGTAACAGAGAAGATTATTATATTAATATCGAGAATGTGGTCAATCTCATTATTGAGCAGGAACTCCCGTTGCTGTGTGGCGTAGATCCTGCCTATACACGGAAGCTAAAGGCTTTGATGGGTATCTTAGCTACCTCTGTTCCTTATGAGCTGGACATCACGAAACTAGCGGGAATGATCGGACTTTCCCGAAACTCTGTCATCAATTACTTACAGAATTTGGACAAGGCGGAATTGCTCAAGTTATTGTACTCGGATTTACTATCTGTCAAAAAGATGCAAAAACCGGATAAGATTTACCTACAGAATCCCAACCTATTGTACGCCATAGCTTCCGCTCCCGTACAGATCGGGACGGCAAGGGAAACTTTTGTCGTCAACCAGTTATCCGTAAATCATAACGTGGAATATGGAAAAACAAAAGGTGACTTTATCGTAGACCATGCCTACACCTTCGAGGTAGGAGGAGCGGATAAAACATTCAAGCAAATAGCGGATCTCCCCGATTCCTTCATCTTGGCTGACAATATGGAGTTCGCCACCGGCAAGAAACTACCGCTGTGGATCGTGGGATTAACCTATTAAAAAAACACGTACGACTTTTTTTTTAGAAAAAAGCGGTATCCAGCTTGCCGCCGGATACCGCTTTTCATTTATCTTTACCGATCAAGGAATCAGCAACGAGGCTTGATCTGCTTGAAGAAGTCATTACCCTTGTTATCTACCAAGATAAATGCGGGGAAGTTCTCTACCTCGATCTTCCAGATCGCTTCCATACCCAATTCCGGATATTCCACGCACTCGATGCTCTTGATATTGTTCTGAGCCAGGATAGCCGCAGGGCCACCGATAGATCCTAGGTAGAAACCGCCGTGATTCTTACAAGCGTCCGTAACTTGCTGGCTACGGTTACCCTTCGCCAACATGATCATGCTACCGCCATGGCTCTGGAACAAGTCAACGTATGAGTCCATACGACCCGCGGTCGTCGGGCCCATAGAGCCACAAGCCATACCTGCCGGAGTCTTAGCCGGGCCCGCGTAATAAATAGGATGATCCTTGATGTATTGGGGAAGATCCTCGCCACGATCCAGACGCTCCTTCAACTTAGCGTGAGCGATATCACGGCCCACGATGATCGTTCCGTTCAATGACAAACGAGTAGATACTGGATATTTATCCAATTCCTTCAAGATATCCGCCATCGGTTGGTTCAAGTTGATCTTGACAGCGTCGCCCTCACCCGCTTGACGAAGTTCCTCCGGAATCAATTCGCCGGGATGGCTATCCAACTTCTCGATCCAGATACCTTCCTTATTGATCTTACATTTAATATTACGGTCCGCGGAGCAACTTACACCCAAACCTACCGGGCAAGAAGCGCCATGGCGAGGCAAACGGATGATGCGAACATCATGTGCCAGATATTTACCACCGAATTGAGCGCCCAAGCCAATATTCTGGGCGGCGGCCAATACCTCTTTCTCCAACTCCACGTCGCGGAAAGCACGGCCACCCTCGCTACCGGTCGTAGGCAAGCTATCATAGAAACGGGTAGAAGCCAACTTCACCGTCAATAAATTCTTCTCAGCGGAAGTACCGCCAATCACGATCGCTATATGATACGGAGGACAAGCGGCCGTACCCAATGTCTTGATCTTCTCTACGAGGAAGGGAACCAATGTACCCGGATTCAAGATCGCTTTTGTCTCTTGGTATAAATAAGTCTTATTGGCGGAACCACCTCCTTTTGTCACGCAAAGGAACTCATACTCCATGCCTTCCGTAGCCTCGATATCGATCTGGGCCGGCAAGTTACATTTCGTATTTACCTCATCGTACATATTCAGCGGAGCGTTCTGGGAGTAACGAAGGTTCTCTTCCGTGTAGGTCTTGTAAACACCTAAGGAAAGCGCTTCTTCATCACAGTAACCGGTCCAGACCTGCTGGCCCTTCTCGCCGTGGATAATAGCCGTACCGGTATCTTGGCAGAAAGGAAGTACGCCTTTAGCCGCTACCTCGGCGTTGCGAAGGAATGTCAAGGCCACGTACTTATCGTTGTCCGTAGCTTCCGGATCGCTTAGGATCTTAGCGACCTGCTCGTTGTGAGAACGGCGAAGCATGAATGATACGTCGCGGAAAGCGGCGTTAGCCATAGCGGTCAAACCTTCTTTAGCGACTTTCAAGATCGGTTTTCCTTCAAACTCAGAAACGGAAACATAATCTTTTGTAAGCAAATAATACTCTGTTGTGTCCGGTCCCTTTTGGAACATCGGCTCGTAGTGAAACGGAGGTGTTGCCATATCTTTAGAATTTAATTATATATTGGTTTTATTTAAGTTTGTCCGTACTTTTCGATTGGCAAACTTAGCGAAAAAACTTGATATATAGATCATGGGGTAAAGAAATATAGTTATATTTGCCCGATATGAAAAAGTTGACCTCTTTATACATTATATTCCTGCTAACGATGCTCGGTTTTCAAGGAAATCTGAAAGCGCAGGTTAGCCACGGAGGCCGCCCGCTTCCGCTATCGCTCATGCGAAGTACAAACGGACAGATGTTTAAAGAAATGCCTCCGTTCGACGTTCAAGAGGAATTGCGTATCGACTCGCTGAATGAGAGCGACCTAAGAAGCGGTTTCCGTTTTGCCTATAAATTCATAACGGATTACAATCGGTACAACTCGGGCGTAACTTTCACCGGGCCGGATGGGACACGTGTATGGAGACTCGGGATCTACTCGCCCGGGGCCCTTTCCATCAACGTGCTCTTCACGGAATATGAACTGCCCGAAGGCGCCCAGCTCTTCCTATATAATGAGGACCAGACACAGATATTAGGCTCGTTCAATCACCTAAACAACTCGGAGTTAAACCTATTGCCGGTCTCTCCTATCCAAGGGGATCGCCTGATCATAGAATATCAAGAACCGGCCAACGCCTCTTTTCAAGGAAGACTGACCGTCGGGGAAGTCAACCATGGCTACCGGAGCTTGCGGGGGTTAGAACCGGGAGACAACACCTCACTGATCGGTAAAATTCCACCGTTAGCTTGCTATCAAGATGGGACAAACGATTACGCCCAATGGGGGCAAAGCGTCGTTCTCCTGATCATAGACGGAAGCGTAGGGTGCACGGGCACCCTGATAAATAATACGGACAATGACGGAAAGCCTTATCTACTCACCGCCTCCCATTGCCTGAACAAGCAATTCACGATGAAAAACCCCGATTATGAGAAAATAGCCGGAAGCATCGTCTGCTTTTTCAACTTCAACAGTCCTTTCTGCGACCCGATCCTAAGGGGAACAGAAGAGATGTCTACCGCATCCACTTACTTCAAGGCGGTTAATGAAATGGCAGACATGGCCTTGTTGGAACTTACCGCCACACCTCCGGTTTATTACAGGCCTTATTACGCGGGCTGGAACGCACAAGAGGTAGGACCTGCCCCCTATACGTGCATCCAACATCCCCAATACTCGGTAAAGCGAATCAGTATATCCGATGAGGATCTGGCTCCCTTTACCTTGACAGATCCAAACATGATTTTTTACAAGAACGCTCATTGGCATGTCAAGACTTGGGAAGTAGGTTATACGGCCAGCGGTTCCTCCGGATCTCCTTTATTCAATGCCGACGGAGAGATTATCGGAGCGTTATCCGGCGGGCAGTCCAGCGAGAATAGCCCGAAGGATGATTACTTCTTCTCTTTGATGAAACCATGGGACGCAATCGATACCCCCGAGAGACAGCTCAAATATTGGCTGAACCCGTCCAATGACGAGACCAAGGTTTGTGAGGGACTTGATCCGTATAAATCAGCCCCTTGTTTCCGGTTGAGCAACATCTATGACTCCGGTAATCAAGAAAACGCCGAATGTACGCTCTATCCCGGGTCTGAAAAAGCGTATTTATTCGGGAACAACCCCGCCAATATCACTGAATATGCGGAAGCTTACCAAGTAGCCGAAGCGGGTACCTTATACGGAGCTTATTTCGTAACACCGCCTGCCGGAGCGAATTACAAACAGATGGAAGTGGAAGTTACCGTTTACAGCGGCGACTCTAAGCCCTCTACATTATTATATACGGAGACATTCCAACCCACCTATAGCAATAAATCGATATTGGACGATACGTTTATTGAGACCGCTAAATCCCTAAATCGGTCACAGGAAAGTTATATCCATTTCTCCAAGCCCGTGAACGTCAGCGGAAAGTTCTACATCGGCTATAAGCTCAAGAGCGTCCCGGAGAACACGTATTTCTCCGCTTACAATTTGCCCAAAGGCAAAACGACCCGGAATACGGCTTGGGTTCATGATAAAAACGGCTGGAGACAAGCTACCGAATATACGCAAGCAGGTTTTAGCACCTCCTTGTTTATCGATCCCGTCATTCAATACGGTAACCCCATCAGCAACGAAAAGCTCGAGGCGAACGAGCAGGTACTCATTCATCTCGGTCCGGAGAAAGGCATGGTACACCTTGTTTTGCCGGATGGAATGGAGAAAGCGACTTATACATTGCACTCGGCACAAGGAAAAGTGTCGGAAAACGGAGAGATCACGGACAGGCAAGCTACACTCCATTTCCTAAAATTAACATCTGGAGTCTACTTTCTAACCGTGCATTATGGCGAGGAGCATTATACACAAAAGATTATATTTTAATCAAAAAATATACAATAAGAGTTCTGGGAAACCATCCATTGAAAAGAATGGCAAGAGGTACACAGCCATATTTTTTCAATAATTCTACCCATATTTTATGTATAAAACAAGCCTAGGATTCATTAATAAGTATTAATTAAAAAGATTTTATCGCTTCTTTGCTATCCATAACAAAAAAATACTTTAGTTTTGCACGATAATGGCTAAGGGATAATTTGGAAGTGAATATATTAACATAGTAACATTTTAAACTTACATCAAGATTATGAACAAAAAGTTTTTATTGCCATTCTTCGTATTGGCAGCCATTTTAACTCTTTCTTCTTGTTCAAACAAGTTGAAACCGTTGGCAGAACAGTACATTAAAGCAGAGCCGCAGCCGCTAGAGGCTATCGGAGGCAAAGTTCCTGTAACGATCAACGCGACTTTCCCCGCTAAATGGTTCAACAAGAAAGCTGTTGTAACTGTAACTCCGGTATTGCGTTACCAGGGTGGCGAAGCTTGGGGCACTTCTTACACTTACCAAGGTGAGAAAGTAAAAGGTAACAACCAAGTAATCCCTCAAAAAGAAGGCGCTAACGTAACTATGAAGTCTTCTTTCACTTACAAACCCGAGATGAAAAAATCAGAATTGTATTTGACTTTCGACGCGAAGATCAAAAACAAGACTGTTAAATTGCCGGACGTAAAGATCGGTGAAGGCGTTATCGCTACTTCCGAATTGGCAGACGCAGCTACTGCTACAGCAGCTATCGCAGCTGATAAATTCCAACGTATTATCAAAGAGGCTCATGACGCTAACATCATGTTCTTGATCCAACAAGCTAACCTTCGCGCTCAAGAATTGAATTCTGACGCTATCAAAGAATGGAAAGATCTTGTTAAGAACGCAGACGAGGCTCCGAACCAGAATGTAGCTATCGAGATCAGCGCTTACGCTTCTCCTGATGGTGGTTTCAAATTGAACAACACGTTGGCTGAGAATCGTGAAGGAAACACTACGAAATATTTGAACAAGGAATTGAAGAAGATGAAAGTTGACGCTCCGGTTGACGCTCGTTACACAGCTCAAGACTGGGAAGGCTTCAAGGAATTAGTTTCTGCTTCTAACTTGCAAGATAAAGACTTAGTATTGCGTGTGATCTCTATGTACCAAGATCCTGAGACAAGAGAGAAAGAAATCAAGAATATCTCCGCTGTTTACTCTGACTTGGCTGAGACTATCCTTCCGCAATTACGTCGTTCTCGTTTGACCGCTAACATCGAGATCATCGGTAAGTCTGACGACGAGATCAGCGCTTTGGCTAAGAGCAATCCTTCTGAGTTGAATATCGAGGAAATCCTTTACGCCGCTACATTGACTAACAACGACGGTGAGAAGATGGCTATCTATACAAAAGCTTCTGAATTGTATCCTAACTGCTACCGCACTTGGAACAACATCGGTATGATGGCATTCAAGGCTGGTGATTTGGCTAAGGCTGAGCAAATGTTTAACAAGTCTAACTCTGTTAAGAATAACGCTTCCGCTAACATGAACTTAGGTTTGATCGCATTAACGAAGGGTGACCAAGCTAAGGCTCAACAATTGTTCGGTAACGCTGCCGGCGTAAACGAATTGAGCGAGGCTCTTGGCGTTCTTTACTTAGAGCAAGGCGAATATGCTAAGGCTGTTAACTCTTTCGGTTCTGTTAAGACTAACAACGCTGCTTTGGCTCAGATCTTGGTTAAGGATTACAGCAAGGCTTCTCAGACTTTGAACGGTGTTGCTAAACCTGATGCTATCACCTCTTACTTGAAGGCTGTTGTTGCTGCTCGTACAAACGACGCTAACGGTGTAGTAAGCAACTTGAAGGCCGCTATCGCTGCTGACAAGAGCTTGGCTAAGGAAGCTGCTATCGACTTAGAGTTCGCTAAATATGCGACTAACTCTGACTTCTCAGCTTTAGTAAAATAATTAGAAAATATTCTTTCTAAATAAGAAAAAGACCTCATCCTTTTGGATGGGGTTTTTTTATATTCCACCCACTCAAGCCTATATTTCAGAATATTGCAACACTTCAAAATAAATATTGATTATCAATGACTTTTTATAAAATAAATCCGTAGATTTGCAAAATTCAATAAAGTTGTTGTAAATATTAATCAAATAGGGTAAAGAAATTATGAGATCACAAATCTGGAAACAAATGGTGTGGGTATTTTGTCTGCTCTTCCTTATGGAATCATGCGTTAAGCATGACATTTATCAAGGAGAAGACCCCTCGGTAGATCCTCAAGAACCTACCAAAGAAGAAGAAGATTACATAGCCCAGTTCGAGAATTTCGAGAACATACAGGTTAACATATCTTCTCAGCATGAAGGGACCCTATATTCTATTTATTATGAATATCCTTATGAGGAAGGCTCTTTAGTCAAAGATCCTTATTTAATTGGTAAAACTCCGATCCTTATGGCTCTGGAAGTACCTACACACGTAAAGAAACTCTATATCCTAAGAGGGGATGGGGAACTTATCGAGAGCGATGTAAAGGATATCACGATCGGTAGCGGAACCAAAAGCAGTTTACGGGCTACAAATGCGATCAGTGATGAAGTCCTTCATCTGATCAATAACAAATACTTCCCGGAAAAGTCATACAATGTGAAAAGCGAAGATTTATATAGATGTTCTGATCTAAAAATCACGGAAACCGTTTTTACCAGTAGCTTTGAGAAAGCGGATATTTGGCTAACCTATATAAGCGACGGAGGAATGTCCAAAGGCAACAGTAATATGCATGGTAAAATTTGGTTCTATACATATCCCTCCGAGAAGATGGAGAACCTTACTTTAGATGACTGCACCTTCTATGGAAAAACTAATGGTGCTATCCAAGTCACTGACTTCAATACGATCAACCAAGGCGATAATTATATATTCTACTCCAAAGAAGAACAGCCAAAGGCCCAAGCAGGAGAATATACCCGAATACCCTTGGGAAGATTCGACAAGGGGCTCAACGTCGGCTTCGTATATCGAGGCACAGACCGTCCACAGTTCTCCACTCCGGCATTAAATGGGCCGGATAACAATAAAGTACCAGATAATGGGACATTCTCCCATAATTACGTAGGCCATACCTTAAAATATGGTAATTCCTCTTTCAAAATAGAGAAAAACGTAGCAAACGGCTTCATTCACCACATTCAAGAAGGTGATTTTGAAGGAAATGTACTGGGAATGGAAAATCGCTGCCCAAACTATAGGGCCTATGATGGAGACTACAACGATATGCTTTGTCTAATCGAAAGTAATCCCGTTGCCATCGAGCCGGCAGAGCCGGTAACCCCTCCCGTCATAGAATCGCAAACGAACAAGAAAGGATTCCTCTTGTTCGAAGATAATTATCCAAACCAAGGCGATTTCGATTTCAATGACGCTGTCATATATTATAATATCACAGCATATACCGATAAGAGTACCGCAGATGTTTATGCCCAGTTACTGGCTAAAGGCTGTACATTCCACAACCAATTTGGATTTAAGGACGCCAATGGACTAACTCCCTTTTTCTCCGATGTCAATGGATATGTCAATGTGAGAAAATTCGACAAGGAACCGGAAAGTGGGATTACAAAGACATTAACATATAGTGCGACTCAGCTGATCATGCCTTACATTGATAACGGGAAGGGACCGGTAAGTAAAAACGTCAAGAATACGGATCTATACCCATATGTATTGGATATTCCTTATTCGGAAAGTCAACCTTTCCGTTGGTGTATAGAGAATAAAAGCATCGACGAAGCTTATAATTTTGACCAAGATTACCGAAAGGCACATGGAGATTGGTATGAGACTCCTAAAGATGAATCGTTAGTGATACAATTTACCACTCCGGATGAAGAGAAGAAAGATCCGGAAAATAAAGAATGAAGGATACACACTCATTGAAGGATCTCTAAAATCCTAACATCATATAAAAAACGGCGAGCTTTTTAAAGGCCCGCCGTTTTTTGTATCTATTAATAGAAGAATATATTATCTACCTTGGCGCTTACGCTCTGTCTCATCCAAGATGATCTTACGCATACGCATATTATTCGGGGTGATCTCTACGTACTCATCGCCCTTGATGTACTCAAGCGCATCCTCTAGGCTGAATACGATAGGAGGAGCCAAGGAAACTTTGTCGTCCGAACCAGAGGCACGCATATTCGTCAACTTCTTGGATTTGGTAACATTTACCACCAAGTCATTGTCCTTGGTATGCTCACCAACCACCTGTCCAGCGTAAACCTCCTCGCCCGGGGCGATGAAGAAACGCCCGCGGGATTGCAAGTTATTCAGGGCATAAGCGAAAGCCTGACCTGTCTCCATAGCGATAATCGAACCATTCATACGTCGTTCGATATCACCCTTCCACGGTTGATATTCCAAGAAACGGTGTGCCATGATAGCCTCACCGGCAGAGGCGGTCAATACGGCGTTGTTCAAACCGATAATACCACGGGAAGGAATTGTGAACTCTAAGTGCATACGACCATTCTTGCTTTCCATCATGGTCATCTCGCCCTTACGCTTCGTTACCATATCGATAATACGGCTAGAGCATTCCTCCGGAAGATTCACCGTCAATTGCTCTACCGGCTCACATTTCTCACCATCGATCTCCTTGATGATAACCTGAGGCTGACCTACCTGCAACTCGTATCCCTCACGACGCATCGTCTCGATCAATACAGACAAGTGAAGCACGCCACGGCCATATACCAACCAAGAATCAGCGGAATCAGTAGGAACTACGCGTAAAGCCAAGTTCTTATCCAATTCTTTCTGCAAACGGTCAAAAATATGACGGGAAGTAACAAACTTACCATCCTTACCAAAGAACGGAGAATTGTTGATCGTGAAAAGCATAGACATCGTAGGCTCGTCGATAGCGATCGTTGGCAATGGCTCCGGCTCGTTCACGTCGGCGATTGTCTCACCGATCTCGAAACCATCGATACCGATAATAGCGCAAATATCCCCGGACTGCACGGAATCAACTTTCGTACGTCCCAAGCCCTCAAATACATCCACTTCCTTGATCCTCGATTTCACCATACTACCATCACGCTTACAAAGCATGACATCTTGGCCCTCTTTCAACTCGCCACGGTGTACACGTCCTACGGCGATACGACCTACATACTTAGAATAATCCAAAGAAGTAATCAACATCTGCGGAGTACCCTCCAACATCTTTGGTTCGGGGATATACTTGATGATCGCATCAAGCACAGCCGCGATATCCTCTTTCGGCTCCTTCCAATCCTCGGACATCCAGCCCTGCTTGGCGGAACCATAAATAGTAGGGAAGTCAAGCTGCTCCTCGGTAGCATCCAGACTAAACATCAAGTCGAATACCATTTCCTGCACTTCCGACGGGCGGCAATTCGGCTTATCCACCTTATTAATTACCACGATCGGCTTCAAACCCAGTTGAATCGCTTTTTGCAAAACAAAACGAGTCTGCGGCATAGGCCCCTCAAAGGCGTCTACCAATAGCAAACAACCATCCGCCATATTCAAGACACGCTCCACCTCGCCACCAAAGTCGGCGTGGCCCGGAGTGTCAATAATATTGATCTTATATCCCTTATAATTGATAGACACGTTCTTGGCAAGAATCGTGATACCTCGTTCCCGTTCCAGATCATTGTTATCCATGAACTGATCCGGTTCTGCCTGTCCTTCACGGAAAAGCTTACCGGCTAATAACATCTTATCCACGAGCGTCGTTTTGCCGTGGTCTACGTGCGCGATAATCGCAATGTTTCTGATCTTTTGCATTGAAGACTAATTTATTGGCTGCAAAAATACGATATTTTTACGATATATATATGACATTCATGCTTCAAAACACAAAAAAGATAGCAGAATCTATTGCAAATCAAAAAGGAATGCCTACCTTTGCGACCGCTTAGATAACATAGTATTAATTTATTAAAGTAAAAAGAATCATGTATTTAGATTCAGCAAAGAAACAAGAATTATTTGAAAAGTATGGCAAATCAGCTACTAACACAGGTTCTGCTGAGAGCCAAATCGCATTGTTCACATTCCGTATCTCTCACTTGACAGAGCACTTGAAAGTGAATCACAAAGATTACGCTACGGAAAGATCATTGAAGATGTTGGTAGGTAAACGTCGTCGTTTATTGGACTATCTGATCAAGACTGACATCGAGAGATACCGCGCTATCATCAAAGAACTTGGTATCAGAAAGTAAGAAAAAGCTTACTCGAAAATATTAAAAAGGGCAATCCCAAATGGGTATTGCCCTTTTTATTTGTCTTAATCCTAGATATAATAAAATATTAATGTAAATTTGCGCCGTTTAGTATCAAATTATCAAACATTACAGGACTATAAATAACAAATCATACACATGGGAAACAACAAAATTATAGGCGCGAAAATTAAAAATATCCGGGAATCGAAACAACTCTCTATCGAGGAGGTAGCCGAACGCTCCGGGTTAGGTATCGAACAGATCGAACGTATCGAGGGTAACTTGGATTTTCCATCTTTGGCCCCTCTTATCAAAATAGCACGGGTATTAGGGGTACGTTTGGGTACATTCTTGGATGACCAAGCGGAGCTAGGCCCGGTCGTATGCCGCAAAAAGGACAGCGAGGCCGATGGTATCGGGTTCACGAACAACGCGACACAAGGGCACAAGCATATGGATTACCACTCGCTCTCGCAAGATAAGTCCGGCCGCCATATGGAACCCTTCTTGATCGAGATCGCTCCCTCCGAGGAAGGCGAGGATTTCATCCTGTCCACGCATGAGGGAGAGGAGTTTATCTACGTATTGAATGGCGTCGTAGAGATCAATTACGGAAAGAACACCTATATCCTAGAGGAAGGCGATAGCATCTATTATGATTCCATCGTGGCGCATCATGTACATGCGGCAGCCGACAACAAGGCCCGAATCCTAGGAGTTGTCTATACACCTTATTAAATCCAGCGTTTTATGGAATTACATAACAGAACCCTTGGCCAATGGCTGGAACATTGGGCCGAGACTACACCGGACAAGGAATATATCGTTTATTCGGACCGTGACTTACGTTTCACTTGGAGCGAATTCAACAAGCGTGTGGACGACATGGCGAAAGGCATGCTGGCGATCGGTATCACTCATGGCACACATGTCGGCGTATGGGCGACAAACGTACCGGATTGGCTGACTTTCTTATATGCCGGAGCCAAGATCGGTGCCGTACTGGTCACGATCAACACCAACTATAAACAAAGCGAACTGGAATATCTGGTTGAGAACGCCGATATCCATACGATGTGTATCACAGACGGCGTGTTTGATGGAAGTTACGTGGACATGGTCTATACCATGTTGCCGGAATTGAAGACCTCTCAACGGGGGTATTTGAAAAGCAAGCGTTTCCCACGCTTGAGAAATGTAGTATATATCGGACAGGAGAAATACAGGGGTATGTACAATACGCCCGAGATGTTGCTCCTCGGACAAAATATCAAGGATGAGACGTTAGAGGCTGCCAAAGCGAGAGTAAATTGCCACGACGTTGTCAATATGCAATATACTTCCGGTACGACCGGCTTCCCGAAAGGGGTCATGTTGACTCACTACAACATCGCCAACAACGGTTTCTTGACGGGTGAGCATATGAAATTCACCGCCGACGATAAGCTTTGTTGCTGCGTACCTCTCTTTCATTGCTTTGGTGTGGTATTAGCTTCCATGAACGTATTGACGCATGGATGTACGCAAGTGATGGTCGAGAAATTCGATCCGCTATTGGTATTAGCTTCTATACATAAAGAGCGTTGCACGGCCGTGTACGGCGTGCCTACCATGTTCATTGCCGAGCTGAACCACCCGATGTTCGAGATGTTCGACCTCACGTCGTTACGTACCGGTATTATGGCAGGTTCTCTTTGCCCGGTTGAACTCATGAAAACCGTGGACGAGAAGATGCATATGCGTGTAACCAGCGTGTATGGATTGACAGAGACCTCACCGGGTATGACCCACTCCCGTATCGAAGATCCGGCCGAGGTGCGTTATAATACCGTAGGCCATGAGTTCGAATTTACCGAGGTACGGGTTATCGATCCGGAGACTGGCGAGGAATGCCCCGTCGGTGTACAGGGCGAGATGTGTAACCGCGGTTATAATAACATGAAAGGTTACTATAAAAACGAAGCCGCCACCAATGAGGCGATCGACAAGGATGGCTTCCTGCATTCCGGCGACTTAGGCGTGAAAGACGAGAACGGCAACTATCGGATCACCGGCCGTATCAAGGACATGATTATCCGCGGGGGCGAGAATATCTATCCCCGTGAGCTGGAGGAGTTCCTCTATCATTTCCCCGGCGTGAAAGACGTGCAAGTAGCTGCTGTTCCTTCCAAGAAATATGGAGAGGAAGTGGGTGCCTTTATCATCCTTCACGATGGTGTGACGGCTACGGAGGAAGAGGTGAAAGACTTCTGCCGCGGAAAGATCGCCCGGCATAAGATCCCGAAATACATCTTCTTCGTCGATACCTTCCCGATGACCGGAAGCGGAAAGATACAGAAGTTCAAGTTGAAAGACCTCGGGCTGAAACTATTGCAAGAGCAAGGTATCACGCCGGCCTAACGATTTAGTGGACAGTTAACAGTTACTTTAAAATCCTCATAATGGGCGGCACGATCTTCCCGTGTCGCCCATTTTCCTAAAGAACGATGGACGGGATCAACACACTGCGTTACTCGGATTTATTTTTAGCGATGTATTTCGATGGCGGAAAGAGCTGCCTGCACCGGAATCATTCGCATGTGTTGGTGTATGTATACTCCGGAGAGATGGTAATCGACGAGAAAGGCCAAATCACCCGGTTACATAAAGGAGAATGCGCTTTCATCCGCAAGGACTTCAGCGTACAGATGACGAAACAAGCATGGAATGGCGAGCAGTTCAAGGCGATCTTCTTGATGTTCACCATGAAGTTCCTACGCGACTTTTACAGCAAATTAGATCGAAATATTCTCCCTAAAGACGCCAAGCGAGATCAGGTAAGCCTTTACAAGCTACCGTCCAACCGTCCCGATATCGTAAGCTTGTTTGAGTCGATGACCCCTTATTTCAATTCCAAGATCCAACCGACAGACGAATTGCTTCAACTAAAAATGGTCGAGGGCGTCTATGTGTTGCTCAATACCGACAAGAATCTATATGCCTCTATCTTCGATTTTACCGATCCATGGAAGATAGACATACTGGAATTTATGGAGCGGAATTATATGAACGATATTTCCATGGAAGAAATCGCCAACTATACGGGACGCAGTCTCTCCACATTTAAACGTGATTTCAAGAAATGTAGCGCTCTCTCGCCCCGGGAATGGCTCATCCGACGCCGCCTTGAAGCCGCACATGGGCTGATACGTAAGGGGGGGCGTAAGGTCTCGGAGATTTGTTTCGAGGTAGGCTTCAAGAACCTTTCCCATTTCTCGAAAATCTATAAGATAGCGTATGGCGTACCGCCAACCGAGGATATATAATATTTATAATGGCCCACACAACAAAGCTATTTGAACCACATAACAAAGCCTCTATACCACTCCCTCCTTATCTTCGCGACATAAATAATAACAAAATGTAAATCAAATGATCATGACAAAGACAATGGAAGAGAAAGTAGCTTTAGTAACCGGTTCAGCGATGGGTATCGGACTCGCTTGCGCTGAAGCCTTCGCCAAGGCTGGATACATAACCGTATTGGCAGACATCCGTGAGCCGGGAGAACAAGTAGAGAAATTAGTAGCCGAGGGACAGAAGGCCGTAGCATATCGGTGCGACGTATCAAACACGCAAGCCGTAAAAGAGATGATCGACTGGACCGTAGCTACCTACGGAAGACTGGATGCGGCTCTTAACAACGCAGGCATACAAACACCGCAACGCCCAATGGCGGAAATCACCGACGATGAATTCGACCGTACCGTGGCTGTGGATTTGAAAGGTGTCTGGAACTGCATGCGTTATGAGATCCTGCAAATGCTGAAACAAGGCGGCGGCGCCATCGTCAACACCTCATCGCAAGGTGGAGTCACGGGATTTCCGGGGCAAGCGGCCTACATAGCCTGTAAGCATGCCGTTATCGGACTGACACGTACCGCCGCTATCGACTATGCGGCAAAGAATATCCGCATCAATGCCGTATGTCCGGGCGTTATCCGTACGCCGATGGCGGAAGACTTAATGCGGCGTGACCCTTCCTTGGAGAAGGAGCTGGTGCGCGACATTCCCGCAGGGCGGCTCGGCAAACCGGAAGAGATCGCCAACGCCGTACTTTGGCTATGCAGCCCGCAAGCGAGCTTCGTAGATGGCCACGCGCTATTGGTAGATGGAGCCTTCAGTATTCATTAAATCGCAAAACTACAGAGAGTCCAATACTGCAACGGCATTGCAGTGTTACTGCAAGGCAGGTTGCAGTAACAAACCCACCTACCCCTCGGCAAGCCTCTGCCCTAGATGGAAATTCATAGATAAAGAACACCTACTATCAACGCTTTTTCGTACCTTTGCGTCTCAACCATTTATAGTATTAATTTATGTCACAATTATTTCCAACTAATCTGCCTTATAAAGTGGCAGATATGAGTTTGGCTGAATTCGGTCGCAAAGAGATCGAGATCGCCGAACACGAAATGCCGGGATTAATGGCGCTACGCCAGAAATACGCCGATCAGAAACCCTTGAAAGGCGCACGTATCACCGGCTCACTGCATATGACTATTCAGACGGCGGTGTTAATCGAAACATTAGTTGCGTTGGGAGCGGACGTTCGCTGGGCTAGCTGTAACATCTTCTCCACACAAGATCATGCCGCTGCCGCTATCGCAGCGGACGGCGTACCGGTATTCGCTTGGAAAGGCGAGACGCTGGAGGAGTATTGGTGGTGTACGGACATGGCGCTTCGTTTCCCGGAAGGTAAAGGCCCTCACATGATTGTTGACGATGGCGGCGACGCTTCCTTGCTGATTCACATGGGCTATCGTGCGGAGAACGATGCGGAGACTATCAACCGCAAAGGCGGAAATCATGAGGAACAGGTAATCCTGGATACATTAAATCGTATCCTTCAAGAAGATAACAGCCGTTGGCACCGTACGGTAGCCGAGATGAAAGGGGTATCGGAAGAGACGACCACCGGCGTTCACCGTCTGTATCAGATGATGGAGAAAGGTGAGTTGCTGGTTCCGGCTATCAATGTTAATGACTCCGTGACGAAATCCAAGTTCGATAACCTATACGGTTGCCGTGAGTCTTTGGCGGACGGCATCAAGCGGGCTACGGACGTAATGATCGCCGGCAAGGTGGTAGTCGTTGCCGGATATGGTGACGTAGGTAAAGGCTGCTCTCACTCCATGCGCTCTTACGGGGCCCGTGTACTCGTGACCGAGATCGATCCGATCTGCGCCCTGCAAGCCGCTATGGAAGGTTTCGAGGTTACGACCATGGAAGAGGCCGTGAAAGAGGGTAACATCTTCGTTACGACCACCGGAAACTGCGATATCATCACGATCGAGCATATGACACAGATGAAAGACCAATCGATCGTATGTAACATCGGTCACTTCGACAACGAGATACAGGTGGATAAGCTTGTCAACTATCCGAATATCAAGCACACGAATATCAAGCCTCAAGTGGACAAATATACGTTCCCGAACGGAAACTCCATCTTCTTATTGGCAGAGGGACGCTTGGTAAACTTAGGTTGCGCTACGGGACACCCATCATTCGTAATGAGCAACTCATTTACGAACCAAGTTCTTGCCCAGATGGATTTATGGCAAATGGCCTATGAGGTAGGCGTATATCGTTTGCCGAAACGTTTGGATGAGGAAGTTGCCCGCCTACACTTGGAACGTATCGGCGTGAAATTATCTACATTATCACAAAAGCAAGCTGATTATATCGGCGTACCGGTAGAAGGACCGTACAAGGCTGATCATTACAGATACTAATTAATTGAAGATTGAAAGTTGAGAATTGATAATGAAGGGAGGGCAGCTCCTGTAGTTCTCGATTCTTAATTTTCAATTTTCAATTCTTAATTTTCAATTACCATGCGTTTCGCTATTCTCTCCCCCATTTATCCCTATCGTGGCGGTATCGCCCAATTCAGCGGGATGCTCTATACGGAATTAGTAAAAGAAGGTCATGAAGTAAAGGCTTTCAACTTCAAACGTCTTTATCCGGATATCTTATTTCCCGGCAAGACTCAATACGTAGAAGCGGGAGACCGTGCGATCGAAATCGAGAGCGTGCGAGTATTAGATAGCGTCAACCCGGTTAGTTATTTCAGTACCGTAAACGCCATTCGTTCCTATGCGCCGGACGTACTGATTATCTCTTACTGGATGTCCTTTTTCGTTCCCGGATACGCCCACGTAGCAAATCGGATGAAAAAGCATTGTAAGGTAATCACCCTTATCCACAACGCGATTCCCCATGAGCCGCGTTTCTTCGACAAGCCTTTAGCTTCGTTACTTTTCAAGCAATGCCATGGCTTTATCGTGATGAGCGATAACGTGCGGTATGATTTGCGGAAACTTTACCCGGGCGCTAAATATATCCAGAACCCACACCCGCTTTATAATCATTTCGGGAGTAAGATCAACAAGAACGAGGCATGCCGGAAATTAGGAATCCATCCGTCCAAAAAGAATCTTCTATTCTTTGGACTGATACGGGATTATAAAGGATTAGACCTGCTGATAGAAGCGATGGGACAGCTTAACGAGGATTACCATCTCATTATAGCCGGCGAATGTTACGGTAGTTTCGAGAAGTATCAGGCTCTGATCGATGCATCTCCGGCAAAAGAACGTATATTCGTCCACTGTGAATATATCAGCGACGAGGAAATCCCCATTTATTTCTCAGCGGCGGATGCCTTAGTACTCCCCTATCGCTCCGCCACTCAAAGTGGTGTCGTATCCGTAGCCTACAATTACGATTTACCTATGTTAAGTACTCCCGTAGGCGATTTCAAGAACAGCATCGAAAAGCCGGGTACAGGCATCGTAGTGCCTGAGATATCCGCAACGGCCCTCGCCCAAGGTATCGAGGAACTTTTCACCCCCTCACAGCAAGCCACCATCCCTGCGAACATATCCAAAGAAAAAGCAGCTCTCTCGTGGGAAACCCTAACGAGAAAACTGCTCGATTTTATCAATAGCGGTTTCATCTAGTTGTAGAGACGGGGTGTGCCCCGTCTCTACAACCAACCGGAATTTATATCTCTTTTTGCTTTCTAGCTTTCCAAACCGAATATCCTACCGCACCAATCAATAACAACAAGATAATCAACGAACTGAAAGAGGTAATATAAGCCGCCGTAATATAACCTTGCGGTCTAAACTCAAATACGATCTGATGCTCTCCCGCAGGAACTAACATAGCTCGTAATATCCAATCCGCCCGGAAATGCGAAGCGGGCTTACCATCAATAGTTACCTCCCATCCCGGTTGATAATAGATCTCTGAGAATACCGCTAATTGCTCAGAATTCGTCTTCGTCGTATAAACTAATTTATTAGGGCGATAACTATCCAATGTTATCGTAGCAGTAGAGTCCAATTGAGGCGTGAAACCTTTCACCTCATCAGCGAAACGTTTATCGACAACCGCCGTCGTTAACGGATTGATCGTATTCAACGCCGCTATTTCCGCATCCGCATTCTCCACGACCTCCACTTTATCCACAAACCAAGCGTTGCCGAAAGCAAACGGATTCCTCAAAGGCGGTTGCTCCGGATTATAGATAATATAACGTGTATTGAGCATATTCAAGGACGGGCAAGCAGCGAACGCCCCCATCAAATCCTCTGCGGTCTGCGCTTTCTGGAAAGCCCCGATAACCGAGTTAAGCTCTCCTTGCAGACGGTGGTCGATCAATTCTTGGTACCGTCTCAATTTAGCGGCATAGTAACCGCCGATGGAGTGGTGATAATAAGATACACTAGTCTCTTGAAATGGATTATTTAACGTCACTACACGATAAGAAGGATCTTTATCCTTAAAGATCTCTTGGTCCGCAACAGTCTCCTTATACACGTCCACAGCTTTCTGACGAACAAAATCACCATCATTCAAATAACGTTTATCGACAGTCCACAAATCAGCCAACATCAAAACAGCCACACCTATTCCCACAATCGTACCAGCCTTCTTTCGATCTTTTACCGTATAATACCAGAATAATAAAGCGGCACCCAGCAATATAAAAATCAGAGAGCGCATAGCATCCGCGGAAGCCAAAGAAGCCCGATCCATCAATAAGGCATTATAGTACCAATCCGGTAATTGGTATTGAGCATCAAAAGAGGAACGGAAATCAAGTAACATGCTTGGCATCACCCAAAGGATCAAGCACAATCCACCCGTAATCGCTAAAGAAACGATTAACCCCCTTTTAAATAAAGCATCATCCACTTTTCCCGACACGATCTCTTTCAGCCCCCATATCGCTATGATGGGAAATACCATACCCGGAATAACCAAAGCCATCTCCACCGTACGGAATTTATTATACATCGGTAAATAATGGAACATAAAATCATTAAAACCATCAAAATTACGTCCCAAAGCCAAAAAAATCAAGAACACCGAACCAGCGAACAGCCACCACTTTATCGGGTTCCGGATCACGAACATTCCTATGATAAACAAGAAACAAACCAACGCTCCAAAATACACCGGTCCCGAAGTAAACGTCTTCTCCCCCCAATAGGTAGGAGCTTGTACTTCTTTTCCTACTTGAGCCCCCTTTGCCCTTAATTCCTTATACAATTCAGAGTCCGGTCCTAACATACCTCCGGATCCCCCTCCATAAGCATTAGGAACCAGCAATGTCAATAGCTCACCTTTACCATAGCTCCAGGCAAAAGCATAATCCTTATCCAGGCCCGAAGAGATTTTCTCTCCGGAAGCCGTAGTAGTAGTCAATTCCGTAGCACCACGGATAGAGTTCTTGCCAAGATCCCAATGAGCATACATATTTTGAGCGTTGGGAAGAATCGCTAATATAACGCAACCAACCATAATCACGGTCACTTTGCCTAACTCTTTGTATGTTTTCTCTCGTAGTTTAGCGAACACGTACCCCAGATAAACAAACAAACAAAGCAGCAATAAATAATAAGTGATCTGGATATGTCCATTCGATATGGATAAGGCAACTCCCAACAAGAATACGATTCCTCCCCACAAATACTTACGTTTGAACAGGAGCGCCATACCCGCAAGGGTTAGCGGCATATAGGCAATGACATATGCTTTCGTTATATGCCCGGCTTCTATAATGATTATATTATAAGAAGCTAACGCAAAAGCGATCGAGCCCGCAAGGGCCAGCCACCAATTCACCCCCATTACACACATCAATATATAAAAACATACCAAACCGGTAAATACCATGCCCGCATTCAAATAACCGATATCTTTTAATGGTGCCTCTAATAAAGTATACCCAGGCAACTTAGGGGCAGGATTCCCATATCCTCCCGCATAGGGCATTCCTCCAAACATGGCATCAGACCAAACGCTAAATTCACCGGGCTGGGCGGATTTCTCATATTTCTCCATCTGGCTACCTCCCATGCCAACAGCTTTCTCCATGTCTCCCTGACGAATCGATTTACCCTCAAATACGGCCGGGGCAAAATAAACCACTGTCAGCACCAAGAACACGGCTACAGCAGCGATATGCTTCCCCCATTTTTGCATTATACTCCGCATAAAACTTATTTATATTTAATTATTTATACTCTACCTTTAAACCATTTGGCAAAATAGAAACGTACGGCGAACCAACCATGCAATGCGATTGTCGAGACTTTCCCATAATATTTGCACATAATCTCATACCGCTCTTTCAAGGAAGCTTTCCGATTGGCGCTACTTAATCCTTCCTCCAAGAAGTCAGACAAAACCAGATGCGTATTATGCACTCTTTTCGCACGCTTCAGACATTGGATGCACCAATCATAATCGGCCGTCAAACGATAATCCGTATTATATAACGGAGCTATCTCCCGTTTTGATATAAACGACTGGTGACAAACCAACATTCCCATTCGAAAACCCTTCCAACTGAGTCTCTCCGGAGCCTTCAACCTGCGCATCCCCAACGATTTGCCCGCCGCGTCAACGATCCGGGTCTCTCCGTAAATCACGTCTGGCAAAGATACTTTCTTTTTCAAAGACACCACAATTCTTTGCACGGTATCTGCGGTATAAAGTGTATCGCCCGCATTCAAGAACCACACATAGTCCCCCGTGGCTCGCCTTAAACCTTTATTCATGGCATCGTACAAGCCTTTATCAGGCTCGCTTATCCAAGAAGCGATACCGGACTCATATTGCTTGATGATCTCTACGGTCTTATCCTTCGACGCTCCGTCAATCAATATATACTCGATATTCGGATACGACTGGCTAAGTACGCTCAATATCGTACGCTCCAACCATCGCTCCGCATTATAGGTGATCGTTATGATCGAAAATGTAGGTTGCTGATTCATTTTTCCTTCTTTGTTTTATAAGCCTGTTTCGGATGATTTGGGGTATTGGGATATAAGCGCGTCAAACGCCCCGTTGACAGAAGCAAAGGTATAAACTCATTTTTTATATAAGCAGGATTTCTATTCACGAAAGACGCTATTTCTTCTATCGTTAAATAGGCATTCAAACAACAAGCTACTATAGAATCCATCATCTCTGCTTTACTCATTCTTCGGACTCTCTTTGAGGCCATATCCGAAGGTCGCAAGGTTTCATTCAAAGGTCGCAAGGTTTCACCTAAAGGTCGCAAGGTTTCACCTAAAGGTCGCAAGGTTTCACCTAAAGGTCGCAAGGTTTCATCCGCAACATAAGGCGATTCAACAATCTGTTTAGACATAAAAGTCAAATACAAGAATCCCATCTTATACTCATACACAGGAGCAGATAATCCCTCAGCTACACAGTTATCAATAATACGCTGTGTCCCTCTTCCCCAGCTTTCAATAAAACCAGCCTTGTAAAAGACATCCGCAATCAATTTATTATGAGGTCTGGAAGGGTGAGGCCTAGATAAGTCCTCTACCGTAATATCCTGCAAACGAGCCTCATTCCCCATTACTAACTTATCGTCATAAATACGGATTTGTATTTCGGAAGAGACAAAATATTCGCGATGAATAATCGAGTTCAATAGGGCTTCCCGCAAGGCCTCATAGGGATAAACTAATTTCTCGCGCCGATGAATCCCTTCATAAGATATATAACTTAACAAGTATTTTGTTCGCAAGATATCCAACGCCCGATCAACCTGCTGAATCAAATTGCCCTCAATGATATCAGTCGTCAGTACTTCAGTCTCCGAAAGGAACTTACCGATCTTTATCCGAGCCTGTAGCACATATTTTTGTACATTCTTTCCAAACAAGACCACAGCGGCTCTTTTGAATCTACCTCCGACTACTAAATTCAATCGTTTCATTAAAGCCAATATATCTGTTTCCTGCTCAATGGAAGGAACCCTATCCTTAGCTAATAACTTAAAACGTTCTACAGTTTCTATATCTATATCATCCAAAGAGAAATCTTCCTCAACCACACTCTCCCACGTCAGCCCCATTTTCGCAGCAAGAAACATATTCAACTGATTCCCCTGCAATTCAGAAGTAACACTTCCACTCCGAGTATAATATCGCCCGTGTACAGAAATCGGCATAGCAGAAGGCTGAACTTCTATCTCTAAATACTCTTTACCATTACTCTCTTTTAAATGGACAAGAGGCATAATTCCGGTTTTCTGGGCAATAAAATTAGGAAGTCTCTCTATTAGTTTCTCTGGATGCTCTATGCCAACAACCGTCCCATTATCATTTAAACCAATATACAACACGCCTCCCTGCGTATTACAAAAAGCAGAGACATAACGAGTATATTCGTCATGCCATGATTCCTTAAATTCGATATGCTGGTCTTCTTTCATTCTATTCACGCTTATTACACAGACTCTGATACAAAGCTATATATTTTTTGGCAATAATCGATTCCTTATAACAATCATGTACCTTGCGGATACAAGCCTCATCTAATCGCAAAGACTCTCGATTATCGATTACCCACTTGATACCCGTAGCCAAGTCATCCGTATCCTTATATTTCGCCAGGTATCCATTTTCCAAGTGGTTTATAATATCAGTCTGTCCGCTATTATCAAAACTCACCGCCGGACAACCACAAGCCATCCCTTCTATAATAGTCTGGCCAAAAGTCTCATACAAAGAAGCTACCACCGTTACGTCAGCTGCGGCATATAATTTCGCGATCATAGAAGGATCACTCAAAGATCCCATCCATACATAAGAAATCGGAATTTCCGACAAAAAAGAATCATCCCCTTTGATACCTCCAAACAAAACCAAGAAATAATCTTCCTCTCCTTTCCTCTCTTTCAATATAGATAAAGCCTTGACAAGATATTCAAAACCTTTAATCGGATCATTGATACGTGCGGCTCCCATCAAGATGATTTTCTTATCCAAAGGTAAAGATAAGCTCTTCCTAGCCTCCGCCTTATCAGAAAGTACAAACAGACTCGTGTCAATCACATTCGGAATCACCTCTACAGGCAACCTATTGGTCAACGCACTATCTTGAGCTTGTTGTCTTAACCAAGTACTTACCGCCACCAGTTGTATCTTAGAATCCGCTAAGAAACGTTTCTTATTAAAAACATGATACGACAAATCCTTTTTATCGCTCGAACTTAGGAAAGGACATTTTCCACATTCTTTCTTGAACCTCTCGCAACCGAACGAATAATGGCAAATCGCCGTACATGGCCACATATCGTGCATAGTCCAGACTACAGGCTTACCAATCCGTATCAACTTTTTTATATCATCTAAAGATAGAAATCCTTGATTAATCCAATGCAAATGAATAACATCCGCATTTTGGACTAATGGATGGGAGCTGAGATCTGTTCCCGTATTCGCAATAGAAACCTGGAACAAAGGTTTCCGCCGTAAATGATTAGAGAGAAAAATCACTAAACGTTCCCATACAAAACGCATAAAGTTAAACTTCTCCCTCAAGTTAGAATTATTGATCGAAACAACTCTTGGATCTCTGCTTTTTTGATCCCGCACAAGCATTGACACATTCGCACCAGACCTATTCAAAGCCTTCATCAAACGATTCGCAGCAACTGCAGCACCGCCTGTTAATTCTGCTGTATTTAATATCACTACATTCATCGCTTATCTATTATTTTCCTGCAACTATTTTTCTTAGTTTCAATCCATTCACTTATCCACCGGTTAATTCGCAAATCAAACGGAATTATCACTGACACTCAATAAGCAAGAAGCCACTTCTGAAGAAAAATGTTCCAAGTTATAAATCCTCTCAGCCAAGTATCTGCCAGCCTCCCCCATAGTTTTAGCTTCTTTAGGGTGGATTGCCACATACTCTATAGCTTTTTTCCAAGAATTAATATCTCCAAAAGGTACCTTCAATCCGATTTTTTCAACCTCCACATCAATCGGATAATTCATATTGTCAGTCGTAATAACAGGTAAACCCAAAGCCATAGCCTCTACCAATGTTGTTAATCCTACCGTATAAGGAAGATCATAAGTACTAATGACTATCGCTTTCGCATCGTTCGTGATAAGCGCAATCTCTTTATACTCCATATCGACGAAATGAATACGCACATTACTTTTGAGTATATCATTTAACTGCATTGTAAAAATAGATTTATAATCAACAGCTCCCACTTTCGCTCCCAAATAAATCTCACACATCTCTTTTGTTTCGGAAAAAGCCTTCACTAAAGTAATAAGATCTCTGTTCTCTCTACCTGTAGATATAAAAAAATCTTTACTTTTTCTTTGTTTCAAAAGGCTGTCATAGAAAGCCAAATCTGGCCCCCAATGCGTCAACACCGCATCTTTTCTTTTTATCTTACCTGTTCGCAAAGACGCATCCAACAGAGGCTGACTAAAGAAAAATAATTTATCTATTCCTCTATAAAAGAATGAGGATATAATATTTCTGATTTTATTGGAGGAATTCGTTACCGCAGTATGATGCCAAATAACTATAGGTTTGCTAAACAACCCTAAAGCTCTTAAGAATATCACCAGTTCCAGTCCTCGATGCGTTGCTCCATAAATCGCATCAAATTGATTAAACATAGACAATATGCTAATTAAATTGTAACACATCAATTTAAGTCGATTCTTATAAGGGTTAAAAGGTATTTCAAAGCTAACTCTTTTGATACCGAATTTTTCAAAATGAGTAAATCCATATAGAAGATGACCAGGATAATCTCCCTTTTTCCATGCTTGAAAATACGTCTCTACTGGAATTGTATGATAAAAAAGAACTCGCATAAAGCAATCTAAAAATTATCGAATCCAAACCTTAATTAAACAAATGTACTCTTCAGATAGAATTTGTGTGTGTTTTTAATCGTTTCCACAAATCATGTATCCATGTATATTTCAGCCACTTTGCAAGGAAGCCGCCATTAATCTTATCTTGAAAAACACGATGATTCTTTAATAACTCTGCATTATAACCATTAAAAGGAATAAATTGAGTTGGTTGATTACGAATATCCAATTCTGGCTTAACCCACCACGTACCATTGTTCTCCCCGCAATGCTCTCCTGTTCCGTCAAAGCCCCAATTTTGAGTTTTGGAAACAGTCGGAAATACAGAGCATAACCCCCATTGAAACATATGGAAATATACACGAAGATCCATCGCTTCTATCACCCTCCGAGAATCTGCCTTCAAAATACCTTTGATAAAAAAACCAATAGATACAAACGCTTTATAACGACAACGGTTTTTCTTCAATTCTGCCTCACGATCAAAATAATCTAAATTCACTTTTTCCCAACGATCCCGCCATGTAGCAAATCCCCAAGGAGAGTTACATGGATAAAAATAAACATCCTGCCTATAATCTTTAGGTAAAGGAAATGGCAAACTAAATCCACAAACAGCAAACACATTATCCATACCTTTATAATAGGCTAGTCCCTCGTTCATATAAGACAGGAAATTTTGTGCCACTATTATGTCATCCTCCAAGAATATAAAAGTATCATAAGTAAGCAATACCTCCTCTATCGCTGATTTAATCGATTCATGTGCTCCTAAGTTTTTCTCTCTAAACAGCAAACGAACCTCTTTAAAACCAGATATCGAAGATGCATATTTACGAACGTCATTTATTCGGGATTGGTGCTCGGACTTATAAGCTGCATCAGATACGATATACAACAGGGATTCAGCCGCTAATCTATTGTTTAACAATGCCTTTATATTCCTTTTCAAATGATCCAAACGATCATATACAGAAACAATGATAGGTGCGTAATTACCTTCTGACATATAAGTTATTTTGTAAATTTTAATAATTTTTTGCTTCGATCTCGCAATCTTCTTACCGGTACTCCAGCATAAATGCCCCATGAAGCCAAGGATTGATTAACAAAACTCATTGCTCCCACGACACTACCCTCCGCAACTGTTAAGCTCGGCATTACTACGCAAGAAGCCCCCACTTGAACATATTTTTGCAAAACAACCGGACCTCCCATCACATGTGTCATTTCTACCGGACACATTGGCCCAATCAGATAATCTCCTCCAAAATCATCAACAGCACTATAAATTGTAGTCCTTGCCGATACACCTGAATAATCTTCAATTGTGATTCCCATACCTCCATATAAAGCCACGTAAGCGGAAATATGAACTTGAGAACCAATTCCAATACAACCGGACAGGATACAAAAGTCATCAATCCTCACATTATCTCCAATCGATATCATAGCGGGAGAATAGATACTAGCCTTACGGCTCAACAGTACATTCTTGCCTATGGTAGCAAAACCTATATGTTCTAATTCAGATCGTGAATAAAAAGAATCCATAAACATCTTACTCTATTATTTGACCTATCACTCGCTCTACATCATCCTCACTCAAAGCATGGTGCATAGGCAAACAAATCACCCGCTCAGCCATCTTATACGCTTCTGGTAAATTATCCTTTCCTGCTGAATCCAATCCCCGATAAGTAGAGAACGTACTGATTAACGGATAAAAATAACGTCTTCCATAAACTCCTGCATTTTTCATCTTCTCATATAATGTATCACGACTCATACCATACATCCTTTCATCTATAAATATAGGAAAATAAGAATAATTAGCCTTAACCCCCTCTTTATCTTCAAAAAGATGAATGCCCGGGACCTCCTTTAGCGCCTCCCTATAACGTCTCGCCACTCGCTTTCGAGATTCTATAGCGACATCTACATGTTTCAGAGCCATCAGCCCATAAGCCGAACGTACCTCATCCATTTTCCCATTGATACCCGGAGCCACTACCGTTGTCTCATTAGCGAAACCAAAGTTCTTAATGTAATCAATGCGCTGTTTTGTCTCCGCATCATGACAAACCAAAGCCCCCCCTTCTATTGTATTATAAACCTTCGTAGCATGAAAGCTCAATGTAGCCATATCGCCAGCTGCAATAACAGACTCTCCATTTTTCTCTACACCAAAGGCATGAGCAGCATCATAAATGATTTTCAAGCCATAAGTGTCTGCTATTTGCTTAATACGATCCACGTCACAAGGCTGCCCATATACATGTACAGGCATTATTGCTGTTGTTTTCGGAGTTATTGCAGCCTCTATCTTTTCAGGATCCATATTTCCTGTCATAGGATCAACATCGACAAACACCGGTTTAATTCCATTCCACCAAAGCGCATGCGTAGTCGCCACGAAACTATAAGGTGTAGTTATAACCTCCCCCGTAATACGCATCGCTTGCAAAGCGCATATCAACGGTAAAGTACCATTCGTGAATAAACTGATATAAGGAATCTTCAAATATTCACAAAGTGCTCTCTCCAATTCTTGATGATAATACCCATTATTTGTCAACCATTTACGTCTCCAAATATCCTCCAAATAAGGGATAAACTCCTCTAAAGGAGGAATCAAAGGAGAAGTAACCGTTATTATATCATTCATATCTAAAATATTTTACAAACAACTCTTTTTGTTTTAAGCAATACATCTTGTATCCAATCCTTTGGATAAGTATCATAAGGTTTAATCAAGACACTTCGATATTCATCACAGTCCAAATCTACATATTTATCTATATATGATTTCACAAAGGGGAACAAATTATATTTAAATAACAAACGATTTCTAGCCTCTTTCAAGAATGGCAGTTTCTCCTGATAAATACGTTTAGAATCATTCAACACATTATTTATAAGCGCAATAGAACCTTGTTCATCATTAATATTCAAAGAAATCATAGCCTCTGAAGGGAAATAAGCATCAATGTTCTTGCAACCACAATAAATAGGTACCGTATATGCCAAAATAGCATCTGCTATTTTTTCTGTCCAATAATCATATTCATACGAGTTTTCAATGCAAATTGAAAACTCGTATGAAGCCAAGGCCTTGGCTTTGTCATCTACGGAACAAATGCCCTTTCCATAGAAATCTATCTCATCTCCATAAAGTTCACGGATCTTTCTCATCCAAGCAAGTCTTCTTGTATGCCCCGGCAAAAATGTACGACTAGAAGTTATAAAAGAAATTTTTCTTTTTTTCTCAGGAACTTCCATTTTCTCTATTTCTTCATAAGCATAAGACGGAGAAGCGGTTTGGAAGTTATAACCAAAATACCAAGGCAAAGCTTGTTGATCCCGATGATTGTTAGGATGCTTTAAGTTATGTGCTGATATCACATGATCGAATAAACTGATAAATGCTTGAGAATATACTTTCACAATAGGAGGTTCACCAGAGATAAAAAACAATCCTCCTTTACGGCATCTCAACGTATAAGGCTCACTTATATTTTCATATACTACAATAGCGTCCCACAACCGTTCCTCTTTGGAATTAAAAAAAAACCGAACTCCCCTAGATTCCCAATCTAAAGACAATTGTTTCTCAAAAAGCTCCGCAATTGGAGATATTATATTAATATTTAATTCTTTAACCATATAAGCTTTCTTTCAAAACTGTATTCTCAAAATATAGCAATCATACCATGAAATCTTTCAACATCATTTATTTCCTCCTCAAAAATTGTTCTGTTAAGGTTTTCTTCTTTGCAATAGAATAATCGATAGACGGAAAGAATTCATTCTTTTCAAAATCCACCCAATGAACATTTCCTAATTTTCTAATGCCTAAAACCAAACAAGGAGTAGAGGTTATCGTACCCAGCATCAACGAGGCCCTTTCCAACAACTCCATTGACGCAAAGAAATGAATCATCCTTTTACGCTTAATCAGTGGATCTGTTTTTGAAAACGCAGAATTATAATAACCTTTCTCATCTGATTGGCAGAATGTGAACCAATTATATTCTGGTGCCATTTTTCTCAAACACTTAATTATTTCATAATCATCAGTCAATACAAACACGTTCTTCAAATCCGTCACTTCCTTTATTTTTCGCAAATATAAGTCAACAGATAACAAATCATACTCTATAAACTTATCACCTCCTCGTATTTGACAACCAACATACTGCTCAGGTAGGGAGAATCCCTCTATCAAACTGCAAATTTCTTCTTTCACGGTTTTCTTGAAACGATATATGATGTTATAAATTACATTATAAGCTTGGATATAGTCTCCATCAATATCCAGTTCTGGTACATAATATCGTTTATTCTTGACACTTATTTTCTCAAACAAATCATGCGTATAATAATCAAAAGATTTTCCTTCTTGGAAAAACCGGATACACTTTGATACACCTATGAGTAAATCTGACTTTAATCGCCATCGCAATAATGAGCAACTCATTTTGTAAGAATCCGCATTTACGATCTTCCTCCATGAAACATAATGAGGGTGCCTGTTATAAATTCTATGAAATCGTTCATGCACTTCTTCACAGAATGGCTCAAAATAATCTTGCCAACCTTTTTCTATTCCAAAATTAGCATCATCAGAGTATAATTTAAATTGAATTTTATGCTCCAAACAATAAAGGATCATAAAAATCAAATCATTAAACTCACTGAAAAAACCAGCATCTATCCCCACATGATATACCAATATCGGTTTATATGACTCATTTAATTCTTTATATTTATTTAACAAATCCACACTATCCATTGTTTATGAAATTTATTATTCAACAATTCTATGTTCAATATATTATCATACTAATTCATAAATTATAACAGCTTGAATTTCAACCACGCTAGCCCTAATCGATTCGAAACATACAACCAAGCTAAACGCCACCAATCTTTCTGAGAATATTTAATCTGCTTACGTCGATGCAGCAAGATATATATGTCTTCCGCCTTGCCGACAAAATAGCTGAGCCCCAATTCTTCACCCTCTCTTTTGCCCCCTCCACAAATCGCAGATACTACATTATCCGCATGTTGTCTATATCGAACCAGTTTATGATCACAAAGATAGATACCTCCGTTATGATAAGCCATAATCGCCAGCCATTGATCATGGTAATAATAATGAATCGGAAAAGGAAATAATATGTCTTTCAATGACGCACAAAACAAACAAGTACAGCCCATCACATTATTCAAGCCATAAAGATATGTAGCTAACGGAACCGAACAAGGGAAATCCAATCTCTCAGTCATCTCTCGCCCTTTCACATCCACATAACGGATATTTGAATGTACTAACGATACCTTCTTTTCACGCATTATATGCAACAAGATCTCCAATTTATTTCTCTCCCAGATATCATCTTGGTCTGAAGGAGCGATATAGTCACCTTCCGCTAAAGCAATCGCCTTCTCGAAATTACGCCGGACACCCAAACGAACCTCATTCCGTATAATCATCCAACGGATACTTGGATAGTCATCCGCAAACTCTCTTACAATATCCATCGTACGGTCGGTCGATTGGTCATCACACACTACGATCTGCCACGGTAGAATCGTCTGTCCAACGATACTCCGCAACTGCTCACGAATGAATTTCTCTCCATTATAAGTACATAATGCGACACTTATTTTATCCTTTCCTATCTTTACCTCTTTCATTTCCGACATTTATTAAGGAGTAAATTCACGCCTTCCAAGAATACGACAGAACGCAACCGCCATAAAGCGAACGCATAAAAAAGAATTGACAAACTAATTTTCAATAGTAACAATATATATAGATTCTCAATCTTAATCGTTAAGACATATACCACAAAGAAGACGAACAAAGTAACCACCAAATAAGGTAACACATCTTGCGCCAATTGTACCAAACGGACACGAATCAATCGATAAACCAAAAGATGCCACACAAATAACATAAATACATAAGTAAGCACATATGCAACAACCATACAAAGAATACCAAAAGATGCAGTAAGCCATAATATAGCCAATTGTAATATACCATGGAATACATTCGCATATAAAAACATATCCGATTTCCCGTGCGAGACAAGAACTTGGGTATATAGCAATATAATCGGTCCTATCGCCCCTTGAACGCACAATATTTGTAATATAGGTACACTTTCCAACCATTTATTGCCAATCGTGGCACAGATAAACTCCTCAGCTACAAAAGCCAATCCCAGCATAGCTGGAAACGACACGAACGCAGCGAAACGAACCATCTTGCGGAATACATTCCGCTGACGTTCCAAATCATCATTCACTTGCACGAATACAGGTTGCGCCACCGAATTGATCATATTGTTCAACATTGAACCTCCCATAGTCATCCACTTATTTCCTTGCGAATAATAGCCTAACACATTAGCGTTATATAATTTACCTAACAAAACAGAAAACACATTATTATTGACCTGTTGGAAAATATTCGTAAGGAACAACTTTACACTAAACGGGAACATCTCTTTCAGAGGTTCGATCGAAAAATCAAGACTAGGACGCCAAGATACAACCATCCATTTCAACAAAGATGCACTTGCCACATACACCGTACTTTGAATTGCCAATGCCCAATAAGCGAAACCATTGAATGCCAAAAGAACCCCGCACATACCCGACAAGAACAACGCAAAAACATCAATCTTCGCCTGCATCTTGACTTGTAATTGCTTAAATAAGATAACATGAGGAACAATCGCCATTCCAGAAAACAAAAAACTCGCAAATATTACCCGAGATAAATTAACCAGTTCTTGACGATCATAAAATGACGCAATCAGCGGAGCTGAAAAAAAAAGAACAATATACAAACAGATGCTTACAACAAAAGAAAACCAAAACACCGCATTATAATCCTTATGAGTAGCATCCAATTTGTTAGTCAAGGCTACCGAAAATCCGCTATTAATAATCGTACTAGCAATTCCACTAAATATCGCCAACATACCTACCAATCCATAATCCTCGGCATTAAGTGTACGTGCCAGATAAATACCAAACAACATCCCCAACAGCTGTTGTACCCCATTACTTACCCCTCCCCAGAAGAGCCCTTTCGCTGTCTTATCTTTTAATGATTGTTCCGCCATTTGACATTTATGGTAAAAGTGCAACAAAGATAAACATTTACCTTTGGCTAACAGTGAAAAATGGGAAGCTTTTCTCTGCTTTATGTATATTTACGATCTTCCGCACATGATGTGGTAACAAAGAGTTATTGTAAAAATTCTTTTTATCCTTCGAACCCTCTTTATCTTCCATAGAAAAACACGTACGTGTTTTCTTAAAAACATGAGCAACTTTTCCAAAAAGACGTACATGTTTTCCGAGAAACATGCACGTCTTTTTGGAGCTCTGATTATCAAATAATTATAGCGACACACAAAATCATCACCTTATTGTAATGATTTCACATATCTACTCACTGCTATTTCACACTTTTCCCCGCATAAATCCTCCGTATAATATCCACCACCTTCATACCTTCCAAGACGTTGGTCGTTATGATCTCGCCGGGGGCGCCGGAAAGGACATTGACCACGTTACGGATCACGAAGTTGTGGTTCTGGGCGGAGCCTTTGTAAGGGCCATAATCATTGCCGGGGTTGGTAGGAGCCAATTCCGGCATCTCATAATCCTTGATATGGCAATATTCTACCTCATTCATATATTGACCGCCGATTTTCACGCTGCCATTCTCGGCCACGATCAGCATGCTGCTTTCCAGATTCTTGTCCCATACCGCCGTTGAATAACTCAAGCTTCCCATTCCTCCGTTCACGAAATTGAAATTGACGAAACCGGAATCCTCGAACGCCGTTAGCTTCTCATGGTTGAAATCAGCGAAACGGGACTGGATATTGCAAATATCCCCGAATAACCAATACATAATATCGATGAAATGGGAGAATTGAGTGAATAAGGTACCTCCATCCAAGGCAGCGTCGCCATGCCATCCTCCGGGTTTATAGTAGCGTTCATCACGGTTCCAGTAGCAATTCAGCTGCACCATATAAATCTGGCCTAATTTTCCGGACTCAACCATCTCCTTGATCCAGACCGAAGGCGGGGAATATCGGTTTTGCATTACGCAAAATACCTGCTTACGGAATCTCAACGAGGTATAAACCACTTTCTCGGCATCCGCCAAGGTCAAGGCCATAGGCTTTTCTATGACCACATGATGTCCGCTCTCTATCGCTTGGATCGCCATCTCGGCATGTAAGCCGTTAGGTGTACAAATATTCACCACATCTATATCCAATCCCAAACGGAATAGTTCATCTATATCCCGGGCGAAAGGGACCGCATAAGCCTCGATCCCCAGCTCCTCTTTCGGACGGATATCACATAAAGCGACCAACTCCGCTCCTTCATCCCGGGTAATCATCTCGGCATGACGCTTACCTATATGACCACAGCCGATCACGGCGAAACGTATCTTCTTATTCATAAAACACTCTTTATAGATTCTATAATATAAGCCTGCTCCTCTTCTGTCATCTCCGTATGAATCGGCAAGGATAATACGGATCGGCTCAAGCGAGAAGCGACATTCAAATCCCCGGAAATCCGGCATCGCCCCCTCATCACCTCTTGCTCCTGCAAAGGCAATGGATAATAAATCATAGAAGGAATGCCTCGTTCTTTTAACGCAGCTTGTACTTGATCCCTCTTTTCTACAGCTAGCTGTACCGTATATTGATGATAAACATGCGATGAAAAGGCTGATTTTAGTGGTTTGCGTACAGCATCCAATCCGGAAAAGGCAGCATCGTATCTAGCAGCCACTTTACAACGAGCGGCGGCAAATTCATCCAAATACCGAAGCTTAACATCTAAGACAGCGGCCTGCAAGGTATCCAAACGGGAGTTGCAGCCCACCAAAGCATGATGATATTTTACCTTTTGCCCATGATTGGCGATCATTCGCAGTCGTTCGGCCAATCGTGCGTCGGAAGTAAACATCGCCCCACCATCACCATAACAAGCCAACGGTTTCGAAGGGAAGAAGGAGGTCGTTCCTATAGAGGCGATCGTACAGGCTTTCTTCACCGTTCCATCCGAGAAAGTATAATTAGCACCGATGGACTGGGCATTATCCTCGATCACATATAGATTATGACGGCTGGCAATACGCAAGATCGGTTCCATATCACAACACTGGCCAAAAAGATGAACTGCGATAATAGCTCTCGTCTTTTCAGACAAGGCATCTTCTATCTTTTCCGGGTCTATATTGAATGTACCGGGATCTACATCCACTAATACCGGCACTAGGCCAAGAGCCAAAGCAACCTCAGCCGCAGCGATATATGTAAAAGCAGGAACGATCACCTCATCGCCCGAATGTAAGTCTAATGCCATCAAGGAGATTTGCAAGGCATCCGTACCGTTGCCGCACGGGATCACATAAGGAACACCTAAATAGTCCGATAAATGGTTACAAAATCCCTTCACCTGAGGGCCATTGATAAAGGCACAAGCATTTATCACCGTTTGCATGGCGGCATCGATCTCACTACGCAAACGTTCATACTGCTTCCGCAGATCTACCATCTGTATCTGTTTCTCAAGCATCTTATCCATTCAAAAAACAGGGCTATCCCGTCGTTAAAACGAAATAGCCCCCTCATTATTGCGTTTACCTTATTATTTCACCTCACTACCCGGTTTCACCTCTTTCTCCGGAGTGATAACCGCCAGCTTTCCATCAAAATTCTCAGCGGAGAGAATCATGCCCTCGGAAACAATGCCTTTCAGCTTACGGGGAGCTAAGTTAGCGATGAAGCAAACTTGCTTGCCTACCAATTCCTCGGGTTTATAATGTTGGGCGATACCCGATACGATCGTGCGTTTCTCCAGACCATCGTCTATACGGAACTGAAGCAGCTTATCCGCTTTCGGAACCTTCACGCATTCCAGAACCGTACCCACACGGATATCCAGTTTCATGAAATCATCGAACTCGATATTCTCACGGATCGGTTTCGCCTTATAATTCGCTTCCTCATTCGCTTTCTTCGTATCCAATAATTTCTGTACTTGGGCCTCGATCACGCTATCCTCTATCTTCTCGAACAACAACTCTGCCTTGCCCAATTGATGACCGGCCTCCAATAGATCCGTAGCACCTAGGCGATTCCATCCCAACGGCTCTACATTCAGCATCTTATTCAGTTTCTCCATGCTAAACGGCAAGAACGGCTCAAAAGCGATCGCCAGATTAGCCGTAATCTGCAAAGCGATGTTCATGATCGTAGCGACACGAGGCATATCCGTCTTCGCCAACTTCCAAGGCTCCATATCAGCGAGATACTTATTTCCGATACGGGCCAGGTTCATCGCCTCTTTCTGAGCGTCACGGAAGTGGTAGGTATCCAACAGGCGTTCCACGTTCTCTTTCACATCTGCGAAATCCTTCAAGGTCTGGCGATCATAATCTGTCAACTCGCCAGCCGCCGGCACCTTACCCTCGAAATACTTATCCGTAAGGACTAACGCACGGTTCACGAAGTTCCCTAAGATAGCGACCAACTCATTATTATTACGAGCCTGAAAATCTTTCCATGTGAAATCATTATCCTTTGTCTCCGGCGCGTTGGCCGTCAAGACATAGCGCAACACGTCTTGCTTGCCCGGCATATCCACCAGATACTCGTTCAACCAAACCGCCCAGTTGCGGGAAGTAGAGATCTTGTCACCCTCCAAGTTCAAGAACTCGTTGGCGGGGACATTCTCCGGCAAGTTATAAGAACCTTCCGCTTTCAGCATGGAAGGGAACACGATACAATGGAACACGATATTATCTTTACCGATGAAATGGACCATTTTAGTCTCCGGATCCTTCCACCAAGTCTCCCAGCTATCCGGCAGCAACTCTTTCGTATTAGAGATATAACCGATCGGAGCGTCGAACCAGACATACAGCACCTTTCCTTCCGCCCCTTCCACGGGAACAGGGATACCCCAATCCAAATCACGACTCACCGCACGGGGTTGCAGTCCCATATCCAGCCAGCTCTTACACTGCCCATATACGTTCGGTTTCCATTCCTTATGATCTTCCAAGATCCATTTACGCAAAAACGGCTCCCACTTGTCCAAAGGCAGATACCAATGCTTCGTCTCACGCATCACCGGCTTGCTGCCACTGATAGCGGATTTCGGATCGATCAAATCCGTCGGGCTAAGAGACGTACCGCAAGCCTCGCACTGATCGCCATACGCCTTCTCGTTTCCACAACGCGGACAAGTACCCGTGATATAACGGTCGGCCAAGAATTGCTTCGCCTCCTCATCGTAGTATTGCTCGCTTGTTTTCTCGATGAATTCACCTTTATCATACAATGTACGGAAAAAATCCGAGGCCATCTGATGATGCGTAGCGGAAGTAGTACGAGAATAGATATCAAACGTGATACCGAACTCCTCGAACGATTTCTTGATAATACCGTGGTAACGATCCACCACATCCTGCGGCGTGATCCCCTCCTTCTTCGCTCTCAACGTGATGGGTACCCCATGTTCGTCCGAACCACCAATCATCAACACTTCCTCCCCCTTCAAACGAAGGTAACGGGCATAAATATCAGCAGGCACATATACCCCGGCCAAATGGCCGATATGCACCGGTCCGTTCGCATACGGCAACGCCGTAGTAATCAGCGTTCTCTTAAAATGTTTTTCCATACCTTGTGTTCTCTTTTTGAGGGGCAAAGGTACGGAATAATTTGGTTAGATAAAAAAGATTGGAATATCATTCAAGGATGGATATATTCCTCTTTCGATCGCATAGTATATATTGCCGATCAAGACATAATAGAATAATCAACAAATGTCTCATGTCTTGTCCTTTACATTAGAGATTAATAACTTCCCATGTCTTACAAACTTTTCCTGCCGCTATATACACCACATACGCTCGCATGCGGTAAGCGGGGAATTGCCGATTGATATCAGCGGCATATCTTCTCACCTGATCGGCATCTTCGGGACGAACGACCTTCAAGGCCTCTACCATGGTAGCGTCTTTCGCCTTGAAATACTTGAACTCCACCACCCGGCAATCGTTGTGGAAGGCGGTGCCCGATATGCCCGTCAATACCAGATCCGCACGGCCGCTTGGCAAGTTCTGCTCCACGGCGAAGGTATAGCAGTTGCTCAAGTAACGACTCAGTACCTCGTAGAAAGAGCAACGAATAAAGTTCTCGTTGATCTTGTCGAATACTTGCGCCGGGAACTGGCCGAGATATTCCTTGAAATAATTTTCCACAAGCGGCTCCAGCTTCCGATGATCCATAAACAGGCGATAAGCGGGAACAAAACAGCGAGCGTCATCGCTAATCTGATTCAACTCGTTGTAATAATTCATGTAGATGCTCTGAGCGGTCAAGTTGGGAAGCACCATCACATAATTATCTTTCAACGTTGTCATGCCCAAGTAATATAGACTGACGGGGTAAAAATCCGGATCGAAGAACTTCTGCTTATTGAACTTACTCCTAAGATCCGGTTGAGAGTAGATCAACTCGCCATCGATCACCAAGGCATCCAGCATCTCTTTCGCATTCTCCAAGGTGATGGTAAGGCGGCGGATCCAATTCACGTCCGTTCGAAGGTTCTCGTCCACCATCTCATCGGGGACACCACCGGACAGCTCGGCGAAGTTCTTGAAAAAATAAGTCAATATAGTGGAATTAAATAACGGATGCGCGTTGGGCAGAAAGCGATAGCCATCATAGTTGTTTACGATAAGCGTCCACAGCTCGTCGAAACGATCCTCATTATTGCCATATTTACGAATAACATAGCGCAGGTATTCGGCAGCCTCCTCATGATTGAAACCCAACATCTCCGTGAAGTCAGGCTTCAAGGTAAGAATTTCGGCGATATTATAGCCGCTCGTCAAGTCATCCATCGTAACAGGCAGCACACCCGTACAAAAGCAAGTACGGATACTTCCCTCGCCGATACCCGCCTTGATAGCCTTGAAGAAGGTACGCAAGAAGCTCTCGCCAGTGGTGACAGACTCGTAAAGCGGGTCCTTATAGGCCGTGAGCAATTGGTTGGTGAAATTATCGTACTCATCAATAAGGATATAAACCTTGGGCAAGCCGCGCATACGGACATAAGCCAACGCCTCCTCCAGCATCTTGGTGGCATTACCTCTCACTGAGAACTTAAAATCACCGAAAAGATCACGGTTATGCTCTACCATGATCTCCACGGGGGAACAATTCAGATCATTAAAATTCTGCTCTAACCCGTCCATCGTGCTATCCATCACCATCTTCGAGAAGTCGTAGCGGATAATCATGTATTGGTTATGCTCCGGCGTAGGATTGGTCCCGATCCAAGTCCCCCCAAAAAGTTCCTCAAAGCGATGAGACTTACTGCGATCGTAGTAATGGGCGAGCATAGAGACCAACAAGCTCTTACCAAAACGCCGCGGACGCAGAAACACCGGAGCCTTATACCGCTCCAAATAAGGGATAAACCGAGTTTTATCCACATAATAAAAGCCACGTTCGCGTATTTCAGCGAAATCAGCCACGGCATAGGGAATGGTTATCTGAGGTATCATAAGATCTTCCTTTCTTTTTGATGTATACTGACAAACTTAGATAAAAATCTCCAATTCTTATACCTGTTCGCTAAGAAATCTTCTTTTATCAAGAAAAGGTAAGGAATAATTTGCGAATAACGGTTGGGACACGAGGGATGGAAATTGTCCATATGCTTTAATACATATTTGCACCTAGGTGCATTGGCCAACGAAACTAAGATACTTGGCCAACACACTTAGTTTCGTTGAACGATACTGTTAAGATACTTTTTAATCCAAAAGGGGAGAAAAGTAACTGGATATGTTTTTGGATTTGCCTTTAAAGAGAGAGACTGTATATTTTAATGTACGCACGTACGTTTTATATTATATGTAAAGAACGACACCCCCCTTGTTTATAGCTTGTGAAGTGAATAACTAGCGGCTACCCCCAGTGGTAAGCTAACGGCTTGGGAAGCCGTTAGTTATTCATTTCATAAGCCATATTTAGCATTAACAATCAACCCTTTAGTCGCATAGCCATAAGAGATTTCATATATAGTTCCTGCCACTGGTGATTTGATCGTCTTTGAATTCGTTTTATTTTCACCATCGTTATTTGTGACACTTAAAATGTAAGTTACTTCACTCGAGGGGAAATAAGCGGTTTCTCCATTGGATATTTCTACGGATCGGTTTCCGAATTGTACGGTAAAATGATAATCCTTAAAGCGATCACTAAAACCTTCCGGGAGTTTTAAGGAAACACCGATATTCACCATCGGGACTTCTACATTCAGATAGTTTATTTTACCAGCGTCTATCTTAAAATTCTTTTCAGCATAAAAGGCTGCTCCACCAGTTTCTGTATCTACCCAATTGGGCATGTCTTTATACGCTAGGTTATAGGTTTTCAGCAGATAGCTTCCGGCAGGCAAATCCAGCTTAGCAGGCACTTTTCCCGGTTCATATTGTTGCCCGCTCATTAATTGACCGTTTTGCCAAATCTCCACATATAGATCATTCTGAACTGCCCGAGTAGAAACAGTATTGACATTTTCTGTTTGAACAGAAAGATTTTCCAATATTAAAGTTCCTTTGCCTTCTGAAATATCAAAGGCTTCATCCTTTTGGCAACTTGCCAAAAGGATGAGAGTTAATAGAATATAAACGATATGTTTCATTCTTCTTTATCTTTATTTGTCATAAACAAGGGAAATATCATCAATATAAAGCTCGCTACCATAATGTTCATCAGCTCCATTCCCCCTAACTTTAGCTTTTACAACATTAGTATGTTTAGATCCAGATTTCAATGTTAAAGTCAACTTAGTAGCAACTACATTCTCTACCATATAATTAATTGGTATTTCATATAATTGATATTCAGTCTTACTAACAACATTTGTAGCCTCATATAAAATAACATCTTGATCTTCATTTTCTATTTTTAGTTCTATTACCCCTACATCATCTCCTTCTGGAATATAACGATAATAAAATTTCACTTTTGTTGGACGTACTTGAAAATCTCCAGAATAAGACAGTATCCCTATTGTATGAGTTCCCGTAATAGAACCATTCATACCTAGAAATGAACCTACATTTGTATTTGCTACACCATGCCCTATAGTTCTAATCAAAGCAGCATAATTACCATTATACTTATTTTCAGAACGCTTAACAGCAGATGCAGAGCAAAAGGATTCTCCTCTATAATTTGTGGTTTCCAGATTATTAGTAATCCATTGAAGACTTAAATCTTGAGAAAACGGGAACCACAAATTTTTATGATCACTCTGATCTTCCTCATGCCACTCCTCCATCCCAGAATTCGGCAACTGCACCGGATTCTCTAGCTCCACATCAATAGCATCCGTCATAACCACATCACGATAAACCGCTCTCACTTGATATGATCTATTTTGGGGATGTTCATTGAATAACACTTTCATATCTTGAATGTCTTTCCAAGTATCATCACCTCCGGACTTTTCTTTATACTGATATTTCAACTTAGACTTGATAACCTCCGGATCTCCTGTAGTAACGGTCAGTTCATCAATCGTAAACTCTTTCGTCCAGATATTTCCGGGTTGAACAGATACTGCCATTTCCGGCTTATTACACCTCAACGTATAAACCCGGCTTGGGTTTTCTTGCCCTTTAATCTCCTCACTACTCCAGCGATTATTCGCTCTCACATCTACTTCAATCTTATTTTCTACTGTCGTACCCGCATCTGTTCGCAACTTAGCGACAATGGAAGTCAAATCTAAAGAGGCTTTATCTACACCAATCTCAGGCAATACAATGCCTAACACATTTTCCATTTCCGCTTTATCTGCCGGAACAGATAAAAGATAGTCCTTATCATTCAAGCTTGAAAATTGCGGATCACCAAAAGTAAATTTCAGCTTCAAGTCTTGCAGTGCTGAAGCCGTATTTAAATTCAATATTGCCGTTTTAGTCTCTGTCTCAGCAAAGGAAAGTATATTATTCTCAAATCCTTCCGCCTCAACTTTCGGCTTAGGCAACCAATCCATCGGGATATCGCTCGTTATTGTCTCCTTTTTAATTTCAACTTTAGCGACATCCAACAATAAATCATCCGATAACTTCAATGTCAGTTTAACATGATGTCCGGCTTTCAATACCGAAGGCAAATCCTTATGTTTTAACTCCTCGGAAAAATCCTTACCGCTCACCTTTGTTCCCTCAAAATAAAAGGCAACCTGTTTCTCTGCTTGAAAATAGGCACTTTTCTTACTATCAGAAGTCAATTTACAAGAGGACTTCCCAACAACTACTTTCACCCAATAAGAAGAGAAGATTTTCTTCAACTCCGTATCAGTGGGGAAAGAGGCAGAAGCCAACGCATTGGCCACCTTGCAACTCAAGGTAATTTTCTTCTGCTCGCCCTCCTTAATCACCACATTAGTAGTGTCGCCTAAATAATAGGGCGCATCCAACGCTAAAACCGGATTATCTCCATAGGAAGCAGATATCGTATAAGTACCGGCCGAAGCAGGTATCGTCTGGCTGGTATAATTACCATCAAACAACGGAGAGGAATCCCCGTTCTTCACGACCTTAAGCTTAAACTGATCCGCTAGTGGCTTTCCCAATTCCGCTGGCGTACTTTTCGTCTCAATGGCAACACCCATATCCTGCAAGGATACCTGAAAGCCGGCGGTTTTATCCATTATTTCTTCCTCCTGACAGGCCACCATGAGAAATAATGAGAATATACAACAACAAAATTTATCAATCTGCTTCATCATATTATTTAGTCGTATATAAGTTCGAAATCATCTACATACAATATGCTACCGTCACCTCCGGTAAAATAATCGCCATATTTACTGGCACTTGCCACTACGATAAGATACATATCATTGGGCTTCTCCAGCGTCTTATATTCCAAATCGATCGTAAATTCTTTCCATGTTCCATTCGTTGAGACACACTCTTTGAGAGGAAGCTCACCATAAGCTATAATATTATTATCCGTCTTAAATTGGATAAACGTCTCAGCCTTGGTATTATCCACCGTATAAGACTCTTTAGCCAATGCGATATAAATCGAGCAAACATCCATATCTCCTTTTGAAAGCGTCCCCGCAGGCTGATTATCTCCTATATGAGTTACCGCAACCGGAGCGTATTGGAAAAAGCCATGCAATGCGAACGGGCGCGAAGCGAACGACCTTCCGAATTTGATCTTCGCACCATTCATTCCAACCAAACTGCCAAAAGATCCGGTATACAGGCTCGCAGCGGCAAATTTCACCTTAAACTGCGATTTCAACTCGGCAGATTTTCCACCCGGCGTATGCACAACCGTTGAATTTCCTTGAGTCGGGTTGATATTGACCACAGCCCCCAATCCAGTTGTCGTACCCGGATTGCTCGTATCCCAAAATGAATGACCCGCCTCACCGGCATACCATGTTTTCCCATCTTGATGCCACAGATCGAAATTACCATTATATAATGGTGTGGCAGTCTCTGTCGTGAAGGTAGACTCGCCCAACACGCTTCCCGAGGCATCCACCAGTCGGCATTGATAAGCCGTGGCGGGCTGCAATCCCTCGATCTTCGCAGAGACCTTCGAACCGTCTGCCTTCGCAGAGACCTTGTTCCAAGAAGTCTCTCCCTGTTTCACATACTCAAACGAACAATTAGCCTCCGTTGCTTTCCCCTCCACAAACGCATACTTGCTCCAGGCATTCACGGAAAGGTCTCCGGCTGAAGGCTGCGAGCCTCCCTCCTCATCGGTCAGACGGACATATACCGTCCATATTGTCCCCTTATTGGGCTCGCTCCAGGGATACTGAACCAAAAACTTCTGTGGAGAGGTGAAATCTTTCACGGTAGTAGGATTTGGCGTCACCTCGCCATAGGCTCCACCCAAAGCCAAAGAGGTTATAGAGATATTCTTCAGGTTCTCTCCTTTCCCTACATAAATAATCACTCGATTATCCAGTTCGTCAATAGAATAGTCTATCATACCCTTGGCCTCGACCTTCCGGTCTATGATTTGCTTCACCTTTACTTGCCATACATAATCTTGATAGGTTTTTATAGTAAAATTGACCGGTTTGGTAAAATCGACCCTCGTATTGGATGACATAGGAATACTATCCAATGAGGCGAATCCGGCAAACGGGAATTTATTAGGATTAGCACAGAGAGCCGAATCAACCAAAACCTGCGCATCCCTTGGATTCACCACCAAACGAGTAAGTTTCAATCTAGAAATATCAACAGAATCATTTACATACAGTAATATGGTCTTTGCCGAAGCATCAATTAATGCCGCATCATCCGAAGAGCCTTCAGCCGGACGCTGTCCCTCCACACGAATGTCCGTGATACCCGCATTGACGATCGGATAGGGTATATCATTCTCTATCGCACAGGAAGCCAGCACGAAGAAAACAAAAAGGCAAAAGCGACAGGTCGCTTTATATATATCGTTGATTATTCGCATATCCAATTACAAATAGAAAGTCATACCTATGTTAATGGAAAAAAGATTGATCTTGAAATTACCGGACGATGTACGGCTCGAACCCTGCTCCACTTGGTTGGTCGTCTGGTCGATCCATTTGAAATCGAAACCCATCACGCCGACCGACACCTCCACGGCGCTCCAATCGGTGATAAAGGCGGCCAGTCCGGGGGCGAAACCAATCTGTAGGTTCTGTACCTTCTGGTAAGTACCATCATAATTAGCCCCCGAGCCTGTGGAATTCTTGCCCGTACCGTAGCCATAGGTCACACGAGCCTCGTTGAAGAGACCGAATATCTTGCTCTTCCCAATCGGGATATAGGTACGCAGGAAACCGGATGTCTCATATTTATGCTCCAGATAATAGAGGTCCTTGAACGAGATGGTAATGTCGCCCAAATTGGCATCCACATTCCCTAGATCCAAATAGTTCCTACGGTAAGCGAAGCGAACACCGGCCGAGATATTATCCCGGAAGAAATAGCCCACGTACGGACTTATCGCAAAATTATAGCCATTCCCTTCCAAATCCTTTATAACAAGAAAGTTCAAGTTGCTCTCGTCATGCTCGGAATACGATACGGCACCTCCGGCCATCCATGTTCCTTTCGGGATGAACACAGCCTCCTGTACCTCTCGGTCGATGCGCTTAATGGCGCGTTTACCGCGTTGTGCATTTACGGTACCGGTCACTATTGCTAATAACAGCAATAAGGTAAATAGTTTTCTACTCATTCAAATAATTCGCTCTATTGTTATTGCCATTTTCTAGTTCTATCCTTTATATTGCCACAAAGATATTTAAAATCTACTTAGCAAGGAAGATATCCTTACTTGCCAAATAGATTTATAGTAAAAACTTATTGTTCCCTACATAGACTTTCAGCCTATGGTTTATTTCCACATTGTAGGCTCGTCATCGTAAATGAGTGAAAAATCATCGAGATACATTATGCTGCCATCGCCTCCGGTGAAATAGTCGCCATACTTGCTGGACGAGCAGACCACAATGATATGGGTCGGTTTCTCCGTCAGATTCTTATATTTCAAGAGGATATTGAACTCCTTCCATTGTCCGTTGGTACTTACGCATTCCGACACAGGCACCTCACCATAGGCGATAATGTTCGCATCATTCTCAAAATCGATCGCAGTTTCTGCCATTTTGGTATTATCTATAGTATATTGCTTTTTAGACATCGCTATATAAATAGAACAAACATCAGGATCTCCTTTTTCAACAACTGCGTCAGCCGGAAGATTATCCCCTACATGAGTTACATTTACCGGAGCGTATTGGAACCAGCCCTTTAATGCTGTTGGACGAGAAGCGAACGGCTGACCAAAATTGATCTTAGCACCATTCATACCAACCAGCCCACCAAAAGATCCGGTATACAGGCTCGCCGCTGCGAATTTCACCTTAAACTGGGATTTCAACTCCGCAGATTTTCCGCCCGATGTATGCACAACCGCTGAACTACCTTGGGTAGGATTGATATTCACTATGGCTCCCAACCCCGTTGTCGTACCCGGGTTACTCGTATCCCAGAATGATTTACCGGATTCCCCAGCATACCATGTCTTTCCATTCTGATACCATAAATCAAAATTAGCATTATATAATGCGATAGCCGCCTCCGTAGTAAACTCTACGATTTCGCTTGCCACCTCTTCCGTATCCTTATAGATAAAACGGTATTGATATTTTGTTGCAGGAGTCAAGCCCGTAATCCTTACCGAATAGGTATCGTTTTCACCTACGGTCAGATACGCAACCGGAGTCCAAGCCTCGTCTGTTGCCAGTTTATATTCCATCGCCAACTTGCTTTGATCCAAGACACCTGCCTTTGAAAGCACCTTCCCCTCCAAGTAAGCAAATGAACTCCAAGCGTTCGCCGCACTTGCCGATAGAGTTGTCTTAGCGGTCAGAGGCACACCTATGGTGAAATTATAGGTCTTGATTGTTCCGTCCAAAGTAATATCAATACTGGTAGAACCATTTGGCGAGTCAGCCACTTTATACATCAAGCGAACATTATCTCGAGCTTTTACCGCACGAACGGTATCTTTCTTAGAATGTAGTGTACCCTTTTGATTCGTTACGCTCGTTGAGATAATCAACGACTTCTCGGGAACTGGGAAATAGGCCTTTGCTGTCTCGTTCTTACCTAACTCAAAGGTAAGGCGGGTTCCAGTTTGGTCTGCCGAATCAGCCACAACAATGGTCGCAGACTTAAAGCTTTTCTTGAACAGCTCGTCAAATTCAACAGTCACCAAGACATTCGCCAATGTACAGATAACTTCGGCCGTCACATCCTTTCCTGCCATAACCTCTACCTCAGCTGATCCCACATAATAGGGCTTATCAAACTCGGCAGCTTTACCATCGAAGCCATTTGAAGAGGCTTTCACCACGTATTTACCCGTAGGCAAGGAAAATCGCTCTCCATCCCACGCCGTATAGTCATCCGTTTCCTTAACAACACCTCCTTGATCATTCAAGATTTGTACCGCCAACTGTTTGGGATTATAAACAACCTCCTCACTTCCCGCTTTGGTGGCTGTGGAATTATTGGTCGTTATATCCATACTTAAATAACCGGTATTTTTCATGGATGTATCATCCTCGGCCTGGCAAGCGACCAAACCTAATACCAACACAAAAAATAAAAGTGTATATATTGTCTTCATATTATTCAGCCACTTTTACACTTAATTTATCTTTTACGACTTTACCATCATTATCTTCCACCGTAATATTAAATACGTGTCCTTCTGGATCTGTTGTAACACCTCCACCAGTACTTGGATCTAGCAACAAACTAAAAAAGGCATGTACCGGAAATTCATAGCTCTTTTCTCCACCAACAGGTAAAGTTACACCCATTGACGTCAACGTCTCTCCTAAAGCTTCATTTCCTATCAATTTAAACTCTTCACCAAATAGATCTTTAACTATTGACGCAAAAAGCTCATTTCCTCCCTTTATCGCGACAGTGATATTTTTCAAGCCGGCAGGAGTTGATATAATAACATTTGCATTTTTTTGTTCATCAGCGGGCAACGTATAAAGAGCTTGCGGTATCGTGATTGTCGGATCATCACCCGTCACCGGTGGTGTCGGAGGTTCAGGATTCTCTTCGCCACTATCACCTTCCACTTCTATATCAATATTCTCATTTGTCTCTTGGTTAAAACCGTTAACCGTGATGGTGATACCGGTTTTATTGAGATCCACTTCTTTTCCGGGAGCCAACGAGATCGCCAAACCATCTCCTCCTACAAAATAGGGGCTGTCGCTTTCTACAAAATCAGCACTTTCCTTCTTCGTTAATGTCTGATTTATAATAACTTCTTCACTCGTTTCCTTCACTATAGCTGTTCCCGACACATAAATCTTATCTGTCTCAGCAGCCATTTTCCAATAAATCGGAGTTGGGTTTGGATTTTCTTGCGTATAAATATCTGAATGACCGCACTTGTCATCCACCGTAATAGACCATTTGCTATAATAGTTTATAAACTCGGAGGTAAAATCCATCGCAATTTTGACATTCTGGATCTTACATTTCACCGTAGCGGTTTTTTCCACACTAGGCATTATCTCTGCTTTTTCTACACCTCCATAATAAGGATCGTACATCTTTTCGGCAAACTCTCCCGGCGAATGCGCCTCTATCTCATAATTTCCTTTCGGCAACTCAATCACACCATTCGCATTTTCTTCTTTAAACTTAGCAAACGACTCATAGTTTTTAGTAAGATCAAAATCCATCGCCTTGATCACGAGCGGAAAATCTTCTTTCTGATCAGTTGCTCCTTTCGTTGCTAAAGAAGCAGAGGAACCTGCGCTCACGTCAAGTGTCAAATAGCCAGTTTCCTTTGGGATCTCTTTCCCGAAAATTTCCTCTTTCATCTCACACGACATCAAGCCGGAAAACAAAACCGTGCTCAACATCCATATATTGATCGCTTTCATATTCTAATCTCTTATTATTACTGTTATATATATTTATACCCAATCCCCCGGAATAACGATATCTACCGGATGATCAACCGTAGTCTCCTCAATTGTAATCGAAATTCCTAAATTGCCATTGTTGACTACTGGTTTCAAAGTAAGTTTCAAAGCATCCGCTGGACTTAACGTATAGGTCTTAACCGTCCCTTCTGCTTTTACATTCTCTTTCTTAGTCAAGCTTACCGTAACCTGGACCTTTTCCTGATTACCTACCTTAAAATACATCGGACCGACTGTCGCCTTTGCCCAAACAAAAGAAGAGGGTTTCTGCGCCTCTGTCTCAATCTTCAAGGAATAGTCGGAGAAATACTCATCCATCTTCGGATCGAACACAACATTAATTCGAGCTGAGCTGGGCTTACATATTACAGGAGCTGTCACCTCCTTTCCCTCCTTCACTTCAAAAGCAGCTTCGCCAGAAAAATACAACACATCGGAAGAAACCGGTTTATCTTCACCCGTAAAGGCTTTCAACACATAGTTACCAACATTCAAAGAATATTTCTCTTCCAAATTCTTATACAAATCATTAATAATAAGATTCTCCTCTTGCCCGGATTTAAACACTTGCACAGTATAATTGTTCACATCCTTATACTCACTCTCATCCACGGCTTTTGTTTGAAAACCGACCTCCGGTGCCAGATCTATTTTCACGAAACCTTTGCCCTTCGGAATATCCAAATTATCCACTTCAGAGCTACAGCTACCCAACATCAAACAACAGCCCAGTAAGCAGGCCATTCCCATAGATGTAAAATTCTTTTTCCTCATATAAATGCTTTTTTCAATTACTTCAATTCGTATAGATCCATTCGATCCCAATTCGGATGCAAAAGAATATATTTCACAAAGATCCTACAAGGTCTATTTGTCTTATTACCTATTCCTTTTTTTAGATTCCACACCTCACCCCTACACATACAGAGCCATTTATAAAGAGTGACCATGTCCTATTTTTACAACCCATTGTTCCTTTTATTAGAAACCGTGCCTAAACAGAATGCGCTCAGACAAGAGCCGCCCCTAGAGAAAGCAAGATTACAAGATAGTCGCTTCGATGGAAGAAAAAAGGATTTGACAAAATGGCAATTTGTAATCTCAACCTCTTGAGTATCGATTATTTCGGGGCAAAGTACTACTTACTTCCAAATTCATAAGAGAAAATTAGCAATTATTTGAATGATAGCCATATATCAAAAAACGACATTTTGTTCTAGCAAAAATAATTCATCGTAATTCATATTATGGGGAGTGAGAGAGGGAAAAAACAGTCTTACAATAGGGTTATAACAGTATAAGAATGCCTATTCACGACTACTTACACCCCTATTCACGACTACTCACGATGCCCAACGGCAGTATAGGCATTGCCCAATGCTGCCTATTGCATACATATTCGCCGTCTAACGTGTACCGAAAACGTTACTTTTTAACATAAAAGGCCACTTATCTTCCTGATTCTTTCGCTATTTTGATAGGTCAAGGAAATACCCCTGTCACAATATACATCCAAATTCAATCAAAACGAAACAGAAAAGATAATTCTAATGGCAACTACTTCCTTCGACAAGAAACCATACCAGTCCAGCCCAAACACCCAAGCGACTCCGAAAAGCCTCCGGAATACCGCAAGTTTCAGACGCTCGTATAATTTTCCTTCCACAAGACACGGCAAATCTTTAAAAATGCCTATTTTTGTCAAACGTTCCCGATAAGTGAATAATTAAACAAACATGGAAAATGACATTCCCAAAATAGACCTGCCTCAAGATTGGGTGATCGGGAAGCTTTCGATCGAAGATATAGGCCTGCTGAATCTGTATGCGAATTACCCATGCCGATTGAAAGCGGGGATTTTCGTGCTATGCCTAGGAGGAGAGATCGAGGCATCCATCAACTTAACGCAACTCAAGGTAGAACCCGGAAGCTTCATCACCATCATGCCCGGATCAATCCTGCAGATCCATAGGGCAGACGGGGACCTACAGATCTATTTCATGGGATTCTCATCTGATTTCCTCAGCCAAGCGAACTCCAGCAAAGCTGTCATAGACATGCACTATATCGTGAAAGACAATCCGGTGTATAAGCTAAAAGAGAAAGCCCAGCCTCTTATGAAAGATTATTTTGAGTTATTACTCAAAACATACGAGTTTTACGCCACGAAAATAAATCGCGGGATTACCAACCATTTGTTTACCGGTATGCTGATGGGGATCAGCAGCATGTATAAAGACCAGACGGAAGACCTGTCAATGCTCTCTAAAGCAGAGCTAATCAGTAAGAATTTCACTCAACTAGTAATGCAAAACTATACCATGCAACGATCCGTTGCATGGTATGCCAAGCGGCTTGGCATCACGCAAGCACACCTAAGTACGATCGTCAAACAAAGTACGGGAAAAACTTGCATAGAGATTATCACCTCGATGGTTATCATGGACGCAAAGGCACAACTAAAATCGACGAACCTTACCATCCACGATATCGCCTATACACTGAATTTCACTAATATGTCCTTCTTCGGAAAGTATTTTAAACGCCATGTAGGTATGAGTCCGCAAGAATACCGCAATTCCTAAACAACCCTAAAAAAGTAAGCTAGCTTACTTTTAAAGCACTTCCGGCCGGGTGTCTTTTCCTGAAATCACTGGTTCTTCTTTAATTTAGCTGAAGAGCTAGTTGAACAGTAAAACTCGTTTACCGAACAAGATTGGTATACAGCACGTTAAGTCATCCACAAAAGACTTCCCAAGTGATTAGTTATTCACTTCCCAAGCCGTAAGCTGACCACTAGGTATAGCCGTCAGTTGTTCACTCGACAAGCCGTCAGTTATTCACTTCAACAGCCATAAATAGCGCGATTTCCAACTAATATAAAGATAGTTTTTTCAGCTTAGTAACTGCACTATTATGGTTAATAGATGTATTCTAAGTGCAATCTCACATCCCCCAATTCTCCCTATCCAAACTCCTATACTGTATAGCCTCCGCCAAATGCCGGACTTCGATATGTTCCGAATTATCCAAGTCCGCTATCGTGCGGGAGACTTTCAGGATACGGTCATAGGCACGGGCGGAGAGGCAGAGACGTTGCATGGCGGTTTTGAGGATGGAGAGGCCGGAAGCGTCGGGAACGGCGTACTGATGGAGTAGCTTGGAGTTCATCTGGGCATTACAATAAATACCCTCATAAGCGGCAAAACGCCTTTCCTGGATCGCACGGGCTTTTATGACCCGCTCACGGATAGCGATACTAGGCTCTGAGGGCTGTTGCTCGGAAATCTTCTCGAAAGGGACAGGGACAATCTCTATCTGGATATCGATACGGTCCAATAAAGGGCCGGAAATGCGGTTCATATATTTCTGGACGGCTCCGGGAGAACAGAGGCAAGGACGGTCCGGATGGTTGTAATAGCCGCAGGGACAAGGATTCATGGAGGCCACAAGCATAAAGCCGGCCGGATATTCCACCGTGAAACGGGCACGGGAGATATTGATCACTCGATCTTCCAATGGCTGCCGCATGACTTCCAAGACACTCCTGTTAAATTCCGGCAACTCATCCAAAAAAAGGACACCATTGTGAGCCAAGCTGATCTCTCCCGGCTGCGGGAAAGTGCCCCCTCCTACCATGGCGACATTAGAGATCGTATGATGGGGAGAGCGAAAAGGACGTTGTACCATCAAGGAGGCGCCACCTCCTATCTTACCGGCTACGGAATGGATTTTAGTTGTTTCCAAGGACTCACGCAAGGTAAAGGGAGGCAAGACCGTAGGGAGACGTTTCGCCAACATGGACTTGCCACTTCCGGGAGGACCTACCATGATCAGATTATGTCCGCCGGCGGCGGCCACCTCCATCGCACGCTTCACGTTCTCTTGTCCCCGGACATCGGAGAAATCGCAATCAAACAATTGCTGGCGGTCGTAAAACTCCTTACGGGTATCAATAACCGTAGGCCGCAATGTAGGTTTACCCTCCATAAACTCCAGCACCTCTTTGATATTCGAAGCTCCATACACTTCCAGATCGTTCACCACCGCAGCCTCACAAGCGTTTTGCTTGGGTAAGATAAAGCCCTTAAAGCCTTCTTCCCTAGCCTTGATAGCGATAGGCAATGCCCCTTTTATCGGTTGGAGGCTCCCATCCATAGAAAGTTCGCCCATCAATACGAATTTGGATAAGTTGGATGAATCTATCTGCTCTGCCGCCGCCAGAATACCGATCGCCAAAGGCAGATCATAAGAGGACCCTTCCTTACGGATATCTGCGGGGGCCATATTAATAACGATACGATTGCGGGGGAATTTATAACCACATACTTGAAGAGCCGAGATAATGCGTTCATGGCTCTCACGAACGGCCACGTCCGGAAGACCGACTAAAAAGAATTGGATACCTTTGGAACAGTTCACTTCTACGGTAACGACCGTAGCGGAAATCCCCTGCACGGCAGCGGCATAAGATTTTACTAACATAGTTAAGAATTTTGAGTTACTAATTACAAATTAAAACCGGAACCTCCTGTTTTCAATCGCTCAGTCTTCGAACAAGTTCTCCAGTGTTTGCTTGATCTCGATTCCATTCTCTGTTTTCATCAAGATCTTATGATCCTCATCTATCAAGAAACAGCGTGGCAATACGCTTACGTTATACAGATCTATCAACATAGCCGCTTGTCCGGCCGAATCTGTTACCAGATTCCACGCTATACTATCCTTCTTCAGTACATCCCGGACATTATCCGGATTATCGTCCAAGCTAACCAAAAGAATATCCAACTGATCTTTCGGATATTTCATCGCTACCTTATCCAGATATAGATCCTCTGTCTGGCACATATCACACCAAGGAGCGGTAAACGTCAGCAATAAATATTTCTGCGGGAAAGAGTCCAAACTTACCGTATTCCCATAAATATTCCTTACGGAGAAATCTGGGGCTTCCGCACCCAAAGCCGTACGTTTCGCACGGGCGCTATATTGCTCCAGCTCCTTCACCAGATAAAAGTCTTTCAACCTTGGATTCAATAACGCCAACAACTCATCAATTTTACGAGTATCATCGGGATCTGAGAAAAAAGATTGAATCAAGACAACGGATGCCTCTTCATTCGGGTTCTCTTTCACGTACCGGATCGCTTCCTCGCTCAATTGCATATTAACATTCGCCAAACGAGCGGCGATATCCGTCTCCTCGATCGTATCGTTCAAATCCTTGCTATTTAAAGAATTTGATAAATTTGTCAATTCCGTCAATAAAGGAGCGATTTTTTTCTTAAAAGCGGTCAACTTATCATTTGTCCGTCCCCCCTTTACCTGCAATAGCAATGGAGAGTTAGCGTCGCCCGTGATTTTCACGGTTTCTCCCGGTTCCAGATAAGCCGTAACCCAATGCTCTTTATCCGCAAAGAAGATAGTCACACAATGGAAACCCGCTTCATGTTGATCGATCTGGAACTGCCCGGGTTTCGTACAAGCCACTGTATCAACCACTTTATAATTATCCTTCTCAAATACAGCATATACGGTTTGATCTTCCAGATTAGAAAGTTCCCCTTCAATCCGATAGACATAATCCTTGCCACAAGATGACAAACAAATTATAAAGCCAATAATAAGTGCCAGTTTTTTTATCATTACTCCTTTTTAAGCTCTTCTTATAACAGATAATCCGGTCTAAAGGTAGGAATATTTTTTAAAACTACTTCACATTTATAATAAAATTAACGCAGTTATCATAAAAAAAGCGCAGAATTAGTAATTCCACGCTTTTTTATAAAGATATTTTTAAACCTTGACCTTTTTTGATCAAGTTTTTTTAAGCAATTATAACTGAGGACCAGCAGCAACCAATGCCTTACCAGCTTCGTTGCCCGTGAACTTAGCGAAGTTCTTCTGGAAGCGAGCAGCCAAATCCTTCGCTTTCTCATCCCATTGAGCAGGATCAGCATAGGTATCGCGAGGATCTAAGATCTTCGGATCTACGCCCGGTAATGCAGTCGGAACCTCGAAGTCGAAATACGGGATCTTCTTTGTCGGAGCCTCGTTGATAGAACCATCAAGGATAGCGTCGATGATACCTCTTGTATCTTTGATAGAGATACGTTTGCCGCTACCGTTCCAACCTGTGTTCACCAAGTAAGCCTTAGCGCCAGTCATTTCCATCTTCTTAACCAACTCTTCGCCGTATTTTGTTGGGTGCAATGACAAGAAAGCAGCACCGAAACAAGCGGAGAATGTAGGAGTCGGTTCCGTGATACCACGCTCTGTACCTGCTAATTTAGCGGTAAATCCAGACAAGAAGTAGTATTGAGTTTGCTCCGGAGTCAAGATAGATACTGGAGGCAATACACCGAATGCGTCAGCAGACAAGAAGATAACTTGTTTTGCGTGCGGGCCTTTAGAAACCGGCTTAACGATGTTCTCGATGTGATAGATCGGATAAGAAACACGAGTGTTCTCTGTAACTGACTTATCAGCGAAATCGATCTTACCATCAGCGGCAACTGTTACGTTCTCAAGAAGAGCGTCACGTTTGATAGCGTTGTAGATATCCGGCTCGCTCTCTTTATCCAAGTTGATAACCTTAGCGTAGCAACCACCCTCGTAGTTGAATACACCTTCGTTATCCCATCCGTGCTCATCGTCACCGATCAACAAACGTTTCGGGTCCGTAGACAAAGTAGTCTTACCAGTACCAGACAAACCGAAGAAGATAGCTGAGCTCTTGCCCTCTTTATCCGTGTTAGCGGAGCAGTGCATAGAAGCGATACCACGCAACGGGTTCAAGTAGTTCATGATAGAGAAGATACCCTTCTTCATCTCACCACCGTACCAAGTATTCAAGATAACTTGCTCTTTAGTCTTCAAGTTGAAAACAGTAGCAGTCTCAGAGTTCAAGCCTAATTCTTTGTAGTTGTCAACTTTAGCCTTAGCTGCGTTGAAAGAAACGAAATCAGGTTCGCCGTAGTTAGCCAATTCCTCAGCTGTCGGACGGATGAACATATTAGTTACGAAGTGAGCTTGCCAAGCAACCTCCATAATGAAACGTACTTTCAAACGAGTAGCCTCGTTAGCGCCACAGAATGTATCGACAACGAACAAACGTTTGCCAGACAATTCTTTTACGGCTTTAGCCTTCAAGTCTGCCCAAGCAGCCTCAGAACAAGGCTTGTTATCATTCTTATATTCATCAGAAGTCCACCATACAGAATCTTCGCTGGCTTCATTCTTTACGAAAAATTTATCTTTAGGAGAACGACCTGTATAAATACCAGTCATCACGTTTACAGCACCTAGCTCAGTTACTTGGCCTTTCTCGAAGCCTTCCAAACTCGGTTTAGTTTCTTCTGCGAACAGAACATCATAAGACGGATTGTGAACGATTTCTTTCACATCAACAATTCCGTACTTGCTTAAATCTAAATTAGCCATCTTGAATTTAATTTAAATGATTGACTTTATATAACTTTTCTCTCTACTCTAGTTCGATACGGTGAGGCTTTCCGGCCTTTTGGAGCTTGCTGCGACTCCACCTTGTTAACCGCGGTACAAAAGTAATATTTTTTTTTATCGTACACAGCTTATTAAGGAAATTTTTCAGTAATAATTACTCTTTTCCATGCAATTAACAAAACCCTTAGTCTATTTGTAATATGGAGTTTACAAATCATATACTTTTAGCTAGCATCTCAACTATTTCCGAAGTCGTCATCATAGGTATTCGCTTTTATTGTGACTGAAACAAAGATATATACTTTTTTCCACACAAACAAATCCAGCGTATAAATATAAGAAAGGCGCAGGATAAATATCTTGCGCCTTCTCTTATATCCGATCAGAAATATATTACTTTACCTCCCAAATCTCACCTTTCATCAAAAGGTCGTGTAATTTACGTGTAGGATTCTTCGCTTGTACCTCCTCGATTTGCTGGTGGACAGCCTCATCATAGGTCGGTCCCTCCACATCTCGTATTACGCCTAACGCGATTGGCATATCACCGCTCATCATGGCAAGCATCATATGCAAGGTGTTATCCTTCTCATGGGCGTCGTGTACCAATACGTCATCCATCGTATAACCATCTTGTCCGATCGTTACGGATTTCAGTTTTAGGCCGTCTAGCACAAGGCCTTTATCCATGTTAGCGCCGTAAACCATTTTCTCGCCATGGCGAAGGAAAATCGTACGATCCGCACGGTATGCCTTATCAACGATCCCCTTATGGATACCATCATTAAAGATCACGCAGTTTACCAACACTTCCGTAACGGAAGCGCCTTTATGACGGGCGGAAGCCGTCAATACCTCGGTCGTATTCTTCAAATCCACGTCAATCGTACGGGCGAAGAAATTACCACGGGCACCCAACGCCAACTCGGCCGGGATAAACGGATCTTCCACCGTCCCATAAGGAGAGCTCTTGGATACAAAACCACGGTCGGATGTCGGGGAATACTGCCCCTTCGTCAAACCATAGATCTTATTGTTGAAAAGAACGATATTCAAGTCGATATTACGACGGACAGCGTGGATAAAATGATTACCGCCGATAGCCAAGCAGTCGCCATCACCCGTAATCAACCATACGCTCAAGTCCGGGCGAGCCGTCTTTACGCCGGTAGCGATAGCCGCTCCACGACCATGGATCGTATGGAAGCCATACGTATTCATATAATAAGGTAAGCGGGAAGAACAGCCGATACCTGAGATAACTGCCATATTGTGAGGAGCCACTCCTACCTCGGCCATAGCCTTATGCAGGCAATTCAGTACCGCATGGTCGCCACAACCCGGGCACCAGCGTACGTACTGGTCGCTTTTATAATCTTTCGGTTGAAATTTAGTTTCTTCTGTTGTCATCTTTTAAGCCTCCAATATTTTAGTGAATTCCTCAACTAATCTCGCAACGACAAAAGGTTGTCCCTTTACACGATTGAAGCGATACGGGTTAAATCCGGGAACCTTTCCCCGTAAATAGTTAGCGAACTGGCCGTTATTTTGCTCAGCCACCACCACTTTCTTATACTTAGAAAGAACCTCAGCCGTATTCTTAGGCAGCGGGTTGATAAACTTGAAGTGAGCGAAAGCCACCTTCTTGCCATTCTCCTGCATCGTCTCCATCGCCTCGTAAAGGTGCCCGTAGGTTCCACCCCAACCAACGATCAATAAATCAGCGTCCTCATCTCCGATCACTTCCAGTTCGGGGATATAGTCGGCGATCTTATCGATCTTAGCCTGACGGGTCGTCACCATCTTCTGGTGGTTAGCCGGATCGGTAGAGATAGCGCTCGTCTCGTAGTCTTTCTCCAGACCGCCCAGACGATGAGCGAAACCTTCCGTTCCCGGAATCGCCCAGTAACGAACCAAGCTTTCCTTGTTACGACGATACGCCTTCCAGACTTTCTCGTCTTGATAATTAGCTACGTAATTCGGCTTAATCTCCGGATATTTATCCATTTCCGGAATTCTCCAAGCGGAAGAACCGTTAGCGATAAAGGCATCGGTCAACAAGATAACCGGAGTCATATGCTCCACGGCCAACTTACCTGCCCAAAACGCGGCATCAAAACAATCAGTCGGCGTAGAGGCCGCTATTACCACGGCAGGGCTCTCACCATTACGGCCATACAGAGCCTGCATCAAGTCCGTTTGCTCGCTCTTCGTAGGCAAGCCCGTAGAAGGACCGCCACGCTGAACATCGATAATCACCAAAGGCAACTCAGCGATCACCGCCAAACCGATCGCCTCGCTCTTCAAGGCAAGACCCGGTCCGGAAGTAGATGTAGCCGCCAAGCAACCGGCGAAACTAGCTCCGATAGAAGTACAGATACCGGCGATCTCATCCTCGGCCTGAACCGTGATAACGCCTAAATCCTTACGTTTAGATAATTCATGTAAAATATCAGTAGCCGGAGTGATCGGGTAGCTACCCAAGAACAACTGCAAACCAGCTTTCTCGGCAGCGGCTATCAAACCATAGGAAGTAGCCTTATTACCATTCACGTCCGTATAGAATCCGGGCTCGGCTTTCTTACTCTCGATACGATACGTAGAAACCGAGGCATGGATGTTATTACCATAATTATAACCGTCCGTCAAAGCCTTGATATTAGCTTGGGCGATAACCGGTTTCTTAGCGAACTTATTCTGCAACATGTGCATAGCCTCCTCCAGCGGACGCTCGAACAACCAGCAAACAAGTCCTAAGGCGAACATATTCTTGCAGCGAAGAGCCGATTTATTGTCCAAGCCAAACTCAACCAATCCGTCTTTTACCATCGTAGAGATCGGAGCGGCAACAACCTGCACGCCAGTCAATCCCAGCTCAGTAAACGGATCATCGGTCGTAAACAAGGCCTTATCCAAATCACTTTTCTTGAAAGAGTCCGTGTCGATTAAAACAATCGCATTGGGTTTTAGGTGTTTTACGTTCACCTTCAGCGCGGCGGGATTCATGGCCACCAATACGTCGGCCTTATCACCGGGTGTAAAAATCTTACGAGATCCCAAGTGTACTTGGAATCCGGATACACCACTTAGTGTTCCTTGTGGAGCACGTACTTCTGCCGGATAGTCTGGGAATGTAGAAATCTCGTTCCCGAAAACCGCGGACAGGTTTGAAAAGATTGTACCGGTTAACTGCATACCATCTCCCGAGTCTCCCGAGAAACGAATTACAACCTTCTCCAGCGTCTTAACTTTTGTCTGTTCTGCCATAATATACTTTATTAGCTTTATCGCTTATTGGTATTTAGATCGTCCGCAAAGTAAAGCATAAACTTTGCGAGTTCAAAACTTTTCCGCATCAAAAAGCAGAGAGGTATAGATCAAGATTATTAGATGATAGATTAAAATGATTAGACACATAACTATTCACTGTCTTCCCGTAATACATATATACTCCCGCCCTAAAGCCCTTATCCGATTTGATCATTCCTTGCACGGAACCGGCGTCGCCCAACGACAATAATAAAGGCACGAATATATTACTATAAGCCATCGAGGTAGTACGAGCCACCCGGTTGCTGATATTCAGTTTACAATAATGTAATACCCCATATTGCTCGAACACCGCGGGATCTTCCCTCGACAAGCAGCAAGTCGTCTCAAAGCAACCGCCTTGGCTTACCCTCAGATCGATCACCAAAGCTCCCTTTTTCATCGTACGCACCAAGTCCGTAGCGATAATATAGCGATGTCTCGTATTAATATAACGCATCGCCCCGATCACCACGTCAGCGCTACGAAACGCGTTATGCAGCACATTCGGATGGAACGTGGAAGTAAAAAGCCCTTGCCCCAAGACCTGTTGTATTATACGCAATTTATTGATATCATCATCGAATACTTTCACGGATGCTCCCAAGGCCAATGCGGCACGCGCGGCCACGGTCCCGGCGTTTCCGGCCCCGATGATCACCACTTCCGTAGGGGATACGCCCGGGATACCGCCTAATAAGATCCCTTTACCTCCTTGGGTATTGCTCAACAGCTCGGAAGCGATCGTTATGGAAGCCGCCCCCTCGATCTCGGAAGTGACATTCAGCACCGGGAAACGATTATATTCATCCGCCATCAACTCATAAGAGATAGCGGTAATCCGTTTCGCCATCATCAACTCGAAAGCCTCTTGAGCGAATAAATTAAACTGCACCAATGAGAAAACGGTCGTGCGAGGTCTCATAAGCGCAATTTCCACCGGCAACGGAGGCAATATCTTCAAGATCAGATCCGCTTGGAAAACTTCCGCAGGCGTATCGACAATCTCCGCCCCCGCCTCCGAGAAATGATTATCGGAATAGTTGATGCCTAATCCGGCGCCACTTTCCACCAGCACCCGGTGACCGCAATCGGTCAGCATATCCACTGCCTCCGGAGTTAACGGCAAACGTTTTTCCGCCTCGCATCGTTCACGAGGAATACCGATGAGCAAACGGTTATTCACCTTGCTGATCTCTTTCAATAATTCCTGCGGGATATAGGCCCCCTGTGCCTGCCGGCCGTCGTTCGCTTCCATATGCTATAGGATTTTCATTAACGCGTTCGATATGTCATGTACATCAGATTCTGTTAACATCTTCTCGGCATCAAACGTTATGGACGCCTTCGTATAAAACGGATTCCTTTTCTCCAGACTCTCGGCGATAAACGCCCTCAGTTCCTCCCCGGAACGTCCTTTCAACACCGGACGGGTATGTTTGCACAACTCCAGACGCTTCGCCAGCTCCTCGACTGACACCTTCAAGTAAACCGTCGTGCCAGAAGCGTTCATAAACTCCATGTTATTGAAAAAGCAAGGAGCGCCTCCTCCCGTGGAGATCAGCACGTCCTCAAACTCAGCGACCTCGTGAAGCATATTCCGTTCTATCTCTCGGAAAGCCTCCTCCCCTCTCTCGGCGAATATCTGCGAAACGGCCTTATGATAACGCCCTTCGATATAGTAATCAAGATCTATGAACGAAAGACCGGCGAGCTTGGCAAGCTCCTTTCCCACCGTTGTCTTGCCCGCTCCCATATATCCGACCAAAAAAACACGTTTCATACGTTATTATAATAGTTTTCGCAAATGTAAACTTTTTCCGGGAACTCTATCTTCTTTATTCCTAAGAATCAATAAAAAAATCATAGGCCAATGGCTTTTACGGTCTGGGTCGCACGATCCACTACTAATAAAGTATGACGAGCACCGGCTATTTTCTCGGGATAGACCATCGAATCTGTAAAGTCCTGCAATAATTTTCCGTTCTTAGGGCTGATCTCCCATAGCTCCGACCGTTTATCATCGACACGAAGCGTAACAAACAAACGATCCCCTACAAACGCTATCGACTGGGGAGACTTTTCAAATCCCAATGCCACCAGATACGGCTCGAAACCCACGTTCCCTACCCGAATGTCCGCAGGATCGAATAAATAGATCATATTTTTATTCTGAGCCGTCACATACAAAAATCCATCACTCCGTGCCGCTACCGCATAAGTACCCATTGCCTCTTGCAAATTCACGCTACGGCTATATATAGGTACCCGAGCAGCGGAACCGGGCTGTACATCTTGCTCCAAGACAACTACCAGTTTCCGTTTATCCCGGATAAAGACAGCCCCTTGACTAGCCGTCACATCAAACGCATGAACGGTCTGATAACCACCCTCACCCCAAGTACCCGTACCGATACAAGTAATGAACTCATACGTTTCCGCATCAAACACATCCGTACGGCTTCCCGTATTCGTGACATATATTTTCCCATACGAGCGAGTCACGCCGTTTGGCTCCCCCGCAAAGGTCTCTTTCTTATCTCCGTTCATCCACTCAACCATACTTTTCACATGACGCACATTACCGGAAGATACATCAAAGACCTCCAAACTATAATGTCCCGGAGCGTCATTTGCTACATATAGCGTATTCCCATAAAGATGGACCGCTTTCGGATGAAAAGTTTCCACAGTGGCACCGGGAATATCCAAGACTGAAAGTGTAAATGAGAGAGGAGAACCCTCATCGCCAGCCCTATCCGTCTCCATCGGAGCAAGCCCAAGCCCGCCATCTATGGCATCCAATTCCGGATCATCGATAATGTATTTCGAGGAGGTATACACGTTTTTATTCTCTACCAGATTCTTATTCCTCCGGGTATGCAAGAAACGGCGGGAATAAATCGGCAATTTCTTACTCACGGAAAGCTGTGAGTAAACCTTCATACAAATCGTAGGGAAGCCTCCTTCCGCCGGATAATACGTCATATTCCCACTATGCCCATATCCCAAGCAGTGCGCCAGCTCATGATACGGCACATCAGTCCCGTTGGCATCATCCGCATAATGGGTAAGATAGACATATTCACCTAATCCAAAGGTATTTCCCCCGCCCAGGCCGACAACATTCACCACACGCCCATAACACAATCCGCCATGATTCAAGATCTTTTTCTTCAATACATCTATATCCACGATTTGCTCGTTATTTATCAGCTTACCACGCCACTTCTCCAGTTCCTCGTCAAAAAGCGAGGAAGAAAACATCGCCGCCATATTCAAGGAAAGGGCAACCGCCTCACGAGCCAGATGTGGCCTGAAGTTACCCCAGTTTGAACCAGAATACTTACCAAACCAAATATTCCACTTTGGTTTCACGTTAATCATTCCTTGATATACCGGATCTCCACATTCAATCCGCAAACTTATATTCTCGACCGCCATATCCGGATAGGCTTCTATGGTAACCTCCTCGCCGGAACGCGTATAATAAACCTTCGCCTGTTCCAGAAAAGGCAACTTCATTTTAAACTCCTGAAAAGGTAAAACCGTAGTAAACTCTGCAAACCGTACCTCGTCCTCATAGCCTTCAATCGTCGCCCATACGATCACGTTATGTATAGCCCTGGGTGAATAGAAACGAAGCATCAGCTCATTCTGCTCGGTAACCGACACCTGCAAAGGTTCATTCACCTTGAATTTTCGCTGCGACGAATCGAAAAGAACCTCGTCCGGTTCCTCATCCTGAAGGATATAAGAAGTATTCGACGAATCATAATCCTCCTCCGCCATCCGTATTAAACCATATTTACTCGTTCCTCCACTATTATCCACATCATCTTCATCCGAACATCCGAGAACAAGAAAGCCTCCCATTACAAACAGAATGACACGAATGATCGTGTATCTCAACATTTCATTCATAAATAATCTCTACCAGTTTTGGACGCAAAAATAGTATTTTTATTTAACTCGCATAAAAGTCACCGTTTTTATGTAATTTTGCCCCGTAGACAGATGTAGATTCGATGATGAAATTTATAGATAAGTTCAATACAATCATCCATAAGCCATTTTTCAGCAAATATAGTACCTTAATGGGGCTATGGGCATTGCTGGGGGTTATCGCATGGATTACCAAGTATTTCCCCGGGAAATATAACAACTTCTCGATCTTCAGGCAATCCTTTTGGCATACGTTGAATGAGTTACCGCTCTATGCCGCCTATCCGGAAGAATACAACGATATTTTTCACTACGGGCCGGTATTTAGCTTGGTAGTAGCTCCGTTCGCCATTACACCGTTATGGTTAGGACTGCTTACTTGGTCGGTGGCGCAAAGCCTTTTTTTATTCTGGGCGGTCAAGATGCTACCGGGGACCAAGCGGGAACGCATCTTTATCTATTGGTTTTGTGCCCACGAGTTGCTTACCTCGCTTTTCATGTCGCAATTCAATATCAGTATCGCCGCTATCATTGTCCTCGCTTACGTATTGATAGAGAAAGAGAAAGACGTATGGGCCGCTTTCGTGATCATGTTGGGTACCTTTACTAAATTGTATGGGATCACGGGATTGGCGTTCTTCTTTTTCTCTCGCCATAAGATGAAGTTCTGCCTATCTTGCGTAGGATGGGCGGTCGTCATGGTCGTAGCCCCGATGATATTGTCCGGGCCGGATTATATAATGTCCCAATATACCGGTTGGTTCGAGGACTTATCCGGAAAAAATTCGGAGAACTTATTCGCGCTCATGCAGAACATTTCCTTCTTGGGAATGGTTCGTAAGATATCGGGATCGGTCAGTTACTCGGACATTTATCTGATAATAGGGGGATTAATATTATTCGGCCTGCCTTATCTACGCATCAGTCAATATAAATATGAGGCTTTCCGGAAAACGTTATTGGCCTCGGTGTTGATGTTTGTCGTACTGTTCAGCACGGGTAGCGAGTCCAGTACCTATATCATAGCGTTTATCGGAGTCGCTATTTGGTATACGGCTGTACCGTGGAAACGTTCGACATTGGATATTGTCTTGATGGTCTTCGCCTTTATATTGACCAGCATGTCTCCGTCCGATCTTTTCCCGAAATACATACGAGTGCATTATGTATACCCGTATGCGTTAAAAGCGTTGCCTTGTATGCTGATCTGGCTAAAGCTGACATTTGAGATGTGTACGAGGAGTTATAATCCGGTAAAGGTATAAATGGAATGAACGCACGAGCAGACATAGATTTGGTATTACCTTGTTACAACCCGCCTTCGGGCTGGGAGGAACGAGTAGCCACCCATTTCCGCGAAGTGGAGCGATTATTCAGCCCGGTACGTTTCCACCTTTTTATTGTCAGTGATGGTTCGAGACGGGGATACGAGCCGGAAACGATCGACCGCCTCCGGCAATTGATACCGAATGTCTGCGTCGTAGACTATAAGCCCAACAGGGGAAAAGGATATGCCTTGCGAGAGGCAGTAAAGCGATGTACCTCTCCCTACATTATTTATACGGACTACGATTTCCCTTATACAAACGACTCATTCGGCAGGATGGTCGAGGCGTTGCTAGGAGGAGCGGACGTAGTCGTGGCTACCCGCGGCAAAAGTTATCAGGATAATCTACCTCCTTTCCGGCAAATGTTATCCAAACTGTCCCACATATGCAATACATGGGTCTTGCGGATCAAGATCAAGGATACGCAAGGGGGCATGAAGGGATTCAGCCAAGCGGGACAGGCGATATTCCTGACGACCCGTATCAATAGCTTCCTATTCGATACGGAATTTATCTATAAGGCAAGTCGCCGGAAAGAGATAAACTTACAGACAATCAACGCGAACATCAAAGAAGGACTGGCGGTATCCGATATGGGATTCAAGGTCCTGCGGCGGGAAGCGTTGAACTTCTTATCCATCTTATTTCATAGAGATTAATTGACATACATGATATTACTTAGTTTTGATATCGAGGAGTTTGACGCTCCATTGGAACACGGCGTGGAATTGCCGTTCGAGGAACAAATGCGTACTTCCGTAGAAGGAACCCGGAAGATACTGGCATGTCTGGCCCGTCACCGGGTAAAAGCGACTTTCTTTTGCACGGCGAACTTCGCCCTTCACGCAAAGGATTTGATCTTGGACATCCAAAAGGGTGGACATGAGATCGCTTCGCATGGTTTTTATCACTCGTCGTTCGAGACCGCCGATCTACGCAAGTCCAAAGAGGCATTGGAGGAACTGACCGGACAACCGGTGAACGGTTTCCGTATGGCCCGCATGATGCCCGTCGAAGAAGAAGAGATACATAAGGCCGGTTACTTATACAACTCGTCCTTGAACCCGACTTGTATTCCCGGCCGTTATAACCATCTGGGACAACCCCGCACCTATTTCATGAAAGATGGCGTATTGCAACTGCCCGCCTCGGTGACCCCGATCGTCCGTTTCCCCTTATTTTGGCTGGCTTACCATAACCTTCCGGCCACCTTGTATCGTAAGTTAGCGCTTTGGACTTGGAAAGAGGACGGTTATTTCCTAACCTATTTCCATCCGTGGGAGTTCACCTCCTTAAGTGATCGGAAAGAGCTAAAGTTACCGTTTATCATGACCAACCATTCCGGTTGCGGCATGGAAAGAAGGCTGGACGCCTTGATCCGTTTCTTCAAGGATAAAAGAGCGTCGTTCGGTACCTATACGCAATTCTCACAAGAAATCTTGAGTAAGAGTCATGGCCAAGAATAAGTTTTATGTCGTATGGAAAGGGTTGAACCCGGGAATCTATGATAACTGGGCGGAATGCAAGGCACAGGTAGACGGACAAGAGGGAGCCAAATATAAATCCTTCGAGAACCGGGAGGAAGCTGCCAAAGCCTTCGAGGCCGGCTATACCCATTACCTAAAGACCGCCTTTTCCCCGAAAGCCGTGGCCCGTCTCGCGCCGGAAGCCCCGATCGGAAACCCGATCAATGAGAGTCTTGCCGTAGACGCCGCCTGTAGCGGTAATCCCGGGGATATGGAGTACAGAGGCGTTTATACCGCTACCGGGCAAGAGATCTTCCATATCGGCCCGCTGAAGGAGGGCACGAACAATGTCGGGGAATTCCTCGCCTTAGTACACGGCCTCGCCTTGCTACAGCAAAAGGGAAGCGACCTGCCGATCTATTCGGATAGCCGCAACGCCATCAGCTGGGTCAAGAAAAAGAAATGCAAAACCTTATTAGCACGTAAACCGATCAACGAACCTATCTTCGACCTCATCGAGCGGGCCGAGAAATGGTTGAACACCCATACCTATACCACCCGGATCCTCAAATGGGAAACATCCGTATGGGGGGAGATCCCGGCGGATTTCGGAAGGAAATGAGGTAAAGGTAATTAAAATTATATCGTATATTTGCCCAATATATCGAATTCAAGCCTATGAAGATCGCTTTCGACGCAAAACGGATTACGCATAACGCTACCGGACTGGGTAATTATAGCCGGTTCGTAGTGAATAGTTTGTCCGCTTCTTTCCCGGAGCATATCTATCAACTCTATACGCCGGGCAAAGGCAAAGAGGCGTTACGGAAACGGATCGAGGAGCGTCCAAGTGTCTCATTCCATTATCCGGAAGGCAGGTTCGATAAACTATTTCCGTCTTTATGGCGTACCTCCGGTCTAACGGCTACGCTTCGAAAAGAGCACGTAGATCTGTTCCATGGCTTGAGTAATGAGATTCCTATGAATCTAAAACAGAACGGAATCCCAGCGGTCGTAACGATACATGACTTGATCTTCTTGCGTTACCCGCAGCTTTATAAACCGATCGATCGTTCCATCTATACCTACAAATTCAAGCAAGCTTGTTTACGATCGGACAAGATCATAGCGATCAGCAGGCAGACGATGCGAGACATCCGGGACTTCTTCCACATTCCGGAAAGCAAGATCGAGGTTGTTTACCAAGGTTGTGACCCGATATTCGGGCAAGCGGTTCAAGAAGACGTGAAATCGTCCGTACGCGAGAAATATCAGATAAACGGGCCTTATATATTATATGTAGGGAGCATCGAGGAACGGAAGAATTTATTGCTTCTGGTAAAAGCCCTGAAAGCCCTGAAAGAAGATATCTCCGTGATCGCTATCGGTAAGCATACGCCTTATACGGATACGGTAGAGACCTATATCCGGGAAAACAACCTGTCCGGTCGCGTCCGTATCTTGACCCATATACCTTTTAACGAATTAGCCGCTTTCTATCAGATGGCGACCTTATTTGTCTATCCCTCGTTTTTCGAAGGATTCGGTATCCCGATCTTAGAAGCCCAACTTGCCGGTATTCCGGTGATAGCGGCTACCGGTTCTTGTCTGGAAGAGGCGGGAGGACCGTCCGCTTTATATACCGATCCGAGAAACGAACAAGAACTGCGCGGCTTGATAGAGTCCGTATTGAACGAGCCGAAGCTGGCCGAATCCATGCGTTCCGGCGGACGAGAGAATATACGGCGATTCATGCCCGACGTATTAGCGGCTCATTTCATGCGAGTATACGAGAATATCTCACGATCTTAGCAAATCCATTTTATCCATACACAATGAATATACTTTTAGTCTATAAAGAAGCCGATATAGCGACCTACAAAATGCTGGAAGGATTGTCCAAGCTTGAGGACTTCAACATCTATATCGCTTCTCCCCAATCGTATACCGACAAAAAGATCTATGGGAATTGTACACCCTTGGATCTGCCGGTCATTACCTCGAAGTTCAACTGGAACGTTATTCGTGCCCTGCGCCAAATCATCAAGACTTATCAGATCGACCTAATTTACTCGCCGAGCAGTTCCGGTTTATCAAACGCTTTATTCGCCTCCATAGGCACACGGGCGAAGAATATCGCATACCGAGGTACGCAGGCTAAATTGAAGCGGTTCGATCCGACCTATTATCTAGGCATATTAAATCCCGCCGTGGAGCATGTCGTATGCGAGACCAAAGATATCGAGGAATATCTCTCCCGATTCATCGCACGAAAAAGACTAACGACCAGCACAAAGCCATTTGATATCGATTGGATCAAGGAGGCAATCCGTACGCCCAAACAAGCAGACGATATTCCGGACGACGCCTTTCGTTGCATCTATATCGGAGCGACGAAGAACAGGCCGTTCAAAGGCTTAACCGATTTGATTCATGCGTTTATCTTATTGGATGATCCACGGGTACATCTTACGATCGTGGGAGAATATGGGGAAAATGATTTCCAATTAGCCCAACAGTCGAAGGTAAGCGCACAAATTCATTTTCTGGGACAGCGTTCCGACGCCATCTCTTTTCTGGTCACGTCCCAGTTGTTTATACTTCCCTCGCACCGGGATGCCTCCCCGAGAGTCGTGCGGGAGGCTATGGCTTGTTCCGTTCCTTGTATCGTAACAGACATACCGGGAGCAAGAGACTTAATCATAGACGGAGTCACCGGATTGTTAGTGCCGCCTTCTTCTCCTCAAAAAATGGCGGCGTCTATCCGCTCGCTTATCGATAACCCGGAGCGATTGGAAGCGTTCGCCAAGGCCTCACGTGAGCATATCATCCAAGATTTCAGCGTAAAGGCTTATACAGACGGCTTCGCCACGTTATTCAGATCGATCAAGAAAGCATAGATTATTTACAGATTCAGAAACAACGGATATAAGCTAATGAATAGCTATCATAAAGATGGTCCTTCATTCCATGTTTATATTGGAAGGACAGGATATTTTTCTTAAGCTCATAATTTAGCTTTGTCCGTAGAATCATCGGCTTATCCCCATTATCCCGATATCCCCGGAAACCGGCATAATTACAATCCAACGAGAACCCCCGATAGGTCCCTAACACACCTGCCCCATAACAGAAAGCGTCGTTCTGACGATTAACGACATCGTTAGTCATCCAACAATAAAAACCCGCTAAAGCTTGCACACGGATCGAAGCGTTTACATCTTTCCGCTTCCACAACGTACGTCCCAGATTGGCGTCGAACCAATAAGAGGCCGCATCCGTATAACGAGCGTCGCACAAGCGTCCGCCACTGGCGGTTTTCAGGTTGGCGCTTACCACGATATCCATCCATTTCTCGCTCCGGAGGGCTTGGAAATAAAAATTAAAGATCACGTCGCCCCGGCAAACGATCGGGGATTTCAGTTCTACCGCATAACGCTCATCCCGCACTTCCGGCGACATCTCATACCATTCTTGGAATACCCAACTGACATTCACCCCTACACGTCCCTTTACGACAGGAATGTACAAACGGGTAAAGATATCTTTCGTCTGATCGCCTCGCGTCTTATGATATTCCCCCCGAAGCTCCACTTCCCAACGGCTGGACAGGCTTCCTCCTACCAACTCGGGAATCGGAAAGGCATTTGGCCCGAAATAACGGGGCGAGTAAGTCAGATACTCTACCTTTTCCCACCATTCTAACGCCTTAACCGGAGATACATAGGCCAAAAGACAACTAACAACTAAACAGAACCGGAGTATTTGTATTTTCATAAAAGTCTATAATTCAAATTCAATCTCATGCTTCAACGCATATTTCTTCCAGAAACGATTTCGATAGTATAATATCCAACGAAGGCATTCCGCTTTATCAAAATGCCGGCTCTCGGCATAGGTCTCAGCCATTAAATGAAAAGCGGCTTCCCGTCCCCACAAGCGGGAGAAATTCGCGCATCCTCGTTTTAGCGAGACAGGCCCGAAATACATCCGGTTTATATCGATCAAGGAAAACCTAACCCCTTCCTCCGTACGATCGTACAATACATTTCCGGGAGAGAAATCGGCATGATAGACCTCCGCCTCATGCAACTCTGCCATATAAGTGCCTAACGCACGAAAAATATCCTCGTTCTCCTCTACCGGACGCTGTCCGACTTTATACAATGTCTTATAGCTGGATTGCAAACTGATAAAATAACTATATCCCAAAAGGCCTTTCTCCCGAAAAAGGACATAAGCGATCGGGGCAGGAGTCTCAAACCCCTTGGCAACCAATCGCAGAGCGTACTCATAGGCTCGCACAGCCTTAGGCTGACGGAAAAAACGATAAATAACACGGTTTATCAAGAGGGGGACTCTATATCGCTTGACATTCAGTTCCACACCATCTACCTCAAAAACCTTGATCTCATTCCTCGCCTTATAAATCGTTTTTCCCTCTTCTGAAAATATACGAGGTACACGCCTTACAAAATCCTCGAATCGCCCGTACGCCGGGTTAATGATCTCCTTCATCCGAAACCATTTCATTTAAAGAGGTTAATACCTTGTTTATGATTAGATCCGGATTGAGCTGTTTCATACACGCCCAATCCTTCCGCAGGCAGGGCTTTTGGCCGAATACGGAACAAGGACGGCAAGGTAAGTCCAACTGGATACAATCTTCCGGATCCTGATGATATCCGTAAAATCCGGCATAGGGATGGGTAGCGCCCCAAACGGAAAGCACCCGTGTACCGACCAAGGAAGCGAAATGCATATTGGCGGAATCCATGCAAATCAACAGATCCAACCGGCTGATCAAGGCCAGTTCCTGATCCAAGGAATACTTGCCCGCCACGCTTTTTACCCGGGGATACTCAAAAGCCCATTGATCCAAGAGCGCCTCCTCGTAGCCACGACCACCGAACAGGAAGATGGTAAAATCCTCTCGATCGGAAAGCTCGGCCATGACCAGCTCCATCTCCCCGGTCGGATAAATCTTTCCCCGGTGCTTGGCGAAGGGGGCGATACCGATCCATTTGCCCGTCTTCGCTCCCACAAGGGGTTCCAAGGCGGATACATCCGGGATAGAGGTCTCATAAAGCGAGGTGAACGATTCCGTATAGTTAAGCCCGGCGTTGCGGAACACATCCGCATAACGTTCGATCACCGGGCGAAGTTGTTTAAATCGTTTATGCTTCGCGTCGGTCAACCGGGCACGATCTTTCCGGGCCTTATCCACGACAAACACCCGTCTGCCGTTCAAGCGGAACAGCGTACGGATAATCATGGTTCGCAACACATCGTGCAAATCCAGCACCATATCGAAATCGTATTTCACCAAGGCAGAGGCAAAACGAAGCAATCCCGCCAACGTTTTCTCCGTGCTCTTCGTATTGATACCGATCACGTTCACGTTCTTCGGGCGGTTGATAAAAACCGGGATCAAGAACGCTTGCGTCAACACGGTAAACGAGTCCGTAGGATTCGCCTTGGCTGCGGAATAGATAACGGGAACGGTCATCGCCACATCCCCGATAGCCGAAAGTCGTATTACTAATATATTTGCCATTATTTCTTACCGTACAACACAGGATTCAAGGCCGGGTCGTTGTACATCTTCATTTGCTTGTAGACCTTCATGTATTTCTTACCGTCACGGATATCGGATAGCAATTGATCCAAAGCCATCGACAAATCCTTCTTCTGTTCCAACAAGACGGCCAACTTCTGCTCACAACGAGCCTTATGCTCGGCAGTAGCATCCGGACGGTTTGCCTCCTCACGCATATGATAGATCTTAAGCGTAAGGATCGACAGACGATCGATCGCCCAAGCCGGGCTTTCCGTATTGATCGTAGCGTCCGGCAATACTTTCACGTTCTTGTATTTATCCAGAAAGAAACTATCGATCAACTCTACCAAATCCGTACGATCTTGATTCGACTTGTCGATGCGGCGTTTGATAGCCAGCGCTTCCACCGGGTCGATCTCCGGATTCCGGATAATGTCCTCCAAATGCCATTGGACGGCATCGATCCAGTTCTTAAGATAAAGATAAAACTCGATGCTCTTTACCGCATAGGGATTATGCACTGTAGCATCTACATTGTCAGTTACATGATAAGCCTCCGTAGCTTGCTCAAAAATGCGGAAACATTGTTCGCTGAAGTTCATATATGATTCATTTTCTTTCTGTGAATACTTTGTGGGACAAAGATAATGCTTACGGATCAGAAACCCAATTCTACCGGATAAATTCTATCCTCTTAGCATATATCCTTTCTTCGGCAAGGATACGATGCCGGTAGACGGATCGTTATGAAGCGCTTTACGGAGATAGGTGACCTGCACATTCAAGGCCAGGGAGTTGGCGTATGAGCTAGTTCCCCAGACGGTTTCCAACAGAAGGTCACGATCCACCGCCAGATTCAGGTTTGTCGCCAGGATTCGCAGAAGATCCGCTTGGCGGGAAGTGATCAATACCTTGTTATTGCCCGTACGGATCTCATTCGTGGTATAGTTGAAGGTCGTGTTTCCGAAATGGAAGCTCTCCTCCTGCACGCTTTCATGGACACCGATCTCAAAACGGTCCTTGATACGGGCGATCAGCTCTTCCGGATAGAAGGGTTTCGCCAAGTAATCGTTTCCGCGCAAGCTAAAACCTTTCAAACGGTCGTTCTTATCGGAACGGTCGGAAAGGAAAAAGATCAAGACATGGCGGTCTTGCTCACGGATCTTTTCCGCTACCTCGAAACCGTTTAGGCCGGGCATGTTGATATCCAGCAAGACCAGATCCGGTTTCACGACCGGGAATTGCTCCAAAGCCATGGTACCATTGCCGGTATAAGTCACCTCATACCCCTCCCGTTCCAAGAATCGCTTCAAGACGAGGGAATACTTAAGGTCATCGTCAGCGAAAAGTATTTTCAATGTCGATTTCATAAGGCTGTAGTCGGTAGATTTATAGTAATTCGAGTGCCTTCACCTAATTCACTTCGCAGGGATACTGAACCATGATGCGCCTCTACTATTTGGCGAACGTAGCTCAATCCCAACCCAATACCGGGAATTTGCTTATCAGGCAGATGAGACGAACGGTAAAACTTCTCGAATACCTTTCGCCGCTCATCCGGAGCGATACCGAAGCCATTATCCGAAACGGTCAATTCGACCCCTTGATGATTCCAAAGCACTACGATATCGATATTCACTTCCTCTCCCGAATATTTGATCGCGTTCTCTATCAAGTTAGACAAGACATTCGCCACATGTACCGGATCGGCCGTCAGATCCGGCATATCCGGGGGAAAGGCCGTCGAGAAAGAGACTTTTTTCCCGGCGGGGATATTGGTTAGGCGTACCACCTTCTCCACCAACTCACGGAGATTAAAAGCGGAAGGTCTCAGAAGCGTCTCCCGCTCGTCCGCACAGACCATATCTTTCAATTTTCCCAGATAGGCGGAAAGATTATCCAACTCGAACATGGAGTCTTGAAGGACCCGTTCCGTCGTGGCCTCATCCATCCGCATCTCCCGGTCATTCAAAAAAGAGACGAATACCTTCAAGGTTTGTACCGGTCGCCTCAGCTCATGAATCATCGTATGCACGAATCCCTCACGCAACTCGTTCAAGCGCATTTGCTCCCAGATCGTACGGATCTGGAGACCCAAACAAGCCAGCAATAACAAGATAAGGAAAATACTTAGGAAAAGCTGCCATCCCATCCGGCCCAATAACGGATTCATGGGAAGATCCACATCCACCCACACCGCCTTTCGCTCGATCGGGGCGAACTCATAGCATATCGAGATAGAGGTTGAAAACAGGTTTTTCGATAACGGCAACCATAAGGCCGACGACTGCCCGGACAAGGTATCGCTCGCTACGAACGGACGGACCCGATAATCCAGATCGGGCAGACCGACAGACAAGATGGAGTCCAAACGCTCCGCGGAGAAAGGCACGAAGAACTCCACGACCGAACGATCTACCCCAACCAATAAGCTATCTTCCGGCATATTCGGGTCCAGATGAAGCCGAAAACTATGGATCTTTGTCGTATCCTTGGGATAAAGCTGGAAACCGAACGAGTTTTTCAACCCGTTTAACACGCTATCACCAGACTGGTATTTCGACTGGCGTTCTATGATATAAGTACCTTTCGTCATCTCCGCCTCTTCCTTCCGTATACGAAATTCCTCCTGCCCGGCATGAAATACCTCACCGGCGATCTCATCCGCATAAGTACACATCTCATACCGGAACTGATTGAACAGCCAATAGCCTTGTACCCCGATCGCAGCCAAAGCCGCCGCCAACGAGATTACCCATATCCATCGAATCCTCTTTCCCATATCTTATTCCTTTCCGGCAAAGATAGATAGCTACTCCATGATTACAACGTACATGTAGCCATTTTTATAAGCGGAGTAATATTTCAGTAATAAAAATCTTCCTTACGGCGAACGCCCCTTCCCTACATTCGCGACAAATAACTTCTAAAACCAACAGATCATGAAACGAATCATAGCGACAATCGGCCTGCTTTGCGTAGGTCTGTCAGGGGCGGGACACGAGACGAACGCCCAAGTGACAATCAACATCTTCAACCTAAACGACGTACTAAGAGCCAAGCCCATCGACGAGACACGTTTCACGGTACAATACCAAACCACGTCCATGCCGGACACGCTCCAACCCGACAAGAAAGAGGAAGAGACCCTCATGCTGAAGGTCGGGGATAAATGCTCCGTTTACTATAGTTACGCCAAATTCCTCACCGATTCCGTACTAGAGGCCGACAAAGCCGCCGGAGCCTCACAAGAAGTCATCAATGAACACCTGCAACAATATTCATCCAAGACCAACGCACAGGTCTACAAGAACTATCCGGCGGGAAAGACCACGACCTTGGATGCCCTTGCCGCCAGTCGCTTTCGCTGCGAGGAAAAGGAGGAACGCCCGGAATGGACCTTACTGCCCGATACGATGACCATCCTGTCCTACCCTTGCCGGAAAGCGACATGCCATTTCAAGGGCAGGCATTATGAGGCTTGGTACACGCCGGAGATACCGAAAAGCGAGGGTCCCTGGAAATTATACGGATTACCGGGCCTGATCCTAAAAGCCCAAGACAGCCAAGGACATTACACTTTCATCTGCACGGGTATCGAACTGAGCCGGGGTAAGAACCCGATCCTTTTCGGGGGAAACGATTTCGAGCCGATCAGCCGCAAGAACCTGCAAAAGGCTTACGAACGATATGCCGCCGATCCTATCGGATACATCGCCTTGACCTCGCCACAGGTGAAAGTGACCGTCACCGACGATAACGGAAAACCTTACCAACCCAAGAATATGCCGTATAACCCTATAGAAAGGGAAGAAAGATGAAACGGATCATACTACATATACACACTTTTTGTTTACTTACGCTGCTCTGCCCGGCAGGATTGGCCGCCCAATCCGTCATCCGAGGGATCGTGATCGACAGGGAAAGCCAACTGCCGGTAGAAGCGGCCACCGTGCAATTAACCAGAGGCAACGCTTCCCTTCCGATCAACTATACGTTAAGTAATAATGAAGGGACCTTTACCCTCACCCAACCGAAGCGGACGGACTCACTTCTCGTCTCCGTCTCGCTCTTAGGGTACCAAACCCAGCAACAAGCCGTACATGCCGGACAAACGCTTCGTTTTGAGATGGAGCCGCAGGTATTCAGCCTAAAGGAGGTGGAAATCCGTCCGGGACGTGTCTGGGGGCGGCAAGATACGATCAATTATGATGTCACCCGCTTTCTCTCCCCAAAGGATCAATCCATCAAGGACGTATTACGGAAACTTCCGGGTATCGATATCGATGATCTGGGGAAGATCTCTTACAACGGGAAAGATATCCGTAATTTTTATGTGGAGGGACTGGATCTCACCAACGGGAAATACAAGCAAATCAGCGAGAACCTGCGAGCCGACGCCGTGCAGAACGTACAAGTGATGGAGAACCACCAACCGATCCGTGTGTTACAGAGAAAGATCAAGACCGAAGACGTAGCGTTGAACCTCAAACTGAGACCGGAATTCCGGGATCGCTGGCTGATCAATGCCGAAGGCGGTCTCGGCGCATCCCCGTTCTTATGGAAAGGAGCCGCTGACGCCTTGCAGATCAGCCGCAGCAGCCAATCCGCTTATCTATATAAAGGGAATAATACCGGGCAGGATGTATCGGGCGAGCAAAATACGCTTACCGAATCACCCGAACCCCGTTTATCCGAGCCCAAGATTCCCCAATTTCTGCTACAGCCCTCATTCTCCGCCCCGCTAAAGAAAGAGCGCTGGCTGTTCAACCACATACACAGCCTATCCGCAAATCGCCTATATAAACTGAACGAGAACACCCAACTCCGTATAAACGCCGGTTATATCCACGACCTGCGAACACAGGAAAGGGGGAGTGAGACGACTTATTACCAATCCGAGGACACGATTCATCTAACTGAACAAAGCGATAGCCGCATTCGCTCGGATCAAGCCAACCTAAATATCGGAGTGGAAAACAACTCGCAGGAAAGGTATCTCAAGAACCAGTTCTCAGCCACCGGAGATTGGCAATCCAGCCTTTCCCATATAACCGGAAACACAATTTCTACTGGCCTTAGAACATTGGACCAACGCATCAAAACCCCGAACCTCGACTTGCGTAATAATTTACGGACCCTGTGGAGCTTGGACAAATACACGTTAGAAGCCCAGTCTTCGCTCCGTTACCACAGCAACGCGGCCGATCTTCGCTTGGATAACCACCCTTATCCAATGAGCTTACGCGACTTTTATACCGATAATTCCTTCTCATTCCTGAAAAAGAGCGGTTCCCTCACCCAGCGATATACGGTGGGCATAAACGGGGAGATCAGCAATATCGAGAAAAGCCTGCAAACTTATCTTTCACCCGATTACCAATGGAATACCTATAAATGGACCCTATCCCTCAGCGTTCCTCTCAGATGGACCGGATATACAGGGGTCGGTTTCTCCCGCATCTCGGTTAATCCGTCCCTGTCCATTATCTACAAACTGAATTACGCATGGCGTTTCACGGCGCACGCCTCCTATAAGGAAAGATACGGAGAGATGACCGACTTATACGACCGGCCTTATCAAACGGATTACCGGAATAGCGTCTGGAATTGCGGAATCCTCCCGGTTTACAGACAACAGCTTTATTCCGTTTATGGGGAATACAAGAATACGGCACGGGAATTCTTCGCCACGGTAAACCTAACACACAACCGGGAGTGGTACAATCGTATATACGAGCAACGTATAGAGAACGGACAGGTACAACGAGTCTCCTTACCACTGTCCAACCACGGTTCCGGATATACCGTCAAAAGCACGCTATCCAAAGGCTTTTACGATCTAGGGCTAAAGACCTCGTTCCTGGCGCTCCTTAATATCAGCAAGGCCGAGCAAAGCAGCGGGGGACAAAGGCTTCCCTATCAATATCGTCTCATGCGCCTAGAACCCAAAGTGATCTGGACTCCCAACCGCCATTGGGAGACCAGCTACCAAACCGATATCCGGTACGGAGGAAATAAAATAGGAGAACGTACCCGTTTGGCGCCCTTATGGAACGTCACCCAACAAGTACAACTCTCCTACATTTTCTCACCCATAGAGGCAAGCCTTTCCGTAGATCATTATCACAATGACGTGAATGAAGACCAATCCGTCAACGCCGTTTTCGCAGACTTCTCGGTCTTATGGAAATCCCGGCGTTGGCAAATCACCGCCACGGCGACAAACCTGTTCGACAAACGTACCTACGCATACACACGATACGCATCGTTGGAAAGCTATACCTCATGGGTACGTATCCGTCCCCGGGAGTTTCTGGTAGCGATCCGCTACCGTTTATAATTATTAGGTCGTTTAGGGGATACTATTGTGAAAAATCAACTAATTTTGCGTCTTGATAAATAAGCGGCTTTATGAATAATGATAAGATCGTCACACCCAGCTTTTGCTATATACTAGCGGCGAATTTCCTGCTTTTTTTCGCTTTCTATCTAATCCTGCCGATCTTGCCTTTTTATCTGAAGGAAGAATTCATGATCGGGAAGTCTATGATCGGGTTTATCTTGTCGTGCTATACGCTAGCGGCGCTCTGTATCCGTCCGTTCGCCGGATATTTGCTGGATACTTTCGCCCGCCGTCCCTTATATCTGGTGGCTTATTTCATTTTCACCGCCATATTCGGCGGATACATGGTAGCCACGGCGCTTACCCTCTTTATCGCCTTACGCGTCGTACACGGTTTCGCCTTCGGCATGGTGACGGTGGCTGGAAATACGATACTGATCGATATCTTGCCCTCCTCCCGCCGTGGGGAAGGTATTGGCTATTACGGCCTAGCCAATAACATCGCCATGAGTTTCGGGCCGATGATCGGTCTGTTCATGCAAGGGAACTTCACATACGACGTGATCTTTTCCTGCTCGTTGCTATCCGGAAGCCTTGGTTTTATCATGGCCTATATGGTCAAGACTCCTTATAAGCAACCGGTCAAACGAGAACCGATCTCCCTAGACCGCTTTTTCTTGGTGAAGGGAACTTGGGCGGGTATCTCCCTATTATTACTCTCCATTCCTTATGGTATGACTACCACTTATGTAGCGATGTACGCCGCTGAGATCGGGATCAGCGTAAACTCCGGACTTTATTTCACCTTTATGGCCGTGGGACTAGCCGTCTCCCGCCTGTTCTCCGGACGGCAAGTGGATAAAGGACGGATCACGCTTGTTATCTCCCTCGGGATGTATTTGGCGGCGGCCACATTCTTTCTTCTCGCGGCGCTCAAGGAGTTGATGCATTGGAATCCGGTATTTTCCTCTTATCTCTACATAGGTATAGCCCTCTCGCAAGGCGTGGCATTCGGAACCATGTTCCCTGCTTTCAACACGCTTTTCGTGAATCTGGCACCCAATAACCAGCGGGGTACGGCCACGTCTACATATCTAACTAGTTGGGATGTAGGTATCGGTATCGGGTTGATGGCCGGGGGCAGCATCGCACAAGAGCTAGGTGGCTTCAACTACGCCTACCTGTCCGGCGCTTGCCTTACGGTATTGTCTACGTTTTTCTTTTTGTTCAAGGCAGGGCCGCATTTCAACCGGCACAAGCTGAGATAAGTACTGCACGGCTCTTCCATTAATCTATCCGTTCTTAGTTAAGCCGAGAAGCTTTAATTCCATACAATAAGCCTACTCATGAACTGCGCACGTAAGAAGCTAAGAATCAGCGTCAAAAAAACACGAGAATCTTTCCGTCAAAACACGTACATGTTTTTTCAAAAAGTCGTACGTGTTTTGGATGAAACTCGTACGTGTTTTCCCGAATCTTTCGGCTGAGAACAAAAGCGCATATAGAAATCGACAAGAAGCCATCATCACTTGTATATCCCCTGTTTTTTACTTAATATCGCGTAACGATAATCAAGCTGATAAGATGAAAATAATAGCAGATAACACGGTTCCTTACCTAAAAGGGATCTTGGAGCCGATAGCGGACGTATCCTACCTTGACTCCAAAGAGTTTACTCCCACGAACATAAAAGACGCGGATGCCTTGATCGTACGTAGCATAGATAAATGTACACGCGAGCTATTGGAAGGTAGCCGGGTTCGCCTCATCACGACAGCCACGATCGGGTACGACCATATCGATATCCATTATTGCGAGAAGACAGGGATCACGTGGAAGAACGCCCCGGGTTGCAACGCCGCTTCCGTGGGGCAATATGTATTATCCTCTTTGGTAGCCGTCGCCCTCCGCAAAGGAGAGAGACTAGCAGGGAAGACTATCGGTATCGTTGGCGTAGGCCATGTAGGGAGTATCGTAGAGAGGCTATGCGAGGCCATGGGGATGCGTGTGCTTCGCAATGACCCGCCCCGTGCCGAGCAGGAAGGTGAGGATGGATTCGTATCCTTGGACACGATCGCGAAAGAGGCGGATATCATCACCTTGCATGTCCCGCTGACCAAGGAGGGACGCTTCGCCACCCGCCATCTAGCCGATCATGCCTTTTTCGACCAGCTGGAACGGAAGCCTTGGTTTATCAACAGTTGCAGAGGTGCCGTACATGATACGCAGGCCTTATTGCAGGCCAAACGAACCGGCAAGGTCAGCGAACTGATCATCGATTGCTGGGAGAACGAACCGGATATCGACCGGGAATTACTGTCGGAAGCCACGATCGCCACTCCTCATATAGCCGGTTTCTCCGCTGACGGGAAGGCGAACGGGACACGAATGTGCCTAGAGAATATAGGATGCTTTTTCGGTATCCGTATCGAAAAGATCAAGGAAGTCATTCCGCCTGCCCCAACCAACCCATTCATCGACTTGGGACAATTCAAGGAGCACCGGGTGGAAGGAGCCATCTTGAGAAGTTTCAACCCAGAAGTAATCGACCAAGCACTAAGAGCGAATCCTCATCATTTCGAGCGATTTAGGGCAGCGTATGACCATCCCCGTGAGTTCCATGCTTACCAAGCGATCAAAGCTGACCCGGAAGAATTCGCCGTACTCCAGAAACTAGGTTTTCAAGTAGGCTAATGACAAAAAAGCCTTACAGTAAACTTTCGATCACATGAGGATAATGCGCATACTCCAGGGCATGCACTTTCGAGGCTACCTCCTCCGGCGTATCCGAAGGTAATACCGGACAAGAAGCCTGGAAGATGATAGCGCCCTCATCATAATGCTCATTAATATAATGTATAGTAATACCCGACTCCCGCTCACCAGCCTTCACGACCGCCTCATGCACATGCATGCCATACATCCCCTTGCCGCCATATTTAGGGAGTAACGCAGGATGGATGTTCACGATCTTACCGGGAAAAGCCTGAAGAATCACGTCTGAGATCTTATTCATAAAACCGGCCAACACGATAAGGCAGACATCATATTCCGCCAACTTTTCCAAGATCGGCACACCGGCAATAAATTCCTCCCGTGAAAACACGAAAGAAGGTACGCCCAACTTATTTACCCGCCCATGCACGCCAACATTACGATTATTTGATAAAACAACCGCAACATTAACGTTTTCACTGTTAGCAAAATATCGGGCGATGTTCTCGGCATTCGTACCAGATCCGGAAGCAAAAATCGCTATGTTTTTCATATTTTTAGATGTTTAAATGCACAAGAAAAGAAAAAATGTGCAGTTTTCCGCATTTTTAGCTTATTAAATTTGCTTTGTAACATAAAAAATTCTTTTCTTTGCACTGCAAATTTAAAAAGTATATTCGTATTTATTAATCTAAATTGAAAAAGTTATGTCTGAAGTTGCTGAAAGAGTAAAAGCTATCATCGTTGACAAGTTAAGTGTTGAAGAAACAGAAGTTACAAACGAAGCAAGCTTTACTAACGATTTAGGAGCAGACTCTCTTGACACTGTAGAATTGATTATGGAGTTCGAAAAAGAATTCGGTATCTCAATTCCTGACGATCAAGCAGAAAAGATTACAACTGTAGGTGACGCTATCGCTTACATCGAGGCTAACGCGAAGTAATCAATCCTTTTAACTAAAGGTATGGAATTAAAAAGAGTTGTAGTAACAGGTCTTGGAGCTATTACTCCTCTTGGTAATACCCTCCCCGAAACATGGGAAGGTATTATCAATGGAAAAAGTGGCGCTGGACCTATTACTCAGTTTGATGCATCCAAATTCAAGACACAATTTGCATGCGAAGTTAAAGGCTTCGATCCGTTGAAAGTTATGGATCGTAAGGAAGCCCGCAAGTGTGATCGTTATAGCTTATTCGCGATCGACGCGGCGAAACAAGCGATCGAGGACGCGGCAATGGACTTGGATAACGAAGATAAGAACCGTATCGGCGTTATTTTCGCTTCAGGTATCGGTGGTATCAAGACATTCGACGAGGAAGTATTGAGTTATGCGAAGATCAAGGATACGATCGGTCCGAAGTTTAACCCGTTCTTCATCCCGAAAATGATCTCGGATATCGCGGCTGGACATATTTCCATGCTTTATGGATTCCACGGCCCGAACTTTGCGACCGTCTCAGCTTGTGCATCTTCTACAAACGCTATCAGCGACGCATTCAATTATATCCGTTTAGGCAAGGCTAACGTCATCATCACCGGTGGAGCGGAAGCTGCTGTTTCTGAATCGGGTGTAGGTGGATTCAACTCCATGAACGCGTTATCGACACGTAATGATTCTCCCGAGACCGCATCTCGCCCGTTCAGCGCTAGCCGTGACGGATTCGTGATGGGTGAAGGTGGAGCTTGCTTGGTATTGGAAGAAATGGAGCACGCATTGGCTCGTGGCGCTAAAATATATTGCGAGATCGCAGGAACCGGAATGTCTGCCGATGCTTATCACTTGACCGCTTCTCATCCGGATGGTTTAGGAGCGAAGCTGGTTATGCGCAACGCATTGGAAGATGCGGGAATGACTCCGGAAGATATTGATTACATCAATGTTCATGGAACATCGACTCCCGTAGGCGATATCTCAGAGGTTAAGGCGATCAAAGATGTGTTCGGAGAACATGCTTATCAACTGAATATCAGTTCTACAAAGTCAATGACCGGTCACTTGCTTGGTGCTGCCGGAGCGGTAGAGGCGATCCTGTGTATTATGGCTATAAACGATGGTATTATCCCGCCGACCATTAACCATGCGGAAGGCGACGATGATCCTGAAATAGATTATAAACTGAATTTCACATTCAATAAGGCTCAAAAGAGAGAAGTGAAAGCCGCTTTATCGAATACGTTTGGTTTCGGTGGACACAACGCTTGCGCCATTGTTAAAAAATTCGTGAAATAACGTGTTTAGAAAGCTATACAAACAGCTACATAAAAGAATAAGGCTCCTGCATAATAAAGGTAGGGAGCCTTATTTGTCTTTATCAAAGATTCTAGGTTTTTATCCGGATAATCTCCAGATTTACGAGCAGGCCTTGTTGCATAAATCATCATCAGTAGAGACGGGTGATGGTAAATGGCTTAACAATGAGCGTCTTGAATTTTTAGGAGATGGCATTTTGGATGCGGCGGTCGCCGATATTGTCTATAAGCGCTACCCGAATAAGCGGGAAGGCTTTTTGACAAACACACGCTCCAAGATCGTACAACGGGAAACGATGAATAAGGTTGCCGTACAACTCGGCCTCGATCAAATGGTAGTCTATTCAACCAAGATAAACTCTCATAACAATCATATGTATGGTAATGCGCTCGAGGCTTTGATCGGCGCTATTTATCTGGATCAAGGTTATGACGTTTGTTATAAGTTTATCCGTGACGTGATGATAGAAAAGTATATCGATGTAGATACACTCGTCCGGAAAGAGATAAATTTCAAGTCAAACTTGATTGAATGGAGCCAAAAGAACAAAATATCGATCTCGTTCGATCTAATAGAGTCTTTTACGGATCATGATGGAAATCCTGTATTCCAAAGCGCGATTAAATTGCTCGGCGAGCAAATTGGCATAGGTATCGGTTACTCCAAAAAAGAATCCCAGCAAGCGGCTTCTAAAATGGCGGTCAAAAGATTGCGGACAGACAAAGAACTCCAGCAACGTATCTCTGCCACAAAGAAAAAGAAGACGGGTGAACTAACCGATGAAAAAGAGTTTTCTGACCTCCCAGAGGAAGAAACTGTATGATAAATAGCAGAACTTGGGTATATCGTTTGATATACCCAAGTTCTTAGTTATATAAGAATAAGCTCATATAAAGTTGTATGTATGAAAAAACAGTACAGTAAATTTCTCCGAATATTAATAACCAGCATATTATATATCGGCTATTTCTCGATTTCAAGTTCGTTGGCGCAGATCAGCGAAGGAGGACTCCCCCCCAGCTTTCAATTCGCAGGTTCACTTCGAAGTGAAAAGCTAGCAGAACAAGTTCCAGTGAATTTCAGTGTGGAAGACCTCAAGGCGGTCGATGCGTGGAGGGTCAGCCAAGGCGCTCCGTTGCGTGTAGCCAAGTCGATCCCAACCAGCTTCGACATCGCCGATAGCGGCGATTGGATTTCACTACCCGACGGTAGCCAAATATGGCAACTTCACCTTCAAGCGAAAGGAGCGATCGCCTTGATCCTGTATTACTCCGATTTTTATATACCCAAAGGTGCCCGGTTATACCTGTATAACGCAGCGAAAACCCAAGTATTGGGTGCCTATACGCATCGTACGCATCCTGAAAACGGACCGTTCGCAACCCAAGCCGTAGCAGGCGATGAGGTGATCCTCGAATATGTACCGGCACCATCCGGCGAGACACCTCGACTACGCATCCGGGAGGTCGGTTACGGGTATAATCATCTTGAAGCGATCATGCCTGAAGTACAGGAAGCGCCGGGAGCTGGCTTTTCAGAAGCTTGCGAAGTGAATATCAATTGCGAGGAGGGAGCCGATTGGCAGGAGCAAAAGAAGGGGGTGATACAAATGATTCAATACATCCGTAATAAAGAGGGAGAAGGAGGAAGCTATATTTGTACGGCTTCTCTGGTAAATAATACGGCCCGTGACAAAAAGCCTTATGTATTATCCGCCTTCCATTGTTCGCAAGATATACTGGGCGAACAGACGGTTACTCCCGAGGAATTAGCGGTCTGGTTGTTTTATTTCCACCAAGAACATGTGGGCTGCGATAATGAGTCACCCATTTATCCGATAAAAACCATGGTAGGATGTACACGGAAAGCCTCTACCCCTGTCGAAAACGGTTCCGACGGACTGTTGCTGTTGCTTAACGACGAGATCCCCGACGATTATAATGTATTCTTTAACGGATGGGATCGTTCAAATATGCTTTCACTCTCGGGCGTAGGCATCCATCATCCTTCCGGCGATTATATGAAAATCTCCACCTATGGAAATTATCCGACAGAATCGATTACATGGCGTAATAGTGATGTTGGGAAAACCGGGGCCACGAACGCTCATTGGAACGCGACTTTCGATGCCACGTTAAACGGACACGGGGTGACCGAGGGAGGTTCTTCCGGCTCGCCTTTATTTAATAGCAAAGGCTTGATTATAGGTACGCTGAGCGGTGGAAGCTCCAGTTGCGAACTGCCCGAAGAATTGAATTTATACGGTAAATTGTATTATCACTGGAATAAATACAGTGATAATGATACAGCCCGGATGGATGTCTGGCTAGATCCACTCGGAACGGGCGTCACCTCGTTGCAGGGAATGACGCAGGATGGGAAAACGATCGGAAACGAGTATGAAGGTCCGACTGATTTGAAATACAAACAGATCTCCACGGGTGAGATTCAACTGACATGGAATGCCCCAGTCCTCGAAAAAATAGCTGGTTGGGGATCACAAGATCGTTATCAACAGTTCGGTCTCGGAGGAGATCCATTCTATTTCGCTCAGAAATGGGATACGAAAGATCTACAACCGGTGCATAAAAAAACGATCCGGAAGGTTAATTTCTATCCACTGGAAGGGGTCACTTATGGAGTCTATATCAAACAGGGAAACCGGGAGTATGAAGAGAGTTTCACTCAACTGCAATCAGGTAAAATAAATTCGGTCACACTTAAAACACCATTCGTAATCGACGCGAAGCAGGATTTACTGGTAGCCATTCATGTGATAAGCTATGCCAATAACACATACCCGGCATGCTCCGATGAAGGCCCCGCAGTCGACGGAAAAGGGAATTTATATTCTTTGGACGGAAAAAAATGGGAAACATTCTCAGATGATGAGCTAGATGCCAATGTTGTGTTATCGATCGTAATAAGCGCGGAAGAAGGTGAGCTCCCCTCAAGTTCCGTATTCTCCACGAGCACTTTCTCGGAGAAACCGCAACCCATGAGAACGGGCCGATTATCATTCCGGAAACTGGCTATCGCCTCTGATGCGCAAGAAGCAGAGTTGATCACGGCTTTTCCGGAGCTGACCGGTTATAAGGTATATCAAGATACCCGGGAACTGACGACATTACCTGTTTCTCAACGGAATTATACGGTGAAAAATCTGACAACAAGTACCCCTCTGCTCCAAGTAACGGCACTTTATGGAACCGACGAAAGCGCTCCGGCTACGGTAATTCCGGAAACGAGCGTAGGTAACGAACTGAAGCCAACAGGCGAAGAAGTAGATATTCAACCACGTATCTTCTCGAATGAAGTACAGATCCAGAATTATCAACAACTGAAATCGCTTGAGATCTACAGGGCCGATGGAAAGTTGATACGTAGCGTCCCGCAACCGGGAAGCAGTCTCAGCACGGGTGATTTTGCCACTGGAATGTATATCTTCCGCTTGACTACCGAAAAGGGAAGCCAAACCGTTCAAGGTATTAAAAAATAAACGGCCGCCTACTAGTATAAAGTAAAAAAGGTTGTGCGTTCTCTGACACACAACCTTTTTTATTTTATTTCCCGAATGTTACCCCCATCCGTTTTCCTTGTACGATCAAATCATGATCCGGTGTCACCAATTTTAGTTTTCCCGCTACTTCCGACAAGGGAATGGATTCCACCGTGTCTCCTTTCATACAAACCATACGTCCGAATTCACCAGTAGCGATCAGTTCCGTGGCATGGCCTCCCAAGCGAGTCGCAAGGTTACGGTCGAACGGAGAGGGGTTTCCACCCCGTTGGGTGTATCCCAATACGGTATCCCGGGTCTCGATACCCGTTCCCGCCTCGATAGCCCGGGTGATATAATCAGAAGGACGCTTTTTATCCGGAGTCTCGATACCCTCGGCTACTACAACGATGGAATAAGGTTTGCCCCTGCGAGCCCGATCCAAGATCGCCTCGTTCACCTTATCGATATCGTATCCCAATTCCGGAAGTAAGATCACGTCGGCACCTCCAGCCATCCCGGCATACAAGGCGATCCATCCGGCATGATGGCCCATCACCTCCACGACCATCACCCGCTTATGTGAACTAGCCGTAGAATGAAGACGGTCTATAGATTCCGTGGCGATATTCACGGCGGTATTAAAACCGAACGTAATATCCGTACCCCATATGTCATTATCGATTGTCTTGGGAACGCCTATCACGTTCAATCCGATCTGAGATAACAGATTGGCCGTCTTCTGCGTACCGTTTCCTCCGATACAAACCAAGCAGTCCAGCCCCAGCTCCTCATAATTTTTCTTAATGATCTCCGGCTTTTCCGAATCTCCCGAGGCCAAGAGCTTACGGAAAGGCTTCTCTCTGGACGTTCCTAAAATGGTTCCCCCTAAATTTAATATGCCGGATAAGCTCCGTTCATCGAAAACTTGGACGTCTTTATTCAAAAGACCTATAAAACCGCTATGAATACCTATCACTTCCATGCCGTAATGCATGATAGCGGTCTTGCCAACACCACGGATCGTAGCGTTGATACCGGGGCAATCGCCACCCGATGAGAGAATCCCTATTTTCATCGTAACGTTAATTTAGTACCTAGCAAAGATATAAATAAAAAGAGAATGCCTACATTTGCACTCGAACAAATAAAAAGAGCATGGATATTTTAACACAGATGATTTCGCTCCTTTTCCGCCATCGACAAACGGAGATCGGACGATTTGGGCAGGATATAGACCATATCCAGCGCAAACAGCTGCATGCTCTGCTTTCGACGGCACGCAAGACGGAATGGGGACTCAAATATGATTATAAAAGCATTCGCTCTTATTCTGACTTCTGCCAACGTCTTCCCTTACAGACTTATGACGAGATAAAGCCGTATGTCACCCGAATGATAAACGGAGAAAGGAATATTCTCTGGCCTTCGGTGGTGCGGTGGTACGCTAAGAGTAGCGGGACCACGAACGACAAAAGTAAATTCCTGCCCGTCACCCCCGAGATATTAAAGGGTTGCCACTATAAAGGAGGCTTCGATTGCGTGGCCATTTATCTGCGGAACAACCCGGAAAGCCGTTTCTTCTCCAAGAAAGGCTTGATATTAGGCGGCAGCCATAGCCCTTCCCCGCTAAACTCCGAGGCTCATCAAGGCGACTTATCCGCCGTATTACTTCAAAATCTCAATCCGCTCGTCAATTTAATACGCGTCCCCAAGAAACCCATTATCCTAATGGATGAATGGGAAAGCAAGATCAAGGCGATCGTGGAGAACACTTGGAATAAGGATGTAAACAGCCTATCCGGTGTTCCTTCTTGGATGTTGGTCTTGATCAAGGCCGTATTGAAAAAAACGGGTAGGGAATATCTTACGGACGTATGGCCTAATCTGGAGGTCTTCTTCCATGGGGGAATCAGTTTCGAGCCTTACCGGGAGCAATATAAAACCTTGATTCCATCGAATAAGATGCATTATATGGAGACCTATAACGCATCCGAGGGCTTCTTCGGGCTGCAAGACGATCCGACAGACCCCAGTTTGCTTATGATGCCGGATTACGGTATTTTCTATGAGTTCATCCCGATGAACGAGGTGGGTAGCGCCCATCCGACCGTGTTACCGCTGGAATCGGTAGAGACCGGGAAAAACTACGCGATGGTGATCACGACCTCGGGAGGATTATGGCGCTATCAGATCGGGGATACGGTACGTTTCACCTCGTTATTCCCTCATAAATTCGTTATCTCCGGACGTACCAAGCACTTTATCAACGCCTTCGGCGAGGAGCTAATGGTGGATAACGCCGATAAGGCGATCGCCATGACTTGCCTACGAACCGGGGCGAAAGTAAAAGAATATACCGCCGCCCCACTCTTTATGCTGGATAAGGCAAAAGGACGGCACCAATGGTTTATCGAGTTTGACAAGAAACCGGAATCTCTCGATGAATTCGCCACTTTATTAGATCAGAACTTACAAAAGCTGAACTCGGACTATGAGGCGAAGCGGTATAAAGAGATCTCCCTTCAACCGCTGGAAATCGTTATCGCCCACGACGGTGCTTTCTATGAATGGCTCAAGCAGAAAGGTAAATTAGGCGGCCAACACAAGATCCCACGCCTCAGCAACGACCGCACGCATATAGAGGAGCTTTTGCGCATCAACCAGTCTCTATAAGCCGGTATGCGCTTTATTCATAAGACGCATTAAAATTGATAAGTCAGATAGAATCCCGCCATATTCGAACTGAATACCGGAGCGGCCACGATCGGGCAGTTCTTCACATTTCGATTGATCCGCCGGGCGATAGCGTTACGAATCGGGAAATAGATCAGATACGATAACTCTACCGACAAGATCCCGAAACCCGCGCCGGCTACTACATCCGCCACCCAATGCCTGTTATTGTATAAGCGGGAACCCGCCACGAACGCCGCTATCGCATAACCCGAGTAAGCGAGTATAGGCGAGCTATCCTTAAATTCCTTATAAGCCATATGCGCCCCTAAGAAAGCATTCGAGGTATGTCCGGACGGAAACGAATAAGGCGCCCCGTCCGGGCGAGGCTCGTTTACCCAGTTCTTCAGCCCATGCACCATCAATCCGTTCATCCCTTCCGCTAAAGCGACCAAGCAAAGTTGGTCCACCCAGTTATGCTTCTCTGTTCCCATAAGGTCGCAGACAAATACCCAACCCAGCATTCCCCACTCCAAGTAATTGTCGATATGGATTTGCTTCACGGAATCTTTCCGGGAAAACAGGTGAAAGTCATTCATCCCGTCGATCGCCGTGCCTACGGCTCCCACCGTTATCAATGAGGCCGGAAGAATCAAGCTTTTCGGGTTAAACTTATAGGCGACGACAGGCATTCTCTCCTTGACAGGGGCTTGAGAACGTACGTTTAACGTATCGAGATCACCAACGCCGGCGAACGCAATGTTTACGAAGCCTATCAAAAGGCTTGCCAAGACGATTAATTTCCTATATATCATATCCGTTATTTTCCTCTAAGACATCCCTCTCCCGGATAAACCCTTCATCAAAATAGTTGTTCTCTATTTTCGAATGGATCACCCGCTGGAAATAGAAACGATGGTTATTCCAATGGAAGGCCGGGTATTCCCTGTTTTGTTTGACAATATTATTCGTGAAGACCAACCCGTCCACGGACTTGGCGTATACCAATGGCCTATCGAACGTAATAAACTCGTTCGCGTCGATCACGATATCACTATGGAAATATTTCCTTTGCGACGCTAAATCCGGGATTTCGGGATAAATAGAGATAATAGCGTTCGTAAATTGGAACATATTCGTCAAGGAGTTGATGAACTTATTCTTACGGATCAACACGTTCCGGCAAGCGCCGGTCTCGAACCAGCCGTTGCAATCACCGCACAGCAGGATCGCCGTCCCCGAGGTATGATCGAAAACATTATTCTCTACGACCGTTTGCCGAGGCGTGCTGAACAAGGAACCGCGGGCACGGTTATTCCGGATCACGTTATCCGAGAATAGGACCGTCGGCGTCCACTCCAGATTCTCTATGCCGAAGCCGCTTCCCTCATGGATCGAAGGATTCACCGTATTCTCAAACCGGATCTCGAACTCCTTCGCCCCTCGGTAATCCGGTTGATCAACTGCCTTGATAGCGGTAATCCGGTTTCTCGCCCCTATCAATTCCATGGTGCTCGAATGGATGAACTGCACGGAATCCCCTACCCTTCCCCATTCGAAACCATACGATTGCGGGTGCATATACCGGCCTACCAAGGTAGAGTCATTCACTCGTCTCACCACTTTCAGGTAAGTTCCATGCACATTGATAGCGTCGTCCATCATCCCTTCGTACAAGCCATTCTTGGAGATGATCGTTCCCTTGCAGGCCGAGAAATGGGTAGCGTCCGCCTGTGTCGTGAAATACCGCGGATCGTCCGCCCCTTTCAAGCAAACGGAGAAACCATCCAGCGTGATATTCTCGCTCACTTGCGCCAAGAGGCCCATTCCCTCGGCATAATGAACCTTGATATTCTCCAGAGTCGTATTCACGTCATGATACAGGAAGACACCGGGAGCCGGACGTTCCCAAGAACGCATGGCGATCACCGTACCGGGCACCAAACGGCTGTCTTTCCAACGGGGAGACTTTATCAGCCTTGGAGAAACCTCGATCAAGCCCCGCACGCCTACCGGGATATCGCTTGTATTATACACCAAATGACGTGTATCTCCCTCGAAGGCGATACCGGAACCGGGAGTCAACTCCCAGCCTTCTCCCTCCGCTACAAACACGCTATCCCGTATCTCATAGCGTACCCATGGAGCCACCTCGAAGGTGATCCCGCCTTTCAGCGTATCGTTCTCCACCACTTTTACCTGTGAAATCTGAGGATGCTTGAAGTCTATACTGAAATTCTTCAAGACACAATTCCTCGAATCCAGCAAAGAGACCGGCAACATCCTGCCGTGGAAGATTAACTCCGAGCCTTGCCCGTCGAACACCATATTCTTCATCCCCTCGAAAGGCAAACCTACTTTCTTCGGATTCATTTGATCATGATTCGAGATGAAATAGACACGCTCCGCCGCGCTATCGGGATAAAACTCATAGCGGCCCTTAGGCAAGGTCACCACAATGGTCTGGTTTTCCTCGCATTTCTCCCGTATCTGCTCCAATGCCCTCGCCATAGCGGGCGCATTATCCACATTCTCGACCGGGGATAAACCATAAGCCGACAAATCATACCTCCCTTCCGTAGAACAAGCGCTTCCAAACAGGGAATAAAGCAGGACAACTGCCCCCCATAGATACCATTTCATAGAAAATCAATTAAATATATCCGCGAAGGTATGTATTTTACAGGGTAAGCGCACTAAAAACAGACAACAACTTTCCGTCTCATGAATCCTATCACGAATCTCCTATAATAGCAGCCTGAGTTTTCTCCTAATAAAACAAAAGTTTCCTCAGTAAGAAACTTTTGTTTCCCTATATAGAAACGAAAGTTTTTCCTTGAAGAAACTAAAGTTTTCCGTATAAGAAATTTAGAAAAACTGCAATAGACTGATAATCAATTAAAGTACAAAAAGAAACAGCTACCCTTTCCATTCTCGGATTCTACCGAGATATGGCCGCCATGCAAGGTGATTATTTGCTTACAGATGCTTAAACCGATACCCGAGCCGGAGGGCTTGGTGGTGAAGAAAGGTACAAAAACCCGGTCGATCACCTCGGGTAAGACACCGATACCGTTGTCTCGCACGGTAAAGACGAGTTCGTTTCCCTCCTGCTGAGCCGCCACGATAATCTCGGGGTTTGACTTTTCCGCACAAGCCTCACAAGCATTCTTCAGTAAGTTCAAGAAGACCTGCTCCATCTGCGCCCGATCCGCGAACCATTCCAGAGGCTCGTCCGGCAAGCGGAAACGGATAGAAGGCTCAGGGCACAAACGCCCTAAATCCGAAAAGAAATCTTTCACTAAGATACGGGTCTTTACCGGAGAGGCGATCCGGGTCAATCTCCGGTAATTCTCAACGAAATCCAGCAACCCTTTACTCCGGCGATGGATGACATTTACCCCATGCTGGATATACGAACGATTCCGGACATCATCCGGATCTGCTTTGCAACGTTTGCTCAAGGTCTCGGACAACGAGATAACGGGTGTGATGGAGTTCATGATCTCGTGCGTCAAGACACGGATCAATTTCTGCCAAGCCTCCATCTCATTCCGCTCCAAGGTAGAATGGATGTTCTTCAAGCTGACGATCCAACGCTCGCAACCTCGCAAGTCGATACGAGTGGCATCGATCGCCCAATCTTGCGGAACGGATGGTTTTCCGTAACGCACCACCGTCTTCCCCGCCTTGATAGCCTCCAAAAACTCATTGGGTAACCGACACCTCGTATCCAGCAACGCGTCGGCGGTCCGGTTCTTCCATTCAATAGCCCCTTCCTTGTCGGTAACAAGTACGGCTGTATCCACCTTATTCAACAGGCTCTCAAAATACTGCCGCCTCACCTCCTCGTCCATCAATCGGCCACGCAAGGATCGCAGGGCTGCGGACAAATCGTCCGCCAACTCCCGCATCACCTTATCCTCGTAAGGTGAACGAACGATCTGGATCAAGTCTTGCTGCCGCAAGCAATCCACCACATAACGCCAATACTTCACCTGCCGCATCTGTATGAAATAAAGATGAATCGAGAAATACAAGATCGCGATCCCGCAAAAAGTAGGACAAAAGATAATCTCCTCATGCACGCAATAGAACAGGAGTCCCGTAGACAAGACGATGCCTACGATGTGCGAGATGACCGTGAACGCATACGATCTCATAAGCCGAACTTCTCTATTTTACGATACAAGGAAAAACGGGTGATACCCAATAGCTCGGCGGCATAGCTCATATTACCATTGCTTTGCCGCAAGGCTCGCTCGATGATTTTCCGCTCGGCTTGCTCTAGATTCAAATCAGGGTCCAGCTCCTTCTTCCGCTCGTAAGAGGCCGTATAGAGAGGGAAATCATCCGGTCTCAGCACCGTACCCTCGTTCAAGATCACGGCTCGCTCCAAAACATGCTGCAACTCCCGGACATTACCGGGCCAAGGGTATTTCATCAGCTTACTCCCCGCCTCCCGGCTCAACCCTTTGATCGTTTTCTTGTATTTCCGGCTATACAGCCTCTGGAAATGATCGGCCAGCATCAAGATATCCTCTCCCCGCTCACGCAGCGGTGGTATGGCTATCTCTATGGTATTGATCCGATAGAGCAAGTCTTGCCGGAAACTCCCCTCGCCCACCAGCTGACGCAGATTGGCGTTGGTAGCGCAGATCAAACGAACATCGATCGAGATCGGTTCCACCGCTCCCAAACGGGTGATATGACGTTTCTCTATAGCTGTCAGCAATTTAGATTGCATCGGCAAGGACAGGTTACCGATCTCGTCCAGAAAGAGCGTACCGCCGGAAGCCATCTCCATACGTCCCGGCTTGGATCTTCGGGCATCCGTGAAGGCACCTTTCTCATAGCCGAACAACTCACTCTCAAATAATTGTTCCGGGATACTTCCCAAGTCGATCGTCACGAAAGCATCGTCACGCCGGGGCGAGTAATGCCTCAACAAACGGGCAACCAGATCTTTTCCGGTACCGCTCTCACCGGTAATCAATATATTCGCGTCGGTCTCCACAAGTTTGTAGATCGTGTCTTTTACCTTCAGCATAGCCGGCGACTCACCGATCAATTCCGGCAATGTGTCGTCCTCCTTCATGGCTTTCATTTGCTCTCGCAAACGTCCTACCTCCTTACGGGAATGGCTCAATCGAATGCCCGACGAGAGGGTAGCCAGCAACTTCTCCGTTTCCCACGGCTTGGAGATGAAATCGGTAGCGCCAACCTTAATGGCCTTGACCGCTTTCTCTATATCCGAATAGGCCGTCATGAAGATCACGACCGCCTGCGGATCGATCTCCAAGATTTGTCCCAAATACTCAAAACCCTCCTGCCCGCTCACGGCATCCCGATGGAAATTCATATCCAGCAAGACCACGTCCGGTTGGAACGTCCGCATGAAATACTCGATGCGTGCCGGTTGTGTCGTTACCTTCACCTTTTGCATGTACGGCTCCAACAGTAAGTTCAATGCGAACAACACATCCTTATTATCGTCGATGATCAATATCTTTCCTTTTTCTTCCATACGGACAAAGATAAAGGGAATAAAGACAGCTTGTACGTGCATTATCGCACAAAAAATGTACGCTATCGCACTACATGAAGAAATACAGATTTTTCTATGATTCTATTTTCTAATACGTTACATTTATGGCATGATATTTGAATCGGATTCAGCGAAATTGAGTCATCAGCGATATCATCAAAAAACGGAATTGCCATGTTAATACATTACTGTGTCATTGCCTTCAAAAACATCTGGAAGTATAAAGTCAGCGCCTCCATCAGTATCCTAGGGCTGGCTTTCGCCCTCGTCTGTTTCGTGCCCATACTCTATTGGATGGATCATGAGACCACTTACGATTCTTTCTACAAGGATTCCGAATCCATCTACCGTGTCTATAGCGTAGAGAAACAATCCGGGAAAGTAAACAAAGGAGCCTCGAAAGGTATCGAGAATAGCCTACGAGAGCAAGTCCCAGCTATCGAAGCCTCCACCACGCTTATGCTTTCAACCGAAAACTGCCGTACCCAAGCGACTCCTTATATCCAAATGAATATGCTTTATACGGACAGCACGTTCCTAGAGGTATTCCCGCAATCTTTCGTTTGTGGAGAAATGAGTCATCCGCTACAAATCGTAAACAACATGATCTTGAGCGAAAGCATGGCGGTCCGTCTATTTGGCGACGCGGAAAAGGCGATCGGGCAACCGATACACACCTTGATGAGAGCCTCCTTACCTCCCTACATCGTCACGGCGGTGGTAAAAGATCCACCGGCTCATACCAATCTACCGTTCGACGCGATCATCAACCATAACATGATACAGCATTTCTCCCAGTTACCTCCAGAGGCACAATGGAGCTTCTTCGTGATGGACTTATACGTGAAACTCCATCCAAGCGCAGACCCAAAAGCCTTCGCCAATCAACTAAAAGAGCTACCCGAACGTATCGGGGTGAACAAGGAGATCGAGTTGCGAACACTCCCCATCCGTGAGATCCGGCATCATCTGAATGAAGATACACCTTTTACCTTAAATTTCATCGGCTTGTTTGTCGTATCTGGTGCCCTATTATTGTTTGCCGCCCTCTTCAATTTCTTGAATTCCTATATGGATCTCTTTCGGCAACGTGTGCGGGAATGGCGTTTACGGACGGTCAACGGCGCAACGAGAAAGCAATTGATCGAACAAATGTCTGTCGAACTAGGCTGTTCCGTACTTGCATCCTTGTTGGTAGCCTTGATCTTCATAGTCCAAGTCAAGCCGCTTTTCGCCCGATGGCTGGAGATTGATTTGGAGATGGGCCGGTTCCTGTTTCTTTTCGCAGGGGTAGGTATAGGTACATTCCTCATCCTCCAATGTGCAGGATTAGTATTCTTCGGACAGTTCAGCCATACGGCAACCACCTCGCTCGTTCCCAAAGAGACAGTCAAACCCCTTTTGTTACGCCGCATGGCCGTGACCTTACAATTGATGATCAGTATCCTGTTCATCGTAGCATCACTGGTTGTCATGGAGCAAATGCGATTCGTAAATCAAAAAGATTTAGGTTTCGATCCAAAAGGCCTTATCCAACTATCCGGCTTCGTAGACGTATCCGGGAAAATAGAATCCACGTTGATGCAAGAGTTAAGTGCCCTGCCGCAGGTCAAAAGTTTCACCGACACGAACTTTAAGCCTCAACATCATGTCGATCCCATGGCGATCTTCACGAATGTGGAATGGGAGGGAAAACCGCTGGACACAAAGGTGGACTTCCACCTCTATGGAACCGATCACCGGTTCGGTGAGACCTTCGACCTAAAGATGTTAATGGGCCGGTGGTGGACAGAAGGCAACGAACTTAGTGTCGTGCTCAATGAGTCGGCGGTTCGAGCCATGGGCTTACAAGACCCGGTCGGCAGTATCATCCGTATGCCGTGGTGGTCTGATTTCAGTGTGATCAAAGAATACGAAATCGTCGGTGTCGTCAACGATTTCCATGCGCTATCCTTCCGGGAGAGCATTCATCCGATGCTATTCATTCCTTCGGGCGGACTGGTGAATAATTTGTATATCCGGGTCGTAGCGGGTGAGGAAGGAAACGTCACCCACCGTATCACGGAGCTACTGCCCAAGATTGACCCGACATTAGCGGACACCCAACTCACCCCGATCGGAACGCTTTACGATCAACTGAACCAATCCGAGATCGTCGGGCTGAAGATCTTCTCGTTCCTCGCTTTCGCTTGTTTGCTAATCTCCTTGTTCGGCATCTACGCCGTCGCTACAGCCTCCACGAAACGGCGGCGTAAAGAGATCGCTATCCGGAAAGTAGTAGGCTCGAAAGCCTCCGAGATCATTTTCTTGTTCTTCAAGGAATACATGCGATTAATTGTCATCGCCGGAATCATCGCTTTCCCGATCAGCTATCTCGTCATGAACTACTGGTTGCAAGGCTACGCCTATCGCATCCAAATCCAGATCTGGTGGTTGGTGGGAATATTCATCACCATTACCAGCATGGTTCTAGGTACGATACGTGAACAGGTATGTAAGGCAGCCAATGAGAATCCGTCGGAAGTCATCAAGAGTCAATGAATGCCTATGAAAACTACAGACTATTCACGATCAGCTTGATAATACCAAGGATTTTATGTAAGTTCGCGATTCCTAAATATATAATAGAATATGGAACATCCATTGAATATTTACAACACGCTTACGAGAAAGAAGGAGCAATTCATACCCCTGCACGAGCCGCATGTAGGTATGTACGTATGTGGCCCCACGGTTTATGGTGACGCCCACTTGGGACACGCACGTCCGGCGATCACGTTCGACTTGCTATTCCGTTACCTTACCCACCTAGGATATAAAGTGCGTTATGTACGTAATATAACGGATGTAGGGCATCTGGAGCACGACGCCGATGATGGGGAGGATAAGATCGCCAAGAAGGCACGGCTAGAACAGTTGGAGCCGATGGAAGTGGTTCAATATTACCTCAATCGTTATCATCAAGCGATGGATGCGCTGAACGTACTTCCTCCCAGCATCGAGCCGCACGCTTCCGGACATATTATCGAACAAATCGAGTTAGTCAAGAAGATTCTGGATAACGGCTACGCTTACGAAAGCCAAGGCTCCGTCTATTTCGACGTAGAGAAATATAATAAAGATCATAAATACGGCATCCTCTCGGGTCGCAATATCGAGGATATGTTGAATACGACCCGTGCGTTGGACGGGCAGGACGAGAAGCATAACGCCATCGACTTCGCCCTTTGGAAATGCGCCCAGCCGGAGCATATCATGCGTTGGCCGTCTCCGTGGAGCGACGGCTTCCCCGGTTGGCACTGCGAATGTACCGCTATGGGCAAGAAATACCTCGGGGAGCATTTCGACATCCACGGGGGTGGCATGGACTTGATCTTCCCGCACCATGAATGCGAGATCGCACAAGCCGTGGCTTCCCAAGGAGATGATATGGTTCATTATTGGATGCACAACAATATGATCACCATCAACGGCCAGAAGATGGGTAAATCATTAGGTAATTTCATCACGCTGGAGCAATTCTTCACGGGTGATCATCCCTCCTTGCAACAAGCGTATTCCGCCATGACCATCCGTTTCTTCATCCTGCAAGCGCATTACCGTAGCACGGTCGATTTCAGCAACGAGGCTTTACAGGCTGCCGAGAAGGGCTTGTCACGCTTGATGGAGGCATACGGACATTTGATGAAGTTGCAGCCGTCCGCTACCTCTACCGTAGACACGAAAGGTCTTCGTGAGAAATGTTTCGAGGCCATGAATGACGATTTGAACTCACCAATCGTGATTTCTCATCTATTCGATGCCGCCCGTGCGATCAATTCGATAAAAGACGGCAAGGCTACCATAACCGAGGAGGACCTGAAAGAATTACAAGAGGTATTCCACTTGTTCTTGTTCGACATCCTAGGTATGAAAGACGAGGCTTCCGCCGGTGGTAACAGCTATGAGACTTTTGGCAAGGCCGTAGACTTATTATTATCCATCCGCCAGCAAGCCAAGGCGAATAAAGACTGGGCCACCTCCGACAAGATCCGTAACGAATTAACCGCGATGGGATTCGAGATAAAGGATACCAAGGATGGTGCGGAATGGAAACTAAGCAAATAATCCACCAAGCGAATAGTAAGAGGTTATGACAATCCATGAATTTCTTCAAGGCGATAAATTCGCCTTGCTTGCGGGCGTTGAATTATTAGAAACGGGCAACGGTTACGCCAAGGCGCGTATGCTCATCAAGCCCGAACATTTAAATGGTGGAGGCGTATGTCAAGGTGGGGCGATCTTCACGTTGGCGGATCTGGCTTTCGCCGCGGCGACTAATAGCCACGCACGCCTGACATTATCCATTACCTCAAACATCAATTTCTTTAAGGCGGAGAGTAAGGGATACTTATATGCGGAAGCGAAAGAAGCGTTCAGCCATAAGAGACTGGCGAATTGCGAAGTCCGTATCACCAATGAAGCCGAAGAATTAATCGCGACTTTTAATGGTACAGGTTACCGCAAAGACACGGAATTACCCTTCACTCCGTTGGTTTAAAAAAGAAATTCTATAAAAAGCTCTCGCCCCAGCTCCGTGATGAGCTGGGTGCGAGAAACACAAGCCTATCTAAAAAGCTTTCATTTCTTCTGCACCACGATACGGCAAGTAAGCGGGGCACGCAGGTTATAGGAGTCTTTATAATAGACCTCGGCCGCCCCGATCTTCAGTTTCGCCCGGATCTTTACCGGGATATGGTTCTCGTCATCACCGATCCAAACCTCCGCCGCTTCCTTGGCTTGGGAAAATGCCTCATCGTAGATATCGATATAGAAATGACGGGTACGGAATTTCGCCTCCTTATGCTCGACGATCTGTTGTCCCGTATAGCGGAAACGAGCGTTCACGAGCTCCCGGCCGATAGCGATCATGAAAGGGAACTCCGCACCATAACTCATCGTCCGCCAATCCAGCGAACGGAGATACATCGTAGCTCCCAGCATATCGAATACACGCCCTTTCGCCATTAGCATCGTGTCGATCTTCGTCTCCTTTAATGTATGGCGATGCGAGTGGATATCGATCCTACCGCTTCCTTGATACTCAAACTGGAGATTATCCACCAGATAGTAGTCTCCCTCGTTCGTGCGCTTCGAGCTGAACAAGAGCCGAGGCTCCTTTGAGTAATGGCAATCCATCGTATCACGCATCCTGAAGACTTTCTCGATCACGCCGGCAGAGCGGAACAACAGGTTATAATGCCATGACGGCGCTCCTTGGTATTCCGATTCTTTCACGGAAAGGGTAGCCAATCCGGCCTTCGACATGATCAGCCCCCATTTGAAATAAAGATCGTAATCCACCCGTTCCCCATGGGATAACGGCAACGTTTGTGCCCGCAAAGACGTAAGACTCGCTACACACAAAAAGAAAACGCATATATACAGTTTAGAAGCGCAAGCCGCCCACACCGCTGTTCCTATTGGACGAAGACTGTGTTCCCTCATTTTTGTAATCTCTTTTCTTTTTCGTTAGCTCTTTCGGTTTATTCTTCGTGATATCGATCGGTTTCTGCCGTTTCATCGGTGTAGCCTTGATATTCCAAGTCTCCTCCACTTGCCAGTTCTGCATGATATTGAATATCTTCGGGCAATAGAAGACAAGTTCCGGCTGCCGTTTATCGGCGTAATTACCGGTATCCCAGACACCGTTATCATTCACGTCTAATACTAAACGGGCATAATATTTATCCGGTTTCAAGTCCATGAAAAGCACGCCGCCATCTTTTACCTTCACCTTACGGATCGGCTGGTCGCTGCTATTCAATAATTCCACGAAAGCGGTGGTATCCGCTCCCTCGATATTGATATATAAATGCCCGTACTCATCTTCCTTCTTGATCTTGAATTCCCCGCTATACACATCGTTCCATTTACCATAGGCACTGAATATCGTGGCGGAATCTACTTCCAAACGGAATTCCTCGCCATATTTCCACGGGCGCTTGATGAAGAAATTCAAGGAATTCGTCGTATCCGGGAAGAAATCGAAGTCAACGGCTTCCCAAAGCGTATCCACTTTCTGATCCAGATAAAAATGATCTTTCGTTAACCCCGCTACCGGTTCGCTAAACGTAACAGCGACCGTATCATACAGGTTGATCGAACCGGAAGCGTTTACGTTCATTCCTAGAAACTCGATGGGTTCCGGCTCATCGTCTTTTTTCTTTTTCTTCTTCTCCACAGGACGACGACGCATGGTAAATTGTACCGTATCGGTCTGCGGACGAAGTATATTCATGGAATCGCTTTTCAGGTAATTCACCTCCACTTGCAGCGTATCTTGCTTCCAGATCAAAGAATCGGTCAACCAGTAATGCACGGCTTTTCCTTCCTCCGCTGTCTGCAAGAAATACCAATTGCTATCCGCCGGGGTGAAATTCAAAGGAACCGGTACCGGAATAGTATCCAAGGAGGTATTGAAACGCAAGGTTAGTATTTTCTCATCCGTACGCTCCGGCTTCAACATATATTGACGCTCTACTTTCTCCTTAAACAGGCGCAACTCGATATTGTCCGGCATAAAATGGGTATAACCGACTGTCATCACCGTATCGATCGTCAAGCTATCTTTCCAAATCGTATCTTGACGGGTCGTCAACTCGAACGCAGGGACGATCAAGGAATCGTAAAAAGCGATCTGCTGCCCGGGCTGGCTGTACTTGTAGGAGCGCATCACATCCTCCAAGGCATAGATCCGATAGGTTCCGGGGGCCATATTACGAATCGTAAACTCGCCCTTGTCGTTCGTACGGGAAGTACGGACAAATGGGATCGTCGTAAAGGCGGAATCCTCCAGATTCGTATGCACACCGATCGTAATACCCGGCATAGGCTCCAGATTCTCGGCGTTCAGCAAGACTCCGGACACCTCCATACTGTCGATGGATTCGCCGGTAGAGAACGCGAAGGAATAATTCTCCAATACATTCTTCTCATTATTATCGGAGATCGAATTGGTAAAGTCTATCGTATAGGTCGTATTCTCCTTCAACGTATCCATCAGCTCGATGACCGCCTTCCGGCCGTTCGCCCGGATAACGGGTTGCTCCATTTGGGGTGGAGTGATGATCACGTTCTCGGTAGGCTTATCGATCTGGATCAACTCATCAAAGATAATCTCCACCTTCTTTCCCTTATAGTTTATCTGGCCGGGCAACGGCGTACTGCTTACGAACTTAGGCGGAGCCTCATCATAAGGCCCTCCGTTCGGAGAGGCTATATTCGCGCACGAGTACAGCACGGCCAGCAGAAGTACCCCTATAAAGAACCGTAAACTATTTCTCACATATTTATCTTCCATTCAATACTCTCATTTCAATTGAGGGACAAAAATAGGGAAAAATCCCGTGAACGATAAGGATATATACGCTAATTAATCTATCTTAAAATGAAAAAGCCCCTATCTCCTATTAAATAAAAGAGATAGGGGCTCTACAAGTATCTCAATTATTTGAACGCTACTCTATGAACCTCAAAAATCGCATCGCTTACTTGTATCCTTAAAATATATATGCCGGAATTCACTTGATTAAAATCAAGCGTACCCCCGCTTCGTTCCATTTTCCCCTCAGCGACTAATAGGCCTGTCGCTTGATTATATAGCTGATAAGAGACTTGATTTGAAACAACCACATCAGACAAAATAGATGACTCGTCATTCTCTAATTGATTTTCTATGACATCCACAATTTTACTGGATCCATCAGAATAAACCATATAAGAGCTTTGCACGGATACAGTTGTTGATGCCGCAGAGCCCGCCGCCCCACACTGAGTAGTATAAGCACGACACGCTATATAATAACTGCCCGGAATCGAGAATGTTATATAATTTGTATTACGAGAAGGAGATTGGCTCGCTCCCTGACTTGGTGATACGGTCCATTTATACTCACAAACACTATTATCATAAAGAGGATTCGCTATAAAACTCCCCCCTTGATTTAGGCGTACACTCGAAGGTCCGGTAACTTTAGTTACTGTTGGATATCCTGCATAAATCGCTTTAGATACCGCAGCACTTTGTCCTCCTAAACTAGCGGTCAAGCGTATCCACTCATCTCCAAACTTACCCGGAGCTATCCCTACAGATACTGTTTTCGTACTCTGTCCTCCCTGTATCTCTAGCTTGCCATTAGTATAGCTCCAAGTCAATTGTACCTCAGAAGGAACAGTTACATTACTAATCGTATAATTACCATTATAGCAAATCACGGATTCTCCAGAAATCAGATAACGGAAAGGTGATACGGTAAATGTCTTAGAGATAGTTCGCACACCGGAACAACCCGACAAGCTAACAACAGCTTGCACCGTAACAGATCCGGACTTCGTAAATATCACTTTAGGGGCAGCTGTTCCTTGCCCTGATGCCACATATATACCCGTTCCGGACCATGTAGCCTTGCTTAACGAAGAAGAAGCGACGTCCAACGCTAACGTACTATATTCAAATTGGTAAGCAGCTGTAGAAGTTATCGCTGGATCTGAAATTCCTTTATAAGGACAATTATACCATTGAGATACTTCACCATTTTTCTTCAACCGGACCTTAACTATTCCATCTGTAGGGCACACACTTGAGGTGATACTTACGCTATTCAATTCCAACCCTTCCTTCGTATTTCCTCCATTATTGATTTTCCATCCGGAGGGCGTACTCCATTCATAAGTCATTCCTTTCACTAATTGAGTGGTAAATGTATTAGTCTGAGTTTTTCCAAAAGGAACAGAAGTTGGATAAGCCGTAAAGCCAAATTTACGAGTGAAAGATATAGAGGAATACCCACTTTTATCAAATTCAGCACCTTGATTTACACCACGTACCTTGACTGTTCCTGTACCGACATTATTTGTCGTAATATTGATGGATTCAGAAGAAGTAGTAAATACACCTGTTTGAGTACCACTTTTCCATCCTTCAGGTAAAGTCCACTCATATTTAGTAACCAGATTTTTATCTCCAGTTGTTGTTTGTCCCGGGTAATAAAATTTTTGACCAAGCAAAACTGTTATATTCTGAACTCCATAGTCTAAATTAGTAGAAGTTTTTGAAGTAAGAGAAGGCGGAGTTACTCCATTCAAACTTTTTATTTTTTGAGTGTAAGAGGCTGACTGCACTCCGCTAACTCCCGAACTATAATAAACTTCAGCCGTTAATTTCCCTTGAGGAGTACTACCATTTGTAGACTTCACATTATCCCAATATACGGTTATACCATAGAAATTCCCACCGGGGATTGAGGTTTGGGATGAACCAAGGGAAAAAGACCCACCCGAGACAGTCCAATTTACTCGGGCAATATTACTCCCTGCATCCAATACATAATAATATCCCATTTTTGGAGTAACGAACTCTGGTACGTCTTTGTCTGGTTTTAACACTGGATGCTGTGCCATCGCACTAACTATACTGAAAAAAACATACCAAAACGGATAACAACAATTTCATTCGTTTCATAATAAATCAATTTAAAGGTTTAAAACAAAAAATACACTCCACATCGAAAAGCATGATCGATATGTGTATCATAATCCACTTCACGAGGAAGTTCTGAGAATTGTTCGGAATAATGATCCAACCCTCTCACGGAGAAATAGCATCTATAATCAAACTCAACACCTACAAATCGCCACGTATATCTCAATCCCACTTTGGGATATAAAGAATAATCATTGAATCTATCTCGCAGAAAAGGGTAAGGCTCTCCTTCTTGAACCTCCTGATATCGAAAATAGAATCTTTGGTATTCCAATCCTCCACCCGCAAACAGATCTAAGTTCTTATACGACACAATGGAATAATCATATCCAATACCCAAGCCATACAATCGCATTTTATGAGTATAGTAACCCCGTATGACGGGATCTACGGAAGCATAATCGTCTCTCCAACTTTTCCATCCCAACGGCACATTCACATAAAATGAATGCTTTTCTGAAAGATTATACCGTACCGTAAGCTCTATCGGATGTATTAGCTCCTTCACCCGATCTTTAAAACCATAGGCGATACCAATACCAAACCGAGCCGGTTCCTTTTCCTTTGTAATCTCCTGCGCATTGGATGTCGCAAATAATAAAAGAACAGCCATAGACAAAAACCATTTACTCCTCAGTATATACTTCTTACTCATACTCCATCCCATATTGCACGTTCATAAATATTCGATATAAAAACTATCTTTCAATAACTCCATAAAGATAGCCTCCCAAAGCCCTTACCAGTTAACTGATAACTTCCCGATCCAACCTCAGAGATATCAAGCATATATAGTACTCCGTATCCCCGAATATTCGTCAGTATATGACTAAGGCATAAATATGCCAATAACATGATAAAATTTTTGTTTACTTCCACCGTCCTTTCTTTATTAACAATAGGTTAAATCCTATCAACAAATATAGGTCTTATATTTAACTATTCCAAGATATTTGAGTAGATAAAGAGAGATTTTCTTAATCATATCATGTTATAAATAAAGCATTGTCCGGATATTCCCACATCACGGATTTCATATCAACTAATTTTTGTAAGACAGTAAACAGAAGCCCTTATTGTCATTTTTTTCTCTTAAAGTATGTCATCGCAACTCAGACAGGAAAAAACATTAGCTTGTTTTCCAGAAAACACGTACATGTTTTCGAAAAAACACCATAGTGTTTCGCAAAAAACATGTACGTGTTTTTCTGAAATTGGTTATCAATCATTTACAAAATGGCAATTCGTATCGAACTTATTGTAAAATAAATCACTAAAAATGAAGCGGGCATTTATATAAAACAGTATCTTTGCATCTAATAGGAATATAACCAAATAAATACAACGACTATGTCAGAAGTATCAGGTATCGAATTGGAGAAAGATGCGGCAGGGAACAACAGCTACGTCCGTATCGACTTAAAGAAATATGGGGATATGATCAATCCTATATTGAAACAGCTAGGAGTTATCGGACAAACTCAATTTGACAAGGATTGGGAAAGAGCACTCGACCCGGAGACATTCCGGAAAGAAGCGAAAATACGATTAAGAGAATTATTCAATCAAAAACATAGCCATGAAGTAAACCAATAAAGTAGCCTTACTCCCTGAAGTTTACGATTTTTTAGATGTTTTAGCCCAAACCTTACTTGAGAAAGATTACGTCTCATACATAGAACATGGAGAAAACATCGTAGATGATATCATTGACTTCGTAAAAACGATCCCCTATGCGCCACATTATCATCTTACCCCCTACGCTCAAGTCTATTTCAGCAGATACGGGCAGAATTTACAATATACCTTTTTTAAAAGGAAAAGCAGTAAGCATACCACTTGGTATATATTTTTCTCCCGGCAGGAAGACTTATATATAATTATATTACTAACAACCACAAAGACGGCAAATACATACATGCCCCCATCAAGGAGGAGGATTAACACTCCGTTTCAGCAACCTGAACCCAATCCGGCAATACAAACACTTTCGCTTCTCGCAATATTCTCGTTTTAACTGGATGAGTGATTGCGTATCACCAGCGTTATGGACTTCGATACCGGATCGAGCGAAAGCGGTTACGATATGATTGCGTTCCGGCGGGATACTCTCCAAGAGGCGGGTCGCACGCAGGCAATACTCAGGAAGTTTATTTCGACCGCCGTAAGCGAATAGCAGAGGGACTACCGTATTTATTAACAGGATATTCAAGGCATTCTCCCCGATCATTTTATCTTTTTCCACCGAGGCGTATTGGAAATGATAATGATTCTTCCAATAATCCGAGGGTTGGATACGGAAATAATCCTTGATCTCTTTAGGAGAAGAAGCGGACAGGATCATCGAGAATAACGTATCGTACCGATGCCAGATAGCGGCCAGTTGCGCCAACTTCACATGCGGGAAGTTGGTCGGACGGATGCGAAGGCTTTTGAACAAGGAGTCATCCAAAGGCTTGAGGCCGAACTTATGGCGGAGAAACTCATATTCCCGCCTCAGCAGACGGTAGTAATGGCAGGAGCCCTCTTCCGAGAGCATACCCGCTTGTCCGAAAAGCATCGCCTCTACTTGCGACTCGCTAGCCCTTTGCTTTTGGATATATCGCAGGGGGAGGCTTTTCGCCAACCACTCGAAAGCGTCGCTATTCACGCCAAAGCCGAAACTACGGGTTAATAGGATATAGAACACCTCGTTCCAATCCTCTTGATACTGATCCAGCAGACGGTATATATCCTCTGTCTTTCGTTCCAGCCGCTCACCGAGCAAAGCATCCATCCATGAGGCCAGATGTACGGAGTCCACATCTTGAATCCGCTCAAGACAGGGGACGGGCACCTCTCTTACCAATAACCAATCGATATTTTTCCGGACAGGTTCCGGAACGGGTAATATCAATTGAGGAATAGGCTCACCGTTCATCCGGCAGATAGATGCGTCATTCACACCCGTTACATGCAAGATAACGGAGTCATATGCCTTATCCGAATCATGATGATGTAGCAACCAATCGGAAGCTTTTTCGTGGATATCCACGCTTCCGGCCCATACCGTGCCGTCGATTTTTACCTTGGCGTTGAAGAAGTCGGGACCGGCGTCGGTGTTTTGTATTCCGGGATCGATAACAGCGATAGGAAGCCCCTCGGTGGTAGTCAATGGAGTACTCGCGTAGAGTTTGTATTTCCAAACATAGTGTAATAAACGTTCCATATTCTTTCAGAGTTAAGATTTTGGATTCAAATGTAATTCATTTTCTGTATATTTGCGACATTAATTGAATTAAAGTATGAAAATTGCACTTATAGGTTACGGGAAAATGGGCAAAACGATCGAGCAGATCGCCATCCAAAGAGGACATCAAATTGTTTCCATCATAGATATCAATAACGCTGAGGATATATATTCAGAAGCGTTCAAGAGCGCCGACGCGGCGATTGAGTTTACTACCCCGGCTACCGCTTTCAATAACTATATGAAATGTTTCGAGGTAGGCGTGCCGGTCGTATCGGGTACTACCGGATGGCTGGACCGTATCGGCGAGATCAAGGAGAAATGCGAGAAAGAGGGCAAAACCTTCTTCTACGCCTCCAACTTCAGCATCGGCGTAAATATCTTCTTCGCCATGAATAAGTATCTGGCGAAAATCATGAACAACTTCCCCTCCTACGACGTTAAAATGACAGAAGTCCACCATATCCACAAGCTGGACGCACCCAGTGGAACGGCTATCACGTTGGCCGAAGGAATCTTGGAAAATATCGATCGTAAAGACCGCTGGACCTTAGAGAACGCCGAGAGCGCGACCGACCTGCCGATCCACGCTATCCGTGAGGGTGAGGTTCCGGGTATCCACGAGATCACGTATGAGTCGGACGTAGATACGATCAGCATCAAGCATGATGCCAAGAGCCGTGCTGGATTTGCGCTAGGCGCCGTAATAGCGGCAGAGTTTACCGCCGGAAAGAAAGGTTTCCTAGGCATGAATGACTTATTCAAATTCTAAACGTATTAGCTAAAAGATGAAGAAGTTCACGAAAAAACAATGGATCAAGTTTAGTATAGCGGCCGTATTATACACGTTGTTCGCTATCTGGATGCAAAACTTATGGTTACTGCTGGGATTAATCGTCCTAGTCGATATATTCTTGACGCACTACATCCCTTGGGGAGCTTGGAAACGGTCTAAGAACCCGGCGGTACGCAACGTATTGGAATGGGTGGACGATATCGTATTCGCGCTGGTAGCCGTTTATTTCATCAATTTGTTCGTCTTCCAGAACTATCAGATACCGAGTTCTTCCCTAGAGAAATCCTTGCTGGTAGGAGATTACCTGTTCGTCAGCAAATTAAGTTACGGCCCTCGCGTTCCGAACACTCCGATCTCCTTCCCGTTGGTACAAAATACGTTGCCTATCTTAAACTGTAAATCGTATCTGGATTGGCCGGAATGGGGCTACAAACGGGTGAAAGGTTTGGGCCACGTGAAACGTAATGATATCGTAGTGTTCAACTTCCCCGCAGGCGACACGATCGCCGTGAAAGTGCAAAACCCGGATTACTACTCCTTGGTCGAGGAGTACGGACGGGAACGTATCTTATTGGATAAGGCCACGTTCGGCGAGGTAATGTACCGCCCGGTCGACAAACGGGAGAATTACGTGAAGCGTTGTATCGGTATGCCGGGTGATACGCTCCAACTCATAGACAACCAAGTGTACATAGACGGTAAACCCGCCGAGAACCCGAAAGATATGCAATTCAACTACTTCATCGAAACAGACGGTTCCCCGATCACAGAGGAGCAATTCCGTTTGATGGACGTAAGCAAGGATGACCGTATGCTGGCCTCCAGCGGCGGTTATTACCAAAACCTATTGTCATACCTAGGCTTTACGCCTAACGCGAACGGACAGTACAACCCGGTATATCGCCTGCCACTCACGAAAAAGGCCTTGGCGATAGCGGAGAAGTTACCTACCGTGAAGAAGGTTATCATCGAGCCGGAGACATTGGGCGGCCCTACCTATCCGGTCGGATACAATACAGGCTGGACCCGTGATAACTTCGGGCCGCTTTGGATCCCGAAGAAAGGGGCTACCATCCCGTTGGACGAACGTAATCTGGCGTTGTACAGCCGTTGTATCAAGAATTACGAGAACAACACCTTGGAAGTGAAGGACGGCAAGGTCTACATCAACGGCAAGCCCGAGACTTCCTATACGTTTAAATACGATTATTACTGGATGATGGGCGATAACCGCCATAATAGCGCGGATAGCCGCTCATGGGGTTTCGTACCCGAGGATCACATTGTCGGCAAGCCGATCTTGGTTTGGCTATCCTTGGACAAGGATCGCAGTCTGTTCGACGGTGGTATCCGTTGGAACCGCCTGTTCCGTTGGGTGCATCCGGATTAAGAGGTGAAAACTTCGTATTATGACAATCCAACGATTCCTGATAGTTCTCATGAAATGGCTGGCAGCTTTCGCACTAGCCGCGGGGATCGTCATGCTCATACGCCTTTTCTGCATAGAGTCCTATCGCATCTCCACGGACTCTATGGAAGAGGCTTTGCATAAAGGGGATTATATCCTAGTCAATAAAATACCGGGGAAGAATAAGCCCGTCCGGGGCAAGGTCGTGCTTTTTACCAGCCCGCTCTCTCGAGATTCAGCGGATGCTCCCTTATTCATCAGCCGATGCATCGGTATGCCGGGCGATACGATCCGGGTCAGCATGGACGGATATACGATAAACGGGCATAAAATCCCCCGCTCTCCTCGCTCCCTCTGTTCCTATTTCATAACACTGAGCGCCAAGGAGACGTTCTTGGAGACGTTAGAGAAGTTGGACATCCCACTTAGGGATTTCAGGCAGGAAAGTTTCGGCTGTATGCTCAGCCTCACGGCTTTCGAGGAATATCAATTGAGGGAGGAATTGCCCGACGCCATAAACCGTCATTTTATCGGGGAACAAATGCAAGAATACATGTTGATCGTCCCCCGGAAAGACCGGGCTTACCCGCTGGACGCCGCCTCGCTCACCGCCTGCAAGGAGATCATCATGCGGGAGACGGATGGTAAAGCTTCCTTCCGTGACGGAAAGTTATATCTGGACGGGCGGGAGACTAATTTCTTCTTTTTCCAACAAGACTACTATTGGGTACTGTCCGATAATACCAACGAGGCGGTAGATTCCCGCCATCTCGGTTTCATACCGGCCGACCATATCGTCGGCAACGCTTGGCTCTGCTGGTACAGCCCCGACAAACAACGAATCTTTAAACCCGTTCATTAATCATGCGACCTGTATATATAGCGACCGCCTATCTAGGCCCCATACAACAATATTGTAAGATGCTCCAATACCCGGAGGTCCGTATCGAGACCGCCGAGAATTACGTGAAGCAAACCTATCGTAACCGTTGTTCCATCGCCGCCGCGAACGGCCCACTCTCCCTATCCATCCCCATCGTCAAGCCGGATACCTTGAAATGCCAGACCAAGGACATCCGTATCTCCGACCACGGAAACTGGCGGCACCTACACTGGAACGCTTTGGTATCGGCCTACAATATGAGTCCGTTTTTCGAGTATTATGCCGATGACTTCGCTCCTTTCTACGAAAAGAAATACGAGTTCCTCCTCGACTTCAACGAGGAACTGCGCCGTCTAGTCTGTGACCTGTTGGATATGCAACCCGCAGTCGTCTACACCGAGCATTATGAGCCAGAGGTAGCCAACGATTTCCGGGAAACGATCCGCCCGAAACACGAAGGGGAAGATCCCGCCTTCCGCCCGGAACCTTATTATCAAGTATTCCGGGAGAAATTCGGATTCCTCCCCAATCTGAGTATAGCAGATTTGCTGTTCAATATGGGCCCCGAAGGACTCGTTACGTTACGGGCATCAATTACCGGATCTCTTTAATCGATTGTATCAAGGCTTCCATATCTTTCGGGAAGATATCTCCGATATTACCGATACGGAACGTATCCGCATCCGAGATCTTACCCGGATAGATCACGAAGCCTTTCTCCTTCAGCCGTGCGTAGAACGAGGTGAAATCGAAATCCGCGGAAGGATATAAGAACGAAGTGATAATAGGCCCTTGGGCATCATCGGGCAGCAAGGTCTTGAAACCCAATCCACGCATACCTTCCACCAATATCTGGTGATTCTCTTGATATCTCTTATAACGAGCCGTGATACCGCCTTCCTCGTTCAATTCCTTCATCGCTTGGTAGAAAGCGTGAACCACGTGCGTCGGAGACGTGAAACGCCATTTGCCTCCCCCTTTCTCCATCGCTTCCCACTGGGCATAGATATCTAAGGAAAGCGAGCGGGCATTCCCCTTCGTCGCCATCAATTTATCTTTTTGGGCGAGGATAAAGCCGAAGCCGGGAACTCCTTGAATACATTTGTTCGCGCTACTGACCAAGAAGTCGATACCTAAACCTTTCACGTCGATAGGGACACCGCCAAAGCTGCTCATCGCATCCACGATAAAGGTAATCCCCCGGCCCTTGATCACCTCGGCTACCTCCTCAATCGGATTCAACAAACCGGTCGTGGTCTCGCTATGTACCATTGAGAGATGCGTGATACCGGGATGTTCCTCCAAGGCACGTCGGGCTACCTCGCCGGTTACCAGTTCCGTCTCATGCAAAGAGACCAGTACGTAATTGATATGATAATAATCGGCGATCTGCGCCATACGTTTGCCATAAGCACCGTTAGCGAGGATCAATAATTTATCCTCCGGACGCACGGCGGCCCCGATCGTAGCCTCCACACAATACGTTCCGCTACCTTGCAGCAGGACACTGGTGTACTCATCCCCGTCCAATCCCGCTATCGCCAGCAAGCCTTTACGGATCGGGGTAACGATACCCTCGTTATAATCCTTATCCCACGTACACCAATCTTGAAGCATGGCCTCACGCACCGTCTGCGACGTACTCAACGGGCCCGGTGTCAATAATAAATAGTTTCTCATATGATTGTTTTATTCTATTCGGTTATCAAGCTTAATTCCTGTTGTTAATCTTCTCGATGCAAGCGGGCAGCTCGGCGATCGTATCCAAGACGAAATGAGCCCCCGCCGCCAACATACGCTCACGCACCTCTTTCTTCAGAGATTCCCATTCTTCCGCCGGACGGCTGTTATATTCCTCCTCGCTCACGCCCATCTCGTTGCTACCGGTCACGATACCGACGCTCCATACCTTGGCGTTCACGCCCTCCTTAATATCAGCGATCGTATCTCCTACCTTCACCACTTGATCTACGGAAGGAATCGCTAAATCTATCATATTCTTATAGATCATATACGGGGCGGGGCGACCGGCCGGGACCTCGTTCGGTGTCACCAGATTATCTACCCTATATCCTTTGGCCTCGGCTCCGGGACGGACAATCTCCATCATCTTCGCCGTGTACCCGGTCGTAGAGCCGATCTTTATACCTTGCTCGCAAAGCATCGCCATCGTCTCCAAGACTCCCGGTATCGGAGTGGTGAAATCCTTCAAGGAAGCGAACAAATGTTTCTCGAAACTAGCGTACATCTCATCCACGTCCCCCTTGTTCCAGTCCCTCTTATACAAGGCACGGAACTTCTCGTTCACCTCCGGCATGCTCAAGATCGCCTTGATATGATCGATCTTCAAGAGACCCATCGGCTCACGGGCCTGCCGGTAAGTGATATCAATCCCTTTCTCTTCCGAGAATACCTTGAGAAAAGCGTTCAGTGGAGCGAAGCATCCATAATCCACGGCCGTACCGGCCCAATCCATAATGACACCTGAAATCTTCTTCATATTCTGTATGTATCGTATTTAATAATTTTCTTGTTTAAGCGATCGTAAGGACATTGTTTTCGGTAGGTTCAAGAGTTGCTATTTCCTCGCAGCCACATAAAGCGGTCTCCTTGCGATAGCGTTGCCGCAAATATACGAAGGAAGCGACAAAAGTGGCGCAGCAAAAGATCCCTACATATCCGGCAAGTTGGTTATAAAATACCTCCCAGTCCAATCCCGTACCCACGAATTCCTTTAGCACCAATACCAGTATCGTACCCGTGTACCCCAGAAAATCTGTTAAGACAATAAAGAAACCGACGTTTCCCCGTATCTTGAAACAGGCGATGAAGCGATCGAAGAAAATTGTCTGGAAGGTTAAGTAAGCCATATACAGGCAAAGGCTCTGCAAGAAAAGCCATGTCACCGGGCTCAATCCCATCCGCTCCTGCCCGAACGACACGAACGCCATGACCATCATGCCCGTAATAATCAAACCGTACAGGACTGAAAGCGCCTTAAAATTATCTTTCACGAGCACCATCAAACCAAAGATCGCCAAGATAGTCAAGGTCACCACGCTATCTATTTGCGTGAACAACCAAGGCGAGTAACCGGACATATCGATGATATTCACCAAGAAGTCCTCCTTGATATCCCGCAATACCACGATCGCTATATTCGCCACGAAAAGCATCGTCAAGAAAGGCATGAAATGCTTAAAAAGCTCCCAACGCTGCCGCCCGTTCAAGGTCTCCCGCTCCGACTTCAAGGCGATATCCTCCTCCGTAGGCTGTGGAAGTCGGTTCAGCGCATATCCCAACAAGGCTAGCAAAGGCAATGCCACCGCCCCGATCAAGGCGGGCATCCAGAACTCGCTGACCTGCCATATATCCATCACGTACAAGCCGACAGACTTCGCTGTACCGGAACTGATCACCATACTTACGCCCAACAAACTAGCGAGGACATCCGTCATCCTACGTCCTTCTATAAAGCTAAAAATAATCCCCCACATGCATCCCAGCGAAAGCCCGTTCAAGAACATCGCCGCTATATTATAAGGAGCCGAGAGCAACCCGAAGAATACCAACGAAAGTTCCGCCATCACCACGGACATCAAGATGAACCGCAAACGCTCTTCCCGCCGCAACTCCGATATCAACTTAATTCCCATGAACTTCGACACCACGTATCCCAAGATCTGCACGATCGTGACCGCCACCTTATAGTCCATATTGAATACCTCCAGATCCTCGAAAGCGGCAGCCGTATACGGCTTACGCAACATATATACCAAGGAATAAGAAAGCAAGGCGGCCCCTCCGGCCCATAGGATGAAAAGGAGATCGGAAATCCGTTTCCGGGATGTTTTATTGCTCTGTATCGCAGTGTCCATAATCTTCTGTCGTTTTATTTTCGAAGGCAAAAGTACAGCCGCCATGTTACAGACATATTACTGAACCCATGAATGTATATTATTAATACCCAACTAGGAATCAATAAATTATAAAGAAATATTTATGTAACATTCATGAAACGGAAACGCAACATATGTCCTCTTATTTTGTAAGGTAAATCAAGAATATAAACACATGAACAATCTTCAAGAATTCTACCGAAAGATCGAATATCTACGAAGCAATGGGGTTAAGATGAAAGAGATAGCCGACTGGATCGATATGGCTCCCAGCATATTGTCCTCCCTATATACGACCGTATTGCCGAATTATTTCGAGGGCATCAAGAGTTACCCGCCGGAAGAAGCACTGGACTCGGCGCTCGCCCTAGTGAATAACGTGTCGAAAAAACGTTTGCTTTCCCATATAGAGGAGATGATCCTTCGCCTAGACCAGATGGAGCTCGCCGAACCGGATAGCCTAAAAGATAATCCTTTCGCCAAGCAATTGATGGAGGAGACACGGCTCTCCGCCTCTAAAATAGAGGCTTTCAAAGGAATCTATACCAGTTACAGCCTTTCTTCCTCCTCGGACTGCCTCAAGATGGAACCCTTCCTACTCTCCCCCTCGGATAATCAAGTCCGTGTAGGGCGGATCAGCGCTTATGGAGAGGCTCAATGGGGATTCGGGATCATGCCCGATCCTCAGAATTTCCATTGCATGCTGAACGAGAACCAAGCGCCCCAATTCACGATGGTAACGATATACCTGCAAATACCATTTTTCAAGAATCCCCGCCAATTACGAGGATTATACATCGGGCAGGATTATAATCGTAACCCGATCGCCCGCCGAATCCTTCTTATCAAGGAATCAGAAAGCACGGAGATCGATGAATTCATGAGCCGGAAAAGCGGACTGATCGATAAAGAAGATTTTACCCCGGAACAACAGGTCTACTATGATTATACTTGCCAGACAGGAGATTTTATCAAGATGTGTACAGTCCCATCCCTGCGGATGGACGAGAGTGATTTAGTCAAAGAAAAGAAGATGCTAACCCTATAAACCAGTAGAGACGGGGCATGCCCCGTCTCCCACCATCCTAATATAATAGAGACTGATTATTCCTTCTGGAACTTCCTACTCACCTTCAAAAGGTTCGCCGTAAAAGAGACCACGTTTTGGGCCTCTTGTACCATGTTCAAATAAACCATGCTCACCTTCGTGCTGCCGGACTGCCCTTGGATACGCTTCAACTCCCCTTTCTTCAAGGCGGTAAGTTGGTTCATCAAGGTAATCGACTCAGCGATCAGCTCCTCAAAACCAATATAATCGTTTTTACGGATCATAGTAGCGCAATTTCTCAAGAAGGAGATGATTTGTTCAGATACCTTACCAAAATCATCTTTCTGTACCGGACTCAACGGGCTGAAATTATTATCGATATGATCTTTCAGCGGCTCGGCCAAGCGACGGATACTGAATATGATCTCGCTGGCGAAGTCATTTCCTTGATAATAATAAAGCCCCTTCTCCACGGCGATATCGTGATCCAATTGGGTAACGCCAAGCGTACCGACACGTTTCACTTGCTTCAAGTGAATCTTCTTCTCCTCCACGGCAGTCAAGACCTTGCGCAACTCACGGAGGTTCTCATTCATGAATCCATTTACCGCCTTACCGAATACTTCCGCCGTAAAATCCAGATCGGATTGTAATTCCTCACGGCTATGCTCGCGGAACAGGGCCAAAGCCTCACGGGTATCCGTAGCCTTACGAAGTTTAGACACCGTAGAATTCACCTCCTCCTTCAATGCCTCTTTCCGCAATTTAGCCTTATAAGCGAAGTGGCTACGAACCAACGAATAGATCGCCAAACCAATCATAGCGACCAAAGCTGGAATACCTCCCCAATAAATCAAAAGAGCGACGATGAAACAGATCGTAAAAGCAGCCCCTGCCGTAATGAACCAACCACCTATCACGGACAATACGCCTGTGATGCGATATACGGCGCTCTCACGCCCCCAAGCACGGTCTGCCAACGAAGTACCCATAGCGACCATGAAAGCCACATACGTCGTAGATAAAGGCAATTTCAAGGAGGTTCCCAAAGCGATCAGCAATCCGGACAAAACCACGTTCACCGAGGCACGTACCAAGTCGAAGCTAGCCTTGTCATCCATGATCATCTCGCTTTGGTTGAAACGGCTATCAATCCAGTTCTTAACCGGAGTGGGCACGATACTTAATATCGTAGCGGATATATTACTGCAATTCCGTACCAATACCCGTGCGACAGGCGATGTACCGAAAGACTCCTCTCCATCCGATTGACGAGACAGATCCAAGGAAGTCTTCACCACGTTCTGAGCCTTTTTGGAGGTAGCCAAGGCGATTACCATCACGATCCCGGACCCCACCAAGAAATACCAAGGTGTCTGGGCCGGTCCCAACAAGGAGGTCATCAAAAATGTATCCGTGGTAGTGGTCCCTCCCTGCGCCATCAAGTCCATATAAGAGGAATAGCCAGCCAAGGGGACTCCGATAAAGTTCACCAAGTCATTCCCGGCAAAAGCCAACGCCAAGGCAAACGTACCCATCAAAATGACCACCTTGAATACATTCACCTTCAACCAATGCAATACCTGCATCAAGATCGTAAAAAATACCATACATCCCAAAACGATCATCCCCGTATTGGCATACACCATATCCTTGAACTCACCCGTCATAAAAGAACT
>NZ_NQMH01000001.1:645000-1990000 GCF_002272965.1 Parabacteroides sp. AT13 | reverse complement strand
CGGTACGGAATCCTGAAGCTCCAGAAAGGAGGTGTTCCAGCCGCACCTTCCGGTACGGCTACCTTGTTACGACTTAGCCCCAGTCACCAGTTTTACCCTAGGCCGATCCTCGCGGTTACGGACTTCAGGTACCCCCGGCTCCCATGGCTTGACGGGCGGTGTGTACAAGGCCCGGGAACGTATTCACCGCGCCATGGCTGATGCGCGATTACTAGCGAATCCAGCTTCACGGAGTCGGGTTGCAGACTCCGATCCGAACTGAGACGTGGTTTGGGGATTCGCTCCCTGTCGCCAGGTGGCTTCCCTTTGTCCACGCCATTGTAACACGTGTGTCGCCCCGGATGTAAGGGCCGTGCTGATTTGACGTCATCCCCGCCTTCCTCGCAGCTTACGCTGGCAGTCCCACCAGAGTCCTCAGCTTTACCTGTTAGTAACTAGTGGCAAGGGTTGCGCTCGTTATGGCACTTAAGCCGACACCTCACGGCACGAGCTGACGACAACCATGCAGCACCTCGCAAACGGCTATTGCTAGAAAAGGTGTTTCCACCTCGGTCCGAATGCGTTCAAACCCGGGTAAGGTTCCTCGCGTATCATCGAATTAAACCACATGTTCCTCCGCTTGTGCGGGCCCCCGTCAATTCCTTTGAGTTTCACCGTTGCCGGCGTACTCCCCAGGTGGATCACTTAACGCTTTCGCTGTGCCGCTTACAGTGTATCGCAAACAGCTAGTGATCATCGTTTACTGCGTGGACTACCAGGGTATCTAATCCTGTTTGATCCCCACGCTTTCGTGCATCAGCGTCAGTAATGGCTTGGCAGGCTGCCTTCGCAATCGGGGTTCTGCGTGATATCTATGCATTTCACCGCTACACCACGCATTCCGCCTGCCTCAAACATACTCAAGCCCCCCAGTTTCAACGGCAATTCTATGGTTGAGCCACAGACTTTCACCGCTGACTTAAAAGGCCGCCTACGCACCCTTTAAACCCAATAAATCCGGATAACGCTCGGATCCTCCGTATTACCGCGGCTGCTGGCACGGAGTTAGCCGATCCTTATTCATAAGGTACATACAAAACGGGACACGTCCCGCACTTTATTCCCTTATAAAAGAGGTTTACGATCCATAGAACCTTCATCCCTCACGCGACTTGGCTGGTTCAGCCTCTCGGCCATTGACCAATATTCCTCACTGCTGCCTCCCGTAGGAGTTTGGTCCGTGTCTCAGTACCAATGTGGGGGACCTTCCTCTCAGAACCCCTATCCATCGTCGGTTTGGTGGGCCGTTACCCCGCCAACTGCCTAATGGAACGCATGCCTATCTATCAGCGATGAATCTTTAGCAAATATCCCCATGCGGGGCCCCTGCTTCATGCGGTATTAGTCCGACTTTCGCCGGGTTATCCCCCTCTGATAGGTAAGTTGCATACGCGTTACTCACCCGTGCGCCGGTCGCCACCCGGTATTGCTACCTGTGCTGCCCCTCGACTTGCATGTGTTAAGCCTGTCGCTAGCGTTCATCCTGAGCCAGGATCAAACTCTTCGTTGTTTAAATTGTTTCTTAATATCCTCGCTCCGGAATCCGTTTATCGTAGTCCAAAGTCATACTTCTATTGACGGTATCGATCCGGAAAATTTCTTTTCCTAATACTTGTACTACTTGTTGAATTATGTAAATCTCTCAAAGAACCCTCTCGCTATCGTTTCTCGATTGCGGCTGCAAAGGTAAGGACTTTTTCTTAACCTCCAAATTTTTCGGTGAAAAATTTTCAAGTTTTTTTTCTCAAGCCGATCTCCGGGCGGTTGGAAATTATCGCTTGGCCCAGCCAACCTCATCCCCTACCCAAGGATACCTCCACGTTTTCATCATTTCTGAAGCGCCGTTCTCTCTCGAATGCGGGTGCAAAAGTAATGCTATAAAACATACGGTCCAAATTTATCGGGCATTATTTTTCAAGTTTTTTTTCACGAGGGGGATCGCATACGTTAATAATACGTCGATATCCATTCTTGGCTCATGTGGCCCACCACGTGGCCTAACGTGTCACCACACGCACTTGAAACAAGTGCTCCACGAGTACATTCGCACGTAATAAAAACGATGAACATCATCTTGGCCCCGATAGGAAATCACACAGAAAAAACGGCTTTTAGCTCATGAAATCATGCGAAATGCACTTGGTTTTAGTGCTTTCGGATCACGTAAACGTGGGTAAGGACCCATTATATCGCCCCCCAAAGACCCAAAAAGCCGAAGAGGGAAGAACCACACAAACAACTGTATATCCACATGTTAAGGCATCAGGAAAATTCCCCGGTAAAAATCCTAGGGCGCAAAAGGCGCATCTTTACGCTTTCAAAGAAACATTTTTAGAAAAATAATATTTACATCACTCTACAGACAAGAGGGGTATAAACGTTATTTACAGAAAAAGTTTTAGAAACATACATAAAGATGCGCCCTTTGAGCCCTAACCTATCAGCAACATCCCTGATACGGGATACAAAAAAAGCCAATGGGACACGGCCGCAAAGCCATTGAGACAACACCTCTATCCCATTGACTTTACAAACCTATCCCTTTGAGATACCAACCCTATCCCATTGAGATGCTATTGACAACCGGGCACTTAAAGAACAAAAAGTGAATGCACAACCGTATATTCCTATTCAATGAACGTGAATGCACTACCGCTGAAAGAATACGTCCTTGCCCATTCTCCAAATTGACGATTTCAAATCTGTCCTCTTCCAAGTGCTCCATCTCGATTTTCCCGTCATATAATTTAGGCCGCCCTCTTTTACCTGTAGGCTCTTCCGTGATGAGATAACGGAAATAGGCGTCATCTCTAAATCGGCTGATTACATGAAATCCCATTTCAAATGCGCCATACACAAAGGTGGATTTGGAGAAGTAGGCATCCGCAACCACATAGTTTGCCAGTCGCTGAAGTGTTTCCTTGCGTGTACGCGGCACATGTAGATACCAGTCTATTAATGTGTATGTAACTTGCTCCGGTGTTTTTATCGGCGGTGTTTGAACCACTTCCGGATGGAAGCAGGCATGAAAGTCCGATAGCGTTGTTCACCAAAGCGACCATAACGACCCGGTTGAAGGAAATTAATCCGCCCGGGGATAATCAAATATAAAAGTAGGACTTCAAGCATAAACTTCTCACGCCATTTGTTTAGCTTTACCGCTGATTTAAGCAGCACACTATTTATTAGCTCTAAATATTGGTCAAGTTCGTTCAGATTCATTTTTTCAGGATGTGGAAACCCTTAATATAATGAATCGGGAGGACTTGACCTACTTTTTATTTGTTAATTCAAAACTTAACGAACTATTGCATAGGGAAGATCTCCAGAAATTGGCAGAAGAAGATAATCCCATCATAATATTAATGGAATAATTTTTGGTGGTACGAGCGAACTGTGTCAACTAAATATTTTTCATCCGTTGTCATATCCGGCTGAGCCAAATAGACATGAACCTATCATACACGATATACCCATCCGGTTGCCTCAATATAAACTCCTTATCTATTAATATCCTTAAGGAAGTATTCACGTTACTCACCGCCTTCAAATCATACTTTTTGATGAAGGCGGCAGCATTGACCTCCCGGACGATCCCTTCCTTGGCGATCGCTTTCAATAGCTGGATTTGATTAAATGTCAACAATTGGAAATAAGTCTGGTAGGTATATTCTTCTTCCTGTAGGATCTCCATCATGAGAGAATCAAGAAGCTCCGGAGAAAGTGTTTTTTCCGGTAAAGCGAAGAGACGGTTCAAAAGATATTGCACATACCAAGTATGCCCATCTACCCATGTGTACACCTTATCAAATATTTCTTCCGGAAGCTCCTTCCCTTCCTTCTCGAAGAAAGAATGGGCAAAGGAAAAATACACCTCCTTGCTGATCTTGTCTAAAAATAATTTTGGGGTGGATTGATAGAAGGGGCGCTTGATTGAGAAGAATATATATTCCATCAAGTGCTTTTTACTCCCCGAAAAGATAAAATGAACATTCGGCAAAAATTGAATATAAGAACGCAATAGGCCTTCCACCCCTTTCTCAGGATATTCCATGATTTGCTGGAACTCGTCAATAGCCAGATAACATTCTCTTCCAGACTGCCGCAAGTAGTCGAAAATCTCCTTCAACGTAGATTGCGAGAGGTTATCCGGCTTACCAACGTGATATTTCTCCCATTATGAAGAGCGGATAAAATCACTTCTGTCTCTTTCTCCCGATCACAAAAATATTCTGGACCTTGATAACCAACTATTAAAAAAGGATTATTCATATTCAGCATCTTATCTGCGTTACGCAATTCACGTAACGCAAATTACGTAATAAAAAACCAGAATAACAAGTAAACCGACTACTACTTACATATCCCGACACTCACCGACACTCGCCGATTCCCGTTTTTCAGAGGGTCTATCTTTGCATTGTCATTAGTAATTAACCTTTTAAAATTCAAAATTATGGCAGTGAAATTTAAAGTAGTAAAGCGTAAGGTATTGAACGGCGCAGAGAAAGACTCAGTAAAGAACTACGCGATCGCTAAAACATCGGGGACTTCGGACCTCAACAAATTATGTAAACTGATTTGCTCTCGCTCCACGCTTTCGTCGGCGGACGTGAAAGCGGTGCTCGATTCATTAAACTGGGCGATGGATCTGGAACTGTCCTCCGGCAACGTGGTGCAATTGGGAGAATTTGGAAACTTCCGTATGTCTATTAACTCCGAAGGAACGAATACGCCCGAGGACTTCGACGCCACCAAGATAAAGGGGGCACGTATTATCTTTTTCCCGGGCTCGGCCCTGCGGACTACCCGCAATGAGGTGAATTTCGAGCCTCTGGAGGTTACGAAAAAGAGCGCAGGTTCTGATAGCGAAAGCCCGGACGAGATATGAGAAAAATTGACCTGATCGTGATTCATTGCTCGGCAACCCGTGAGAATACGGATTATAGCCCGGAGCAACTGGAGAGTGACCACAAGGCACGGGGATTCCTCCGTGCCGGTTACAACTTCTACATCCGTAAATCGGGAGAAGTGGTGAACCTGCGCCCGCTAGAGCAAATTCCGGCTCATGCGAGAGGACACAACAAACACAGCATCGGGATTTGCTACGAGGGTGGACTGGACATCACCGGACAGTCACGGGATACCCGCACACAGGCTCAAAAGACCTCGTTGTTACGTTTGATCCGGCATCTCTTAATCTGCTTTCCCGGCTCATGGGTCTGTGGGCACCGGGATCTCTCGGAGGACTTAAACGGAGACGGGACGATCTCGCCGGATGAATGGATCAAACAATGCCCCTCATTCAACGCAATCTCCGAATACAAAGAACTCGTGTATGAGCTACGAAAAAAATAAGTAAAAAATCCATGCTCCCACTAAGGGTTTTCAAATTTGGTTGCGACTATTAGTATAGAAACAACTTAAAATGGAGAATAGCATAGATCATATTATCACAAGGATATTAAGTGGCAACAGCTCCTCGGAAGATTTTCTTTCGCTGAGCGAATGGCTGAACGCAGACGAAAAGAACAAAAAAGAATTTCGGTTGCTAAAGAGTTATTGGGATGCGGAAGTCTCGTTCAGCCATTCCTTAATGCCTAATGTGTCCCTCGATAATTTGAGAAAGAAGATCGACGATCAAAGCAGGCAAAAGAGATTGAGGCTGATCCGTTTCATCGCTACTCCCATTGCGGCGGCAATCGCCTTTCTTGTTCTGTTTTTCGCGACAATACACTTAAATACCCGGGAAGCTAAGGTTCAGCAATTCTATACCTATATAACCGATAAAAATAAATCTCATTTTACGCTAGATGATGGTACGAAGATCATTTTGAACCGGAATAGTCGCTTTACCTACTCTGACGCATACGGTACGGATCAGCGAAAGGTTAATTTGGAAGGAGAAGCCTATTTCGAGGTGGCGAAAAATCCGGAAAGACCTTTCATCGTCGATATGGGAAATGCCTCCATACGGGTATTAGGAACGACCTTTAGTGTAAAAGCCGATAAAGGGAAGGATCAGATCACAGCCGTCCTGCTGGAAGGGTCTATCCGTTTCGAAAGCCCGACACAACAAGTCTTACTAGCTCCCGACCAGCAACTTACATTCATCCGTTCAACGAACAAGATTGATATCCAATCCGTCAACGCAAAAGAAAATCTGGCATGGAAAGACGGCTTGCTAAAGTATAAATCAATAGCGCTTTGTACCTTGCTGAATGAGCTTGAGAAAAAATACGAGATCCCGATCCATATAGAAAACAAGAAACTGATGGACCCGAATGTCACTGTATCCGGAACATTCAGCGAGGATCAATCTTTAAAGGAGATTTTACAAGTAATATCTCGCAGTTTGCCGATCAAATGGTCACAAAGAGATGGAACTTACTATATTCAATAAAATAAAAATATCAACACATCTTAAAAAAAACAAGCAATGCCTATGAGATAACACGGATCATATCTTTCAAAAAAAACAAAACCGGCTGCAAAAATACAGCCGGCCCCATTAAAAAGAATTAATTCCTGCTTCTGCTACTCCACGACCAAATTTTGTGGCAGACGCATATTATCAACCTTTTATCAGTACAAAAATATGGAAAATGTTTCGTATTATAGGTCTTTTAGGTCCAAAGACTTAAAAAAAATGCTCTCGGTCCTAAAAATGTCCTTTATTTTACTTTTCTTGACACTGTTCCAAGCGGTAGCGACTAATTCCTATTCACAATCTGTAACGATTTCCGTGAAGACGGATCAGGCCCCGCTAACCGATCTATTCGCTATTATAGAAAAACAAAGCGATTTCTTATTCTTCTATGTGGATTCTGACGTAAAGAACGTAAAAGTGAGCGTGAACGCAACCGATAAGTCCATAGAAAATATCTTATCGCAAGCACTACGCAACACGAGTTTGAAATATTCGATCGAAGGACGAAATATCAATGTATTTAATAAAAACATTGTCGCCCAGCAAACTAAAAAACGTATTACCGGTGTCGTTAAAGATGCGGAAGGAAACGCTATTATCGGCGCTAACGTTGTCGAGAAAGGCACGACCAACGGCACGATTACAGATCTGGATGGTAAATACGTTATGGAAGTATCCTCAAACGCAACTCTCGAGTTCTCTTATATCGGTTACATGACACAGTTGCAACCGGTAGGCGGCAAAAACGAGATCAATGTAAACTTGAAAGAGGACACTCAAAAACTGGATGAGGTAGTCGTAGTGGGTTACGGTACGCAGACGAAACGTGAGATTACCGGTTCTATCACCAACGTGACCGCTGAGGATTTCAACCAAGGTCTGACTCGTAACGCAGCGGATTTGTTGCAAGGTAAGGTGGCCGGTTTAACGATCAATACAGGTTCCGGCGACGTAACGGGCAACTCGACGATTCAATTAAGAGGTCTATCCACTTTGCAAAACGACCAAGGCCCGTTAATCGTTATCGATAACGTGCCGGGCATGGACATGTCTACGGTTAATCCGCAGGACATCGAATCTATCTCTATCTTGAAAGATGCCTCTTCAGCCGCTATCTACGGTTCCCGTTCAGCGGGTGGTGTTATCCTTATCACGACTAAGAAAGGTTACGCCAGCAAACCGACCATCGCTTATAATGGAGCGTTCGGTGTATCTACCTTGGCTAACAAGCCGAATCTGCTAACAGCGGACCAATGGCGTAGCTATACTTCCTCTACCCCGGGTAAGGACGGTAAGGATTTTGACATGGGAGCGAACACGGATTGGTTCGACGAGATCACGAGAATCGGTTTCCAACAGGATCATGCCGTGTCTTTATCAGGAGGTGGTTCACACCATAACTATAGAGGTTCCCTTTCTTATATGCAACGTGAAGGTATCGCACGCGATAACTCCATGAACCGTTACAACGCCCGTTTCCAATTCTCCCAACGTGCTCTGGAGGATCGTTTGAAAGTAAGCATCACCGGCGTGGCTACCGTTACAGATAACGCGCCGACCAATGCGACCAATTTCTTACTTGCCTACAATATGATTCCCGTTCGCCCGATTAAGCTAGAGGATGGATCTTGGTTCGACACACGTGAATACGACCAAGGAAACCCGGTACGTAACCAGAAAGAGAATACACATAAGAACCGCATCAATAATTTCTATGGAACCGCTGATGTCGGTTATACGATTATCGATGGCTTAGAGGCTAAAGTTCTTTTAGCTAAAAGCCGGAATACGGAAGATGAGAGCAAATACAACAGTATCGAGTCTCAAGCCGGTTACAACGATGGCGGTAAGGCCGAACGTTGGTCCAGACTACGTGATAAAGACTTGATGGAATGGACCGCCAATTATTCAGCTGAGTTCAATAAGCATAAGATCAATGCCTTGATCGGTTACTCTTGGGAAGAAGAGAATTATGAGGAGACTCACGTACAGACCCGTGGTTTCGTCACTGATTTATTAGGTGCTAACAATTTAGCCGCGGGACAAAATCTGAATCCGGGAGACGCAGAGTCTCAAAAATGGCAAAGTCGCCTGATCTCTTTATACGCAAGAGCCAATTATAGCTTCAATGAGAAATATATGTTGACAGCTACCGTACGCCGGGATGGTTCTTCTAAATTTGGAACGAATAACAAATGGGGTACCTTCCCTTCCGTTTCCGTGGGTTGGAATATCACCCAAGAGTCATTCTTGGAAAAAGTAAACTGGCTTAACGACTTAAAGTTAAGTGTCGGTTATGGTATCACTGGTAATCAAACAGGATTGGACCCCTACAAAACCCTCGAGCTTTACGGCACAGATGGTGTATATTATGATACCGGTTCTTGGCTACCTTCTTATAAAATCAGCCAAAACGCAAACCCAGACTTAAAATGGGAACAGACAGCGATGTTGAACATCGGACTTGATTTCTCCGTATTGGATAGCCGCCTAGGTGGTCGTATCGAATGGTATAACAAAAAGACCTCTGACATGCTTTATACCTATCCGGTGCCAACCCCTCCTTACCTATATAGCGAGATCATGGCTAACGTGGGCGATATGCGTAATACGGGTATCGAGTTGAGTTTGAACGCAGACGCTATCCGCACGAAGGATTTCGATTGGAACATCTCCTTAAACTTGGCTCATAATGAGAATGAAGTGACTCGTCTATCCAACGACGTATTTACAATGGATAAGATCTTATTAGGTGACGTATTCATCCGGGGTGGAAGCTCCAGCGGTACACACGTATTGGAAGAGGGACGCCCTATCGGACAATTCTATGGCTTGGTTTGCAACGGTATCGATGAGAACGGCAGATATATCATGGTAGATAAAGACGGTGACGGCGAGATTTCCGATCCGGCGGATTATGACTACATCGGATCCGCTCAACCGAAACTGACATATGGTATCACCAATACTTTCCGCTACAAGAATTTTGATTTGTCATTCTTCTTGCGTGGAACGATCGGTAATGATATATTGAACGCGACCCGCATGGCATACGCTCAATCCGGATTCTTGCCGGGAACAAACGCATTGGATGATCCATTGACCTATACGTTAAGCGAAACTCCAAGATTCTCCAACTATTACTTAGAGAAAGGTTCTTTTATGCGTCTCGACAACTTGACTTTAGGTTATAAGATCAAAGCATTGAATGGTATCCGTGTTTATTTCACGGCGCAAAACCTATTCGTTATCACGAAATATAAAGGTCTTGATCCCGAAGTTCCTATGGATTCAGGAGACGGTTTGACCCCGGGTGTAGAACCTCGTGAATTTTATCCGAAGGCACGCACATTCTCTGTTGGATTAAACTTGAATTTCTAATACACAAACAGTAACGATCATGAAAAGATTATTCAAAAATATAATATGTGCCGTACTCGCTCCGGTAGCACTTGTCTCTTGCATGGATTTGGACGAGAACGTATACGACAAGCTTCCTACCGACGAATTCGGGACAACAGAAAAGCAGATTAATGCGATCATGGCTCCGGCATACCAATCCCTAAAGAACATGCTGGCTTATGACGGTCCTTGGGGAGCGGCCGATATGACAGCCGATATCTTGATAGCACCGACACGTGTAGGTGGCGACTGGTGGGACGGCGGACAATACATGGAACAATGTATGCACAGTTGGAAACCGAACTCTTACTCCGTAGAGAATTGCTGGACATATTGTACGGAAGGTTTAACCACAGTTAATTCCGTATATAATATTATAGAGAAAAGCGAGGCGATGAGCGATGAACTTAAGCTTCAATACTTGTCTGAGCTAAGAGGATTACGCGCTTTCTGGTATTATGTAATCGTAGATATTTTCGGTAACGCTCCATTAGTGACAGATTTTGAGGATACCTCCTTGCCCTCCATCACGAGCCGTGCGGATCTGTATAAATACGTGGTGAAGGAATTAACCGAGATCATCCCGAACCTGCGTTCCGATGTATCAGACGCCAGCTACGGTAAGTTCACGCAAGGGGCTGCCCGTATGGTATTGGCAAAGATGTACCTCAACGCCGAGGAATGGATCGGCGAGCCGAACTGGAAAGGTGTAGTGGAGCAGTGCGACGAGATCATGAAACTCGAATATATCATCGAGCCGAATTGGAAAACCAATTTCGAGGTTCATAACGAGGTATCACGAGAGATTATTTTCCCGATCTGCTACAAGGCATCTGATGCTTGGGGTAACTCCATTCATCTTTGGACATTGCATTATCTGGATCCCGATGTATTAGGTTTCACCGGCGGTATGTGGAATGGTATCAACGCCCAGCCGGATTTTGTCCGCACATTTGATACGGAAGATCCTCGTTACGAAGGTTCGTTCTTGATTGGCCCGATGATCGACCCTAGCACGGGAGAGATTTTGAAAACGACCCTAGGACATGACTTGATCCATACGATCGACTTAAATGTGGTACCGGGAACTGAGAAAACCGATGCGGATGGTAACTTAACCCCGTGGGGCGAGGTTCACCAAGAAGACGGCGCACGTATCAATAAGTGGGTATATGAGAAAGGCATGCAAAATACCAATATGGAGAACGATATCGCTATCTTCCGTCTGGCCGATGTATACCTGATGAAAGCGGAAGCCTTGGTTCGTATGGGCGGGGATCTCGGTGAAGCTACTCGTCTGGTAAACGCTATCCGGGAAAGGGCTTACGGCAATTCCGATCATAATTACACGAGCGTGACATTGGACGATATCTATAACGAGCGTGGTTATGAGTTGGCATTCGAATTTGTCCGCCGCCAAGATATGATCCGCTTCGGGACTTATCTGAAACCGAGATATATGAAGCCGAAACAGACTCCGGAATATCGTAAGATCTTCCCGATCCCGTTCAAGGCTTGGCAGAAGAATAATAATTTGGTTCAGAACCCGGGATATCCGGCATTCTAATCATATCAGTCTGTTTTTAATATCAATTCTTTAGACCCCAATTCAATTATTAATCATAATATGAACAAATTTATGAAAGAGGTAAATAAACAATCCTGTCCGACTGGAATCTCGAGAAGGGAATTCCTTGGGATGGCAGCCACAGGTGCTGCCGCCCTTACGATCCTGCCCAGTTTTACCGTAGCGGGATTAGGACACGTAGCTCCCAGCGATAAGCTTTATATCGCGAAAATAGGCTGTGGCGGTATGGGAGCCGCCGATTTGGGTAGCTTGATGAATACGCCGCACAAAAACGCAGCGATCACCTGTCTGTGCGACGTAGACGACCGTCAGTCTGCCGACGCTCGTAAGAAATACCCGAAGGCGAAGTATTTCAACGACTTCCGTGAGATGTACGACAAGGAAGGCAAGAACTTCGATGCCGTATGTATCTCCACCCCGGATCATAACCATGCGATCCAAGCTTTCGGCGCTATGCGGATGGGTAAGCACGTATATCTGCAAAAACCGATCGCGCACGATATTTACGAGGCACGTATCCTTACCGAGGCCGCCAAGAAATACAAGGTCGTGACCCAAATGGGCGACCAAGGTAACTCTTGCGACGGTATGCGTACCCTTCGTGAATGGTTCGAGGCGGATCTGCTGGGCGACATCCAGAAGGTATATTGCTGGACCAACCGTCCCGTATGGCCGCAAGGTATTCCTTGGCCGAGCCAGAAGCCTGAGGTTCCCAAGGGATTAAATTGGGACTTATGGGTAGGTACCGCCGAGTATGTGGATTATATCGATAATCTTGTTCCGTTCAACTGGCGTGGTTGGTGGCGTTTCGGTACAGGCGCTCTTGGAGATATGGGTTGCCACATCATCGGCCCTCCATTCAAATTGCTTCAATTAGGTTATCCGACCGAGGTTTCTTGCAGCACGACCAATGTTTACTCCGGTATCTTCGAAGAAGCCTATTATCCTGAAAGTTGCCCGGTAGCCAGCTCGATCCGTTATAAATTCAAGAAGAAAGACGGAAGCGACTTGAGTCTGTATTGGATGGACGGCGGTATCATGCCGGAACGTTTCGAGGAGATCGACCCAGATGCCGATATGACCTGCACGATGGGAGACTTGGATATGATGGACGTGGAAGGCGCAACCGTATTCGTAGGTACGAAAGGTATGGCTTCTTGCGGCTGGGGTGGTTCCGATCCAAGATTCTGGCCGAAGGGGGTAAAGGCGAACAAGAAACCTTTATTCGACAAAGACGTGAACATTCCTCATAAATATAAACGTATCGAAGGGGGTACGAATGGCCACTATTGGGCATGGATCGACTCTTGTATCGCAGGGTACGACAAGGCGGACGTAGAATCTCCATTCGAAGGATACGCCGGTCCGTTGACGGAGACCGTATTGATGGGTAACTTGATCTTACGGAGCCATAATATCCGGGAACAAGTGAAACATAACGACTCGATCTACGGAGAACGCGAAGGCTTCATCTATCCGGGAAGAAACAAGACTTTCCTATGGGATGGAGCGAATATGCGTATCACCAATTTCGAGCAGGCGAACCAATTCATCAAGCGGAAATACCGCAATGGATGGGAAGACCTGAAGTTATAAAAGCTAACAGGAATCTAACGGGAACCTAACAGGAACCTAACAAATTCCTAATAATTATCTAACAAGTTTCTAACAAACAACAAACATTCATAATAGCGATGAAAAAGATTTATAGCAGTATTATGGCCGTAGCCTTATTCGCGTCGGCCTTGTCATGTACCTCCGGCGGTAATACCAACGATGCCGGAACGCAAACCGCCCAAACCCAAGCCCTCGATAGCGACGGTATCCCTACGGGAGGCGAGTGGATCACCATGTTCGACGGCAAGACCTTGAACGGATGGCGCGGCTATTGCCGTCAGGATGTACCCCAAGGTTGGGTGGTTGAAGACGGATCGATCACCTATAAAGGTAGCGACAATAAGGCAGACACGGGCTTCGGCGACTTGATCTACGACAAGAAGTTCAAAAATTTCGTTTTCGAGATCGAATGGAAGATCGACAAGGCCGGTAATAGCGGTATCTTCTATACAGCGCAAGAAATTGAGGGTACACCTATTTATTACTCCAGCCCAGAATATCAGTTACTCGACAACGAGAATATGCCGGACGCATGGGAAGGTTGCGACGGTAACCGTCAGGCCGGTGCCGTATATGACATGATTATGCCGGATCCACAACCCGTAAAACCGTACGGAAACTGGAACAAGACGAGAATCGTTGTCTATAACCAACGCGTGATCCATTACATGAACGACGTGAAAGTGCTGGAATTCCAGTTCGGTACACCGGTATGGCGCGCGTTAGTGGATCATAGTAAGTTCAGCAAGTTCAGCACGAGTCCGGAGAAATGCCCGGAAGCTTACGACTTGATGCTACAATGCGGAAAACAACCGGGTTACATCGGTATGCAAGACCACGGTTATGGTGTTTGCTTCCGCAATATCCGAATCAAAGAGCTCTAAAATCGTATGAGAATAGAGATTTGTCAATCTTATGAGGCATTAAGCCTTAAGGCAAAAGAGATTGTTACCTCAGAGTTAGGGCAGCACAAGGCACTTACGCTTTGTGCCGCCACTGGGGGCTCTCCTACCCGGATGTATGAGTTGCTGGTAGAGGAAGCCGGTCGCCAACCGGAATTATTCTCCCAATTCACGGTACTAAAGCTTGATGAATGGGGAGGAATCCCGATGGACCATCCGGGTACGTGCGAGTCGTATCTACGGAACTATTTCGTAGGTCCGCTTCAAATCCCGGAAGACCGGTATATAGCGTTCCAAAGCGATCCGGAGAACCCTGAGGCGGAATGTGAGCGGATCCAACAGATACTGGATCAAAAAGGCCCTATCGACATTTGTATATTAGGAATAGGGATGAACGGCCATATCGCCTTGAACGAGCCGGCTCCTTCCTTGCATACGAATTGCCATGTGGCTCATCTGTCCCAGAAATCCTTGCAACATCCCATGATCGCCGGGGATACGGAGAAACCGGGATACGGACTGACATTGGGCATGGCGAATATCTTTCAGTCACGCCTGATTATCCTTCTTATCAACGGGATAAAGAAAAGGGAGATTACTCAAGCTTTCCTTGAACAGAAGATCTCGACGGAGTTGCCGGCCTCCTTATTGTGGCTGCACCCGAACGTGATTTGCCTGATCGACGGGGAAGCGGCGCATAGTTCTAATTAAGCTTTTACAATTATCATGAAATACGCTATCGCATTAGACATTGGAGGAACAAGCATAAAATATACTCTTGTGAACCAGAATGGCGACATTCTTTACGAATCGTCGGAAACCACACAATCAAAAGAGAATCCACGCCCATTATCCGATATCATAAAAAGTATCGTACGGAAAATGACAGACTACGCCCGTTCCCGGGATTGGGGGATTTACGGAATTGGCATAGGTGTACCTTCCGTAGTAGATAAGGGGGTGGTTCTCTTTGCCAATAATCTTCCTGAACTGGACAACCAACAATTGGATCTTGCGTTAGCGGAATTTAATCTACCGGTATTCATCGACAACGACGCAAACCTTATGGGGTTGGGCGAGGTGATATATGGAGCGGCTAAGGGTCTCTCCGATATCGTTTTCTTGACGGTGGGTACCGGCATAGGGGGCGCCTTGTTCTTGAACGGCCGGCTTTATGGCGGCTACCGGAACCGGGGCACCGAACTTGGGCACTTAATTATTCATGGTCTGAATGGGAATCAATGTACTTGCGGAGCGTCCGGTTGCCTAGAGGCACACGCTTCCGTAAGTGCGTTGATCGCCTTATATCGGCAATTATTGGAGAAGAACGGACGGGAGATACCTTCCCGTATCGATGGAAAATATATAGTAGAGCGCTATAAAGCTCAAGAGAAAGAGGCCGTACTCGCTATGGAGGATCATTTCCGGAATCTGTCCCTAGGCGTAGCGAGCCTTATCAACATTTTCGCTCCGCAAAAGGTGATTATCGGCGGAGGCATTTCGGAATCCGGAGATTTCTACATTAATAATATACGGGAACAGGTCTGGAAATTCGTGATGAAGGAAACCTCGTACTTCACGACTATCGAACTTGCCCGATTAGGAAATAAGGCCGGATGCCTCGGGGCGGCGGCATTGGTGTTTAATCATTGAATCTATCTATCATGAATAAGAATAATTGGATCGTACTCCTCATCTTGTGTATTTGGTTTGTCATTTCTTTTGTTACCAATATATTAGGCCCTATGCTACCGATGATTATCGATAGTTTTGGGCTGAGCTTGACATTGGCCGCATTCTTGCCGTTCTCGTTTTTCTTGGCATATGGCATCATGTCGATCCCGGCAGGAATGATCATCGAGCGTTTCGGGGGAAAGATTTCCTTATTGATCGCTTTCAGTCTGGCGTTTTTGGGTGCGGGGCTTTTCGTCATGTTCCCGACCTACTCTATCGTATTGACCTCCCTTTTCGCTATCGGTCTGGGCATGGCGATGCTACAGGTGATTATATTGCCCTTGATGCGTGAGGCGGGCGGAGAGAAAAAATATGCCTTTAATCAGGTATTGGCCCAGATCGTATTCGGGGCCGCTTCTTTCATGAGCCCGTTCGTCTTGGCCGGGCTTATGCGGAAATTAACCGGTGAGGATCCGGCGAACGACTTCTTCATCCGTTTCCTCAAAGGGATAACGCCGGAGAGCTTACCTTGGAGCTCGCTCTATTTTATCTTTACGATTGTTTTTGTCATCATGTTAGTGGTTATCTCTTATGTCAAATTCCCGAAAGTAGAATTAAAGGAAGATGAGAAGGCGGGAACGGTACAGAATTATAAAGAATTACTCAAGCAAAAACAAGTTATATTCTATTTCTTGGGGATTATCGCTTATGTGGGAACCGAGCAAGGATTGGCGAATTGGATGAGTCTTTTCCTGAATATGTATCATGGGGTCAGCCCGGAAGGAGCCGGGGCTACTACGGTTGCTTGGTTCTGGGGATTGATGTCCATCGGCTGCTTGTTGGGATTGGTGATCGTAAAGTTAATCGACTCAAAGCTGATGTTACGTATTTTCTCGATGATAGCGATCCTTAATTTATCGATAGCGCTCTTCGGTCCTACGCAAGTAGCGATTATCGCTTTCGCTTGTTGCGGCTTCTCGATCTCGATCATGTTTTCGGTGATATTCGCCTTAGCCCTTAACTCCGTGGATAAGCATCATGGGGCTTTTTCCGGTATCTTGTGTACGGGTATTTTCGGTGGGGCATTGATTCCGTTCATCATTGGTGGACTTGGAGATCTGATCGGGTTGCGCTATTCCATGTTTTTCCTATTTATCACGCTGGGCTATATCTTGAGTATTTCCTATTGGGCAAAACCATTGGTCAAGAATGAGACCGTCAGCCTTAAAGAATTGTTGAAGCAGTTAAACCGTACAAAATAAATATGTATATCTTTGGCCTATAAAATTATCATCCATGAAAAAAGAATCAATCTACCTCATTCTGGCATTTTTTATACTTTGCGCTCACTCTTTATACGCAAATAAAAGCGTGCGATTGTCTTCTCCAAACGGAAAGATCAAGTTCTCCTTGGTTTTGGATAAGAATAGCCCGGTATACAGCGTAGCGTTTAATAAACAAACCCTGATCCAAGACTCTCCGCTAACGTTGACTTTCGATAATGGGGCGTTCGGGGAAAATGTAAAGATCAACAAACCCGTGTTCAGTACGAAGGAAGAGACCTACGAATTGATCGTTGGTAAGGCGAAACATATACATAGCCTTTCCAAAGAGGTAATCATCCCGCTAGAGGAAACCGTTCAGCCTTTTCGCAAGATTAATCTGGTCGTAAGGACTTTCGATGACGGTATCGCCTTTCGCTATGAGTTTCCGAAGCAAAAAGGATGGGATTCGTATATCATGTATGACGAGGGAACCACCTTCAACCTACAAGGGAATCCGAACGTAACTACTTTATTCCTCCCCAACTACCAAAGTTCCCACGAAGGTAAATATACGGTCACAGATTATGCCGACATGGATAATAAACGATTGATGGATATGCCCTCCCTATTCTCTTTCCCGAACCATGTTTATATGGCGATTACCGAGGCGGCGGTTCGTGATTACGCCGGTATGTACCTATGGAAAGAAAACGGGACTCTTCTCGGGAAACTATCACCTAAACTGGGACAAGAGCGTATCAAGGTAGAGGCATCCCTACCCCATCAATCTCCTTGGCGGGTCTTGATGATCAGTGATCAAATCGGTTCCTTGATAGCGTCCAATATCCTTACGAATCTCAATGAGCCTTGTAAGATAGAGGATACGTCTTGGATTAAGCCGGGTAAGACTACTTTTACGTGGTGGAACGGAAATGTCGTTCCGGATACGACTTTCCTTGGCGGAAACAATTTCCCCACGAATAAATATTACATTGATTTCGTAGCCCGTAACGGATTGGATTATCACTCGATCTACGGGAACGCCGAGCAAGCTTGGTATGACGAGGATGGAGCCGGATTCGGTTCTCCGGGTCCTAAAGCGGACATCTTGAAAGTCGTTCCGAGCCTCAATATGCAGGAGATTTGCGATTACGCCAAGAGTCAAGGCGTACGTATCCATTTATGGACCAACTGGAAACCTCTGTACGCAAAGATAGACGAGGCTTTCGCCCAATTCGAGAAATGGGGAATCGCCGGCATGATGATCGATTTCATGGATCGAGACGATCAGGAGATGATCCGCATCCAAGAAGAGTTCTTGGCGAAGGCGGCTAAGCATCATCTATTCGTGCAATTCCACGGAGCTTGCAAGCCGTCTGGATTGAGCCGTACCTATCCCAACGAGTTCACCCGCGAGGGTACGCTTAATTACGAGCATTGCAAATGGGATAAGGATACCGACGCAGATCATGACATCCATATGCCTTTTACCCGTTTATTAGCGGGAGCGACTGATTATCATTTAGGAGGTTTCCGCTCTTTGCCAAGGGATAAGTTCAAGAACCAAGAACGTAACCCTTACGTAATGAGTACCCGCTGCCATATGTTAGCGATGTACGTGGTATTAGAGAGCTATCTCGGCATGATTTGCGATACGCCGGAGGCTTACGAAGGACAACCGGGATTCGAGTTCCTGAAAGCCGTGCCTACGACTTGGGACCAAACAGTCGTTCCGAACGCTTCCGTCAATAAATACGTAACGATCGCCCGCAAAAAGGGAGAGGATTGGTTTGTCGGTACGATCAATAACAGCCAAGCACGCAGTATCGATGTAGACCTCAAGTTCTTGGATAAGGACAAGAAATATAAGATAACGATCTATAAAGATGCTGAAGATACGAATATAGACTCGAACAAACTCGTAAAAGAGGTTGAGGAGATCACCTACAGGGATAAAATCACCCTTCCGCTGGCCTCCGACGGAGGATCAGTCTTTCATATTCAACCCATCTGACGTAACTCATCCACTGCAACCTGGGTTGCGGTGGTACTGCAAGGCTGATGCAGTAATACTGCAACGCCCATACAGTAACGCTGCAACGCCCGTGCAGTAACAAGACACAAAGCTTTCGGATAAAAGCAAGTATTGGAGGAACCGGAACAATTGATTACTTTTGTGCTCAAAAATAGATAAATGAGTTACAATTGGAATACACGGACGGAACTTTTGTTCGGAGCGGAGCATATGGAGCGCTTATCCCGTAGCCATGTATTGGTAGTTGGCCTAGGAGGTGTGGGAGCTTATGCCGCCGAGCAGATTTGTCGGGCCGGAGTAGGAAAGATGACGATCATAGACGCCGATACGGTAAACGAGAGTAATATCAACCGCCAATTGCCCGCCCTTCATTCCACCCTAGGGATGCCGAAAGCCGAGGTCGTGGCCAAGCGTTTGCTTGATATCAATCCCCAGTTGCAACTAACCGTCCTGAATGAATTCCTGCGAGACGAACGGACGGAGGAGGTACTCTTATCGGCCCCTCTCGATTTCGTGGTAGATGCCATCGATTCCCTAAGTCCCAAGGTATACCTGATGTACCAAGCATATATCCATAAGATCCCCATCGTGTCCTCCATGGGGGCGGGCGCTAAGGTAGACCCATCCTTGGTACGGATAGCGGATATCTCCAAGACAATCAATTGCGCCCTCGCGAAAGCGGTGCGGAAACGGTTGCGTCCTCTAGGCGTAAGCAAGGGGATTCCCGTCGTATTTTCCACCGAGTTCGCCGATCCGGACGCCGTGATCGAAGTTGAAAACGAAACATGTAAACGTACGACCACGGGAACGGTCTCTTATATGCCGGCAACGTTCGGTTGTTTCCTTGCCTCGCACGTCCTAAGAAACTTGATATGATACAAACCGAAGGAATAACGAAAAGTTTCGGTGCCTTACAAGTATTGAAAGGCATCGACCTCACGATAAACAAGGGCGAGGTTGTCGCTATCGTAGGCCCCAGCGGGGCGGGTAAGACAACCTTGTTGCAAATCATCGGCACGCTCGACGCACCGGATAGCGGGCGACTGGTTATCAATGGCACGGAGACAAGACGATTGGGCGATAAGGAATTGGCGGCTTTCCGCAACCGGAATATCGGCTTCGTCTTCCAGTTCCATCAATTATTGCCGGAGTTCACGGCCTTGGAAAACGTGATGATCCCAGCCCTGATCGCCAAGGAGAAATCGGCCATAGCCGAGAAGCGGGCGAAAGAGATGCTGGACTTCTTGAAACTCTCCGATCGTATGGCACACAAGCCCGCCGAGCTATCCGGCGGAGAAAAGCAACGGGTAGCGGTAGCCCGTGCGCTTATCAATAACCCGGCGGTTATCCTCGCCGACGAACCTTCGGGAAGCCTCGATACCAAGAACAAGGAAGAATTGCACGCCCTCTTTTTCGAGTTAAGAGACCAGATGAACCAGACGTTCGTCATCGTGACGCATGACGAACAGCTGGCCACAAACACGGATCGGGTGATCCATATCAAGGATGGAGTGGTAGAAACGAACTAACAACAAGGGGGTTTATTTACAATACCCGTAGTTTCACCGTCTTTTGGTCGTGGGCGATCTCCGTGCGGATAATGTAGATGCCTGCCGGGAGATCGAACGTATAAGTCGGACGGGCGGGATATAAGGTACGTACCAAACGACCCATCGGCGTAAACACCTGTATCCGCTTCAACGCCTCGCTAGCACTGGCCACTATCCTACCCGATACGGCGGAATAGACAGAGATAGATTCTACGTTGTCCACCCCCTCATTACCGGTAGGCGAGCCCGCACTTAGGAAGTAACGTCCATGGCTGCTGCCGTCCAAACGCAAGGTATACGTATTGTCCGACAACTCCGTACTTTTACGGGTCACGGCATCGTACAGGTAAAGCGTCTCCGCCCAATCGCCGATACCCTCTATCGTCAGTGTAACCTCCCCCTTACCCTCGCCGGCATATACGCCAAGGGGCACTTGGTCGATCCGTCGTACTACGTTCACACCCACGGCACGAGTCCCGGCGATAGTGTACACCTGCGGGATCTCCTCCAGTTCCGTATCCAGCAAGATTACGGCATCCTTATCTGCCTCATAGCTATTCGCGGCATCATCCTGCCGCATCAACAAGGCCGTGCTACGATATGCATCCCGCTCTGCTGTCAGCCTCAATACCGGGTTTTTGGCCGTAGCGGTACGTAAGGAAGAAGAGACCTTCTCCGACTCTCCTTGCATCATGGAGGGATCGAAATGAACCACCTTCAGATCGGTACCGGTTGCCGTACCTTCCGCTTTCGTTTGAGCCGCATCTTTCAGCTCTACGAAGAAGGCTTGCATGGAGGCGATAACGGCTCCGGATGTAGCATCAGTAACATTTCCACCTTCCCATGCCACATCAGGTGTACCGACAACAAGCCCCTCCTTCACATCCAATGTCCAATATTTTTGCTCTAAGATAGCCTCATTCTCTTTCAAGAAACGAACGATATCCAACGGATACATATAAGGATTACCCAACAGGAAGTGCTTGCCGTCACCATCAGCAATAACACGGACGGTTCCATTATCCGTATTCCACCAATCTTCCGTTCCATTCACATCTGTCAATACCACCTTGATCGACTTGTTATCTGCCAGTTTACCAGCATTGATCCGATTTGCTAAAGTCGGGGCTTTGGTCATGGCGGCTCTCAATGTAGCGCTTTTCGTATCCGGTTTCCACGGTTCATATTTGTAGGAGTCATCCGCTTTCGGCAGGCGTACCAATACTTTCTCACCTAAGCCGGTCGCATTCTTCTTTTCTACGCTGGCATAGAATCCCTTTCCTAAAGCGTAGGGCACATTCACATCGTTATATTCACGGCTCCAGTTGGATTGGACTACCTCGTAATGAGTTGTATCCAAACCATTCTCCGGAAAAGAAACTATTTGATCTGCTTCGCTCTTCGGCACGTACATCGTGATCGCCTTGTCCCAAGCTTTCTGGTAGAAGGCTGGGGCTTGGCGGTCGTTGTCAGCCGTGCTGTAGGTGATATCGGCGAAAGCATAGGTGTTCTGACGGCCCGTGTTCTTCACGGTGTACATATCGCCGGCGAATACGCTTTGCAGGGGCGATGCCATCCAATATTTCGCATCAGGTGTCATCTCGAATTCCACATGGGCAGTGTCGTACGTCAGGAATTGCTGACGGCGTAACTGCGCCTCGGGTTTGAAATAGATAGCCTTTACCTTATTTATATAGTACGGGGTTACGATCGTATTATCTCCGTCTTTGTCTACCGCCATATCATATTGGATATACTCGGTAGCCTTTGATGAGTTCGCTTCGGGAATCTGTAACAAATGATCTTTCGTCTCCAAGCCTTCCAATTCCAGCATCTGCTTTTCCGGGATCGTGATACGGGTGAAATGAAGCGGGGCGAAGGCGGCGGTCAAGTCTGCATCATTGCCGTTGGCGTCTGTTTTATCTTCTCCGTTTGGATCTATGTACAATTCCCCTTTCGTAGACTGATGCCAGTTTGCGTCATTATACCATGCCTCAGCGTCCTCACCGGTGTTCGTACCCTTCCAAGTCAGATATTCCGGCACGATCTTGATAAGTAAGGTAGCGTATCCTTCGCAAGAGCCTTTTACGAAAGCTTCGTCCTTATATTCACCGAATGGGATATAGAGGGCATAAATCTGGCCTTCGTCAAAATTTGTATAAGCTTTATCGTCAAAAGTCATGGAGAATAATCCACCGCCATAGTCAGTTTCACCTGCCTCATTTTTACTTTTAGCTTTCGCAGACAACTTTGTCAAATTACCCACCTTTGTATAAGTAGCCCCTTGCCGCAAGAAGATATCCGTAGTATTGCTTTCGGGCAGACCTAATTGATTGGATTCTGTCATACCCATCTTTAGGCCATTGCTTTGGATAGGAATATTGGTTATGCTTTTCTCCATGATATTCGGCAAGCCAATACGCAGGGGAACATTGGGATAATGCTCCATTCCTTCCGGATACTTCACGTCCGGGAAACCAACAAGTAGTTTCGGGGCGGGAGCGGCTTTCAGTGATCGTTCTTGAGGTCTATCGCAGAAAAGCCAAAGTCTGTCCTTCTCGGGAATACTCTCCGGTAGATAAGGAATCGCTACCACTTTTTTTACCCAACGAAACTCCGCATATCCCAAATTCCCGCCAATCACCAATTTCGGCTCTGTATCTACATCACCTAAAAGCAATGTCTTCAATTTCGCAATAAGCGCAGGCTTATCTTTATATGCGTCTAATTTTTCATAATACTCAATCAAATTTTTCGCGGGGAAAGACAAAGCTTTCTCGGCATCGGGAAGGGTATTTCTATAAGACTTCAATATCTCTTCTAAAGAGAATCCATATTCATCATAGAACGCAGCAAATTCCAGCGAGTCTCCCAAGAACCAGTCGAACGTATATGAATAACCCTTATATCTATCTACAAACTTATCTGTCTCTCCAGTCATCAAGTTGTTGTCCTTATCATATCTTTCAACCCACATGGTTGCCTCCTCAATCTGGCTGATCCGTCCCTCGCAAGCGATCATGCCCTCCGGCAAATCTGTCTTGGTCTTTGCCACGACCGTGAAGGAAGGGAGTACGGTGAAAGGGGTAGTCAGCAAGCAAGGATCGTTGAAACTATCTCCCGCATGGGCATTCGGGAAATCCACGATTTCATCACTAGTAACTGTCGTGGCCGCACTAAAGATTACCACATCATACCTACCGGAGGCGGCATTCTCTTTACTTCCGAAATTTTGCTCCCCTTTATATTTCAACTCAGTCTTGTCCACATCAATGGCACTCAAATGGATGGTATTGCTATTTCCTTCATCCCACCAAGGCATACGAGGACGAGAAATACCCATTACCGAACAAACGGCCCGTATCAGTTCTTCGTACAGATTATTGTCATTCCCCTCCATTATTCTATCTATCTGGTTAGATAGGTCTTTCGGTTCCGGAATCTTATAGTCCCACTCTGAATCCGATTTGCCACAGAGTACACTCAAATTTTGTTTCAAGTACGCAATATACTCTTCTTCCGGGAATTTATCCCCATTTGTTTTTTGGGCATGATCTAGTATGTCTTTTTGCCAAATTTTATGCTCAGCGGCATCATATAAGAAATCATTGATCATACGCAGGTTTACGACAATTTGTCGTCGCATCGCAGTTTCATGATTTGTCAGATCCTCAAATCCTTGATGCTTCAACCCTTCTTTAGTCGGAACGATAATACGATACACCTTGCTTCGGTTGTTATAGCGCTCATTACTATAATCCTTCAAATCCGTATTTAATGTAATCCAATCTTCAGGCTTCTTTATATCCCCATTTTCCTTTTTATCGGTAGCTCCAATATAAACATTTCCGATCGTTTTATTAAGATTCTCATTTCTTTTCCTTGGATCTCCACCCATCAAACCATAGCGGTATTTCCATATATGCTTTGAATCTTCCGTTATGCTATTCCCCATATTCAGATCGGACAATACATCCGGATTAATGCTCCAACCCATATTCTTGAGCAGAAGTTCGTAATCCGTGGCAACGGTCAGGCTGGCAGAAGAACACACGTCTACTCGCTTTACGTCGATTTGCGGTATGGAGCGATAAATACGCAGACCATCGATGGCGTAGTCCGCACCATATGAATGAGCTGTATTGTTTTGTACCTCCAGATGATATCCTACATAATCATCAAGCGATTGTGACAAGGAAAATGAGTACATTAATTGCTGCCATTTACCAATATTGTTATTAGCCGGCCGCCCTTCCGAAGTCGAGGTATAATCAGTCAGTGCATCCCCTGAAGTAAAACGATGTAAAACAACTTCTGTACCATCTGCTTTTAATCCGATAAAATTCATGTTTACATTAGGAGGTAGAGGTTTTCCTTCGGCTTGAGTATCTTTCCATGTCGTCATATCATTCACCCAAAAGTTCACTAAAATACCCGTATGCGCACAGATATTACCATCCAACGGAATTTTCACCAAACGTCCCGGCAAATTGGCCGCATCCACATAAAAGAAATATCCCAATGATTTTTTCCCCGTATTGTAATAAGTCCGGTCATAGATTGCCACTTTGGGCTTACTTTGGGCACTTGCAAACCAAAAATAAGTCTTTCCCTCAACCTTTTCATTATTCGTTGATACTTTTTCCACATCCGCTGTTCGAAACAAACCATATTGGTTTTGTAAGGTCTGAATCCGATTATCCTTATTTGGTTGAATTTGATAATTAAATGGAGCATATCCCGTGATCTCCGGATCCAACCATTTACCTTTATCCTCTTTATTATCAGAAAAACCAATTTTTGCCATATTATTAACAGAGTTCAAATCGTCTACAGATATCGAATCATTCCGGTCAAAATTTATATATCCTATTCTTTCATAAAACTCCGGATAGTTATCCGGATTACGCCTTGGGTCAGAATCTTTTTCTTGCTTTTCCTGTAACATGAAACCATGATCACCAGAGATAAGATTATATCGCACCAACAGAGGACTCGCTTTCGTCTTATCTTTACCCACCGCCCGAATTTCTAATTTTACAGGTTGTGTTCCAACCGTTATCAAATTATTTATAATCTGTGTCCAGCGATTACCCAAATCTTTCCATTCGCCATTGTCTTTCTTATATTGATAAGTTTCTCCCTGTACTATTTGATCTCCGTCATACCACGCATAATTATTAGCGATCCTACCCAATTGTATATTAATCGTTCCATTATTTTGCGGGACATATATGGTTTCATCCATAAAAGGAGTGGTTTCATCCGCTTTAGAGTCTTTTATGCGATTCGCAATTTCGCTTGCCGGACGAATCACAAATTTATAACGTATGGACAAAGTAGGTTCAGTGAATGTAGTCCCATCCACCTTATAATTGTTATTTAAACTCACATCACAAACAACAAGATTTTCTTTTACATTCACCGCTGAATATTCAACCGTAGAGGCTCCGAGAGGGACAGAGCTATTTATAGCAATTGTACCTTCTATCTTATAAAAGTCTTTATAAAAAAATAAAGAAGTACCTGCGTCTCTCAACGAGCTTGGATAGAGATTTATAAGATCCTGTAAGGCACCACCCTGTACAAAAGAACCATCTAACTTAGGATTTATAGCCTTACCTTTTATATTTTCGCAACTTAAATTACCTTCATTAAGCTGATACCAACGTACATACCACCGATAGTTCGCATTATAAAAGCCATCATTATTTCTCAACTCAGGAATAAACAACTCCCTCTCTTCCCCATCTGCCACATACACCGTATCCACACGTTCGGTAATACCGGTTTGGGGTGAACCATTCTTATAATTGATCGTGTACGTCTGCCCCCACACTGGCGCAGCCACACCAGCGGAAAAAATTAACGAGGAAGTTAATAACAAGGATTTATATCGTAGGTTGATTGATGGTTTCATCCGTCAGGTCCTCCTTTTTTAGTTTATTGTTGTTATATTATGGTTGTTATTTGTAGTTTCTTATCTTGATGGTGTAGGGGATTTGCATCTCTTGCTTCTCCTGACCCACATAATAGTTTATAATGAGCGTGAGGATGACTGTAGCATCCACGTTTCCACCCAGTTCCCGAGTGCGGATCGTGAAGGAACCTTTCTTTCCTTCCTTGATCGAAGCCTCGGGAAGGTAGAAACGCTGTTTCTTGTCACAATCCTCTCCGTTTACGGCCGTAATGAGACGTTTCTCGTCGCTTTTTACTTGGATCGAACTGATTTTCGCTGTTTCCGTAACCGTTCCCTCCTGCGGGAGACCTTTGATCGTGAAATCTCCTGTCACGCCTTCTATGCTAGATATCTCGAAACGGATCGACAAGTCGCCGGCGGCTTGCAAGGTATGCTCAACAGGCGTCAGTATTTGCACGCCCGTCTTCTCACCATAGACCAAGGCGGTCGGGTAGACCCCGATGGGGAGGCGTTGCTCGGCTACTTCCAAATTCGTCGTGATGTTGGTTATCAAGACAGGGATGACCAGCAGGTCATTGCGGCGTACGAAGTCGAAGCCCGTGAGGTGCTCCGTACGAGGGCGGCCTTCGATCTCTACACCGAGGTGGATGCCACCGCCGTTCTCTCCGACGGCTGCATTGGTCTCAGGAATGTAGCGAATATAAGCTCGTTTACTACCGTTCTCGCCGTCCACAGGTTTGGCTTGTATTTCTTTTTCATTATCACCGGGTTTGATAGATTCAGTATAAAGATCCTCTAGACTTACTACAGGAGGATTCGCATCTTTCGGAAAAGATGGAGCCAAAGGCTCTTCCAAGTCCTTGTTATCCTTAAACTCCAAATAATTCTCATTTCCCCAAGGCAAGAGCCAGATCGGCAGGCTTCCCTTGCGGAGGTTCATGATGTCCAATTGGTTTACGGTTATGGATTTATCTAAGTTATTGGTTATCTCCACTTGCACCTTGCCGATCATGCGGATCAAGGGAATCTCGAATTTGTTCTCTGCCGGAGCGGGCAATACCGTATGCTTTTGGGCGTAGCTGCTCATAGGAATACGCTTTCGAGACGCTTCCTCGCCTCCGAATTTACCTTTTTTCTCCTCATTCCTTGTATCAATACTCGTTCCCGAGTCCAATATCTTCACCTCCGACAGTTCCGCCAAGGAATGGGCTTCGGTAATTTTTTGATACAACGATGTACCGTCTTCCAACGATTGTAAATTGGCGAACGCATAAAAATGGTATGTGCCAAAGGGTAGTTTCATCTCCACCGTAGTACGAGAATCCTCATTACTGATATCCGGAGTCCATGTTCCATCTTTGCCGGATATATATCCGGCCAAATCCGCATTCTCATCATAGGCCACCACCAGCCAGTTCGTGATGTCTCGCTCGTATTCTTCATCTTTTGCCCAGAAATCCGTCTCAGTAGTTTCATCCGCCTTCGTCATCATCCCTCCGGCCTTCGTCTGCGGCGGGCGTACCGAACGGGATGTCCGCAAAGTGATAGTTACAACACAATGGTTCGGGTCGTCATCCGGGAGATCGCCCCCCCGGTCTTCACCACAAGCCATAAAAAGCCAACAGAGGCAAAGACCAGCGGCGACCGCCGTCAATCGGTTATATATGGTATAGCGTCTCATCATTAGCGATATTTAATAAATCTCTGTTTACAATATGCCATCGTTGATACGAATCACCCAATCCTTCACCTGTATCTTGAAGCAGGCGTACCCCACGATCATAGGGTCTTCCGGATCGGGACCATCGGGATTATCCGGGTTATCCGGATTGTCAGGATTATCAGGTCCCGGAGGATCCGGAGGCGTAGGCTTATCCGGACAATCGGGGCATACCTTCGGTGTAAGGAAGAAGATGATAGAATACTCGTCCTGCCGGTCCAGATACTCCTGCGGGGAGATACGGTGCCCCTCCATCTTGGTGAGAAGGAGGTAATCGTTGAGGTTCACGTTCAGCACATCCTTCTCCCATCCGTGATGACGGATGATGAGGCGGTAGTTACGGCCCGCCATCAGGCGCATGGTGTTCATCTCGGCCACGGCCACGTATTGCCCGCCTACGGTAGCGCCGGGGGTCGGGTCGGCTCCCAACTCCACGTTCTCCGTATAATAAGGCAGGTAGTGGATGGTGGGATCTTGCAGCAGGGAATTGTCGTAATCCATATACCCGTTGTCGGCCACGATCCGGAAGGAGAAGTTGTTCACGTCCATGTCCTCACCCATCACGTTTTGCAGCACGACCCGCAGCTTGTTGGTATTCTTGGCGAGTGAGATGGTGTCGGCCTCGGGCATGTCGCGCGTCACGGTGAAGGTATCGAGGCTATGCCAAAGCGGGCGCAGCTCGTTGGGCTGTGTCGTATTGGCCTCGCGCAAGGTACGTACCTTGACGTCTTGCGCCCTCTCGACAGCCTGCGACGTCTCGGCAGGGTCGTTCCATGCGTAACTGCCCTTGTCCAGTCCGGCCCAAGTGACTACCTGATAGGTACCCGGCTCCATGTCGAGGGCGATGGAGTTCCGCTCGTCCAGCTCGCTCTTCTCGATCCGCCGCTGGAAAAGGAAGTTCCCTTCTTGGTCGCAGACGAAGAGCGTAACGAAGTCTACCTCATGCTGGAAAGCGTCGGCGAATTTCATATTATAGTCGTACTTGAAATACAGGCGGAACTCGCAAAGCGGCAGCGAGTCGTCGTGTATCCAATCGCAAGCGTATAGCCCCACGGACAAGGCGGCTATGCCAATCAACTGTTTGCAGGTATGAAATAAACGGTTCATAATCATTTTATTAAGATACACAGTAATCCTCCGCCCGTACTACCGGAGATGGAGGTAAACCATGATGCCCATTATAAGGTTTTTATGATGGGCATCGTAAGGTTGCTTGGATGGGCAGCATAAAGTGCTTACAATGCCCATCGTAAGAATCCCCCGAAGGGTAAAGTTATAGGATAATGTCTTTGTTCGTACGTTTTACCCAATCCTTCACGTAGATAGTCACGTCGATAGTGACATCATCACTCTCATCGGGCGTACCGGGATCATCCTTACCCGGGGTATAAGGTAACGGATCGCCCAAGCCACGAATACCTTTCACATACAACTGGTACACGTTATTGCGTACGATACAGAATTCCATCACGCCCATCAGACCATCGTTTCCGTTATCGTTATGACGGATCCAAAACTTGTGATAGCTTCTTCCGCTTTTGTATAGGGAAACATTATAGTATTGGTATAAATTGCCGATCTGCTCTGAGCTGAATTGAGATACAGGGGTAATATTAGAAGGAAGATGCGAAGCTTGTCTCCTAAAAGCCGCATAAGTCAATTTCTGTTTAAGATCCTCATCAAGAGTTGCTTTACCAGTCAAAATCCCATCCAAATATTCCTTAAACGCGCTTTCTAATCCATTTTGAGAAGACATATCTTGAACCGCCTTCTTCACAGCATTGACATCCGCAGTTATATCGTCCCAACCATCCATAAAGCCTTTCAATAAATTTTTCTTGTCGTTTTCCAAATTGAACGCACGGGCGGCAACGCTCTTCACATCTTTATAAACAAGACGTGACACAGAACCATTACTATTATAATGAGCTGCGGAAAGAAACGTTTTATCACCATTAGGCAAATTCACAGACTTGATCTCCCCATTTTCATAGGAACTCACCTTAAAGTCGTTACTCGGAGTAAATTCAGACTCGAAGATTACACCAGTAGTATAGCCATGTACCTGCGAGTTCAGATCCAACGTATTTTCCTTGGTATAAACAACCGGGTAATATGTCCGACTATCACCACTTACTTCCTGTGTATAGTTTAATCCAGAAGTAGGCATAGACACCATCTTATCCAAGTTATTCAAATCAGTTGAATTGCTCGGATTAAAATAATTGACATATGAATCTTTAAATTGATCCCAAGAAGAACTTTCCCCTTCCGGCAATTTCTTTTCCCGGATCTTCGGATCTAACACATAATTGTACGATCCGGCACCAGTGTCATTATTCTTCCATATCCATTTCTCATCACCTAAATATCGAACAGGATCGTTGGTACCATCTGCCGGCAATACCGCATTAGCACCATAGTTATACTGTACCGTAGGAGAAACTTGCTTAAAAAGATAACTTTCGCCCTTCCACTGATTCACTACCTTATACCTCTTCAACGTGAACGTACCCTTATTCTTTACAGGAGAAGTTCCCGGTATATTAGTCAGATCTAAATTCGAGGAGTATGCCAAATCAATACGAGCGGCTAAACGTTCTACGAACACCGTTGTCCGAGCCGGATATGTCTCATCCATATTCGCAGCAGAAAGTTCAACGATAGAACTGCCGTTAGAAGGAATAGCACCACTTATCATCTTATGTGTAGACATTACAAAATGATGGTACTCCGCCATATTACTAGCAGGAGTCCACAATGCCCTATCGTTTGCGGCAACTCTATCGCGCAAGTCTGCCAACGTACTAATACCAGTCAACCTTCCTCCCGCATTAATAACGGCAAATACCTGATAATTGCTCTTATCTTGTGTCAGAGGATTCTTCATGGTTACTTTCATCGTAACCTTTCCGTCACCATGACCAGGCTCAGTTCCACCTAAACTCGCATCAATACCTTCCAGATTCGAATAATAACCTTGGCCTGCGATCTGTATACTACTACCATTGTCAGTATTTAGTAACTCTAGCTGATTGCCATCCCCCAAAGACTCTTCATCTGTTGGCACCAAGAATATATTAACATCATATACCATACCCTCCTTAGAGCCGGAAAGCTCACCAAGAGAACCATTACCATCCTCGCCCCAACCGGCTCCCCCCTGATTAGGATTAGAAGGAGTAGTATCTGCTTTCGTTAGCGTTCCTTGCGAAACCGTAGAGACGTTCACCGTCATATAGACCTTCTCGCCATCCTCTTCCGCCCCGGTGTTATTTTTTCCGTTGTCGAGATCATCGGAACAACCGGCCGCCAATAAAAGTGCCGTTGCCATCGCTACGTACCATTTTTTCTTTTTCATAATATTAAAATTTTTGTCTGTTATCTTATCCTATTTTTACTCTTGCCGTTTCTCTGCGATCTGCCTCAAGTTCTCCTCCACCTGCGAGGCCATGGAAGGATTGTCCGACAACTTACCCAGCAGGGCCTCCGCCTCGTCCAAGCGGTTCTCCAGCATGGCGATGGCCGCCTCCGCCAAGGTACGCTCCGCGGAATTGGAAGTCTTCGCCAAATAACGGCGGGCCGATTCCAAGCGACCCGCGTCGATCGCCGTAAGGGCGGCGTTCAGATTCGACACCGGATCCTCCGGATACATACGCACGGCAATCTCGAAGACCTCGCGGTAAGCGTCGCTACCCGGTTCCATCGTCTGCGCCACCTGAAACATCTCGTTTAGACTCAACTGCCTGGGGTCCGAATAGATCAACTCACGGGCCTCCTCTACCGTAAACGAACGGATCGTATAACGCACCGCGTAATCCGAATGGCGCAAGGCGGGATAAATATCACGCAAGAGTACCCGATACGAGGCCCCCCCGTTCAACGCCTTTAGCTTCGCCTCGCGGCGGTCGTAATCCTTCGGCTCGTCCGCACGGATGATGGCCAGCAACTCCTCCTTGTCCGCAAGCGAGGAGTTCTCCACCCGTTTCTCCAATCCGGCCCAGTCCTCCGGCTCGAAATCCACCGTGAAACGGGCCTGCTCAAAGTGGTAAAGGCCCTTCACGTATTCGATCAACGCCTTGGCGCGGTGCTCGGCCAGATAAGTGTTATGCTTATAGGTACCTTCCGGCGATGCGAAACCCTTGATATATACCTCCGTGATGGTAGCGTAAGGATCATCCTTCACCGACGAGACGGTCTCGAGGATCTTGCGCAACTCCGAGGGATTGTCGCGATACTCGGGATATATCTCCGTGCGGTTTACCGGGAAGTCGAGGAAGGCGCTTCCTTCCTTCACACGCTCTTTCACACGCTCTGCCTCCGGCGTGACGTAGGCCAAAAGCGGCCGCAATACCACAGGCTCTGCGATTCGGATCGGGAAAAGCGGTGACTTATCATTACTCAACGCCTCCCAGCCGCAACCGCAAAAATCGGCTACCAGCGACACCTCCGAACGCTCCATCCACTTAACGAAAGGAATGGAGGCATGGTAATCGAACGTCTGCTCCTTCCCATTGTGACGGCGTAAGACAAACTCCCCGTTCGCCGTCGCATCACGCTTGGATCGCTCGTACTGGATCTGGCGGTTGCGCCCGTTCACGATCACGGGAGGCAAAGCCCTTACGCTATCGCCCCGCTCGATCAGCGGCGTACAGACCAAACTCCGGTTGGCAGGTAGCGACAACTCGTCCAACGCTAGTTTCATATCAATTATCAAGCGATCGCCCACATGCTCCACCAACCGCTCCTTCACGACGATGGCGGTAGCCGTCTGCTGCGCCTGTACGGGAATCGTAGTACCCACACAACCGGCCAAACAGGCGATCCCAAGTATCATCCATCCTTGTAGATTCTTCATTTTTCAGTCCTCCATCGATTAAAATTGGTAAATGAGATTGATCGCCGCCTGCGTAGGCCCGAAGTAATGCTTCTTGATCCCTTCTTGCTTGCGGCCGCAATTTGCGCAGGGATACTTGTCCGACTTCAAGTACAGATAGCCCACGCCCACCGTGGCCTCCAAGTTCCAATGGCGAGACAGCAGCCACGAGTATCCATAACTGATACCGGCTCCCGCGCCCCATCCCTGGTGACGCTCGCCCTCTGTACCCAGCCATTTGATATCGGCTACATTATATAATAGGTACGGAGTATGCACGCCGAGGAAATGGCCGTTAAACGTCTCGCAAAACCAATACCTCAACTCCGGGTGCAGACGCAAATGCTTCAGTGAACGGCCATAACTCCCATCATCGTTCTTGCCGCTGAACGGATTCAAGCCTGCCTCCAACTCAAGCGTCCAATGACGGGCGAGATAAACTTCAGCCCCCAAATTAAACGTGGCAGTAGCCCAATAAGGAATATTACTCTTGATCCCAATCATGGAGCCTTTCCCTTCGGCCGGTACCCCCTGCGCTCTCGAAAGAAACGGGACTGCCAACAAGAATAGCATGAAAATCGTCTTCTTCATTCTTTCTTATTCATTATGGTTGTTAATCTTATATCTTCTCACCCTTCTGCCCCCTCAAGACCCAACTTCCTAAAATCAACTAACGGCAAGAATGGCCCGTGGACTTATTTATGGAATAAGGTTTAGCGTTTCAAAAACGTCAGCGGAGAATAAACGTTAAACAACATTTTATTGTCGTTTATATAGTATATCAATAGACCACACGGAACGTTTCAGAAAAACATGTACATGTTTTCCTGAAAAGACGTACATGTTTTTTGGAAAACACGTACATGAAATCCAATAAATATTATGGTGTTTCTATACAGCTGCCAATCAATGGCTTACATATAGGCCTATCCAAACGAGCTTATTGTATTATTTGTTTTTGATATTCAGGAGGAATTTGTAGAGTATAGAAATTCCTCTTTAGTTGAGAGAGTGAATCAATAAAGGTGAATATGGTTCATTTTAAAGACATAGCTTCCCCTAAATTCCTTATTTGGTGAAAAGAACTTGACAATTTTAATGCAGAAAAGTTGTGATAATAAAATATTTATTATGTATTTTTGTGAACTAATAGGGAGAAAGTTACTATTTTAACGCTAAAACTCCTTATTCCATAAATAAGTTCACAAACCATCCATCCTTTTCTCTAAAATCCGATTTACAGAGCCTATCACCTTCATGTTCGCATGAGCCAAACGTGATATATCCAATTCTTCCAGATAAAAACGAGTCGTTTTCTCCGACGAGTGCCCCAACGCCTGGCTGATCAAGGCCATCGGCATATCGCAACGTAAAGCTTCTGATGCCCAGCTATGGCGAACAACATACGACGTAAACGGATTCGGTAACCGTAAAGTTTGCCCAATCCGTTTCAGCCGGGCATTATGCTGAGCCAAGCTACGCTTATACCTCAAATGGTCCGGATTCCCGGGCGGAAGAATCGGGAACAAATACGACGATCCGGTCGCTCGCTGCCGATCCGCATATTTCCGGATCAATTGCAACATACTACTGGTTATCTCCAACCGGATCATACGTCCTGTCTTATGACGGTGATATACCAACTCATTCCCCCGGATATTCTGCCTCGTCAAGTACGCTATATCCACAAAAGGCATCCCGCAAGCCATAAAACTGAATAGGGAAAGATCTATCGATAATTCCACTTGCGGGTCATCCGCCACCTTGATCTGAGCGATTTGCTGGAACAAAGATGCGGGAATCGCACGCCTCGCCGTCATCGCACGCCGGAGTTTCAAATTCTCAAACGGATAATATGACGCAGGAACCAACGACTCTTGGCAAGCCATATTATAAAGCGCCCGCAAACTACTGATATACGTATTTACCGTATTAGTAGCTAATCCTTTTCCCTGAAGATACGTGATGAAATCTATCACCAACGCACGATTCAAATCGGCCAAACAGAACCCCGGGTTCTTCACGAATCTTAAAAAATGCCTTACGGCCACCTCATACAACTCAGCTGTCCCTTCTTTCTTTAACTGCCGTTTCATGTCTCTTCGTTTTCCCATATAATCCATCAATGAGATTGCTAACTTTTTCTTACGTCCTCGTTTCATACTCCTTTCACTAAATTATTTATACTTTACACGAACAAATTAATTCAAATTATTACTTTTGCTCCCGAAAATAAGAAAATAGGTAACAATTAAAAGCATAAAAGCAACAATAAATAATATGGCAAACAATCGAGTCACATTCGGTAGTAAATTGGGCGTAGTACTAGCTACCGTAGGATGCGCCGTCGGATTGGGAAGCGTATGGCGCTTCCCGTATATGCTGGGAGCGAACGGAGGTGCGGCCTTCCTACTGGTCTACATACTTTTCATGATATTCTTGGGCATTCCGGTGATGGTAACCGAGTTTTTCATTGGCCGGTATTCCCGTAGTAATACGGTGGGTTCTTTCAAGAAGATGGCTCCCGGAACAAAATGGTGCTGGATCGGGTACAACGGGATCTTGGCCGCATTTTTGATATTAAGTTATTACTCGGTTGTCTCCGGTTGGACGCTTGAATATGTTTGGCAAACGCTAAGTGGCCGTTTGTATGGACAGCCGGATATAGACTATACGGCCGATTTTCAGGATTTCGCCTCCAATGTCTTCCGTCCGATCTTTTGGATGGGCACTTTTATCGGGTTAACTCACTTCGTGATTGTCTCGGGTGTAGAAAAAGGTATCGAACGGGCCTCTAAGATCATGATGCCGCTTTTATTCTTGATCTTGCTGATCATGTGCGTACGTTCCGTGACCTTACCGAACGCTGAGGCCGGATTGCTTTTCCTTTTCAAGCCAGACTTTAGCAAATTGACTTCCTCAGTGGTCTTGAGCGCACTAGGACAGGCTTTCTTCTCTTTGAGTTTGGGTATGGGCTGCCTGATCACTTACTCCTCTTACTTCGGGAAAGATACGAATATGCAGGCCACCGCTTGGCAGGTGACAATCATTAATACGCTTGTCGCCGTATTGGCAGGTATCATGATATTCCCGGCGGTATTCAGTTTCGGCATCACCCCTTCTGCTGGTGCGGAACTCGTGTTTATCACGTTACCGAACGTATTTGGGCAATTACCGCTGAGTGGCTTGTGGTCCTGTATTTTTTATATCTTGCTAGCGATGGCAGCACTGACTTCCACGATCTCTTTACATGAGGTAGCTACGGCCTACGTTCTTGAGGAGTTCCACATGACACGCAAGAAAGCGGCTTTGATCGTTTCCTTAGGGGTATTTTTCTTAGGTATTTTCAGTTCTCTCTCATTCGGGGTGATGAAAGGATTCACGGTTGGAGGCTTGGCCTTTTTCGACGCGCTGGATTACTTGACCGCCAAGATCATGCTACCGCTGGGAGGTATGCTCACTTGTATTTTCGTAGGTACACGTGTCGATAAAAAAGTATTGAAAGCCGAGTTGACCAATGAGGGGACTCTTAAGTTCCGTCTTTTCGGCGCTTACGTATTCTTTATGAAATACGTGGCCCCAATCGCCATCGGTATCGTATTCTTGAACGAATTAGGTATCTTGAAATGGATCACCGGTAAATAATACCGAGAATTCCTTGTCAATAGAAACGGAACTTCTACCTTTGTCGGTGGAAGTTCCACAAATCAAAACATAAGACTATGAAATGGCATGATTTACTTTATTTCTCCAAGGGGGAAAGGCAGGCTCTTACCCTACTCCTTTCCTTAATAGCGATGGCATGGATCGCAATTATCGGGACGGATTTCTACCGTTCCCAATTTCAAACAGTTCCATTGGTAAACACCGGAATCAAACAAGATTCCTCACAGATCTATTCGAATAAAACACCTTCAAATTCCATTCGGAAAGAAAAAGAATCCCATTCGAACGAAACTAAAATCCCTTCCGAAGGGAAATCCAAACGCATCCGAAGGGAATCAAAGCCCCATTTTCCCTCTTATCCCAAAGCAGAAAAATGGCCGCAAGGAACGGTTGTCGAATTAAACTCGGCTGATACCACCGCCCTTAAAATGGTTCCGGGAATTGGTAGCATTTTTGCCAAGCGGATCATTAAATACAGGGACTTATTAGGAGGATTTTATTCCGTAGAACAACTAGGAGAAGTATATGGTATTGACGAGGATCGTTATGAAGCGATGAAATCGTGGTTTTCCGTGGACCCGTCAGTTATTAGTCATCTATTTGTCAACCAACTGTCAGCTAAAAAACTAGCCAGTCACCCATATGTCAGTTATAAACAAGCTAGGATCATCGAAAAAATGATCCGGAAAAAAGGGAAATTACAAGGTTGGGAGGATTTATCCCTATTGGAAGAGTTTCCGGAGCACGAACAACAACGATTACGATATTATCTTTCATTCCATTGATATTTTCACTATGTTTGTAACAAAACATATTCTGTATGATCTATCTGAAGCAAGTAAAATTACTGGACCCGGACTTGGTAGCCGGCGATCCCGAGGAGCTAAAGTATCCTTATAAAGCTCCGGCAGTACGTTTCACGGAATCATTCATTTTCCGCAAGCCGGTCACTTTCCTTGTCGGGGAGAACGGGGCGGGAAAATCCACCCTGCTGGAAGCGATGATGAGTAAATATGAGGAAAGGGATGAGGAAGAACCGGGTATGCTATATGACGGAACCGAGGCATACAAGATTTACGCCAATGTCTTACCCGAGCATATTAAACTGATCGAGACCCAAAAACCGGAAAAGCATTTCTTCTTCCGGGCAGAATCCTTTTTTAACCATGCGGCCGAATTGGATAGGCAAGCCCAACTGGAATTACGTAAGTACAGCCGGATCTACGCCTATAAAGCTTACGGTGGCAGGAGTTTATTGGAGCAATCGCACGGCGAGAGCTTTCTCTGCGCTTTTCTGAATTATGCCAGCCGCAATACATTATTTATATTAGACGAACCGGAAGCCGCACTCTCCCCACAACGGCAGCTGGCCCTTTTAGTGCGTATCCACGAACTGGTGAATAACGGTTGCCAACTGATTATCTCCACGCATTCCCCGATCCTGATGGCTTATCCGAACGCGGACATTTACGCCATCGATGATACCGGAGCGCATGTCACCCCGTATGAGGAAACCGAGCATTACCAACTCACTAAATATTTCCTCACGCATACGGAGCAAATGATGAAAGAACTGCTTGGGTGATATTATTTCTCCCAAGCATTCAAGATCTCGGCAATGTAAACGATATGCGCATTACCGTTCTTCTCATCATACCAACGAGGGAAAACGGTAGGATCTAAAAACTTGGCCTCCTCGATCTCGGACTTATAGACCACTTTGCATTCCAACGTAAGGCGAGCTTCCTCGAATACCGGGTTGCCGGCCTCCGTAAAGAGCGGCGTCAACCCCGTAGCGGCCACTTTATCAATCTCCCGTCCGGATTTAGAGCCACAAATGCTATGGGCTTTCCGGTGCTCCGGTCCTAGGAAAGTAATCGTGAATTCATTCCTAGCATCGATAAACTCACGGGTATAACGCTCCGGACGAATAAAGGCAAACACCACCGGACGGTTCCATAACACTCCCACGCCGCCCCAACTGGCAGTCATCATATTAAACTTCTCCTTATCACCGGCGCTTACCAGCATCCACTCCTTACCAATCAACTCGATAAAGTTGTCTTTGATCTCATTCGGATTAATCGCTTTCATATCTCATTTTATTTTTCCTCAAAGATATAAAATATTCCCTTACTTACCGGTACTCATCACACCGGAGTCATTATCAGCGTTATTCACCTTCTTCTGGCCGGCGCTGAACTTACGGCCGAAGGAGAAATTATAGGAGATCGTCGCGATGAATAAGCGAGAACTTTCCTTGATATAATTTGAACGGCGGAAAGAGGCGTATTGGTTCCAGTTCTCCGTCTCCTGCTTATAATTATCCGTAAACGGATTGATGACACGCAGGCCAACCATCAAGTCCTTATGCCGATAACCGAGTTGAATTCCTTGGATATTCTCACCCCCACTCATCGTCTCGCCCTTAAACCAGTTCCAATTTGTCATTACCATATACCAAAGCGACCATTTCTTCCATGTAGCGGAAACATTCGCCTCGCACCACCAGTTCGTATATCGATGCGTGTAGGTATTACCGTTACTCATATAATGGTTCATACCACCATTGACAGAAAATTGCAAGATGTCCTTGATCGGACCGACCCGCAAATTGGCAGACGCGACAACCCGTTGCCAGTTTTTCTGATTATCCCAAGTCTGGATGATCTTATTTCCTTCCAGATATTTCTCGTCCATGATAGCGTCCGGCTGATACTCATAAGCGCCCAAGGCATTCACGTAAAACAGACCTTTGCGAAACTCGTAATTCAATTCCGTATAATAACTCATATAAGACTTCAGGTTGGGATTACCCCGCTGTATTTGCAAGGAATCGATCACTTGGTCAATCGCACTCAACTCACCCAAAGAAGGAGTCACATTCCCCATCGTTGATTTCAAACGGATGGAAGACTCCCCGGGCAAAGCATAAAACAAGGTCAACCGGGGACTCACCGTATAACGTTCATAATCCGCATCCTCACCCCGTTGACTATAAGACGAGCGATTCACGGTCACACCCAACGAGTAATCCAGTTTTTTCACCTTTCCCTTGAACTCCGCATATACGGAACTCTCCATCTGTTCCATATGCGTCTTATAGTTATGCCCATTGATATAACTGTTATCCGAGAAAGATTGGTTATGGCGTAAACCGCCGCTCAACCGATTACCATTCGTTAATTTCTTCTCATAGATAGCCTCGCCGATAATCGAGTATTTATCACCATCCACCACATTATTTACATCAGTCAACAATTGTTCATGTTTACTCTCTTGATAGATACGGGTCGATTTCGTTTGGTTATAAGTCCCTACCACGTTAAACACCAAGGTCTGGTTATGCTTCAAATCCCGTTGGTAATATAAATCCAGCGCAGGAGCTTGATAGGCTGATCCCGATAGATCGATCATATCCACTTTATCCTCCGGATTCGCCTTATTCATCAAGACTCCTTGATAATCCCAATGCGGTTGATGATTATTCCGGTAGCGGAACGTGGCGTTAAACATATACTTATCCGGCTTTTGATAGCTATAGTTCACATTCAGGTTATGCATGAACAAACGAGCGCGCGAAGGTTCGCCTATTTCCACACGGTTCAAGGTCGTTCCATTCGCTAAATGGAACTCTTCCTCGTTATTCCGTTTCATTCCATAGAAATCACGAGGACCGATCCGATAAGAAGCGCCCCATTCCGAGTTCTTATGATTGATCTTTCCCCAAGCATTATGTTCACCCCACATGGAATTGATACCTTGCGCCATGTCCAGACCAAAACTACCTCCCGTATCCGGCCGGCGAACAATATAATCCAGCACGATATCGGCATTGCCGTAACGTAAGCCCGGGTTATCATGATATTCTATACGGATGATATCCGAGGGATTCAAGGCCTTGATCTCATCCTGTTCCACCTTCACGCCATTGATACGCACTTGGACTACCCCATTTCCCGTGGCCTTGATCTCGTTGTTCAACAAATCCACCTGCACTCTCGGTAGCATCATCTGCTGCAACAAATCCATACCGTTTCCCGAAGCCTTCATCTGGCGATCCGATGGGAAGACCACTTTTTTATCGGCATGGCTCGTCTGGGCAGAGGCGCTAACCGTCACCCCGTCTAAGGATACCGCATCATCATTTAAGGATATTTCTCCCAAAGAAATATTCTTGGACAAGCCTTCCAAGGAAATATACTCCGTCTTAAAGCCTAGACTAGAGACAGATAGAATATAACTCCCTTTTTTAATCTTATTTAATAAAAAATGCCCCTTCATATCCGTAGTCGTACCCGCTACAAAAGAAGAGTCCATTGTTTGCAATACCACATTTGCAAATTCCAAGATTTCTTTGTTGCGAGCGTCCCGCACCATTCCCTTTATCTCCAAGTTCTGAGCAAAAGCTCCCTGTACCATACCGCCTAGCAGTATGATCCAAATCATCATCCGTTTCATTTTTATCGTATTTTTTCCGAATATAGCAGGGTGGCCTTTCCCGCTTATCATTTGTTTCTAACTATAAGACGACAGCCGTTTGGAAAACGTTACAAGAAAATGATAAAAAAATAATATTTCGATGAATTTGCTTCGTAGATACGTATCTTTGTAACCAAACAACAGATTATAAATCATGGAGCTATTGAATAATTGGATCAACGGAGTCAACGATATATTATGGTCATACATCCTTATTATCATGTTATTGGGATGCGCCGTATGGTTTACGATAAAAAGTAGGTTCGTGCAATTCCGCATGATTGGCGAGATGATCCGATTATTAGGCGATTCTGCCGGGAAAGGAGAAAAAGGGGAAAAGCATATCTCCTCTTTCCAAGCCTTCGCCGTATCTTTAGCCAGCCGTGTAGGGACCGGAAACCTAGCCGGTGTAGCGACAGCCGTAGCGATCGGCGGACCCGGATCCGTATTCTGGATGTGGCTGATCGCTTTACTTGGTTCTTCCAGCGCATTCGTGGAGTCTACGTTAGCTCAATTATATAAAGAAAAAGGGAAAGACTCGTTCATTGGCGGTCCCGCTTACTATATGCTACATGGTTTGGGGTTACGATGGATGGGGGTATTATTTGCCGTATTGATTTCGATAACCTTTGGCTTTGCCTTTAATTCCGTACAAAGCAATACGATCTGCGCAGCTTGGGAAGGCGCTTTTGGCATCGATCATGCTTGGATCGGAGCGATTCTTACGGTACTTACGTTAATCGTCATATTCGGAGGTATTCAGCGCATCGCAAGAGTAAGCAGTATTGTCGTACCGGTCATGGCATTAGGATATATAGCATTGGCGTTGGGAATCGTACTGTTTAATATTACCCGCCTACCCGCTGTTATAGAAACCATTCTGTCAAACGCTTTTGGTTGGGAACAGGCGATAGGCGGTAGTGTCGGAGCGGCGTTGATGCAAGGGATTAAACGAGGTCTATTCAGTAATGAGGCCGGTATGGGATCGGCACCGAATGTAGCGGCTACGGCGCATGTCTCCCATCCAGTCAAACAAGGATTGATCCAAGCATTAGGCGTATTTACCGACACGCTGATTATCTGTACCTGCACGGCGTTCATCATCTTGTTTAGCGGAGCGCCATTAGACGGCTCCATCAATGGAGTCCAGCTCACGCAACAAGCTTTGAGTAACGAGGTGGGTAGCATCGGTAGTACGTTTGTCGCTTTAGCGATCCTTTTATTCGCGTTCAGTAGTATTATCGGTAATTACTATTACGGAGAAGCGAATATTCGTTTTATCACGTCCAAGAGAAGTGTCTTATTTATTTATCGTATATTAGTCGGTGGAATGGTCATGTTCGGTGCGTTGGCTAGTTTAGACTTGGCTTGGAGCCTAGCGGACGTGACCATGGGACTGATGACGATCTGCAATTTGATCGCGATCTCATTGTTGAGCCGTCAAGCGTTCCTATTATTACAGGATTACGTAGCCCAAAAGAAAGCGGGTATTAAAAGCCCTGTATTCGATAAGAACAAGATACCCGAGTTGAAAGACAAAGCGCAGTGTTGGTGATCAGACAAACGTATTGAAGTATGATAAAAAGCAAGATGATAAGCTTTTACATAGCGGTCATGATGATATGGACCTGTACGGTAAAAGCTCAAGATGATGATAAATCCATTATCCACAAAATAGGATTCGACGTACGTCCCTCGTATGTCGCCCCTACTAGTAAATTCCTCAAAGATGACGGCTATGGAAACGGGCTTACTTTACGTAAGGCGGCTTCATTCCATTTGAAATACGGATTCCAACTGAATCCTAACTCTAAGGAGGGCCAGCTTTATCCGCACACTTACCAAGGAATAGGCGTCTCTTATAATACCTTTGGAAACCGGCAGGAAGTTGGTAATCCTTGGGCGGCGTATGTTTTCCAAAGCTCCCGCATCGCCAAAATTTCTTCCCGGCTATCCTTCGATTATGAGTGGAATTTCGGAGCCTCATTTGGTTGGCATCCGTATGATGATAACAATAATTACCGCAATAAGATCATCGGTTCTAAGATCAATGCCTATATCAATCTGGGCTTTTTCCTCAACGCGAAACTATCCCGTTATTGCAACCTGCTTGTCGGGGCGGATTTAACGCACTACTCAAACGGAAATACTCATCTTCCGAATGCGGGATTGAATACGATTGGTGGCCGGATCGGACTCGTCTACACGCTCAATCCTATCGAGGAAAGCCATCATGAGATAGGTACCGCACGTTCCTTACCGGCAAATCAATTATACCTCTCCAGCTTTTGGCAACGTGTCAGTTACGATGTCATCCTATATGGTGCGACCCGTGCTAAGGGGGTTATGCTAGGTGATGAGGCCCATATTTTTCCAGGTCAGTTCGGCATCCTCGGATTCAACCTCAACCCGATGTACAAATTCAACCGGTTCCTAAAAGCAGGTATCTCCCTAGACGGCCAATATGACGAAAGCGCAAATATTTATTCCGACGAGATCATCCAAGTCGGCGAAGAACCCCGATTCTACCGCCCGCCCCTCCATGAGCAAATCGGTATCGGCCTCTCTGCCCGTGGCGAATTCACCATGCCATTCTTCTCGATCAATATAGGAGTCGGACATAATTTATTTTACAACAAGGGCGACCTGAAAGGATTATACCAGATCCTAGCCCTCAAGGTATCGGTTACACGAAATTTATTCCTGCATGTCGGATACCAACTGCACAAATTTCATAATCCGAATAACTTGATGTTGGGGGTTGGGTATAGGTTCCATAATTAGCCTCACTCATAAATCAAGCAAAACAACCGTTCCGGAGCGAACACCTCATTCGCCACGTCTAGGATTTGCCCGGCGGTTATTTTCTCGATCTGGGCGAATACTTCAGGGAGGGTGTCGTAACGGTTGTAATGGAGGTAGCTTTTTCCTAAGCCAAGGAAAAGACCCTCCCGGTTATCGCCCGACACGCCCAGTTGACCGATTACCTGCTTCTTGGCGGCGGCTAATTGAGTGGCGGACAGCTTTACGTCACGTAAACGGGCCAATTCCTTATGCACCAAACGCATCGCTTTCTCACGGTTCTTCGGGTCTGTCCCGAAATAGATACTGGCTAGTCCGGTATCGGTATAAGAGGTTATATTGGATTCTACGTTATAGACCAAGCCATGCTTTTCCCGCAAGGAGACATTCAAGCGGTTATTCATGCCCGGACCACCTAAGATATTGTTCAACAAGAACAAAGGGATACGTTTTTTGTCGTGCATACTGAAAGCCCGGCCACCGATCAGTACATGGGCTTGATGGGTATCTTTATGGATCTGGCGTACGCAAGCCTCGATGGGGTCCGGAGCTTTCCGGATCCGTTCAGCCATCGGGAAAGAGATATCGCTTAAAGCGGATTCCGCTGATTTCAAGATATTCTTGAAGTCTTTTCGTCCCATCGAGAAGAACACCATATTCTCCGGGGCGTAGAAACGACGCATGAAAGAACGACCGGACTCGGAGTCAAAGCGAAGAAGAGATCCCTCATCCCCTAAGATATTATGCCCGAGGGCATGACCCTTATAAAGCAAGTTCTCAAACTCGTCGAATATAAGTTCCGAAGGACTATCCTCATACGAATTGATCTCATCCAAGATGACATCTACCTCCTTCTCGATCTCCTGTTTGGGGAATTGGGAATGGAAAACCAGATCGGTCAATAGCTCAAACGCCCGGCCAAAATCCTCCTCCATAAAAATGGAATAAACAAAGGTCTCTTCCTTCGTAGTATAGGCATTCAACTCCCCTCCTACGTTCTCCATACGATTCAGGATATGCCACGCTTTCCGTTTCTCCGTACCTTTGAAGATCATGTGTTCAACGAAATGCGCCAAGCCAAATTCATCCTCGTTCTCATCCCGTGTACCGGCGTTCACGGCGAAACCGCAGTAAGAAACCGGGGAATTAACCGGGAGATGTACCATGCGAAGTCCATTCGGCAATGTATGAGCGATATAATCCATTTTCCTTCTTGTTTGTATCAGCCCGCAAAGGTACGAAAGACTTTCCGGAAAAACATGTACGTCTTTTTCAAAAAACATGTACGTGTTTCCGGAAAAAGACGTACGTGTTTTTTTCGATCTATTTGCCTCCTTGGAAAAAATACCTACATTTGTGTAAATTAAACAGATAAGGCTATGGGAAATATCGTCCGAAAATTACCGATAGGCATACAGAGTTTTGACAAACTACGTACAGAGAACTATTTGTATGTTGACAAGACCGAGTTCATTTATCAAATGGCATACCAAGGTGTCCCTTATTTCCTAAGCCGCCCCCGGCGATTCGGGAAAAGCTTGCTGCTATCGACATTCAAGGCTTATTTCGAGGGGAAGAAAGAATTGTTCCGGGGATTAGCCATAGAGAAACTAGAGACCGAGTGGAAAGAGCATCCGGTACTTCATTTCAGCCTCAACGCCGAGTTGTACGATAGCCGCAAGGCATTGGAGAATATGCTGGAACGCCAGTTGAGGGAATGGGAAAAAATATATGATACCGGAGGTGAGGGTATCACCTATTCCGGACGGTTCATGACCATCATACGAAGGGCGGCGGAGATAACCGGAAGGAAGGTGGTCGTACTGATCGACGAGTACGATAAGCCATTACTTAGGAACCTGCACAACGAAGAGCTACAGAACGAGTTCCGGGAATTATTGACCGCTTTCTATACGGTCCTCAAAGATGCCGATCCTTGGCTGCGCTTCGTATTCATAACCGGTGTCACCAAGTTCGCGCAAGTCGGTATTTTCAGCAACCTAAATCATTTGAACGACATCAGCCTAGCCCCGCAATACGCGGCCCTTTGTGGCATGACATTGCCCGAGATCGAGGCGACTTTCCAGCCGGAGCTTTATGCCTTGGCCGAGGCGAATAAGCTTTCATACGAAGATACCATCGAGAAAATTACACGCCGATACGACGGCTACCATTTTGATTTCCGCAGCGGTATCGCCCTTTATAACCCGTTTAGCGTATTGAACGTGTTGAGTAAACAGGTCTTTTACGACTATTGGTTTGCTTCCGGTACCCCGACATTCTTGGCGGAGATGTTACGGAAAACGAATTACGATATACGGGAGCTGGACGGGATAGAGGTATCCGAGGTATCCCTTTCGGACGATCGGGCGAACATCAATAATCCCGTGCCCATGATTTATCAAAGCGGATATTTGACAATCAAAAGCTACGATGAACGTTTTCGGTTATATACGTTAGGATACCCGAATGAGGAAGTTAAATATGGATTTTTGAATTTTGTTGCCTCCATGTATGCGCATTTACCGGAAACCGAGACTCCCTTTTATATCGGAAAGTTCATTCAAGAGCTGGAAAGCGGAAACACCGAGGCTTTCCTCACCCGCCTAAAGGCTTTCTTCGCCGACATACCCTACGAGCTGAATGACCGGACCGAGCGTCATTACCAAGTGGTTTTCTACATCGTATTCAAGCTACTAGGGCAATTCACCGAGGCCGAGGTACGTTCGGCCCAAGGACGTGCCGATGCCATTGTAAAAACTCCTCGCTACATCTACGTATTCGAGTTTAAGCTGAGAGGTACGGCGGAAGAGGCGATTCGGCAAATCGACGATCGAGGCTATCTGATTCCTTATACGGCCGACGAACGGGAAGTAGTCAAAGTGGGGGTCGCTTTCGACGCAGCCACTCGCAACTTAGGTGAATGGCTGATTGAAAAAACATTGTAATTCTATGAGAAACATGAAAATAATAACCTGTTTACTAACAATCACTTCCTTGGTTTTTACCGCTTGTGGAGGAGGAAGTAATGATATAGAGAAAGCGAAAAGCGTAGCGACCACGGAACATTTAAAGCGATACACCGAGGCCATCTCGCATGACTCCTGCCAAGGCCGTAAACCATTCTCGGAAGGGGCCGACCGTGCGGTGAACTATATCGCTCACCAAATGAAAGAGGTTGGGCTGAAACCCATCAACGGCGATTCTTATTTCCAACAGGTTAATATCATATCCTCACGCACACGATGCCCGGACCCGATGGTCCTAAAGACCCCGAAAGGGAAAATCCCCTTAGATTGGTTGGAAGGTTACACCGCTTTCTCCGCACGGATCGAGCCGGAGATCGATATAGACAACGCAGAACTGGTATTCGCCGGCTATGGGATCGTAGCCCCCGAGTATGGGAAAAATGATTTCGAGGGAATCGAGAACCCGCAGGATAAAGTAGCGGTCGTTATCGTAAATGACCCGGGACTCGGAAGCGACAACACGGATTATTTTAACGGTGATATCATGACCTATTACGGTCGTTGGATGTATAAATTCGAGGAGGGCGCCCGACAGGGATTAAAAGGAGTTTTGATCATCCATGAAGACCGGGGAGCGGGCTATCCTTGGTCGGTCGTACGAGCTTCCGCCCAATCTAAGATGTATGTGGACAGCGATAGCGATGCCTATCATTGCCCGCTAAACGGCTGGATCCAATTCAATGCCGCCAAGCAATTGCTGGCCGATAATGGCTACGACATTGACCAACTAATCGAGCAATCTAAATCGCCAGACTTCAAGCCCATCTCCTTGAAATCTACGGTAACCGTCTCGATGAGGAACACCTTCGACCGCCAGCAAAGCCCCAACGTAATCGGTTATATTCCCGGTAGCGGGAACACGGATGAGAGTGTTATTTATCTAGGCCATTGGGACCATCTAGGCTATGGAGCACCGATCAACGGCGACAGTATCATCAACGGCGCTACCGATAACGCCGTAGCCATCGCATGGATGCTCGAGATGGCACGTTGTTTCAATGCCTTGAAAGAGAAACCCCGCCGGAATATCGTCTTCCTCTCCCCTACTTGCGAGGAGACCGGATTCCTCGGTACGAAATACTATGTGGAGCACCCGTTGTTCCCGATTGATAAGATAGCCGCCGTAATCAATCTGGATGTCTTCCCGCTATGGGGCGAGAACAACGATGTCACGATCACCGGATACGGCAACTCCGAGCTGGATGATACCCTAGCCGAGCTAGCGAAGAAATACAACCGTTACATCATGCCCGACCCCGACGCTTATAACGGGATGTTCTATCGCTCCGACCATTTCCCTTTCGTACAAAAAGGCATCCCGGCCATGTTCGCCAAAGGTTGGAACGACAACCGCAAACAGGGTAAGGAGTGGGCCAAAGAGCATATCGCACATTATTGGGCGGAAACTTACCACAAACCGACCGACCAGACCCATCCCGACACGGATGATTACAGTGGTCTGTTACAAGAAGTACAATTATTCTTCGACCTCGGTTATAAACTGGCACAAGATACCGGATACCCGAAATGGAAGCCGAAGTCCGAATTCGCAAACGTCTTAAAAAGATAAATTGTCTGAAATAGATGATGCCAATATCAGTAAATATAAATACTTTCGCGATCGTTATTCAGGCAGGAATGCCGTAAAACAATCAATCAACAATATGGTAAACGAAAATATCACCTCTTTATTGGAGCAGGAAGCGGAAGCGGTTCGCAACATACCCGTTACACCCGGATATGAGGAAGCGGTATCGCTTATAGTGAAACATGTACACGACCTAGGTGGAAAACTGATCATGAGTGGAATGGGTAAAGCCGGGCAAATCGCCTTGAATATCGCTACCACCTTTAGCTCGACCGGTACACCTGCTTTTTTCTTACATCCCAGCGAGGCACAACACGGAGATCTGGGAATCGTATGCAAGAACGATATCATGTTATTGATCTCCAACTCAGGAAAGACACGTGAACTGGTGGAATTGGTAGATCTCACGAGGGGTTTGGTGCCAGACATGAAATTTATCGTTATCACCAGTAACCCGGATAGTCCTCTAGCCGCCGAGGCGAACGTATGCCTGTTGACCGGCGCTCCCAAGGAAGTTTGCCCGTTAGGCCTTACGCCGACTACCTCCACGACCGTCATGACGGTAATAGGCGATATCCTCGTGGTCGGAACCATGAAGCGTATCCATTTCACCAACAAGGATTACGCCAAGCGCCATCACGGGGGCTACTTAGGCTCCAAGAGCCGTGAGCTAAGCAAGAACGAATAACAAACCAGTATATAGTCATGAGAAAAGTCTTTGGTATAGGAGAAACCATCCTCGATATCATTTTCAGGAACGACCAACCACAGAAGGCCGTTCCCGGTGGCTCCGTCTTCAACGGATTGATATCATTAGGTCGATTGAATGTCCCCGTATCCTTTATCAGCGAGCTGGGCAACGACCGGGTTGGCGACATGATTCGGGATTTCATGGAAGATAACCACATCACGACCGAGTTCGTAGACCGTTTCCCCGATGGGAAAAGTCCTATATCACTCGCTTTTCTGGACGACGATAAGAACGCTAATTATATCTTCTACAAGGATTACCCGGCGCAACGGCTGGAGGTGCCCCTGCCTAAGATCGAGAAAGACGATATTTTCGTGTTTGGCTCTTATTATTCCCTGAACCCGGTCTTGCGGACTCGTATGGTAGAATTTCTGCAATACGCCCAAGAACGGAAAGCGATCATCTATTACGATCCCAATTTCCGCAAGGCACACGCTCATGAGGCGATCCGCCTCATGCCTACCGTACTGGAAAATCTGGAATTCGCCGACATCGTCCGGGGCTCGGACGAGGACTTCCAGAACCTTTATGGCAAGAGCGACGCACAGGAGGTTTACAAAGAGCATATTCAGTTTTATTGTGATCGTTTCTTAACAACTCACGGGGCAAACGGAGTCAATCTCCACACCCGTAATTTCACACGACATTTCGATTCCCCGCAAATCCAGCCGCTTAGTACCATCGGCGCCGGCGACAATTTTAACGCGGGTATTATCTACGGACTTCTAAAGTATGACGTACGCCATGCCGACCTTCCCTCTCTGGATCAGGATACTTGGGGAAAAATCATCCGCTGCGGAATGGACCTCGCCTCCGAGGTTTGCCAAAGCTATGATAATTATATATCCAAGGAGTTCGCGGCGAAGTATGTTAGTCAGTCTTAAATATCATTAATGAAGAAGCGGGAAAAACTTGTTTTACTATCTTTGTAAGGAAAGCTTATTATCATAGAAGACAATGTTAGGAAAGATTCTCTCTCTATTCGCCAGTGTGATCCTGTTAGTGGGTTGTTCCTCTAACGCACCCGACATACGAGCTATTTGCCTACGTGATGACATCGGAAATTACGTGATAAAATGGGAAACCGATCCGGTAATGGAGGGGATTGTCAAGATGACCGTGTCCGACAACCCGGATCTTTTCACCAACGAGTCCCCGATCATTTACGCCAACATCAAGGATGGCGTAGCTACTTACATCACGAACGATAATATATCACGTAAGTATTTCCGCCTTTCTTTTAATGATAAATACCCACGGATCATCGGGGCACGCTCGGCGGTTATGGATAGCGTACAGAATTTCCGGGATCTAGGCGGTTATACCTCTACAAACGGGAAGACGGTGAAATGGGGCAAGGTATTTCGCTCCGGCGAGTTAAGCAGCTTGAGCGAATGGGACTCCATCCGATTGGATAATCTAGGGATCAAGACCATCATCGACCTCCGTACGAACCAAGAAACCCTCACCGCCCCTATCAAATATACGAAAGCAAATATCCTGCAAATCCCCATCTCGGTCGGCAAGATCGCCGATGCCCCCCAACGTGTTATCGAGGGACGAATGCGGAAAGGAGACGCCGGGGTATATATGGAAGACGAGTACCTGCAATTCGTGACAGATAATACCGATCAGTTCGCCAAGGTACTGGAACAGTTCCAGAACGAGGATAATTACCCCATTCTCATCAGTTGTTCCTACGGAAAGGATCGTACCGGGTTTCTCACCGCCATGTTACTCGCCGCCTTGGATATTCCCCGGGATGCCATCATGGAGGACTACTTGACTTCCAATCAATATATCGATACGAGTCATTTAGCTGATATCGTGAAACATCTCTCCACAGACGCCCAAGAAAGCATTACGGTATTCCTTACGGCCAACGAGGGGCTCATGGACCTAGCTTTCCATAAAATCAAGAAAGAGTACGGTTCCACCGAGAAATATTTGTCGAAAGGATTACGTCTTACTGATAAGAAACGTGAAAGGCTAAAAGATATATTACTTTATTGATATGAATCCGAATTATTTACGTACCTTTGCGGCCACTGAATATTATCATATATACACAATCGCATTTTGAAAACATTTGAAGAATTAGGAGTTGCCGCACCGATATTAAAGGCAATCCAAGAGATGGGCTACGAATCGCCCATGCCCGTACAGGAAGAAGTGATTCCTTTCTTACTGGGAGAAGATAACGACGTAATCGCATTGGCACAAACAGGAACCGGCAAGACAGCCGCTTACGGCCTGCCGATCCTGCAAAAGATCAATGTCTCTCAATATCAGCCTCAAGCGCTTATCCTTTGTCCGACACGCGAGCTTTGCCTACAGATAGCGGACGATTTGAACGATTATTCTAAATACATCGATAACCTGAAGGTTCTCCCTGTATACGGAGGTTCCAGTATAGAGAGCCAGATCAAGACACTGAAGAGAGGCGTACACGTGGTAGTGGCTACCCCGGGACGTTTGATCGACTTGATGAACCGCAAGACGGTTGACTTAAGCAACGTAAAGAACGTCATTCTTGATGAGGCGGACGAGATGTTGAACATGGGTTTCACCGACAGTATCAACGAGATCTTGGCGGCTATACCGGAAAACCGCAATATGCTGCTCTTCTCCGCTACCATGCCGAAAGAGATTGCCTCTATCACCAAGAAATACATGAAGGACCCGAAAGAGATCGTCATTGGCAGGAAGAACGAGGGAAACAAGAATATCCGCGATATCTATTACATGGTTCGTGCGCAGGATAAATATCTCGCGTTGAAACGTCTAGCCGATTATTACCCGAACATCTACGGTATCATCTTCTGCCGTACCCGTAAGGAGACACAGGAGATCGCCGATAAATTGATTCAAGACGGCTATAACGCCGACTCCTTGCACGGCGAGCTGAGCCAAGCGCAACGTGATTACGTGATGCAGAAGTTCCGTATCAAGAATATCCAGTTATTGGTCGCTACGGACGTAGCCGCACGTGGTTTGGACGTGGATGACTTAACCCATGTAATCAATTACGGTCTGCCGGATGAGGTAGAATCTTATACCCACCGCCGCGGACGTACGGGCCGTGCGGGAAAAACGGGTATCGCTATCTCTATCTGCCACGTAAGGGAAAAAGGCAAGATCCGCGAGATCGAACGAATCATTAACAAGAAATTCGATAAAGGCAAGATGCCTACCGGTGAGCAAATCTGTGAGAAGCAATTGTTCAACTTGGTGGACCAGATCGAGAAAGTGAAAGTGAACGAGGAGGAAATCGCTAGTTTGATGCCTTCTATCTACCGTAAATTGGAATGGCTGGATAAGGAAGATATCATCAAGCGTGTCGTATCCTTGGAGTTCAACCGGATGATCGACTATTATAAAGATAACGATGATATCGAGGTTGTAGACGAGAGCGCCCCAAGAGAAAGAGGCAAACGTGGTGGTAGAGGCGAAGCGGAAGAAGGCTACACCCGTTTCTTTATCAACTTTGGAAAGACAGACGAGCTTACACCTCCTCAACTTATAGAGTTGGTTAATAAGTGTGTACCGGGTAAGGTTCGTATCGGTCGTATCGACTTACGTGATAATTTCTCATTCTTCGAGGTAGAAGAGGGAGAAGCCAACCGTGTCATGGACTCGATGAACGGCTTCGAGGTAGACGGACGACGTATCTCCGTAGAACCGGCGCAAGCGAAAGGCGAAGGTGGTAAAGGCAGTCGTGGTAGCCGTGGAGGTAGCCGTAGCGGAAACGGTTTCAGAGACCGACGGGATAGCGGTAGAGGAGGCAGAGACAGCCGCCGGGAAAGCGACCGTGGAGACCGTGGCGGTAGACGTTCCGGCCGTGGCGATGACAAACCGAAGCGTAAATTCTATGAGGACGCTCCTCGTGGAAAGAAAAAACGCAGTAAATAAAAATAGATATTCATAACCCTTCCTAATGAGCTCGGCATCGAACCGGGCTCATTTTTTAATTAAGGTTATAAAGGTCTTAAATTATGCGTACCTACAAAGTTTGTGGTACTTAATTCCTTATTTTTGCCAAAACTGGAAAAAGTCCTGAAGACATGCAAACAGAACTAGTACGTCAGCTAACCATAGAAGATTTATCGCAAAACGCTGTGCTTGACTATATTGATGGAGATATAGCATTTGCCAATCGCCTCCGCCTTCCTCATGTGCCCCATGCCAAGCCTGTCAAGATTGACGCATTAAAATTGTTGATATGCACAAAAGGCACATTGCAAGTAGACGTGAATACCAAGACACGGATAATCCGAGCCAACGAAGTTCTGTGTTGCCTTCCTCTGACCGTACTTCGCAATGCTATCGGTAGTGATGATTTGGAATGCAAGGGGATCGCTATCTCCATGAATATAGTCAGGAGATTAGTCAGCTTGGGTGGTGGCACACGAGACAAGTTTTTTTATCTCGAACAAAACCCAGTCCTGCCAATAGGACAAAAGGGAGCACAAATCTTCGAATTATATCATAAATTAATTGGTTCCAGGATAAAAGCAACAGACAATCCTTATCAGAAAGGGATCATGTCTGCCCTTATCAGCGCTATATTCTATGAGTTGCTAGGTAATTTGGATACATATTGTATATCCAGAAACAACACGATGTTCAAGCAAGGCGATCTTTTATTCAATCGATTTATAGAATTACTATCTAAATCAAAAGTAAAAGTACGCTCCGTCTCTTTCTATGCGGATAAGCTCTTTATCACTACCAAATATCTCTCGGTGATATGTAAACAGGTATGTGGAAAGACAGCTTTCGATATCATTAATGAATTTATCATAGAGGATATCACCGAGCTACTTAAATACTCTGAAAAATCCATTAAGGAAATAGCCAATTATTTGGAGTTTCCCAATCTCTCATATTTCGGGAAATACGTGAAGGCACACACGGGTATGTCGCCTACCCAATACAGAAAGCATCTTATAAATAAGCTATAAAAGCATCTCATACTTTCTTTTTGAGAAACCATACTACAAGATATTACAATCAGAACACTTCACCAGCACATTTGGTATATAAAAATGAGCTATCTCCTTTTAACTTTGCGCGGAATTTTAAAAGGATATACAAATGGTTATGAGTTCAAAATGGATGAGACTAATAGGATTAGTCGGTTTTACGGCAGTATTGGTGTCTTGCAAACAAACACCTCAAGCTCCAATGAATGCCAATTATGCAACAATGAAAATAACAGTAAGTGACAAGAAATTCTCTACCTCTTATTCAGCCACGATCCGTGGACGGCAGGATATCGATATTTATCCACAGGTATCCGGAACTATCGAGCGCCTTTGCGTAACAGAAGGTGAGAAAGTCCGGAAAGGACAAATTCTTTTCGTCATAGACCAAGTACCCTACAAGGCAGCCTTGAATACGGCTATAGCCAACGTTAAATCAGCAAAGGCAGGCTTAGCCACGGCGGAATTAACCTACAACAGCAATAAAGAGCTATATGCCCAGAAAGTAGTATCAGAGTTCAGCCTAAAGACCTCCGAGAACAGTTATCTCACCGCACAAGCAGCTTTGGCACAAGCTGAGGCTCAAGAGACAAACGCCCGCAACAACCTCTCTTATACCGAAGTAAAAAGTCCGAGTGACGGAGTGGTAGGAGCGTTACCCTATCGGGTCGGAGCCTTAGTCAGCGCCAATATTCCACAGCCATTGACTACAGTATCCGACAACTCGAACATGTATGTGTATTTCTCTATGAATGAGAACCAGCTTTTATCCTTGACCCGTCAATATGGTTCCATGGATGACGCACTGAAGAACATGCCGGAAGTAGAACTTAGACTAAATGACAACTCCATCTACGAACATAAAGGAAAGATCGAGTCGATCAGCGGCGTGATCGATCGCCAGACCGGTACGGTAACCGTCCGTTCTGTCTTCCCAAACGAGGCACGCCTACTACATAGCGGAGCCTCTGGAGCGGTAATCATCCCCAGTACATATGAGAATTGTATCGTAATCCCACAGGAAGCGACAATACGTCTACAGGATAAAACAATGGTATATAAAGTAGTGGATGGCAAAGCAGTCTCATCCTTGATCACGGTAGCTGAATTGAACGATGGACGCGAGTATGTCGTATTAGACGGACTGAAAGCCGGTGAAGAAATCGTATCACAAGGAGCCGGATTGGTACGTGAGGGAACACAAGTTAAATAAAAAGAAATCAGTGCATTATGAAAGGGAATATATTTATCAAACGGCCTGTTATGGCTATATCCATTTCCATCCTGATCTTGGTAGTCGGGCTGATTTCGCTTTTCTCGTTACCTGTTGAGCAATATCCGAATATCGCTCCGCCAACAGTAAATGTATCAGCTACCTATACCGGCGCAGATGCCAACGCTGTGATGAACAGTGTCATCATGCCTTTGGAAGAAAGCATCAATGGTGTGGAAAATATGATGTACATCACTTCTACCGCTACAAACGCAGGGACTGCAACTATCGAGGTATTCTTCAAACAGGGAACTGATCCCGACATGGCAGCGGTTAATGTGCAGAACCGAGTCTCTAAGGCACAAGGCTTACTACCGGCCGAGGTAACCAAGATTGGTGTCTCCACTCAAAAACGCCAGACGAGTTTCTTACAGATCGACGCATTAGTCTGTGATGATGGTCGCTACGACCAAACATTCCTTGCCAACTACTTGGACATTAACATTATTCCACAAATCAAACGTATCGAAGGTGTGGGAGATGTGATGATGTTAGGTGATGCTTACAGTATGCGTATTTGGCTCAAGCCGGATCGTATGGCTCAATATGGATTGGTACCATCAGACGTAACTGCCGTACTAGGCGAACAGAACCTGGAAGCTCCAACAGGCCAATTAGGCGAGAACTCACAAAACGTATTCCAATACACGATGAAATACCGCGGACGCCTAAAAGATGTCAACGAATTTAAGGAGATCGTCATCCGATCACAAAATGATGGATCAGTCCTACGGCTAAAGGATATCGCAGATGTAGAGCTCGGAACTTTGACTTATGGATTCGATAATAAAATGGATGGTAAAGCAGCCGTAACCTTCTTGATTTTCCAGACCGCAGGCTCTAACGCTACCGCCGTGAACGAACAGATCACCAACTTGCTGAACGAACTTGAGCAGGATCTGCCGAAAGGAACTTCTTTCATGACTATGATGAGTTCCAATGACTTCCTCTTCGCCTCTATCTATAATGTGGTGGAGACCCTAATCGTCGCAATCATTCTCGTGATCTTAGTGGTTTACTTCTTCTTGCAGGATTTCAAGAGTACGTTAATTCCCTCTATCTCGATCATTGTCTCATTGGTCGGAACCTTCGCTTGCTTGGTTGCGGCAGGATTTAGTATCAACATCTTGACTCTTTTTGCGTTGGTATTGGCTATTGGTACGGTGGTGGATGATGCGATCGTCGTAGTAGAAGCGGTACAGGCGAAATTCGACGTCGGCTATAAGTCGCCCTATCAAGCGACTAAAGATGCCATGGGCGATGTTACCATGGCGATCATTTCTTGTACCTGCGTATTTATGGCAGTGTTCATCCCTGTAACTTTCATGGGAGGTACATCCGGAATTTTCTATACTCAGTTTGGTGTGACCATGGCAACTTCCGTTGGTATCTCCATGATCTCGGCTTTGACACTTTGCCCGGCGCTTTGCGCTATTATGATGCGTCCATCCGATGGCAACAAGAGTACCAAGAGTATCAACGGCCGTGTACGTGCCGCTTATAACGCCTCGTTCAACGCTGTGCTAGAAAAATATAAGAAAGGCGTGATGTTTTTCATCCACCATCGTTGGATGGTATGGGTATCATTAATCGCTACGCTTGTGCTGTTGGTCTGGATGATGATGACCACAAAAACCAGTTTGGTCCCTCAAGAAGACCAAGGTGCGATCATGGTAAACATGTCCATCGCTCCGGGTAGCACGCTAGAAGAAAACAAGCTAATAATGGCCAAAATAGAAAAAATCCTGGAAAGTACGCCAGAGATCGAGCATTATGCCCGCATTGCCGGTTATGGGCTTATCTCCGGACAAGGAGCCTCTTACGGTTCGGTTATCATCCGACTGAAAGACTGGGATGAGCGTAAGGGAAAAGAGCACACCGCCGATGCGGTGATTGCCCGGCTCAACGCACAATTCCATCAAATCAAGGAAGCACAGATCTTTAGTTTCCAAACTAGTATGATCCCGGGTTACGGCATGGGTAACTCCATTGAGTTGAACATGCAGGACAAGACCGGAGGCGATAAGACGATTTTCTATAACTCAGTATTACAATTCCTCGGAGCCTTGAACCAACGCCCGGAAATAGCGATGGCCTATAGCTCTTACGCCATGAACTTCCCGCAGATCTCTGTAGATGTAGATGCCGCCAAATGTAAACGAGCCGGTATCTCGCCCGCTTCCGTATTGGATGTTCTCGGTAGCTATTGCGGTGGTGCCTATATTTCCAACTATAACCAATTCGGTAAAGTGTATCGCGTGATGTTGCAAGCCTCTCCTGAATATCGTCTCGATGAGCAAGCATTAGACAATATGTTCGTACGCAACGGGACGGAGATGGCTCCTATCAGTCAGTTCGTCACTCTTAAGAGGATTATGGGATCAGAAGTGGAGAACCGCTTCAACCTATTCAGTGCCATTACCGTAAACGTGAACCCAGCTCCGGGTTACTCAACGGGAGAGGTGCAGCAAGTAATCAAAGAAGTAGCCAACCAGAGCCTACCTGCCGGTTATGGCTACGAATATGGAGGTATATCGCGTGAAGAGGCAGCATCCGGAGGTACACAGACTATATTCATCTATGCGATCTGTATCCTGTTGATTTTCTTGATTCTCGCATGCCTATACGAAAGTTTCCTAATCCCGTTCGCTGTCATCTTTTCCGTACCTTTCGGATTGATGGGGTCATTCCTCTTCGCTAAGTTATTCGGATTGGAAAACAATATCTATCTACAAACCGGTGTAATTATGTTAATCGGCCTATTGGCAAAAACCGCCATTTTGATTACGGAATATGCCATCGAACGCCGTCGGAAGGGCATGGGTATTATCGAATCAGCCTACTCCGCCGCCCAAGTACGTCTGCGTCCTATCTTGATGACCGTATTGACGATGATCTTCGGTATGCTTCCGTTGATGTTTGCGAGTGGAGCCGGCGCCAACGGTAACTCCTCGTTGGGTACTGGTGTAGTCGGCGGTATGGCTATCGGTACATTGGCCTTGCTTTTCGTTGTACCAGTATTCTACATCGCTTTCGAGTTCTTACAAGAGAAGATCCGCAAGCCGATGGAAGTAGAGGCAGACCTACAAGTATTGCAAGAGCAAGAAAAGAGCGCAAACGAACGCGAGAATCATAAATAAATCGGGAGAATCCCATTAATTACAATTATAGAAAAAGAATGAAACGACATATCATCACACTAGCTGTATCATGCGTTATGTTAAACAGCTGTGGTATATATACAAAATACAAACCGGCTTCTGAGGTTTCCGCAGATCTGTACGGCTCAGAGGCCACCGCTCAAACGGATACTGTATCCTTGGGAGACATGAGCTGGCGGGAGGTCTTCACCGACCCGCAGCTCCAAACACTCATTGAGCATGGCCTGGCAAACAACACAGACTATCGTTCCGCACAACTCCGTGTAGAGGAGGCTGAAGCAGCTTTACTGTCAGCCAAGCTAGCTTTCCTGCCTGCCTTCGCTTTCGCTCCTCAAGGAGCGGTGAGCAGTTTCGACTCCCATAAGGCTACACAGACTTATTCGATTCCGATAACAGCCAGTTGGGAACTGGATATATTTGGTAAAATGCGCAATGCCAAAAAGCAGGCGCAAGCTCTTTACGCACAAAGTCAAGATTATCGGCAAGCGGTACGTACACAGCTAATCGCCGGAATAGCTAATACTTATTATTCCCTGCTTATGCTGGATGCTCAGTTGAAGATCTCAGAGCAAACCGCTTCCTCCTGGAAAGAGACGGTCAATTCCACCCGTGCCTTAATGAATGCAGGCATAGTAAACGAAACAGCTGTTTCCCAAATGGAAGCTACGTACTACAGCATCTGTACATCCATCCTCGACCTGAAAGAACAAATCAATCAGGTAGAGAACAGCCTTGTATTGTTACTGGCTGATACACCTCATACCATACAAAGAGGTGAATTGGAAAACCAGCAACTGCCGAAACATTTCTCAGTAGGCATACCCGTCTATTTATTATCAAACCGCCCTGATGTAAGGGCAGCGGAACATGCTCTGGAAAGTGCATTTTACGCCACTAATCAAGCCCGTTCCGCTTTTTATCCCTCTATTACCCTAAGTGGTTCGGCCGGCTGGACTAACTCGGCAGGTGCAGTCATCACCAATCCGGGTAAGTTTCTGGCCTCGGCAGTAGGCTCACTCACCCAGCCACTTTTTGCCAGAGGACAACTTCTAGGACAACTGAAAATCACCAAAGCGCAACAAGAAGAGGCCCGGTTGAGTTTTGAGCAAGCTTTACTGAACGCAGGAACCGAGGTTAACGATGCTTTGGTGCAATATCATACAGCACGTGACAAGGCTGTGTACTTTGAAAAACAGATAGAGTCTCTCGAAAGAGCCTATAAAAGTACCTCCCTACTTATGCAGCACGGAACGACAACCTATCTAGAAGTACTCACAGCACAACAAGGATTATTAAATGCCCAACTAACCCAAGTGGCTAATCGTTTCACGGAAATCCAAGGGGTTATTAACCTCTATCAAGCCTTAGGCGGAGGACGTGAATAGGCCATTCGTTTTATTCATATTTGAAATAACCTATAGGATTGCCCAGAAAGTGATTTTAGGGCAATCCGCCTTTCTTAGCACGCTCTCACTTTCACCTAATATATAATTTCATGACTTTAGTAGACTTGTTCCGTCTTATACCATGCTTATAGTCGTATCGTATTCAAGAATTAACAAATAAATCGTATATTTACGGTCATAAAAATCTTCTCGGACAATTGATACAAACATTTAAAATACAAGAAAGATGAAAAAACTTTTTACCTATGTAATCATGCTTTACGCCAGCCTATCCGTTTCCGTGGCGCAACAGATCCAGTATCCGGAGCCGGTGTTAAACCCGGAGAGTTGTACGAGTATCATGGTCGGGAAAAAAGCCTCGGCGGATGGTTCCGTGATGACCAGCCACACCTGCGATAGCAATTACCGCACTTGGATGGATATCGTACCTTCCGCCTCGTACGATCACGATACGACAACCACGGTCTATACCGGACGTATGCATACCGAATACGCCGAGGGAACCCGGGGGATGATCGCGAAAGGAACGCTGCCCGAAGCGCGGTCTACGTATCAATTCCTCAACACCGCCTATCCCTGCCTCAACGAGAAGCAGTTGGGTATCGGCGAGACAACGATCACCGGCCGGAAAGCCCTTGTCAACAAGAAAGGTATGTTCATGATCGAGGAACTTCAGCGAATCGCCTTGCAACGTTGCACGACCGCCCGTGACGCGATCCGCTTAATGGGCGAGTTGATCGAGAAATACGGATATGGCGACTGGGGCGAGTGCCTTACGATAGCGGATCCGAAAGAGGTATGGCATTTCGAGGTCTTCGGCGAGGGTCCGGATAAGATCGGTGGCGTATGGGCGGCGATCCGCATCCCCGACGATCATGTGGGCGTATCGGCCAATATCCCCCGTATCTCCAAGGTAGATCCGAGCGACAAGGAGAATTGCATGGCTTCCGCCAACGTATTCGAGGTAGCCAAGCGCATGGGCTTCTGGGACGGGAAGAAACCGTTCCGCTTCTGGGAGGCCTATGGCGGCGGGAACTATTCGGGAGAATTGAAATCCTTCAGCATCCGTGAGTTTTTCATTTTGAATAAGCTGGCGCCATCCTTGCATCTTTCTTATGATGCCGAGGAACTTCCGATCAGCGTAAAACCGGAAAAACCGGTTGACGTGACCGACGTGATGGCCCTTCTCTCCGAGACGTATGAGGGGACGGAATATGATATGACGAAGAACCTGAAAGTCGCCGTCAAGAAAAAAGATAGTAACGAGACAGATACCATTATCAGCCCGGTAGCGAATCCGTGGATGACTACGGATATGGTAAACATGTTAAACGGACTCAGACCGGATGCCGTGAAACGCTACCGCCTTGTAGCCGTGCCGCAATGCTCCTACTCTACCGTGATCCAATTGCGTGACTGGCTGCCCGACGCGGTAGGCGGCGTGGTTTGGATGGCCTATGATAATCCCGGACAAAGCCCCCGCATCCCCATCTTCTGTGGGACGAAAGATCTCCCGGCTTGCTTCAAGGTTTGCGGACAGCACCGTTACCGGGAAGATGCCGCCGTATGGGCTTTCCGTCGTGCCAACAAACTCGCCACCGTACGTTGGGGAGCGACTAAAGATCGTATGAAAGCATCTATCGCCCATTTTACGGAGAAAGGGCAGACAGAACTTCCTTTCGTAGAGAGCCGTTACAAAGAGATTCTTACCCAACAAGGTGAGGAGGCCGCAAAAGAATACCTAACCGGATATACCGCCGATTTCGCCGGAGCCACGATGCTACGCTGGAGAGAAATGGGAGACTCATTCTGGACCCAATTCGAAAGAGGCTTCTAATCACCACATCCGATAGTAAAGACGAGGCACGCCCCGTCTCTACAATAATAATATAAACTTAAATTCATATACAATGAGAACATTCATTCTATCATGCGCCTTAGCGTTAGGCTCCTTGAGCACATTCGCCCAAGGCTACCAATTTACGGATGTAGTAAAGGTACCCGCCACGCCAGTCAAGAATCAAGCATCCACGGGAACCTGCTGGTGTTTCGCCACGACCTCTTTCATGGAGTCCGAATTACTCCGTATGGGAAAAGGGACGTACGATCTCTCCGAGATGTTTATCGTCCGCCAGAAATACATGAACCAGTTGCAGGATAATTATGTCCGCCAAGGTAGAGGTAATATCGGTCAAGGAAGTCTCTCCCACACCTTCATGAACGCTTTCAACCAAGTAGGTATCGTTCCCGAAGAGGTGTACTCGGGTATCAACTACGATTCCGACCGGCACAATCATGCCGAGATGGTAAAATACATCAAGGCGATCGCAACGACCGCCGTGGATATGAAAAAACGGAGCCCGGAATATTACAAACTAATCGATAACCTATTCGATACCTACCTAGGCAAGCTTCCGGAGAAATTCACCTATCAAGGCAAGGAATATACCCCGAAGACATTCGCCGCCTCCCTAGGGTTGAATATGGACGATTATATCGAACTGACAAGCTTCACGCATCATCCGTATTACCAGAAATTCGAGGTAGAGGTTCCCGATAACTGGGAGCATGCGCAAATGTATAACCTACCATTGAATGAAATGATGGAAGTAGCGGATTATGCGTTGAATAACGGTTACACGGTATGTTGGGATGGCGACGTGAGCGAGAAAGGCTTCTCTTTCAAGAATGGCGTGGCGATCAACCCTGAGGTAAAGAAGGTGGAAGATTACTCGACTACCGACCGTGCTCGCTTTGAGAAAATGGACGAGAAAGAACGTCTGGAGGAAGTCTACAAATTCGAGAAACCTTTCCCGGAAGTAAACGTCACCCCGCAGGTCCGTCAAGAAGGCTTCGAGGCGTTCGTCACGACCGACGATCATTTGATGCACCTTACCGGCATCGCCAAGGATCAAAACGGCACGAAATATTATATCACGAAGAATTCTTGGGGAACCGAGCGTAATGCCTTCGGCGGATACTTGAACATGTCCGATAGTTTTGTCCGTGCCAAGACGATCTATATCATGGTACATAAGGATGCGATACCAAAAGCAATCAAGTCTAAATTAGGCATTTAGAACTTTCCTGTCGTATAGGATATTACAATGCCCATCGTAAGGTTGTTACAATAGGTATTCAAAGCACCTTACGATGGGCATCATAAGCTCCTTAGAATGGGCATCCGCGGAAATCACGGATGCCCATCTCTTTTTTCTCTCATCGAACCAGCTTCAACTCCTCAATCAACCTCGGGCACTTACCCCATTTATCGATCATGAAAAGGACATAGCGAATATCTACGCCGATACAACGTTGCAAATCCGGCTCAAAGGCGATATCGCCACTCATCGCTTCCCAGTTTCCATCGAAAGCGAGTCCGATCAAACGGGCGTTCTTATCGAATACCGGGCTACCGGAATTACCACCAGTGATATCATTGTTCGAGAGGAAGCACAGCTGCAATTCCCCTTTTTCATTCGCGTAAGGTCCGAAATCACGGCTACGAACCAAATCCAGTATCTCCGGTTGTACCCAGAACTCATCGCTCGTCGGGTCCTCTTTCTCTAGGATACCTTTATCCGTTGAGTAATAATTGTACCATGCGGCATCATAAGGACGATACCCTCCGATAGAACCATAGCTTAAACGCATCGTGAAATTAGCGTCGGAAGACAAAGCTTTCTCCGGATACATCTCCTTCAAGCCAGCGAAATACAAACGTTCTCCCTTAGCGATATCATACTCCGCATCACCCATCAACTGCTGTAACTGGAAGATAGACACCAGTACGGACAAGCTCAATTCCGCCGCCGGATCTTTTCTCAATTTCTCATATTGCTTCGGATTTCTCAACATCTCGGCGATCTTGTCGTACGACAATAAGGAAGTCTTCTTAAATACATCCGCCGCATATTTCTCATAATTTCCTTTATACTTCTTATCAACGCTCGTATAAATATCCGGCAAGAACTCCGGAGATACACGTTCTTTCGCGATCTTCATCATCGCGGCCAGTACCTTCTGATCCAAAGACGGCTCGTAATCCTTGAAGAACGGTTGGATACGATCCTCTAAAAAGACAGTAACCTCTTCCGGGGTAGCTCCTTCAATATCCACCGATTGCACCATACGGGCCAAACGAATAATCTCCGCTCCACTAGAAAACGCCTCATTCAAATAGGTCAAAGCCTCTCTATATTTATTGGTCGAGGTATATCCTTTTTCCAGCAAATTCAAGACCTCGCCATATTTAGCGCCCCGGGCCTGATCTTTCGCTACCCAATCAGCGAAGGCCGTCTCCTCCGCACGTTTACGTTCGATCACGTTTAGATTCGCCAATCCTTTATTCATACCGATCGAGTTCTTCCAATAATTGGAGCTTCCCGCATACTTAGAGGCATATTTGATACGTACGGCGTCGCTAGCCAACATCGCCTCTTTCCAGATGCCCTGCTTGATGCCACGCACCTCGATACGGGGCTTATTACTATTCTCGATACGCTGTTGCACGCCCCAAGAGCACAAATAACGATCCGTGCTTCCCGGAAAACCGATTGTCATGGCATAATCTTTATCTTGATAGCCTTGCATGGACACCTCAGCTACATATCTCGGGGTATAAGGCTTATTATTCGCGTTGTATTCCGCCGGTTTATTATCCGCGTTGGCGTACACACGAAATACGGAAAAATCACCGGTATGGCGGGGCCACATCCAATTATCCGTATCCCCACCGAACTTACCGATAGAACTAGGCGGAGCGAAAACCATACGCACGTCACGATAAACATCGTACACCACCAAGAAATATTTATTATTGCTATAGAAAGGAACAACATCAGCCGCTAGGAACTCATTATTTCCCACGGAATCACAAATCACACGACCGATAGAATCGGCGGCGGATAAACGCTGGAACTCATCCTCGATACCGGAGATCTGGCTGTTGATACGATCGCTCACGTCTACGGTCTCTTTCAGGTAACGTACCGTCAAGCCCGGAACCGGAAGCTCTTCCTGTTTACTTTGAGAGACAAAACCATCTTTCAGATAGTCGTGCTCCACACTACTCAACTGCTGGATGGCTCCAAAACCACAATGGTGATTCGTGAAGATCAACCCCTCGTTAGAGACCGTAATACCGGTACATCCGCCACCGAAGATTACCACGGCGTTCGCCACGCAAGGATCCGTCTCACTATACAACTGATCATAGGATGGGGTAAAACCCAACTCGGCCATTCTCGCCAAATTCTGCTTATTCAATTCCTTCAGCACCCACATGCCCTCATCGGCATATAACTGACCGGAAGCGGCTAAAAGCAACAAAGCCGCCCACACTCTTTTCATCAACTTCATTCTACTCTGATTAGTCTAAATTATTCGATTAGTAATTTAATATTTTTCATTTCCACACGAGCCGACAGCCATTCCTTGATCTTCTTACGTTCCGCATCTTTAATGATCGTCTTACTTTTCAGATAAACCAGCATAACCGTATCCGGCTTCGCCGTCTCCGTATTCACGATATACGTATTCGAGCAAGAAGCCTCGACTACATAGGGGAAAAGAACCTTCATCTCCGGGATCAACTCGGATGTCAAACGCCTATAACTCTGATATTTGTCAACCTGTCGTTTTAACGAATCTATCTGGATGGTCTGCGCACGTAGCACCTCCTCGCTATTCTTATATAAATCCTGCATCAAGAGGCTTTTCAACTCATTGATATCCGTGGCCTCTTGTCCGAAGCCTTGTTGCACGACTAAATGCACATCTTTCAATCCATACTTAGGCAATTTAGCCCGGGCGTTAGCGATCATCTCATCCGGTACCGTCTGGCCGATCAAGACTACTTTCACCTCCTTTTTCTCGCTCGTATCCGTAACGACCTTATTCAAGATTTGCGTATTCGGGAAAGTCAACTCCTCCGATACGAAATTGCGTACCCGATCATTGAAATAACTACTCCGGATCAAGTTATAACTCAAGAAAAGGCTCGGCACGATCGTGAAAAAAACAATGATACCCACGTAACGAGTCACGATCTTTTCCCTTTGTTTATCCAAGAAAACCTTCTTCGGATATTTCAACAAACGAACGACGACAAACGTAGCTAAACTGATAAAAACCGTATTGATAAAATACAGATAAAAAGCGCCGAAAAAGTAATACAAATTGCCACTCGCCAACCCGAATCCAGCCGTACAAAGCGGAGGCATCAAAGCCGTAGCGATAGCCACACCCGGAATCACGTTACCCTTACTCTTTGTCGAGCTCGCCACGATTCCGGCCAGACCGCCGAAGAAAGCGATCAATACATCGTATACCGTAGGTTGCGTACGGGCAAGCAACTCGCTTTGCGCCTCGCTGATCGGTGAGATCAAGAAATATAAGGTGGAGGTAATCACGCTAAAAATAGTAGCGGTAGCGAAATTACGGAACGAACGCTTGATCAACTCGAAATCGGAGATTCCCAATCCCAAGCCGAATCCCATGATCGGTCCCATCAACGGCGAGATCAGCATGGCGCCGATAATCACGGCCGTAGAGTTCGTATTCAATCCGAGAGAGGCCACAAATGTAGCGAAAATAAGTACCCATAAATTTGTCCCCTTAAATTCGACTCCCTTCTTAATAGATTCTATCGTGTCCAGTTCATCCTCTTTGTCCTGCCTGACGTCGAAATTACGGACAAAAAAATCCATAATCTGTTTATGTAGCAATCCTTTTTCCATGCGGTATTAATCTTGTCCCATATTTATGCAAAGATATTCCAATTGTTTGTTTTTCTAACTATTTAATAGCTTTTTTATGGCGAGATTACGTATATTTGCATTTGCAATACAACAACAAGAGATCCTATTTGTATGAAACGATATCTAATGCTTTTATGCTTATTGTTTATGTCCTTTGTCGTTTCATCTCAAACGACCACACCAGACTCACTCAAAAACGCCTTGCAAAAAGCAACCTCCGAACGCTCAAGATTGGAAATCCTTACCAATTTAATGGACATCTCACGAAACGATGACATATTAGTAAACGCTAAACAACTCTATCAGGAAGCCTTAAAAGCGAATGATAATTACTATAAGGAAGCGGCATTGACCGAGATTCTCCGGCATTATATCAACACGGACCAAACCGATAGCGCAAATGTCTATATCGCCAAAGCCGAGCAGGAGCTAAAAGGAGAAGCCAGAACCAGCCTCGTATCGTTCATGAAAATGATCCAAGATACGCGCGTCATATTCTACACATCCGGTGAACCGAGAAGGAAAGTCCTCATGAATTGCCTATTCAAGCTGGAGGAACCCGACAAATTGTCTCCCTATGAGAAAATAGCCTGCAATTATGTACTAGGCATGGCTGTCAGCAACAGCGTCATGGAGGAGAACATGCTTCAGGAGGACTTCAAGCAAGGGAAAGAATATTTCGATAATGTCCTGACCACGGCGGAGAAACTACCCATACGATACGCATACAATTTCCTGCCTAATACCTATTTCATGCTATGCGCTTATGCGAGCGACTCCCAAGAACGGGGACGGTATGCGACCCGTTACCTAAACACGATCTTGGGCTACTCTAATATCCCGGAGATGAGGAAACGTCCTTACGCGATCAACAAACGCCATTTATTAAGCGCTTATTCAAACCTTGCCATTAGCGCCGAGGCTATCGGAAAAGATTTGGCGACCTCCTATTACCGTGACTTCATGAATCTGTTGAAGGCTTATCCGGAATCAGCCAGCGCCATACCGGAATATGAGCTTTATTATACCTCAGCGAATTATTACCTAGGCATCAAGGACTATAAGAAATTCATTGAGTTCAGCGACTCCTTGATCAATTTCTCCAAACAGATACCGCTTTACAAGGAGCATGTAATCGCCTATGTATCCGCGAAAGCCGCCGCCTACGACAGCCTCCGGATGTACAAGGAGGCGTATGAGACATCCAAGGAATACGCGGTCTTGCTAGATACCTTGCGCATGCAGGAACTCCGGAAGAAAATGGAGAATCTCGAGATCGAGAAAGGGGCGAACGAGTTGGTGATCGAAAAGAAATCATTGGAATTGGAATTGCAGAAAAGCAAGAAGGAGAATTACCTATATATATCCCTATTGCTTCTAGCCTTATGCGCCGTGTTCTATATCTTTTTCCGGTTAGGCAAGATGAGATCTCTTTATCGGGCATTGCAGAAATCCAACGAGCTGGTCCTGATAGCGAACCAGAAGGCACAAGAGAGCGAGGAGATGAAGACCGCCTTCATCCGGAATATGTCGCATGAGATACGGACTCCCTTAAACGCGATCAATGGTTTCTCGGAACTCATCACCAACGACGATATCTCCATGGACGAGAAACAGGCTTTCAGCCGTATTATCTACGAGAACTGTTACCATTTGACTTCCATGCTGAACAATCTCCTTGAGATCGCCCAGCTCGATAGCGGCAATGATTCCCTTCCTCTTGTTCCCACACGTATCCATGAGCTTTGTTTACATGAGATGCAACAGGTAAAGAAATATCAAGAGAAGCCGGAGATCAACTATGTGATGGAAGGCGATAAGGAGAATGATATGATCTTGACCAACCGTGCTTATTTCAGCTTGATCATCTCGCATCTGCTGGCAAACGCGAATAAATTCACGGAGAAAGGAAGCATTACGCTTTCATACCATCTGGATAACGGAGCCAATTTAGTGACCCTGTCGGTAACAGATACGGGTTGCGGCATCCCCCAAGACAAACAGGAATGGATATTCGAGCGTTTCACGAAGACCAATGATTTCATTCCCGGCTCTGGCCTAGGGCTTTACCTATGTCGCTTGATCGTTAACCGGCTAAACGGTAAGATAAAGACAGATCCGTCTTATACGAAAGGCTCACGCTTCGTTATCACGATGCCAATCGCCACGCCGCCATCCAAGCCCTCCGAACCTACCGATTAACGAAAGAAACGTCCTATGTACGGGAGTTCTCGTAAAGGTAAGTCCCTTTTAACCATAAACGCGATGAATATGCCCAATAAGATCGTGCGGTATCCCAGCCGGAGCCATTCAGACTGTATCGACAATGCCATGCCTGCCACGTATAACACCGCCGCCACACCGAAATAAAGAAACGCGGATCTCAAGTCGTACTCTATCGGGAACTTCTTTTGTCCCACAAAATAAGACAGAAGCATCATCAATAAATTACAAAAGAACGATGCCCACGCACAAGCCATATAACCCTGCGAGGGACCGAACAGCAAGATGATAGAGACCGTGGCCACACATCCGATCGTGGAGAAATAGGCACCCCATCGTGTCTGGTCGATCAGCTTATACCATAAGGAGAGGTTGAAATAAATACCGAAGAACAACTCGCCCAGCATCACGATCGGCACCACCCGTAATCCGGGATAATAGGCCGGACCGACAAAGTACTTCAAGATATCGATATAGAACATGACCCCGAGAAAGATAAACAAGGCGAATATGATGAAATATTTCATCGCTTCCGAATAGGCTTTCTTATTATCATCGCTCTTGTTTTTAGCGAAAATAAACGGCTCATAGGCATACCGGAAAGCCTGCGTGAACATCACCATCACCACGGCGATCTTGAAGCATGCGCCGTATATACCCAATTGCTCATTCGCGAACTCCTTATCATCAAACAAGAATGGAAACAGGATCTTATCTGCCGTCTGGTTAAAGATACCGGCGATACCTAGAATGAGGATCGGGAAGGAGTAACGCAAGATTTGTCTCAAGACCGTTCCGTCTACTTTCGCCCGTATGCCCGGCAAGATATCCGGGATCAAAAGCAATAAGGTTATCAGTGTCGTAAACACGTTCGCCACGAATACATAGCCTACCCCATAATCCGGACGATAGAACCAGCTTATCGCCTCCGGATAATGCGTATGCAACCACGGACAAGTGATCAAGAAGAATATATTCAAGATAATATTCAAGAAAATACTCAGCAACTTAATCCCGGCGAAACGCCATGCTTTCCCCTTATACCGAAGATAAGCGAACGGAATGCAGCAAAAAGCGTCTACCGCCACGATACCCGCCATCATCCCGATATACTCCGGATGGTCGCCATATCCCAAGCCGGCGCTAATAGATGGCAATAAGGCGAAAACCGCTACGCTAAACAGCGCCGAACTTCCCAGCAAGCAATACAGCACGGAAGCATACACCCGCATCGGCTCTTGCTCCTCTTTCTTATTGATGAAACGGAAGAACCCCGTCTCCATGCCATAAGTAAGCAAGACCAGCAACAGGGCTGTCCAACCATATAAATTCGTCACGATCCCATAATCCCCTGTTCCGGCCAACACACGTGTGTACATCGGCACCAACATCCAATTCAGGAAACGCCCCACTATACTACTCAATCCATAAACGGCTGTCTCTTTAGCGAGCCGCTTCATTCCTCCTGCCATATCGTATCTGTCTAATCAAATAAAAAACCTTGTTCCCCCACCCGGCTACGTCCCAGATGGGTATAAGCTAAATCGGTGACCTCACGGCCACGGGGCGTGCGTTTGATAAAGCCCTCTTTGATCAAGAAAGGCTCGTACACTTCTTCTAGCGTTCCGGGGTCCTCGCCCAAAGCCGTGGCGATCGTCGTTAATCCGACCGGGCCTCCCTGGAATTTATCAATGATCGTCGTCAGCAACTTATTATCGATCTGATCCAAGCCATACCGATCTATATTCAACGCCTCCAAAGAGAAGCAAGCGATCGCCTTATCGATATCTCCGTTCCCCTTCACTTGAGCGAAATCACGCACACGGCGCAATAAAGCGTTGGCGATACGAGGCGTACCCCGGCTACGGGAAGCGATCTCCCTAGCGGCGTTCAACTCACATTTTACATTCAAGATATTAGCACTACGGAGCACGATCTTCGTCAGCGTCTCCATATCATAATACTCCAAGTGCATATTGATACCGAAACGGGCACGCAGCGGACTAGTCAGCAAGCCGCTACGGGTCGTAGCGCCAATCAATGTAAACGGAGCCAAATCGATCTGTATCGAGCGAGCGCTTGGTCCTTTATCGATCACGATATCGATCCGGTAATCCTCCATAGCGGAATACAGATATTCCTCCACGATCGGGCTCAACCGGTGAATCTCATCGATAAAAAGCACGTCGTTCTTCTCCAGCGAGGTCAATACCCCGGCCAGATCTCCCGGTTTATCCAGCACCGGCCCCGACGTGACCTTGAAACCAACCCCCAACTCGTTCGCTATAATATTCGACAACGTCGTCTTTCCCAACCCGGGAGGTCCATGCAAAAGCACATGATCCAGCGCCTCCTTACGCATGCGGGCAGCCATGACGAACACCTTCAGGTTCTCCACCACCTTCGCCTGCCCGCTGAAGTCACGGAGCGAAAGCGGCCGAAGCACGTTCTCGTACTCTCGCTCGTTTTCCGGCATCCGGGCATCCCTTATATCAAAATCATCTTCCATATTCACGTTCATTGACTTGCAAAGATAATGTATATTTTTCCAGACTTGTTTTTTATTCGTACATGTTTTTCGGAAAACACGTACGTGAATTCCCAAAAACACGTACGTGAATCCGTGAAAACATGTACGTGTTTTTACGGAAATCCGACAAGCACATTTATTCATCTTACTATCAGTAAGTTATAAATCGACTTCATAGTAAGATATTATTGTTGAAAATTTACTTCTAAAGATACGGTTCCTCTCCTATATTTTATGTAACTTTGCTTATAAGTCGCATAAAATATAGGACGATATGAACCAGACAATTTATCCAATCGGCATACAGAACTTCGAGAAAATTCGCAAGGACGGCTATCTCTATATTGACAAGACAGCCTTGGTCTATCAATTGGTTACTACCGGACAGTATTACTTCCTCAGCCGCCCCCGGCGCTTCGGGAAAAGCTTGCTGCTGTCCACGCTGGAGGCCTATTTCCAAGGAAAGAAGGAGCTGTTCGAAGGACTGGCCATGGAGAAATTGGAAAAAGATTGGATAAGATACCCCATCTTACATTTGGATTTAAATGCGGAGAGATATTCTGACCCTGGGGCATTAGAGAGCATATTACGACGTTATCTGAACCTTTGGGAAGACCTGTGGGGGAAAGACGAGAGAGAGATAACACCATCCGATCGTTTCACCGGCGTGATACGCCGTGCCTATGAGAGAACAGGACGGAGAGTGGTCATACTGGTAGACGAGTATGACAAGCCTTTGCTACAGGCGATCGGGAATCCGGAGTTACAGGAGGCCTACCGCTCTATACTGAAAGCGTTTTACGGCGTTCTGAAGAGCATGGACGGATATATCCGCCTAGCGTTCCTGACCGGCGTGACCAAGTTCGGCAAGGTGAGCGTGTTCAGCGACCTCAACAACCTAATGGATATATCAATGGATAACCGGTACATAGAAATATGCGGCATCACCGAGAAAGAGATACATACTTATTTGGAAAACGAATTGAGGGTATTGGCTGATGCGCAAGCCATGACCTATGAGGCTACCTGTCTAAAGCTGAAGCAGCGATACGACGGATACCATTTCACCGCTAACTCAGCAGGAATGTACAATCCTTTCAGTCTCTTGAACACCTTCGCCAAGATGGAATTCGGAGACTACTGGTTTGAGACCGGTACCCCCTCTTATCTGGTGGAGTTGCTCAAGCACACCCATTACGACCTCTACGAGATGGCCAACACGGAAACCGACGCCGATGTGCTGAACAGCATCGATTCCGCCTCTAATAATCCTATACCCGTCATCTACCAAAGCGGATACCTAACCATCAAGGGCTATGATCCCCGTTTTGGGATTTATAAACTAGGTTTTCCAAACTTGGAGGTAGAGGAAGGTTTTGTTAAATACCTCCTGCCTTTCTACACGAGCATAAGCGCCGCAAAGACACCCTTCGAGATAGGACGTTTTGTTCAAGAAGTGGAAAGCGGCAATTACGACGCATTCTTCCGCCGCCTGCAAAGCTTCTTTGCCGACACACCCTACGAGGTGATCGCCGGGCAAAAGCCGGAGCGAGACACGGAGCTGCATTACCAGAACGTCCTCTTCATCGTCTTCAAGCTGGTCGGCCTGTACACGCAAGTGGAATACCATACCTCGAACGGGCGTATAGACCTCGTATTGCAAACCAACCAATACATCTATATCATGGAGTTCAAGCTCAACGGAACCGCCGAGGAAGCCCTGCGGCAGATCGAGGAGAAAGGCTACGCCCTACCCTTCTCCGGAGACAATCGGGAGGTCTTCAAGATCGGCGTGAACTTCTCCTCTGAGACCCGGAATATAGAACGATGGCTGGTTGGATAAAAAAGCCTGTTTTATCCATATATACTTACTTTGCGGATGAAGTATAATGGAAATAAAAATAGATCCAAAAAGTCGGGATTTCCAGCCAAGATATTCTCGTCTTTTTGTATTATTTTTACCCCCAACAAATAATACGCAGATGAAGAAAAACATTGTTTTCCTGTTAATTCTAATACCTATTATATGGATCTCTTGCGACGGAATGGGCCATCAAACCATAGACTTCCGAAAAATAGAGAACCTTATGCCCCAACATCCGGATAGCGCCTTAATGCTCCTTGAACAAATAGAGAACAAAGAAAACCTATCCCGAAAAGATAAGGCACATTATTATTTGCTGTTAACAGAAGCAGAAGACAAGACTTTTGTTAAGCATGAAACCGACTCGCTGATCACGATCGCGACGGATTATTATGAGGAAACAGACGATCTGGAACGAAAAGCGAAAGCTTGGTTCTATAAGGGACGGATCAATCAAAACCTAAATCATCCATTGAAAGCGCAAGAGTGTTTCTTAAATGCCTTACAGAATGAGGAGCAGATTGAAGACCATGCATTACTGGGGAGGATTAATAACGGTATAGGAATGCTTTATACCCAACAAGATGTATATGAACGAGCCTTGCTTTATCAGCAAAAGGCGGTCATGCATTTCAAGGCAATATCGGATTCTATCGGTCAAGTCTATGCACTTCGAGATCTGGGACGCATTTATGAGATAATCCACCAAAAAGACAGCGCTATCGCCTGTTATTCTAAAACTCTCGATTTGATGGTGAGCAGGAAGGTGCTCTCTGTTTATTCCGAATTATCGAGTCTATATGTACAAACAAAGACATACCCGGAAGCGGAACGTCTACTCCGTGAGATCATGGCAAACAAGCAGGCATTGGGAAATGATATTTATCCGTTCTATTTGACACTAGGCGAATATTATTATCAATGCGGTCAATTAGATTCAGCAAAGATCTATTTAGAACAATGCTTGGAAAAAGCGGTGCGATTGGACACGAGAGCGGGGGCTGTTTATCATCTATCCCAAATAGCCCTATCGACAAAACAATGGATCCTTTATGCGGAGTTGAGTCAACGATATGAAATGATGCGTGATACACTCGACCAGATAGAAGTCACGAATACGATTAGAGGCAGACAAGTTCTTTATGATGAACAGGATAAACAAAAAACCCTAGCGGAAGAACGAGTAAAAACGGCCAATGCAAACCTACGGATGGTTGTAACCAGTCTTATTTGCCTTTTGATAGTTCTACCAACCACTTATCTTTTGTTTAAATATAAGAAAAGACAAAAAGACCTATTGAAAATTCAAGAAAAAGATCGGGAAAAGAGTTTCTCTTGCGATAAGACCGTCTTAAAATATAAAGAGCAGATAGAGCATAATAAACAAATCATAGAGGTATTAAACAGATCTTTACAAGAGAAAGACCAGGAACAGCAAGAGCTCAAGAAGAAGCTGCGACAGGACTTCGAACAAAAGAACCAAGCATTGTATGCCCAAAAAGAACATCAGATTGAATTATTACAGAACCTAAAAAATTCATCTGTTTATAAAAACTTTCATGAAAACGAGGAATGGAAACCGTCTACCGAGGATTGGGAAGAGCTGTTTCAGCTTATAAACGCTATTTATCCGTCTTTTGCACAAAAACTTCAAGAAGCTTACCCTAAAATACCGATACAAATGGAACGGTTATGCTATTTAGTGAGAATCCATGTGAAACCCTCACGTCTTTCTATGTTATTAAACCATAGTAATATATCAGTCTTACGGAAAAGACTTTATCTGAAGATGAGCGGCAAAACAGGAAAAGCCTCCGATTTCGATCTATATATCAATGACCTATAGTCAGTGTTAGAAAATGAACAAAAACGAAAATGCCAATTGTTCATCCATGTTCATTGTTATTAGAGAATAAAGCTTTTCTTTTGCAAAAAGAAAAACAAAATATTATGAAAACAAAATTATTAACCTTATTGATGCTATTTGGCCTCTTTTCGCCACTGTCTGTTTATGGAGATAATGTACCAACTAAAGGCAAATGGCATGACGATTATTATCGCTCTGTCACTCCTGCTCCTCCAACAGTATCCATCGACGGAAATCTATTGAGCATACATTTTATCGATGCTCTAGATGATTTGACTGTTCAAGTTGTAAATGAACAAGGAGCTATCCTATATAACGAAGTAGTCTCCGGCGAAGCAGGTGAATGTGTATCCATCTCTTTAGATCAGGCTGGCACAGGATGCTTTTATGTAGTGTTAGAACATCGCCTAGGGCAGCTTATGGGAGAATTCATCATACAAAATAATTAGGTATTATTCTTTATCATATGCAAGCTTCAGGATTAAACAGTATCATATAGTTGATCTATCACTATTAACCAAAAAAGATCGTTAAACGTGATAATCACTGTACAGTGCCCCCAATGATACGTTTTTCCTGGATGCTTGCATTGAATTATGTTATTAGGAACTCTAAGTATAACCTTACAGAAATACTAAGTTTGTCATTAATCAAGAACTAATACATAATCTATAGAAGGAAATATCTTGAGTGTCCATTTCATAGATGCATTAGATGATCTAGCTATCCATATTATGGATAATACAGGTAATATAATGTATGAGAATGTACTCTCCGGAGGAACAGGCGATATTATCAACATTCCATTGGACGGAATAGAAACAAACACAGACCTAGTAGTCTTGACCCATAAGTTAGGATGGCTAGTAGGAAAATTCGAGATTAAATAAAGCATATGGCAATCCCTAAAATCATACATCAAGTCTGGGAGGGGCGCACAGAACCATGTATGCCCACCCGCTTACAAATCTTGGCAAGAACTTGGCGAGAGCAGAATCCAGATTGGGAATATCACCTTTGGAACGGAGAGGAAATGGATGAGTTGGTAGAAAAACATTTTCCGGAGTATCTTTCCTTGTATAGAAGTTTTCCATACAATGTACAACGTTGGGACACGATTCGCTATATGATATTATATGTATATGGGGGAGTCTATACGGATTTGGATACGGAATGTTTTAAGCCTATCGAGCCATTATTAGAAGATGTGGCGATAGGGTTCGGAGAGGAGCCTCCACAGCATAATTTCAACTCAAGTATGCCCACCCTAATAGGAAACGCATTTATGGTTTCTGAGCCAAGATGCGGAGGATGGATAGACATTTTAAAAGAAATTACTGATGCAATGTTACGGGACTATCCAGCACAAAAGGTGATGCATACAACAGGCCCATTGATGATATCACGGATATTTAATACCTTGAAGAAAAGATACAAGGTTACTCTTTTCCCTTATTCAAAAGTAACGCCTGTGACGAAAGATGACATGGGTTCATATATCTATCAGGGAGAGACCGCCTCATTCCATGAAAAAATAAAGGAAGCATATTGTTCTCATTATTTTTTTGGTAGCTGGGATACGAATTTTTCATTTTACAATTAATGAACGATATGAAAGAGTTATTCATTCAATACAAAGGCATACTAAAAGACCTACTCCGTTACGGGGTACTGAAAACAGAGGCTCTAGAGCATCCCGGATTGTATAACGGTAAGCTAGGCATAACTATTCTATTTTATGAATACAGTCGTTATAGTGGAGATGCTTTATATGAACAATTCGCGGACGAGATATTAGAATCTATAATGGAGCTTCCGGATAATTTATCTCTTGATTTGTCAGATGGATTATGTGGCATTGGATGGGGAATCACCTATCTATTAAGAGAACGTTTTATTACCGGTGAGATCAAAGATGTATTATCGGATATAGATATAAAGATACAAGAAACAGAAATTTTGAATGACGATACACTAAAGGATTATCATACATATTTAATGTTTAGAAAAGAGTACATAGGAGAAGATGCACGAAGAGATTTGCCATATAGTCCTTATAGAGAGAGCTATATACAGAAAAAAATTTGGGAAACTTGTTTTTCTCAAAATCAATTAGAAATGAATCAATAATTTAATTACCATGAGCTCTAAGCAACAGGACTATACCGAATACACTGTCGATTTATCACAATTGACAAAAGAACGCCCTTTAGGGGTAACGGGTATATTGCGCTGCCAAAACAGCGCGGATTTCCTAGACGCTTGCATAGAGTCCTGTATTGAAGGATTAGATGAGCTGATTGCGGTATATCACAATTGTACAGATGAGACAGCTAATATACTTAAAAGAAAACAGAGCAAATACCCCAACAAGATCAAAATCTTTGAATACCACCCCTATATCTATCCTATAGATTTAGCGGATGAACAATTTCAAGAGATCATGAATCTGCCGAAGGATTCGATTCATCTCCTTTCCGGATACACGAATTACGCGATTTCAAAAGTAACATATCGCTATGCGATCAAGATAGATTCAGATCAGCTATTCTTTTCCGAATCATTCAAAAAATATTGTGATGCCTACCGCACCGAGCAAAAAGTCCGGATCAACCCTTTGGAACAACTAGCTTATAAGCTATATATATCTTACCTGCATAATCCTAAAAAGGACAAAAGTCCAAAAAGAAAATGGCAAGACTGGTTAGCGATAAAGATGGCTCCTTTCTATTTCTCCTATTTGAAAAAAAGAATCAAACAAGATAAAATATTGGTATCCCTCTCTGGTATCAATGTGTTACAAAAAAACGGAGAATGGCTTACTTTTTTAGGAGACGAAAAGATAGACACAACCTACCGGGACATTCTATGCCCATTCAACGGAGTGCGAGATCTTTTCTTTTTCGAGGTCTCTGAAGAAATGACCTACCAAGCTTGTTATTTGCCAAAAGCTCCCGGCTACAATCAAGTTCTGGAAGTAATGTTTCACAATAAAAAGCTATTTGATGGTGGTCTGATATGGTTTCATTTACGTCCATGTCTTCAAAAGCACACTGAAACTTATCAATATTGGTATGAAAAAGCGGAGGATCGGTTCATTTCTCTAGAGAAATTCAAGAAATGTAATTATTCAAAGCTGAAAAGAAGAAAAAATTTATTCATATGTTCACGCTTTGAACCCATGTTTTCTTATTTCTATTCTGCGCAACGTCATTCAATTCCTTGGCGCACATTGGTAAATTGGAGACAAGAGGAGTCTCAAGAAAAGATGAGTTCGCTGGATTTGGGAAAATACAAAATCGAGTTTGATACAATCATACAAGAATATATAAGAACAGCTATTCAAGAATATGAGGTCCGGGATACCCTAAGACTCATGCTTGGCAACCATTCCATAAAAAACGCATTGTTCGTATATATACTGTCTTTCATTTCGAAAGAACAAATGGATTATGTACGTTCTCGTATCGCCGGAAAATCCATCGAGGAGTCTATTCGCAATATCTCTAATTTCTTGAATCATTTTGAATGGATAGAAAAGAAAAGGAATACCACAAATAACTTTAATATAGACAGCCATCCTTGGACAAGGCTTTTATCTCCATATAAAAGATGTTGTTTGGTTTACCTAACAGATGAGAAAGAATTGGCTCATGTATCGACTTTCTTACAAGGAAAAGAGATTCCTATTCTATTATTATCTGAATATGAGATTCCGGATGACACAGAACTATCAGAGACAGTTACAGCTGCACAAGTTGAATTTTCCGAACAAAAGGTATTTGAGAATGATAGTATCGAACAAAATTTCCCTAGACTCTTCTTATACGCAAATACGTTTGAGACGATTTTACGAATCTTAAGCCCAAGTAAGGTTGTTTGTTTGGCATCAAGCAAAACTTATCAAAAAGAATTATTGCTAGGTTTTGCAAAGGATTCAAATATAAAAATTGAGTTTTGGTAAGATGAAAACAAAAAAACAAATAATATGGATATACTGAAAGTGAAAGACAATATGATCATTTATTCTTATAGAAATGGTCTAAAAACTTCTTTGTGTAGTGATTTGGTTGCACTTGTGTACAATAAACCCAACATTTGGCTGATATTTAAAAATGAAGAGGTTTTAGTTCATGTAAGTATGCTCCAAATAGAATCCGTGTTGCAAAATAATTTTACAAGAATAAATCGGCAAGTCATTGTCAATATGAACCATGTATCTGAATTTATCTTCAAAGATGGTTCGTATTGGATTCATTTGAAAAGAGGTTTGGAGTATAAAATTAGCGAACGTAGAAAAAAAGCTGTCCGAGAGGCTTTCCTTTTGTATGCTAATCCGAATAAGGTTTAATAAAGCATACGTTCGGTAGCGAAAAACACGCATTTAGTAATAATGGATTAGGTTTGTTTGGCAGTATAAAAGGAAGTGGTTAACATTGGTATGTGAATTTTAAATAGTAAATATTATGAAAAAAGTCGGTAAAATCAAGTTGAATCAATTCGGTCAAGAAGAATTGGATCGACGTAAGCTAAATGCCTTAAAAGGCGGGTGTGGATGTACTAGTGGTAGTTGTGGTAGTTGTGGAGGAAGTTCTGACTGGAGTTACTACAGTAATGACGGAAATAAAGCTTACCACTATTAATCTTTTTTTATTCTAAAACCAAAATTATTTTCTGTTATGAATATGAATTTTGGTTATAAAAAAAATGCAACCAATAGATATTATATTGGTTGCATTTTATAACAACTAATCAGATTTAATATGATACGATCCTTTTTTTATACATCAGAAAATAAAAATCTATACATAAACGATGATCAGAGCAGATTGTCTATGTTGGCACATCCGGAATTAAAGAAAACATCTGAAAAATCGACGGATGTTGATTCGTATTATGTAAAAAAATATGCCTATTTGAAAGCGCATGGATTCTTCACAAAGTCAAAACCAACCGAGTTTGCGGTATTGGAAGAATCAATAGTTGAAGACAATATAAAGAATATCAAGCAAGTCGTATTTGAAGTAACCGATTCTTGTAACCTAAGTTGCACGTATTGTGCGTTTGGGGAATTGTATGATGGATATGATGAAAGAATCAGTAAGAAAATAGATATTCATAAGGCCATTCATTTGTTGAAATTTATTTTTGACCATAAGCCTAAAAAGAAAAATGATAAATTGGCCATTAGTTTTTATGGTGGCGAGCCACTCTTGAATATGACGTTTATCGAACAAATTGTAGAACTTTCTAAAGAATTGAATCTTGCCAAGCAATTTGATCTTGAATATACTATGACAACTAACACTACGTTGCTTCATAAGTATATGGATTTTTTAGTTGCCAATAATTTCCGTTTGTTAATCAGTTTGGATGGTAATGAGAAATGCCATAGCTATCGAACGTTTAAAAAAGACAACGAAAATTCGTTTCAAAAAGTAATTGAAAATTTGGATCGACTTCAAAAAGACTATCCAGACTATTTTCTAAAAAATATATCGTTTAATGCTGTTCTACATGACAGAAATACAATAAAGGAAATTTATGAATTTATTTATACACGGTATAATAAAATACCAAGAGTATCAGAATTAAACACAAGGCATATTAGGCCGTGTAATAAAGATAGATTTAACAGTATGTATCACAGTGTGGCAGACAGCGATTCCGAATTCCGTAAGGAGGAGTCCGAGTTGGCTCGTTTAACACACAAAAATTCGCTGTCATACATGGAGTTAACAAATTATCTGAAATATATCTCGATAAACTATTACATATCCAATATAAGAGAATTATTGTATAGTATTGAAAAGCAGTTGCCTACAAGTACTTGTACGCCATTCTCAAAAAAGGTTTTATTGACCAATCGAAACAAGCTGTTGCCTTGTGAAAGAATAGACTATCGGTATTCGATGGGAAAAGTGGATGAAGATATAGAATTCAATATACCGGAAATTACGCGGCAATACAATTTTTATTATAAACATATCCAAAAGTTTTGCCAAACCTGTTATGTTTATAAGTATTGTGGTTCTTGTCTGTTTCATATTGAAAATATAGATAAAGCAAATGAAGAGGGGTTTGTTTGTCAATACCATCAAAATCAGAAGGATTTTGAGAATAGTTTGAGAAATATTTTCACTTTCCTTGAAAAGTATCCGCAAGATTATGCTGAAATAATAAAAAATGTAGTAATAGAATAAAGATTATGAAGAACGTGTCCGATTATTGGTTTACTATTGAACCTTATGTGTTTGTTGATATAAAAAGTAAACATGTTTTATTATATAATACACTAGATGGAGTTACAATCGAGTCAACGAATGAGAAAATTGTAGAGCTATTGCAAGAAACTCTTCAAGAAGAAAATTGTGGTGTCGCTTTATTGACTCACGAACGATATCGGCAGGAAGAGATTTGTTGTTTTGTTGATGAACTTCGTGAAAAATTCATGGGAGATGTAATAAATGTTTCTTTATCGGATGGCAAACCGGTTCAGATATTGCCCTTTTACAATTATTCAAAGGAACAGGAACTATACAAAAAAAATAATTTTTCTTCGTATAAAAATATACTGGAAAAACTATTTGAAATATCTTTATATATAGATGCGACAACTAATATAACAAAGTTAATTCATTTCTTGATAACGCTTCCGAAAAATCTGACATTTAATATTGTTGGAAATATGGAGGAAGTCCCCAATTATAGTGAATTATTTTCTTATCTAGACCACTGTTCTTCACCGAAAAATCTTTTGTGTTCCTATAAAAATATAATTCCTCTTCAACCGATTTTTGCACATAATTTTTCATACCAGATTTCTGTTAGTTTCCCGATAAATGTGGAACGATGGAATCATGCAATGAAGGTCTTGCTTAGTCAGGCTTTGCCGGTAGAATTTGTGTTTGAGGTATCTTCCGAAGAGGATGTTCAGCTGTCAGAGCAACTCATTGAACAACATCAGATAGATAAATACAGATTAAAGCCCAATTATACCGGAAATAATATTCGCTTTTTTGAAAACGAAGTTTTTCTTTCGAAAGAGGATATTTTGTCCACCCCTATGACCATGAAAGATTTTTTCGCTCGCCAGGCCATGAATTTGTATGACTTTGGAAAAATCACCATTCTGCCTAATGGGGATGTGTATGCCAATCTTAACCACCCTTCGTTGGGAAATATCTATGTCAATAATATTCATGAAATCTTACACAAAGAAGTTGAAGAGGGCAAATCGTGGTTCCGTGTTCGTAATCACCCCCCCTGCACGGATTGTGTTTATCAATGGATTTGCCCGTCTCCATCCAATTATGAGATAGCTATTGGACGTTCCAATCTTTGTCATGTAAAAGAATAACAGAGTAAACAAAATAATATGCAAATGAAAACATTCATTTTTATAGGAATAACCACCCTGTTTGCAATGACAGGGTGTGGAGGCAGTCATTCTTCGACCGATGAGTTTATAACCGTGGATGTAAATGAAAGTTATTCAACCAAAAAAGAACTGGTCCTGCAAGACTTCATGGATGTAGAGTATATTCCGCTGGAAACAAACGATGAGTTTATTAATCAGGGATATGTACAAGCGGTTGGTAAAAAATACATAATAGTGGCAAATTATAATAATGATGGAAATATATTCGTATATGACCGGAGCGGAAAGGCCATCCGTAAGATAAACCGTAAAGGACAAGGAGGGGAAGAATATATAAATTTTAGATGTGTTACGTTGGACGAAGAAAACAATGAAATATTTATAAATGATCACTATGCAAAAAAAATAAAGGTTTATGATTTAGAGGGAAATTTTAAACGCAGTTTGAAGCAGAAAACAGAAGGTGACTCTCAGTTCTATTGGGAAATATTCAACTATGACAAAGAAAATCTGATTTGTTACGATGAAATCAATGCTGAGATACCCTTCCTGTTCGTATCGAAGCAAGACGGGAGTATAACCAAGGAAATAAGACCTTCCTTTAAAGAGAAGAAGTACTTTTTTCAAGTCTTACGGATGGAAAATAGTACAAGAGGTGCCAAACCGGGACCTTACAGCAGAATCACTCCGTTTAATGGTAATTGGATTCTATTAGAACCCTCGTCAGATACGATCTACACATTGATGCCCGATTGCAGTTTACGACCGTTTATCGCGCGAACACCACCCATCCATACCATGGATCCGGAAGTGTTCTTGATTCCGAAGTTGATATCCAATCGCTATTATTTCATGGAAAGTATAAAAAATGTATATGATTTCAGGAAAGAAGAAGGATTCCCTAAAACCTACTTTGTGTATGATACCCAAGAAAAGGAGTTTTCCAGATATATCATATACAATGGCGATTATACTTATAAAAATGAATTCTATATGGTTATGCTGACCCCTATCAATGCCCAAGGTGAATCATGGGCTACCTTAAACGCTTTCGATCTTTGCCGGGACTATCAAAAGGGAAAGTTGAAAGGCAAACTAAAAGAAGTGGCCGCGACATTGGAAGAGGATGACAATCGGGTGGTAATGTTGGTGAAATCTAAAAAGTAAAAAAATATCGCAATGTCGGAAAACAATACCATTCAAATAAAAAAGGATCTGCAACAAATTACCGATATGCTCTTGCTTAACGGTACATTAACCGAATGTCCAGGGTTGGTACATGGTAAGATGGGAATCGCTATTTTCTTTTTTCATTATGCACAATATACAAATAATATGTTGTTTGCTGATTATGCTATGGACTTGATTGATCAAATATTGAATCAATTACATGTCAACAGTCCAGCAAATTATAAAAAAGGGATAGCTGGTATCGGTGTCGGATTCGATTATATGATCCGAAATAATTTTCTGGACATTGAAGATGATATTTGTGAGGATTTTGATGGAAGAATGTATCGGGCTGTGAAATATGATCCCTGGCAGGATTTCAGCCAATACAACGGATTAACTGGCTATGGGCGGTATTGGATGACACGTCTGAATTTCCCTACGCCCGCAATGCAGGCACGTGAATGTCTAACATCTATTGTTAAATTGATCGAAGAACATTTACCGGATATATCCGCAGAAGAGCAAATTGATGTGTATTGCTTTTTATATGATTTGCAAGAAATATCCGGTTCTGATCGTTACACTGGGCTTTTGGAACAATGTCGGAGGATATGGGGAGTACAATCACCGGATTTAATCCAAGCTATTCCACGATTAAAGGAGTCGGTCGTTGGTAATATTGCGCGCGTTTATCTACATCATCGTTATTTGCACGAACCGATACACGACAACGTTGATATTACTTTGAAACAAATTCCGGATTTGGAAATGGGAAAAGCTCCCGTTGCTACAGGACTTCTTAATGGATATGCAGGTGAGGGCATGATACGGTTGGCCGCATTGGATCGAGCAAATATATCATGGGTGAATCTATTGTAACTCGCATTGAATATGAATTTATATATTTTCAATCAAACCCGGCGTGGAGCGGTATTTGGCGTAGGCACTTATATCCATGAATTGGTTACCGCCTTGAAAGGCCGTGATATAAATATTTGTGTCGTAAATCTAATATCCGAAAAGCCTCAAATACAAACAGAATGGATAGATGGAATTCAATATTGGCACTTCCCTTTAGCCATATCGGATCAACGAACGACAAACGACCAAGAACAATGGGATTTGTATTATCGGAATGTCGTTTATTTGCTTCGACTACATATCAAAGACAAAGATAACTTGATATTTCATCTGAATTTTTTTGAAAGCGGGAAATTGGCAGAAGAACTGAAAAATGCGTTTGATTGCCAACTTGTAGCAGTCTCTCACTTTTTCGATTGGGGCTTTACCATTTATGACAATCCCGAACGGTTATCCCGTATTTTGAAACAAAAGCATCCGGATGCGTTGGAGAAAAGGCTGCAAACGATGTTTGAGGTGGAAAGAACCTATTATTCGACAGTAGACCACATCATTTGCATGACACGCTATATGAAAGATATTTTGTGTAAGAATTATGGCATTGATATCGCTAAAATATCTGTAATTCCAAATGGCTTACAGGATATGTCCGATAGGTTAGACAGCATAGCTCTTCGTAAGAAATGGAATTTATCGGCAGAAGAAAAAATAATACTTTTTGCCGGTCGCTTTGATGAAATCAAGGGAATACTTTTTTTGATCAAAGCCTTTCGAAACGTGTTAAAAATTTATTCGAATTGCCGTCTCATAATGGCTGGTAGCGGTAATTATGATATATGCTTCCAAGAGGCTAAAGATATTTGCACGAAAATAACATTTACCGGATTATTGAATAAAAAAGACCTGAATGAAATCTATCAAATAGCAGACATTGGGATTGTACCATCCTTATTCGAACCATTCGGCTATGTGGCTATTGAAATGATGATGCACGAATTGCCTGTGGTAGCCACAACTACATCGGGATTAAATGAGGTGGTTAATAATGCTTGTGGGTTAAAAATACCTCTTACCATACTATCTGAAAGTGTGGAAATAGACGTTATGTTATTGTCGGAAAAGATTATATACTTGTTGCAACACCCAATCGAAGCCAAACTAATGGGACAAAACGGACGGAAAAGGTATCTTGACAATTATGCTTCGGAAATATTCCGTATCAATATGGTAAAAACATATAATTCTTTATTTCAATAATGAACCTATATATTTTTCACACATCGAGCGAAGCAGCGGTATATGGGATTGGCACCTATATTCGCGAACTAACCACCGCACTTCGTCATAGCAAGATTAAGGTATGCGTGGTAAATTTAAGGGCGCACGTACCTCAAATGCAAATGGAGGAGACAAGCGATGGCATAAAGCGATGGTATTTTCCGGAGCCTATAGAACAAATGGCGACTGATCTCCTAAATGATTTGTATTATAAAAATATTGTATACCTGCTACAATTATACATTGAGGATAAAAGCAATCTGATATTTCATTTGAATGCCAACCATAGCAGTAAATTTGCAAAAGAATTAAAAAAGGCGTTTGATTGCAAGATTGTATTGACTATACATTATTTCGATTGGTGTTTCAAACTGTTAGGCAATTTGACTCATTTTAGGCAATTATGTAAAACGCAGGAAACGGTTCAGAACCGTGAGGATATAGAATATTTGAAAGAGGAGTTCCAAAAAGAAAAGGAAACTTTTGACGTAGTGGATCATATTATTTGTCTTTCGAAAAAGACAATGTCTGTATTGCAAGATGATTACAAAATAAAGCCGGATAAAATCACAGTCGTATATAATGGGCTTACCGATAGTAAAATCAGTGTTGAAAAATCAGCGTTAAGGAAAAAATATGGTATATCCGATGCTCCAATTTTTCTATTTGCCGGAAGATTAGACTATATAAAAGGATTAAAATATGCTTTAAGGGCATTCAAAATAGTATTAAAGACGCATCCGGAATGTCGTTTCATCATTGCCGGAAATGGAGAGTTCGATGTCCACTTGATCGAATGTGATGATATTTATATGAATGTCATCTGGACAGGGTTGATAAACAAAGAGAAACTTTACGAACTATATACAATAGCTGATATGGGGATTATGCCATCGTTTCACGAACAATGTAGTTACGTTGCCATAGAAATGATGATGCATGGATTACCAATCATAGGTAGTACTTCTACCGGTTTATATGAAATGATAGAGAATAATATTACCGGCTTACACATTCCTGTGATGGAATATGCAGATAAAACAGAAATTGATAGTTCACTATTGGCTGAAAAGATGTTATACCTACTCCAACATCCGATTGAAACCAAGCAAATGGGGCAAAACGGGCGTAGAAAGTATCTCAACAACTATTTTATAGATATATTTCGCAAGAATATGTTGAAAATGTATGAGTCATGTTGGAATCGTGATGAAGGTAAGATTAAAGTTTTGATCGTAACCGGCCAGAGCAATCATAATTGGGAAGTCAGCCACCTTGCGATCAAGCAGATTCTTGAGAACTCCGGACTTTTTACGGTCAATGTCGCCATATCGCCTAAAACAGGAAAGATCATGTCGAATTTCGACCCTGATTTTTCTTCCTATCAGTTGGTGATACTTGATTATAACGGTGACAGATGGCCAGAAAAAATGGAAAAATCTTTTTTAGAGTTTGTGAAGAATGGAGGTGGCGTGGTGGTTTACCATGCCGCAAACAATGCTTTCAAAGATTGGGAAGAATATAATCGGATCATCGGCTTTGGGGGCTGGGGTGGACGTGAAGAGACGGCTGGTCCCTATATCTATCGGCAAGACGGTTACTTGAAGTATGATGATAAATCTTCCGGATGTGCCGGTTCACATGGTTGCCGGCATGAGTTTGTACTTCATTGTGGCAATCCGGAGCATCCAGTGACAAAAGGCCTTCCTGCTGCATGGTTGCATGCACAAGATGAATTGTATGACCGGATGCGTGGGACGGGTATTATCAAAGATGTCTTGTTTTGGGGATATTCCGATCCTACAACGAAAGGATCCGGACGAGATGAATTAGTAATGTTTACGGTCGATTACGGAAAAACACGTATCTTCCATACGACTTTGGGGCACGCCGGAAATTCGCTTGACGATAATATAGCCATGCAATGTGCCGGCTTTCAGGTTACATTGCTTCGCGGTGCCGAGTGGGCTGCTACCGGACAAGTGACACAACCAGTTCCGGATAATTTTCCAACCGAGACAACCATATCTTTACGTAAGAACTATAAGTAAAATATATAACATGCAGATCGCACCGAACTCTATTTTAGGTAAAAGCCACGGGCATACAGCTCCATCGGACAAACTGAATATAGCTGTCGTTGGTATTGGCGGTATGGGAATCACCAATATCCAGCATGTTTTTGAGACAGAAAACATCGTTGCTCTTTGTGATGTGGACTGGAAATATGCAAAGCCGGTCTTGGACTGTTTTCCGAGAGCTGGGAAATATAAAGATTTTCGCCGGATGTTTGATGAGATGGATAGGGATATCGAAGCGGTTATAGTGGCGACTCCCGATCATACGCATGCCATTATCGCTGCTACCGCTATGACATTGGGCAAACATGTGTATGTCCAGAAACCGTTGGCACATTCGATTTATGAGTCAAGATTGCTTTCCCGATTGGCTTCCGAATACAGGATTGCCACGCAGATGGGAAACCAGGGAGCTTCCGGCGAGGATGTCGATTGGGTATGTGAATGGATATGGAACGGTGAGATCGGTGAAGTGAAGAAAGTGGAAGTGGCGACCAATCGCCCAATGTGGCCGCAAGGATTGGAAACGCCAACCAAAGCGCACAAGATTCCGGCGACATTGGATTGGGATTTGTTTATCGGGCCAGCTCGAATGAGGCCGTTTAACAAGATATACCATCCTTGGAACTGGCGTGGTTGGTGGGATTTCGGAACCGGTGCTTTGGGAGACATGGGTTGCCATGTTTTGCATCCCGCTTTTAAAGCGCTTAAATTGGGGTATCCTGTATCTGTGGAGGCGGCATCCTCCCCTTTGTTCATCGATTGTGCCCCGCAGTCAGAATATGTGAAATTCGTGTATCCAGCACGAAAGAGGATGGCGAAAGTGGATTTTCCGGAAGTCGAGGTACATTGGTATGATGGTGGATTTATGCCCCAACGCCCGGAAGGGTTTCCACAGGAACGTCCGCTCATGGGGATAGCCGGTGGATTGACGATTTTCCATGGCACGAAAGATACGTTGATTTGTGGTTCTTATGGTCTTCAGCCATGGTTGTTATCTGGGCGTGTGCCAGATGTCCCCAAGACAATTCGCCGTGTAGACCGGGCGATGGATGGTGGTCATGAACAGGATTGGGTACGCGCCTGCAAGGAAAGTCCGGAGAACAGGGTGAAAACAAAGTCGGATTTTTCAGAAGCAGCAGTATTTAACGAAATGATCTTGATGGGAATATTGGCTGTCCGTCTGCAATCATTGAATAAAATATTGGAATGGGACGGGACGAACATGCAATTTACAAATATCAGCGACGATGAAAAAATCCGACAGATGATCGTAAATGGTTTTACAATCAAAGCGGGGCATCCTTCATTCAATGCAAAAATGTCAGATCCGGTTCATGCGAAAGAATTTGCTGCCGAATTGATCAAACATACTTATCGTGCAGGTTGGAATCTGTCGGAAATGTCATAATTTGCATAAAATGGTTTATTTAAAATCTATCCAAGCACAGGTTTCTGTAATTATGTTTCAATATTATTACTGTCCGCTAAAACTTAACAGTTTGAAAAAGTAAGCCACCGATAGAGCGTAAGATATTGTTAATCCGATTCAGTACCTTTGCCTCCACACTTAAAAAAGTAAGATTATGGAAAGTAAAGATTATTTCGAGAAGGTTATGCAGGGTAAGCATCAACAGAAGTACACTTGTAGATTTGTATTATAACAACATGGGGCAGCTGGTATCTGGAGTCCGAAAAGGATGATCTGGGAATCAACGACCCGGAAATAAACGAACTATTTGACCTTTTGATAAGTGACCCACAAGATAGCGAGGAGAAACAACATCCATTGCTAAGCCTGTGCCGAAATTATGTAAATAACGGATAGAATTCCATTCATCGCTATAAGTTTTGAACAAAAAGAAGGGATCACGAGAAAAAATAACCTATTTTTGTGACTAGGCATAATTGAGCGAACGTATCGCCCTAAGTGTTTAACCTTAAATCGTAAGAATAATGAAATGGATAATCACAATTTCAGCGATCCTCCTCTTTGCGTTAGCGGGATGTGGAAAAGATAAACAATCAACAAATGAACTCATCACAGTTGATGTTACAAAGAATTATCCTGAAAAGGAATTGACACTACAGGATTTCATGGATGTGGAATACATCCCGTTGGAAACAAATGATGAGTTTGTTACCCAAGGCAAAGTAATGGCCATTGGTGCAGAAGTTATATTAATAACCAACTGGGCCAACGACGGGAATTTGTTTGTTTTTGACAGAAAAACCGGCAAAGCCTTGAAGAAGATAAACAGGAAAGGGCAAGGTGGCGAGGAATATATAGGTATTACGGAGATTGTTCTGGATGAAGCAAACAAGGAAATATTTGTCATAGCCTATACCGGAAGTAAAATCTCAGTATATGATCTAGACGGAAATTTTAAAAGGAGTTTCAAAGCCGCAGGTACGGAATCTCATGTAAATACATTTAATTACGACCGGGAAAATTTGATCTCTTATGTACCGGATAATAGTCTGGAAAACCCGTCAAACGCCATACCTCCATATTATTTAATCTTTTCCAAACAGGATGGAAGTATCATCCGGAAAATATCAATTCCTTTTGATGAAGTTAAAAGCCCGGTCGCAAGAGACGGGGAAAACTGGGAGAACTGGGCCGCTCCAGTTCCAACCGCCATGTATCAAATAGTTCCAGATCATACCAATTGGGTACTTATGGAGACATCATCCGATACCATATACCACTATTTGCCGGATGCTAATACGACAATCCCCCTTATCGTAAGAACCCCCTCCATACACTCCATGGATCCTCCTGAAGTATTTCTTATACCAACCGTTTTTACCGACCGTTATTATTTCATGAGCCTGTTGAAAGCGGAATTTAATTTTGAAACAGGGAGAGGGTTTCCAATTTCCGGTTTGATGTACGATAGACTGGAAAATTCTTTATTCATACCTAAAATATACAATGGTGATTATACCAGCAAAAGAGAAGTGGATATGACGTCGAGACCTTTAGATCCGGAATTCGTAATCGGACAGTCATTGCAAGCCCACGAACTTGCCGAGGCTTACGGGAGAGGACGATTGAAAGGCAAACTGAAAGAGATCGCAACTACATTGGATGAAGAGTCCAATCCGGTGATTATGCTGATAAAACACAAGAAAAATAAATACTAGCATGAAAGTAAATTTAATTTCAGCAGTCCTCCTCTTTGCCTTAGCGGGATGTGGAAAAGATAAGCAATCGACAGACGAGCTTGTCACGATCAATGTTAGCAAAGATTACCCAGAAAAGGAGCTAATCCTTCAGGATATTATGGATGTAGAATATATTGCGCTGGAAACAACTGACGAATTTATCACACATGGTAATGTCATGGATATCGGCGAAAAATTTATAATAGTAAAAAACAACACAAACGACGGGAACATATTCATTTTTGACCGGAAAACGGGGAAAGCTATACGGAAAATAAACCGTTTAGGACAAGGTGTCGAGGAATATCCGGGGATTGCAGGAATTACACTAGATGAGGAAAACAATGAGCTATTTGTTACACATACAGGGAAAATATCAGTATATGATTTAAACGGGGACTTTAAAAGAAGCTTTAATTTCCTAGACCCCGAGAGTGACTACCTTAAGGTTTTTAATTATGACAAGGATAATCTGATCACTTATGATAACAAAGGCTATGGAATGGTGGCAGACCAACAGCCTTATCATTTGATTATCTCAAAGTATGACGGAAGTATTATCCAGAAAATTACAATTCCTTCTAAAGAACAGAAAACACTGGTTATATTCGGAGATAATGATCAAAAAGTAATTCCTACTTTTTTTGCTACAACCGCCACTTCCGATAATTGGATACTTATGAATCTCTCATCCGATACCCTATATTCCTATTCGCCAAACGGTCATATTAAGCCTTTTATCGTGAGGACACCCTCTATATATTCCATGGATACAGAAATATTTCTTTTTGTAGAGGGGGTGACAAGCCGTTATTATTTTATGAGAACCGTAGAAAAAAAACTCGATATTAAAACGAGAAAAATACCGGTGAGTAGGTTGGTATACGACAAACAGGAAGATTCTATATTCAAATATCAAATATATAATACTGATTTTTTATATCAAAGACCGATCTATTGGATTTCATCTATTAATCAAGATATTGCGAACTGGTATCCCTTTGATGCGCCTGAATTGATTGAGGCTTATAAAGAAGGGAAGCTCAAAGGCAGGCTAAACGAAATCGCGGCGAAATTAAATGAGGATTCCAATCCCGTCATAATGCTGATCAAGTATAAGAAATAAGAACTAAATCATGTCTATATCCTAATGTTTTAATTTATGCTAAGATCGTTTCCACATTATCAGCAATTGGATTCTATGGACTGTGGTCCTAGCTGCCTCCGTATGATCGCCAAGTTCTATGGCCGTGTGTACTCGATCCAGAACTTACGGGAGAAAGCCTTCATCACCCGGGAAGGAGTCTCCATGCTGGGTATCAGCGAGGCGGCGGAAGCGATCGGGTTCCGAACACAGGGCGTGCGGATCACGGTGGAGGAATTGGAAAAGGAATGTCCCCTACCCTGCATACTGCACTGGAACCAATGGCATTTCGTGGTTTGCTACAAGATAAAGAAAGGGAAGTTCTACATAGCGGACCCGGCGGCGGGACTTATCACCTATACGAGGGAGGAGTTCAAGCGGTGCTGGGTCAGCACCAAGGTGGACGGACAGGATACCGGGACGGCGCTCTTGCTGGAACCGGGGCCGGAGTTCTACGGGATGGAGGACGAGAGGAGAGACAGGAAACGTAACCTCGGATTCTTTTTCCGATATATATCGCCCTACAGAAGGGAGATGGCACAGCTCGTGCTGGGCATGGTGACAGCCAGCGTACTGCAACTCATCCTGCCTTTCCTCACGCAGAGCCTGGTGGATACCGGAATACGGGACAACAACCTAAGTTTCATAACCTTGATCCTTATATCTCAATTGGTGATCTTTATCGCCAAGCTATCCGTGGACTTCATACGGAGCTGGATATTGCTGCACGTAAACACGAGGATCAATATCGCCTTGATCTCCGATTTCCTCGCCAAGCTGATGCGCCTGCCCTTGCATTTCTTCGATACCAAGATGGTGGGCGATATCATGCAGCGCATCGGAGACCATGACCGCGTCGAGGCTTTCATGACGGGGACATCCATCAATACGCTCTTCTCTTTCGTCAACTTCATCGTGTTCGGGTTCGTGCTGGCCTATTACGACTGGACGATACTGGGACTCTTCTTGGTAGGTAACGGGTTATACGTGGCGTGGGTACTCGCCTTCATGAGATGGAGGAGGGAGCTGGACGTAAAGCGTTTCTCGCAGGCGGCCGGGGAGCAAAGCAACCTATTCCAGCTCATCACCGGCATGCAGGAGATCAAGCTCAATAATTGCGAGACCAAGATGCGATGGAAATGGGAACGGATACAGGTAAAACTTTTCAAGATAGGGATTAAGGGGTTGGCGTTACAACAATACCAGCAACTCGGGGCGGTCTTTTTCAACCAGACCACGAACATACTCATCTCCTTCATCGCGGCACGGGCCGTCGTGCAAGGGGATATGACACTGGGTATGATGATGTCGGTGACCTACATCGTGGGGCAGCTCTCCTCACCAATCGAGCAATTGATCGATTTCTCACGGTCCTTGCAGGATGCGAAGATCAGTTTGGAGCGGCTCGGCGAGATACACGGGAAGGAGGACGAGGAACAGGCAGGCGGGATAAGGCTGAATGTTCTTCCCGATGACAGGACGCTACGGCTGGAAAACCTCAGCTTCAGCTATGACGGGGCGGACCGGGATTACGTGCTGGAGGATATCAACCTGTCGATACCCCATAACAGGGTGACCGCCATCGTGGGGGCCAGCGGAAGCGGGAAGACGACGATCGTGAAACTTCTGCTCGGTTTTTACAACCCCAACAAGGGGGATGTGAGGATCGGCGATACCTCCCTCAGGAACTTGAATCCCCACGTATGGCGTAGCAAGACCGGTTCGGTCATGCAGGATGGTTTTATCTTCTCGGATACGATCGCCAACAACATCGCCCCCGGCGAAGAGGTGGTGGATAAGGAACGCCTGCTGCATGCCGTGACGGTGGCGAATATCCGGGATTTCATCGATTCGCTCCCGCTGGGCTATAATACGAAGATCGGCATGGAGGGCAATGGAGTAAGCCAAGGGCAGAGGCAACGGATCCTGATCGCCCGGGCGGTGTACAAGAATCCCGACTTCATCTTCCTAGACGAGGCCACGAACGCCTTGGACGCAAACAACGAGCGGGAGATCATGGAGCAGTTGCACGCCTTCTACAAAGGACGGACGGTGGTGGTCGTGGCGCATCGACTAAGCACGGTACGTGACGCGGACAAGATCGTGGTGCTGGACAAGGGACGCATCGTGGAGGAAGGGACGCATCAAGAACTCACGGCCTTGCGGGGGACTTATTATAAGTTGGTGAAGAATCAGTTGGAGCTTGGGAATTGAGAATTGAAAATTGAAAATTAGTTGGAGAAGAGAAATAAGGACATAGAACTGAGGAGCGAGGAGGTACAGGAGGTGATGGGGCAAGTGCCGGCCTGGATCGTACGGTGGGGGATAACGCTGTTATTCCTCGTGGTCGTGACATTGCTGGTGGGAAGCTGTTTCTTCAAATATCCTGACGTGATCACGGCAGACATGACATTGACGGGGCAACATCCCGCGACGGCGGTAGTGACACGGGCAGCGGGAAAGATACAGGAGCTGCTCGTCAGGGATAATCGTCCGGTAAGGGAGGGGGATTGGCTGGCGGTCATAGAGAATCACGCCGACACGGACGATGCCATCTATCTGGATAAGGCGCTGGAACGATCCGGAAGCGACGTGGATAGCTTGGACAAGGCATTATCAAAGTACAAGGAGCTATCGCTGGGTGATATGCAAGCGGCTTACTCGGGACTACTCTCGGCGCTCCATGCCTGCATCAATTACAGGGAGATCGATTATTATCCACAAAAAATGGCCTCCATCCGCAAACAGATAGCGTTGTATAAGGCTTACTACAACGAGACCGAACGGCAGCGGAAGACCCTCTCGGAGCAATTCGCCTTGACAAGGCGGCAATACGCCCGGGATTCATTATTGTATAGCCGGTCCGTGATTTCCTCCTACGAGCATGAGACCGCACGGGCTTCTTTGCTGCAAAGCCGTTATTCGCTGGAAGGGGCGGCAGCCTCGGCCGAGAATCTCCGGATACAGATCGGGGAGCAAGAGCAATCCTTGCTGGATCTGACGCTGGAGCGGAGCGAGAAAGAATTTACGCTACGGCAGGAATTACAGACCGCCCGGGAACAATTGCTGAATAGCATGAACGAGTGGAGGTTGCGTTATTGCCTCATCGCCCCGGTAGGGGGTGTCGTGACCTTCACCAAGTACTGGAATGAGAACCAGTATATCCCATCCGGAGAGGTGGCTTTCACCGTCGTGCCGCAAGGCGAGAGCCGGCTGGTGGGGAAGGTGCGCATACCGATAGCACGCTCGGGAAAAGTCCGGAGAGGCCAGCGGGCGATCGTCCGTTTCTCCAATTTCCCGGATCAGGAGTTTGGCGTGGTAAACGGCGTGGTATCGAATATCTCATTGGTCCCCACCGACGAGTACTATACGGCGGATATCGATTTTCCAGAGGGACTGAGAACCAATTACGGTATCGACCTGCCCGTCTCGCCCGAGACGCAAGCCTCCGCAGAGATCGTAACGGAAGAATTACGCCTGATCGAACGATTCTTCCTCCCGATCAAACGGATCGTGAAAGAAGGATTTTAGTATAGATGTCACGAGTGACAGAGTTCGCCGCAGACTATGTCATTCAACTTCTATTACAAATTCTTACAATTAAGATAGCTCCTTATGAAAAAATTTTATTTTATTACGCTTAGTTTTTGAAAAAACTTATTGTACCTTTGCCCTAATCACTCAATAAAGGTATAACCATGACAACTAAGTTCTTGCTCTCGTCCGATGACAATACTCGTAGTGGCCTTCTGAAAAAGAAGATCATACATTATTATATGGCCAATGGAGACGCTACTATAGCGGAGGTATGTAAAGAAATGAATCTCAGTATCCCCACCGTCACTAAGCTAATTAGCGAATTACAAGAGGACGGTTATATACTCGACTTTGGAAAACAAGAGACTAGCGGAGGGCGTAAACCTAGTATTTACGGGCTCAATCCCGTATCCGGCTATTTTGTGGGCGTAGATATACTGAAAGATCAACTGAATCTAGCCATATTAGATTTTAAAGGAGATAAGATCCGCATTGAGCAGAATATCCCTTATACACTCGAAAACACACCAGCCGCTTTAGACCATCTTTGCGAATGTATCAATGAATTTATAAACTCGTTGCCGATCCCAAGGGAAAAGATATTAAGCATTGGCATTAATATATCCGGACGGGTAAATCCTTTCGCCGGATATAGCTATAGCATTTTTTACTTTGAGGAGAAGCCCTTGTCTCAAATCCTTGAGGAAAAACTACATATAAAGATCTATATAGAGAATGACACCCGTTCCATGGCTTACGGCGAATATCTTCAAGGAGTCGTAAAAGGAGAGAAAAATATCCTATTCATCAATATATCTTGGGGATTAGGTATCGGTATCATCATAGACGGCAAGGTTTATTTCGGGAAATCAGGTTTCTCCGGAGAATTTGGGCACTTCAGCTTCTTCGAGAATGAGATTCTTTGCCATTGCGGTAAAAAAGGATGCCTCGAGACTGGAGCTTCCGGTTCTGCCCTGTACCGTACCCTCCTTGAGCGGTATAAAGAGGGTAGCAACACCATATTGGCCAGTAAAATCGATGCCGGGGAATACATCGGGCTCTCTGACTTGATCGACGCTATTCACAAAGAGGATATGCTATCTATTGAGATACTGGAGGAGATCGGTTTTAATCTAGGTAAAGGAATAGCCGGATTGATGAACATTTTCAATCCAGAGCTGGTCGTACTGGGTGGGCCCTTGTCGCAAACGGGAGAATATTTAAGTCTACCTATTAAAAGTGCCGTTAGGAAGTACTCTTTAAACTTGGTAACCCGTGATACACAGATCAAAGTATCCAAATTAGGTGAAAGAGCGGGCATATTAGGGGCCTGCCTGCTATCTCGATCTAAAATTCTAGGTATGATTTAACAATCATTTCAAAGGAATTAAATAAAAATCAAATAATTATTTCATTTTCTTGATAAAATATTGATTTGTTATTAAAATATTTTATTTATATTTGCATCGTAATTAAAATCAGAGGTTAAAACTCATAAAAATAACGCAGGTATGGATAAAATTAAAGGACTGATCGATGCTCCCTTCACTCCGTTCCATGAGAACGGGGAAGTTAATTACGAGCCAATTGAAGCTTACGCGAAACTTCTTGTGAAAAACGGACTGAAAGGCGTGTTCATCAATGGTTCTTCCGGAGAAGGTTATATGCTGACAGAGGAAGAACGCATGAAACTGGCCGAGAAATGGATGGAAGCAGCTCCGGAAGGCTTTAAGGTAATTGTGCACGTAGGTAGCACATGCGTTAAGTCTAGTCGTAATTTAGCGGAACATGCTCAAAAGATCGGCGCTTGGGGTATTGGCGCTATGGCTACCCCTTTCCCTCGTATCGGTCGAATTGAGGAATTGGTAAAGTACTGCGAGGAGATCGCTTGCGGCGCTCCTGCCTTACCGTTTTACTACTATCATATCCCTGCGTTTAACAACGCTTTCCTCCCTATGCTGGATTTCTTAAAAGCAGTAGACGGGCGTATCCCTAATTTCGCCGGTATCAAATATACATACGAGAGCTTATACGAATACAATCAATGTCGTTTATACAAGGATGGTAAATTCGACATGTTGCACGGACAGGATGAAACGATTCTTCCTTGCCTTGCGATGGGTGGAGCGCAAGGAGGTATCGGTGGTACCACAAACTATAACGGAAAAGAATTAACCGGTATCCTAGAGGCTTGGGCAGCCGGTGACTTAGAGACAGCTCGCGAGAGACAAAACTTCTCTCAGGAGGTTATTAACGTTATCTGCAATTACCGTGGTAATATCGTCGGAGGAAAACGCATCATGAAATTGATCGGATTAGATCTCGGCAAGAACCGTACCCCGTTCCGGAATATGACGGACGAAGAAGAGGCCGCGATGAAAGCGGAATTAGAGGCTATCAATTTCTTTGAAAGATGTAATAAATTCTAAGGTATGGCAGCGTTTGACAATTTATCTAATCCATCGGAATATCTAGCTTATTGGGGCAAGACCTATCGGAATGAGCTTCTTTCCAATATTCTTCCTTTTTGGATGAAATACGGACTGGACAAAGAGAACGGCGGTTACTTTACTTGCGTAGACCGGGATGGTACTCTGATGGACTCCACTAAATCCGTTTGGTTCCAAGGACGATTCGCCTTTATCTTGGCATATGCCTATAATCACATTGAGAAGAACGAAGAATGGCTGAGAGCCTGTAAAAACGGTATCGATTTCATCGAGAAACATTGTTTTGATACGGACGGACGTATGTTCTTCGAGGTAACAGCGGCAGGCATCCCTGTACGTAAACGCCGTTACGTATTCTCCGAGACTTTCGCAGCGATCGCCATGGCCCACTATGCATTGGCATCAGGCGATAAAAGCTATGCCGAGAAGGCCGTGAACTTATTCAAGCAAGTATTACACTATAAGAATACCCCGGGATTATTGGAGCCTAAATTTCGTGAAGGTCTCGTGGCGAAAGGCCATTCTTTCTGCATGATACTGATCGATACGGCGGCACGCATCCGTGAGGCCATAAACGATCCCATACTTACACAACAAATCGATGATTCCATAGCCGAGCTACGCCGTGATTTCATGCATCCCGAATTCAAGGCTATCTTGGAGACAGTAGGACCCAACGGTGAGTTTATCGACTCTATCGCCGGGCGTACCATCAATCCCGGCCACTCCATCGAGACCGCATGGTTTATCTTGGAAGAGGCCAAATACCGAGGATGGGACCCTCAACTAAAAGAGATGGGCTTACAAATCCTCAACTGGTCTTGGGACTGGGGCTGGGATAAGACGTACGGCGGAATCAACTATTTCAAGGATTGCAAAAACTTCCCTCCCCAAGAGTATTGGCACGACATGAAGTTCTGGTGGCCACAATGCGAGGCGGTTATCGCTACGCTTTACGCCTACCAAGCGACTGGCGACGCCAAATATCTCGAAATGCACAAACTAATAAACGATTACACATTTAATCATCTCCCCGACAAAGAATATGGGGAATGGTATGGCTACCTACACTTCGATGGTAGTCTCTCTCAATCTGCCAAAGGCAATCTATTCAAAGGTCCGTTCCACATTCCTAGAATGCTTCTCAAATGTAGTTTACTCTGCGACGAAATTCTTTCTAAATAACTTTATCTAAAATACTGAAAATTGGTCAATTGACATCAGGGGTCACAACCGTGGCTCCTGATGTTCTAAGGCTTTGTTTTCCTTTTTATTTTCCTCAATCAAATGAAAAATAAGAAATTATATCCTTGGATCGTAGTCGGTTTACTATGGGTTGTCGCCTTACTGAACTATATGGATCGCCAGATGCTATCAACCATGAAATCAGCTATGATGGTGGATATCGTGGAACTAGAGTCTGCGGCGAACTTCGGACGTTTGATGGCGGTCTTCCTCTGGATCTACGGATTCATGAGCCCTGTAGCCGGTATGGTGGCAGACAGGGTAAACAGGAAGTGGCTAATCGTGGGTAGCTTATTTGTCTGGTCCTTCGTGACTTTGATGATGGGGTATTGCACGGATTTCAATCAGATCTATTACCTACGTGCCTTGATGGGGGTCAGTGAGGCCTTGTATATTCCTGCCGGATTATCGCTTATCACAGATTATCACCAAGAGAAAACACGGTCATTAGCCGTAGGTATCCATATGACAGGTCTATACGTAGGCCAAGCCTTGGGAGGATTCGGAGCTACGGTGGCCAGCGCTTATACGTGGGAAACGACTTTCCATTGGTTTGGTATCATCGGCATCGCTTATAGCGTGGTCTTGATCATCTTCTTACACGATAAGAAAGATCATGTGGAACAAGCCGTAAAACTGGAAAATTATCCGAAAGAGAATCCGATTTCCGGTGCGTTTAAAGGATTAGGGATGTTATTCACGAACATCGCTTTTTGGATCATTCTTCTTTATTTCGCCACGCCGAGCTTACCGGGTTGGGCGACAAAGAACTGGCTCCCTACCCTATTCGCTGAAAATCTCTCGTTGGATATGTCCGAGGCCGGTCCGTTATCTACATTCACGATCGCTATCTCTTCCTTTATAGGGGTAATCGCCGGAGGTATTTTATCCGATAAATGGATCCAGCGGAATGTCCGGGGACGTGTATACACAGGCGCCATTGGTTTGGCATTAACGATACCCTCTCTCCTATTACTAGGATTTGGGCACAACTTCCCGATGATTATCGGCGGTGGTCTTTGCTTCGGTATCGGTTATGGTATATTCGACGCCAATAATATGCCTATCCTTTGCCAATTCATCTCCCCCCGTTATCGGGCTACAGCCTATGGAATTATGAATATGACCGGTGTATTTGCCGGAGCCGCCATCACGGATATACTAGGAAAATCTACCGACGCTGGTAATCTTGGCCATGACTTCGCCATGCTAGCCGGATTGGTACTCATCGCACTTTTAATCCAAGTGATCTTCTTACGTCCGAAAGTCGCTAATATGACCGACGAATGCTAATTAATCTCATCCAATAAACTAAATAAACAACAAAAAAGTAATTCATTATGAAGAAGAATCTACTGCTCTTAATGCTTGCGCTCCTACTTCCGGCATTTATGTACGGACAAGAGCAGACAGTCTCCGGAACAGTGCTGGATACCTATAACATGGGTGTCCCCGGTGCGTCTATCGTTGAAAAAGGCACGACAAATGGAACGATTACCGATTTCGACGGTAATTACACTCTCACCGTATCCAACAAAAACGCCACATTAGTATTTTCTTTCATTGGGTACAAGACACAAGAAATTCCAGTAGCTGGGAAAGCCAAAGTAGACGTGATCCTACAAGAAAACGCCGAACAGCTAGACGAAGTAGTGGTAACCGGTTACGGTGGCTCACAAAAGAGAGCGACCTTGACAACCTCTATCTCTAAATTGGATAACGCCGTACTGGAAAACGCAGCGATGTCTAACGCCGGACAATCCTTGCAAGGAACCGTATCTGGTTTGCGCGTCGTAAACACGACCGGTCAGCCGGGAGCAAACCCAAATATCGTACTTCGTGGCGGAGCTACCATAACAGGTAAGGATAATGGCGCATTGGTCGTTGTAGATGGTATCGTGCGCAACTCATTGGCCGACATCAACCCCTCCGACATCGAGTCTATCCAAGTATTGAAAGACGCAGCCTCAACCGCTATCTACGGTGCCCGTGCCAATGGTGGCGTAATCTTGGTTACCACGAAACGTGGCAAAGAAGGATCCGCTTCCGTCTCTTACAAGTTCAAGGGAGGTGCCAACTTTGCTCGCACAGGTTATGATTACTTAAACGCTCACGATTATATTTACTACAATCGCTTAGGATACCAAAGAACAGGACGTTCAGGCATGGATAACCAAATGGGATACGGTATCGGGAATGACCTATTTGATATCCGTTATTTGGATGACAGTACCAAAGGCCTCTTGGCAGAAGGTTGGCAACAAATGCAAGACCCAACCGATCCGAATAAACAAATCTTATTCAAGGATTACTCAGGGCAAATGAAAGACGCAGCCTTCCAAGACCCTTCTTTCACGCAAGATCATTATATCAATATCACAGGAGGTAACGACAAAGGTACATTCGCAGCCAGCTTAGGTTACTACAAAGAAGACGGTCTCATTAAGGGAACCAGCTACGAGCGTTTCTCCGGGACATTCAATGGATCCTATAAGATATTTCCGATCTTGACAGTCAACTCTGGAACGACTTATACATGGTCTCGCCAGCCGGGTCTTTGGATCGGATCATATGAGTTCTTCTATCGCACAATGAGCCAACGCCCTACATGGAACCCATACATGGAAGACGGATCTCCCGCTTCAGGCTTCGGCACGGGTGATGGAAACCCTCTTTACTACAAAGATAAATTAACGAATACGAATGGAACCCGCCGCTCTACCTATAATATCGGTTTTGATCTAGAGATCATCCCGAAGAAATTAATCTTGAAAGAGAATAGCGCCCTATACCACGTAGACGATCAAACAGATAAGTTCGAGAAATCTTACCAACAACAAAACGCCACTAGCCCGAATCTTACCCGTAAGGCTGAGGCCAAATATATAAAGCAGAACCAACAGCAACATAGTGTTACTTTGACGTACACAGACACATTCAAAGAAAAACACAATCTGGAGGCAATGCTTGGTGGCGAGTATTTCAATTGGCATCAATATACGCTGAACGCAAGGACCGAAAATTCTCCGTCGGATGACATCCCTACTTTGAACGCTGGTAGTAATCGTACCTATACCTATAGCTACAAGGAAGGCTATCGTATCCTTTCTGGCTTTGCCCGTGTAAACTATAACTACAATTACAAATACCTGTTATCGGTCGTAGCTCGTTATGACGGAATCTCCAAGTTGAGCGATAACCGTTGGGGCTTCTTCCCGGGTATCTCCGCTGGTTGGAATATCATGGAAGAGGAGTTCTTTAAGGAATCGAAGTTGGTAGATGTGATCTCTAACCTGAAGCCTCGTATCAGCTACGGCGTGAACGGTAACGTAAACGGATTAGGATACTACGACGTATATGGCAGCTATGGGCAGAAAGACGCAAACGGATCGATCATAACAAACTATGATGGCTCTGTAGGTTTCTATAATGACAAATTGGTAAACGGTGGATTACGTTGGGAGCAAAGTAAATCTTTCGAAGTAGGTTTGGATATAGGATTCTTCAACAATCGCCTGAGCTTTATCCTAGACTATTATAATCGTACGACTTCCGATTTGTTGACAGATTTGGATTTACCCAATTACACTGGTTTCAACAGCATCAAAACCAACTTGGGAACTTTACGTAACCAAGGTTTCGAGATGGAAGTAAAAGCGAATATCCTAAACAACGTAAACGGATTCAGTTGGGATGTATCAGCAAACTTATCTACGGTAGCGAACAAGATTGTCAAGCTTCCGGCCAATGGGAACGAAAATAACCGCCAAGGAGGTTACCAAGTATACGACCCGCAAAAGGGTGAAGTCGTATGGGTTGGCGGAAAACAAGAAGGTGGTAAGCTGGGTGATTTATTTGCCTTCAAGCAAGATCATATCTTCAAGGATTGGGATGACGTGAAAGCGAATGCCAATAACCGCTACGACGCAATTGGAGAATTGTATGGCCCCGCCGCATGGGAAGCTTTAAAGGATAAGGCAGGTAAGCAACCGATCGAGCCGGGTGACGTTTGTTGGGCCGACTTGAACAATGATGGCGTAATCAACAATCTAGACCGCGTGAAAGTAGGTAATCTTTTCCCGACAGTAACCGGTGGTTTCTCCACGACATTAGGCTATAAAGATTTCTCTTTATACGCTCGTTTTGATTATGCGTTAGGGCATACGCTGTATAACGACTTAGCCGCACGTTCACTTGGACAATATCAAGGTTCGTTTAACATCATCGATATGGTGAAAGACAGTTGGTCGGAGACAAACCAGGATACGGATATACCTAAGTTCTACTATGCCGATCAGTTGAGCAAGAAGAATATTACTCGCTCCAACAATGGTTTGACAGCAGTTGACAACAACAGCTCCCGCTTCTACGAAAAAGGTGATTATCTAGCTTTACGTGAAATCACATTGACTTGGAACCTACCAAAGAAATGGATTAACAAAGCCTTGATGAGCAATGCCTCTGTTTATGTAACCGGACAAAACTTGTTCTACATCACAGGATATACCGGTGTATCTCCGGAACCGGCGGTAGATACTACCTATGGTCAAGGTCTTGATAACGGTAGATACCCAACTCCTAAAACGGTTCTTCTTGGTTTATCCGTAACATTTTAGTCAAACCCATTAAAAAAGACAGACATTTATGAAAAAGATAATTATAGCCATGATGGCAGCAGTCTCATTACTGAATTTCAGCGGATGCGACTCCTTGGACATGGAACCCGTAAGTAGTATTTCCGACGCAAACTATTGGAAATCCCCGGACCAGTTTAAGGCATTCAACATAGGTTTACACGGATTGCTCCGTTCACAATCCAGTTATAACATATTCGTATTGGGCGAACCTCGCTCGGACATCTACGGAGATCAGCCGTTCGGAGGCGAGGCTACCCAAGGCGTAGAGCGTTTCTCATACAATACGATCAACGCAGAGTTTACAGGAATCAGCAACTTCGCTAATTTTTATACGACACTGAACCAAATCAACTTGATGATCCGTAGAACGAACGAGACCGATTTATTAGGCGAGGCCGAAAAGAACTATTACTTAGGGCAGGCTTACGGTTTACGCGCCTATATCTATTTCCATTTGTTACGCTCTTGGGGAGACGTTATCATTACTACGGAGCCAACCTTAGGTAGCGAATTGGATATCTCTCACCTTGATAAGGCCGCTTCTCCAGCGAGTGAGGTGATGGATCTGATCAAGAAGGATATCGATGCCTCGGAAAAAGCTTTTGGCGGAGATTATTCTTATAAACAAGGAAAGTGTTATTGGTCTAAACCCGCTACCTTGATGCTGAAAGGTGAGGTTTATCTATGGAGCGGACGCCAGATGGGTGGCGGCACGGGCGATTATACCGTAGCCAAGACAGCCTTGCAAGATCTTCAACAAAACGGCAACTTAAAGCTGCAAGAGAAATTCACGGACGTTTTCTCTTTCAACAATAAGGAGAACAGCGAGATGATCTTCGCACTCCATAGTGGTAAGGAGGATGATTTCATGATGTGGAGAGACTATAACTGGCGTAACAATATGGTACCTCAACGTGAGTACATGGCAGGCTACTGTGACGAGACAGGAACTCCATTCCTTGAAATACCGGGATACAACCTACAAGGCTTAATGCGCTACCAAGTAAAGAAAGATCATTACCTAAAATCATTCCGCGAAGGTGATACCCGCTTGAAAGGTACCTTGAAGGCCGTTTATAAAAAGCACGAAGACGGCACCTTGGAGTATATCGCACCAATCCAATACAAGTTCCAAGGAACCACCTTGGAAGGTAGTAACGAGAGAAGTTGGTACGATGATTATCCTATCTATCGCTATGCGGATGCCTTGCTATTATTAGCCGAGGCTAAGGCCTTGCTCGGAGAAGATCCTTCTACAGAGATCAACGCCGTTCGCGAGCGTGCTTACGGTTCCGAATATTTTAACGCACATAAGAACGAGGTGGCTTATCCGAATGACAAAGGAAGTTTCTATAACGATAACCCGTTTGAGGCGGGCGACGAGAATGTGATGGAAGCTATCCTTAAAGAGAGACTTCGCGAGTTCTTCTTTGAGGGTAAACGTTGGTACGACTTGAGACGCTTCGGTAAGGATTATGTATTAAAATATACCACAGCACAAGAATCACGTTTATTATGGCCGATCAATGAAGGGGCATTGACAAACAACCCCGCATTGAAACAGACTCCCGGATACTAATCGTACATAGGTTTAAGGCGATTGGATATAACTAGGTTTTTGGCACGAATTCCAAAGGGGCTTTGTTCATATGAATGAATATCGCTACCTTTGGAATTCACATATCTATTAATTTCAACCTACAAACAAAAAACATCATGAAAAAAACTTTCCTGTATTTCTGCCTTCTTTTCATCGTACAAACGGCTTTTGCGGCAGACAGTCTTTATGTGCGAGAGCAACAAATCCCCATCTTGATAGACCGGATCGACAATGTACTTTACGAGATGCGGATACCGGCCCAAAAAGGGGATGTATTAAACGAGATCACGATACAGATCGGAGACAATGTCGACCTGTCGGACATCCAAGCGATACGTCTATTTTATAGCGGAGTGGAAGCTCCATCCCGCAAAGGGGAACATTTCAGTCCCGTTACGTACATATCCAGCCATATACCGGGAAATACCCGTAAGGCTCTTGAATCTTATTCCGTACGGCAAGATGAGGTTACCGCCCCCTTGTCGCGCACGGTAAAACTAACCTCTAAGCAACCGATGCTTAAAGGCATCAACTATTTCTGGGTAAGTATCCAGATGAAGCCTGAGACTTCCTTATTGGCAAAAGTAGCGACCACGATGCCTAACGCACAGATCAACAACAAACCGATCGACATCACTTGGAAAGGAAAGGTGGACGAACGCCATGTAGGTATCGGCGTACGCCAAGCCGGGGATGACGGATCGGCGGCCTTCCGCATCCCGGGATTAGTGACGACGAATAACGGAACATTACTCGGAGTCTACGATATTCGCTATAATAGCAGCGTGGACCTACAAGAGAAAATCGATATCGGAGTAAGCCGCAGTACCGATAAGGGACAAACTTGGGAACCGATGCGAGTAGCCATGACTTTCAAACAAACGGATGGCCTGCCCCACGGACAAAACGGCGTGGGAGACCCATCGATCTTGGTAGACGAAAAGACCAATACGATCTGGGTAGTAGCCGCATGGACGCATGGTATGGGTAACGAACGGGCTTGGTGGAACTCCATGCCGGGAATGACACCGGACGAGACCGCCCAACTTATGCTCGTGAAAAGTGAGGACGATGGTAAGACGTGGAGCGAACCGATCAATATCACCTCCCAAGTGAAAGACCCGTCTTGGTATTTCCTATTGCAAGGCCCGGGACGAGGCATCACGATGCAAGACGGTACCTTGGTCTTCCCGATCCAGTTTATCGACGCTACCCGTGTGCCCAACGCCGGCATTATGTATAGCAAAGACCGCGGGAAAACATGGCACCTGCATAACTTAGCCCGCACGAATACCACAGAGGCGCAAGTTGCCGAGGTAGAGCCGGGCGTATTGATGTTAAATATGCGTGATAACCGGGGTGGTAGCCGTGCCGTGGCCACCACAAAGGATTTAGGCAAGACATGGACAGAGCATCCTTCCAGCCGTAGTGCCTTACAGGAATCCGTTTGTATGGCCAGCTTGATCAAGGTAAACGCCAAGGATAACATCACCGGCAAGGACCTTCTACTCTTCTCCAACCCGAACACGACGAAAGGGCGTAATCATATCACGATCAAGGCGAGTCTGGACGGTGGACTTACTTGGCCCACGGAGCATCAAGTCTTATTAGACGAGGCCGAGGGATGGGGATATTCCTGTCTTTCGATGATCGATAAGGAAACGGTAGGAATCTTCTACGAGTCAAGCGTAGCGCATATGACCTTCCAAGCTGTCAAATTACAGGATCTCATTCATCAATAATCTAAGTATATGCGATATATACTGCATTTTGCAATTGTTTTAAGTTTCTTGTATTCCGGGCCTCTGATGGCCCGGAATCCTGTTTTATTGCCCTTGCCCCAAAAATACGTCCGGACAAACGCTTCGTTCCATCCGAAGGAAATCGCGGTTTCTTCCGAAGGGAAACTCCGTTCCATCCTAATGGAATTCTTGGAGGAGCTGCCGGTAAGCGTCCAACCGGACAGCCGATACAAGATAGCGGTTTCCTTGGTTGACAAATTGGACGGAATCCCCCTCAACTCCGAGGAGGCTTATCAACTAAGCGTCTCTTCCCGGGGCATAACCATCCGGGCAGTGTCCGAGCAAGGGGCTTATTGGGCGATACAGACCTTACGCCAACTGACCGAGCGGCAAGGGAAGCGATATTCCATCCAAGGCTGCGAGATCACCGACTGGCCTGCTTTCCGCATACGAGGATTCATGCAAGACGTAGGGCGGAGCTATATCTCCATGAAAGAACTGAAACGGGAGATCGAGGTACTTTCCCGCTACAAGATGAACGTATTTCATTGGCATCTCACGGAGAACCAAGCTTGGCGTCTGGAGAGCAAGATCTTTCCGATGCTGAACGACAGCTGCAATATGAGCCGTATGCCCGGAAAATATTACACGATCGAGGAGGCAAAGGAGCTGGTTCGCTTTTGTAAAGAACATAACGTACTACTCATCCCGGAGGTAGATATGCCGGGACATAGCGCCGCTTTCATACGGGCCTTCCGTCATGATATGCAGAGCAAGGAGGGTATGGCGATCTTGAAACTATTGATGGACGAGGTTTGCGAGGTATTCGAGGAGGTTCCTTACTTACATATCGGTACGGACGAGGTAAAGTTTACCAATCCAAAGTTCGTACCCGAGATGGTCGCTTATATCCGTGCGAAAGGGAAACAAGTGATCTCTTGGAACCCGGGATGGAAGTACAAGCCGGGTGAGATCGACATGGAGCAAATGTGGAGTTACCGGGGAAAAGCGCGACCGGGCATTCCCGCAATCGACTCCCGTTTCCATTATATCAACCATTTTGATACGTTCGCCGACTTGATCGGCTTATACACCAGCCGTATTTACAATGAACCGCAAGGAAGTCATGATTTGGCGGGTACGATCCTTGCCGTATGGCACGACCGGGTCGTACAGCCGGAGGACAAATTGATCCGGGAGAATAATTTGTATCCGAATCTATTAGCGATTGCCGAACGTTCTTGGTTGGGCGGCGGCTATCAATATTTCGATAAGAACGGAACGATGCTGCCTATCGATCCCGATAACGAGGAGCATAAGGCATTTGTCGATTTTGAGCGACGGATGTTATGGCATAAAGAACATCATTTCCAAGGATACCCGTTCGCCTACGTCAAGCAAACCAACGTGAAATGGCGTATCACCGACCCTTTCCCGAATGATGGGGAACTGACCCGTTCTTTCCCTCCGGAAAAGTCGCTTCAGACGCAATATACCTATGAAGGGAAAAGCTACGGCACGCACGACGCCATCGGTGCCGGAATCTACCTGCGCCATGTCTGGGGACCGCTGGTTCCCGGTGTCTATAAGGACCCGCAGCCGAATCATACCGCTTACGCATGGACTTGGATCTATTCGCCCAAGACGCAAGACGTAGGGGCGTGGATCGAATTCCAGAATTACGGGCGCTCGGAGATGGATCTTCCTCCCTCACAAGGGAAATGGGATTATAAAGAGAGCCGTATCTGGGTAAATGATCAAGAGATAACGCCCCCCGTATGGACCGCTACCCACCGGGAGAAGTCCAATGAGATCCCACTGGGGAACGAGAACTGCGTAAGCCGTAAACCAACCCCGGTCCATCTGGAAAAAGGCTGGAACAAGGTGTTCATGAAGCTTCCGGTCGGTACGTTCAATACCCCCGAGGTCCGTCTGGTGAAATGGATGTTTACGTTCGTTTGCGTCACCCCGGATGGAGAGAAAGCGGTGGAAGGACTGGTTTACTCTCCGGATAAACAACTTAAATAACGTCTAATTCGGTTGAATGAAATGAGAAAAATAATAGGAATCTTATCCATCTTCCTCGCTTTCGCTCTCATGGGGCAAGCGCAAAGAATCAAGGTGGCTTGCGTAGGTAATAGCGTGACCTACGGCTACGGAATCGAGAACAGGGAAACAAACTGCTACCCGGCCCAATTGCAACAGATGCTTGGAGATGCCTACGAAGTGGAGAACTTCGGGCATAGCGGGGCTACTTTATTAAACAAGGGATATCGTCCTTATACCCAACAAGAGGCGTATCAAAAGGCACTGAGGTTTGCCGGGGATTACGTGATCATCCATCTGGGATTGAACGATACGGACCCTCGGGCATGGCCGAATTACCGGGATGATTTCGTCCGGGACTATCTTTCCTTGATCGAATCCTTCCGGAAAGCCAATCCGAGATGCAAGGTATGGGTTTGTCGCATGACTCCGATATCTCACCGCCATCCTCGTTTTAAATCCGGTACAAGAGACTGGTACTGGATGGAGCAAGCGCTTATCGAAGAAATCGCCCGGATAGCCGGCGCGACCTTGGTCGATTTGCAGGAAGGATTATATGATCGTCCGGATCTATTGCCCGACGCATTGCATCCCAACGCTGAAGGTGCCGGTATCTTGGCCCGCACCGTTTATGGGGCGCTAACCGGCGATTACGGAGGATTACAGCTTCCTGCCATCTATTCGGACCGGATGGTCTTGCAACGGGATCAACCGCTTCCTATATCTGGCATCGCCAACCAAGGGGAGAAAGTAACCGTTACCCTCGCCGGACAAAGGAAGGAGACCGTAGCCGGTACGAACGGGAAATGGACTGTCACGCTCGATCCCTTACGGGTAAGCGGGAAATCCTATACCTTAACGGTTTCTACCCCCAGCCGCACGCTGAACTATCGGGATGTAGTAGCCGGGGAAGTCTGGCTATGCTCCGGACAATCCAACATGGCGTTCCGGGTAAACGAGAGCGTAAAGGAAGAACAACAGCAACAATTGGATTACGCGAAACAACACTCGCAAATCCGTTTATTCGACCTAAAGCCCCGCTGGGAGACCTACGCCGTGGAATGGGACGCTTCCGTACTGGATTCATTGAACCGCCTGCAATATTACCACGACGCTCAATGGGAAGTATGCGACACGCGGAATACCGCACGCTTCTCGGCCATAGGATTTGCCTTCGGGCGTATGCTGGCCGATAGCTTACAAGTACCCGTAGGATTGATATTGAACGCTGTTGGCGGCTCGCCTACGGAGGCATGGATCGACCGGAAAACACTGGAATTCGAGTTTCCGGATATCTTACAGGATTGGACGAAGAACGACTTTATCCAAAATTGGGTACGTGAACGGGCGGCCTTAAACATCAAGCAAGCGTCCAACCCGCTCCAACGCCATCCGTATGAGCCTTGTTATCTGTTCGAGGCGGGTATCCAACCCCTTCATCGATATCCCATCAAAGGGATTATTTGGTACCAAGGAGAATCGAACGCCCATAATATGGAAGTACACGAACGATTATTCCCGTTATTGGTGAACAGCTGGCGCCAGAATTGGAACGCAGACCTGCCTTTCTACTATGTCCAACTATCCAGCATAGACCGCCCGAGTTGGACTTGGTTCAGGGACAGCCAACGCCGCCTGGCGCAAACCGTATCGAATACGGGTATGGCCGTTAGTAGCGATCGCGGGGATTCTTTAAACGTTCACCCTACCCGAAAAAAAGAGATTGGCGAACGACTGGCACATTGGGCCTTGAACAAGACCTACGGACATAACGTAATCCCATCCGGCCCTTTGTTCCGCAGCGCAACGTTTACCGATAACGCCGCCTATATCACTTTCGATTACGCAAAGGGCTTGACAACCTCCGATGGGGACCCCATCCGTACATTCGAGATCGCCGAGCAGGAAGGACTTTACTATCCGGCGCAAGCCGTGGTAGAGAACGGGAAAGTAAAGGTGTGGAACGATCAAGTGACTCACCCGAAGCTGGTACGCTACGGCTGGCAACCCTTCACGAGAGCGAATCTTATAAACGAGGCGGGCATGCCGGCCTCTACGTTCCGGGCAATAAAAGAATAAGCTATGCATAATAAACAACAAATCACCGGCTGGTTGTTCCTCCTGCTACTCTGCGTAGCGGGATGCGGCCAGCCTGTATCTAAAAAACAGAACACCATGATAAACTGGACAAAATTACCGGATCTACCGGGAGCAGCCGATACGGCCTCCCTTGGCGTTTCCGCCCCGTTCGCCGGCATTCATAACGGCGTATTGATCGTTGCCGGAGGTTGCAACTTTCCGGACAAACCCGTCACCGAGGGAGGAGCCAAGCGATATTATAGCGAGATATTCGTCCTTCTTCCCGAAGGCTGGAAAGAGATCGACCGACTGCCTCGTCCCGTCGCCTACGGCGCTACGGTTTCTACCCCAGAAGGTATCGTTTGCATCGGAGGAAACAACAGTGATTCTTCCTTGGTGGAGGTCTCCCGCATCTCCTATAACCCCACGAAAGGAGAGGTAACGGTTTGCGCCTTACCCTCCTTACCGTCTCCAATGGATAATCTCTCGGCCGCATTTACCGGACAGGAGATTTACGTAGCAGGGGGAAATGAGAACGGACAGCCCTGCCATACCTTCTTACGCCTCAACCTAGCGAATATCGAAAAGGGATGGGAACAACTACCGGACTTCCCGGGAGCAGCCCGTGTACAGCCGGTATTAGCGACCGGAGAAAGTCCCAACGGCACACGTATCTATCTAGCCGGAGGCTTCCAGCCCATCCTAAACGAAGAGGAACCGATCGTCCCGACGGATGTATTGGTATTCGACCCGGCAACTTTTACCTGGCAACAAGAGACCGTTCTTCCCCCGTTTAAGGACGGAGCGAACCGTACCCTAACAGGAGGCTGTGCCGTGACTTTCCAAACGGATAAAATCTTATTTATGGGAGGTGTGAACTACGATTGTTTCTTAGCCGCCATCGCCCGACCGATCCATTTAGCGAAAGCGGAGGCGGCGCAAGATTCAGCGGCCATTACCCGCCTGCAAGCGGAAGCCAAGGCCTATATGCACCATCCGATAGAATGGTACCGATTCAATACCACCTTACTTCAATACGACCTATCCACGAAAGCATGGAGCGATCTGGGCGAATATGAGCAGTTGGCCCGTGCCGGAGCGGGAGCGGTTATCCAAGATGGCCGGTTAACTATCATCAACGGAGAATTGAAACCGGGTATCCGCACGCCGCAAGTGAATCAAGCGAAATTATAATAGGGATTTAGTGGGATCGCTGGTAAGTTTGCCAACGATCCCTGTTTACTTTTCCCACCCGATTTTCAGTACCCGGAGTCTATTTAGAGCATACGTATCCCAAGGCAAATCCTAGACAATAAGCACGTAAATAATGTTCTTATATAAATCATTGAACATAAACATCTTAAAAAGACGATTATACTTTCCGCAAAACACGTACGTGTTTTTGGAAAAAGTCGAGGCTGTCTCAAATAGAAGTTTGAGATGGCCTTTTTTGTGTCTGCAAAAAAAATCAGGCAAGCTCTAACTTCGCTCAGCCAGAACTTGCCCGTCTCCCTAATTTTTTGTATCTTAGGGAATCAAATCAAGATATCCCAAAGATAATGTTTAAAAGTTACACATCCAACGATAATCTGCTTTTACCTCCATGTTTAGGCGATTTTATACCCCAGAACGATCCGGTCCGGGTTGTTCACCGTATCATTGAACAGATAAACCTTAAAGAACTTTACCTTAAGTATTCCTCTAAAGGCTGTTCTGCGTACCATCCACGCATGATGCTTCAGATTCTTGTCTATGCTTATTTGCGTAACATCTATTCCAGCCGTCGCATCGAAGAGTTCTGTCGTAACGATATCCGCTTCATGTGGCTTACCGGCAACGTGACTCCTGACCATAATACCATCAACCGTTTCCGCAGCAGCCGTCTGAAGGATGTACTGAAGACAGTTTTCGCTACTATTGTAAAGTTCCTCGTGTCAGAAGGTTTTGTAAGTCTTGATGTGGCATTTACCGACGGAACGAAAATGGAGGCTAACGCCAACCGTTATACATTTGTCTGGGGCAGGTCCATACATACCCGTATATCCGGAATAGCTGAACAGCTTGAGGAGATATGGCAGTATGCCGAATCCGTTACCAAACAGGAACTGCGTGATTCAGCTCCGGTTACATATCAGGATATCACCCCGGAGAAAGTGGAAAAGGCACTGGAGCAGATAGACGATGCCCTGAATGGAGTTGATGCTGACAAGAAAGTGAAAGCGAAGGTAAGGCGTGTAAGGAAGTCATGGCCTGAACAACTCAGGAAATATGAATCACAGGGAAAGATACTTGACGGACGCAACAGTTACTCAAAGACAGACAATGATGCCACTTTCATGCGCATGAAGGAGGACCATATGAAGAACGGACAGCTTAAACCCGGATATAATCCTCAGATAAGTACCAATAAACAGTTCATCCTGAACTATACCATCCATCAGTGTGCAGGCGATACCTCCACCTATCCTCTGCATATGGATGATTTCCATTCCCTTTACGGCAGATACCCTAACGTGTCTGTCTGTGATGCAGGATACGGAAGTGAAGAGAACTATCTGTATGCTTTCGGGCATGACATTGAAACCTTCATAAAGTACAATTATTTTCATAAGGAACAGAAAAGGAATTTCAGAAACGACCCGTTTCTCTCTGCCAACTTTTATTATAATGAGGAAAATGACGGCATGTACTGTCCTATGGGGCAGAGAATGGAAAGACTATCTGATGTAAGGCGGGTAACAGACAACGGTTTTGTGCAGACCATATCAAGATACAGGGCACGCAACTGCAAGGGTTGCCCGTTAAGATGCCGGTGTCATAAAAGCAGTTCGGAAAGGATTGTACAGGTAAATCACCGTCTGAGAAAAATCAAGGAAAAAGAACGTGAAAAGCTGCTTTCTGATGAAGGTCTGAAATATCGCAGTCAGCGACCACAGGATGTGGAAGCAGTATTTGGAAACCTCAAGAACAACAAGCACTTCAAGAGGTTCAATCTTCGTGGACTTAAGAAGGTTGAAATTGAGTTCGGCCTGCTGGCAATAGCACATAATCTTGCAAAAGTAGCCTCTTAGGAAGGTTATGGTAACAAAAAAACAGTGAAATCTTCAAAAGTAAGCTTATAAATTCATCTTTAGAGAAAAATCCAAAAGACTTCAACTTGGAATAAAACAACAGAGGCCATCTCAAGTTTATTTTGAGACAGCCTCATATTTTTACTGAATCACACGACAGGAAACAAGAGCGTATATGGAAATATACAATAAGCCTACCTTAAAAATAAGTATGCGATAACCTATACATCCGGATACGCCTCATATTGCAGCACATTATTGGCCATGATGGGAAAAGAAAATATCGCAATCATAGATATGCACTCCTCTCTATAAAGGGCTTACCCAAACCGATTACGAATACGCTCTTTAACAACGTACAATGAAAGATAATTACAAAAGTCGGATTATGAAGAACTTATTTAATTACTGGTTTAAGACAAACAAGAAAAGCTTGTATGATCAATTAGGGAAAGAATTCAATGTCAGCGGCTTCCGTGTATATAAGTTAGCACACGGAAAAACCGCTTACTCTCATATGGATAGATTAATATTGGAGAAATTGCTTGAATTGAAGATTATCAGTGAAATCGGGTTCAGAATCTAAAGGTCCCCTCATTTCATACTTTCTTCTTTATAATTTATACGGACACCATAATTCGTATACACCCGGTCTAACCCCAACATCCCACTCGGATTAGGTTCGCCTTGCACTTTTCCGAACAGGATATCCTCGCTCATCGTGATCATGTCTTTTACACGTTGAGGGGTTTCCTTGTTCATTCCGAAATAATGTCCGGGGTAGAGGTATTTGATATCATATTTCTCGATCACCGCACTCATCTTCTTACAAGTAGATATGAGCGTAGAGAAGTCAACTCCCAGCAATAGATTACCGGAGCCGAACGAATCGCCGCTAAAACCATAAGCGGCATCCTTATCCACAAAAGTGGTTGAGCCGGGAGTATGCCCGGGAGTAAAGACTATCTCTAGGATACGCCCACCTAAATCTAGGATTTCACCGTCTTCAAGGAAACAAACTTTGCCTTTATAATTCGGCATAAATTCCGGTATACCTATTGTATCAGCCGGATTGATATAAATCTCCGGGAAATAATCGATAGCCGAGCCTGTATGGTCCGGATGCACATGCGTGGCGACCAGCGTAACCGGCTTATCCGTGATGGAAGCCACGAGCTTATCCAAATCCTTGATCTTTGTTCCGGCATCAATCAAGATCGCTTTCGTTTCTCCCTCGACCAGATACAGGCTCTCGTTCGCCATTAAATGACCTGTTCCAAACCATGTATGCTCATCAATCTGATGGAAAATCACATCTTCATTCCTAAGCACTTCCTTCTCCTCGATACCCGCCGTCTGTGCCTGGCAGAACAAAGCGATCCTTGACAGGAGCAACAACATCATTAATAAACCTAGTTTTTTCATTATCATATTCATTTTTAATTGTAGAGACGTAGCGTGCTGCGTCTCCTTTCGCCTAATAGTATTAAATCGCCGCGATCTTCCGAAGGCTTGCGTCCCATTTCGGCTCGGCGTGGATGAGACGGATAGCTTCTTCCGGCGTGTCGGCTACCGCCCACATCTTGGCGTGCTGGGGACGCATGAAATTCTCGTTCATGGCGTTCCTCAAAAGTTCCAACAAGGGATCATAGTAATGATTAATATTGAGGATTACGATCGGATTGAGGTAGAGACCGAGTTGTTTCCAAGTGATGATCTCCAGAAGTTCCTCTAATGTACCGCATCCACCGGGAAGGGCGATCACCGCATCCGAGAGGTTTGCCATGAGCTGTTTACGCTCGTGCATCGTCTCGACCTCAATCAACTCGGTCAAGCCTTTATGATACCAATCCTGCTCCACCATAAAATGGGGGATAACGCCCGTTACTGTTCCACCAGCCGCTAACGCAGCGTCGGAGACAGCGCACATCAAACCGATATTCCCGGCACCATTGACTACCCGTAGTTTTCGCTCCCCCAAAAGACGCCCCAATTCCTTGGCGGCGTCAAAATAAACCGAGGGAATCTTCGTGCTGGACGCACAATACACGCAAACAGACGAGATGTTATTTATCTTCTTTTCTTCCATATCTTTTTATTCTTGATTTATATCGTAGCCAAATAAGGCGAAATCCCCCAGACAAGGATCATCGGGGAAGACTTTCGCCAATGCGTCCGTTATCTCACGGGCCGTACGAAGGGTAGCGGTTTTTTGGCCTGTCAAGCCCAAGCGCAAGGAGATCTGGTGCACATGCGTATCCAACGGGATGATTAATTGGCGGGGATGCACGGCCGTTCTCCAGATACCGAGATCGACGATACCATCCGTACGCACCATCCAACGCAAGAACATCGCCAGACGCTTACAAGCGGAAGTCCCGTGCAAGACCGGAATGCCATTGAGATCAGCAAAAAGTTGTCGCAACCGCAAGATAGGATCTTCGCAAGGACCGGCGGCGGCCATAGCGTCTTCCATACAGTCGTAGGTATCGTATATATCCTTTAGGCGACAACAAAGGAGATGCAGATCATGATAGGTATAAAAACGGTAAAAGGTATCTCGCCCGCAAACCGGGCGATTCCGTAGGGGAGCGAAAGAAGTCTCTCCGGCACGGATAAACTCGTAAGGACTTTCGCCCATCAGCCGGTGTAGCTCTTCCGCTTTTTGGAGAATATGCGCCCTGCGACCGTAAGAGATCCACGCCGTCAGGAAAGCCGATATCTCAATATCCCGTTTCTCCGTAAACCGATGGGGGAATCGCACCGGATCATCCTTGATAAACGATTCCGTATTGTACGTTTTCGCCCATTCACGAAGTAAAGAGATGGTCTTTGTATCCATGTTATTTCTTCTTTAGAAAATATTGCCGCTCGGGTTCCGGATAATGCTCGATAGCGTAACGAAGCGCCGTACGAGGAAGACGAGTAGCGTTGCGTTCCAAGAAATCGGTAAGCGTCTGCCGCTCCTTTTTGCCGACCTCACGCAGCATCCACCCAACCGCCTTATGCATCAAATCGTGTTTATGACCGATCAACCGTTCGGATAACTCCAAGGTATCCCCAAAATCATTCCGACGGATAAATGCCCACGTAGAGACGATCGAGATCCGTTGTTCCCATAAATTCTCGCTTTCCGCCAAACGGTAGAGGAGGGAACGATCTTTGTCCACCAAATACTCGCCGACGATATCCCGACAGGTTAAGTCTACCAAATCCCAGTTATTGCAACGCCGCATATTCTTCAGATAGAATCGGAAGATGGCTTCCCGCTCTTCCGGCATCGCTTTCCGATCCTGGAAACGATAGACCAAAATCAGCAAGGCACATAGACGTGCCTCATGCCACGGACTATCCAGCAACAGCTGCAGCTCATCGAAAGGAGTCGCCTTATTAGCCTTCGCTATGCTGCGGGTTTGCGGGACAACCACTCCGAGAAACTGATCGCCCTCGCCATATTGACCGGGACCAGTCTTGAAAAAGCGGCTCAAATGAACCGCCTTCTCGGGTGTACCGACCGACTGTAGCTCGGATAGGATAAACGCCGCCGTCATGGCCGGAGTACCCGTGATACGGGACGATCGCCCTCCAAGAACCCGATCACGTTGTTGCATACCGTGCGTGCCATAATGATACGGGTTTCCATCGTCTGGGTGCCGATATGAGGGGTTAATACCACGTTGTCCATTTCCAATAACTCGGGGAGAGGATAGTCTCCAAACTCGAATACATCCAAACCGGCACCATGAATCGCACCTTCTCGCAAGGCTTTTACCAAGGCATGCTCGTCCACCAACGGGCCACGGGCCGTGTTGATCAGGATGGCGGAAGGCTTCATCTGCTTGAACTCTTCCTCGCCGAGGATATGATAGGTATCGGGGGTATAAGGGGCGTTCAAGGATACGAAATCGGCTTTCGCCAGAAGCTCTTCCTTGGAGACGTAGGTAACATTCAATTTGGTCTCGTCCTCGATGCAAAGCTGACGGCGATTGTGGTAGATCACATCCATGCCCAAAGCATTCGCCCGTTTCGCCAAGGCCTTGCCGATACGTCCCATACCGATAATGCCCAAGGTCTGTCCGGTAACCGGCATACCGAGGTTCTCCAGTACACCGACCTTCATGTCCTTACCAAGCGTACGCAGCTTACGATCACATTCCGTGATACGCCGGGCGGTATCCAGCATCAAGCCTAAAGCGATATTGGCGGTAGGGGCCGTGACAGGATCAGGCGTATTCGCTACCGTCAAGCCTTTCTCGAGGGCGTAGGCCACATCGATATTATTATAACCAACGGCGTAGTTAGCGATCAGCCGCAATTTCGACGCATGGTCGATCAACTCTTTGTTTACCGGGAAATCGAACATGGAGCAGAGCACATCGTACTCCGGTATCATCTCGAAAACCTCCTCATACGTAAAATCTCTTCCTTCGGGAAAGGTTACCTCGTACTTACTTTCCAACTCGGTAAATCCCTCGCGGAACATGTCGTATGTCACTAATATCTTCATCTTGGATCTATTTGTTATTCAAAAAGCAAAAATACAAATCAATTGGCAATTAATTCCTAAATTTGTGACCAATATATATTTATTATGGTACTAAACTATATTTGGATCGCTTTCTTCTTGATCGCTTTCGTCGTGGCCGTAGGTAAACTGGTCATTGGTGGGGATACCGCCGTTTTTACCGAGATTATCAACGCTTCTTTCGCTTCGGCCAAGACGGGTTTCGAGATTTCGTTAGGATTAACGGGGATCTTGTCGCTTTGGCTGGGCATCATGAAGATCGGTGAGAAGGGGGGGGTGATACAAGCGTTCGCACGATTGGCGGCTCCCGTATTCAGCAAGCTTTTTCCGGATATCCCAAGAGACCATCCCGTGACCGGTTCTATCTTCATGAACCTATCGGCAAATTTACTGGGACTGGATAATGCCGCCACGCCAATGGGATTGAAAGCCATGCAACAGTTACAGGAATTAAACCCGAATAAAGAATCCGCCAGCAACTCCATGGTGATGTTCTTATGCATCAATGCCTCGGGACTGACCTTGATCCCGATCACCATCATGATGTACCGGGCGCAGTTAGGAGCGGCGAATCCATCAGACGTATTCCTGCCGATCATGCTCGCTACATTCACATCAACCTTAGTCGCTATTTTAGCGGTTTGCGTACGGCAGAAGATCAATATCCTCCAACGGAACCTAGTCCTGTTTTTCGGGGGACTGGGATTATTTATCGGAGGCCTGGTATGGCTATTTAACTCGATGGAACAGGAGCAAGTTTCCTTGTATTCGACTTTATTCGCCAACACGCTTCTTTTTACCATTATCTGCGGATTTATCATCAGCGGCATGCGTAAAAAGATCAATGTATATGATGCTTTTATAGAAGGGGCGAAAGAAGGTTTCCAGACTGCTATAACGATTATTCCTTATCTGGTAGCTATCCTAGTAGGTATCGGTGTCTTCCGGGCTTCCGGAGCGATGGATTTCATCATACAAGGCGTTCGTTTCGGCATTGCTTCGATAGGGCTCAACACGGATTTCGTGGAAGCGCTACCTACCATGTTGATGAAACCGTTAAGCGGGAGCGGGGCTAGGGGCATGATGCTGGACGCCATGAACACGTATGGAGCGGACTCTTTCGTCGGTCGCCTGTCATCCATCGTTCAGGGCTCTTGCGATACGACATTCTATGTAGTTGCTCTTTACTACGGTAGCGTAGGTATCCGTAATACCCGCTATACGGTGCAATGCGCCTTGTTAGCGGATCTGGCCGGGGCGATAGCGGCGATAGCGATGGCTTACCTGTTCTTTTAACATTCTATACAATCAATAGATTTGAAATGAATCTATTTAAAATCTATTGATTACATTTGTAACGAAATTTCAATACGATAAATAGACCTTATGGCAATAGCATATTACGCCGAGGATATCCAGCTCCCGGCAATCAAGAAAAAAGCGGTCAGCGGATGGATCAAGGCGGTAGCCGAGACCTACGGGAAGAAGACAGGCGATATCAGTTACATCTTCTGCTCGGACGAGAAGATCTTGGAGGTAAACCGCCAATATCTCCAACACGATTATTACACGGATATCATCACCTTTGATTATACGGAAGGAAATAAGATCTCGGGTGACCTGTTCATCAGCCTCGATACGGTCAGGACAAACGCCGAGACATTCCACACGGATTATAACGAGGAACTCCACCGTACCATCATCCACGGCATCCTGCACCTTTGCGGTATCAACGACAAAGGCCCCGGCGAGCGGGAGATCATGGAGGAGAACGAGAACAGAGCGTTAGCGATCTTGCCGGAGGAATGTCGGTAAAGAGATGTTAACCAGAAACAAATTTATACTACAAATCTTATCTGAAGAAAATTATGGAGAAAATCACAGTCCAAAATACAAGTGTCATGATCATATCTATAAATAAGAATGACTATATCTCACTTACCGACATCGCAAAGTACAAAAGCGATGATCCGACAGCAGTAATTGGCAATTGGATGCGTAATCGTAATACCATTGAATATTTAGGTATATGGGAAAGTTTATATAATCCTAATTTTAAACCCCTCGAATTCGAGGGGTTTAAAAAGGAAGCAGGGTTAAATGCTTTTACCCTTTCTCCACAAAAATGGATAAATACAACAGCGGCAATTGGTATTATCTCCAAATCCGGAAGATATGGAGGCACCTTTGCTCATAAGGATATAGCTTTCAAATTCGCAAGTTGGATCTCTGTTGAATTTGAATTATATATCGTTAAAGAGTTTCAACGCCTAAAAGAAGAGGAACAGAAACAAATCGGCTGGACTGCCAAACGAGAACTCTCCAAAATAAACTATCACATCCATACCGACGCTATCAAGCATAATCTCATCCCCATAGAGTTAACCCCGCAACAGGTAAGCTTTATATACGCAAACGAAGCCGATATTCTTAATGTCGCTCTATTCGGCACAACCGCTAAACAATGGCGGGAAGCCAATCCCGAATTAAAAGGTAACATTCGTGACTATGCGACTATTAATGAACTTATCTGTTTATCGAATATGGAAAGCCTGAATGCTGTATTTATTGATGAAGGACTTACCCAGCGTGAACGACTAATAAAGCTTAATCAAATAGCGATCCAGCAAATGAAGATATTAGAGGCGGTTGAGAGCAGACTATTGTTGAAATAAATAAAAATAATACAGACAACATGAAAACAGAAGACATACCTTACGATTACACGTATTGCTACGCCACGGACGAGCAATGCCCGAAAGCAGTCCATTGCCTGTGTAGCCATGCCGCAAGGCTGAACGAGGAACAAGCGATCTCTCTTAATTCACGATTTACTGGAGATCAGAAACGCCATCCTAGATTGAATTGAATAACCCCATTATGATCTTTTCCCCTAAAATGATTGCTTCCACCGAATGAGTATTCCGGCTCCTTAAAGAAATGAGTACATCCTAAATTATAATTGGCGGAGATAACTAATCCCATGTCAAAGGTATAGCCAAGCCCCATCAAAACAGAGAAATCACAATTTCGGATCTCTTCTTTTTTATCACCGGAAAAATCGTACTCGCTCTGGTGCACCGGAGTAGGAGCCGAGACGAAAATATAATTCGAAGCTTTCGCCCTTACATTAAAGCCAACTTGTGGGCCCGCGAAAAGATGGAATCCCCGATACAAATAAAATTTAGCGTAAACAGGAATATTTAAATAATCCGCCTTTAGCCGGGCTGTCTCGCCTTTAGCGTTTTCCTGTTGATAACCTTGCATAGAATAATAAACACCCGGTTCTAAAGCAAACAGTTTACTAAAACGTATTTCCTCCGCCACACCAATATTTAACCCCGGACGCATATCCGCAAAACTTTCCGGATAAGTATTTGCCAAATTCAAGCCAATCCTAGGAATAAAATGGAACTCTTGAGCATCGGCTTGCGACAAAGAGAAAACAAACAAGATAAACAGTAATACAACTTTTTTCATAACTCCTACATTTAAAACATATCTATATTTATAGATGATTTAAGATACATAAAAGTTGCACTCCCTATCTCATTAGTTCACATTAGGGGAGGCACTTCTTCCTCTACCATGATGGTAGCAGTCGTGACAGCTCAAGCACCAAATATTACTCGGTTAATAACGGCTCTTGTTTTCCGGAATCATATACGACAAACATAGAACCGTCTTTCTCGATCATGACACCACGGCCTCGTTCCTTCTCCTTGTTTTCTTGATTATCAACATTCACGGCAATCACTTTATAATGATAGAAAGTCGTGATATCATCGAAAATGGTATGACCTACAAAGATGCGGTTCACATTATATTTCTCTAATATTTTCCGCAAATCATCCCGGTCTAGCGGATGATACTTATCTGCGCTACGTACCATACCCCGATACCAGATCGGTCCATACGTAGCGAACATAAAAGAAAGATCGGAGCCTTTATCTGCATTACGTTCTTTTTTCGTTAAGAAGAGACCATCGCTCACGATCTCATTCACGGTAGGGATATCGTAATTCCGGTCTAAAAACTCCTTGCTCAACCCAGCATGGACAAACAGGTTATCTCCGACCACTTGTATAGAGTTACGAGTTTTCAACCAATGTCCCAACTCGCTTTTCTGCCAAAGCTCCGGATAGGTCATTCCTAAAGTATCCGCCAATTGAGTATATTTCTTCTTCGTATATCGCAAATCATTTCCCAGAACCATGGTCTCATGATTTCCGATTAAGAAAGTCACTTTTCCACCGGCATCTTCCGCTTCTTTCTCCAATTTGTAGATCAACCAATAGATAGGGAGTACATCCACGCCCCGGTCAAAGACGTCACCGATTATCACCAATTGGTTAGTCCCAAAAATCCAATTATAGTCCGCATCGATCACTTTTCCCGCCTTTAACAGGGAGGCGAAACAAGACCAGTTCGCATGTGGATCTGAAAGAACAAACGTCTTCTCAGGTTGCACATCTTTCCATTCCGGACGAGAGACGGAGTGTATGGTTACCGGAAACAATCTCTCCCCGTTATCGGAAAACACCTCGAATGAAAAGGTGGTAGGTATACTTTTATAATGCTTATCCAATAACCGGCCTTTCCCGTCTACAGATATCGCACGCATACTACCATCATCGGCTTTCAATAGATAGGGACCATCGATCGATAACTTCTCGATCGCTTGACGAGGTTTCTTATCTTTCCCACAAACCGGACTGAAGCAAGAGGTCAGTAAAACCAGAAAAACAAGGATACGGCATTGAATAGAATTCATAGCAGCTTAAATCTTTAGTTCGTTAAACCTGAAAACAATGTATGTATTTATTATACAAATATAAACGAATTCTTTCACGAACACTCACTATCTTCGCGTAAAATAAAAGGGAATAAAAATGACTTTCAATTACGACGTAATAGTAGTAGGCGCAGGACATGCCGGCTGTGAAGCCGCCGCCGCCGCGGCGAATCTAGGATCAAAGACGCTTTTGATCACGATGGACATGAACAAGATCGCCCAGATGAGTTGTAACCCGGCAGTCGGGGGAATCGCCAAAGGACAGATCGTACGAGAGATCGATGCGCTAGGCGGATATATGGGAATCGTGACCGACCAGACCGCTATCCAATTCCGTATGTTAAACCGTAGCAAAGGACCGGCCATGTGGAGCCCGCGTGCCCAAAGCGACCGTGCCCGTTTTATCGATTGCTGGCGGGGCATACTGGAGAATATGCCGAATCTATCCATCTGGCAGGATATGGTTCAAGAACTGATTATCGAGCATGGACAAGTCTGCGGCGTTCGTACGGGAATGAATGTCGTATTCCGTGCCGGAGCGGTGGTGCTTACGAACGGGACCTTCCTAAACGGCCTGCTTCATATCGGAAGAACCCAGATACGGGGCGGACGTATCGCCGAGCCTGCGGCGACCGGACTTACCGAGCAACTTATCTCTTTAGGTATCCAAACAGATCGCATGAAAACCGGAACACCGGTCCGTATCGATGGCCGGAGCGTTCACTTCGATGAAATGGAGGAACAACCGGGGGAGAACGATTTCCATAAGTTCTCCTACATGGATACCAGTCATCGTAAATTAAAACAATTGAGTTGCTGGACTACCTTTACGAACGAGACTTGCCACGATATATTACGGGAAGGTCTCCCCGACTCTCCTCTTTATAATGGACAGATCAAAAGTATCGGTCCCCGTTATTGTCCTAGTATCGAAACGAAAATCGTGACGTTCGCCGACAAGACGCAACATCAACTATTCCTAGAGCCGGAAGGCGAGACCACGCAGGAATACTACCTAAATGGCTTCTCCTCTTCCCTACCCTTGGATATCCAGCTTCGTGCGCTCCAAGCGATCCCCGCTTTCCGTGACGTGCAAATCTATCGTCCCGGATATGCGATTGAATACGATTTCTTCGACCCGACTCAGCTAAGACACAATTTGGAGACCAAACAAATCCGAAATCTTTTCTTCGCCGGACAGATCAACGGGACTACCGGATACGAGGAAGCCGGCGGACAAGGTTTGGTAGCGGGTATCAACGCCCACATCAATTGCCACGGCGGACAACCTTTTATCCTCGGAAGGGATGAGGCTTATATCGGTGTCCTTATCGATGATTTGGTAACAAAAGGCGTAGACGAGCCTTACCGTATGTTTACCTCTCGTGCGGAGTACCGCATCTTACTGCGCCAAGACGACGCAGATATGCGACTCACCGAGAAATCCTACCAAATGGGATTGGCCAAACAAGACCGCTACGATTTACTGCGAGAGAAAAAAGAGAGCCGTGACGCTATCATCCGTTTTGCGGAGACCTACTCCGTAAAGCCTCAATATATAAATAGCGGTTTGGAGAAACTGGGCACAGCCCCCCTATCCCATGGTTGCAAATTATTCGATGTCGTACTCCGTCCGCAGACTACCTTGGAGAACCTTGCGGATCTAGTTCCGGCCCTTCGTGCGGAGCTGGACAAAGTCCCGGCCTCTCGTAAGGAAGAGATCATCGAGGCCGCCGAGATATTGATTAAGTATAGCGGCTACATCAAACGAGAGCAAATCATAGCGGACAAGATAAACCGCTTAGAGAATATCCGGATCAAGGGTAAATTCGATTACAATTCTATCCAGTCTTTATCTACGGAAGCCCGCCAGAAATTGACCCGGATAGACCCCGACACGATCGCTCAAGCGAGCCGCATCCCGGGTATTTCCCCTAGCGACATCAACATCCTTTTGGTACTGCTCGGAAGATAAAACACGAAATGTTCCACGTGAAACATATTAAAGGAGATATTCAAATGAATGAAGCTAAAACACTGGTTATACGAGGAAATCTGGTAGATATAATCAACAGGCGCACCTTTGGGGCAGAGATTTCAATTCAAAACGGGCGCATCAAAAAGGTAATCCCTACCGGACAAGATGAGGGATCTTACCTCCTCCCCGGCTTTATTGACGCGCATGTCCATATAGAGAGTAGCATGGTAACCCCTGCGGCATTCATTCACGCAGCCGTACGCCATGGCAGTATCGGTGCCGTGGCGGACCCTCATGAGATAGCGAATGTAATGGGTACCGAAGGAGTCGAATATATGCTCGACAACGCGAAAGGGATTCCTTTCTACACATGGTTCGGTGTCCCATCTTGCGTACCGGCTACGATTATGGAAACCTCCGGTGCGATCATAGACGCAGACGAAACCGCTCGTTTGTTGGAACGAGAGGATCTACACTTCTTGGCAGAGATGATGAATTACCCCGGAGTCTTAAATAAAGATCCGGAAGTTATGCGCAAAATAGAAGCCGCGAAAAACGCAGGGAAACCCATCGACGGACATTATCCCCTAGCAACAGGCCCCAAGCTAAAGGCATATATCGAGTCTGGCATTTCCACCGATCATGAAACCATCTATCTAGAAAAAGGCCGTGAAAAATGTGAGCTTGGGATGCATGTCCTTATTCGGGAAGGAAGCGCGGCGAAAAACTTTGACGCACTTCATCCGCTATTGAAAGAGTATCCCGAACAAATCATGTTCTGTACGGATGACGCGCATCCTTCGTTTTTAAACAAAGGACACATAAATAGGATGGTAAAAAAATCGCTGGATTTAGGATATGATCTATATGATGTATTACGGGCCGCTTCCTATAATCCGGCCATGCACTATAAAATTCCCGCAGGTTTCTTACGAGAGGGAGACTCCGCCGATTTTATCCAAGTAGACAATTTAAAGGATCTAACCATACAGGCAACCTATATACAAGGAACCTGTGTATACGATGGGGAAAAATGCACGCTTCCACTCCAAAAGCCTATACATCGTAATAATTTCCACACGAAACCGATCACATTAGAAAAGCTAGCGGTAAAAGCGAAAGGGGAACAGATGCGTGTCATTGTTTGCGAAGACAGCGAATTAATCACGAAAGAAGAACTATATCCTGTACATACATTCGATGGATTTGTAGAATCGGATACAGAACGAGACATTTTAAAACTCGTCATTCTAAATCGCTATCAAACGGCTCCTCCGGCTATTGCCTTTATAAAAGGAACAGGGCTCAAGCTCGGTGCCATCGCTCAAAGTATTTCCCACGATAGCCATAACATCATCGCTATAGGCGTAACCGATTTCGAGCTTATGCAAGCGATCAATGCGGTAATAAAGGCTAAAGGTGGAATCGCAGTAAGCAGTATGGACGAAGTCACTCTCCTGCCCTTGCCGGTAGCGGGATTGATGAGCGACGAATCATTGGAAGAGACGAGCCGCCGTTACGAAGAGATCGAGGAAAAGATCAAGCGATTAAAATCCCCGATGGATTCATTACAAATGACGCTTTCTTTTATGGGATTGCTGGCGATCCCATCCTTAAAACTTAGCAACAAAGGTTTGTTCAATAGCGAGACATTCCAATTTACTTCCCTATTCGTATGATAGCCGATAAAGACGAACATATCAAGACGATCCTATCGGTCATTCCGGAAAAGCCGGGATGCTACCAGTATTTCGATGAAAACGGAACGATTATATACGTCGGCAAGGCGAAGAACCTAAAACGACGGGTATCCTCTTATTTCAACAAGGTACATGACAGCAATAAGACCCGTGTGTTAGTCAAGCAAATCCGGGATATCAAATATATAGTCGTCGATACGGAAGAAGACGCGTTACTACTGGAAAACAACCTCATCAAACAGTATCGTCCCCGCTATAACGTATTATTGAAGGACGACAAAACCTACCCTTCCATCGTGGTAAAGAACGAGTACTTTCCCCGGGTTTTCCAAACCCGGAACATCGTTCGGGACGGATCACAATATTACGGTCCTTATCCCTCTTTGTTCACGGCGAAAGTGATGCTACAAATGCTAAAGGAACTTTACCCTTTACGCACTTGTAAATATCCCCTCACTCCCGAATCCATCGCACAAGGACGCTATAAGGTTTGTCTGGAATACCATATCAAGCGTTGTAAAGGGCCTTGTGAAGGCTTGCAATCATTGGAAGAATACCAGCAAAATATTTCCGAGATCAAAGAGATTCTGCGAGGCAACATCTCGCAAATCAGCAAACACCTCTATGAGGAGATGCAATCGCTCGCTGCCGAGCTCAAGTTTGAGGAAGCGCAAAAGATCAAGGAAAAATACGAAGTCATCGAGAACTACCGTTCTAAATCTACGGTCGTAACCCCGATGCTACATAATATAGATGTATTCACGATCATAGAGAATGACCATTCCGCTTATGTGAACTTTATGCATATCGGAAACGGGGCGATCGTACAAGCCTATACATTCGAGTATAAAAAACGATTGGACGAGAGTAAGGAGGAATTGTTAAGCCTCGGTATTATCGAGATGCGGAATCGTTTTAAAAGCACCGCCCGGGAGATTATCGTGCCTTTCAAGCTGGATATGCAACTAGAGAATGTCACCTTCACCATTCCCCAAAGAGGGGATAAAAAGAAACTGCTCGATTTATCCGAGATGAACGTCAAGCAGTTTAAGGTTGACCGCTTGAAGCAAGCGGAAAAGTTGAATCCGGAACAACGGAATACCCGTATCTTGAAAGAGATCCAAGAGGCCTTGCATTTGGAGAAATTGCCTGCTCATATCGAATGTTTCGATAATTCAAACATACAGGGAAGCGATGCGGTAGCGGCTTGCGTGGTATTCAAGATGGGAAAACCGTCCAAGCAGGAGTATCGTAAATACAATATAAAGACCGTAGTCGGTCCGGATGATTACGCCTCTATGAAAGAAGTTGTCCGTAGGCGTTACGGGCGGGCAATCGAGGAGCGATCTCCCCTACCCGACTTAATTATAACAGACGGTGGAAAGGGGCAAATGGAAGTGGTTCGCTCGGTGGTAGAAGATGAATTAGGCTTGTCCATTCCAATCGCCGGACTAGCGAAAGATGGTAAGCACCGGACCTCGGAGTTATTATTCGGGTTCCCACCCGTAACCGTTGGCATGCGTTTGGACAGTCCGCTATTCCATCTGCTTACCCGGATACAAGACGAGGTACACCGTTTCGCCATCACTTTCCACAAGGATAAACGAAGTAAGACCCAGACAAAATCCGAATTAGACACCATTAAGGGTATCGGTGAAAAGACAAAAGTATTACTTTTACGTCACTTTAAAAGCGTAAAACGAATCAAGGAAGCAAGCTTCGAGGAACTGAAATCCGTGATTGGCGAGGCGAAAGCCAAGGCACTACAAGAGGGACTGGATGGAAAGCGAACAGAAAGCGAACAAAAATAGAACAAAAGCGAACAAGATGAGAACAGTTACACAACGTGTGCAGCACGCTTCCGTCACGATAGACGGACAGCTTAAGTCCAAAATTGGAAAGGGGCTATTGGTATTAGTCGGTATCGAGGACAAGGATACGCAAGAAGACATTGAATGGTTGGCAAAAAAGATCACCAACCTACGCATATTTGACGATGAAAACGGGGTCATGAACCGCTCGGTTATCGAAGCGGGAGGCGAGATCATGGTTGTCAGCCAATTTACCTTACACGCCTCTACGAAAAAAGGGAACCGCCCCTCCTACTTAAAAGCGTCTAAACCGGATATCGCCATTCCGATGTATAAAGCTTTTTGCGAAGAGGTAGGGCTTCAACTCGGAAAACCTGTACAAACCGGAACATTCGGAGCTGATATGAAAATTGAACTTTTAAACGACGGGCCGGTTACTATTATTATCGACTCTCAAAATAAAGAATAAGTATGGCAGATATAACTTTACAACAAGCCCAGCAAATGGTAGACGCTTGGATCAAGACCTATGGGGTCCGTTATTTCAATGAGCTTACCAATATGACCATCCTCACCGAGGAAGTGGGCGAGCTAGCCCGGATCATGGCACGTACCTACGGTGAGCAGTCTTTCAAGGAAAGTGACAAACACCGGGATTTAGGCGATGAAATGGCGGATGTGTTATGGGTATTGCTCTGTCTGGCCAACCAGACCGGAGTAGATCTTACCGCCGCTTTCGAGAAGAATCTCCAAAAGAAAACAGACCGAGATAAAGAACGACATATAAACAATCAAAAACTATAAGCATATGGCACATCATCACGATTGCGAATGTGGACATGATCATCATCATGAACATGAACACGAATCAAATTCCGTACAGATAGACCGTTATCATGAAGCTTTCAATAAGTTTGAGCCGGCCCTGCCGGATACCCAGACCAGTGAGGCTGTAAACGCTCTTTTAGAGAAACATTTCCAAGAGAACTTTACACCGGAAGTATTGAAAACGATTCATGGTTGCATCGACTTGACCTCATTAACCAGCCTGGATACCAAAGAAAGTATCTGGAAGATGGTAGACACGGTAAATGATTTCGAGGGAACTCGTCCGGATGTCCCGAACGTAGCCGCTATTTGCGTCTATCCCCTATTCGTGGAAACGGTTAAGCAGGCACTTACTGCGCAAGAGGTTAAGATTGCGTCGGTTGCCGGAGGTTTTCCTTCCTCACAGACATTTACGGAAGTCAAGATCGCCGAAACGGCCATGGCAGTCATGCAAGGAGCCGATGAAATCGACGTTGTCATGAACCTAGGCTATTTCATGGAAGACAATTTCGAGGAATTGACCGAGGAATTGCAAGAGATCAAGGAGAGCTGTCGCCACGCCCATTTAAAGGTAATCTTAGAGACCGGAGCTTTAGTCACAACGGAGAACATCCAAAAAGCATCCATCCTAGCCATGTATTCCGGCGCGGACTTCATCAAGACCTCTACCGGCAAAGGATACCCGGGAGCCACTTTCGAGGCCGCCTATACCATGTGCAAGGCCATCAAAACCTACCATTCCATCACCGGAAACAAGGTTGGCATCAAGATCTCCGGAGGCGTACGCACGGCGGAAGACGCAGTTCGATATTATACGATCGTAAAGGAGATACTAGGCGATGAATGGCTTAACAAAGATTTGTTCCGTATAGGAGCGAGCAGTCTGGTCGGTGATATAGAAAAACGACTCGGGAAATAGTCCATTCTAATAAACCGGGCGCAGATGGCTTAGAATCCTGTGTCCGGTAAGCACTCTCAAAGTCAGTTAACTTACCTTGGCATCGAAGTTAACTGACTTCGTCAAGTAAGTTAACTTCATTGGCTATTGAAGCATACTTACTTTTTTACGAACAAGAGCCATCTCTCTACAACTAATAGATAAAGGAATTTCTATTTGGAGCGAGTCATGATATAATCGGCCAGCTGGATCAAGGATGTCCGTGCCTCAGACTCTGGCAATCTCAAAAGAACATCGACCGCCTTATCATGATATTCCTTCATGCGGGCCTCGGCATATTCGATTCCACCATTCGCCTTGGCGAACTCGATCAAGGAATCGACATTCTCCGCCGCGAAATCTTTCCGTAAAATCATATCCAAATAACGGGCGGCCTCCTCTTCCCTACCCTGCCGCAAGGCATATAATAATGGAAGCGTAACCTTACCCTCACGAATGTCATTTCCCGTCGGCTTACCGATATTCGCCTCCTTGAAATAATCAAAGATATCATCCTTGATCTGGAAGCAATACCCCAGATACTCGCCAAACTCACGGCAAAGAGCGATCACCTCCGCAGAGGCGCCCGATGAAATGGCCCCAATCTCCGTGCAAGCGGAAAGCAAGGTAGCCGTCTTCTTCTTGATCACTTGCAGATAGCAATTCTCGTCTAGGATACTCTCCTCGGCGGTCTCCAATTGCTTGATCTCACCTTCGGACAAGTCTCTGCCTAAATTAGAGATAATCCCGACAATCCGCAAATCGCCGGTTTGTATGGAACGGATCAAAGCGGTAGAAAGCACATAATCACCTACCAACACGGAAATACGGTTATCGAAGATAGCGTTCAATGAGGGAACGCCACGACGTTGCTTCGTCTCATCGATCACGTCATCGTGAATCAACGTGGCGGTATGCAAAAGCTCCAGCAAGACAGCGGAATTGATCGTGTTATCCGTAACCTGTCCACAGACCTTGGCGGTAAGGAGCACCAATAACGGACGCACATGCTTCCCGGTAGAATTCAGTATAACGTCGATAGCCGATTGTAACCGGGTCGTCTCGCTGCGTAGAGATGCCTCGAAATCCTTATTGAAACGTTCAAATTCAGCGGAAACCGGTTCTTCTATTTTCCTTCTTTCATCCATAATTCCATGCAAAGATTCGCAAAAGTAACAAAAACTATCGAGTAAGCGAGTTTTTTCGTACATTTACCCAGATTTTGTCCCACTAAAACGTGTTAAAAGTAATGAAGTTATTCCTTATAGATGCGTATGCGTTAATTTATCGCTCCTATTACGCCTTCATCAAGAATCCGCGTATCAACTCCAAGGGTGTGAATACCTCCGCCATTTTCGGTTTTATCAACAGTCTGGAGGATGTATTAAAACGTGAGAACCCGACTCATATAGCGGTGGCCTTTGACCCGAAGGGACCGACCTTCCGCCATGAGGCCTTCGAGCAATACAAGGCACAACGGGAAGAGACGCCGGAAGTGATCCGTCAATCCGTCCCTATCATTAAAGAAATCATAGAGGCTTACAATATTCCGATTCTGGAAGTACCCCGCTACGAGGCGGACGATGTGATCGGCACCGTATCCAAACAGGCGGAGAAGGAAGGCTTCGAGGTGTACATGATGACGCCGGATAAAGATTACGGCCAATTGGTGTCCGAACATATATTTATGTATCGTCCGAAATTCGGAGGCGATTACGAGATCATGGGCGTGCCTGAGGTCTTAAACAAGTACGGCCTCACGAGTACGGAGCAAGTGATCGACTTGCTGGGACTGATGGGCGACGCTTCCGATAATATCCCCGGCTGTCCGGGTGTCGGCGAGAAGACCGCTCAAAAACTACTGACCGAATTCGGAAGCATCGAGAACCTGTTAGCGAACACTGATAAGTTGAAAGGCGCGCAAAAGAAGAAGGTGGAGGAGAACGCCGAGCAAATCCGTTTCTCCAAATTCTTGGCGACGATCAAAACGGATGTCCCTATCGAGTTTGATGCCGCCCGTTGCGTTCGTGAAAAGCCAAACGAAGAGCGGCTGACTGAGATTTACACAGAATTGGAATTTAGAACATTTATTAACAAACTAAGTTCTGAGCCGGTCAAAGCCGCTCCGAAAGGTCCCGTTCAAGGCGATTTGTTCGCGATTTTTACGCCCGAGAGTACGGAAGAGCCAAAAAAATCGATTCTCACGGACTTAAAGTCCACCCCCCATAACTATTATTTAACTGATACAGAGGAAAAACAAGCCGATTTAGCCCACTTTTTATTGGGTCAAGAATTTTTCGCTTTTGACACGGAAACCGACGGCATCGATCCCTTGAAAGCCGGACTGGTCGGAATGTCGTTCGCCGTGAAAGAAAACGAGGCTTGGTATGTTCCTGTTCCCGCCAACTCAGTAGAGGCGGCGAAAGTAGTGGAACGCTTCTCCCCTGCCCTGCAAAATCCGAAATCATTAAAGATCGGGCAAAACATCAAATTCGATATTTTGGTACTTCGTAAATACAACGTGAAGGTAGCCGGTCCTCTGTTCGATACGATGATCGCCCATTACCTGCTGAACCCGGAATTACGGCACGGAATGGATTACCTAGCGGAGACCTACCTCAAGTACCAGACCGTCCACATCGAGGAACTGATCGGCCCAAAAGGAAAGAACCAGTTATCGATGCGAAACGTACCCGTGGAGCAAATCGCCGAATACGCCGCCGAGGATGCGGACATCACGCTCAAGCTAAAGAATTATTTCGCACCCGAGTTGAAGAAAGAAGGACTGGAATCCCTCTTCACCACGATCGAGATGCCATTAATATATGTATTAGTGGAAATGGAGGCTACCGGCGTCACGCTGGATACAGTAGCGCTTAAGCAATCTTCGGGCGAACTTACCGCCTCCATGAACAAACTGGAGCAAGAGGTTTACGAGCTGGCCGGCACGGAATTCAACATCAACTCCACGAAACAGGTCGGCGAAATCCTTTTCGACCGCTTGAAGCTGGACGAGAAAGCGAAGAAGACCAAAACAGGCGGTTACAGTACCAGCGAGGATGTATTGGAGAAACTTCGCAGCAAACATCCCATCATCGGCAAGCTTCTTGAATACCGCGGACTTAAAAAATTATTAAGTACCTATATCGACGCTCTACCCGAGTTGATCAATCCGCAGACCGGAAAGATACATACCTCTTTCAACCAAGCGGTAACATCTACCGGACGCCTCAGCTCTACCAATCCGAACCTGCAAAACATTCCGGTACGGGACGATCTTGGCCGCAAGATCCGTAAGGCGTTTATCCCGGATAATGCGGATTGCCTCTTCTTCTCCGCCGACTACTCCCAAATCGAGCTTCGTATCATGGCCCACCTGAGTGGTGACCCGCATATGATCGAGGCTTTCCAAAGCGGAGCGGATATTCACGCCGCTACCGCCGCCAATATCTACGGAATCCCGGTAGAAAAAGTAACCAGCGATATGCGCCGGAAGGCGAAAACCGCCAACTTCGGTATCATTTACGGCATCTCCGTCTTCGGGCTCGCCGAGCGTCTGGGCATCCCTCGTTCTGAGTCCAAGGAACTGATAGACGGTTATTTCAGCACCTACCCCCGCATCAAGGAATACATGGAGGAGAGCATCAAAGTAGCCAAGGAAAAAGGATACGTAGAGACCATTTTCAAGCGCAAGCGTTTCCTTTCGGATATCAACTCACACAACGCCGTCGTACGCGGCTATGCCGAGCGAAACGCAATCAATGCCCCTATCCAAGGGAGCGCCGCCGATATCATCAAACTAGCGATGGTACGCATTTACGAACGCTTTGAGGAAGAGGGATTGAAAAGCAAGATGATCCTCCAAGTACACGATGAGTTAAACTTCAATGTCTACAAAGAGGAGGCCGAGGAGGTAAAGAAAATCGTGCTGGAGGAAATGGAAAACGTCATGAAACTACAAGTCCCCTTGATCGCCGATTGCGGCGAGGGAGAAAACTGGTTGGAGGCGCATTAAAATAATGCCGGAATTCCCCTTAAAAAAACATGTACGTGTTTTCCTGAAAACACGTACGACTTTTTCTTGAAAGACGTACATGTTTTTTTAAGACCCTAACAGCCCATCACGAAACGCAAAACTTTCCCCTAAAAACATTCCGAAAAGCAAATAATAATGTATACTATACACTATATTTGCGCTCGAAAAGATTGTTGAGCATTTTAGGTTATGAAAAAAAGTTTGATCGCTTTAGCTTTCGGTACCCTTGGGCTGGGGATTGCCGAGTTCGTAATGATGGGTATCCTACCCGACATCGCGAAAGATTTACACATCAGCATTGCTACAGCCGGGCATCTGATCTCAGCTTATGCACTAGGGGTTTGCGTAGGCGCTCCCATGTTGATTATCGCCCGTAGATATCCATTAAAACACATTTTGCTTGTTTTAGTAGGGATTATGATGATCGGTAATTTATGCGCCGCATTAGCGTCTAATTACTGGGTATTGATGATAGCCCGCTTCATCTCTGGATTGCCTCACGGAGCTTACTTCGGTGTTGGCTCCATCGTAGCCGAAAAGCTTGCTGATAAAGGAAGAGGCTCCGAGGCTGTCTCTATCATGATAGCGGGGATGACGATCGCCAACCTATTCGGTGTCCCGTTGGGGACGGCCCTCAGCACCATGCTCTCGTGGCGTCTGACTTTCTTACTGGTTGGTTGCTGGGGCATAGCCATCTTATATTACATCTGGAGATGGGTACCTATGGTAGAGAACCTTCCGGATACTGGCTTTAAAGGACAATTTCGTTTTCTTAAGACTCAAGCGCCATGGTTAATCCTAGGGGCGACAATGCTAGGTAACGGAGGTGTATTTTGCTGGTATAGCTATATCAGCCCGCTATTGACACAAGTATCCGGCTTCTCGGCCGAAAGCCTTACTGTTCTAATGGTATTGGCAGGTTTCGGTATGGTAGCGGGCAACTTGATCAGTGGCCGCCTATCCGATAAATATATGCCCGGACGGGTAGCGGCCATAGCGCAAGGCATGATTTGCGTAGCCCTACTGCTCGTCTTCTTCTTGGCACAAATATCTTGGTTAAATGTCTTGCTGATGTGTCTGTGTACGGCGGGATTATTCGCCGTCTCAAGCCCTCAACAAGTATTATTGATCCGTTACTCCAAAGGTGGAGAGATGCTGGGAGCCGCCAGCGTACAAGTTGCGTTCAATTTAGGAAATGCTATCGGAGCTTATTGTGGTGGGTTACCATTGGAGGTCGGCCTTGGTTATAAATATCCGGCCTTGATAGGTTCCGGATTCGCTTTTATCGGATTCTTGTTATTGACTTTCTTTTACCGGAAATATGAGAGAACAACCTAAGTAAAAAATAACATTAGTAAAGAAGCCTATGAACAAACTCGTTAAAACATTATTAAACAAACAATCGATGAGGCAACCGGTTAAGCATGAAGAGAAAGCCTAAGAAAATAACCGTATCAGCCTAAAATTGATTATCTTTGCGAACTCAAAACAAGTCGCTTGAAGCGACTATATAACAGATTGATAATAAAAAATACGATAATAATATGGCATTACAATGTGGCATTGTGGGACTTCCGAACGTAGGAAAGTCTACCCTTTTCAATTGCCTATCCAACGCGAAGGCACAATCAGCGAACTTTCCGTTCTGTACGATCGAACCGAATGTAGGCGTGATCACCGTACCCGACGAGCGACTGAATAAACTAGCGGAAATCGAACATCCGCAGCGAGTGATCCCCACCACCGTAGAGATCGTGGATATCGCCGGATTGGTGAAAGGAGCGAGTAAAGGCGAGGGATTAGGCAATAAGTTCTTGGCTAATATCCGTGAGACAGACGCTATCTTGCACGTATTGCGTTGCTTCGACGACGATAATATCGTGCACGTGGACGGACGTGTAGACCCGGTCCGTGATAAGGAGATCATTGACTATGAGCTTCAGATCAAGGATTTGGAAACGATAGACAGCCGTATCGCCAAGGTGCAAAAACAAGCGCAAACTGGAGGTGATAAGCAAGCCAAGATCGCTTACGAGGTACTTTGTAAATACAAAGAGGCTTTAGAACAAGGAAAAAGCGCACGTACCGTTTCTTTTGATACGAAAGACGAGGAACGCATTGCCCACGATTTATTCTTGCTGACGGATAAACCTGTCATGTATGTTTGTAACGTGGATGAGGCTAGCGCCGTAAACGGCAATAAATATGTAGATGCCGTACGCGAGGCGGTTAAAGACGAGGATGCCCAGATTCTAGTAGTCGCCGCTAAGATCGAGAGCGAGATCGCTGAGTTCGATACCTATGAGGAACGCCAGATGTTCTTACAAGAAATCGGATTGGAAGAGTCTGGCGTAAGCCGTTTGATTAAATCGGCTTACAAATTATTGAATCTGCAAACCTTCTTGACCGCCGGATCGGACGAATGTCGTGCGTGGACGTTCCATAAAGGCTGGAAAGCTCCTCAATGCGCCGGTGTTATCCATACGGACTTCGAAAAAGGATTTATCCGTGCCGAGGTGATCAAGTACGAGGATTATATCGCTTATGGCTCCGAGGCTGCTGTTAAAGAGGCCGGAAAGATGAGCGTTGAAGGTAAGGAATATGTTGTGCAAGATGGAGATATCATGCATTTCCGTTTCAATGTATAAGGAGTAATCGAAATAAATTATATCTTTGAAACCGGGTAAAATAGCGTAAAGCTAATTTTACCCGGTTTTCTTATATCCTTTAAATCTATATGTATATGAAACGTTTTCTCAATTCTGTACTTTGTATGTGTATCGCCGTTTTTTGTACGCATGCCCAAAAAAAGAATGTGACTAGTGTGCTGGAAGTGATGGACATTACGACCGGGCAACGTTCCGTTGTCAAGGAATTCCCTTTTTTGATCGAGGCACCTAACTGGACTCCGGATGGTAATTGGCTTGTATATAATAGTGGAGGAAAATTATATAAGCTCTCTCCGAAATCTCCGGGAGAGCCGCAATTAATCAATAGCGACTACGCGACCCGTTGCAACAACGACCATGTGATCTCCGCGGATGGGAAGCAAATAGCGATCAGTAACGGAACAAAAGAAGATGGTAAATCGCGTGTTTATACCCTGCCTTTCGAAGGAGGTGTTCCCCGGTTGATTACCCCACTCGGTCCTAGCTACCTACACGGATGGAGCCCCGACGGAAAACAACTCGCTTATTGCGCCGAGAGAAACGGTAATTTTGATGTTTACGTCATTCCTGCCCTAGGCGGAGAAGAAAAACGTCTTACGACAGCCGAAGGTTTGGACGATGGCCCCGAATACTCCCCTTGCGGACAATATATCTGGTTCAACTCCGTACGTACCGGGCTTATGCAAGTCTGGCGCATGAAGGCGGATGGTTCCGAACAAACCCAGATGACATTCGATGAGACCCGAAATTCTTGGTTTCCCCACATCTCTCCGGATGGAAAACAAATCATTTTCATCACCTATACAAAAGGTGATCTGGAACCCGGACAACACCTCGCCAATAAAAACGTAGAGTTACGCCTTATGCCAGCCGAGGGCGGAGAACCTAAGACTTTAGTCAAACTATTCGGCGGGCAAGGTACGATAAACGTAAACTCTTGGGCACCCGATAGCAAGCGATTCGCTTTCGTCAGTTACCGGTTAAATTGACTCGTTCCCGTCTCTCCTGTATTCGGAAGGAATAACCCCTGTCTGCTTAATAAACGCACGACGGAACGTACTGATAGAATGGAAGCCCGAACGTTCGGCTATCTCTTGTATACTGGCCAGAGGTTCGGCTTCCAATAAACGTTTGCTTTCCTCTACCCTGAAATGGTTTACGTAATCCGAGAAGGAACAACCTAATTCTTTATTAAACAATTGGGATAGATAAGAGCGGCTCATCGGGAAGATCCGCTGTAAATCCGTTAAGCGTAAATCTTCCCGTAGATAGGGCTTTTCACGTTCAAACCACGCCTGTACTTCCTCAACATACCTTTGGCGTATGATGCCTTTCTGTTCCTCACTACCTTGATCATCATCCGTATCCTCCTCCAAATCGGGTAATCCCCATCCGCTCTCGAATGTGTGATCCAAATGGATAACCTTTAGGAACAAGGCCTTATAAAAGAAATAGTACCATAAAACCAATAAAAACGTTTTGTCGATTACATATAGGCTAACCCGATCCGTAAACAACAATACCAAATAAAAAATATACATAGAAGAAAGGATCAGCATGGTCTTTTTCAACCAGTCCAGATCATAATCTTCCGGGTCCGATACATTTTCCCTTAAATACACCTTAAATCCCTCACTATAGCGCAAGATCAGATAAATAGGAACGATCATATACAGAAGCGTGAAAAATAAAATCAAAAGCCTTATAACCACATCCAGATTCAAGGTATCGAATACCTCGCCAAAAGAGTTATAACGATGAATATTTCCACCGGATAGCCGGTAAATCAAAAAAGAAATACCCAATACCCATATCGGACTGGTAAAAATAAAGAAACGGCGAACGGTCATATAGCAAGGTCGTAACACTTCTATCACGTAACAAGCTAATGTAGCTACCACAATACATCCCATAATCAGCACATCCGGATGAAATATCTCTTTTGAATCCTCTAAATACAGGTTAACCGATACTCGTACCGCCGCTAAAAACGCCCATAATAACATACTCCACCCCAAAATCTGTTTTGCCCTATTCTCACGGGCCCGTAGTAGCAGGGTAATACCACCAAAAACACAAAAGCCTAATATCTGTAAGCTTAGTAGAAACTGAATTTTATCCAACATAATAACACTACCTCCTATCTATTAAACAATACGCCCCCCCGAATGTTCTTTTTGACCCCTCAGTTAACAATATGAACGCCTTAGACAATTTGAACGATCTAATTTTATACGATTTCACCGACGTTTTAGACCGTATGCACCTCCCTTTCCCCTTAACCACCCGATATTTGCATCCAGAAGTTTCACACAAAAATAAGTAAAATAATGAGAAATTTAGTACTCTTTACCAGTATGATTTTAAGCTTTTGGGGTTGCTCCAACGACAAAGACTTCGGAGGTCTTGAGAATATCGGCTGGAATGAAAAACCACTCCAAATAACGACTCGTATCCTAACTACAAAATCCACCAATTTTATACAAGAATTTAAAGAAGGCTCTATGCTCGGACTACAAATCACGTCCGGTACAGTCGACGATTTATACAATGGCATATCCACTTATAAAAACGTAAGCGTAAAAGCTTATAGAGTGAATGGAAAAATCCGGTGGCAACAGAGTCCGGAAGTGATCCTTGACTCTAATGAAGCTACGATATACGCATATTATCCATATCAAGAAGATATAAATTTTAACGCCCGGCAGATACCTGTTAAACTGGCCCCGAACGCATTGGAGACCGATGATTATATGTATGGAACCCATGCGATCGGACAAAAAGCGGTCAACAGTACCTCGCCACTTGTATTACTCAGCATGAATCATGCCCTATCGCTTATATCTTTCCAGCTGAACCTAAGCAAAGGCAAGACAGGTGCCTTTATTATAAGTTCCGTTCAAGTAGGAAATAAGCCCGGTGGAACAACTTTAGTCAGCGAAGGAACCCTCGATATCACGACGGGCGATATCATCGGTTCTACCGCCCGTAGCACGTCCGCATCCACGGTATTATCCTTGACGAATCCGGTTACCCTCATCAACGAGAAATATTGTGATCCTATGCGGCTCATGGTAATTCCACCTTCCGGCACGATCGGAACCGGAGACGTGGAGACCTTATTCACGATCAACGGAGAAACCTACAAATTTGACATACCCGCTAACACCCAATGGGAAAAAGGGAAAAAATATTTATATAAGCTAAGCTTTAACGGAAGGTCGTTACAATTGCGAGACGTCTCTATCACAGACTGGTTACCGGGTAACGACGAAGGATTGATTGGCAATATCATGTAAGTTTTTTATGTTGTGGTTATTAAGGTGTAATGCCGTGGCAAGCTTTGATCCGTTTGCCACCGGCAACTACACTGAAAATAACAATTGGCTCTATCATTCCGGCGAATTAGACCATCGGGGTCACTACCCGTACGATGTGTTTTTCATTCAGCCGACTCTATATATTCTCTCAATAAGAGAAACAACGGGTCTCGTCCAAATACCCTTTTACATTCAAGGGTTATCATTCCCTCTCAACTTATCGCCAAAAACACTCTTCTATTTGACTATTACAAGGACGAGACCCGTTTAATAATAACTTTATATCTCTTGGATATATTGATTATTATAGTATACAATAAAGCAGGTTACTTTGCGTATTAAGAGGATAAAACAATCGTTACTATATAATATATAAAAATATCATTTTATAACAGGAATAATAATTAATAGTAATAGAATAATAAACTATATTGGCTCAAATGTTTATTGTTTGAAAGGTTCCATTAAAACATTAGACAAAATGAACAAATTATTATTAATTACGATCTTGTTAATCATCTTTACCGGATGTCATGAAAATCAGCAGTGGATGTCCAAAGAGAAATCAACCGCACGAAAGTCAGTTCTTGAAATGACCACCCGGTCCTATACGGCAGGTTCTTCAGTATTCACCGAAATTCTGCCCGAAGGGTCCGAAATAGGATTATTTATAACCTATGGTAATCAAGACAGTTTATATAAAGGCGCATCTCTTTATAAAAACGTAAAATCAAAGGCTGTAGGCTCATCAAAAGGTTCTTTAAAATGGAAACAAACACCGCAGGTATTCCTTAGATCTAATCGACCAGTCATGATCTACGCTTACTCACCTTATAAAGTACAAATACCGTTAGATCCTACCTCCATACCGATCAAAATATCCCCAATCGCGGCGGAAACCCCCTCTTATGAATATGGGAGGCTCTCGCAAGGCCAAAAAGAGGTCAACCGTAAATCTCCGCTCGCGAAACTCTCCATGAATTATGCATTATCACTTCTCTCATTCGAAATATATCAAGATTCGGACATCAACGGGCTATTCAAGCTAACCTCCATACAGATCGGTAACCGTGCGGGAGGTAATACCTTGCAATATACCGGGACAATGGATATCGTAACCGGAAATATCAAAGGAACTCCCGGGGCATATAAAGCCACTTTACTTACAATAGATCCATCCGTAACTTTACGACACGCGAAAGCGGAGGAGCAAAATATCCGTATAGTCCCTACCTACTCTCCTATCCGGGAAAAAGAAGTTGAGGCGATCTTTACTATCAATGGAAGAACTTACAAATACATCATTCCGGAAGGCACCTGCTGGAATAAAGGATATAAATATTCCTATAAGTTATATTTCGATGGTAAAGATATCAGGTTACACGATTCCGTCGCCTATATATGGACACCTAAACTGAAGAAAAAATAATCAGTATATAAAATAAGAGTACTAATCTATGGAACTTTTCATTCTTACCGTAAAGCCTATCGAGAATAAATACGCCCGGACTCTAATCTTTTTTGCCTATTTTTGTAACAAACAAATCCCTTATCCCGTCTTCTTTGTGAAAGCCCCCACTCTAAGGCGCACGGACGAAGGGCGATCCAAAAACATAGTATTAACGAAAAAGTCAATTACAATGAAAAGATTACTAGCGTTACTGGCCATCCTCCTTATCAGCCAAGTAGGATACGGGCAGCAGAAGATGGATCAATTATTCAATGCTTTCCGGGGTGAAAGCGATGTTACTTCCGTAAATATCGGAAACATAACGATGAAGCTAGCCAGCCTGTTCACCGAGACAATGGGAGTAAACGGTATAGATATCCTTGAATTTGATAATTGTGCCCAAGAGGTGAAAGACCGACTGTCTACCGCCATACGGAACCTGAGAGATTCTGATTACGAGACGATGGTCACGGCAAATGAAAGGGACAGTCGCACGAAAGTTCTTGTCAAAATAAAAGAGGATATGATCCGTGAACTGGTCATATTCACGACAGGAAGCGACAATGCGTTAATCCGTATCAAAGGAAAGATCAGCCCGTCCGATCTAGACCGGGTAATCAATGAGCACAAAACTGGAAATCATTAAGGGCGATACTGATGGACGTTGATGTTTTTAAACAACGGTTCCTACCCTTTCATCCTAAACTCTATCGGATCGCTTATGCCTTATTAGACAATAAAGCGGATGCGGAAGACATACTTCAAGATGCCTATTGCAAATTATGGAATAAAAGGGATGAGCTGGGAGATATCCAGAATCCGGAAGCATTTTCCATAACATTGGTCAAAAATCTTTGTCTGGATTTCCTGCGCTCGCCCAAAGCAAGCCGAAGAGACAACGAAGAGGCATTGGAGACCGTTCTATTAACGACCGACTCCTCGCCGGAAAAGGAATTGGAAGAAAAAGAGGATATCCGGCGTATACAAGAACTGATAGAACAGCTCCCCGAGAACCAGAGGCAGGTAATCCGCCTGCGTGGTATTGAGGATTGTTCCTATGAGGACATTGAACAGATTACAGGGCTTAGCTCCTCTAATATAAGAACATTACTTTCCCGGGCACGCAAATTGATCCGGGAGAAACTAGAAAAAGCAAGTTGTCATGGATGATAAAAAGATAGATGAACTAATAAACAAGGCACTCCAAGAGGATTTAGCCTTACCGGAGGGACTTTCCGAAAGGCTGGAACGACAAATCGACTTCCTAGCCCAAGAAGAGATATCTCCCCGAGTCTCACGAAGACGTTCCTTCTATTGGATAAGCGGAATCGCCGCCGCTATTCTTGGCGCCCTATTCCTCATCTTCACGGAGACAAATCGTCCGGCTCCCGTTATGGCCGATACCTTTACCGATCCTGAAGAGGCAGCTGTCGTAGCCCAAAATGCCTTGGCGTTCATGTCTAGGAATTTAAACAAAGGTCTCGGGCAGGTCAATGAAGCCAGTCAAGAGATCACAAAAATAAACAAGATCGTAAATAAACATTTAAATGATTAATACAATGAGACTCAAACAACTATATACAATACTGCTTCTCTGCTGCGTGAATATCTGTTTTGCCCAGAACAAGCTTTTCGACAAATATGCGGATATGGACGATGTTACTTCCGTATATATCTCCAAAAAGATGTTTCAGATGATGCCGGTCATGGAAACCGCCGGACTCAACCTTGCCAACCTGAAAGGGAAAATAGAATCCCTGCAAATACTCACCACCCAAAAAGCGGATTTAAGGGAACGAATGCGAGGTGAGTTCAAAGCCTTGATCGGAAAGGATCATGAAGAACTCATGCGAGTAAAAGATGGAAAGACCAAAGCCAATTTCTACGTCAAGCAACAAGGAGAACTGATACAGGAGTTGATCATGATAGCCGACATGGACGACGGGAGCTTCAGCGTCATGCAATTGTTAGGGCGTTTTACGCTCCAAGATGTGCAGGAAATTACCAGTGAGATCAACAAATAATAGGATAATTTCGTGAAAACCATCGGCTTTTTATAGTATCTTCACCACCATAAGTTAAACAAAAATCATACGCGTATGAAAAGATTCATTTTTACAGGGATAATCATCCTGTTTGTAATGGCTGGATGTGGAGGCGACCATTCATCGACCGATGGTCTTATAACCGTGGATGTAAACGATAGTTATTCAACCAAAAAAGAGTTGGTCCTTCAAGACTTCATGGATATGGAGTATATTCCGCTGGAAACAAACGATGAGTTTATCAATCGGGCATGCGTGCAGGCGGTTGGCGAGAAATACATAATCGTGACAAACTTTTACGATGATGGCAATATTTTCGTATATGGCCGGAACGGAAAAGCTATTCGCAAAATAAATCGCAAGGGACAAGGTGGAGAAGAATACGTGTCTATGAGATCGGTTTCGTTAGATGAAGAAAACGAAGAGATTTTCGTAAATGATTTTCATGCGAAAAAGATAAGGGTCTATGATTTGGAAGGAAATTTCAAACGAAGTCTGAATCAAAGAAGCGAGAAAAGTTCGTTTTACGTGGAAATGCTTGATTATGACAAGGACAACTTGATTTGCTATGATAAGTTTAATTTTGAGGTACCGTTCTTGCTTGTGTCGAAGCAAGATGGAAGTATAACGAAAGAAATCACGGTTCCATATAAAGAGAAGCAATTATTCCATATCGTTGAAAGACTTTATGATAAAGGAGAAACAAGAGCAGCTGGACCAGGTCCGTATAACAGTATAATTCCTTTTAAGGGTAATTGGATTCTATTTGAGGCCTCTTCAGATACGGTATACACCTTAATGCCTGATTACAGTTTGCGCCCGCTTATCGCACGAACACCCCCTATCCACACCATGGATCCGGGCGTTTTCGTCGTCTTAAGATTGATTTCCGATCGTTATTATTTCATGGAAAGCGTAACGAATATATATGATTTTAACACCGGAGAAGGTTTCCCGAGAAAGTACTTCGCATACGATACGCAAGAAAAGAAATTTTTCAACTATATCACATACAACGATGATTATTCTTATAAGAAAGAAATCTATATGGTGACATTTCCTCCCATCAATTCAAAAGGCGAATTGTGCTCTACCATCAATGCTTCCGAACTTTGCCAGGACTATAAAAGGGGAAAGCTGAAAGGCAAACTAAAAGAGGTGGCCGCGACATTGGAAGAGGATGACAACCGGGTGGTAGTGTTGGTGAGACCTAAAAAGTAAACGATTACCAATCATCGGTAATACGATCAAGCGGATTATTTCCCCGTAATAATCCGCTTAATCTCACTCAGTTTGTTCAAGGCTTCCAAGGGGGTAAGATTATTCACGTCCAAGTTCTTGATCTCATCCCGTACTTGGCTCAACACCGGATCATCCAACTGGAAGAAACTCAGCTGATACCCCTCGGCGGCAGAGGCGATCGCTTTTACAGGCTTACCCGTAATACCCTCCTGACGATTCTCGGACTCCAACTGCTTCAAGATCTCATTCGAACGCTTCACGATGCTTTTAGGCATACCGGCCATTTTCGCCACGTGGATACCAAAGCTATGCTCGCTTCCTCCCGGTATCAACTTACGCAAAAATATCACCTTATTCCCTACTTCCTTGACCGATACGTTATAGTTCTTGATCCGCTTAAAGGCACGCTCCATCTCGTTCAGCTCGTGGTAATGGGTAGCGAACAGCGTTTTCGCCTTCGCATTCGGGTGCTCATGAATATATTCCACGATCGCCCAAGCGATTGATATGCCATCGTAGGTACTGGTACCCCGCCCTAACTCGTCGAAAAGCACCAAGCTCCGGGAAGTCATATTATTTAATATATCGGAAGCCTCATTCATCTCGACCATAAAAGTAGACTCACCCACCGAGATATTATCCGAGGCGCCTACACGGGTAAATATCTTATCCACGATACCGATATGGGCGCTCTCGGCCGGAACAAAGCAACCGATTTGCGCCATGAGCGTAATCAAGGCTGTCTGACGCAATAAGGCAGACTTACCGGCCATATTCGGACCCGTGATAATGATGATCTGTTGTTTCTCGTCATCCAGATAGACATCATTGGCGATATAAGGTTCTCCCAAGGGCAGTTGTTTCTCGATTACCGGGTGGCGACCTCCCTTTATGTCGATCTTGTCGGAATCACTCACGACCGGACGGATATACTTATTCGCCTCCGCGGCCTTGGCGAAAGATAAAAGGCAATCGATACGCCCGATCAAGTTCGCGTTCATCTGGATAGGCGGAATATACTCCGTCAAGGCCAATACCAGCTCATTGAAAAGGCGGGTCTCCAGAGCAAGGATCTTTTCTTCCGCCCCTAATATCTTCTCCTCGTATTCCTTCAACTCCTCGGTAATATAGCGCTCGGCGTTCACCAAGGTCTGTTTACGGATCCAATTCGCCGGGACTTTATCCTTATGGGTATTACGTACCTCTATATAATAGCCGAAGACGTTGTTGAAAGCGATCTTCAAGCTTGGGATACCCGTCAATTCGATCTCGCGCTGCTGTACCTTCAACAAATAATCCTTGCCGGAATAAGCGATGGCACGCAAGTCATCCAATTCCTCGTTGACACCCTTCGCTATAATTCCTCCCTTATTGACCAACGAAGGGGGATCGTTATTAATCTCTTTCTCAATCCGGTCGCGGATCAAGGCGCAAGCGTTTAATTGCTCCCCGATCCGGCATAAGCTGGGTTCCCCGCTCGCCATACATGCCTCCTTGATCGGCTCGATCGCACGAAGCGCGACCTTTAGCTGAACCACCTCACGAGGAGATACACGGCCGACAGCCACCTTGGAGATAATACGTTCCAAATCGCCGATCTGCTCCAACTGCGTATCCAGCAACTCCTTTGTCTCCGGTTCACGGAAGAAATAATCCACGACCTCTTGGCGTTCTTGGATCGGTTTTACATCCTTTAGCGGGAATAGTATCCACCGGCGAAGCATACGAGAGCCCATCGGCGAGATCGTCTTATCGATCACGTCCAACAAGCTTGTTCCCTCATCGTTCATCGTACCCACCAGTTCCAAGCTGCGTACCGTAAACTTATCCAAGCGGACGTATCGATCCTCCTCGATACGGGATAAAGCGGTGATATGGGAAATATGCGTATGCTGGGTCTGGTCCAGATAATACAGAATCGCCCCGGAAGCGATAATACCTAATTTCAAGTGTTGTACGCCAAAACCCTTCAAGTTCTTCGTCTCGAAATGCTTCAACAGGCGATCCTCGGCGGCCGAGGTCGTAAAGATCCAGTCATCCAGCTCAAAGATAAAGAAACGAGGACCGAAAGCCTCCTCGAAACGCTTCTTGTTTCCCCGTTCGATCAACACTTCCTTCGGGGAAAAATTATTGAGTAATTTGTCGATATAATCGATGGAACCCTCCGCTGTCATGAACTCGCCGGTAGAGATATCCAAGAAAGAAATACCACATACCTCCTTGGCGAAATGGATAGAGGCCAAGAAATTATTCTCTTTATGATTCAGTATATTATCATTGATGGAAACACCGGGAGTCACCAATTCCGTAATACCCCGCTTCACCAGTTTCTTCGTCAACTTAGGGTCTTCCAGCTGGTCGCAAATAGCCACACGCTTTCCGGCCCGCACCAACTTCGGCAGATAAGAATCCAAGGCATGATGTGGAAATCCCGCCATCTCAACATGCTGCCCTACGCCATTCGCACGTTTGGTCTGTACGATACCCAGTATTTCCGCGCCAATCACGGCGTCCTCGCCATACATCTCGTAAAAGTCTCCAACCCGGAATAAAAGGATAGCGTCCGGATGTTTCGCTTTTATATCGAAATACTGCTTCATCAAAGGGGTTTCCACAACTTTTGCCACGATAGTAATCTTTTAAATGCGTTTACGAATTAATCCGCACAAAGGTACTATTTTTTTTCTATCCGTTTACTTTCTTATAATCCGCTAGAAAAGTAGCTAGCCCACTATCCGTTAACGGGTGTTTCAATAAGCCTTTAATGGCGGACAAAGGACAAGTAGCCACATCCGCCCCGGCCTCCACGCATTGGATGATATGCTGGGTGCTACGGATAGAAGCCGCTAAAACTTGGGTATCATAATCATAATAATCATACATTTCCACGATCTTACGTACCAGCTCTATCCCGTCGCTGGCAATATCATCCAAACGCCCGACAAAGGGCGATACATACGTAGCCCCGGCCTTAGCCGCCAATAACGCCTGACCGACAGAGAAAACCAGCGTACAATTCGTACGGATGCCTTTTCTGGTGAAATATTTTATCGCTTTAATCCCCGCTTCGATACAAGGTACTTTAACGACTATATTAGGATGTAAAGCTGCCAACTCCTCCCCTTCTTTTATCATGCCCTCTAAGTCGGTAGCGATTACCTCGGCGCTTACATCCCCGCCCACGATCTCGCAAATTTCCAAATAGTGTTTCCGTTGATTTTCCACCCCCCGGATTCCCTCTTTCGCCATTAAGGACGGATTAGTCGTCACGCCATCCAATACTCCCAATTCATTCGCTTCCCGGATCTGGTCCAGATTCGCCGTGTCAATAAAAAACTTCATAGCTTTAAACTTTAATGTTACGTATTTGTATAACCCTTCTGATTCGCTATTAGTTCTAAATCAACCGTCTCAATCCCCTACTAATTCCATATACAAGTCGTTAAGCCGTTTGTGGAGATATAAAACAGCGTATTTTTCCGGGATAGGTATGCTTCTTGATACGATCTATGATCTTAGGGAGACGATCGAGAAGAAGATATATTTTATTTTACAGACAAAGTATATTTCCTATCGATCCATTCGGCCAATGAAATACCGCCCAATTCTTCGATAGTCTCTTTCCTTTTATAAGGTTTTAGTTGATGAATACGTTTCCAAATATCATTAAGCCAGACCTCATATCGGTTAGGCAACATAAGTTCTGGACGGAATTCCGATATATCTAAGTCTAAATCATCACTATTAAGAAGATAGTTCTTTATTAAAGTCGCAGATTCTAACAACTCACCAACCACATGCGGTAAAGGAAAAGGCAGAAGTTCATCATTCAGTTTCAATTGTTGGCCCCCTGCGGAAAAAGTGTCCCGCATATGAAAATTAACAACAGACCGGCGCGTACATAACCATAAGGCAGCATTCTCATAATTCCCACTCACTACTTCCGGGAATAAAATAAATATCTCCGCTTTTAGTCTCTTATTCCTTTCCGGATCCGCATATTCTCCATTATCCACCCACAGGCTTATATTCATATCCGTATGCTCCTCCAAACTTTCCTCAGCGGAAGTGCCCAACCACCAAGGCATAGCTTTCTTTTTGGCTTTAATGGCTTTTTCCCTATAATATTTTCGAACGATCTCTATAGAATCCGGAGCATTCCTTAATTGATCATAAGCAACTCCCATCTTACTAAAAATAGTCTGCTCTTTCGTTAATTCCATATTAATCAAATAACGGGGAGAATGGGTAACAGCTATATCGGAGAGACAATCCTCATAAGGACGGCACTTAAACTCCGCCGTCTTACCTCCCAGTTTGCCGAAGAGCATATAGATATTTTCTACATTCTTATCACGTGTAGACTCCACGATGCTACTTCCCGTAGATGTCCAATGGTTCTCTTTTGTAGATTTTACCTCAACCCCATAATATTTCTCCGCGATAATATCTGGAAAATATTGGGCGGAAACCAAGCGTATCTCCTCCACACGGAAAGGAGTTCTACCGCAAAGTTCTTTCATCACGTTCACTACTACATTTTCCAGTTCCTTACTCTTACAATCGCAATACGTACCCGGAATAGCAGCTGCTTTTTCATTCAAGTATGATTCCAGCATAAACATAAAATCCGCAAAAGCCTCATCCGCTTTTTGAAGATTTCTATTACGCACAGTAATAATATTCTCCTCTTCCATATTATCTCTTTTTAAAATACAACGGCCATAAAGTCTGTATGCGATTCGCTATATGATACGCTAATACTGGAGGAACCGCGTTACCGATCACCTTATAAGCGCCTGAGGCACTTAACTCAAAACGTGTACTGTTCTTTTTATGGGAGACAAACGTATAATCCGGCGGAAACGTCTGTATCAAAGCACATTCTCGAGGAGTTAAGCGACGTTCTTGTAAACCGGCGTCTAATTCTTCCGTAATAACGCCCCCATGCTCCCGGGATAAACGACGGTATTCTATATTTCCATGATGCTCGGAACGAATCGTCGGGCCAATATTATCCAGCGCGATCTCCTTTTGACCTTGACAATGAGCTCCCATATATTTCGCCTGTGAATAATACCGCTGGGATGGATCTTCTGTCCTATCCGGTTCCTCCAATCCTACAAATACATCCCGACAAACCACCGGTGGCAATAGTTTCTTATCTTCCACGGTGCAAGCATGTGTCGGACTCGGATAAGGATCGTAAGCTTTGGGTATCTTCTCCTCTTGAAGCGCTCTTAAAGCCTTAACCTTTAACGCGGACTTACGTATCCCGATAAAAATCACACGCTCTCTAGACTCCGGAACCCCATAATTGCCCGCATGTAAAACTTGAGGATCTAAAACAATATATCCATCCCCAGCCGCATGGGCGAAGTCTCTCTGAATAATACTTTTCACGTCTCCCAGATTCACCAGTCCCTTCACGTTCTCCGCGATAAATATCTTGGGTCTCGTAATATCGATCACCTGCTTCATCCAATAGTAAAGTTTACCCCTCGTCTCTTCCGAGGCCTCATCGTCCTCACGCAATTTCCCGGTATGATCCTTATTCGACTCAAATCCCAGACGTTTACCAGAGACACTGAAATCCTGGCAAGGAAAACCTCCCGTGACGACATCTATATTTTTAGGGAAAACTTTTTTCCCCGCTCGATGCTCTTTCACCAAGTCTACGATACTCTTTGTATTATAAACGTTTTTATCATATCCGAATCGATCCATATATTGAAGCCAAGCGGTTTGTGCCTCTTTCAATATATCATTCGCAAAGACCGTTCGAAAACGATTCTTCTGTAAACGAACCCAGTGTTCATCGATAACCTCTTGAACCCAGGTACTTTGAGGAGATATAGACTTACGATGACATATAAAATCCCCCTCGAATCCTAAATCCATGCCCCCACATCCAGAGAACAGGGACAAGACCCGTAGTTCATTTGATGTATCAACCTCCTTTTCACTCATTTTCATATTCGATCCTTACTATAAGATATGCTTAAAGAACCACAAATTTACGAAGAATTTCAATTTTTTTGTTTTCATAGTCAATTGATTTTGATTCGGCATCCACTATTGGATAGTTTGTCAAAGATAGTTCTTAATCACGAGAGAGACAATATCGCAAACAAAAAATGCCTCAATAATTCTTGAGAATCTATATACATTATACAAGCAAAAGCCATGCATAGAATTATCTCTCTACACATGGCTCTTTTCACGTACTCTTTTCTTATAGGCAGTTATTCATCTTTGTTTTGGTTCCAAATAAAACATTATGTGTTTCTATACTTTATTATTCTATCATTTCAAAACAAAAGGAACATATACAGAGAGCATCAAATCCGAAAGATGTCCACGACGGCCATTAGCCGGTCCGTTATTGAAATGCTTCAAGGTATTGAAACAGCCATACTGATAAGAAAGGCCGAACTCACAATGCTTGCTTAAACGATATCCCACCTTCGCCATCACGGACAGGTCAAACACGGCTTGTGGCTGTACATAAAGCGTAGGAGCGATACCGACACCTAAATGGAATTTCTTGGTAAAACGCCAATTCCAACTAGCGGCTACGGAGATAGGCATCACAAACTCATCGAAAACATCAGCTTTCTTAGAAACATATATACCATCCTCTATACTTTCATAATAAGGAAAATACTTCGTCGTTTCCATCTTCTGAAATCCCATCGTAATATCCAAATCATAAAAGAATTTCTGTTCCGGAAGGAATCGAAAGCGATAACCGATCATACTATTTAACTTATAATCGTGCCGATAAGACCAATTTGATTCATCACCCCAAGTAGTTCGTTTCCAACTATCTTGTAAAGGAAATCCAACACCGGCACCTACTAATAAGCCATGCTCAATTTGGGCGAAAGTAGAAGTAGAAACCAATAACAGTAAAAATAAAATTTTTTTCATAAATTATCACCAGTCTTCTTTTAAACTTATTTTTGCAGTCCCTTTATTACTTTCAGGCATTTCATCTGACCAAATTTCCATTCGTCCAGAAAACTCAAATCGAGGAGGAGTTACGATTGTAACTGAGTTTCTTGGATTTTCACCAACATGCCCTAACATACCTCCTTGATCCTTAGCTAAAAGTTTATTATATACATCTGTATGTAAAAGAATTGTTACCCCATTTTTATTCTGATAATTTTTAATTGAAACATTATATACTTCAAAACCACTTCCTGACCCTGAAGCTGTAAGACGTAGTATAATCATTGTACGGTGTTTTTTCCATAAAACTTTCTTTTTTTGACTAAGATAATCAAAGCCCAATGACAAATAATTTTTATTTTCAATAGTTTGTAACTCTATAAATCTTGGAATAGCTCGAACCTTTACATAATCACCACCTGGTATTTGATATTTACTTTCAGCTAGGTTTATATCATTCTTTTCATTTGTAGCTTCATTATTACCATACAATGATATCCCTGATCCGAAATATTCCTCTAAAGCCTTATATACAGGAGCATGTGCTACACTATCTCCTATCAAAAACACCCCCCTTCTATTCACAAAAGAACTATATGTAGAACCTTTTAATTTATAATGCGCAATAAAATCTGTAGAATCATAAGGTTCAAACATGAAAACATCATCATATTTTTGTTTGAATTCTTTGATTTGATGAGCAGGCCAAGGTTGGCTAAGATCTTTCTCATAATTGTCTACAATAAGCTCCTGTTCTTGATCTGCTTCTTGCATAAGTTGCCATTGACTTACGAAACCTGCCCCCGAGAAAATATTATTTCTCTCTTCTTCTGACATATCATTCATCTCCCAAAGCATCGCATTAAAGACGGAATCATTCTTGAACTGAATACATTTATCTCCCGCATAATCTACAATTTGGAAATCTGCTTCACCAACAAAAGCCTTTGTTTGTAATCCTGTCGTTTCAGCAACATTAATCAATTCCGCATCATTACTACATGATATCATCAATAAAGTACATGCAGATGCTAAAAGCACTGTCTTTTTGTCCATACTTCTAAAATTTGAATTATTTATAAATTAAAAAAACCTTCTGCGTAGTTTTCTGAATCTGATATATAAAGTCCATAAGATCCAGAAGTACATTCATCTAATGAGATAATACTAGAAGAAACATCTTGTGTATCCACTATCTCCTCATAAACGATATTTCCATTCGCATCCACAACAGATACTCGTACCTCTCCTATATATTCTAAAAACTCCAAAGACAAAACTTTTGAAGTTTCATCTATGTCTGCTTTTATAGGTACATCCAAATTTACAGATCGCTGTTTTTTCTTAAGATGACCATGTAAAGGCACATGACCTGCAAAAGATGGAATACAAATTGAAAAAATAAACAACACTGTTAGTAGCCATTTTACATTTTTCATAATCTCTCTTTTTTTGTTATGTTTCGGTTGCAAATCTAGAGATTATATATGATCTAAAGGGGTTAAATTATGTAATCCACATAGACAAAGAAAAAAACGTAAACACTTGACAATCAAATACTATAAAAACAAATACATAGACAAACAATCGTAGAGCCCCTTAAATGAAGGTTTATTACATACTAAATATTAACAAGAGATTCATACAATCCTTGTTTACCTTCCCAATTTAATTTCTTTCGTACTCGCAAACGTGTACGATCGACGGAAGTAGGAATAATATTTAAAAGGATAGATATAGCTGTTGAATCAAGTTTAAATAATGTAAGGAAACAAAGATGCATCTCCGATGGTGACAAGCCTGCATCCTTCAGTACCTTTATAACACTAGGGTAAACTTCCATCATCAAAACTTCAATATCAATCCACATTTTTTCGGAAACGGGTGCTTCAGAATGATTAGGCTGCACAGTTTGAGATATTTTCTTTATTTTTTTAGCTAAATTACTATTGAGAATTTTAGATTCTCTTAATTCGAATAATCGAGATCTCAAGCTATCTACCTCTTTCTGTACATTTTCATATTCCACTTGCATTTTCACCGAAGAATACTGAGTATTTTGCAATTGGATTAGTTCATCACTCTTTCTCCGAAGTTCTGCATATAATTGATATATGCTTTGATTCAAAGTATTAATTTTTTCTTGTTGTTTTAAAAGTGAACGATTCTTTCTTCTTATCGTAGCTAAATAGACAATAATGAGTAAAGCACATAAAAATAACAATATCAATATAAAAGTATAATTCCTTTGCCCCTTTAATAGTAATCTTATATTTTCATTATGCAATTTCAAATGTTCATATTTTTGTTCTGTATCATATATATCGACAGATTTACTTATATTCATAAGGGAATCCTCTGCTGCTACATATTCTTCATAAAAAGACAAAGCTCTTTTATAATCATCTCTTTCTTTATTTATTTTATAATAATGATAAGCAATAGTAGCCGGTACAAAATCATTATCTATGGATACACTATTAGCCTTTTGAAGATAATTTTCCGCTTGTTCTAAATTTCCACGCTTTTGCTCAAGATCTGATAAGGTCAAATAATCCGAAGCAGTATCACTCGAATCCTCTTTTATGCTCTTCAATAAATATTTTTCAGCTAAATCATATTTTTCCAAAACATTAAATATATTACCTAGACCATTGTATACATAATTTCTAACCTCATCTACTCTCAAGGAATCTATTATCACTTCTGCTCGCTTCAATATAGTTAAAGCTAAATAATTAGAATCAACATCCATATAACTCCTTCCCTCATTCACAAACGAACGCACATAGCTTTTCATATTACCGGCCAATCGAAAATACCGTCCGCTCTCCTTATATTTTTTTGCAGCTAACACATAACGATCATCCAGTTCATACAAATCCCCCATATAACTACAAATATACCCGGCACGATTATAGTTCTTAATCGCCAACGCTACCTCCAGCGCATCGGAGTAAGCCCTCATTGCCTTCTCGTACTCCTTATCCTCCACATACGAACGCCCCAGATAAAGGCCGATCTCAGCCTCCTCTTCCCGCATCTTTTTCTTTTGATAGTATTTCAAGGCGATCTCAAGCTGGTTCGTATAAGGCATTTCGTCCTCTATTTTATCGGCGGCACGTGCGTACAACATACACCAACGGGCTATCAGACGGGGACTCATCTCTTCCGGGAGCGGAATGGAATCCAATGTAGTGATTACGCTATCCGGATAGGCATCAAACAGGCGTTCCGCCTGATTGATCAAACGGATTTCCTCAGATTCATTTTGGCATCCTACCACAAGGAAAGTCAAGGAAGTTAATAGTATATATATAAATGACTTCATCCTTTATTATAGATAAGCAAAATTAAATATTTTTAATTCATAAACAAACGATAGAACAACAAAATAACAAATACAAGAAGAAAAAACACACAATAAGTCCATGCAAAGGTATCAAGTTATATATACATGAATATCAGTGATATAAAAACATCATCATGTTTTCCGGAAAACACGTACATGTTTTTCCGAAAAGTCGTACGTGTTTTTCATAAATCACGTACGTGTTTTTCCCGGAAATCTTATAAGGAAAATAAGAACACATAAAAAATAGACAATAAGCCGGATCAGCAATAACTCATTGTACAACTTACAAATGCAACCAATCATTAATATCCAACTAGCTTATTGCTTATCTCAATTATTTTACAAACCTTTGCGAACATAATATTAAACTAAAATCTTTACTATGGAATTACAAACGATACAAAACAAGATTCACGAGATCAGAGGGCAAAAAGTCATGCTGGATTTTGATCTGGCGGAAATGTATGGAACAGAAACCGCCCAACTGAAACGTGCGGTCAGACGAAACATAGAACGCTTTCCTGATGATTTTATGTTCACATTAACAATTCAAGAATTTAACAACTTGAAAAACAATATGGTATGCCAAATTGGCATCTCAAAGAAAGGAGGTAACCAATATGCTCCATTCGCTTTCACGGAGCAAGGTATAGCAATGCTTTCTTCTGTACTCAGATCCGATACAGCCATTAAAGTCAATATCTCTATCATGCGTGCTTTCGTCGGCATACGACAAATAATAAGTTCTTCCTCCCCTTTGCTTGAACTCCAACAAGAAGTAAAGGAACTCAAAGCGTATATCGAAGAAGCATTTGCCGATTACAACGACATCAACGAAGATACCCGTACGCAACTTGAGCTAATCAATCTGTCACTCGCTGAGTTACAAGCGAAAAGAACCGAGAATCAATCTCGCCCCCGGATTGGTTACGTGAAATAAACAGTTCATGTAAATAACTCATATAAAATAAATAAATTCACTAACTTTGTGGCCTTAAATAGAAAACGATACAAAAACGATAAACGATCATGGAGTACAATTTCAGAGAGATTGAGAAGAAGTGGCACGACTACTGGATTGCCGAAAAGGTTTATAAAGTCGAAAAAGACACGAATAAGCCTAAATACTATGTATTGGACATGTTCCCCTATCCTTCCGGTGCGGGATTACACGTTGGCCACCCGCTCGGTTATATAGCTTCTGATATTTATTCGCGTTTCAAACGTTTGCAAGGTTTCAACGTATTGCACCCGATGGGTTACGACGCTTACGGACTACCCGCCGAGCAATACGCCATCCAAACCGGACAACATCCGGAGATCACGACAAAGAATAATATAGCCCGTTATCGGGAGCAATTGGAAAAGATCGGTTTCTGCTACGATTGGAGCCGTGAGATCCGTACCTGTGATCCCGAATATTACAAATGGACGCAATGGGCCTTCATCCGGATGTTCAACAGCTACTACTGCAACGACGAGAAGCAAGCCCGCCCGATCAGCGAGTTGATACAAGCCTTCGAGACAAGTGGTACGGAAGGTCTGAACGTAGCTTGCGGAGAGGAACTTAGTTTCACCGCCGAGGAATGGAAAGCCAAGAGCGATAAAGAAAAACAAGAGATATTACTCAACTACCGGATCGCTTATCGTGGCGAGACCATGGTAAACTGGTGTGCCGCCTTGGGTACCGTATTAGCGAATGATGAGGTCGTGAACGGTGTTTCCGAGCGTGGAGGCTATCCGGTAGAACAAAAGATCATGCGCCAATGGTGCTTACGTGTATCCGCTTACGCGCAACGCCTGTTGGACGGATTGGATACGATCGACTGGACGGATTCCTTGAAAGAGACCCAAAAGAACTGGATCGGACGCAGCGAAGGTGCCGAGGTTCGCTTCAAGGTAAAAGACAGCGACAGGGAATTCACGATCTTTACGACCCGTGCCGATACGATGTTTGGTGTAACCTTCATGGTATTAGCCCCGGAAAGCGAATTGGTTCAACAATTAACTACGGCAGACCAAAAAGCGGAAGTAGACGCTTACCTAGATCGCACCAAGAAACGTACCGAGCGCGAGCGCATCGCCGACCGTCAGGTAACCGGTGTATTCAGTGGTTCCTACGCTATTAACCCGTTTACGGGCGAGGCGGTTCCCATCTGGATCAGCGACTATGTATTGGCCGGCTACGGTACGGGAGCAATTATGGCGGTTCCGGCGCACGATAGCCGCGACTACGCTTTCGCGAAGCATTTCGGACTGGAAATCCGCCCCTTGGTGGAAGGTTGCGACGTAAGCGAGGAAAGTTTCGATGCCAAGGAAGGTATCGTATGCAATTCTCCGAGAGCCGGCGTTACTCCTTATTGCGATCTTTCCTTGAACGGACTGACGATCAAGGAAGCGATAGCCGCTACCAAGAAATACGTAAAAGATCACGATTTGGGACGTGTGAAGATAAACTACCGCTTGCGCGACGCTATTTTCAGCCGCCAGCGTTATTGGGGCGAACCGTTCCCGGTATATTACGACGCCGATGGCATGCCTCAGATGTTGCCGGAAGAATGTCTGCCCTTGTTGCTGCCGGAAGTAGATAAATTCTTGCCTACCGAGACGGGCGAGCCTCCATTAGGACACGCCGTTAAATGGGCTTGGGACACGGTAAACCAAAAAGTCACCGAGGTATCGAAGATCGATAACCAGACGATCTTCCCGCTGGAGCTTTGTACGATGCCGGGCTTCGCCGGTTCTTCCGCTTATTATTTGCGCTATATGGACCCGCGTAATGATAAAGCCTTGGTAGCTAAAGACGTGGATGAATATTGGAGAAACGTGGATTTATATATCGGTGGTACGGAACACGCTACCGGCCACTTGATTTACAGCCGTTTCTGGAATAAGTTCTTGTTCGACTTGGGTATCGTTTGCGAGGAAGAGCCGTTCAAGAAATTGATCAACCAAGGTATGATCCAAGGACGCTCGAACTTCGTGTACCGCATCAACGGAACCAATAAATTCGTTTCCTTGAACTTGAAAGACCAATACGAGGTCACCCCTATCCATGTAGACGTAAATATCGTATCTAACGATCTGTTGGATATAGAGGCTTTCAAGAACTGGCGTCCGGAATACAACGACGCGGAGTTCGTATTGGAAGATGGTAAATATATCTGCGGATGGGCAGTCGAGAAGATGTCCAAATCCATGTTCAACGTAGTGAACCCGGATATGATCGTTGAGAAATATGGTGCCGATACCCTACGTTTGTACGAGATGTTCCTAGGCCCGCTGGAGCAATCCAAGCCTTGGGATACGAACGGTATCGACGGCGTACACCGTTTCTTAAAGAAGCTTTGGGGCTTGTTCTTCGGCAATACGGATACCCTACAAGTTACCGATGCCGAGCCTACGGCCGACGAATTGAAATCCTTGCATAAGCTGATCAAGAAAGTAACGTTCGACATCGAGCATTTCTCATACAACACGTCCATTAGCGCCTTCATGATTTGCGTGAACGAGTTAACGAGCTTAAAATGCAGCAAGCGCGCCATCTTGGAGCCGCTGATCACCTTATTGGCTCCGTTCGCTCCCCACATCACGGAAGAGCTATGGCATCAATTAGGACATGATACGACCATCTGCGATGCCCAGTGGCCGGAACATAACGAAGAGTATCTGGTAGAAAAATCAGTTACCTACGTCATCTCATTCAATGGTAAAGCCCGTTTCAACCTCGAACTTCCGGCAGATATCTCCCGTGAAGACGCTGAGAAGGCGGCCTTGAGCCATGAGAACTCAGCGAAGTGGATGGAAGGCAAGACCGTTAAGAAGGTAATTGTCGTTCCCGGCAAAATCGTTAATATCGTAGTGGGATGAACTTAAAACTCACAAAAATCTATTTTTCCGTACAGGATTATCTAATGATCCTGTTCGGAACTTTATTATACGGATTCGGATTCAACGCCTTTATCCTTTCCAACGAGATCGTGACAGGTGGGGTAAGTGGTATCTGTGCGTTGATCTTCTTTGCCTCCAATGGATTGATCCCGGTATCCGTATCTTATTTTGTCATCAACGTAGCCTTGTTGGTGGTAGCCTTAAAGATCCTTGGTCTAAAATTCTTGATAAAAACTATTTTCGGAGTTTTCTCACTCTCGGCTTCTCTCTCTCTCTTCGAGTGGCTGCTGAAAGGACAACCTATACTGCACGACCAGCCGTTTATGGCTATCATAATCGGAGCGTTCATGTGTGGTGCCGGACTAGGATTGGTATTCTCGGCGAACGGTAGTACCGGAGGTACGGATATTATCGGTGCGGTAATCAATAAATATAAGAATATATCGATCGGACGTATCCTTCTGTTTTGCGATTTCTTCATCATCAGTTCCTCTTTCTTCCTGTTCCATAACGTGGACAAGATCGTTTTCGGTTTCGTGGAGATGGTCATAAGCAATTACGTTCTCGACATGGTATTGAACGGTAACCGCCAATCCGTACAATTCCTCATCTTCTCCCAGAAGTACGACGAGATAGCAGATCGTATCATCCATGAGTTAGGCCGTGGCTGCACGATACTAGACGGTGAGGGCGGTTATTCCCGCAAACCCGTCAAAGTAGTCGTACTACTCGCCAAGAAATCCGAATCCGTCTCCATCTTCCGGATCGTGAAGCGGATAGACCACCAAGCGTTCATCTCCCAAAGTATCGTCCGAGGGGTATATGGTGAGGGGTTCGATCAGATAAAGACTTAAAAAAGAATATACAAACAATTTAAAGCATTTCCATACGTTATATATCTACCGTATAGAAATGCTTTCTTATTTAATAGATTACGAAATATGAAACTTGTATTCGCGACAAATAATCAACACAAACTGGACGAGGTCCGCAAGATAACCGCCGGATACGCGGAAATCATAAGTTTATCCGATATAGATTGCCATGACGATATCCCCGAGACGGCAGATACCTTAGAGGGAAATGCTTTGCTAAAAGCCCGCTATATCAAGGAGAAATTCGGATATGATTGTTTCGCTGACGACACGGGATTAGAAGTCGAGGTATTGAATAATGCTCCGGGAGTCTATTCGGCTCGTTACGCAGGAACAGGGCACGACTCGGAAGCTAATATGAACAAGCTGTTGTCCGAAATGAATCATAAAGAAAACAGAAAAGCACGTTTCCGCACGGTCATAGCTCTAGTCCTTGACGGAAAAGAATATACCTTCGACGGTATCGTGAATGGCTCTATCACTACCGAAAAACGCGGAGATAGCGGATTTGGATACGATCCTATATTCATGCCTGATACCTATACACAAACTTTCGCCGAGATGGGTAACGATACAAAAAACCAGATCAGCCATCGTGCGAAAGCCGTCATGAAGTTAACATCATTTTTATCTGATTATAATTGTTAATATGAGACATATACTTACTATCATTCTATTTTCATTTTTTTCATTCACTGTATTAGCCGCTAATTTTAATACAACCGGATGGAAAACGTATCTTTCTTACAATAACACAAACAGCGTAGAGGAATCGAACGACCAAGTATTTGTGGTAGCGGAAGGATCTCTTTATACGTATGGAAAAGAAGATAATAGTATTAAGCAATATTATAAAGGAAATGGATTAAATGATAATACGATTTCTTTGATCCGCTATAATAAACAAGTAAAATCACTCCTTATTATCTATGATAATTCAAATATAGATATACTTGAGGGAGGAGTGGCGACAAATCTACCTTATCTGTCGACCAGTACGTCCATAAGAGACAAACAAATCAATTCGATATTGGTACATGATGAATATGCTTATTTATCGACTGCATTTGGTATCGTCGTAGTCAATATGGCCAAAAAGGAAATTAAGGATACTTATAATCTTTCCTTAAATATAACATCATGCGCTATACAGAATGGGAATATATATGCTTCCACAACCAATAAAGAAGAAATATCTTCAGGAATTATATATGCTTCATTAAAAGAGAACCTGCTGGATAAAGCAAACTGGAAACCTTATGGATTATCAAACCTTTCCGATAATCATACGATCTCAGCTATCGCTTCATTCAAGAATACCTTGTTCTACTTGGTCAGTCAGCAAGGTATCTTCTATGAAAACAATGGAGAGCTTTCCCAAATAATAAATAGCTCAACCCTAAAATACATGAAAGTAATAGGCGAAAAATTAGCATGTATAGATAACTCAAGGGTTTTCATCGTATCCGATACACAAAAGTTTGACCAAATAAACTTAAGTATCAATGACATCAGTACCTATCAAACAGACAAATATTGGATAGCGGAAGGAAGTAAAGGGCTACGTTCTATCCAACGGAAAGGCTCAAATAGTTTTGAGGCTCTTAATGAACCTATCATTTTAGACGGACCTTACAGCAATAGCGCATTCGATATTGTTTGTAAAAATGATAAAGTATATATGATCATAGGAGGTAAAGACCTCCTAAATGGTAAGCGCTTCGACAAAGGAGGTTATATTCTTACATACGATTATGATAAATGGTCTTTTATCGATCCTAAAGAAGCCCAAAAGAAACTCAATTTACCAAGAAATCCACGAGACTATACAAGTATAGCCGTAACGACCGATGATTCTAATGATGAGATCGTATACGCCTCTTCCATGGGTGATGGCGTTATCCAATATAAGAATGGAACTCCCGTCCAGTCATACAATGAAAAGAATGCCTTTAAAGAAACCGCAGGAGGCTATGGGTCCGGTTATTGTTATATAGATGGACTGGCCTTTGATAAAAATGGAAATTTGTGGATGACAAGCTCAGAGGTTAACCATGCGGTACTTGTTCTTGACAAAGCAGGAGCATGGCATCGTTTGGATATCGAGCAACTTAGAGGAGTTTATACAATAAACGATATACTTATAACCTCCACTAACGACAAATGGATTTATGTGCCTCGTAACACCCCTAAACTTGTAATGATACCGAATAGCGAGTCTTTAGACGAAGTTTCCTCGTATGAGTTTACTACACTTATTGATACCGACGGAAAAGAATTGACTCCTAGTAATTATACATGCGTAGCCGAGGATAAGGATGGATATATCTGGGTTGGTACGAATCGGGGAGCCGTATACTTCACTAAACCTAGGATCTCTTCCGCTGAGGATAAAGCCGCTACACGTTGTACAAGGGTAAAATATACCAATGAGGAAACTGGCAATCTCGCTTATTTCTTAGATAACGTTGTCGTCACGACCCTAAAAGTAGACGCAGGTAATCGAAAATGGATTGGAACCAAAGGAAATGGCGTCTATGTTCTAGATAATGATAATGAGACAATCGTTTATCAATTTAATACGACCAATAGCCCGCTCCTTTCCGATAACATATACGATATAGAGATAAACGATAAGACCGGTGAAGTTTTTATCGGTACCGATAAAGGACTAAATTCCTATCAAGGAGAAGCTTCGGAAGGTAAATCTGATTACTCGGAGATCTACGCATATCCTAATCCGGTACGTCCCGAACATATGGATAAAGTAACGATTGTAGGATTAATGGATAATTCGAATGTAAAAATCACGGATTTAAACGGAAATATTATTTATCAAACTAAATCCTTGGGGGGGCAAGCTATCTGGAATTGCCGGAACGCAAACGGATCACGTGTAGCGACAGGCGTATATCTTGTACTAGCTTCCACGGAGGAAGCCTCAGAGAGCGTCGTAACAAAAATCATTGTAGTCAAATAGAACAATGAATCAATCAGAGAAAGTTTTACTCAACTCCAGATTAATAAATCAAGTAAAAGAAGCGAATAATTTTGATTTTATTCGCTTCTTTCTTGCGTATTCTGTCATGTTCAACCATTTCAGCACACTGACAGAGACAGATCCTTTTTGGTTTGTTAGCGGAGGATTTCGAGTGAAAGGTTTCTTTATTATTAGTGGATTTCTTGTTATGTTTAGCTTCTTACGTACGCCTAATACCCGGATTTTTTTCCGTAAACGTATTCAACGTATTATGCCCGCCTACAGCTTGACTATTTTATTATGTGCCTTAATCGGATTATTCCTTACTTCCTTATCCTGCAGGGAATACCTCACCTCTTCTAGCTTATACACCTATCTTATCTGTAATTTACTTACATTTAACTTTTTATCGCCGGATTTACCCGGCGTATTCGATACCAATCCTTTACAAGCGATGAATGGGTCTTTATGGACTATCAAGGTTGAATTCATGCTATATATCACCATACCCATTATCTATTGGTTACTGAAAAGATATAACAAATTAGTATGCCTACTTCTTATTTATATCTTATCTTTCATCTACTCGACAACGTGTAATTATTTAGATGATATGACACACAACCCTATTTATGAATTCATGAAAAGACAATTCCCCGGACAAATGATGTACTTTTGTTCTGGTATTATCATACTTGCCTATTTCCCTATTTTTCGAAAATATATGAGATATTTGTTCCCTGTCAGCCTATTTCTTTTATTGGGTAGAGAGTATCTGTTGCTGAGTATTTTCGAGCCTATCGCTCTAGCCTCTATCATTATCACGGTAGCTTACGGATTCAAGTGGTTACATGTATTCAACCGGATGGGAAATTTCTCGTATGGTATCTTCTTGATTCATTTCCCGATCATCCAGATATTCATTCATTACGGACTTGATCAATATAGCTTTATATTGACATTGGCTCTTACCACTATCCTTAGCACCGGATTAGGTATGTTATCCTGGAAATACATAGAGAAACCTTGTTTATATCATCCTAAAAAGAAAAACCAGATGAACGCAATGCTCGGATGATCTGATCTGTTATCTTCTCCGCTCCTTTCGCAGCGATTAATGCCAAGAACCAAATCCCACCATCCGTAAAAGAGGGAAACAACTACGATTGCAGAATTTATTTGTAGTCGTAGTTGTTTCCCGAAGACAAACCAATACAGTAAAGATACAATATCAATGCTTTATACCCTCGAACATCTCCGAGCGATCTTCTTTCGCTTGGGTGGATTTGGCCTTGAAACTATTAAATGTCCAACTCAACGTCAACGTGATTTGTGGATATTTGGGTTTGATACGTGTCAGGGAGCGTAAATCTGCCGTTTGGATATCGCTGATATATTTGGCGGAACGGAAAATATCCCGGAAAGCTAAGGTGGCGGTTAGTTTTCGGTTACATAGTTGCTGGCGGACGGCTACGTTCGCGTACCAATAAGCGTCCGTACGGCCCTGCGTCGTTACGGAAGGGCCTACAAAACTACCATCCAATTGGATACGTGTGTATTTCCCCAGATTAAACAGGTTATTCCATAGGATATCGTAATTGGTGCTAGAGGTCGTATTTCCACCGGCGGCCTGTTCGTTCTTCACCTTATAGTGATAAACGTTTCCATTGACCGTGGTATTCCACCAGCGCACCGGATGCAGGCTGACGCTTAGCTCGATACCCGTCGAGTAATCATGTCCTACGTTCGCCATCGAATCCAAGGTTACACCAGCTGAATAGGGAACACGCAACCGCTCGATCTTATCCTTCCGATACCGATGAAAGGCGGTGGCGGATACCGTGTTTTCCCCGAAACTCTTCCGGTAGTTCAATTCAAAGGAGTTGATGTACTCCGGACGTATATCCGGATTACCGATCTCGGCCGTATAAAAGTCGCGATACGTGATATAAGGCTCCATATAGAAAAGCTGCGGACGTGTGGTACGACGGGAATAGGAAGCCAACAAACGATGTTCATTCGGGAACGTATAGCCCAAATGCACCGATGGGAAAAACTCAAAACGATTCTTCGTACGATCCGCTCCCTCCACGGAACTTCGCAAGACCGTATGCGTATGCTCTCCCCGAACGCCGGCTTGCGCCTCTAAATTCTTCCACGTATGGGAAAGAATCGTATAGATAGAATTCACCCCTTCTTGAAAATAAAACGTGTTGTAGATATCGTCACGCCAAAAGAACGTTTGTCCCTTGGGGTCCCACCATTCCATATTGTAATCGCCGTCTTCCAGATAAGAATAATATTGGTAACCCGCCTCTAGCTTACCTCCTTTTCCGAAAGGCAAGGCGTAATCCAGATTGATACGCATCGTTTCCCGGTGCTCGGCCTCATAAGCACGGTGCCCCTGTTGGCGTTGCCCTTCCAAGGACATCAAGTCGTTAAAGAAATATTCCAAGGCATGACCGCCATATTTGTAATAGGCACTACCGGAAAGCTCGTGCCCCTTATCGTTGAACTTATGCTGTACCGCCAGACTTCCCAAACCTATATTCTCATCATTATCATAATCATCTATGCTTCGATAATCTTCCGTCACCGGAGAGCCGCCCGCTACCGAACGGGTTTCCTTATAGTTCATTTTTCCCTTACGCTTATTTCCGCCATAGCCGCCCTCCAGATCCAACGCGATGGTTGTCTTGGGAAGATTCAGGCTCCAACCGCCTTTCATCGTATAATGATAGCTGTTTCCCGTACGAGGCCCGACGGAATGCGAGGTAGTGGTCTGATCGCCCACCACCGTCATCTTCTCTTGGTCGAAATCACTCTTGCGCAACCGGTCTGTCCACTGTCCGCCGATGTACCAACGGGAACGCTGATGTTGCTGTGCCAACAAGAAATCGACATGGCGGGAAAGCCACGTACTTCCCGAGAGATTCACCATCCCGCTCAATCCCCGCTGGGAATGCTTCTTCGTGATAATATTAATGATACCCACGTCGCCTTCCGTATCATGCTTGGCGGAAGGTGTCGTGATAATCTCTATATTCTCTATATGCCCGGCCGGGACTTGCTCCAAAGCCTGTGTACCCGAGAAGACACTCGGCTTACCATCTATGTAAACCAAAAAGCCGCTGCTTCCACGAAAAGTAACATCGCCTTCCGCATCTACCCGTATGGAAGGCGTATTCTCTAATATATCCACGGCGGAACCGCCTCCTCCCATCATATTGGAAGAGGCCTCGACCACTTTCTTATCCAGCTTATAAACCAATTGCCGTTTCTCAGCCACTACCTCCACTTCGGCGATACCTACCTCCAAAGGACTCATCATCAACTTACCTAGATCCACCGGAGACAAGGCATCCAAGATGATATCATTCTTTGTAAACACATCATATCCCATCAAACGGACCATGACCACATAATTACCCGGAGCCACCTTAGTAAACGAGAAACGTCCTTGATCGTCCGGAAAAGTCTGTTGCAAAGGTTTTTCACTTCCCATCGTAAACAGAAAGATATCCGCATAATTAATCACTTGATTCGTAGAGGCATCTATTAACTGCCCCTTAATACGGGCATCCGGAGAAGAAGCCCACGAGAGCGCACAAATCACCCATAATAAGGCCAACATTAGTCCTATCTTTTTCATGATATTGAGAATTACAATTAGATTTCTACGCAAAAGTAACTAAATTCAGAATGTTACGGTAATTAATAGCGATCATTCTTGATATATTCTTTCCCGGGATCGTCCGAGTTCGAGTAGCGAAGCAGATGGTTTCTTCCTAGGGAAACAAAAGTTTCTATATGGGAAAACAGAAGTTTCTTCAGTACAAAACTTTAGTTTTCTTCTATGAAAACAAATGTTTTCCATGTGTAAAACTTTTGTTTTATACCATAAAAAACCACAAATACTTATATATTAATATTTTATCTATATAAAGAAAGGAAGAAAAACGGACTGATTATATACGTAGAGTGTAGAAAATTCCTTTGACGGCATGGCAAAGACACTTACTAAAAGCGGGAAATGATGGTAGATAAAGACTTACTATTGTAGATGTTTTCCTATCTACAACAATAGGATAAATATTTTAAAATCAAATGATTATAAGGATAGTTGTAGATATTGTACATAATTTTGATTATTTACATATAATAGACCGGGCTTAGCTTTTATATCACTCAAGTCCGGCCTATCGGTTGAGACCTATCCCGCATTTGTTTGGATCAGAGTCCCAGCTTCTCAGAGATCTCCAACATCTTCTTGATCGGTTTGATGGCCTTCTTCTGTACCTCCTCGTCCACGAATATCTCCGGCATCTCGAACTTCAAGCAATTATATAGCTTCTCCATCGTGTTCAAGCGCATGAAATTACATTCGTTGCAAGCGCAAGTACTGTCGTTCGGAGGAGCCGGGATGAATTCCTTATCCGGACTCTGCTTGCGCATCTCGTGAATAACGCCACTTTCCGTCGCTACAATGAATTGTTTCGCATCGGACTTAATGGTATGCTTCAGCAAAGCCGCGGTCGATCCTACGAAGTCTGAGACCTGTATAACCGGCTGCTTGCATTCCGGATGGGTGATCACTTCCGCGTTCGGGTACTGTTTCTTCAAAGATAAGATCTTCTCCAATGAGAATTGCTCATGCACGTGGCAAGCACCATCCCAAAGCAACATATTACGTCCCGTGATGCTATTGATATAATTACCTAAGTTACGATCCGGGCCGAAAATCATCGGTGTACCTTCCGGGAAGCTCTCCACGATCTGGCGGGCGTTCGTGGAAGTAACCACCACATCCGTGACCGCTTTCACGGCGGCGGTCGTATTCACGTAAGAGATTACCGTATGACCGGGATGTTGCTTGACAAACTCGGCGAACTCCGGAGCCGGACAACTGTCCGCCAAGGAGCAACCGGCATTCAAGTCCGGTACCAGCACTTTCTTATCCGGGCAGAGGATCTTCGCCGTCTCTCCCATAAAGTGAACCCCACAAAGCACGATGATATCCGCCTTCGTCTTAGCCGCCCATTGTGCCAAGGCCAGACTGTCTCCCACATAGTCCGCTATATCTTGTATATCGCCTGTTTGATAGTAATGCGCCAAAATAATCGCATTCTTCTCTTTACGTAACTTGTCGATCGCTTCCTTAAGGTCTAAATCCTTAGGAACGGGCGCATCCATGTACCCGATTGATTGGTTTGTCAACATAGCCTTATATATTAATGATTCCTGTTTCTACTGCTCCCAATAGGCTTTTCACTATATATAAACAATATTATCCACAGAAAGTATTACTGATAATCTTCATCTTATCTAGTTTATCAACCTATTGTTCACAAAGCACAAAGGTATAAACTTTCTTCATTTATAGAAATAACAAGAAAGATTCTTATCTTTGCCATCGATGGATGAGCTGTCGTGAACCATCAAGAGTTATCCACAATCATTATATTATATTCTTATTAATCTTTAATTTTAAAAATAAATATGATGAATATGATAGGCTGTTGAAATGGTTAATACATTTTTGTTACAATCTTTGGTTATTGACTTATTAAAGTCTGTGAACGGTTTATCAAAAGGATACCAACAGCATGGATGTCTATCTATAGATTGTAATTCTTATAGTTATAGACTTTATGAATATTTAGTTGTTTATTGTTGATAACCTTGATTGTGAAAAAATAGATCCTCCAGCAAGGCTGTCAATAGTGTATAAGGGCTGTTGATAGCGCGTAATAAATAAGTGGCTTATTCATTTGCTAATTTAAGAAAGGGGGGTGTATGGACAAGTATTTGAATAAAGCAAGAAATATTTTTCATTTTATGTCCACTACTTATTAATAGCTTTTCAACGGCATATCCACGGATATTCGCTACTTTCGCGGTCAAAGATATTTGTTATGCGAAAATTAAAAGTAACCGAATTGAACCGCCTGACTCCCGAGGCTTTTAAGGAAAGTAAGAAGATACCTTTAATCGTTGTCTTAGACCATATTAGAAGTCTTAACAACGTAGGTTCCGTGTTTCGTACCTCCGATGCTTTCCGGGTAGAGGCTATTTATCTTTGTGGTATTACGGCTTGCCCTCCGAACGCGGAGATCCATAAGACCGCCTTAGGAGCGGAAGAAACCGTAGATTGGGAATATTTCAAGGATACCCCGGAGGCTGTTGATAAACTGCGCCAAGAGGGATATACGGTATGTGCCGTAGAGCAAGCGGAAGGTAGTGTCATGTTAGATAACTTGCAGTTAGACAAGACAAAGAAATACGCTATCGTCATGGGTAACGAAGTAAAAGGCGTTCAACAAAATGTGGTTGATAACTGTGATATATGTATTGAAATACCTCAATACGGTACAAAGCATTCCTTGAACGTATCGGTTACTACCGGTATCGTGATCTGGGATTTCTTCAAGCAACTATCAGATTAAACCATTCTCAACCAATACGACGACCCGTTCGGTCATGGCATCTTTACCTTTCGGGTCGTATTCCGATTTCAGACTGGCTCCGAACATGCCTGCGAAGAAATTCCAAAAGCCCGCACGGAAACTTCCCAGATAGGCTTTCAGTAAATTGTAACTGGATTGATTACATTCCCTATCGATCAGTTTGATAAGTAGCTTGCCTTGCGAGAAGGATAATTTTTTTAGTTCCGGTTTATATTGGGCGAACAACTCTTTCTCCATCCGTTTCAAGTGGGCTTGGCGGGCCTTGTCATTCGGTAAGGTTTCCATGTATTCGTAGGTCTCTATCAACGTATCATACACCATTTTGGCATAGGGCAAAGTACGCTTTACGTCTCGTACCAACTTATTGTACTTGGCTTGTTCACGCTTATTCTTAAACTTAACTTGAGGATATATAAAAACTTCCCGAAGGTTGACGACAGCCATTGTATCACCTTCATACAGTTGAGCTTTCTGATAACCTTCCGGAACAATATTTGTCTTTACCGCCTGCGCCATCCCTTTAAAGCTACAGAGAACAAGTAGAGCCAAAACACAATATATCCCTTTTCGTATCATATACCGCGAAAATATAAATACTGCGTGACTCTCAGCATCATTTATCTGTTAATAACTTGCTAAATGAATATAAAACATTACATTTGCGCAATTGACAACAACTTAAGAATATATTAACTATGAAGAAAGAAGAAATTACCGCCCTATTCGGAAAATTCGAATCCATTTCATGTGAGGTAGAAGGCATAGAATGCTGGAGTGCCAGAGAGTTGCAACCCCTATTAGGATATGCCAAATGGGATAACTTTATCAATAATGTAGTGGTGAAAGCCAAAGAAGCGTGCCGGAATGCGGGAGAAGATGTACAAAACCATTTTCCCGACGTCGGGAAAATGGTTTCAATAGGTTATGGTGTTGAAAAACAAATAGATGACATCTTATTAACACGCTACGCATGCTATTTAATCGCACAAAATGGTGATAGTCGTAAACTACAAGTAGCTTTCGCTCAGACTTATTTTGCGGTACAAACCCGTAAGGCCGAGGTAATTGAACAACGCCTATTGGATTGTGATATGCTATTGCAAAGGGGAATTAAGCCTGAACGACTCTCCCCTGATGAGGATATTAAAAAGGTACAGCGTAGGATAAATAAGGATAATAAGAAAAACTTGAAGAATAAGTAGAAACCATACAAAATCTTAACTATGAAATATCTATTGTTATCCCTGTTTGCGGGGGTATTTTCATTGTATGTACATGGTGTTGATAACTTACGTTTACCGGATGTCCGTAGCGTGGGAATGGGAGGGAATGTGGCGACGCAATCTATTTTATTCAATCCGGCCCTTATTGTCGATAAAGAGAAAAAGTCCATTCATTTAGAATACTTTAATCGGTACATGTTGAAAGAACTGGGTACGATGTCCGGTAGTTTTTATTATCCGAATCAACTATTATCCGCAGGTGTTGATATCTCTGTTTTCGGGTTTGATAAATACAGGGAGATGATGGTTCGTGTGCTGGGAGGAAAACGCTTGGGGGATCAATGGGCGTTAGGGCTTGGAGTTCACTATAGTTTCTTGCAAACTGATCTATTGGAAAATACAAGATCCAGACTGTCAACAGATCTTGGAATCACTTTCTCTCCTATTGATAAGTTGTTAATAGGAATGTTAATAATGAATTTTCCTTCTGTTTATATAGGAGATAAAGATATTGAAATAGAAGATTTTAATTATTACTTAATTCAAATAAGTTTTCAATGGGAGATTATAAACAGTCTGTTAATTACAGGAAGTGTAGGAACGGAAAATGAAAACCTAGTTGTTGGAAACTTTGGTCTTGAATACACTGCTTTCGATTCTTTTTTTATTCGTGCCGGAATACAGACCGCTCCTCTCCTGCCCTCTTTAGGAATTGGTTATAACTTTTCTTGCTTTACGATAGATGTAGCCTCTATTTACCATCCGATTTTAGGGATGAGTACCGGTCTTGGTTTATCATTCTCTTTTTAAATGATACTTAGCTATGAAACGATTGTTTATAATCTTGTCGATAATCCTGTTGATAAATAGTTATTACGCTAATTCTCAAATAGAATATTCTGTTGATAAGTGGATGGAGTATGTAGAGGAACTAGCCTTGGAAACCGAGGATACGGAGCGTATCGAAAGTTTGTATGCCGATTTATCTTATTTAATTGAGCATCCTTTTGATTTGAATGCCGTGACGGAAGAACAACTGAAGCGATTACCTTTTCTATCCGATCGCCAAATTGAGCAGCTCCTCTCCTATCGGAAACGATACGGAAATATGGTTAGCATCTATGAGTTGAAGAATATAGAGGATATCGATTTTCAGACGATATCTCTTCTCCTTCCATTTGTTTATATAGGTGATAATCTTGTTGAAAAACGGTTGCTTACGGTTAAGAACCTGTTGAAATATGGTCGTAATGAATTACAAATCAGGTATGATCAATGTTTTCAACAGAAAAAGGGATATGGTGAACAAACGGACAGCATACTTTCGTTATATCCGAATCGTAAATATAGAGGAGAACCTTTCTATCACTCCTTACGTTATTCCTATACTTTCGAGGATCGTTTACAAGCAGGCTTCATAGCCGAGAAAGATGCGGGTGAACCTTTTTGGAACGCATATCATAAAGGATATGACTTTTATTCCGCACATCTATTCCTAAAAGATATCAACTGGTTAAAAAGCTTGGCTATAGGGGATTACAAGATGTCTTTCGGACAAGGTCTGGTGATTAGCAATGACTTTTCTCCTAGTCGTACGGCAGTAGTCGCTCAAGCGGAGCGAAGGACAAATGGCTTCCGTAGGCACTTCTCAACCAATGAACAGGATTTCTTCCGAGGGGTGGCTAGTACGATCACGATTAAAAATTTGGATATAAGTGTTTTCTATTCGTACCGAAAAATGGATGCGGCCGTAGATAGCTTGACATTCACCTCATTAAAAACGGATGGACTTCATCGTTTACAACGGGATTGGGAAAAGAGGAAAATGATAACGATGCAGGTATATGGAGGAAATATCCGCTATGCTACATCTCATTTTCATGTAGGTTTAACGGCTCTCTCCTATTCATTCGGTAAGTTTAAGATGGACCCCGATCCAAAACCTTATAATTTGTTCTATTTCAGAGGTTCCAACAATTTCAACATCGGTGTTGACTATATGTTGAAAAGTAACCGTATTAAGTTTTATGGCGAGACCGCTCTTTCGAAAAACGGAGCTATTTCTACCTTGAATGCCTTGCAGTTAACACCCGCTTCTTATATATCTTTCTTGGTATTATACCGCTATTACGATCGCCGTTATCAAGCTTTGTTTGGGAACGCTTTCTCGCAAGGCTCTACGGTTCAGAATGAGCAAGGGGTTTATATGGGATTGCAATTAACCCCGATCGCCCGCTGGAAATTATCCATTTATGCGGACTTATTCCGTTTTCCTTGGTTGAAATACGGGATAGACGCTCCTTCCGGAGGACAGGAATATATGGCTCAGATAGATTATACCCCTAGTAGAAACTATTCAGCTTATCTTCGTTATAAATATCGACAAAAAGAAAAGAATGGAACTTTTGAAAATGATAATTTATTGAAAATCAATACTTATAAACAACATCGTATTCGTTTTCAACAGGTTTATAACTTTTCTTCTCCTTTTATTTTTAAGACTTCCTTAGATGGTATTCTATTCGATGATCCTATAAAGAAACTTAATAAAGGAATTATGATCTCCCAAAGTATAGGCTGGAAGCCCACTACCCTACCTCTTCAAATGGATGGTTATCTAGCGTGGTTTCATACGGATGATTACAATAGCCGGGTCAGTTCGTATGAGAAGAATATATTGTATGCCTTTAATATGCCCTCTTTTTATGGGGATGGGATGCGGTTTGCCCTTACCTTTCGTCTGGATATTTGGAAACGTTTATCCTTATCTGCGAAACTGGCTTACACCCATTATTGGGACAGGGATTTGATAGGTACTGATACGGAGGAGATAAGCGGTTCTGATAAAACAGATCTTTATGCTTTGCTTCGCTGGAAATTTTAGAGTAGATTTGCGTGGGTAAAAACAAACAGCGCTATGTCTACAATTCTTTTTGATAAAATAGTATTTGGCCCGATACATAGTCGGCGTCTAGGTGTCTCTTTAGGGATGAATTTACTTCCTACAGACGGGAAATTATGCTCTTTTAATTGCATTTATTGCGAATGTGGATTGAATGAGAATCATAGGACCCATAGTAAACTGCCTACTCGTACGGAAGTGAGGGAAGCCTTAGAGCAAAAACTAAGTTCCATGAAAGCGGAAGGGATCGCTCCGGATGTAATTACATTCGCCGGAAACGGAGAGCCTACGATACACCCGGAATTCGGTGGAATCATTGATGATACGATCGCTACCCGGGATCGATTTTTCCCTGATGCTAAAATCGCCGTGCTTTCTAATTCTACGATGCTCCAGAAAGAGGAGGTCTTTCAAGCCTTGAATAAAATAGAGGATAACATATTGAAACTGGATTCTGTATTAGACAGTCGGATTCGGCAGATAGACGTACCTAATTCTCCGGCGTTTAATTTCGAGTCTTTATTAAAGCAATTATGTCGTTTTAACGGAAACTTGATTATACAGACCATGTTCTTGAAGGGGGAAGTGAATGGGAAATCGGTTAATAATATGACAGAAGAGGAGATAGCGGGCTGGATCTCCGCCTTAAAACAAATCCGTCCGAAACAAGTCATGATTTATACGATAGATAGGGAGACCCCGGTTAAAGCTTTGAAAAAAGCTACTAAAGAAGAATTAGATGCGATTGCAGAACGGGCCCGGAAGGAGGGTTTTGACGTGACGGTATCTTATTAAACTAACTAATTTAGAGAAACACAATAAGTAGTATGAGAACATTCAGTAAAAAGAAAAAATTGCCTCGACTCTTGACGCTTTGTGGAGCGGTAGCGGTCTCAGCATTGCTAGGAGGATGTGGGCAGAGCGGTGTTCCGGCGGAATCTTTCGATCGGTCGGATTATTATACCAGAGGTATCGGTTCGTATCCGGGAGATCCGGGGGAGGATTTTTCTCCTTCATTACGTCCGGATTATTCCACGTATCGTAACATAGCTCTTTTGCGTAGCGCTTACAACTCCTCCAGTTATGATTACAATCTAACGGCTCAACTGGTGACGGATGGTGTTATTAGCGATAAACAACCTCAGTATCTCGATCTCTCCACGCAAAATGGGGATATAGCTCGTCGTGAGCGTGAGTGGATGATCGATCAAGGTCCTTATTCTCGTAATGCGGTTACGGGCGAGGATGCCTATTTCCTGTTCACGCTGAATAACTGGAAAGAGAAAGCTGACAAGGTACAATTTCGCGGCAGCGTGGCTTATGATGAGAATAATATTAAGGATGGATATGAGATTGTTTGCGAGGGATCGAATGATGGAAATACTTGGACGGAATTGGCTGCCTTAAAGGGTAAAGGTATGCCGGGTAAGGCCAGCAAGTATAAGGCCCATTCAGACCCGAACAAGAATAGCTGGGATCCGGGTACGTTGCCCACCCGTATGTTGAATGAGACTTTGACATTCGATCAACCGGGTGAATATGCTTATTATCGGATGCGATTGAAAATGGAAGGTGCCGCTTATTGGGCATTCTTCGAGATGAATTTCTATAACCAAGATAAGTTGATAGATTTGCTTCCTTCCAAATTCTTTAATAGCGCTTGGATGAGTGCCACGACAGGAGAGGAGTGGGTCTATGTGGACTTGGGTAGCCAATCCGAATTCGACAAAGTAAAATTACATTGGATCAATAAAGCGATCAAGGGTAAGATTCAAGTTTCCGACGACGCTAAACAATGGGTTGACATAGCGAATCTTCCGGGTGGAGATGCTAATCTGGATGAGATCAAGCTAAAAGGAAAAGGCCGCTACGTACGGGTATGGATGGAGCAACCGGCTAATGACGGACGCTATATCTTAAGCGAGATAGAGGTGATGGGTAAAGGTGGCTTGCTTGCCCAACCGGCTGCTGCTCCGGCTGCTACAAAAGACGAGATCCGTTTATCGGGCGGAAACTGGAAAGTACAACGAGCTTCCGAGGTAACCGCTTCCGGCGAGGAAATATCGAAACCTTCTTTCTCTCCGGAAAATTGGATCGTGGCGACTGTGCCGGGAACGGTATTGAGTAGTTATAAGAATATCGGAGCTATCCCGAATCCGAATTACGCGGATAACCTGATGCAGATATCCGAGTCATTCTTCAACTCTAATTTCTGGTATAGGGATGAGTTTGAGGTACCCGAAGGATTCAAGCAAGATCGTTTGTTCTTGAATTTCGATGGTATCAACTGGAAAGCGAATGTATATTTAAACGGTAACAAGATCGGCCGTATCGAGGGAGCGTTTATCCGAGGTGTATTTGACGTTACAGACAGGGTCGTACCGGGTAAGAACGTTGTCGCAGTGGAGATCATCAAGAATGAGCATATCGGTGCTATCAAGGAGAAATGTGAGAAGAATACGGATTTCAACGGTGGTATCTTAGGCGCTGATAACCCAACCTTCCACGCTTCGATCGGTTGGGATTGGATCTCGACGATCCGTGGTCGTAATATAGGTATTTGGGATGATGTGTACTTGACTTCTACAGGCAAGGTAACGATTCAAGACCCGTTCGTACAGGTTGTATTACCGTTGCCGGATACGACTTCCGCTACCTTGACTCCGGAAGTGATCGTGAAGAACCATGATGCTGCTCCTGTAAAGGGTGTATTGACAGGGAAGATCGGCGATATCACTTTCGAGCAACCGGTAGAATTGGCCGCAAACGAGGAGAAGACGGTTACTTTCGATCCAAATAGCTTCAGCCAATTGAAGGTTCAGAACCCACGTCTGTGGTGGCCTAAAGGGTACGGATCTCCTTATTTATACGACGCTAATTTCACCTTTAAGGTAGGCGATAAGGTATCCGACTCTGAGGATTTCAAGGTAGGTATCCGACAAATGACCTTCAACGAGAATAATAGCATCTTGAGTCTCTTTATCAACGGGCGTCGTTTTATCGGCCGTGGCGGTAACTGGGGATTCGGTGAGTCTAACCTGAATTACCGGGGTCGTGAGTACGACATCGCCGTGGCTTACCATGCTGATATGAACTTTACGATGATGCGTAACTGGGTAGGACAAATCGGCGACAAGGAATTGTATGAGGCTTGCGACCGTCATGGTATCATGATCTGGCAAGATTTCTGGTTGGCGAATCCTTCCGACGGACCCGATCCTTATGATCCGGAGATGTTTATCGCCAATGCTGAGGATTATGTGAAACGTTTCCGTAACCATGCCTCTATCGGTATTTATTGCGGGCGCAACGAGGGCTTCCCGCCGGAGCAGATCGACAAGGCTTTACGCCGTATCGTGAAAGAGGATCATCCGGGCTTACATTATATCTCCAGCTCGGCGGATGAGGTGGTAAGTGGCCATGGCCCGTACCGTGCGCTTCCTGTTAAAGAATACTTTAGCTTGAAGAATGGTAGTGATAAGTTCCATAGTGAGCGGGGTATGCCCAACGTGATGAATTACGAGAGCTTGGTTCGTACTTTCTCTCCGGAAGCGCTTTGGCCGCAAAACGCTCAATGGGGACAACACGATTATACGATGGAAGGCGCCCAGTCTTGCGCTTCTTTCAACGCTATCATCGAAAAGGGCTTCGGTAAGCCGAACAACGCCAAGGAATTCGCCGATCTGGCTCAGTGGGTAAACTATGATGGTTACCGGGGTATGTTCGAATCAAGAAGCTTGAACCGTAAGGGATTATTGCTGTGGATGACGCATCCGGCATGGCCTTCTATGGTATGGCAGACTTACGATTATTATTTCGAGCCTACCGCCGCTTACTTTGGTTGCAAGAAGGCCTCCGAGCCTCTGCACATTCAATGGAATCCGGTTACGGACGAGATCGAGGTAGTGAACTATAGCGCCGGCGTACGTAATGGTTTGACGGCAAAGGCTCAAATCATCAATATGGACGGTTCTATTTCATGGGAAAACGAGGTTTCCGTGGATAGTAAAGAAGATACTACCAACAAATGTATGAAACTGGATTTCCCAGCTAGCGTATCCAGCGCTCATTTCGTCAAGTTGACGTTGACAGAGAATGGCAAGATCGTATCGGATAACTTCTATCTGCGTGGCGTAGAGGAAGGCAACTACCAAGCTTTGCGTGAGATGCCAAAGGTTACTTTACGATCCAACGTGGCAACCAATAAGGGTAATGACGGTACTTGGACCGCTACCGCTACCTTAGAGAATACTTCATCCACCCCGGCTCTGATGATCCGTGTGAATGTAGTGGGCGAGAAGGATGGCGAGCAATTCCTCCCGATGTTCTATAGCGACAACTATTTCTCCTTGCTTCCGGGCGAGAAGAAAGAGATCAACATCCATTGGAAAGATGTAGATACGAGAGGCGAGACCCCGAAGGTGGTTATCTCCGGTTATAACGTGAACTAGTCAGCTAGGCTGATACCTATAAAAAATCCAACCATTCTCCGATATGAATAGGAGAGTGGTTGGATTTTTTTTGCAATTCTAAATTTCAGATTTATCTTCGGTTTTATTGTTATTTTTAATACGTTTTACTGTATGTTTAAGTTTTACGGCCATAAGATTCAACTCTATGGTAGATTCCATTTCAGTTGTATCAGCATCATCTATCAACAGATCAGATAAGAGTTGGCCAGTTCGTTTCACAATACCTTTTTGTTTTATTAGGTCAGGTTCATTTTGAATCGCATCTACATTTCGGATAAGCTCACGTAGTTTTACGAAAGAATCTATTATAGCGATAGTTGTTTGTGTGGCTCTTGGACTTTTTAATATAGTAGCCAGCATATAAAGTCCTTTTTCAGTGAAAGCTTTAGGTTCTACTGTTGATTTTTTTAAGTTTTCCATCCGGTGGAAATTTTCCACCACATACTGTTTCTCAGAGGGTTTCAATGTGAAAAAATAACCACTGGGGAACTTTTCAGGATTATTTCTCACGGCTTTGTTTATATCCCTTGTTTCTGTTTTATATAATTCTGCTACATCTCTATCTAGTAGTATTTTTTGTCCTCTTAACTCAATAATACGTTCCTCTACTTCTTTCGTTCCAATAACTTGAAGTTCATTTTCCATAGTTAAATTATTAATTTGATTTTTGTATTTATGCTTTGTATATAGAGCAAATATAGTGATTTTTTGTTCTATATACAGAGCATAGATCATTTCTTTTTACAACTTGATATAAATCTTCTTCTTATACAAGAAATATCCCGGTATCCAGTTTAGTACCACGAAGAAGATAGCCCATGCTAATGAGCCTCCGAAATCGCCGAATATCGGCCTGAATAGATCCATATACATAAAGGCGGAGATACCGCTCATTCCCAGCAATACGGCCAATATATCCCCTTGTACATACAGATACAACGGGTTGATACCGAACGACTCAAAGAATAACGTCCATTTCTTCTTCCCGTTTATATCGATGATCCAGATTAATAAAGCGAGGAATAAGGAGGCGAATCCGCAAGTAACCAATACGAACGTACTACTCCATATCTTTTTATTGATAGGGCAACCATAGCTTAGCAAGAAACCGGCAAAAAGAATAATCGTACCGAAAATGAAGATATTACGGATAATCAACTCATTGTTCTTTTTACAATCCTGTATTACCTTTCCTACGTAGAAACCGAGTAATACATGCGCTATGCTACCGATGCAGCTCAAGAGCCCTTCCGGATCAAAGGCGATCCGTGTACCATCTGCCATATCATCGTGATACATATGCGATGTACCGAATAAAGTTCTGTCCACGATCGCTATAATGCTATCCTCCGACATTTCCATACTATGCGTGAAACCTAGTAATGCCCAGTAAAATATCAATATACCAGCGGCTACCTGCAAAATATACTTATGATTAATCGCTAATCCTATCAACGACCCGAAGCCGTATGCCAGCGCCAACCTTTGCATCACCCCAAGGATACGTAAATTCTGGAAATCGGTAAATCCATTGTAGCAAACATGCCCGAACAGATTCAGCCCTAATCCCACGAGGAATATCAATACCGTGCGTCTCAATACTTTCGTCACGCTTTCTTTCGACAGCTTGAAGTTATATTTCCGAAGCGAGAAAAACATGGAGACCCCCATGATGAACATAAAGAACGGAAATACCAAATCGGTGGGAGTGAGGCCGTTCCAACGTGCATGCTCTAAAGGCGTATATACATACTTCCATGACCCGGGGTTATTTACCAAAATCATCCCCGCAATCGTAATTCCCCTCATCACGTCGAGGGATAGCAATCTTCCGGATTGTTGTGCCATATTGATAGTAGATTAAAAAGTTACCAATAAAAGTCCAAAGATAATTGAATTTCCTACAATATCCCTGCCTTCGGGAATACTGTTTTTAGTATATTGAAAATCAGATGTATAAAAACATGTACATGTTTTCGGAAAAACACGTACGTCTTTTTTCGGAAACACGTACGAGAATTTATGAAAACACGTACGTGTTTTTCCAAAAAGATGATGGAGATATCCAAGCGATAAGAATTTTATACAATAAGCCTAATAATCAATTATTCTTTAAGGTTTGATGAAAAATATGCCTATCTTGCGCATAGAATCTAAAGATAGGAACCAATGAGGCATTTGCTTATTTTGATATCGCTATTATCCACACTCTCATTTATAGGTTGTCGAGATGAGAGCGATGCCATATACCTAATCGATCGTGCGGAATCCTTGTTGAAATCCGATCCGGATAGTTCCCATATCCTATTGGATAGCATAGCCGTGCCCGATAATTTGAGTGATAAATTATTGGCTCGTTGGTGTATGCTATCCGGTAAAGTGGCGGACACGTTATATACGGATCTGCCCTATGTACAACAATTGCTACGTGCGCAAGCCTATTATAAGTCACACGGGACAAAGCAAGAACAAGCGAAGATTGGTTTGTATTTGGGGCGTTCGTATGTGGAAGATAAAGAGAACGAGAAAGCGATGAAGGTTTATTTGCAAGCTTTGGATATCGCTTTACGCAGTGAAGACTATAATCAAGCCGGATATATTTGTAGCTATATGGGAGATCTGTATGATTTCGAGGGTAATTATCTGTTAGGAAAGGACAAATATAAGGAAGCGGAATCTTATTTTCGAAAAGCGGGTAATATGCGAAGTTCGGCTTTCGCCTTGCGGGATGTGGGAAGAATGTATGCGTTTTCGGATTCTTTGGATATAGCGTTAATTTTTTTGTTGAAAGCGGATACTATTATAGTTGAAGTAGGTGACTCTTCTGATATAGGGACTATATATAATGGAATAGGAAATATTTATAATATGTTAGGTAATAAAGAGTTAGCTAAATTGTATTTGTGGAAAAATGTCAATATGTCAGATTTTGATGACGCACCAAGTTACAGGACATTGGCTGGTATATATATAGAAGAAGGCGATTTTAAGAATGCACGTATTTGTTTGGAGAAAGCAAGTGTACCTAGTTTTAATGATATGACCCGTTTTTCGGTACTTTATGGTTATTCTTTGTTAGAGAAAGCGGAGGGTAATTGGGAAAAGGCTTGGTTTTACTTGGATGAATATAACAGTGCCTCAGATTCGATCTTGACGATACGAAATAGGGAAAACATAATAAAAATAGAAAAGGAATATGAGCATTTAAAAATATCATTGGAAAATATGCGATTAAAATCGGATAAACAAAAGTATTTTATCTATTGGGTAATATCTGTATCTATTCTTTTAATATTATTATGGGTCTTTCAAATACGAATTGATAGAAAAAATAAAAGACTTCTTAAGCAGGAAATCGATTTGTCGAATAAGAGTAATGAATTATTCAGACTACGGGATAATTTACGTAACAAACAAGATAGATTAGAGGCTTTATCTATTCAATTGTCTGAAAAAAATGAAAAACTGAATGAACTTGATTCAAGAGAGAAACTGGAGAAAGAATATGAACAAATAAAAAAAGAAGAGGAAACCCTCGTCCTTCGGATAGCGGAACGGCGTAAGGATCTATTCTTATCATCCGCTATAGCCAAGAAAGTAATCAAGCTATCCCAAAAAGTAGTACCGGGAGCTACCAAATCTCCACTATCAGAAAAAGACTGGCAAAATATTATTACGCAAGTGAATGAGGTTTATCCTTTTTTAGCGGATCGACTCGCTGCGTTTAATTTATCTGCCGCCGAATTGCGTTATTGTTATTTGAGCTTGTTGGGTTTGGATTCGATAGGTGAATCTATCCTGTTACATATCCAGCCGGATTCGGTAAACAAGCGTCGGCAGCGTGTACGCCAAAGGCTGGGAATCATAGCGAAAGAGCTTGATTTATGTGCTTATCTTATTAATAGTGTACAATAGATTGATAAACAATAGCTTCTATTAATATTGGCTTTACCCTTTGTCCTGCTAGTTGATTTATAATCAATTAAATATTAGTTGATTATGAATTTCGTTTGTCGCTTATTATTTAGCGTTATATTTGCTTGTTTCTTCTATAGGCTTGATCTTTACGTTGAAAAAATAAAAACGAAATGAGACAGCTTAAATTGTTATTAGCGGCAATAGCTTTATTATGGGCTATGCCATGCTGGGGTAAGCCTATAGATCTACATGGTAAATGGGAACATAAGAAAAAATCCATTCCAATAGGTTTGCCAATGGATGCATCGATTGAGGAGGCTAATAGAGAACTGATAGTAAACTTTCACGAGGATCTTGGTGATGTATGTGTTATCGTCACTAGTTCTACGGGAGAAGTGATCTATAATGAAAAGGTACAAACGAGTACTATGCCATATTTAGTAATACCTCTAAAAGTAAGAGATCAAGAAAAAGGAGTATTACATATAATGAATGATTATAATCATGTATTTGGGGATTTTTAAATTTAAACTTTTGTATTTGTAAATGATATAGGAGTAAAAATATAATTTTCTATTGTTTTACCTTTTAAAAAGTAGTATTATGAAAAAGGTGTATTTATTATTTATTTGCTTAGTTTTTATATCATCTTGTAATGATGATTTAGTGATGGAAAGAAATGATATATTATCTACAAATAATATAGAAATTTCTATTCATGATTCTCTTCTAATGAATAAAGACTTAGTTTTGAAAAAAGATTTTGCTAAAGCATTATCAAAAGTTTTTAATGAAAGCCTAATGGCTAGAAATTTGATTAAAAACGAGGCTTTAAAAATGATTGATAATGATTATGATGTTCTTTATCAATTAGTAAAAGATGAGATGCTGGAAGATAATATTACATTTGAACAGTATATAGGGAAATATATTGAAATGGATAAATTATTATCTATTAATGAAAAGTTTCCTACTCTAACAATTTTTGTTCCAGAATTACCTAAGAATTCGTTCTCTGCTGCTCTTTGGAATACTGATAAAGAAATACCAGTTGTTGCTGTTAGAACTTGTATCAGTAACGATGTTCCTATATATGATAAGGATGGGGAAGAAAAAATTATAAAATCAGATCTCATTCCTATGTATCCTATTGTTGTATTAAAGGATAATGAAAGAATCGTAGCGAATGAATATAGTAATTTGTCTAGAAGTAATTTTAGTAGTACTAATTTTACTTTTTCTTCTAAATCGGGAATAACTTATTCTTTTCTTGGAGAATCTTTTAATAATATGAAACAAAAAAACATTTTAAGATCTCGAAATGTAAATAAAAGTATGAAAGATAGATTACAAAAATCAGTTGATGCATATAATATTTATAAAAATAAGGATGGATGGCATAGGGACTATATATATTATGATATGGTTCCAGGTTCAGATAAAGGTGTATTTGTTTATGATTATAAAGAAACACTATATTCTTTCCAAATGAAAGGGGATCCAAATATAGCTTTCCAAAAGATATCAGATCAAACAGGAGATGCACAGTTAGATTATGATCAAATATTTAATCCTAGGCAATCTTATAAAGCTACTCCTTGGACTGATGGTAAATTTGATTTTTTAGTTAAAGTATATGTTGGAACAAAAAGTCCTATAGGGACAGAACAAACTTTTTCTTTTGGCGTAAAACCAGAAGATCTATTTAGAGTATCTTACAAAGATATAGGAGGAGGTAATTCTAAAGTTGATGGTGTAAAAGAATGCCTAGTTGTTCCTCTTGATTTACCTCTGTTTGAATGGAATATAGAAAATTTTAGTTGTGTAATAAAAATTTCTATAGAAGAAATTGATGGTACAGAAACTCAAAGGACGCTTAGCCAAACTACTGCTGAATTTGCAGGAAATTTTGAACTTAATCCTGTAAAAGGAGTTTTTGAAAAAGTAGGATTGAAATTTGGTGCAAGTGCGAAAAAGACAATTACGACTACATTTGAAAAAACATTTACATTGGGTAATGATGAATTGGGGGATGTTATTGTTAATTTTTATGATCCTGTTGTTCTTTCTGGTGATTGGATTGAATATGCAGGACGTAGAGATACGGCATATTCAATTCCATTAAATAGTAAATATTATAATGGTTATTATAAAATAGAGTTGGCTCCTTTGAAAATGTATTAATGGATATGCTTATATGAATAAGCTAAATATGAAGTAAATAGTTTATAAATAACTATTTACTTCATATCTTAAATATAATTAGTAATAAAATGTAATAGTTTCTTTTATTTGATTTTGACGGTTTGACCAATATGAGTGAGAAATCATATTACTATTAGTGTCATGGATGAAAACTGTAATAGAATGAATAGTTTCTTCTGGTTTTATTTCTAGATAGCCATCTATATTTGTTCTTTTTACTTGATTAGGTATAATTGTATTTTTACCATTAGAGTATATACCATTCCCTTTATCTGTGTAATTTGCGAGATCAATAGGTGCTATATCATAATAAATGTATGCTATTGCATTATAAATAGGTGTTTTTGTGTTATCTTTGCTAATTCTAAGTACTTTTATTTCAATATATGATTCACTAATCTCTTCTATGCCATTATCTTTATTACAAGAAGATAGAATTACTATAATAAATAGTAAAATGCTAAGTTTATTAAATGATGATTTTTGCATGGCTTATATTTTATGTTGATTAATATTTCAAATGTAGTGAATATATTGTAATAGGCTATATGTAAAAATATAATTAATGTCTTTTTGTGTAAAATAGAAATAATAAAATACGGTTTACTTTATTGTGATCTTTTATATACATTGAGGATAGGGGTATTTGATGGTTTCCTGTCTTATAAGAAAACAATAGTCATTATGGAATCAACAACTGAAAAACGGAATATCTCTATGCTTTACTGGGATGAAGCTAAAAAAGGAATGATGGCAGGTTTCATCTTTTCTTTATTCATTCTTTTACTATTCTCATTCGTTTCTTGTGACAAGGATGAGGATACTTCTTTTGAAGAAACTCCTTACTATTTGGGGTACTTTGAAGGAAAGGTGAATAGTCAAGATATTTCTATAGCTAATCAGTCGAACTCTCATTCTTTCATTGATCATGGAAATTTTTGGCAGGAGGTAAATACCGATTTAAGCGGTTTCTATTGGGAGATACCATTAGGAGTGCATATCTCTGACTATCCTTATCCTATGCTGAGGATCTCATTGATTCCATTGAGAGAAGGAGAATATCTGATCGATAAGGGTAAATTATTGAATGAAGAGATAGAATCTACTGTTAGGATCACGAAAGATGACGCTAAAATAGTGTATCATCCACTGAAATCTTCATTTCGGATACAAGTGGATAGTATTCGTTTTCATGAGGGAAGTGGTACCCCTTATATTGAAGGGAAGATGGAAGGTATTTTATATAATATAGAGAATTCGGAAGATTCGATCGTCATAAAAGACGCTATATTCGGAATACACTAACTTGGAGCCGAATAATGATATAGAAGCAATATTTAGATTGAATGGGAGTTCTATATCATGATATGTCGAACTTTTATTCAATCTAAATATTAATATTAATACCTTGTAAGTAATGAAGAAGTTATTTGTTCTGTTGATATTGCTTTTATTTTTTGGCCGATCGCAGGCAACTGATATAGAGGCTCGTACCGGTATATTAGGAGGAGATGGATGGGGACTTCAAACCGGGGCGTATATAAACTTTCCGCAATCACGGTTGTTTTCTATACAAACGGGATTGTTGTTGCATACCGCGGGGAATTCGTTTTCATATGGAGATGATTGGAATATTGATTTTTTTGTACCCGTGTATGCTTCTTTTCATATTCCGTTGAGCGATAAAGTGAATCTCCGATTAAATGCGGGTGCTTACACCGGTAGTGGTGAATCTTGGAATCTGGGAGCTACGGCGGCGGTAGGTATAGAGGTAAAAAGATTTTATGTGGGAGTGAACTATTTCCAGAATTGTGTCAATGACCGGGATTTGAAATTGGGGTTGTCGGTTGGATATAAATTCACATTATTTTAATCTTTTATATATTTTGAGGATAGGGGTATTTGAGCGTTTCCTGTCTTACGATAAAAACAACGAGAATTATGGAGTCAACAAGTAAAAAACAGAATACCCCTAAACTTTGGTACTGGGGGGAACCTAAAGGAGGAATGAGCCTTGAGGATTGTGAGAAAATAGTAAAAGAGATCCCGCATTTTGACAGGAAAACCCGGCTTGCGGATATGTATATAGCTTTTGTTTGACAGCAAGGGTTTCATTGTGGCATTTAACATAAGGAAGAGAGCCTGTTTTTATACATCGCTCTCTTTTTTTTATAACTTAGCCCCCAATTACTAAATCGAAGAACATGAAAAAGACTTTTTTATTAGCGATCGCCTTGTTGTGCTTTTGCGTTCCGATGAGCTTATTCGCACAAAAACAGCTTGCTTTCAAGGATGGGAAATTCAAGATCGTCCAATTTACAGACATTCATTGGGATCAGAAATCATCTAAATGCGCTAAGACAGTCGCTACGATACAATCCGTATTAAAGGCGGAGAATCCGGATGTGGCAATGCTGACGGGCGACGTGGTGACAGCAAGCCCCGGTTTGGAAGGATGGAAGTCAGTGATCGGGATCTTTGAGGAGGCCAAGATACCGTTTACGGTCATGATGGGAAATCATGACGCGGAGATCGTCCCCAAGGACGAGATTTATGCCATGCTTAGTAAATCACCTTATTTTATGGGCGAGAAGGGACCGGGTGATATCCATGGAGCCGGAAACTATGTGATACCGGTCTACAGTTCGGATGGAAAGAAACCGGCGGCCTTATTGTATTGTATCGACTCCAATGATTATCCTACGCTGAAGGATTATGGCACGTATGATTGGATTCATTTCGACCAGATCCATTGGTATCGTGAGCAAAGTATGCGCTATACCAAGGAAAATGGCGGCAAACCGTTGCCAGCCTTGGCTTTTTTCCATATTCCTCTGTTGGAATATAATGAGATCGTTGGGGCGGAGACTACATTAGGACAGAAAGAAGAGGGAATCGCCTCTCCCAAGATCAACACGGGCTTCTTCGCTTCCTTGGTGGAAATGAAGGATGTGATGGCTACTTTCGCCGGGCACGATCATGATAACGATTATATAGGAATGTTATATAATGTGGGGCTAGCTTTCGGGCGTGTATCCGGATGGGACGCTTATGGAGATTTCGAGCGGGGTGGCCGTATCATTGAATTGCGTGAGGGCAAGTTTGAGTTTGATTCATGGATTCGTACCTCGTCCGGAAAGGAATATACGTATTATTATCCGTCTGGCCTGACCTCTAAGGATGAGGAAACGATGGAATTCTTACCCGCCAAAACGGTAAAACCTAAAAAGCACGGGGTAGCTTATACCTATTATGAAGGCAAGTTTAAACATACGGATCAGATCGCTTCCGGGACAAAAGTGAAAGAGGGTACGATGAAAAATATCTCCATTCAGGAGGCTCCGGCCAAGGATCATTTCGCTTATGAGTTCCGTACGTTGATAAATATCCCTGAAAAAGGTGTATATCGCTTTTATACGTATTCGGATGATGGTTCCAAGCTATTTATAGACGGTAAAGCTATTGTTGATAATGATGGCTCTCATAATGCTCGTATAGCGAAAGGAAAGGTAGCGTTAGACGCTGGTTTCCACGAATTACGTGTTTTGTATTTCGAGGATTATATGGGCGAGGCCTTGGAGGTCGGGGTTTCCAGCCGTAAAATAAAGGAAGCTGTCTTACCAGAGGACTGGTATTATTTACCGGAATAAATATCCAGTTGTAGAGACGCAGCATGCTGCGTCTCCCACTGTCTGATAGTATCTTAGTCTTGTACGGCAGCTTTCGCTTTCTCTACCGCCTCATTGATATTACTGCAAATATTTTCTGCGCCAATCTTCTTATCGAATCCGGATTTTGTCAATACACGGTGTACATGTTCATTGACCCCGGAAAGTATCATATGGATATGCTCTGCCTCGGAAAGACGGAAAAGACTTTCCAAGTTATGCAGACCGGTAGAATCTATGAACGAAACCTTACGCATACGGATGATGCGGACTTTCGGTTTATCTCCCATACTTTTCATGATGCCGTCGAACTTATTCGCTACGCCGAAAAAGAACGGACCATCGATCTCGTATACCTCTACACCTTTAGGCAGGGAGAGGACTTCCTCGTCATGATGAATCTCGCCCTCGTCGGAAAGATCGATCTCATCCGTGGTGACGGATACATGCGTGGTCTCAGCCACACGGCGCATAAAAAATAACATGGCGATCAGAAGGCCGATCTCGATAGCGATCGTAAGATCAAAGATAACCGTCAGGAAGAAAGTCACCAACAAGACGGATACGTCGCTTTTCGGGTTTTTCATCAAGGAACGGAACGTACGCCACTCACTCATATTATAGGATACGATGATCAATACGCCAGCCAGACAAGCCATTGGAATGTGTTTGGTAAGCGGTCCGAGGAAAAGCAAAATCAATAATAATACGATGGCGTGAATAATACCGGCAACCGGAGTTCGTCCACCATTATTTATATTGGTCATTGTACGGGCGATGGCGCCGGTCACGGGAATACCGCCAAAAATAGGAACGATGATATTCGCCGCACCTTGGGCGATTAGTTCCGTATTTGAATTATGCTTGTCGCCTGTCACACCATCCGCTACCGTAGCGGATAATAAAGACTCGATAGCCCCAAGGATAGCGATCGTAAAGGCGGAGGGAAGCAATAAGTTGATTGTCTCCATATTAAACGTGATCGGAGCCGGGGCTGGCAAGGAAGCGTTAATAGTAAACCGGTCTCCAATCGTCTCGATACCTGTAATACCCAAATGATTACGCATAATGTAAACAACGATCGTCATGATGACGATAGCGATCAAGGAACCCGGAATTTTCTTCGTTAGCCTCGGGCTTAACGTAATGATCAGGATACTAATGATACCGATAACGAATGCCCAAGGGTTAACCGTATCGAACGCCCCGAAATATGCGATCCATTTAGAGATGAAATCGGCGGGGACTTTATCCATAGTCAATCCAAATAAGTCTTTCATTTGTGTCGTGAAGATAGTGATAGCGATACCACTCGTGAAACCTACGACAATCGGGTAGGGGATAAACTTAATCACGGTACCGAGCTTCAGCACGCCCATCAATACCAGAATAATACCCGCTATGACGGTAGCGATGGCAAGCCCTTCGATACCGAAGTTCTGTATAATGCCATAAACGATCACGATAAACGCTCCGGTAGGTCCGCCGATCTGTACGTTGCAGCCTCCTAAAAGGGAGACAATGAATCCACCGATAATAGCCGTGATCAATCCTTTCTCCGGACTTACCCCGGAGGCGATACCAAAAGCGATGGCGAGTGGTAGGGCAACTATGCCGACAATTATACCCGCCATGAGATCCGTCATGAATCTCTCTTTGGAATAATTTCTCAGCGCCGTAAAGAGTTTGGGCTGAAAATCAAATTTGTTCTTCATTTTTCTTCTTGCCTGTTTGATTTGAGGATGCAAAGTTAATAAAATAAAGAAGATGCAAAAAATCTAAAGACGCATTCCGGTTTTGTGTAAACAATTTAGGAGGATTTGTTGTTTCATTGTATAAAGGAGGAGAAGTTTTTCCTTGATAAATAAGTGATATCTATTGAGAGATAGATATTATTTAATGTTTGCGTAATCGATATCTGGAAACAAATTCTTACTTTTGATCGGTCATGAGAAAAACGATATACAAAACAGACTCATTAATTTACTACATAAAATTAGCATTATGGAAAAAAGTATTAAAGGTACACGTACCGAGCAGAATTTATTGAAATCATTCGCCGGAGAATCTCAGGCAAGAAGTCGTTACACATTTTTCGCTAGCGTAGCCAAGAAAGAAGGTTACGAGCAAATCGCAGGTGTTTTCATGGAAACAGCCGAGCAAGAGAAGGAACACGCTAAACGTTTCTTTAAATTCTTGGAAGGTGGAATGGTTGAGATTACCGCTTCTTATCCTGCAGGCGTAATCGGAACAACCGCTGAGAACTTGGCAGCCGCGGCAGCTGGTGAGAATGAGGAGTGGGCTGAATTGTATCCTGAGTTCGCTAAGATTGCGGAGGAAGAAGGTTTTCCCGCTATTGCCGTAGCTTTCAAGATGATCGCAAAGGTAGAGGCTGAACACGAGAAACGTTATCGTAAATTGTTGGCTAACGTAGAGGAAGGTAAAGTATTCGAGAAAGATGAGGCTATCTTCTGGCAATGCCGTAACTGTGGTTTCGTATTCGAGGGTAAGAAGGCTCCGGTTAATTGTCCGGCATGCGCTCATCCGCAAGCTTACTTTGAACCGATGAAACAGAACTATTGATAATTAAAAGTTGAGAATTGAGAATTAACATAGCTAGTAATTCTCAATTCTCAATTTTCAATTATTTAATCGGTGGGTAATCAATCGTATAATGTAATCCCCGGCTCTCTTTCCGTTCCATCGCTTGACGAGTGATCAAATAACCTACATTGATCATATTACGCAACTCACATAATTCACGGGATGCCTTACAACGTTTGAAAAGGCTCTCTGTCTCCTCATATAAAATATCCAAACGGTTCCACGCACGGATCAAACGTGTGTTACTACGAACGATACCTACATACGCTTCCATGATCTGGTTTACCTCTTTCATGCTTTGGGTGATCAATACACGCTCTTCATTGGTGATCGTTCCCTCATCGTTCCATTCCGGTACATCCTGGTTGAACTCATAGCGATCCATGACGCTTAATGAGTGTTTCGCTGCGGCATCGGCATATACAACTGCCTCGATCAATGAGTTTGAGGCCAATCGGTTACCACCGTGCAAGCCGGTACAAGAACATTCTCCGATTGCGTATAGCCGGCGGATGCTGGATTGCCCGTTTAAGTCTACCTTGATACCTCCGCATAAATAATGGGCGGCAGGGGCTACCGGGATGTAATCTTTCGTGATATCGATCCCTAAGCTGAGGCATTTTTTATAGATATTGGGGAAATGTTTCTTCGTCTCTTCCGGATCTTTGTGCGTCACGTCCAAATAGACATGGTCTTCACCCCGTTGTTTCATCTCGCTATCGATCGCACGGGCTACGATATCACGGGGAGCCAAGGAAAGACGGGGATCATATTTATGCATGAACTCCTCTCCGCCAAGGTTTCTCAATACAGCTCCATATCCGCGCATCGCCTCGGTGATGAGGAAAGAGGGACGGTCGCCCGGATGATACAAGGCGGTCGGGTGGAACTGGATGAACTCCATATCTTTTACGGAGCCTTTCGCACGGTAAACCATGGCGATACCGTCTCCGGTAGCTACCAGCGGGTTTGTCGTATTCCGGTAAACGGCCTCGCAACCGCCTGTCGCCATAACGGTTATCTTTGACAAGAAAGTATGTACCTCGCCCGTATCCTCGTTCAATACATAGGCACCGAAACATTTGATACCGGGGGTATGGCGGGTGACGATAATGCCCATATGGTGCTGGGTGATAATCTCTACCGCATAATGGTTCGTGAATACGGCGATGTTGGGATGGTTGTTTACCGTTTCTATCAAGCTCGTCTGTATCTCGGCTCCTGTATTGTCGGCATGGTGCAGGATACGAAACTCGGAGTGTCCTCCTTCTTTATGCAGATCGAATTCTCCGCTTTCTTTCTTATCGAAATTAACTCCCCATCGGATAAGCGCCTCGATCTGGGCAGGGGCCTCGCGCACGACTTTCTCCACGGCTGCCCGGTCACTGATCCAGTCGCCGGCGATCATCGTGTCTTCTATGTGCTTCTCGAAATTATCTACTTTCAAGTTGGTTACGGAAGCGATACCTCCTTGCGCGAAATATGTGTTGGCTTCTTCTTGTCCGGCTTTACAGATAAGTGCTACGCTCTTGCCTTCATTGGCTACTTTCAGAGCGAAACTCATACCGGCGATTCCTGAGCCTATCACTAAGTAATCGAATCTTTGTACCATGTTTTCTACTGTTTAGGCTCACAAAGTTAGGGATTAACTGATTAGGTTGTTCCTTTTGCGCTTGCTTTTCGTACAAAATAAATATAGACTACAGGTTTTCCGGATAGAGCCTTGCGGGTTGTGTTACTGCAACCCGGCTTGCAGTGGAGGTCTTTAGAATTGGACGGATAATCCCAACGTGAAGGTACGGGCTACAGGATAGATGGAAGTGGTCTCGATACCGGGTTCTACGCCATTCACGTTGATATTAGCGGGATCGCCTCCGGTATATCCGGTAAGTGTAAATACATTATTTACCGAGAAATAGCAGCGTAACGATTGAATCCATTTATTGTCTGGGAGAGGGGACAAAAATATCATTATACGGGATTTAGCGCCGGTGCCCGTGGCTTTGAGACGGATTACTTCGGTTATAACAACCTGAAAGCGGGTGGTACAGTGAAATACGGAGACGTGACTTCTTTCCAAAACGAGAATCGTCTGGCCTCATTCATGGGTCGTTTCAATTATATGTATGACAACCGTTTTATCGCCACCGTGAACTTACGTGCGGACGGTTCCTCTAAATTGGGTATGAATAATAAATGGGGCTTCTTCCCTTCCGCTTCCGCCGCTTGGGTGTTGAATGAGGAGGCTTTCTTGAAAGACGTGGATTGGCTGAGCCAGTTGAAACTACGTGCGGGTTATGGTCTGACCGGTAACCAAGATGCTATCGAGGCTTATAACTCGTTGGCTTTGATGAGCCCGAACGGTGTGACTTCCGTCAATGGAAATTCTACCGCTACCTATGGCTTTACACGTAACTCGAACCCGGACTTGCGTTGGGAGGTGAAAAAGACATTCGATGTGGGTGTGGACGCCGGTATCCTCGATGGCCGCTTTACGTTGACTGCCGATTGGTATACTTCCAAGACTACGGATCTGTTGTATAAATACGCGGTTCCGGTTCCTCCGTTCGTATATCCGGAATTATTGGCGAACTTGGGAGAGATGACCAACTCCGGCGTGGAATTGGCTGTAAGCGGTGGTATCGTGAAGACAAAGGATTTCGATTTCAACATGGGCGTGAATTTCTCTTACCAGAAGAATAAATTGAACTCCTTGAGCGGTTCTTATATGGGACAAGAGTTGCAGGCGAAACAATATATGGATCTGTCCAGTATGAGTGGTGCCGGTTTCGTAGGAAACAACCGTGTGGTTTATCAGATGGTAGGCTATCCTGTCGGAGTGTTCTACATTCCTCGTTGCTTGGGCTTGACTCCGGCTTTGGATGAGAATGGAAACGCTATCGAAGGCCGCTATATCTACAACTTGGATCAGACGATCGATGGAAAAGAGGGTTTGGATACCAATGATGGTGGCGACCGTTATATCGCCGGACAAGCCATGCCGAAATATTATCTGGGAATGAACTTCAGCTTCCGCTACAAACGCTTTGACTTGATGACGCAGATGAACGGCGCTTTCGGTCATAAGATCTTCAACGGTACATCGCTAGCTTATATGAACTTGAGCCAGTTCCCTACATACAACGCATTGGCTAAGGCTCCGGAAAGCAAGATCTACGACCAGTCGATCTCTGATTATTGGTTGGAAAAGGGTAATTATTTGAATATCGATTATATTACGTTGGGTTACAACATCGATTGCAAAAAGATCGAGAAATACGTGAAGAATATCCGTGTGACATTCTCGGTGAACAACGTAGCTACGATCACGGGTTACTCCGGTTTGTCTCCGATGATTAACAGTACGACGGTCGATAAAGATAATAATGACCTAGGTATGGATAACAAACGTTTCTATCCGTTATCCCGTACGTATTCATTAGGTTTGAGTGTTAACTTCTAAATCCATTTAAAGAGTCATGAAAAAGAAATTTATATATAGCTTTATGATAGCCGCTGCCGCCGCGGCATTTTCTTCCTGTTCTAATTTTTTGGAAGAGCGTCCTACAGACGCGTTTGATGAGGAGACCGCGTTCCAAAGCCCTACGTTGGTCTATGTAAACACGGTTGCGAGCTTGTACAATAATATGTTTAAGATCATGGGTAACGACCGTCATGTATATGACTTGAATACCTTCTCCAGCGATGAGGCTATGCTCCCTTGTCGTATCGGCGACTGGGAAGATGGCGGTTTATGGCAGAATATTTTCTTACACCGTTGGGGCACGATGAATGATTTGACCAAGAACTCTTGGGATTTCTTGTATGAGCAGATCGGAAAATGCAACCAGAGTGTTGATAAGTTGCAAGCCTTTGCCGAGGAACAACCGGACGTGGAATATTTCAAGGTTTATCTGGAAGAGGTCCGTGCGGTCCGTGCGTTTTTCTATTATGAGTTGTTGGATTTGTTCGCTCGTGTTCCGTTGGTAACTTCCTCTACGACACCGATGTCTGAGGTAAAGCAATCTGAGCGTAGCGTTGTATTTAACTTTGTCCGTTCGGAGTTGGAGGAGGCGTTGCCTTATCTTTCAGATAACCGCAGTAACCAAAAGGGCGAGTATTACGGGCGTATTACCAAGCCGGTGGCTTATATGATCTTGGCTAAGTTGGCGTTGAATGCGGAGGTTTATGCGGACGACAATTGGACGGACGGCAATCGTCCGGCTGGAAAGAACATCAAGTTTACCGTTGACGGTAAAGAGATGAACGCTTGGGAAGCTACGATCGCTTATGTGGATAAGCTGGAGGCTTTGGGCTATAAATTGCAGGGAAACTTCTCGGAGAATTTCGCCGTAGCGAACGAGACCTCGGTTGAGAATATTTTCACGGTTCCTATGGACCCGGTCGCTTATCCGGACGCTAAGGACTACAATTTGGTACGTACCCGCCATTATGATCATGCAACCGCTTACGGCCAATCCGGATGGAATGGCTCTTGCGCTACGGTGAAGGCGATGAACGTATTTAAGTTCGGTACGGCGGATGAGGATCCTCGTTGTAAGCTTACTTATTTTACGGGCGAGGTGACCGGCCCGGACGGAAAGACGATCTATACGGAATGGGACGGACAGAAAGTTCCTTTGAAATATGAGCCGAACGCCCCGAAGGTATATATGGATGCCTCCGATGGTTTGTTGGTGAAGACCGCCGGAGCTCGTATGGCTAAATATGAGTTCGACCAGAATGCTCAGGATGGTGGAAACTTGCATGGAAATGACTGCGTGATCTTCCGTTTCGCCGATGCGTTGCTGATGAAGGCGGAAGCCAAGATTCGTTTGGGACAGAATGGAGACGATGAGGTGAACCAAGTTCGCAACCGTGTAGGCGCCAAACCGCTACAAAACGTAACGCTGGATACGCTATTAGACGAGCGTATGCTTGAATTAGCGTGGGAAGGCGTACGCCGGCAGGATTTGATCCGTTTCGGCAAGTTTACCGAGGCTACGGTAGACCGCTATGTAGGCGTGAAACATTCCGCCAGCTCACTGGATTATCAAGAGGATAAGACGGGATATACAACGGTATTCTCCATCTATGCCGATATCCTTAGCCTGAATCCTAACTTGACACAGAATCCGGGATATTAATACGATTCATTTTAATCTTTAAGGCTTTATCAGGGGGCTGTCCGTTATTGGGCAGCCCTTTCTTCTTTTTGCTTGATTTTCCCTAGTATCTTCGGGAATTTCCATATAAATAACAACGTACAGCAAATAGCGGCCGTGGCATCCGATACGGCTTCTGCCGCATATACGCCGGTTACCCCCATAAAATGAGGTAATAGTAATGCCAAAGGAATCAAGAGGATTACTTTACGAAGCAAGGCGATAAAGATAGATATCTTAGCTTGTCCCAACGCTACGAACATATTCTGGCAAGCTCGTTGTAAGCCAAAAATCGTCATACCCGCCAAGAAGATGGGCATGACCCAACGGACGGTATCGATCAACTCCTCGTCGCTTGTAAAAGCGGAGGCTACGGTTGAGGGGAATAAGATCATGAATAGCATGAGTATCAAGTTGAAAGAGAACATAACGATTAGCACGATACGAAAACAATCTTTCACCCGCTGTTTGTCTCCATGTCCGTAATTATAGCTTATGATCGGTACGAATCCTTGGGCGAAACCGGTCAGCGGTACGCTAGCGAATTGCATGGCACTCTGTAAGATAGCCAATGCGCTCACATAGATATCACCAAAATTTTTCAAACTACTATTCAAGACGAAACCCACCAGACTCTCCGTGCTGGCCATGATGAACGGAGAAATTCCCAAAGCGAACATCGAGAGTACGATTCTTCGGTCCAGTCTCATATACCGCCTTTCCAAAGGCAAGGAGGCACGTCTTGAGAAAAGGAAGCTCAATACCCATATGGCACTGCAAGCTTGCGATAGGATCGTGGCGAGCGCGGCGCCTTTTACCCCCATATCCAACCAGAAAATGAAGATAGGGTCTAATACGATATTCAATAAAGCCCCGATCAAAACCGAGCACATAGCGATAGACGGACGCCCTTGTGCGTTGATAAAGGCATTCAAGCCCGTGGATATCTCGACAAACAGAGTGCCCAGTAAATAAATAGAGAGATAATCCACCGCATATCCTAACGTATATTTTGATGCTCCTGTAAAAAGCAGGATCGGTTCCATGAAGGTATAGGTGATGAGGGAAGTGAATATAGTAAATAGGATAAGCAATATAAATCCATTTCCCACTATTTTTCCGGCCCGTTCCCGGTCGCCCTGTCCGAGAGCGATAGCCGCTAACGGCGAACCGCCCGCTCCCACGATAGCGGAGAAAGAAGAGATCAAGATCACGATGGAGGTGGTCACCCCTATACCGGCCAAAGCGTTTGTCCCGATCTCGGGAATATGCCCGATATAGATACGATCTACGATATTATAAAGTAAGTTGACAAATTGGGCCGCTACCGCCGGAAGCGCCATTTTGAAAACCAGCGGTAGCATACGTTCCGTACCTAGCCTAGCCTCGTATTTGTTCTTCATATTCAATCGGGATTTCAATTAAAATGGCTGCAAAGTTACAAGAACTTGTTGGATTATATAATCGAGTTCCATAAATTACCAGTTAATAAAAAACACTTAATATCTACCACATCTACAATTCCTTCTTATATGCCTTATAAATAAACATCTTATATAGTGGTTGTAGATAGAAAATATCTACAATTATCATTCTTTATCTACCATGTTTTGATAGAAAACGCAAGAAACCAAATTATCGTTTAGGTTCGTGTGTCGTAGTGCCTATATATGTAAAAGTAGTTTCTATTAGGGAAAACAAAAGTTTCGTGCTGAAGAAACTTTAGTTTCTATATAGGGAAACAAAAGTTTTCTGCTTGATAAACTTTTGTTTTTTACCATAAAAACTGCAAATGCTTATATGCTAATATTTTAAATACATAATACAACTAGTAGATACGTAGTGTGCCGCATCTCCCTACTGGCTGATTGTATCTCAAAATCACTATTGAAAAACAAATATTTTAGTGGTATTTATAAAATAAATTTTATAACTTGCGTTTAAGTTGTAAACTGTAATCTAAATGAAGAGAACACTAGGACTGACTTTGCTACTTTTCGCTACCCTTTTTTCTTGTATGCGCCAAGAAAAACCATTACCTGCGGAATTATCTCGTGCGGAATCTGTTATGTGGGAGCATCCGGATAGCGCTCTATCTATATTACGTTCTATGCCTCAATCATCACTTTCAAGCGGAAAGAACTATGCTACTTGGGCACTATTGTTGGCACAAGCCCGGGATAAGGTATATGGTAAACGCCTTCCGGATTCGTTGAATATCCCTTCCTCGGATAAGTTGGTTCAAGATGCGATGGATTATTTCGAGAAGGAGGGAAATTTGAAAAGAATGGCGCAAACGTATTATTATAAGGGACAGTTATTGAAGGATCAGAAAAAAATAACGGAAGCGATGCCTTTCTTTCTAAAATCTAAAGAAATGATGACAAAGTTGGATGAGCCGCTTTTTACTTATCTGATTTGCCAATCATTAGGAAATACGTATCGTTATCAAGATCTTTATGAAGAATCGTTGGTACAATTAAAGGATGCTTATCAATACGCATTACGATCAGGAAATGGAGAACGGATATCTTATGCTCTATCGGAGCTGGGAAGAACTTATGTGCATAAAAATGAAATGGATAGTGCCTTGTTCTATTTTGGTAAATCATTAGATAATGCTCAAAGGTTAGGTAATATAGAGCTCGAAGCTATGGCTATGGGAGAGCTAGGCGTTGTTTATAATAAATTAAGTCAAGGAGAAAAAGCTTTACATTACACTAGAAAAGAGCTTGACTTATGTTTACAAATATCTTCCTTACATAAGCTTCCTCAAGTATATTACAAGATAGGTAGTGCTTTTTGGAGTTTGGGGCAACTAGACTCTGCAAAGGTTTACTTTCAGAAATCGTTAGAAACAGACAATTTATATACGCTAAATGAAGCCTATGAGGTGTTATATTATATATGTGTAGAACAAAAACTTTACAAGGAGGCCATAGAATATAATAACCAATATCTTATTTACTCAGATTCGCTACAGGTAATAAATCATGCTGGAGAATTGGCTGAAATTCAGGCTCGGTATGATCATGAGAGATTGTTGAACATAAATAACCAGCTAAAACTAGAAAAAACGAATCAAGAGATAATCGGCTTGTTTGTCACTGCGGTTCTGTTGATTCTTATAATCGTCTATCAATATCGTGTATTGCGGAAGGAAAAATCTTTAGCGCATGCTAGAGAGCAAATACGAATTTACAAGGAATCGATAAAAGAGAATGAGAATCGTATAAAGGAAAATGAGCAATTGATCGCCACGTTAAATAATAAACAGCAGGAAATCGATGAGATTGTTTCAGAGAATAAAAGTTTATTGGATCAAAATGCGGAGTCCCATAAAGAGATAGAGAAATATGAAGAGCTACTGAAATCCTCATATAAGAAACTAGATGAGCAATTGCCTTATTTCGATAAATTGAAAGACCTAAAAGAGCATCCTAGATATCTGAAGGATGCAGATTGGTCATTAATCATAAACTGGACAAACTTGCAATACCATCAGTTCTATACACGGTTAGAGAAAGATTTCCCCGATTTCTCTGAATTAGATAAGCGATATTGCTGTTTAATCAAGATGGGGTTCAGTTCTTCCCAAATAGCTGTTTTTGCTAACTCTCTCCCCGAGTCTGTATCCAAACAGAAACAGCGAATCAAACAGCGAATCAAAAAAAGCAAACGAATGCCTTCCGACGTAAGCTTCTTGCTAGATCAATATCTCAAAGAGTACTAAAAACAGGGGATGTCCATATGCGTGTTTTTAATTTATTGATTATCAGTGCTATCTGGTCTTGATTTGTCCATGTGTGTTCCTTGACTATGTATGAAAATGAGTCTACATTTGTACTAGACTTTTATACAAAAGATATGCGTTTATACTCCATTATTATTCCTGTTTATAACAGGCCGGATGAGCTTGATGATCTGTTATCAAGCCTTTGCAAGCAAACCTATGTCCATTTTGAGGTTATCGTGGTGGAGGATGGTTCGGAGATACCAGCGAAAGAGATTGTTGGGCGATACCAAGGGCGGTTGGATCTTCATTATTATGTGATTTCGAACTCCGGCCCGGGTATGGCGCGTAATCATGGCGCTAGGCAAGTGCGTGGCGAGTATTTGTTAATACTAGATTCGGATGTGGTATTGCCAACTACATGGCTTGAGCATATACACGACTCGTTGAATCATTATCCGGTGGATGCGTTCGGTGGTCCGGATAAGGCGCATGCCTCGTTTTCCCCGATCCAGAAGGCGATCAATTACGCCATGACCTCATTCCTGACGACCGGTGGTATCCGCGGCGGGAAGAAAAAGTTGGATAAATTTTATCCCCGTAGTTTTAATATGGGAATAAGGCGGGATGTATATGAGCGTCTGGGCGGTTTTTCCGGCATGCGATATGGTGAGGACATTGATTTTAGCATACGGATCATGGAGGCTGGTTATCGGACCCGGCTATTTCCTTCGGCATGGGTTTATCATAAAAGGCGGACGGATCTCATGCAGTTCTTCCGTCAGGTGCGTCATTCGGGGGAGGCCCGGATCGCGTTGAACCGGAAACATCCCGGCTCATTGAAATTGGTACATTGCTTACCGGCATTATTCACGTTTTCAGTCTGTCTATTGGTTATCAGTTCATTCTTTTTCCGCTTGTTTCTGGTGCCTCTTATTATTTATGCCCTTTTATTGTTTGTAGACGCAATGTTCCGCAATAAATGTGATTTACGTGTAGGATCGCTATCCGTAATAGCCTCTTTTACGCAATTGTTTGGATATGGTACAGGGTTCCTTAGAAGTATTATTTGAATGTTTATCTATTTATATTTTAGAACAACTTATATGAAAACAACAAGACTTTTTTCTTTCTTAATTTTAATTAGTTTAGTATCAAACGCAAATGCTCAACTCCGGGTTCTTTCAAATGGACGAGTACAAGCAGGCCTTTTAAAAGACAATAATGAGGACTTAGGAAATGTAACCTCTATGCAGATATATGGTCGGATAGGGGATGCACGCGCAGGTTCGAAATTAACATTTGGTGATTTTGGACAATATGCGAATCAAGGTTGGAATGTGTTTGCTGGAGAATATGGAACCACGGATACGGATCAACTTTGGTTGCATGGGAAATTGGGTATTTATATGACTACAAATGGTTATGCTAACAATGTCGTGGCGTATTACAATCCGGCTAGTAATACTAATTTCGTGTTCAATACGAATCTTCGTGTGAATGGAGTGAATATAACTTCAGACGCTCGCTTGAAGGAAAATGTAGAGTCGCTGCAAAATCCATTAGCTCTTTTAGAGCAAGTGAATGGGGTCTCTTATTCATACAACCTCTCTACACTTGAGGAGAATAGGGAGCAGGATGAGTCTAAGTTCTCTGCCACATTGGATAATGGGATATCGGGAAGTTCCTCCGATTCAGAGGAGATTATGGATGCCGCTACTATCGCAAAGATAAATAGAGACAAACAAATCCAAGCAGAGATAGATCGAAGAGAGGCAGCGGAGGCTAGTCGTAAACGAATTGGTTTTTTGGCTCAAGACATACAAAAGGTATTACCCGAACTTGTACAAACGGATGAAAACGGGATGATGTCTATAGATTATATAGGTTTTATTCCGCTTATCGTAGAAAGTATCAAGGAGATGCAACAAACGATCCAACAACAGAATGAGGTGATTGATAATTTGCAAGCTCTACTATCGCCGGAGGTACAATCTCAATTACGTTCGAACACGACTTCCACAAGTAATATAAGTGCTCTGGATGGCGCAAAATTATATAATAGGGAAGGTGCTTCTGTCTCTTATACCTTACCGGCGACGTTTGTGTCTGCTAGTCTACAGATATTTGATGTCACAGGTAAACCCGTGAAAGTTATTAAGTTGGATAATGGAAGTAGTAATGTGGTAGAAGTAAGCCGTTCGGAACTTGGTTATGGAACGTTTATTTATACTCTTTTTGTGGATGGGAAGAAAGCGGATACTTTGAAGAAGTATGTAAGTCTGTAATCTCAAGGAATTAAAAATAGAAATAACAGAATCATAAATTCTTTGATATGAAAGAGAGAATCGTCTTTTTTACATGTATCGTTTTGACTTGCTTATTTTCCCCGTTATCATCACAAGAGGTTGACACGAGAAGCTGTGTGAGTACTTATACAAATCAGACAGTTTCATCAAGTGTATCAGTTTTGGGCTGTAATACGTTGGCTGTCCAAAATGTAACCGTGGCAAGTAATGGTAATTTATCTCTTTCCGCTCCGGCGCAAATTACGATTAATGGGCCTTTTGAGGTAAAGTCTGGCGGAATTTTGAATATTAGGCAATCCCAACAAATGATATTTACTTATACTTATGATGCGTCAGGAAATAGAACAACACGGCAATTTAGTGCGATGGCTTCATCTTTGGAGGCCGTTCCCGTAGACCAAGAGGAGGATTGATCAAAATATAATTTAAGTATACTTATAGATGAAATTAATATATTTATATACGATAGGGATATTTATCATGTTTATGTCCCCATCTTCTTATTTATGTGCCCAAGGAGTTGCTGAGAATAATCAATTTTTCGATTGGAAGGAAAGTGATTACAAGGCTTATGAGGATTCTTTATTGAAGGCTTTATATCCTCCGGTTATAGCGAAAACTGCAGAAAATCCGGAAAGGTTTTCACAGCAACCTCAGGCTTTTGTTCCTAAAGCCATATCTGATAATACTTACGTTCCGACTACAGTTACAATAGATAAATCGAAAGCTGTAGGAGAGATACCGATACAAACAGGTGTTTCCCCGACTGGAGCTAAAACCTATACGGTTCCCATACAGGTTTATCCGGGTATAAATGGATTTGAACCCCAATTATCATTGGCTTATAATAGCCAGCAAGGAAATGGCATCGTTGGTATTGGATGGGGTATTGGCGGTGTGCAATCGATCATGCGTACGAGTAGGAATATTTATTATGATGGTAAGCCCCAAGGAGCTTTACGTACGAAAGCGGATGCGTTCGTGTTAGACGGGATGCGTCTTATAAAGATCTCAGAGAATGCGACAACTATTAATTATGAGTCCGAGCAAGGCAATATAAAAGTAAAAGCTTTTTTGTCCGGCGATGTCGTGAAATATTTTGAGGTATTTTATCCTAATGGAACCAAGGGCATATTTGGATATGCCTCAAATACAAGCAATAAGATCTTTTATCCGATAGTTTCTTTGTCTGACTTGCGAAATAATCAGATCCTATATACTTATGTCGAGCAAGAAAACCATTACAGATTGACAAAAGTTGCTTATAATGGTGCCTCTGTGGAATTTCAGTATCAAGCCTCACGACCGGACCCCTTGGTCTCTTTTATAGGAGGGCTTAAGACAGGGGAAAGCTACTTGCTGGCTAAAATCATCAGTAAATTAGGCTCTACTGCGCTTTGTACGTATAGCTTGAGCTATAAAAACCAGAACAATAGCTCAGTTTTAAGCCAGATAGATTATTCCGCCTCCGGGCAATCTCTGAACCCTATAAAGCTTTACTATGGAGAAGGCATAACAGATGGGTCTTATGATAATGGTTCTGTCACACAGCTATATAATTGGTATGAATCAACGGATCCTGCTCGTATCAAGGTAGTGAAAGGAAGGTATGATTATGCGTCGGGGGCAGATGGTTTGATCTCTTTGCCTAATGAGAATCCCTATTGGGAGCATTACAGACATTCGACGGCTTTTCAGCATTCCCAGAATAGATATGACAATAAATTCACCGGAGAAGAGAAAATCTATCTTTATGCCGGATTGAATAGCGAGTACGCTTCCCCCATGCCCAATCTTACGACCGGAGCTAATTTTATCGATATCTTTTGTGCGGATTTGGAGGGAAAGCAAGAAGAGCATATCATAAAAGTAAACAATGGCGTTTCCGGTGATAATGATCAAGTGACTTTCCGTGTATATAGGGCCAGTTTGACTGTGGGATTGGTATCTAAATATACACGGACTTTTAATTTCCCGACCGTATTGACCGATGCGGATGGGGCAAAGAGCATACATCCTAAGTTTTATTATACAGGGGATTTCAATGGGGATGGAAAACAGGAAGTACTAGCGGTCTCTTGCCATCATCCTTTTGGAGAGACCAGTAAGACCTCTAAATGCTATATATTTGATTTGGAAAGTGGTAAGGTCTTATATCAGAGTTACTTGTTTCCCTATAACGTTAATTTTGTAGGCACGGAGCAGCCTGATCCTGAGGACGCATTTCAGAAAACAGATAGACTTCTGGTATTAGATTATGATGGAGACGGGAAAAGTGACATCGCTCTTATTAATGACTCCGGGATAAATATATATACTTTTGATGTTTCCGGTAGTACTTGGACGGGCCGAAAAGTCTCTACTTATACCGGATTAAAAAAGGTGGATCTAAAAGATCGCTCGCTGTTGCTGGGGGAGATCAACGGAGATGGGCTTATGGATTTGCTGGTATCTCCGAAAAAAAAGGATCCAGTCTATACGTGGGCCGCTTATAACTCGATGGGAGATGGACAATTTTATAAATCCACGTTTGCCGGTACTCAAAACTCGGGGATTTCTACGGATGGCTTTTTGCTACAAGATGTAAACGGGGATGGTATGACAGACTTGATCCGGTATCATAGCTCCGGTTTCTTCACTTACCTCGCTAAGAAAAATAACGTGGGTTCGGTTGAATGTGCCCAAAATTATACATCGAAATCAATCTTGATCCCGACTAATATAAACAGTCATAATTATTTTAGTCAATTGGTCAGCTTGAAGAATGGAGTGGTTACAAAATATTCATTCAAGAGGAATGACAATAAAGGCGTTTTGGCCACGGGTATGGCGAATAGTTTGGGAGTGGTCGAAAAGAACACATACCTGTTGATGAATGAGGAGGCCATATCTTCCGGTACTTATGCTAAGGGTGCGAACGCTGTTTTCCCGTATGTGGACATTCAAGAGTCTATTCCTGTCATAGCCTTTTCCAGTACTTATATGAAAGGTAGCCGGGTTGATAATTTCACTTTCACGTACCGAGGTGGTGTTATTCACCGCCAAGGATTGGGGTTTAGGGGATTTGAGAGTATATTCCGTACGAATTTGAAAGGGCAGCTTACGGAGCAATATTTTGATCCTTATAAATATGGCGTATTGAAGAGTGAGGTTTCACCTGAGGCGAAATTGACCTATAATTTTGCCGTTAATGTTCAAGCCAATAAAACGGTCAAGATACGTTTAAGCAATAAGACAGAGCAGGACTTGCTTAAGGGTATTACGGCTACTACCGCTTTTGTATATGATACTTATGGAAATGCGACGCAAGAGACTATCACTTACACTGGGGGTATTACGGTAAAAAAGGCGAACACATTTTATAACAATACGGCAGAGAGTGGATATCTTATTGGTTTCTTGACCGATCAGAGCGTGACTACTACTCGTAATAGCAGTACTTATACCGAGCGAATGAATATTCCTTCGCATACGAACGGCTATGCGAATAGCAAGGTGTTCTATAAGAATGGAAATAAAGCGAAAACTTACGAGTATGTTTATGATACTCCGGGTAATATCACAAAAGAGACGCTATTCTTGTATGGTTCGGATAAAGGGCTGAAGACCGAATATGCTTATGATACGAACGGTCGATTGAAAAAGGTGACAAACCCATTAGGACTTGCAAATGAGTTTTCTTATAATACGGAGGGGCGTATGTCTTCTGAGAAGGACCACCGGGGAAAGTCTACGGCGCATACGTATGATCCATTTGGTCGGGAGACAAGTGTCACGTTCCCTGATAATACTACCGCTACTGTATCTTACGGATGGTCGGAGGAAGGGACAAACGCTTTGTATGCCATAACCCGTTCTGTGACGGGTAAACCTACTACTAAAAGTGTATATGATGCGTTGAATAGAGAGGTAAGAACGGCCGAGACTCGTTTTAATGGCAGTTTTCTAAAAACGGATAAAATTTATGATAGTTATGGAAGGGTGCAAAAAGTCTCTCGTCCGTTTGCCGGTAGTTCGGCTACGGCTTGGAATATCTATAGTTATGATACGTATGATCGCTTAACCGCTATATCGGAACCTTCCGGAAGAAAAACGACTCATGGTTATAGCGGCAATAGTATAACAACGGTGGAGGATGGAATCTCTGTCAAGCGGACGTATGATGCGTTGGGCAATCTTATATCTGTGGTAGACCCAGCAGGAACGATTACCTATAATCTGCGTCCGGATGGACAACCTTCTTCTATCGTCGCACCGGGTAACGTGACTACTTCATTTGGTTATGATGGTTTCGGCCGTCGGACTAGCTTGGGCGATCCTAGCTCTGGTACGACAACTTATGCTTATGACGCATCCGGCAACCTATTGAAAGAGACGAACGCAAATAATAAGGTTATCAATTACACGTATGATACGTATAATCGCCTTAAAACGGCGACTTTACCAGAGTTTACGACTACATATACTTATAATGGCTACGATGAGTTGACGAAGGTCTCTTCTTCTGTCGGAACTTCCATTGATTATGTATATGATGCGTTGGGTCGTCTGTCGAGCCAGACAGAGACGGCGGTAGACAATAAATATTTACGAAAGGATTATACCTATAACGGAGGAAATGTAAGCTCTATTAAGTATACGTCTCAATCCGGAGTTTTGACAACCGAGAATTATAATTATGCGAATGGTCATTTAGTTGAGACCAAGCTGAATAACCAAACATCCATATTTAAGCTCACGAAAGAGAATGACATGGGGTTACCTACCGAGGTACGCTCCGGTGCCTTATCTCGTACCTATGGATATGACAGTTATGGATTCCCTACTTCCAGGAAGATACAGAAAACAGGGGTGACCACATTCCTCCAGAATATGGAGTATGTTTTTGATCCTGTTAAACGGAACTTGACTTACCGGAAAGACATTAATGTATCCCAAGAAGAGAAATTCTCTTATGATAATCTTAATCGTCTGACTTCCTACAAAGGGCTTATGGCAACTTATGATGCGAAAGGAAATATCTTAACCAAAGGGGATGTCAGTGGTACATTCGCATATAATACAAGTGGCAAGCCTTACGCCATATCTTCCTCTAGCGTGGCAAATGGTATTATGTCTTCCGCCACACAGGTTATTAGCTATACCTCTTTCAAGCGTCCGAACGCTATTACGCAAGATGGTAACGTGGCCTCGTTTACCTATAACGGCAATCAGCAGCGTGTGAAGATGCAGGTGGCTAAAGGGGGTAGCCGTTTGTTGACCCGCTATTATTTGGGGGATTGCTATGAGATCGATGAGACTCCCTCGGGTAATAAGGAGAAGTTGTATTTGGCGGGAGAGAATTACTACGACGCTTCGGCGGTATTGGTGAAGGATCATACGAATAGCTGGAAACTTTATTATATAGGTCGTGATTATCTGGGAAGTATCACGGATATCATCACGGAGGCAGGGACGAAATACGCGAGTTATAATTTTGACGCATGGGGTCGCCAACGTAACTCATCCAGTCACGTTTACATCCCTTCGGGGCAGGAGGTAGAATTGTTCCTTGGTCGTGGCTACAGTGGCCATGAGCATCTTAAGGAGTTTGGCTTGGTAAATATGAACGCTCGCCTGTATGACCCGGCTCTGGGTCGTTTCCTCGCTCCTGATCCGTTTGTCCAGATGCCGGACTTGTCCCAGAACTTCAATCGTTACAGCTATGCCATGAACAACCCGTTGAGGTATGTGGACGAGGATGGAGAGTTTATCCATATTATAATAGGTGCGGTTATCGGAGGAACAGCAAATTTGATCTATAAGGCTGTATCGGGTCAACTTCATAGTTTCAAAGATGGATTTGCCGCATTTGGTATTGGAGCCGCCGCCGGAGGTTTAGGTGCTGCTACGGGGGGATTGGCCTTTGCCGCCGCCGGAGGTGCCGCCGGGGGAATCGGAGGCTTTCTGGCTGGAGCCGCCGCAGGTTCGGCGAGTACAGCGGTGATGATGCCGGTCCAAAGTGCGGGTAACTCGTTGTATTTCGGGGATCAGTTTATGAGCTTGAAGGATTATGGTTTGGGTATTCTGGGTGGAGCCTTGACAGGTGGAATCGGAAACGGTACGGTTGCTGCCTTGAAAGGTAATAACTTCTGGACAGGTAAGGACGTTAAATTCGGACGGACAATCTTCTCGTTCAAGAACACGGCAACAAGACCGGCACCGGAGATGAGGTTGATGGAGGCTCCAGGAAGTGGGCTAAATGTGACGCAACCGGATATTAGTAATACCCCTAAATTAAATCCGGTAGAGACATCATCTCAGGTCGCTTCTTCTAGTCAATCTTCGGGTACGACTCGTTTTGTGACAACTCCAGATGGGGTAACTCATGATTTACAACCGACTATTGATAGAATACGGTCTGGAAAGTTGTTTACGTTTCGTCATGATGGGGCGATCTATTATAATAATGAAGGAAAGTTGCCAAATTTATCAAATGGTGTTTATAAAGAGTATGTTCATCCTACGCCTGGTTTGACAAGAGGAGCAGGGCCTATGAGAGTTATCACAGGAGGAAGTAAGATGTGGTTTACTCCAGATCATTATGGAACAATGATTCAAATCAAATTTTGAAAAAAGTTCGTTATAAGTATGTGAATATATAATATTATTCTTTCATTTGTATTCTAAAACTACTATTAGATGGAGAATATATTTTTTGTAAAGTATCCTAGAATGTATCTAGTGGAGGATACATTTATTGGATATGTATATAAAGTACGAGACAAAATGGATTTATTCCTTAACTTATCAAAAGCTCTAGTGTTTCCTAATTATTTTGGAGAAAATTGGGATGCTCTTTGTGAAGTTTATAGGGATTTTGACTGGATATCTAATAATGATATTGTAATAATACATGAAGATTTATCATTGTTAGATGAGTATGACTTAAGAATGTATTTGAAAATAATTAAAATAACTCTTTCATTTTGGGCTGGTTTTAATGATCATTCTGTATGTTTTATTTTTTCAGAGAAAGATAAAAAACGAATAATGGATGTCGTTGATTTAATGAAATAAATTTTGTGTTAACTTAATTTATCGAATGTGCTTTATATGTTTGAAGTATTTTTAAAAGAATAAATGCTATGAAGAAACAGATAGAAGACTGGCTTTTGGAATTAAGCCATAATGAAGTGATACCAGAAAATATAGTAGCACTGAATTTTGGTATTTTTGAGTCTGAAAATGGATATTGTGTTTATTTGATAGGCTCTGAAAGTTATGATGTGGACGATGATGATTGGGCTTGTGATGTTGATTATGAGCCGGTCGATAAGTATCTAAATATTGAAGGTGTTGATGTGGATCCGGATAAGTTCTTAAATGAGGTAATTACGATCTTATTGGACATTATTTCATTGGAGAAGGTTAGTGCTTGGTTATTACATACTAAGTATATAACTGTAGGATTTGATGATGGAGTGTTGGAGAAAATTAGATAGATGTGATTTATGGTTAATTTTATAAAGCAAGGTGATATATTCAATCTGAATGGAGTTCGCAGTTACGCTCATGGTTGTAATTGCGCCGGAGCGATGGGAAAAGGCATAGCGTTGCAATTTCGGGAGCGCTACCTCAAAATGTATGCAGAGTTATTCTCTTGATTTTAAGCGGTAATAAGAAGGGGTTTATTTAAAAATAGGCTGTTTCGTGATGGAAAATGAGACAGCCTATTTTTTGTTTGAGTTTTTGTATATGTACTGATATCGAGTTCATCTCATGAGTATGAAGAATTATGGCTTGGGTATTCTGGGTAGTCCTGTCTAGGGTTGGTACTTTAGGTGTGGCTTTTGATTATGGATGATCATATCCTTAAAGGTATAAAGCATACTTCTAGTATGAAAACAGGCTAAATAGAGGGAGAGATAATCTACTTTATCGTTTTAAGTATAGGAATCATAGATTTTGTATACATTTGTAGACGTATCTAAAACTCACATCTATCTCATAAAAGTGAAAGAATATGGAAGTTGTATTAAAACTAAACGCACGTTTGCAACCGATGCATAGACATGAATTAGAGGATGCGATTCAAGGTGTACTTGAGAAGGAGCAAATGGGAGAAGTAACAGGGGGTGGTACGGTTCAAAATCCAGACGGCGAGATTGTAAGTTGTGATATAGATATCCATCTAGCTGGTGATAAGTGGGATCATGTAAGTTTTTTGGTAAATTTACTAAATCGCTTGGGTATCCCCAATGGTTCTGCCTTGCTAGGGATAGATCGTAAATTTAGAGTGGAAGTTGGGACTTTGGAGGGATTGGCTTATTATCTTAATAATACAGATTTACCCGATGTAGTCTACGAAACCTGTGACATTAATCATGTGGTTGAACAAATGGAGTTGGCAATGAAGGGAATCGGCGGTTTATATAGCTATTGGGAGAGCGATGCATACACGGCCTTGTATTTTTATGGAAATTCTTATTCCGAAATGAAACAGAAAATAGAGCCTTTTGTCGCAACATATCCCTTGTGCCAAGAAAGTCGTATTGAGCAAATTGCTTGAATAATAAAACCTCTGTTAAAATAGAAGGTTAGATATCCCTGTATTTAGGAGATCAGTTGATGAGCTTGGAGGATTGTGTTCAAGGTATTTTCGGTGTTGCTCTTCGGGTGGTATCGGGAATGATATGGTAGCGGTTTTGAAAGATAATTAAAAGGAATAGGTTGTCTCATAGTGAAAATGAGACAGCCTATTTTTTGTTTGAACTTTTGTATATTGATATGTTGGTTTCATACAGCAAAAGGTAAGGGCTTGTTCAATGGTTTGGATAGAATGGTTTGTGATAAATAATTTTTTGTGGCTAAGCACGTTTTATTATTAAATCTAGGTACTTAGAAAGAATGAGGAGTTTAGAAAGTGGATGTTGAACTTATAAATGAAAAATGAAAATGATTAAATGTTTGTCTGTCTTATTTGTCTCTTTTCTGTTTCTAATGACAGGATGTGCGCCCAAAGTCATTACAAATATCTCTAAAAGTTACCCGGCAAGCGTAACTGCGGATAAGGTTCGTTTGTATGAGCTGGGGGAGGCTGTTCCTGCCTCGGCAGAGAGGATCGGCAATGTTTCTGTAGTGGATAACGGAGTGTCTACTAAATGTAATTATGATCAGGTTGTTTGGTTGGCGAAACAAGAAACGGCAAAAGCGGGAGGTAACGCATTGGCGTTGACAGACCATCGGAAACCTTCATTATTGGGTAGTAGTTGCCATCAGATAGCCGGTAGTATGCTTTTAGTGTCGGACACGGCGGCGTTTCGGGCCGCTCCTCTATCGAAAGCTTTGGATTTGGAGGAAGAGGCTGTCGTGGAGAAGTCTTCATTTGAGCATAACACGATTTATGCGAATATAGGTTACGCTTTTGTGACCAGTAAATTTTATTTGCCACCGGGTGGGTCTGGCCATCCTAAAAACGGATTGGATTGGCAAGTTGGGTATGATTGGATATCAAGGAGCGGTTTCGGTGCTGGCTTATTGTATTCGGGATATAAATCGTCTTATACTTATTCGGGAATAGATATTAACGTGGGGCTTACTTATGTCGCTCCTCAATTTGTGATGAAACAAATCATAAACCGATGGATCGTGGAAGAGAAAATAGGTATAGGATATTTTAGTTACCGGGAATCGGCGAGGGGGATAAGCGAGTCCTTATCCGGTGTAGGATATAATTTCTCATTAGGCGCAGAATATCTTTTGTCAAAGCATGTGGGAGTGGGCTTGAATATCGGTTATGTAGGAGGTTCCTTACCCAAGCAAGAGAATGTCTCTTACGATAAAGGAGATTACTCTGGCTTATTTCGTTTGACTTTTGATGCGGGGGTACGATTCCATTTCTAGTATTGACGAAAAAATGTTATCAAGATGTTGAAAATAGGATGTTTATGGATGATGTTGTCTATCAGTGTAACTGCATTTGCTCAAGACACTTCTTCTGATTGTGATAAAGAATATTACGATAGGTATGGAAGATGGATGGAAAATCATCTAGTGACATGGTGGGGTGTCCCACCAGTTTTGATGAGATCGTCCGGTAAATATGCGGATTTGATTTGTGAGAAGTTATCGGAGATTAATTATGAGGATACCCATTTTTTTATAACATTTTTGATAGATGAGAATGGGATACCTTATTGTAGCTCGTCTTCTTGGGAGAAAGGTATGGATGGAGAGGATAGGAATACTATACAGGAATTGTCAAAATCATTTAGGTTCATCTCAGCAAAAAATGGAGATTTGGCCGCTAAAAGTTTCTATAATTTTGTTCTTAAAAGAAGCAAGGACAGTGGACAATGGCATTATTCGGAGTCATTGATGTTTGAGAAAGAACAAGATAAATTATTGCCGGATGGGAATATCGTAGAAAATATGAGCCTTGTGATTGCAACTGATCGAGACACTGTTTTGATGGGTGATACTGTAAGGGTAAGCTTGCGATTTAAGAATATATCGGATAAGGATAAGCTGTTTTATCCGGGAGGAGTGATTATGATATACGAAAAATCTATGCGAATGAGTTCTAGTATAATGCCTCCTAGTTTCATATTGTCGAAGGGAAAATCGGATCAGTTACAAAATATACCGTCCGGTTTAGTCTATGAGATTAACTACCCCGTAATTGTATCATCCCCATTGTTTAAGGAAGGCGAGAATAGGTTAATGTTTAGATATCATTGGGGATTGAATTTATCTAAGAAAAATGTAACTGATAATATAATATATGGAAACTTGTATAGTAAAGAGGTTCGTACATATGTAGGAAGTGATTTGTGTGTATTTGGTTTATAGAACTTCAATTCTACGTCTTTTTAGTTTGAAATCCGGATAAAGTTTGTATCTTTGGAAATAGCTCTGAATATAAGTGTCTTACTTCTAAAATATATGCGTTATGAGATACCTAATTTATTTTTCACTATTTCTTTTGCAGTTGGCGTTTATCTCTTGCGAGAAAGAAGAGATAATAGAGGATACACCTAAAGAAACACCCTATTATCTGGGATATTTTGAGGGGGCGGTAAACGGACAGGATATTTCTATTAGGAATAAGTCGGCTTCATGGAGATATATAGATGCTGGATTTTATTCGGAAGTAAGGAGGGGAGAATGGGAGGTCTTGAGATGTTCGCATTGGACGATTCCACTGGATCGCGAACATTCAAGCCGTTATGCGATGAAGGTGGTATTGCTCCCATTACAAGAAGGAGAATATAATATAGAGAAGGGGATTCGGACACAAGAGGAGATAACGTCTTATATCCGGATAACGGATTCACTAAATAAGGTGGAATATTGTCCTTTAAAAAAACCGTTTAAGGTCTATGTGGATAGTGTTCGTTACCATGAATCGTCCATGATGCCATATATTGAGGGAAAGATGGAAGGGACTTTATATAATAGGTACGATGTAAATGATTCTATCGTCGTAAAAGATGCTATATTCGGTATCCATTGATAGTGGATGATATACCGCTGCCTTACGATATTTTGGCTATTTTTAATTTTTACCTTCTGAACATTTAGTGGTTCACTCTGTTCTAACAAAGCATTGGATATCCGGCATGTATTTAGTAGTGAATTAATTAAACGTCAAAATTATGAAGGTGAAAATATTATACACGGCTTTAATCTCATTGATCGCGGGAGGAGCGATGGCGCAAGATTGTACGTTCTTCTTTCCGCAAACAGAGGGAACGGTATGGGTCCGTAAAGGATATGACGCGAAGGGAAACTTACAATCTGTTATGAGTTATCAAGTGGATGAGGTGGAAACATTGCCTTCCGGCCAAGAGGTGGAAGCGGACTACGTATATACTAATCCCTCCGGTACGATCGTGAACAAAGGAGATATCAAGGCATACTGCCAGAATGGAGAATTTTTCCTCGACTCGAAAGAGACGCTCTCTTATCCGGGAGTGGTATCGGAAATGAATACGAATGTGGATATCACGGAGAACTTTATAAATTACCCAAATCCGTATGCGGCTAATTTCGATAAGAATAACGTGTATTTCGACGAGGCTTCCGTAAAGATCTACGATAAGAAGAACCGGAAGAATCGTAAGGATATGGCCATTAAGGACCGTGAGTTTATTAAAACGGAAAGCATAACAACTCCTGCCGGTACGTTCGATTGCGCTAAGGTAAAATATAATATCGCTACACGTTCCCCTAAATCAAAGGAGACAATCACTGGGTATGGCTATGAGTGGTACAGCCCGAATGTAGGCTTAGTGCGTACAGAACAATATGATAAGAATAACGTATTACAATCCTATACGGTATTGGAAGAATTAAAATAAAAAAGGCGACTACAATCTTATGATTTGTATTAACCGGTTTAAGTGGATACGCTGTTGCTGAGAAGTGACAGCGTATTTTCTTTTATGGGAAAGATTGGGCAATTTTCTTTTTGTTTGACGTTTTTCGTTAACTTGCGGCAAATTTCGGAAAATGGAAAGAGAATATAAATCAAAAGTGGGATGGTGGTATCATCTGGTGATTATCATGGTGGTAATTGGTTGTGTGGCTGCGTTTTTGCGTACCAATATATCGGCTATAGTGGGTATGATGGTCGCTGCGTTGGGGGTGCTTCATGTTTTCTTTAATACGTATTACCGGATAACGGAAGATGATGTGTTGATAGCGCATTGTAGTATTTTCCCGGAGAAGAAGATCGCTATCGCTGATATAGAGGCGTTGGAATCTACCGTGATGCCGGTGTCCAGCTACGCCCTTTCGTTGGATCGGCTGATCATATGGAGCAATGGGAAACCTTGGATGCTCATATCTCCGACCAACCGGGCTGATTTTATCAAACAGTTGAGAAAGATAAATCCTAATATACAACTTAAATAGATCTAATAGTATGAAATACGATGTCGCTATAATCGGTGGAGGTCCTGCCGGTTATACTGCCGCGGAGAGAGCGGCGCAGGGTGGGCTTTCCACGATTCTTTTTGAGAAAAACGCATTGGGCGGGGTTTGTTTGAATGAGGGATGCGTGCCGACAAAGACGCTTCTTTATTCCGCTAAGACGTATGATAATATCAAGCATGCTTCCAAGTATGCGGTGAAAGCGGAGAATCCTTCTTTTGATCTCCCGAAAATCATCGCCCGTAAGAATAAGGTCGTGAAAAAGCTGACAGCCGGTATCCGTATGAAAATGACGGAGCATGGCGTGGTGATGGTTACGGCGGAAGCTTGTATCCAAGGGCGTGCGGCCGACGGGACGATTACGATCGCCGCCGGAGAAGAGCTATACGAGGCTGCGAACCTTTTGATCTGTACGGGATCGGAAACGGTAATTCCTCCTATACCCGGATTGGCGGAGACGGAATATTGGACGAGCCGGGAGGCGTTGCAATCGAAGGAGCTTCCGGCCTCTTTGGTGATAATCGGTGGAGGCGTGATCGGTATGGAGTTCGCTTCTTTCTTCAATAGCCTTGGGGTAGAGGTACATGTCGTGGAGATGTTGGATAAGATATTAGGCCCGATGGATCGTGAGCTGTCCGAAATGTTGCAAGCGGAATACACTAAACGGGGGATCAAGTTCTATCTAAGTCATAAAGTGACCGGGGTGCATGGAACCGAGGTTTCTGTAGAGAAAGACGGGGAGACATTCACGTTGCATGGCGATAAAGTCCTTTTGAGTGTAGGGCGTCGTCCGGTTACGAAAGGTTTTGGCTTGGAGACACTGGCTCCGGAGCCTTTCCGTAATGGGGTGAAGGTGAATGAGTACATGCAGACTTCCCTGCCAAATGTATATGCTTGCGGTGATATTACCGCTTTCTCCTTACTGGCGCATACGGCAGTTAGCGAGGCGGAGGTGGCCGTGGATCATCTCTTGGGCAAATTGCGCCCGATGAGTTATAAGGCTATTCCGGGTGTCGTTTATACGAATCCGGAGATCGCCGGTGTCGGGAAGACAGAGGAGGAGTTGCAGGCAGAAGGTATTTCGTATACCGTGAAGAAAATACCGATGGCATTCTCTGGGCGTTTTGTCGCGGAGAATGAGATGGGGAATGGTGTTTGTAAGTTGATCTTGTCGGAGGATGAGACGTTGATCGGTGCCCATATGTTGGGTAATCCGGCCTCGGAGTTGATCGTGATCGCCGGAATCGCTATTGAGAAGGGGATGAAATCGGATGAGTTAAAGTCGTTTGTGTTCCCGCATCCTACGGTAGGAGAGATTATTAAGGAAGCGCTTTATTGAAATAATTATGTACCTTTGTGCCGATAATAGCGGCACATGGGTACATTTGAAGGATATGTAGGGATTCGTTTGTGGGACGGACAATTGGTGGACGATGTGGTCTTTAGCCTTTTGTTCGTCTTATTTATGTGTTTTGCGTTGGTGTTCCGTACCAATTATCGTTTATTCCTGAAGATGATGCGTGATGTGGTATATGTGAAAGAACGTCAAAATTTATTTGAGGTAACGAGGGGGAGCGAATGGCTCTTCCGGAATTTCATGACGTTTCAAGCCTTGTTTCTTTGTAGCGTTTGCCTTTTTGCTATCGCTAGGGCATATGGGTATTTCAACCATTTGCTAGAAAATACGGTATTGATATCTATTGGGTTGATAATGATGGTATTGATGCTGTTTTATTGGTGTAAGCGCTGTTTCTATTATTTATTGGGGGTTGTTTTTACGGACGCTCCGAAATACAAGTTTTGGAAGACTAATTATAACGCTATTATAGGAGCGTGGGGGATCTGTTTATACATTCCGGCACTTTGGTTGGTATTCGTGGGGAGCAGTATACAGATTCCTGTTTTGTTGTTTGTATTTTTCTATATTCTGTGTCGTTTTGTGATAATTTATAAGACCATACGGATATTTCACAGGAAAAATAGCAGTTTTTTATATATTAGTTTGTACCTTTGCGGCCAAGAAATATTGCCTTTAGTTTTTCTGTATGAAGGCATTATTTATTTGTATAACTTTATCGAGTCAAGTACTCTATGGCATTGAATATTAAAAAATTATTGGTATCACAACCGAAGCCTGCATCGGAGAAATCACCATATTTCGATATTGCAGAAAAATACGGTGTGGAAATAGATTTCCGCCCGTTCATCAAGGTTGAACCTTTATCTTCCAAGGAGTTCAGGCAGCAACGAATCTCGGTTTTGGATCATACCGCCGTTATTTTTACGGCTCGTACGGCTATCGATCATTTCTTTCATTTATGCGAGGAATTGCGTGTGGCTATCCCGGAAACGATGAAGTATTTCTGTATGACAGAGGCGATCGCTGTTTATCTCCAGAAGTATATCGTTTATAGAAAACGTAAGATTTTTTATGGTCAGACCGGTAAGGCAGATGATTTGGTGACTGTTATCGCCAAACATGCGAAGGAGAAATACCTAGTACCTGTTTCCGATGTACATAAAGATGATCTATTCGCTTTGTTAGACGCGAAGAAAATCAACTATACGAAAGCGGTGATGTTCCGTACGGTGAGCAATGATTTCGCGAAGGACGAGAAATTCGATTATGATATGTTGGTTTTCTTTAGTCCGTCGGGTATCTCTTCCTTATTGAAGAACTTCCCGGATTTCAAGCAAGACGATATAAAGATCGGCTGTTTTGGCCCTACTACGGCAAAGGCTGTTAAAGATGCGGGTCTGCGTTTGGACGTTGAGGCTCCCACGGTGGAAGCCCCTTCTATGACTGCTGCTTTGGATTTATATCTGAAAAAACAGCAAGACGGTAAAAAATAATGACGACAAAAAGGTATACCCTTTCAAAAGAAGAACGCCTGTCGTGGAAACGTTACATTGACCTATTATTCGAAAAAGGACAATCGTTCGTGGCGTTTCCACTGCGGGTCGTTTATTTACCGATGGAGGAAGAGATGCCTGCCCGTGCTTCCTTCTTAGTGAGTGTACCGAAGAAAAAATTTAAGAGAGCCGTAAAGCGTAACTTGATCAAACGACAGGTACGTGAGGCTTACCGGGTTCGTAAATATGATTTACTGGAACCGTTGGAAGCGAAGAATAAGGGCATGTTAATCGCTTTCCTGTACCTCGATAAAGAGATCCATCCGTACGCTGTGATGGAAAAGGCAATGAAGAAAGCGATCCATATCCTTCGGGATAAAGAATAATGAGACGCTTTTTTACCACATTACTCTTATTGCCGGTTTATTTCTACAAATATTGTATCTCTCCTATGACACCGGCTTCGTGCAGGTATACGCCCACTTGTTCCGAATATGCGGTGCAAGCCTTGAAGAAATATGGCCCTGTGAAAGGATTGTATCTTGCGGTTAAACGAATACTTCGTTGCCATCCTTGGGGTGGGAGCGGTTATGATCCGGTTCCGTAACGCCATGGGTTATTATGATATACATACGCATCAGATGCCTTTCCATAAGGAGGATATCGCGATTATAAATAGGATCGTGAGTCCAATGGGTGATATGCAGCCGGGTTCACTTCCTGATACGGTTATTCGCTCATATGGTATTCATCCGTGGTATATATATAATGTAAAGGAGCAGATGGATCTACTTAGGGTATTGGTGTCTGGTTCGGGAGTCGTGGCGATCGGAGAGGCTGGACTTGATACACTGGCCGAATCTCCAATGGATTTGCAAAAAGAGGTGTTTCTGGCACAAGCCAATTTAGCGGAGGAAACACATAAGCCATTAATCATCCATTGCGTAAAAGCGTGGGCGGATCTCATTGCCTGTAAAAAGGCCGTGAAACCGGAGATGCCTTGGATTATCCATGGCTTTCGAGGTAATGGTGAACTTGCCTCCCAATTGGTTCGCTTGGGGTTTTATCTCTCTTTTGGAGATCGTTTTAATCCGTCGGCTTTGCGTGCCGCATGGCCTGATTTCCTTTTCTTGGAGACCGATGATAAATCGATTGATATCCGCGGGGTCTACCAAAATGTAGCGGAAGCGTTGGATATTCCGGAAGAAAAGCTGCGGATTCAAATCGCTAAAAACGTTTCTATCTTCCACCTAAACGGATAATTATCAATTATCAATTTTCGATTCTCAATTAAAAAGTCGTACCTTTGCCTCGTATGAGATAAAGTGACAAATATATTAATGTAATACGATATAAATTAATACGATGAATTTTGTAGAAGAATTAAGATGGAGGGGCATGATCGCTGATATGATGCCCGGGACGGAAGAGCAATTGCAGAAAGAGTTGACATCGGCCTATGTGGGGATCGATCCAACGGCAGACTCTTTGCATATCGGACACTTAGTAAGTGTGATGATGCTGAAGCATTTCCAACGTGCCGGTCATCGTCCTATCGCTTTAGTGGGTGGCGCTACCGGTATGATCGGTGACCCGTCTATGAAGTCTGCTGAGCGTAATTTGCTGGACGAGGCTACTCTTCGTCACAATCAGGATTGCATCAAGAAACAATTGGCTAAGTTCCTTGATTTTGACTCCGACGCTCCTAATGCCGCTAAGTTGGTGAACAACTATGACTGGATGAAGGATTATTCTTTCTTAAATTTTATCCGCGATATCGGTAAGCATATTACCGTGAATTACATGATGGCTAAGGATTCTGTGAAGAAGCGTTTGAGCCGCGAATCCAGTGTAGGTATGTCTTTCACCGAGTTTTCCTATCAATTGCTACAAGGCTACGATTATTTGTATTTGTATGAGCATGAGGGTTGCCGTCTACAGATGGGTGGTACCGATCAATGGGGTAATATCACGACTGGTACGGAATTGATCCGTCGTACGTTGGGAGGGGAGGCTTATGCCTTGACTTGCCCGTTAATCACGAAGGCTGACGGTGGTAAGTTCGGAAAGACGGAATCCGGTAATATCTGGTTGGATCGTCGCTATACTTCTCCGTATAAATTCTATCAATTTTGGTTGAACGTAAGCGACGCTGACGCCGCCAAGTATATCAAGATCTTCACGGACTTGAGCCAAGAAGAGATCGCCGCTTTGGAGGCGGAGCAAGAGGCCGCTCCTCATTTGCGTCCGTTGCAGAAACGTTTGGCGAAAGAAGTGACTGTTATGGTTCACTCTTTGGAAGATTATGAGGCCGCTGTCGAGGCTTCCAATATCTTGTTTGGTAACTCCACTCACGAGGCTTTGTTGAAATTGGATGAGGACACATTACTAGCCGTATTCGAGGGTGTTCCTCATTTCGATATCTCCCGTGATGAATTGGCCGCAGGAATCAAGGCTGTTGATTTGTGTACTGAAAAAGCCGCTATCTTCCCTTCAAAAGGTGAGATGCGTAAATTGGTACAAAGTGGTGGCGTAAGTTTTAACAAAGAGAAATTAGCGGAGGTTGATACTGTAATTGATTGTTCTTCACTGCTTGACGATAAGTATTTATTGGTTCAAAGAGGTAAGAAAAATTATTATTTGTTGATCGCAAAGTAAAAAAATAATCAAAAAATTTGCAAGGTAAGATTTTATTCTTACCTTTGCATCGCTTTAGTAAAGCAATCGGATTGTCTCATGGTGTAATGGTAGCACTACAGTTTTTGGTTCTGTCTGTCGAGGTTCGAATCCTCGTGAGACAACTCAACAATCCAGAGAGAGGGATGTCAATTGTGGCATCCCTTTTTTATTTTGTGACATTTTCTCGTATAGATAGCTTATCCGATTAATCCCTAGGGAAAATGGGGTAGTACTTACTTTGGCCATGAAGTATATCTTCTCTGCCACTTGAAGTATATCTCCTGTGGTATTCGCAGTATAATTGCGGGGATAACCTTGCGATGTGTTTTTCATCTACACTTTTATTTATTTTTTATATATTTGTGGAAATTCTGATTTAAATCAATATTGTTATGTCACGGTCATTTCTTTTGTTTGGTTTTATCCTATATAGTGTTTTCTTGAGCAGTCTGGCGAATGCTAGTGATATCGATTTGTCTGCACCCATGGATAAAGGCGGGTGGAAATTGATATGGAGTGAGGAGTTTGACTATACGGGATTTCCTGATTCTACGAAATGGTCTTATGATACGGAAGGTAATGTATATCAATGGGGAAATAACGAGGCTCAATATTATACATCCGGCAGAAAGGAGAACGCTTGGGTCTCGGATGGGGTATTGAGGATTACGGCCTTGAAAGAACCGATGGAAGGTCGTTCATATACATCGGCTCGTCTGATTACGAAAGGAAAAGGGGATTGGTTGTACGGACGTTTTGAGATTCGGGCGAAACTCCCGACCGGACGAGGGACATGGCCGGCCATCTGGATGCTTCCAACGGATTGGGAATACGGGGATTGGCCAAAAAGCGGGGAAATAGATATTATGGAAAATGTGGGCTATGATCCTGATACGATCGTAGGTTCTTCGCATACGGAAAAATATAATCATGCGATCGGAACTCAAAAAAATGCTAAAATTGCGTGTCCGGATTGTTATAAAGCGTTTCACGTGTATGCCTTGGAATGGGAGGAAGATGAGTACCGGCTTTATGTAGATGATCAATTATACTTTACATTTAAGAACGAGGGGATAGGCTATGAGGTTTGGCCTTACGATAAACGCTTTCATATCTTGCTGAATCTGGCGATCGGTGGGAATTGGGGAGGCCAAAAGGGTATTGATGATTCTCTTTTTCCACATGTGTTTGAGATTGATTATGTGAGAGTTTATAAGAAGTAGGGTGTAACGTGATGTTTTTTTATTTACTTTTGTGGTACATAACATTCTGTACTATATAGTGAAGGAGATACTTAAGAGGACGTTGGTTCGTATGTTGATTTGTTGCGTTATTGCCTTGTTGTTTTGTATAACGGGGAATGCGAAGGTACCCTATATTCCTAAAATCATCAATTATTCCGTAAGCGATTACAAAGCGGGAAACCAGAATTGGGCCGTCTCCCAAGGTCCGGGAGGAAAGATGTATATTGGGAATAACCGGGGGCTTTTGGTTTTTGACGGTATTCACTGGGATCTTGTGAAATTACCGAATAATCTAGGTGTCCGTGCTTTGTATATATCGAAGGACGGACGTATTTATGTTGGCTCTTTCGAGGAGTTCGGGTATTTTGAGATGGATGACGAGAATGATCTGATTTATCATTCACTCAGTTCGTCTGAGATGAACGTCTATCTTAATAATGATGAGTTCTGGACGATTAATGAATATAAGGGTGAGATTTATTTTCAATCATTCCGGAGCTTTTTTATTTATGACGGGGAAAAAGTAAGAAAAGGTGTATCCGACCTGTCTCCATTGTATATTTTCACATTAGACGATCATCTATACGTTCAGTTCATGGAGGGAGGAAGCTTTTGTCGAATGGATGACGGCCAGTTTACAGAGTTACTATCGAAAAAGGTTTTGGAGGATGATGTGGTTTCGGTCTTGCCATTTGATCATCAGCTATTATTGGTCTCGGCTCGTAGTGGATGTTTTATCTATGATGAGGTGCGTAAAAAATTGTCTGTGTGGAATACACCAGCCAATGAGATATTAAAGGAAGGGATCGCAAACAGGGGAGTCATGATGAAAGATTCTACTTTTATTGTGGGTACGATTTCTAATGGGGTTGTAGCGATTAATAAGCAGGGGGAAACTTTGTGGCATATCAACCGGGAGAATGGCTTGATTAATAATACGGTATTGAGAGTATTTGCTGATAATTCGGATAATTTATGGGTTACATTGGATAATGGTATCGCGCAGATACATGTGAATTCTCCGATCTATTTTTATGAACCGCTTGAGGCCCAGATTGGTATGGTGCATGATATGGTGATAGAGAAGGGTATTGTTTATTTAGCTACGAACCAAGGTCTTTATGCGTTATCTGAGAATGATAGTTATCCAACCTTGATTCCCGGTACTCAAGAACAGACATGGTATATCTCCGATGTCGGAAATCAACTGATTGCCGGACATAATACAGGTACCTTACAGCTAGAGGGCCGAAAAGCTACTCAGATACCGGGGCCCAATGGAGGGGGTACCGCATTACGTAAGACAATTATCCATGGAAAGGAAGTTTTACTCCAGATGTCTTACCGTCCACTCAGTGTTTTCACCCGGGATATGGTTACTAATCGTTGGAAATTTAGCCATAATGTAGAAGGATTCTCTAATTTGATCAAATCGTTTGAGGTTGACCCTACCGGCAATATATGGGCTAGCCATATGTATAAAGGTATCTATCGTCTTCGCTTGAATGAGGATTTGAGGAGCGTGAAAGAGATGGAGTATATCGGAAAACTGGAGGAAGGTAATGAGAGTGGTACGATTAATGTAATGAAATTACGCGGACGTATTGTTTTCTCGGATGGGAGTAAGTTTTATACTTATGAGGATTTGACTGGAAAGATCGTTCCTTATGATTTGTTGAATGAGGATTTTCCCGAGTTAAGCGATACCTATCGGGTTGTTTCCTTGAATAATGATTTATATTGGTTTATCCGGAATTCGGAATATGTATTGTTAGGATATGAGTCTGGGCGATTCCAGTTAAAACAGCGTATTCCTTTTACTTTGTTTGATAATCCGACCATAGAGGATAGGGGAAATATTTATGTGGCTTCCGACGGGACGTCTTATTTTTGTCTAAACGGGGGGATCGCTCGTTATGACAGATACCGGAATTATGTGGATACGACTCGAGTTCCATTAAGTTTGTCGCAGGTAAGGGCCTATAATCGGCATGAAAATGAGTTCGCTCCGCTCCCTTGCAAGGGAGCGGACGCACCGGAAGCCGGTGCGTCCGTATTGAGTTATAGCTATAATACGATTCTTTTTAAGTTTTCGTATCCGGATTTTACGGGGCGCCGTTTCCTGATCTATTATAAACTGGACGGGTTTGATAATGAATGGATAGAAGGCACCAGTAATTTTCAACGGACTTATTCTAATTTACCGTATGGTAATTTTGTGTTACATGCGGTTGTGAAAGACGATCGAGGAAAAGAGCTATCTTCTCTGTCTTATCCATTCAAGATCGAACGTCCATTTTATAGCTCTTGGTGGGCGCTGATCATCTATTTTGCTTTGTTTTTATGTATACTGGTCGTATTAGTGAGAATGTATACGATGTGGATTGTCATGCGTGAGAAAAAAGTTAACGAGGAGCAAAAGAGATTGCAAGAAGAGCAATTGAGGGCGCAAGAGCAATTAATTGTCAAGCTAGAGAATGAAAAATTAGAAAATGACCTTACTTATAAGAGTAAGGAATTAGCCAGTGCTACTTTGTCTGTTATCTCTCATAATGATTTCCTTGAAGGTCTAAAAAAGGAAATACAAGCTCAACAATTATCGGGAAGTTATACGAAACGATTCTTCGATAAGCTCATCCGCATGATCGAAGAGAATATATCAGGCGAGGATGAATGGGCCATTTTCCAGACTAATTTCGATCGTATCCACGAAAAGTTCTTTACGAATCTAAAAGAGCGGTATCCCGATTTGACTCCGGGCGATTTACGATTATGCGCTTTATTACGTTTGAATATGCCAACTAAGGATATGGCTCGTATGCAAAATCTTTCCGTACGTGGTATCGAGGCGGCGCGCTATCGATTGCGTAAAAAACTAAATCTACCGGAGGGGCAAAGCTTGGTAGATTTCATGATCCAGTTCCACTAAGAAATTTCATAGTTATGAATGAAAAATATCATAACTATGAAATAAGAAAATCATAACTATGAGTTTTCCTTGTCATTTTTGTGTTCCCATATTTAGTGAGATGTGTTTAATAACATATAATGTTCTCCTTTTGAATTAACAAATGTATTATAACTGAAAATAAGATAATTAATATGTATTGCAGTAGTATAAAAGTAGTAATTTTCTGCTTGCGCAAGGCTTGCAGTAGTGTTGAAGTATACAAAAATTTGCCCTTTTTTAGGTTTGGGTGTTCATTTGCTTCAAATTTAATAATGAGTGTAAAAACAAATGTTCAACTTTAAAACTAGAATGAATGAAAGCTAAATTAATGCTTTGTTTATGCCTGTTACTTGCCGCGACAACAATGTTTGCGCAGAATCTGACAGTTACCGGTGTGGTAACTGAAAAGGCCACAGGATACCCAGCTATCGGGGTGAGTGTTTTGGTTAAGGGTACGACGAATGGTACCATAACCTCTATGGATGGAGACTATACTTTGAGTAATGTTCCCAAGAATGCGACTTTAGTATTTAGTTATGTAGGTATGACTACACAAGAAGTTCCGGTTAACGGACAGACTGTAGTAAATGTTCTTATGAGTGAGGATACGCAAAACTTGGAAGAGGTTGTCGTTATCGGTTATGGTACGAGTAAGGCTAAGGATTTGACAGCTCCAATTGCCGTGATCAAGGCTGATGAGATTACGAAACATGCGACATCATCTCCGATGAGTGCTTTGCAAGGAAAAGTGCCGGGTGTGCAGATTACGAATAGTGGCCAGCCAGGTTCCGGTCCTTCCGTACGTATTCGTGGTATCGGTTCTATGAATACGGATAGCCAACCTTTGTATGTTGTAGATGGAATGTTCTTTGATAATATTGATTTCTTGAATAATAGTGATATTCAAGATTTGTCTATTTTGAAAGATGCTTCTGCCGCTTCTATTTATGGTGTACGTGCGGCGAATGGCGTAGTCTTGGTTACGACAAAGAAAGGTGCGTTGAATCGTCCTGCTACGGTTACTTATGATGGTTATGTTGGCTTTCAAAAGGCTACGAATGTATTGAAAATGGCTAATAGTGAGCAATATGCGACTATGATCAGTGAGATGGGTAATGAAACCTTACAGGCTGTTGTAAATAACGCTAAAAATGTTTGGGGAACACTTCCGAATACAAACTGGTATGATGAGATCTTACATACAGCTTTAACTCACAACCATTCTTTAGACATTTCTGGAGGTACTGAAAAAGCTACTTATTCTGTGGGTACCTCTTATTTGTATCAAGATGGTATCTTGGATTCTAAAAATGATTACTCTCGTTTCAATTTGCGTACGAAAGCGGATTATAAGGCTTTTGATTGGTTGAAAGTAGGAGCTAACGTTGTTTTGAGCAACTCTACGCAAAACTTGCCAAACGGCGAGGTTTGGTTAGCAGCTTTCCGTACACCGGGTATTATTCCTGTATATGATGAAAATAGCTCCTTGAATCCGTATCCTACGAAATATGGTTCTCCTGCCCAAATCGGTTTGAGTGAGTATTACTACAATCCGGTTGCTCAAGCGGAGTATTATGATTCTAAAAATTCAATGTTGCGCGTAATGCCTTCTTTCTATGCGCAATTCGACTTCTTGCCGGAGAATAAGTTATTCTTTAAAACGGCTTATAGTCAAGATATCAATGTTATCCAGACAAGAGCTTATACTCCAGAATTTTTGGTTGGTGGAACTCAGTTGAATTCGACTCCCCTTTTGAATAAGAAGAATGATATTTATCACAGTTGGATTTTAGATAATACATTGACCTATACAGATACGTTCGGTGATCATGGTTTAACTGCGATGTTGGGTCAATCCGTACGTGAAGAGAACTGGCGTAACCTATGGGGAGAAGCTACAGGTGTTCCGGGCGGACACGAGGAATATTACTATTTGAATCAAGGTAATGCGGATGGACGTAAAACTGGCGATGACGGTACGACTTATCGTGGTGTTTCTTGGTTCGGTCGTGTATCTTATGATTATAAAGGCAAATATTTATTGTCTGCTACAATGCGTGCTGATGGTTCTTCCAAATACCAAGAAAAATGGGGTTATTTCCCTTCTGTAGGTGCTGCTTGGAATATTTCAGAAGAAGGATTCATGAAAGATCAGAAATGGGTTGATTATCTGAAATTACGTGCGAGCTGGGGTAAGTTAGGTAACGATAAGGTTGCGGCTAGTGATGGTTTCGCTTCCATTACGCAAGATATGGGTACCTCTGGTATATTTGGAGGAAGCGCTGTTCCTGGTTATACGAACTTGGTTTATTTTAGTTGGTTAGGTTGGGAAGTCGTGAATGAGACGAACGTCGGTTTAGATTTTCGTACGTTGAATAGCCGTTTGACAATAGAGGCAGACTGGTATTATCGTTTGACTCAAAATGCCGTGATCGACGCTCCTCTGCCAATGGGTGCCGGTAACTTATTAGGTAACAGAGGTGAGATTTTGAATACAGGTGTTGAGTTGTCTTTTAACTGGGCTGATAAGATCGGTAAAGATTTCTCTTACTACATTGGAGCAAACTTGACAACCTTGCACAATGAGGTAAAAGATTTGAATGGTTTATCTTATTTATATGGTGGTTCTGCGGAGTTCCGTACGATTTCTCAAGTTGGTGGTGAGTTGAATGCTTACTATGGATATGATATTGAGGGTGTTTATCAGAATGCCGCAGAGATCGCTGCTGATCCGATTGCTGTAGCAAATGGTTTGGAGCCCGGAGATTTCAAGTATGTTGACCAAAATAAGGATGGTAAGATTGATAATAAAGACCGTGTAACATTGGGTTCTTATATCCCGAACTTCAATTACGGTATCAACTTAGGATTCTCTTACAAGAATTTCGATTTCTCTATGGTTATGCAAGGTGTAGCTGGAAACCAGATCGTAAACCGTAAACGTGGTGACCGCCGTTGGCACTCTGAATTGAACTATGACTTAGATCAGTTCGAGAATCGTTGGACAGGTGAGGGCTCTACTAACGAATATATGTCTGCGAAAGGTTCTGTAAAACCTTGGAATATCTCTAACTTTAACTCATTCTATGTAGAAGATGGTTCTTATTTCCGTATTCAGAATGTACAAGTTGCTTATACATTCCCGAAGAAAGACTTTGGAAAATTCAAGATGCCGAGCATTCGTTTGAGCTTGACTGCTGATCGTCCTTTGACTGTTTTCAAGGCAAACAGCTTCAGCCCAGAGTTGGGTAGTAAGAACGAGAAAGGTGAGATAGCATCTTCTTCTTATGGATTTGATGAGCGTGTATATCCTTTAGCATCTTCTTATACGTTAGGTCTTCGTATTATTTATTAATCTTTAAATGCTAATCAGAAGTATATGAAAAATATATTAAAAAAACAGATTTTATGGGCTATCCCTTTAGCCTTTTCATTGCTGACATCCAGTTGTAGTGATTACTTGGATAAGCTTCCAGAGAATACTGTAGAGGTAGAGGGTATTGATTATACGAATAAATCGAATATGTATATGCCTGTTTCCGGTGTATATGCGACCGCTCGTGGTTATCTGGGGTCTTGGTCCTCGTATGGATGTATCATAGTTCGCGGTGACGATGTGAATAAAGGAGGATCTCCTACGGACCAGATTGAGTATGAGTATGCTAGTAAATTCCAGTATGATCGTTTGACTACTTTCTGGGCATTAAGTGGCCTTTGGGGAAACTGCTATTATGTTGTCTCTACTTCTAATTCAGCATTGGAGTCTTTAGAGAATTATGCTAAACATTTGACGAGTGAGTCAGACAAGCAATTAAACGCTCAATATGCTGCTGAAGTTCGCTTTTTCCGAGCATATGCTTATTTCCAGTTGGTAAATTTATTTGGCGATGTGCCTCTTTTGTTAGACAATCAAGAACTGAATGTATTCAAGAATACGAAAGAGGATGTAAAGAAGTACATTTATGACGAGTTGGATTATTGTATAGCAAACTTACCGGCTATTCGTCCGAATGAGTCTGAGCATCCGGGAGCGGTTACAAAATATACCGCTGAGATGTTGAAAGCGAAACAGAAGATGTATGATAATGAATGGGATGAGGTATTGGCCTTGACCGAGGATATCGTCAATAGCGGAAAGTTTGAGTTGTATAATGACTTCTATGAGTTGTTTAAGATTCCGGGAAAATTGTGTAATGAGTCTTTGCTAGAGTATCAATTTACTGACTTTGGAAATGGAAGTGGTGATATCGTTTCTTCTGACAACTGGTTTGCGTTCCAAGGTCCTCGTGGAGAGGCTCCTATCTCTGGATGGGCATTTATTGAGCCGACTGAGAAAATCCGTAATTTATTCTCTAAACGTGGTGAATCGGTTCGTGCGGAAACAACGTTCCTCATGACGGATGCCACTACTCGTGACGGTGATTATATTCCTGTCGCTCAACCGGGTGAACCGACTGCTTATAATGGAAAGGCTTATACACCGGCTAATCAAATGACTCCGGGACGTACTGGATATGGCGATAATAATAATATCCGTGTATTCCGTTATGCTGATGTGTTGTTAATGAACGCTGAGGCTAAAGTTCGTAAGGGACAAAATGGAGACGCTCCATTAAACTTGGTTCGCGAACGTGCTGGTTTAGCTCCGATTGCAAATGCGACTTTGGATCAAATTCTGGAAGAGCGTCAAGTTGAGTTGGCATTGGAATGGGGCGAACGTTTCTTCGATTTAGTCCGTACGGACAGAGCCACTCAAGAACTTCCGGGTTTTGTGAAAGGAGAAAGCGAATATTATCCGATACCACAGGATCAAATTGACTTGAATCCTAACTTAGAAGCTGAGCCTGTGCCTTTTGAGCCGGAAGTAACAGAGTAATATAAGATTCTCATTATTTACTAGACCTTTGTAGTTTGGCAAGGCGGTGTCAACCCGTTTGGCACCGCCTATTTTATCTCAAATCATATCGTTTATTTATATAAATATCAGCATCATGAAACACATCGCATTACTAACTACTCTCTTATTGTCCGCCAGCTTGCAAGCGGTGGAGAAACCTTACGACTATGTTTTCTTCGAGAATAGCTTGATGAAAGGGGATTACTTTTATTCTCAAGCGAAATATACCTCACCCTCTTGGATTAAAAATGCGAGACATCATCTTCCGGTTGCCGGCTCTGTCGCTTTTACGCCCGGCAATTCCTTGGAGCTTACCTATGTATCCGCTCCCGGTGGAGATTGGTATAGCGAGATACAATATTGCCCGGTCCGTGGCAATGACTTCTTTCGTGAGCCCTCTACGCTCTCTATGCAAGTGCGGTTGAGAGAGAGCATGAATGCTGCCGCTCTTCCCAATATCGCTATTCGTTATGCGGACAGCACGTATACCCAATACCTAAACCTGAGAAATTATCTGAAAGATACACGTCCCGGCGTATGGCATTCCGTATCTATTCCTTTGAAGGATTTCGGATTAAACGCCGTGAACGATACGAACATCAAGAAATTAGCGGCCGTAGCCCTTCGTCCCGGTACGGCCGATGGAAACGAATATACGATTTATCTGGACGATATAGAGCTTTTGCCGGCTTCCCTCCCGTCGGTAAGTGCCTTAAACGCTCCGGTCTTGCAGGAAGCCAAGGCGTATGAGCGTCATATCGATATCAAATGGATTCCTCAATCGAAGGAGGATATAAAATACTATCGCATTTACCGTTCTTTCGACGGGATCACTTACCAGCCGGTCGCTGTCCGCCGCCCTTGGATGAATCGTTATACTGATTTCTTGGGAGAGGTTGGTAAAAAGGCTTATTATAAGGTGACGGCCGTGGATTATGCGCTGAATGAATCCAATGATTCCCAGACAGTCTCGGCCACTACCTATCCAATGACGGACGAGCAATTGCTGGATATGGTACAGGAAGCGAACTTCCGTTATTATTGGGAGGGAGCGGAGCCGAACAGCGGTCTTGCCCGTGAGAATATTCCCGGACGGAATGATATGATCGCTACCGGGGCTTCCGGCTTCGGTATCATGGCGATCGTGGCGGGTATCGAACGGGGATTTATCACCCGGGAAGAGGGCGTACAGCGTTTCTTGAAAATCACTTCTTTCTTGGAGAAAGCGGATAAATTCCATGGGGCGGTCTCTCACTTTATCGATGGGACAACCGGGAAGACAGTCGCTTTCTTCGGCCCGAAAGATAATGGAGGTGATTTGGTGGAGACCTCTTTCTTATTCCAAGGGCTGTTAACGGCTCGTCAATATTTCAACCAAGAGAATGACAAGGAGAAACAAATCCGTAAGAGCATCGATAATCTATGGAAAAACGTGGAATGGAGCTGGTATAAGCAATTTAAGGACAGCCCATATCTATATTGGCACTGGTCTCCAGATCAGGCGTGGGTGATCAATCATAAATTGATCGGCTGGAATGAGACCATGATTACCTATATGTTGGCTATCATGGGGCCGAAATACGGAATCTCTCCGGAGATGTATTATAGCGGCTGGGCCAGCCAAGAGGAGTATGCGCAAGAATACCGTGCCGATTGGGGGCGTGTAGAAGATGGTAAGATGTATACGAATGGCAATACTTATTATGGGGAGAACTTGAAAGTAGGTGTCTCTAATGGAGGTCCTCTTTTCTTTATCCATTACTCCTATCTCGGGCTGGACCCACATAAGTTCACGGATAAGTACACGAATTATTTCGAGAACAACCAGAAAATGGCAAAGATCAATCAACGGTATTGTATCGAGAATCAAGGGGGGTATGTTGGTTATGGAGAAGATTGTTGGGGATTGACCGCCAGCGATTTCGCTTGGAACTATCAAGCTCAGGAGCCGATGCCGCACAGGGATAACGGAACGATGGCACCTACGGGCGCTCTGGCTTCTTTCCCTTATACGCCGGACGCTTCCATGAAAGCCTTGCGGAATTATTATCGTAACCACGGCAGCTTCTTATGGGGTGAGTACGGTTTCCGGGATGCTTTCAACTTGACTGTAAATTGGGTATCTCCCTTATTTATGGGATTGAATCAAGCGCCTGTAACGGTTATGATCGAGAATTACCGTACGAATCTGTTGTGGAACCTTTTCATGAGCCATCCGGATGTCCAGAAAGGTATCCAAAAGATTCAATCCATAAAATAATAATGCGACAAAAAACAACAATAACTTATCTTGAACATAATATGCTGGCATGTAATAGAATAAATAGGGCTATCGCTTCTTGGAAAAAACATGTACGTGTTTTCTCGGAAACATGTACGTCTTTTTCGGAAAACACGTACATGTTTTTCCGGAAAGACGTAGGAGTTTCTAGCGCTTCCTTAAAAGCCTACAATAAGTGTATGCTCGTATCACTCCTTGCCTCTTTCTTCGCGGTCTCTACCGTAAACGCTCAAGTAAACGAGCGGGGAGATTCCGTGATCGTGATCAAAGGGCAGGTAAGCGATTACTATATTACCGTATCCCCAGAGCATTTTCTGGAAGGTACGATTACCGGACCGGACGGCAAGCCCTTGGAAGGCGCTACAGTGATGTTCACGGCTAGCCCGGTTCATTATACCACCGATGCGACAGGCTATTATAAGATACAAGCAAGCCGCTACGATCATGAGTTATTCGTGTATTATCCGGGGATGAAGTACGCTTATCGCACGTTTGGCGATAACGATACGAAAATAGATATCCGGATGGAGGCCGATCCTCGTGATGTACGGGTAAAAGCTCCTCAGCAAGCCACCCGCTGGTTCGACGCTACGGCCGATCATCCCTCTACCTATTGCAACCCGATGAATTTGAGCTACTGCTTCCGGGCGAATCTGCCGGATTTGGTGAAGAATGGCTCTTTCCGCTCTACGGCCGATCCGATGATGGTCATGTATAAAGGGGAATATTTCCTTTTCGCCACGAACCAAGCCGGATTCTATTATTCCAAGGACTTGAGTAATTGGGAGTTTGTATTCGCCGGTTTCCAACGTTATCCGGAAGATGACGACTTGTGCGCTCCGGCCGCTTTCGTAAGTGGAGATACCTTGTTCTATACCGGTTCTACCTATGTGGGATTGCCTATTTGGTATAGTACGAACCCGAAAAGCGGAAAGTTCAAGCGGTATGTGGAGAAAACGGCTCTTCCTAGCTGGGACCCGGCATTTTTGCTGGATGATGACGGACGTTTGTATATGTACTATGGTTCAAGTAATGAGTTCGCTTTGAAGGGAGTGGAATTGGATCGCCGTGATTTCCACCCGATCAGCAAGATCCAAGAGATCATGATGCTGCGCCCGGAAGAACACGGATGGGAACGTTTCGGGATGAACAATGACGATAGTACGACTTTAGCGCCTTTTACGGAAGGAGCTTTCGTGACCAAGCATAACGGTAAATATTATTTCCAATACGGTGCGCCGGGAACGGAGTTCAAGGTCTATGCGGATGGAGTTTATGTATCCGACAAACCGATGGGCCCGTTCACCTACCAGAAACATAACCCGATGAGCTATAAGCCGGGAGGTTTCGTACAAGGTGCCGGCCATGGTGGTACTTTCGAGGATGCGTATGGTAATTACTGGCATGTGGCTACTTGCATGCTTTCTTTGAAATATAAGTTTGAGCGTCGTATTGGTTTGTACCCTACGGCATTCGATAAGGATGGCGTGATGTATTCGAACACCGCTTTCGGGGACTATCCTTTGCTTACGCCGAAAGGGAAGGTAGATGATATCGCGAATACGTTTTCCGGCTGGATGTTGCTATCGTATGGAAAACCGGTGATGGCCTCTTCCATGGATAGTACGTTAGTACCAGAGAATGTAACGGATGAGAGCATGCGTACTTTCTGGTCCGCCCGCTCGGGAGAGCCGGGTGAATGGCTCCAGATCTCTTTAGAGGGATTGAAAGAGGTACGTGCGATCCAGTTGAACTATTACGAGCATAGAGCCGTACAGCATAATAAGGCGATGGACTTGTATCATCAATATCGTATTTATCATTCTATAGATGGACAAAATTGGGAATTGGTAGTCGATAAGAGCGATAACGACAAGGACGTTCCGCACGACTATATCGAGTTGCGTGAGCCTTTGAAAACCCGTTATTTGAAAATAGTGAACGAACATGTGCCTTCGGGCAACTTCGCTATGTCCGGATTTCGTATTTTTGGAAATGGTTTGGGAGAAGCTCCCGCCGCCGTTAAGAACTTAAAGGTGGAACGCTCAAAAGCGGATAAGCGGAATGCGATGATCACTTGGGAGCCGGTAAAAGAGGCGTACGCTTACAATATCTATTATGGTATAGCGCCGGATAAATTGTACAACAGTATCACGGTACTGGGAGATACGATGTACGATTTTAGGGGCTTGGATAAGGATACGGACTATTATTTCTCGATCGAGGCATTGGGAGAGAGCGGTCGTTCACCGATGAGTAAAGTATTGAGACGATAACTATTTTAAATGTATATATCTATGAATACCTATTTCCGTACAGGCGTTGTTACCCTGTTGCTTGGCTTTTCGTTGACCGCTTGTCATGAGGCCAAGAAAAGTGACACATCCGCAGAGTCTACGGCCAGTGAGCGTAAGTTGGATTTTCAGTCGGATGATGAATTCTTGACCTATATACAAAAGGCTCATTTTAATTATATGTGGGAAGGTGCGGAGCCTACCTCCGGACTGGCCTGTGAGCGTATCCATACGGATGGCGTGTATCCTGAGAACGACGCTGATATCGTGACCACCGGAGGTAGTGGTTTTGGCATCGCCGGGCTGTTGGTAGGTATTGAGCGTGGCTTTATCACCCGTGAGGAAGGTGTGGCCCGTTTTCATCAAATCGCTGATTACTTGGCGAAGGCCGATCGTTTCCACGGGGTCTGGCCTCACTGGATGCATGGACCTACGGGTAAGGTAAAGCCTTTCGGCCAGAAGGATAACGGAGGCGATTTGGTAGAGAGCGCTTTCTTAATGCAAGGTCTCTTATGCGTACGCCAATATTTCAAGGATGGTAATGAGAGCGAGAAAGCGTTGGCCGCGAAGATTGACCAGCTATGGCGTGAGATGGAATGGACTTGGTATTTGAACGGGCAGGATGTATTGTATTGGCATTGGAGCCCGAATTATGCGTGGGAGATGAATTTCCCTTTGGAAGGTTACAATGAATGTCTGATTACTTATATTTTGGCGGCGTCTTCGCCTACGTATCCGATCCCGGCTTCCGCTTATCATAACGGATGGGCTCGTAAAGGAGGGATCAAGAGCGATGCGGTCGCTTACGATTTACCTTTGATCTTGAAACATAATTATGCCGAGGAGTACGGCGGCCCGTTGTTTTGGGCGCATTATTCTTATATCGGCCTATGTCCGGTAGGCTTGTCGGATCGATACGCTAACTACTGGGACTTGAACCGGAATCACGTATTGATCGATTACCGTTATTGCGCGGAGAATCCGAAGGGCTTCAAAGGATATAGCGACGCTTGCTGGGGATTGACCGCCAGCTATTCCGTGAAAGGCTATAACGCGCATATGCCCTCCAACGATCATGGGGTAATTACGCCGACAGCCGCCTTGAGCAGTTATCCGTATACACCGGAGGAATCCTCGAAGGCATTGAAGCATTTCTATTTCAATCTGGGAGATAGCATCTGGGGTAAGTATGGTTTTTACGACGCTTTCAGTGAAGGCGAGAATTGGTATCCGCGTCGTTATCTGGCGATAGACCAATGTACGATCACCCCGATGATCGAGAATTACCGTACGGGCCTTCTGTGGCGTTTGTTTATGAGCTGTCCGGAAATCCAGGACGGTTTGAAGAAATTGGGTTTCACGATCCATAATGCGAGAGAATCTTAATATTTAAATAACATGAGAAAGATTATATTATCATTCGCCGCTTGTTTGGCACTTGCGGCATACGGACAAAAGCCCGTTCAAGATACGAGAGCGATGGATACGTTTATCGATCAGTTGATGGGTAAAATGACTTTGGATGAGAAGATCGGACAGCTGAACTTGTCCGGTGGGGGTGTTCCCGGCATCTTGAGTGGTTCGGAAGGAGCGGACGAGACGATTCGTCGGGGCTGGCTGGGTGCTACGGGAGGCTCGGAGCTGGAGACGTTCCGTAAATTGCAGGAGATAGCGGTTAAGGAATCTCGCTTAGGAATTCCGCTTTTGTTCGGACTGGATGTGATTCATGGATATCATACGATCTTCCCGATCCCATTGGCTTTGTCTTGTAGCTGGGATACGACGTTGATCGAGCAAAGTGCCCGTATCGCCGCTATCGAGGCCAGCTCAAACGGTGTGACATGGACGTATTCCCCGATGGTGGATATCGCCCGTGACGCTCGTTGGGGACGTATCGCCGAGGGTAGTGGAGAGGACCCTTGGTGGGGTGGAAAGATCGCCGCCGCCATGGTGAGAGGTTATCAAGGAGATGACTTGACAAAAGAGAACACGATCTTGTCTTGCTTGAAGCACTTTGCCTTGTATGGCGCTTCCGAGGCCGGTCGTGATTATAATACGGTGGATATGAGCCGTATCAAGATGTTTAATGAGTATTTCCCGCCTTATAAAGCGGCTGTAGAGGCTGGTTGTGCCACGGTTATGTCTTCCTTTAATTTGGTGGAGGCGATTCCGGCTACGGGTAACCGTTGGTTGTTGACCGATTTGCTTCGTGATCAATGGGGATTCAATGGGTTTGTCGTTTCCGATTATAATTCGATCGGCGAGATGACCAATCATGGTCTGGGTGATACGCAGACCGTATCGGCCTTGGCTTTGCATGCCGGCTTGGATATGGATATGATGACGAACGGCTATATCACGACCTTGAAGAAGTCGCTGGAAGAGGGCCGTGTGTCTCAAGCGGATATCGATCAGGCTTGCCGCCGTGTATTGGAGGCAAAATATAAATTGGGCTTGTTCGAGGACCCTTATCGCTACTTGGACGCAGATCGTGCGAAAAAGAATACATTCACGGATGAGCATATGAATACGGCTCGCCATATCGCCGGTAAATCCATTGTCCTGTTGAAGAATGACAAGGGTTTGTTGCCTTTGCGAAAGACAGGGACGATCGCCGTGGTAGGCCCGTTGGCGGATAAGAAGGTTGAGTTGTTCGGGACATGGTGTGGTATCGATACGGCGAAGTCGGCTTCCGTAGTGCAGGCTGTGAAGGAAATGGTTGGCAATAAGGCCCGTGTGATCTTCGCCAAGGGATGTAATTTGACGAACGAGCCGATGTTGGCGAAAGCCAGTGGCTTGAAGGTTGATCCGGTGGAGAATACCCGTTTGGTGAAGGAAGCGGTTGAGCAAGTGAAAGATGCGGATCGTATCATCGCCGTAATGGGTGAGCCGAATAACTGGTCCGGAGAGGCTTGCAGCCGTGCGGATATTAGTTTGCCGGAGAGCCAGAAAGAGCTGTTGAGAGCTTTGTTGGAGACCGGTAAACCGGTGGTGTTGGTCTTGGCGAACGGCCGTCCGTTGACCTTGGAGTGGGAGGATAGCCAATTCTCCGCGATCGTTGAGGCTTGGCATGGAGGTTCCGCCGCGGCTCGCGGATTGGTGGACGTATTGTTCGGCGACGTGAATCCTTCCGGTAAATTGACGACTACATTCCCTCGTAGCGTAGGCCAGATTCCTTTGTATTACAATGCTAAGAAAACAGGCCGCCCAATGAATCCGGATGATCATTTCACTTCTAAATATCTGGATATCACGAACGATCCTTTGTATCCGTTTGGCTATGGCTTGAGTTATACGACTTTCTCTTACGGTGATCTTCAGCTGGATAAGACGAGTGTGCAAGGAGAGAACGGTGTATTGACCGCCAGCGTACAGGTGACGAATACGGGCAAGCTAGAGGGCGAGGAAGTCGTACAGTTATATATCGGCGATCCGGCTGCCAGCATCTCCCGTCCGATGAAAGAGTTGAAGAACTTCCAGAAGATCTCCTTGAAACCGGGTGAGAGCCGAAAAGTCTCTTTTACGATTACGCCGGAAGACTTGAAATTTTATAACAGCGCATTGGAATACATCTGGGAACCGGGCTTATTCAATATTTACGTAGGTACGAACTCCCGGGACGTGAAATCGGCGCAGGTAACTTGGAACAAATAATACAGATACGAATAATGAAAAGGTTAACGACTTTTATCGCTGGTGCGGCCGTTGCCGCTACCTTAGGTGGATGCCAGCAACCCGCTGTAAGTGGCTGGAAAAGCTTCAGCGGCGACAAAAATATTGAACGCCGTGTAGATTCTGTGCTCTCTTTAATGACCTTGGAGGAAAAGGTGGGGCAGATGGCCCAATACTCCTGTAACTGGGATGTGACCGGCCCGGTTATGACGGGGGATTATGAGACTTTGCTGAAACAAGGTCTTGTAGGAAGCTTGTTTAATGTATATACGGTAGATGGCGTACGTAAAATGCAAGAGATGGCTCTGTCCGAGAGCCGTTTGAAGATACCCGTATTGTTTGGTTATGATGTCGTGCACGGCTATCGTACGATTTTCCCGATGCCGTTGGCGGAATCCTGCTCTTGGGATTTGGAGCGGATGCGTAAAAGCGCGGCGATCGCGGCGGATGAGGCGAGCGCTTCCGGTATCGCTTGGACGTTCGCCCCGATGGTGGATATCTCCCGGGATGCCCGTTGGGGACGTGTAATGGAAGGTGCCGGTGAGGATCCGTATTTGGGAAGCTTGATCGCGAAGGCCCGTGTCGAGGGTTTCCAAGGAGGAAACGATTGGCGTTCGTTGGCCGACGTGAATACGGTCTTGGCTTGTTGCAAGCACTTTGCCGCTTATGGGGCCGCTGAGGCCGGACGTGATTATAATACGTCCGAGTTGTCGCAAAATACATTGATGAATTATTATATGCCGCCTTATTTAGCGGCTAAGGAAGCGGGAGTCGCTACGTTCATGGCCTCCTTCAATGAGATCAACGGAGTGCCCAGCACGGGTAATAAATGGTTGATGACCGATTTGTTACGTAAGGACTGGGGCTTCAATGGTTTCGTGGTTACCGATTATACCGGTATCAATGAGATGGTAGCCCATAGTATCGTGCGAAATGACAAGGAGGCTGGGGAACTGGCTGCGAACGCCGGTATCGATATGGATATGACGGGTGGCATCTACAACCAATATCTTGTACAATCCGTGAAAGAGGGTAAAGTCTCGGAAGAGAATATCAACCGTGCCGTGGCGAGCATCTTGGAGATGAAGTTCCTCTTGGGCTTGTTCGATGATCCATATCGTTACTTGGACAATGAGCGTGAGAAGAATACGATCATGAAGCCGGAGTTCTTGCAAGAGGCTCGTGAGACTTCCGCTCGCTCGATCGTCCTTTTGAAGAATGATAATAACTTCTTCCCGATCTCGAAGGATAAGCATATTACGGTAGCCTTGATCGGCCCGATGGTAAAAGATAAGATCAACCAGAATGGCGAGTGGGCCGGCCGGGGTGAGCGTGAGGAGAGTATCTCTTTGTTCGAGGGTCTGACCGAGAAATATGCCGGTACGAACGTGAAGTTCATTTATGCCGAGGGATGTGATCTCTTGACTGATGATTCATCTAAATTCGCTGAGGCGATCGCTACGGCTCGCCGTGCGGATATCGTATTGGCGGCTATGGGCGAGGATTTCAACTGGAGTGGTGAGGCCGCTTGCCGTACGGACTTGAAATTGCCGGGCGCTCAACAAGCCTTGTTGAAAGAATTGAAAAAGACGGGTAAACCTCTAGGTTTGATCTTGGTGAACGGACGTCCTTTGGATCTTTCTTGGGAGGATCAGCATGTCGACGGTATCTTGGAGGCTTGGTATCTGGGTACGATGGCAGGTCATGGTATGGCCGATGTGATCAGTGGCGATTATAATCCGTCCGCTCGCCTGACGATGTCTTTCCCTCGTACGGTAGGTCAATTGCCTCTGTATTACAACCAGAAACCGACAGGCCGCCCGGTTCCTCCGGAAGCTCCGGATACGGATTATAAATCCAGATATATGGATGTGCCTAACACACCGTTGTACCCGTTCGGTTATGGCTTGAGCTATACGACTTTCGCCGTGAACTCTATGAAGCTGGATCAGAACTCTTTCACGAAAGGGGGCAAGATCACGGTAACGGCTGAGGTAGAGAATACGGGTAAGGTGGATGGCGAGACGGTCGTCCAGATGTATATCCGCGACTTGGCGGGTAGCGTGACCCGTCCGGTTAAAGAGCTAAAAGGTTTCGAGAAGGTGGCTTTGAAAGCGGGCGAGAAGAAGCAAGTCTCTTTCACGATTGACGAAGCTTTGCTGGCTTTCTATGGTATCGATATGCAGAAGAAAGCCGAGCCGGGTGATTTCACGGTTTGGGTAGGCTTGAATTCTGCCGACGAGACGAATCAGTCTTCTTTCTCTCTGCGGTAAAAATTAATACATATCAACATGAAACTATTATCAAAATATATCTTTTCCGCTCTATTCTTGGCTGCTTCCGGAGGTTCCGCCACCGCTCAATCCATGCGGGCGAATACGTATTGTAATCCGCTTAATGTGGATTATACGTATATGATTTATAACTCATCGAACAACCTGTCTTACCGTTCGGGTGCGGACCCCGCTGTCGTAGAATTCCGGGGCGAGTATTATATGTTCGTAACCCGTTCGCATGGCTACTGGCATTCGAAAGATTTGTTGAACTGGGATTTTATCACTCCCGGTAAAAACTGGTATCCTCAGGGTTCCAACGCTCCCGCCGCTCATAATTATAAGGATTCCGTGCTTTATGTGATGGGTGATCCGTCCGGCTCCATGAGCGTTCTTTATACCGATGATCCGAAATCGGGTAATTGGAACGCTACTCCTGCTATACTCCACGACCTACAAGACCCGGATTTATTCATCGATGATGACGGGCAAGCTTATTTATTCTGGGGCTCTTCCAATGTTTATCCGCTTCGGGGCAAGAAACTGAATAAGGATGACCGTTTCTTGATCGAGGGTGAGACGGTCGAGCTTTTCGGCTTGGATATGCCGAAGCATGGCTGGGAACGTTTTGGCGAGAACCATACCGATACGGTATTGGGGGGCTATATGGAAGGTGCTTGGCTGACCAAGCACGACGGTAAATATTATATGCAGTATGCCGCCCCCGGTACGGAATTCAACGTATATGCCGATGGTGTTTATGTGGCGGACTCCCCATTAGGTCCGTATAAATACCAATCGCATAACCCGGTAAGCTATAAGCCCGGTGGTTTCATGAATGGTGCCGGACACGGAAGTACCTTGGTGGGGCCGGGAGGTAATTATTGGCATTTCGCCTCTATGTCTCTCTCGGCTACGGTGAATTGGGAGCGTCGCCTCTGCATGTATCCTACTTTCTTCGATAAGGAGGGCATTATGTATTGTGATAATAACTTCGGTGATTATCCGCATTACGCTCCCGCCGAGCCGGGAAAGAAAGGAGAGTTTACGGGGTGGATGTTGCTTTCTTATAAAAAGCCGGTGAAAGCTTCCTCGTATGCGGAGGGTTCCGCTCCCGCCGCGCAAGGATTCACGGAATCGAACCGTCCCAAGACTTCCGCCAATTTCCTTCCGGCCAACTTGACGGATGAGGAATGTAAGACATTCTGGATGGCTCGCACGAATGGAGATACCGAATGGGTAGAGATCGATCTGGAGGCTCCCGCTATGGTATATGCCGTGCAAGTGAATTATCACGATCATCAATCGAATATGTATGGACGTATTCCCGGTTTACGCCACCGTTATGCGGTGGAAGGCTCTTTGGACGGGCAGGATTGGGTAACGTTGGTGGATCGCCGGAATAATTATAAGGATGTCCCGAATGACTACGTACAAGTGGATAATCCGGCTCGTGTCCGTTATGTCCGTTATAAGAATATAGAGGTCCCGACGCCTCATCTGGCGATCTCGGACTTGCGTGTGTTCGGTATCGGTGAGGGCAAGAAACCTGCGACGGTGAAGAACTTCAAGGTCGTTCGCCAAGCGGATCGCCGTGACGCTATGATCACTTGGGACGCTGTCAAAAACAGCCAAGGCTACAACATCCGTTGGGGCATCGCTCCCGATAAACTATACAACTCATGGCTCCTATACGGAAAGAATGAATTACTTTTAAAGAGTCTGTCCACCGACCAGCCTTATTATTTCACCATCGAGGCATTCAACGAGAACGGTGTATCAGAAGCGACAAAAATACAGGAAGCCCAATAATCTTCCGGTATCATTTTCAAATGTATTTTGTAGAGATAGGACAATCTGTCTCTACAAAATACATACAATATTCGATTATTTACTTACTAACGGGTATTTATCTGGATTTGCTATGATAGACAAGCTCAAATCTACATCTAAAGCATCCCAACGAATCCGCTCACGTCCTAATAGTTGGACATTAAACACGTCATCTACGGCAGCACGTTTGAACCATGGGAATTTGTCGTAAGGTAAATAATATTCCCGATCCTTTACCCACAATATTAAGCCATTGCGGGAAATATGTGTTACCTCAGCTCTATTATTTGCCGAAGTGGTTGTTCCATTTGTCTTTGATAACTCGCTCATGTTCAATTATTGTTTGAATTAATCAAATCCATTTATTAGTATAGCCTTTGGACTCATATCCTATATCCTTATTATTGCAAAAGTAATTTTAATCTTGATATTATACAACGCCTTAACAGACTATTTAATTATATTTGCGGAAGTTATCGATCTAAGTAGATAGTATTTACATTTGAATATATGATTATGAAAACACTTAGAAGTATTTTTTTTCTGTCTCTTTGCCTTCTTCTCTCCGTTGCTGGATATGCTGGTGATAAGGCTAGTTTTTTGAAAAAGCAGTTTACGGCTCGTGATGGTTATCAATTGAATTATCGGGTTCTGTATCCCCGAGATTATAATCCGGCGCAGAAATACCCGGTAATCCTGTTCCTGCACGGAGCGGGCGAACGAGGGTCGGATAATGAGGCCCAATTAATACATGGTGGCGATATGTTCGCTTCTTTCGAGAATCAAACCAAATATCCGGCTATCATTATAGCGCCTCAATGCCCGGCCGAGAAGACTTGGTCTGAATATAAGGGATTGAACGCCGGAAAAGAAGGAAAGCGTTTCTATCCGTTGAATGCTCCGGCCACACAATCGATGGCCGCCGTCAAGGAATTATTGGATAGTTATATAGCGGAAGGTAAGGTCGATACGAAACGCATTTACGTAACCGGCCTATCAATGGGAGGTATGGGCACGTTCGATATCGTGATGCGTTACCCGAACCTGTTTGCCGCTGCCACCCCGATCTGTGGTGGAGCAAATTTGCAACGTTTGGCAAACTTTAAGGGCAAGACGGCTTTCAGTATTTATCATGGCGGCTCCGATAGCGTAGTCGATGTACAATTCTCCCGTGACGCTAATGAAGCATTGAAGAAAGCAGGAGCTGATGTCCGTTATAAGGAATTTCCCGGTGTAGACCATAACAGTTGGGATAACGCTTTCGCCGAACCGGATTATCTGGCTTGGATGTTCCAGCATAGCTTGTAAAAACAGAGGTATCATCTCCGGATTTTTTACTTACTAGACATTATTTATCCTTTATAGGTTGTATATCCGGAAAAAGAAGTATATTTGCTGTGATCAACATTTTAAAACCAGAAAGCAGAGTAGAATACCTGCTTCTATTCGGTTGCAGGCATTTTTTTGCCTGTAACCGATCCGATATGACGGTTCCGTACCCCCGTGGAGTGCATTAATGTGCCTCCAGCTTTCTGGTAAAGTGTTGATCAACGGGTCAGGCGGGACCGTTCTTTTTTCTGCCTGCTTACAACTAATATATTATGGAAGAGGAAAAGATCTATTCCGTAACTGAACCTGTCGGTTCAGAGCAAGACGCTCCGGTTTCGAACATGGAAATGTTGAGTGATGTATTTTTTAAGGAAGAGGCACGACGCTTGAAAGAAGCTTTCTGTTTTGAGAGAGATGCGGATGACCTTGATTATCTGAACCATCAGTTGCAAAGCGTTAAAAATCTGTTGGTAGGTCTAAAACTGCCGTGGATATAAATAGCACCAATTTTGTACAGATGTATGGCCGTTTATCTGCAGCGTCCCGATCAGCATGTAAGTAATATGAAAGTTCGCTACCTGTCAACGCAATTGATGGATGGGGTTTTGCTTTTATCCCAGAACGGACGGCTCATCAATGACTTGCTCACGTTTTTCGATCGCCAGATCAAGGATATTCAACGCTTGCGGGAAGAGAAGTGTGAGGAAATGGAGAATGTGAGATTGTAAGTCTATATTTGCAGCTCATACATACTTGGTTGTAGAGACGGGGCACGCCCCGTCTCTACAATTGGGTGAAAGGGCTTATGCGTGTTCCGGTTAGAATATCAATGTGACAATTTGTAAACTAAAGTCCTTGAGAATCGATTATTTCGGGCCAAAGTACGTCTCGCTCCTAAAAACGAAAGAAAAAAACAGCAATCGTCTATCCGCTAGTGACTTGTTGAAAAACGGGCTTTTATTCTAGCGAAATTAATTCATCCTATCTCATATCTTATGCCTTATGGCCCAGTCGTTAGGGGGCAACAATGCCCATTATAAGGTAGTCATGTCGCCCATTATGACCATATGTGTAGCCTATCGTGACTATATGTGTGGGTTTACGCCTGTACAGGCGTGGGTGAACGGGACTATATGTGTAATCTAACGAGGGTATTCTTATCAAAAAACGGTTCTTTTTGCGTGGAAAAGGCGTATAAATGCCTGCTTTCTCCTTCATGTTCTCGTTTATAGAGCTTTTCTAAATAAAGGTGATGTTATATAAAAGGGGTTATTACTAATAAATAGTTAACATTCCTTGGCTTTTGCTTACGTCTCTGTAAATAGGGGAAAGTGAACCATTATATTTCCGGCTAAATATAAGGTGAAGCATTTCCTATCAATAACTTTCATTACCTTTGCGCCCGCTAAAAATAAACAAATGAGATGAAATCTACTTTATCAATTTCTTCCTTATCCAGACAAGTCCTGCTTCGGGAGACACGGGACTATTTAATGATCGCTCTTGGGATGATCCTTTACGGTATCGGATGGACCGTTTTCCTTTTGCCGAATGACATTACGACAGGTGGAGTGCCGGGTATCGCTTCCATTGTTTTCTGGGCTACGGGATTTCCCGTTCAGTACACTTACTTCCTCATTAATGCCGTCTTGCTGATGCTTGCCTTGAAAATATTAGGTTTTAAGTTCAGTATCAAGACGATCTTCGCCGTGTTTACGCTTACTTTTTTCTTGTCCCTTATCCAGGAGCTGACAGCCGGGATGCATTTATTACAAGATCAACCATTTATGGCATGTGTGCTGGGAGCCTCCTTCTGCGGAAGTGGTATCGGTATCGCTTTCTCCTCGAACGGTAGTACGGGTGGAACGGATATTATTGCCGCTATCATCAATAAATACCGGGATATAACGCTGGGACGGGTCATGATGATCTGCGATATGATTATTATCACCTCCAGTTATTTCGTGCTAAAGGATTGGGAGAAAGTGGTATATGGTTTCGTAACGTTATATGTTTGTAGTTTCGTGCTGGATCAGATCGTGAACAGTGCCCGCCAGTCCGTGCAATTCTTTATCATCTCGAAGAAGTATCAAGAGATTGGTAAGGAGATTAATGCGTTGCACCGAGGGGTTACGGTGATCGATGCTACCGGGTTATATACGGGGCAAGAACAGAAGATGATGTTCGTGCTCGCTAAAAAACGGCAATCCACTACGATTTTCCGTATCATTAATGATATTGATCCGACCGCCTTTGTATCCCAAAGCGCCGTAATCGGGGTTTATGGGGAAGGATTCGATCATTTTAAACTAAAGAAATCAAAGTAGAGACGGGGCACGCCCCGTCTCATCCTCTCAAAATAGTAACTAGGGTTGCATGATAACTTCTACCCGGTTACCCTGTCCCAAAAGCTTTTGGGCGAATGCCTTTATCTTCTCGGGAGTCAGCGCCTTAACAATCGACTCATAATCCGTATCAGTATCAAATCCTTTGTAATAATAATCATCCAATACGTTCAACCAATAGCTGTTCTCCTGCAAGACTTCCGCATGACGTTTCAGCAGGTTATCCTGTGTTTTCTTGAAATCTTCTTGACGAGGGCCTACCTCGGAAAGCCGTTTCAACTCATTGCGGACAATCGTGTTCATCTGCTCCCACTTGGCCGGGTCCGTATCGAAGAATATCTGTAATGTCGTTCTTCCTTCCGGGAAAGGTGAGATTCTAGCGGATACACCGACGCCATACGTTCCTCCTTCTTTCTCGCGTACCTTCTCGTAATATACCAAGTCCATAACTTGTTTCAATGCGGTAGCGGTGATGATATTCTCCAGATTGTACTCCATCTGTCCGGTATAGAGGTTGGCTACCGTTACTTTCGGGATTTCCATGGAGCGGTTGAATCGATTCATATAGTCTCCCTTACGCATCGATGGAACCTCCGCCGGATTTCCCTTCTCAATTTTTCCTTGGGATGGCAATGTCGCTAAATACTGCTCTATATACGGACGGATACTATCAATCTGGATATTACCTACAAACGTGAATACGAAACCGGAAGCATCCGAGAAGCGTTCCTTGCGCATCTCCATGATACGAGGATAACTGATATGTTCGAAATCTTGTGGACGAAGACGTGACGCACGAGGATTATCTCCGTAAACCGCTTTAGACAAAGAGTCGCTGAAAGCGACCATCGGATTTAACTCCATATTCTGCAATTGCGCTTTTGTCCGTGTCTCGAAAGATGCGTAGGCCTCCTCGTCCATGCGGGGAGCCGTGAAGCTAAGGTAAATTAACTCGAATAAGGTTCGCAAATCGGAAGGAGCGGCCATTCCGTTCACGTTCTCACTATCTTGACTGAGCGATAGGGCGCAAGATACCTTCTTTCCGGCCAGACGCTTACTTAGATCCGTGGCGGAGAAATTGCCCAATCCACCTATCTCGATCACGTCATTGAAAACTTTTAAGTTATCAATATCCTTCGTGCCAAATAAGGTACTTCCTCCCGGGCTGGTAGCGGTCATGATGATCTCGTCCTTCTTGAATTCGGTAGGCTTTAATACCACCTTGATACCATTGCTTAAGGTAAATACTGTCGCTCCGAAGGGCTGGCCGGTCTTTGTCTCCGTGATCTGGCCCGGGGTCGGCAAGGTCGGGACTAAAGGCTCGTTGGAGACAGTTTCCTTATAAGGCTCTACCGGCATCTGTCGTGCTTTGAGGAATGTACGGAGCAGGTTCTCCTCGGTCGGATATTTTATACCTTCTTTATCCGGTCCGGTTAACCCGATCACGATATTATCCTCTCCGATCATATCTTGGATATATTGGTTGACTTGCTCTACCGGGATATTCTGGGCGATCTGGTTCAATAGCGTGTATTCCATCTCAATGCCCGGGATATAACCGCCGTTGGTGAAATGGTTCACGTATTCACGGACATAAGCGTCGTTCTTTTGGTTATTCCGCTCGTTGTAAGCGGACTCGTATTGTTTCAACACGTTGATGCGTGCCCGTTCATACTCGGATGGCGTAAAGCCATATTGTTTTACCCGTTGAGTCTCTTTGACAAGCGTGGTCAGTGTGGAATCGATCTCGCCTTCCTTGGCAAGAGCGGCTACGGTCCATGCTCCCTTGCTCTTTGCGATCATGAAATTATCATCGTCGTAGGCTTCCGCATAGATAAACGGAGGATTCGCTTGATGCAAGATGTCATCGAAACGTTCGTCCATGATCGATGCGCATATTTGCTGGATATAGTCCTTTACCAATCCGGCAATCGTACGATTCAAGTCGTTGGGCAATTTATCGTGTTTATAGAAGATATAAAGGATCGTATTGGATGCCTCCTTGTCTTTGGCGATCGAGATCAGAGGTAGATCATTGTCGGGAACCGATACTTGTTCCCGTTTTGCCGGGTTGACCGGGGCAGGGACATCGGCGAACATCTTTTTGATCGTTGCCTCCACTTGATCTACATTTACGTCTCCCACGACGATAATCGCTTGCAAGTCCGGACGATACCATTTTTTGTAGTAAGCCCGCAACTCGTCCGGCTTGAAGTTCTCGATCACGTCGATCGAACCGATCGGCATCCGGTTCGCGTAACGGCTTCCCGGGTACATCTTGGGTAGTTGCTGCTCCCATAGACGAGTCTGGGCATCCTGTCGGGTACGCCATTCCTCACGGATGACCCCACGTTCTTTCTGGATAGCCGAGTCGGTCAAGGCTAGGAACCCGGACCAATCGTGAAGGATCAATAAGCAAGAATCAACCACGCCGCTTTTGTTGACAGGGGCGTTGGTAATCATGTAGACGGTCTCATCAAAGGAGGTATAGGCGTTGAAGTTTTCCCCGCTGCGCATACCTACACTCTCGATATATTCGTCCATCCCGTTATTCGGGAAGTTCCTACTGCCGTCGAAAGCCATATGTTCCAAGAAGTGAGCCAAACCTCGTTGATTCTCTTCCTCTAAGATGGAGCCTACGTTTTGGGCGATGTAAAAGTCTGCCCGGTCTTTGGGCTGATCGTTGTGACGGATGTAGTAGGTCAATCCGTTACTCAATTTCCCGTATCGAACCTTTGGGTCGATCGGAAGTGGTTCGGGTTCCTGCATCTCTTGTGCCATCACTTGTGTGAAAGCGACGAAACAAAGCAGGATTGCCGTTAAGATAGAATGTCTTTTTATCATATTTGTTTCATTGATAGTGAATCTAGATCACAAAACTAGCAAAAAATCATAGAAAGAGGCCCTTATGGCGAAAAAAGGAGTATCCGATGCGGAATACTCCTTTCTATCAAGATGAAACAAGCGGGGGGTGCCTCATTTCACCTCTTTATTCATTCGGTATGTCAACGCGCCAGACGGACATTGCTTGATTTGGGCAATTAATTCCGCGGTTGTTGCGTTCTCTATCTGTATCCAGGGCCTCTCCTTCGGCTTATAGACATCGGGAAGAGTCTTTACACAGATACCGGCATGTTGACATAACTCCGGTTGCCAGATAATGGTGAGTTCACCATTCGTATATTCGATCTTCTTTCCCATATAATTTTGTTATAAATATTAAACATGTATACCTCTCATTACGATGCGTTTCCAATCCGGATGCTTCTGGATATATCCAGCTACGAACGGACATAACGGAACGAGACGTAAGTCTTTCTTTTCGATATCCAAGAGCACTTTCTCCACCAATTGGCTACCAATTCCTTTACCTCCAAGCTCCATGGGAACCTCAGTGTGGGTGAGATAAATTACCCCATCCTTATTTTTTATATACTCTATTCTGGGAACGTATCGCTCTATATGAAATTCATATTGGTGGCGTTCTTCATTATCAATTAGTTCATAATTTTCTTTCATCTCCCTATAATTTTAATACTCAACTATTCTATTAACACTTGAGTGATAAGGTTTGTTTAATATAATTCTAATCTATTCTATATAATTTATAGGGGAATGGAACGTTAGGTATTAAACGTAAATGATTACCTTTGCGGCCGACTGCCCGTGTGGGTATGCAAGTAGAAACAATTAATTATCACACTTATACAAAGTATGGGAAAGTACAAACTAATCAACAACGTGTTGGGGTGGGTCGTTTTTTTGATCGCTTCTACCGTTTATCTGATGACAATGGAACCCACCGCCAGTTTCTGGGATTGTGGTGAGTTTATCTCTTCGGCATACAAATTGGAAGTAGGCCATCCGCCCGGAGCTCCTTTCTTCATGTTAACAGCCAATTTATTTACGCAGTTCGCCTCGGACCCTTCCAAGGTGGCGGTGATGGTCAATACGATGTCCGCCCTCTTTAGCGGCCTGACGATCTTATTCCTTTTCTGGAGTATTACTCATTTGGCTCGTAAGATTATCGTGGAAGACGATAAAACGATGTCTCTGGGACAAATGATTACGATCATGGGTTGCGGTTTGGTAGGTTCTTTGGCTTATACGTTTAGCGATACATTCTGGTTTAGCGCCGTGGAGGGCGAGGTATATGCTTATTCTTCCTTGTTTACCGCCTTGGTATTCTGGTTGATCTTGAAATGGGAAGAAGCCGCCGATCGTCCGCATGCCGATCGTTGGATCGTGCTGATCGCTTATTTGATGGGTCTGAGTATCGGTGTCCATTTGCTGAACTTATTGTGTATCCCGGCTATCGTGCTGGTATATTATTATAAGAAATTCCCGAATCCTACGATGAAGGGTACGCTGATCGCTTTATTGGTGTCGTTCGCTATCGTGGGCTTGATGATGTATGGTGTCGTACAAGGCTTGGTTGAGGTTTGCGGTTATTTCGAGCTGTTGTTTGTCAATACGTTCGGTATGCCGTATAACTCGGGTGTATATGCGTTCGTGATTATCTTGGCGGCTTCCTTGATCTGGGCGATCTGGGAGACGATGCAAGACGAGATCCATCCGGTGCGGATGAAGATATCCTTTATCCTCTCGATCGTATTGTTGGGTATTCCGTTTATCGGTAGCGGTTACGTGATCGCCGTGATCCTTACGGCGGCCTTGACGGCTTATTTGTTCATGAGCAAGAAGGTAAATATCAAGATGCTGAATACGATCTTGGTCTGCTTGATGGTAATCGTAGTGGGTTATTCATCCTATGCCTTGACATTGATCCGTGCGACAGCCGATACGCCTATGAACCAAAACGCTCCGCAAGATATCTTTACCTTGCGTACTTATTTGGCTCGCGAGCAATACGGTAAGACTCCGTTGATCTACGGCCAGACCTATGTCTCTGAGGTGAAGCGTGAGAACCAAGGCGGTACTTGCGTACCTGTATCGAAAGAGGGTGAGCCGACTTGGAGCCGTGTCATTAAGAAAGATAAAAACGAGAAGGATCATTATTATATCTCTCGTTACGATACGGAATACGAATACGTGGATGAGTTGAGTATGCTTTTCCCCCGTATGTATAGTAGCGACGGACGTCATGTGGCTGCTTATAAGGAGTGGGCACAAGTGAAAGGTACACCGGTGAAGTTCAACCGTTGCGGTGAGATGGTGACGGTGATGAAACCTACATTTGCCGAGAATTTGCGTTATTTCTTCGCTTATCAGCTGAATTTCATGTACTGGCGTTATTTCATGTGGAACTTCTCCGGACGGCAGAACGATATACAAGGTAACGGTGAGGTCTCGAATGGTAACTGGATAACCGGTATTCCGTTTATTGATGAGGCTTTAGTGGGCCCGCAAGAGGATATGCCGTTCGATATCGTCAACAATAAGGGGCATAACGTATATTATATGTTACCGCTTCTGTTGGGTATCTTGGGGCTTCTATTCCAAGCTTATGCCGGAAAGAAGGGTATTCAGGGATTCTGGATCACGTTCTTCTTGTTCTTTATGACGGGTATCGCGATCGTGCTTTACTTGAACCAGACGCCGTATCAGCCTCGTGAGCGAGACTATGCGTATGCCGGATCGTTCTATGCGTTCTGTATATGGATCGGTTTCGGTGTGGCGGCCTTGGCGAAAGGATTGCAGAAGTATGGCAAGTTATCTCCGGTGATAGCGGGTTCTGTCGCTACGGTACTCTGCTTGTTGGTTCCTATCCAGATGGGTGCGCAGAACTGGGACGACCATGATCGCTCGAACCGTTATGTTTGCCGTGATTTCGGTGCGAACTATTTGGAATCTTGCGAGCCGAACGCTGTCATATTTACGAATGGTGATAATGACACGTTCCCGTTGTGGTACGCACAGGAGGTGGAAGGTATCCGTACGGATGTACGTGTATGTAATACGAGCTATTTGCAAACCGACTGGTATATCAACCAAATGAAGAAGCAAGCGTACGAATCCGATCCGCTTCCAATCTCTTGGCAACCGGAGGATTATGTGCAAGGTACTCGTGATGCCGCTTATGTATTCCCGATGACGGATAAATCGATTGATCTGAAGACCGCTCTTGATTTCGTTCGTAGTAACGATCCGAAGTTTAAGAAGATCCCGGGTATCAATCAAGAATTAGATTATATTCCTGCGCAGACATTGACGATGGGGGTAGATTCCGTCGCGGTTATGGCTGCCGGCGTGATCGATACCGCTAACTTGCCGTATTTGCAGAAAGAGATGAAGATTGACTTGAAAGGCAAGGATGTCTTGGGTAAGCAAGAGTTGATTATCTTGGATATGTTGCAGACGAATGACTGGAACCGTCCGATCTATTACGCGATTACCGTAAGCCCGGATCAGTTCGTGAAATTGGATCCGTACTTCCAGCAGACCGGTATGGCTTATCAGATCGTTCCGATGGAGACACAGGGAACTGTTCGTTCGATCAATACGGAGAAGATGTATGACAACGTGATGAATAAGTTCAAATGGGGTGGTGTCAATACGCCGGGTGTGTACTTGGATGAGAATGTAATGCGGATGTGCAAGAGCTATCGTATCGCATTGTTCAGCAAGCTGGCTGCCGCTTTGGTTGCGGAAGGTAAGAATGAGAAGGCAATGAACGTATTGGATAAGGCGATGGAAGTATTGCCTCCCGAGAATGTTCCGTTGGATTATAGCGCTCTTTCTTTAGGTGAGCTGTATTACGAGTTGGGCCAGAAGGAGAAGGCGGAGATGGTTTATAAAGGTATAGCGGACAATGCGTTGCGCAGTATAAACTGGTATTTCCGTTTGCGTCCGGGGCAATTATCATCTGTCGAGAGTGATTTAGGTCATAACTTGGCGGTTCTCCAAGAGGTATTGCGTGTGAGCAAACAATACAATCCGGAGTTCGCTAAGCCTTATCAAGAGGAATTTGATAATTACCGTATGGCGTACGGATCAGTGGCAAAAGACTAACAAAGTATGTTTATAGAACAACCGCCTTGGTTTTACAGGGCACTGTTCCCGGGGGTAACTTGGCGAATACCGGCAGAGAAGAAGTGTGTGTATCTCACCTTCGACGACGGCCCGATTCCCGAGGTTACCCCTTGGGTTTTAGATATATTGGATACGTATGGGATCAAGGCTACCTTTTTTATGGTAGGGGATAATGTACGTAAGCATCCCGAGGTCTTCCAGATGGTGATAGATCGTGGGCACCGTGTTGGTAACCATACGTTCAATCATATCCAAGGCATCAAGTTCTGGACGAAGAATTATTTGGCGAATGTGGAGAAGGCGGCTGAATATATTCCCAGCAATTTATTCCGGCCTCCTCATGGGCATATGCGTTTTCCGCAGGTAGTATGGCTTCGCCGCCATTATCATATCGTGATGTGGGATGTGGTCACCCGCGATTATAGCCCGCATATGACTCCGAATGGTGTCTTCAACGTGGTAAAGAACTATACCCGTAATGGTTCCGTTATCGTCTTCCACGATTCCTTGAAAGCCGAGCGTAATATGCGTGAGGCAATGCCCCGGGCTGTCGAATGGCTCTTAAAGGAAGGCTACGAGTTTAAAGTTTTTGAATAATGGGTATCTCCCAGTTTATAAAAGATAAAGCTATGGAATTAGGCTTCTCCGCTTGCGGTATCGCTGAAGTAGCGAAGGCCGGGAGCGAGGAGGCTTATTTTGACCAATGGATCGCGGAAGGCTACCATGCTGGAATGAAATACATGGAGAATCATCGGGAAATCCGTCTCAATCCGGATGGCTTGGTGGAAGGTGCCAAATCAGTTATCTCAGTAGCCTTGAATTATTATCCGAAAGTTCTCCGGAATCCGGCGGAACCTTATATCTCGTATTATGCGTACGGAGAAGATTATCACGGGGTCGTAAAGGATAAACTTCGCCAATTATGGAAAGCGATAACCGAGCATCATCCCTCCAACAATGAGGCCCGTGTATTCACGGACTCCGCCCCTCTGTTAGAGCGTTATTGGGCTTGGAAAGCCGGTTTGGGATGGATCGGAAAGAATACGAATCTAATCATCCCGGGCAAAGGCTCTTTCTTTTTCCTTGGGGAGATCGTGACAACTTTGGTAGTCGATACCTATGATTCCCCCAAAAAGAATCACTGCGGTTCCTGCATCCGCTGTTTGGACGCTTGTCCTACCGGAGCCTTGGAAGGGCCGAAACGTTTGAATGCCCGTAAATGTATCTCTTATCTTACGATTGAGCATCGTGGAGAAATCCCTGTTGAGCAAGCCGTCCTTTTAGGTAACCGTATCTATGGATGCGACACCTGCCAAGCCGTTTGTCCTTGGAACCGCTTCGCTATGCCTACGGCAGTAGCAGCCTTTCATCCCACCCCTTCTTTGCTCTCCCTTAAAAAAGACGACCTCAAGGCATTGAGCCGTGAGGATTATAATCGTATCTTTGCGCATTCGGCGGTGAAACGCGCCAAATATGAGGGATTATTACGAACAATACAATATCTAAAAGACTAAATTACCATGAGAAGAACATTTAACTTCTTGCTTCTTTTCTTCCTGTCGGTGATGACGGTAATGGCCGCTCCCGGAGATTTACAAGAGAAGCTTGCCGCTCTAAAAGGAATTAGTGGCATTGAAAAACTTCAATCCGATTATTATCCGGAGAAATATGTAGTACGTATTACTCAGCAGGTCGATCCGAAAGACCCCGCCGCCGGAACATTTACGCAACGGGTTATCGTAGGCCATGTAGGTTATGATCGTCCTACCATTATCGTGACCGAAGGATATGGAGCGGCTTATGCGCTCAATCCGAAATATCAAGAAGAACTATCTAAACTATTGAATGCGAACTTAGTATTCGTGGAGTACCGTTATTTCTTGGAGTCGACGCCGGAACCTAAAAACTGGGATTATCTGACCGCCGAGAACTCTGCGTACGATTTACATAACGTCCGCAATACATTCAAGCAGATCTATCCGGGAAAATGGATCAGTACCGGTATCAGTAAGGGGGGGCAGACTACAATGCTTTACCGTGCCTTTTTCCCGGACGACGTGGATTTCTCCGTTCCTTATGTCGGTCCGTTATGTAAAGGTGTAGAGGATGGCCGCCACGAACCTTTCTTACGTAAGGTAGGTACGAAAGCGGAACGCGAGAGGATACAGGATTTTCAATTGGAAGTCTTGAAGCGTAAGTCCGATATGCTTCCTTTATTGGAGAGCTATTGTAAGAATAAAAACCTGACATTCCGTATCCCGATGCCCGAGGTATTGGATTATTGCGTACTGGAATATTCATTCGCTCTTTGGCAGTGGGGAACTTCGGTAAGTACGATCCCTTCCAAGTCTGCCGACGATCAGGCGCTCTTCGATCATTTGATGGAAATCAGCGGTCCTGATTATTTCGCCGAGAACCAGCCGAATATCTCTTTCTTCGTACAAGCTGCCCGTGAGCTCGGTTATTATGGCTATGACGTAAAACCTTTCAAGAAATACCTTACGATCGATAGCGCCCATGGATACCTAAACCGTATCATGCTTCCCGAGGAACTGGTCGGTAAAGTAGACTTCCGTCCGGCTCTGTACCACAAGATCTATAACTTCTTGAAAGACAACGATCCGAAAATGATCTTCATCTATGGCGAGATCGACCCGTGGAGCGCGGCCATGGTTCCCGCTTTCAAAGGCAAGAAGAACGAGCAAATCTATATCCAGCCCCGAGGCAGCCATCGTGCCCGTATCGGCAATATGCCGGAGGATATGAAGGAGCGGATCCTTACACAGATGAATAAATGGCTGGCCGAGTAAAAATAGAGTAGCCTATTTTTTCCCTATAAAATCCCCGTATTATTACTTATCGGTTGTAATACGGGGATTTTGTCAGACTGCTTCCTGATAACTTTGAATCGTCTCCTTGCTGCCTTATTACCCGATATTCGTTACCTTTGCGAAAATATATATGTGGTATGAAAGAATTTAAGGTATTGATATCAGCTCTTTTCGTCTTGATACTTATGGCCTGCGGCGATAAGCGGGCAGATGAGAGGATCGTTTCCGTGACGATTGAGCCGCAACGGTATTTTGCGGAGAAGATAGCCGGAGATAAATTTAAGATTAATTGTGTGGTTCCGGCAGGGCAAAGTCCGGAGACGTATGATCCTACACCGCAGCAAATGGTGCAGGTGGGTAAAAGCCAAGGCTATTTAAGGATCGGATCGATCGGGTTCGAACAGGCTTGGATGGATAATATCCGGAATAATAATCCGGGACTCAAGGTTTTTGACCTGTCCGAAGGAATTGATTTACTTAAAAGCCCCGAGGAAGAAGAGGAACATGATCACCACCACCATCATCATCCCGGAGGCGTCGATCCGCATACGTGGAGCTCTATCTCTGGAGCGAAGGTGATCGCCAAGAACACTTTGGATGCCTTTGTGTCTTTGGACCCGGAGAATAAGGAATATTACCAAGCGAATTATGAACAACTGACGAAAGAAATCGGAGAGACGGAAAAGACCGTTTCCGGTTTGTTACATTCTCTTGACAATAAGACATTTATTATTTACCATCCGGCCCTGACCTATTTGGCTAACGAATATGGCTTGACCCAGCTTTGCATCGAGATGGACGGAAAAGAACCGTCTCCCGCACAATTAAAGGAACTGGTCGAGACCGCACGGGAACATAATGCGAAAGTCGTGTTTATCCAGCGGGAGTTTGACCAGAAGAACGCCGAGTTGATCGCTAAAGAAACAGGTTGCCGTCTGATCCCGATCAATCCGCTGGATTACGATTGGAGTAAGGAAATGATTCATATCGCAAAATCGTTAGCCGATGGACAAGCTGATTGAGTTGAGAGAGGTTACCGCCGGATACGGTAATAAGATCGCCTTACGTAACGTAACGCTGGATGTGTGGAAAAATGATTTCTTGGGAATTATCGGACCGAATGGCGGCGGGAAAACGACGCTTTTAAAGGTGATACTAGGTCTATTGCCTCCTATTTCCGGAACGATTCGTTTTTACGATGAAAATGTAGAGGTTCCTTCCTTGAAGATCGGTTATCTACCCCAAATGAGCCAGATCGATAAGAAGTTTCCGATCTCGGTACGGGAAGTGATCTCTTCCGGTTTATCCGCGGAGAAACCTTTGTTCCGTCCATTCAATAGATCCCAGAGAGAGCGTGTAGACGAGGTGATCGTACAGATGGGATTGGAGGAGTTGGCGGGCAGGGCCATCGGTGAGCTTTCCGGCGGCCAGTTGCAGCGGGTCTTATTGGGGCGTTCTATTGTCTCCCGTCCGCAGGTATTGATCTTGGATGAGCCTAATTCGTATGTGGATAAACGATTCGAGTCTCGTTTTTATCAGCTCTTGGAAGATATCAATAAAGAGAGCGCTATCATCTTGGTTTCCCATGATATCGGTACGGTTTTGACGATGGTGAAAAATATCGCTTGCGTAAACGAGACTTTGCATTATCACCCGGGAGCGAATGTCTCTGAGGAATGGTTGGGCGAGAAATACGCTTGTCCGATCGAGTTGGTGGGGCATGGTGACTTGCCGCACCGAGTCTTGAAGAAACACCAACACGAATAATTCTTTTTCACGAATAACTCTATTTTTATGATACCACAAATCATTTGCTGGATAAGCTTGCCGGAGATCGGTTATATCGTAGGTATTGCCGTAATCCTGTTCGGATGTAAGGCCGTATCGCAAAACCCTTTCATCAGTAAGAAACAAAAGATTCTTTGGATGCTGACGATCCTGTTCTTGAATTGGATCGGGTTGTTGTGGTATTATTATACATTTTATATGAAAGAAAAATGAAGGATATGAAGATATTGATAACCGGAGCGAGTGGTTTTATCGGCGGTTTCTTGGTAGAGGAGGCGCTTCGCCGTGGCTATGAGACGTGGGCGGGTATCCGTGCGGGTAGCAGTAAAGCGCATCTGCAAGATAAGCGGATTCATTTCATCGACTTGAAATATGGCGATCAGGAAGCGCTTACGGCTCAACTCTCAGACTTTGCCCGTGAGCATGGGGCATGGGATTATGTGATCCATAACGCCGGGTTGACGAAGACATTGGATAAGCGAAACTTTTTCCGTGTGAACGCCGAGAATACGCATCGATTTATCGAGGCTTTAGCCGCCGCCGGCTGCAAACCGAAGAAATTCCTCTTGATGAGCAGCCTAAGCAGCTATGGGCGAGGCGACGAGAAGACTTTCCGCCCGATACACTTGGACGATCCGCAGCGGCCGGACACGGCTTATGGCCAAAGTAAGCTAGAGGCGGAGAACTACATCCGTAAACAAACCTATTTTCCTTACGTGATCTTGCGGCCTACAGGAGTATACGGGCCGGGTGAGAAGGATTATTTCATGGAAATACAAAGCGTAAAGTCGGGACTCGATTTCGCCGTAGGCGCTATTCCCCAGCGAATCACGTTTATCTATGTAAAAGATTTAGCGACCGTGGCCTTCCTTTCCCTTGAGAAAGAGGAGATAGAGAACCGGCATTATTTTGTAGCCGACGGAGATGTCTACACGGATGAGTCTTTTGCCCGTATGATACAAGATATCTTAGGAAAGAAGCGGGTATTGCATGCCCGTATACCGCTGGGATTGGTGCGTATCGCTTGCCACTGTTCAGAATGGATCGGTAAGTTGTTGAAGAAAAGTATGACGCTAAATAGTGATAAATACATCATCTTGAAGCAGCGTAACTGGATTTGCGATGTCACGCCTCTTCAAGATGATTTAGGTTTTATCCCGGCCTATCCTTTACGTAAAGGCTTGGAAGAAAGTATCGAATGGTATAAAAAGGAGGGGTGGTTGTAAGAATCACTCCACCTTCTCGATCTTACCGGAGCCCATTACCTTTTTTTGGATATCTTGGGGATCTCCTTTGTATTTTACGGAACCGCTACCGGCTATCTCTGCCTTGATTTTGTTTACGACAAAGGCTTCTATGTCTCCACTACCGGCAATCTTGCACTCAAGCTCATCCATGGTACAATCGAAAGCACGTACTGTACCGCTACCGGCGATCGAGAATTCAGCTATGCCTACGGTTCCCCCTAGAACGATCGTGTTAGACCCGGCCATATCCCCGTTTAATTCCTCACAATACACTTTATGGCCAACGAAATCTCCGCTACCGGCGATCTCTATCTTTAGGTTTGTAAAAGAGGCCGTGTCGTGGAATTGGATAATCCCGCTACCGGCTAATCCTGCCTCGAACTCCTCGGCTTGTAGAGGGGAATTTATATTTACATGGGTACTGCCTGCCGCCGCTAGTTTCTTTAGATTGCGGGAGTTGGCCGTAACCATGAACTCGGTCGGACGGAAATTCGTATGTTTCCTGAATTCTTTTTTCGGACGGATCTTAAGCTTATGGTTCTCTACATTAAACTCATATTTCTCGAAGATATTCCGGTCTGTCTTTATTTCCAAACCTTCAGGAGCGTCGGATTGCGTGTAATTCACGACCATGCCTCCTCCCTCTAACTCAAGACAGTCATACTCGGAAACCGGGATGTTTTCCGTGGTGATATTGCCGTCTCCTTTTATGGTTTGTGTAGGGATACAGCTGCTTACTAGAAATAAGCCACATATAAGGAATAAAAGTGATATCTTTTTCATCTAATTGATTTTTGGGATGATTAATCTGCTTGTTTGATTTTTCCGACACCGGAGGCGGATTTCTGCGTATGCTCCGGATTGCCTTTATATTTAACGCTTCCCACACCAGAAGTGCTAGCGTCTAATTTCTGGGTAGCGTTCACTTCCATTCCTCCTACACCTGAAACTTCGCATTCCAGATCCTCAACGGGGCAATCGAACGCATATACGTGCCCTACACCCGATACGGAGTATTTGCCTTTCTTGATGTTTCCATTCAAGTAAATATTGCCGACTCCGGATATAGCTACCTTGAAAGTATCACAAGATAAATCAGCTAATTTCACGTCGCCTACGCCACTGATATAAAAAGACGTATTTGTCAGTTGTAGCGGTTGATCGGCGATAAAGTCGATGCTGCCACTGATCCCCGCTTCCTTCAGGTTCTTGGAACTTGTGTTCAATACCAGATGGGTCGGACAGATCTTCTTGCCGGATTTAGCCTTGATGATTAATTTGTGATCCTTATTCTCTATATCCAATAAGTCAAACAAATTCTCGTCCATGCTGATCTCCAACGAGGAGGCGCCATCTGTTTGGGTGTAATTACATATCGCACGGTTCTTCTTGTTGAACGGATTGATGCTTTTCGCCGATTCGATATTGGACCCTAGATGTATTTCCTCGAAATCATCTACTTGAATGGTACGGGTAACAATATTCTTGTTCCCATTGATACCTTTTCGAGCATTCTTACTGATACAACCTGTCGTAGAAAAGATCACCAGCAGACATAGGTATATAATTCTTGTTTTCATTCTTTTACTTCTTCTACGGTACCTTTACCGATTATTCTCTGTTGAACTGCTGTCGGGCCTTTATAACGGATATTTCCTTTACCGACTACGTTGGCCTTTAAATTATCGGTAGCATGTACTTCCGCTAAGCCATTGCCTGTTACTTTGCAACTTAGCTGAGGAACCGCTAACCCAAAAGCGTGTATATCACCACTGCTGACGATACTGTAGTCTCCTTCTTTCGCATTACCTTTCTTGATCGTTATAGAGCCAGAGCCATCGATATCACATTCGATCTTGTCGGCTTCCAGATGATTGACAACCATATTTGCGCTACCGGATACATTCAAATCCAGTTTACCGACCGTAACTGTCTCTTTCAGTTGCACCAAGCTATTGGCGTTCGCCTTAATAACGGTCTCGTCTCCGGTAAGCGGACTGTTTACCATGAAGTTGGCATTTCCGGAAACTTTTGCGGCGGCAAGCCATTTAGAATTCGTCTTTACGATAAACTTCGTGAAATGATCTACCTTCGCTCCTTTGAAAGCGATGGTTAAGACACGATCCTTCACCTCGATATTGACATAGGGATGAAGATTCTGGTCTACGGTAACCTCCACGGTGGAAGGATCATCGGATTGCTCGTAATTGAAATCAATTACGCCATCCACCTTAATCTCGTTATAATCGGCGACAGAAATCTTTTTCGAGGTCAATTTACCATCGCCTTTTACATGATCTGCGGCCCAACCGGTAGTGACCCATCCTAGGAAAAATACCATTAATAAGATAGCCTTTGTTTTCATAAGTATCGTTTTTTATGATTCTACTTTTTAATTTAGACTCTATAAATAAAGAGTTGGTTACAAAAATAGCAAGAAAAAGCTACCGGATATCACATCTAGTAGCTTTTTTAAATTTGATAATGTGTGTATTAAAAAAAATGTGTGTGTTCGATCAATTTGCGCCTTGAATGGATCCAGAGCCGGACTTTGATTTATTCACGTTCGCCGGGCCTTTATAGCGGATGTCTCCACTGCCCGAAACCGATAGGTTCATGTTATCTTTGGCATAAACACGGGCATCTCCGCTACCGCTTACCGAGCAACTCAAATCATTGACAGATAAGTCGTATGCTTTTATATCTCCACTGCCCGATACGGAATAGCGGGCCTCGTCCGCCTTACCTTTCAAGGTGATGTCTCCGGAGCCTGAAACCTTGCTGGTAAGATTCTTGCAGTCCAAATCTTCAAAAACCAGATCGCCGGAGCCGGATACCGAGAACTCACCTAATCGTAATTTCACGTTATGTGGGAACTTTACGTCGCTGGAGCCGGAAATCTTGATTTCCAGTTGATCCTCGGAAAAAGCGTTCTGCGCCTCAAAATCCATCGGGCCGGAAGTCTTTAAGTATTTCAGAGTCTTCGAGCTTCCTTCGATTACATACTGGGTCGGTTTGATACGGGTCCCGTCTTGTATGCGGATAGCTAACCGTCCGTTATTGGATTTGATCGAGAGGAGTGGGAATAGATTCTCGTCGATCGTAATTTTCAAGGAAGCGCTTCGTCCATGCGTATATTTGAATACCGGGAATTTCTTGTTGCTTCTATTTCCCCAAAAATTATTGCCGGAATATTCGATATTTCCACCCAGTTCGATCTCGCTATAGTTATCTACCGATATCTCTTTCGTAATAATATTCCCATTACCTTCTACTTTACTAGCCTCTGCCATGAAGGCACAAAAGATGAGGGCTATTACCGCTACTAATTTTGTTTTCATCGTTCGTATGTATTAAATGTTTATTTGACTTTGTTGATCGAGCCGGAACCCATGATAGACTTACTGATCTCCGGATCTCCTTTGTAATGAATCTCACCACTACCTACGATATTGGCATCCAAGATTTGCGTGGCATATACGCTGATCTCGCCGCTGCTGGCGATATTACACTCTGCTTTACGTGCTTGGCAGTCAAAGGCTTTAATCTCACCACTTCCCGCTACATTGAATGAGGCACGATCTACGGTTCCTATTACCTCGATTTCCCCGCTGCTGGCGAGGCTGCAAGATAGGTTGTCCAGCTGTATATCCTTGGCGATGATATTTCCGCTACCGGCCATGTTACATTCAAGCTTGTAACCTTTTACGGGGCCTCTCAACTCAACGTTTCCACTACCGGCCATATTGATCTCCATCCGGTTTACTTTCGTCGGTTTGCTGATAATGAAACTGCCGGAACCTACCGTATTCAACTCTTTTAGTTCCTTGGAGTTGGATTTTATCTTGTAGACGGTCGGCCTCAAGTCGTAGGAGTTATTATTAAAACCTTTCTTGATAGATTTCGGATAGATCTTTAACGTACCGCCTTCTACTTCGGTCACGAGGTAATCAAATAAGTTCTCATCGATCGTTACGGATAGATAAGGCGCTTTATCCGACTGTTCATACTCGAAATCAGCGGAGCCAACGAACGTGATCTCGTCGTAATCGCTAATCTTTATCTCCCGGGTTTCCGGGTTCCCATTTCCATCGATACGTTTGTCGGCTGCGAATCCGCAAACCGCGATCATCTGTATGCAGAATATAAAAAGTGATACTCTCGTCTTCATCGTCTTTAATTTTTTAGGTTCTTTTCTTAATAGACGAGTGCGGGTTATAAAGGGTTGCAGAAACAGATGATTTTTTTAATTTTGCATCAAGTTAGATTTAAACATAAGGAATATGAAGACACTTATACACACGGACAAGGAACAGATCGAATCGATTATCCGCCAGAGCGATGTTTGCTTCGTTGGCATGGCGGATACAGATGGAACGCCTTATGTATTGCCGATGAATTTCGGTTATAAGGATGGCGTGATTTATTTACACTCGGCGCAGGATGGACGAAGCATCTCTATATTGGAACGTAATCCGAAAGTCTGTATTACGTTTAGTATTGACCATGCCTTGGTTTTCCAGCATCCGGAGGTAGCTTGTAGCTACCGTATGCGTTCGAAGAGCGTGATCGCTTGGGGAAAGGTCGCTTACGAAGAGGATTTCGACAAGAAGGTGGAAGCCTTGGATATTATCATGAAGCAATATTCCGATAAGACTTTCCGTTATAGCGATCCGGCGGTCCGTAACGTGAAGATTTGGACGGTAGATATAGACGAGGTCAGCTGTAAGGAATTTGGCGCTCCTCATAAGAAATCTTATTAAATCAATAAATGATATGAAAAAACTACTTCTTTTATTTGTTCTATGTCTTTGTTTTCCGGTGGTTGACAAGGCTTGTACCTCCATTATAATCACTGGAAAGGCTACTCCCGATGGCCGTCCGTTGATGTGGAAACACCGGGATACCGGCGCTCCGTATAACCATATCGGTTATTTTGACGAAGGTGGTTATCGTTTTCTGGGGCTGGTAAATAGCGATGATCCGGAGGGAGCCGTGTGGACCGGAAGCAATGAGACGGGCTTCTCTATCATGAATACGGCTTCTTATAACTTGAAAGACGATGATATAAAGGAGATGGATCAAGAGGGAAACTTGATGCGAAAAGCCTTGAGAGTCTGTAAGACGGTGCAGGATTTCGAGCATTTCTTGGATACCTTGCCTCGCCCGATGCGTGTGGAGGCTAATTTCGGAGTGATCGATGCTTATGGTGGTGCGGCTTATTATGAGACGAATAATGAGCGATATTATAAGAAAGACGCGAATGATCCGAATCTGGCGCCGGAAGGTTACTTGATTTATACGAATTTCTCTTTCGAGGGGCGTACGGATGAAGGCAAAGGATATGTACGTTATGAGAATGCGAAAAAGATCTTTAAGGAAATGCGGAACGAAGGATTTACTCCTCAGCGTATCTTTCAGCAGGCTTCCCGCTCTTTTTATAATAGCTTGCTGGATATCGATTTGATGGACAAGGGACAAAGTCCGAACAATCGTACAGGCTGGTTTGTGGAGCAGGATTTCATCCCCCGTCTAGAAAGTACGGCTTCTATCGTAATCCAAGGCGTAAAATCCGGTATGAATCCGGAATTGACAACGATGTGGACTGCCTTGGGATATCCTCCTACCTCTGTCGCTATTCCTCTTTGGGTGAAAATGGGAAAGGAGCAAAGTGCTTTAGTTACTTACGACGCATCCTATAAAACAGCCCTATTAGATTGGTATTCCGTTCAATTACAGAAGAATGTCTACTCCATACATCGTGGCAACGGCCAAAAGTATTTGCATTGGCAACTGTTATGGAATGATGACCAATCTGGTTATATCCAACAGCTTCGTGCGGTAGAGAACCGGATTTTCGATTTATTCGACGCTCATAAGACGGAGTGGGAACAAAATGGATTGGATACAAAGGAAATACAACGGCTGTATAAGGAAGTCGATAAGCTCGTAAATAAAGCCTTCTTGGGGCTTCAAAAATCATAACCATAAGGTGTTTTGTTGATAGTGAAAAATACAGTAAGTATTTAAAATATACGTATTGATAATGTCTTTATAATCAGATTGATAAAAAGTTGATGATGTTTCCGGAAAAACATGTACGTGTTTTTCCGGAAACATGTACGAGAATTTGTGAAAACACGTACGTGTTTTGGGAAACAGATAATGAGGTTTTAAATGCATTTGGAAAAATGTACAATAACTATGTGGAAAATAAGCACTGTATCCCTAAGAGATATACTTCATAGGCCAAGGAAGTAGTACTTCTCGTGAATTCCGATTGTGCGCTTAGGAAAACTTGTGCAGTTGGCGTATTTCAAAAAGTTACGTATATTAGTGGTCTGAATCTAATATGAAAAACATGAGAAAACTATATTATTTAGTGATGATAAGTCTGGCTTCCATTTTGATCGCATGCGAGAATCGATCGGAAGAGTGGGACGTGGTGGATTTCGGAAACGATTGTACGGTTGGCTTGCAGGAACATTTGGAATGCAGATTCATTCCTTTGGAGACGAAGGATAGCGTGCTGTTAAAAGATCTCTACCGGGTTTGCTGGGTGGACGATCGTATTTTTGTATTCGATAGAAGTGATGAGATAAATGCGCTTTTTGTATTCAGTGATCAAGGAAATTTTATTACTCGTGTAGGCTTGCGGGGACAAGGGCCGGAAGAGTATCTTTATCTAACTCACTTTTTCGTGGATGAGAAAGAGCGAATCTTGACATTGGTGGATTTTGGTGGGACGGCCTTATTGCGTTATGATCTGGATACCTATCAATATATATCCACGCAAGATGTAGCTGATTATTTTGTGGACTGCGCCCCTTTGGATAAGGAGAATTGGATTTGGTATTATCCTTTGGGATTTGCGACACCGCAAAGGGAAAACTTCTATCTGAAAGCCACGGACAGGAAAGGAGAGCAAGACGCATTGTTGGGACCGGCTTATTTCACGTCCGGCCATACGATCAATGGGAGCAAGACGTTGCATGCCTTTGCTGGGGATTGGTATGCGCATTTCCCCTTTACCCCCGAAGTGTGGAAAGTGAAGGACGGGATGTTGGAGCCTGCTTATAAAGTTCGCTTCGGAGATAAAAGTATGCCTCCTATCGAGTATGTCAAGGAGAAAGGGAGAGGCGGGAGAGATTTCTCTGGCGATCTGTTTCGCTCCGGCTATGTAAATTCTTTTGGGCTGCTGGAGACCGAACAGATCCTGCATGCGACCTATATGTGCGATAAGGTAACTTACTTCGGATTTTATGACAAGGATAGGAAAGAGGCATTCTCGTATGCGTTCCCCAACTTCATAAGGGCTACGGGGTTGACAGGCTTTTACGGTATTTGCGGAGTGTATAAAGATTATTTTATCGGGAAGATCAGTTCGACGGTGCTGTTGCGTAATCAGATACATTATGAGGATTTGAGACGGATAGCGGAGAATCGTACACAGGACGATAATCCGATCTTATGTTTATTTAAAATAGAAAGGTCATGAGAGTATTGTATGGGATTATTGTATTCTTCGCTTTGTTTCTTCTCGCTTGTTCCGATGCGGAAAGAGAAGAAAAACGGCTGGAGGGAAATTTGTTAATGAAAGGGGATTCTGGTGTATGCTATGATGGGATTGGTCTTACCGAGTCTTATTTGGTGTTGTTGGCTCGTGGGTGTGATACGATCATTCAAGTATTCGACAAAGATGATTTGTCGCACCTGCATGCGTTTGCGTTGAAAGGATATGGTGCCACTTATTTCTCTAATCCGGAGTTTATGAAGTCAAATACAAAAGAACCCGCCGGAAAGGATGAGTTCTGGATCGTGGATAACCAACTTACATTTAATAAGATGCAGGTGCTGGCGGATTCTTTGCGTTTTGATCGGAAATATATACTAATACCCGAACTTGTTCCCTCTACGCATTATAATGTCACCACGAAAGAAGTTTATGCGGTTCCGATCGTAGAGAAAAATGTTTATGGTCCTTTCTGCTATGCGAATCGGGAAGAGGGAATTTATTGGGTGGAGCCACCAAAAGTAGCAAGAACGTATCGTTCTTGTAAGCACGTCGCTTATTTGCCTAATCTTTGTGTGAATGAGCGGCAAAACAGTGTGGTTGCTGCCTTGCGTTTCTTCAACCAAATTGATTTTTACGATTTGAAGGGAACTTATCAAAGGAGCTTTACGTATGGGAAGGAGCCTATCGTGCCTTTACTGAAGAAGAATGATACCCAAGTGGATGTTCTTGGAACGACAAAATGCTTTATCGATATATTCGGTACGGATCAGTATGTATATTGCTTGTACGATGGTTCTGCGGATTTTTCGAATTTATCCACATTGCTGGTTCTTTCTTGGGACGGCCAATTAAAGAAACGATTGAATTTTGATCGTTCAATAAAGAGGATTGCCGTAGACCCTTCCGATCGTTTTCTGGTCGCCTTGGCTCTTGATGAAAGTGGAGCATTGGATGTGGTAAAGTATTCGATATGAAGATTATTTATTTGTAACTCTATCAGGCGGATGGGCGTAAGTTGATAAAGGTTGGCGTGGAATTTAGCGCTATAGAACGTAATATTAGTCGTTGGCTGTATTTTTGATGCCTCTTCGTGAAGGTGTTCTCAAATAAAATACTATTTTTGCGCATTATAAAGAATATTCCGCAAATAATGGATATACAGAGGCATAGTAGCGTATTGGGCGATACGGTGGAGAAGCTATCGGATGAGGCATCGTATAAACAATTGTTCCATGCGTACAGGGATGAGGAGGCGTTGCCCTCGGGCGAGGTGCTGAAAGAGATCATCGATCTATGCCGTGCGATCCTGTTCCCCGGTTATTATGGGAATGCCCGTATCAGTAAACAGACGATCCGTTTTCATACGGGCGTAAATGTTGAGACTCTTCATTCTTTATTATCCAAGCAGGTTTATGCGGGACTTTGTTTCGCGGATACATCTTGCGTGACTTGCCCGGAAGAAAAGATCTCCGCTGAGGCAGAGGCTATTTCGGAGGCTTTCATCTCTACGCTTCCGGAGATTCGCGGTCTGCTGGCTACGGATGTGGAGGCGACTTTCAATGGCGATCCCGCCGCTCAAAATCTAGGTGAGGTCATATTTTGTTATCCCGGTTTCCGGGCGATCGGTAATTACCGGATCGCCCATCAATTGTATAAGCTCGGGGTTCCTTATATTCCTCGTATGATTACGGAGATGGCACATTCCGAGACCGGTATCGATATCCATCCGGGCGCGAAGATCGGTCATCATTTCTCGATAGACCACGGGACGGGTACGGTGATCGGCGAGACGAGCGTGATCGGCAATTACGTCCGAATCTTTCAGGGCGTCAGCTTGGCGGGAGAGAAACTTCCCCCCGATGAGAACGGTAACGCTATCCGTGGCGTAGCCCGTCATCCTATCTTGGAAGATCATGTGACAGTATATTCTAATTCCACCTTAATCGGTAAAATCCGGATTGGCAGAGGGGCTACGATATGTGGTAACGTCTGGATAGCGGAGGATGTACCGGCAGGGAGTACGGTTACACAATTGAAAATTGAGAATTGAAAATTATCAAGAGGATAGCCGGAAGGAGATCGAAGCATGTCAGAGAGCGAAATGAGAATAATTAATAATAAAAAACGTAATACGCAATTGGGAATAATTTTCAATTCTCAATTCTCAATTTTCAATTAAAATGAGCGAGACATTTGAAATGGTGGCCAAAACCCTATACGGGTTGGAAGAGATCTTGGCCGAGGAGTTATTAGCTTTAGGTGCCAACGACTTGCAGATCGGTCGTCGTATGGTTTCCTTTACGGGTGATAAGGAATTGCTTTATAAAGCGAATTTCCACTGCCGTACTGCCCTGCGCGTTCTGAAACCGATTTATCATTTCAAGGCCAAAGATGCTGATACCGTTTATAAAGAGGTGAAAAAGGTAGAGTGGGAGAAGTATTTGTCGCTGGACAAGACGTTCGCGATCGACTCGGTGATCTATTCCGAGGATTTCAATCACTCGAAGTTTGTCGCTTACCGTACGAAAGACGCTATCGTGGATTATTTCATCGAGAAGTTCAAGAAGCGTCCGTCCGTTCGTGTCAATAACCCGGACTTATATATCAATATCCATATTTCGCATAACGATTGTACCTTATCTATCGATAGCTCCGGCGAGTCTTTGCACAAGCGTGGTTATCGGGTGGATCAAACGGAAGCTCCGTTGAATGAGGTGTTGGCTGCCGGCATGATCCTAAAAACCGGTTGGAAAGGAGAATCTAATTTCGTAGATCCGATGTGTGGTTCCGGTACATTGTTGATCGAGGCTGCCATGATCGCCTTGAATATCGCTCCGGGTATCCATCGGAAAGAGTTCGCTTTCCAGAAATGGGTGGACTATGATGAGGAATTGTTCGATCGTATTTATAATGATGAGAGCGGGGAGCGTGAGTTCGCTTTCCATTGCTATGGCTCCGATATTTCCCAAGCCGCTATCGATATCGCCTTGGAGAATATCCGTAGCGCTGGCTTGATGAAATATATCGATCTGAAGGTGAAACCGTTCCAACAATATACAGAGGCTCCGAAGCCGGGTATATTGGTGACGAACCCACCTTATGGAGAGCGTATATCATCTCGTGATCTATTGGGATTGTATAATATGATCGGCGAGCGTTTGAAACACGTGTTCATGGGATATAAGGCTTGGATTTTGAGCTATAAAGATGAATGTTTCGATAAGATCGGCTTGCGCCCGAGCGAGAAGATCAAATTGATGAACGGTTCCTTGGAGTGCGAATACCGTTGCTATGAGTTATTTGAGGGAACTAATAAGGACTTCAAGAAGGCATTGAATGAGGATGGAGAGGAGCGTCCGCGCAGATCGGAAGGCTCTTTCGAGCGTAGAGGCAATGATCGTCAAAACTTCCGTACGGGTCGTGTGGATCGTCCGGAGCGTCGTTTCGCCGCTGCCCATAGCGAGGATGATGAGGAGCGTTTCGCTTCCATTCCGGGGAAACGTATCTTTGGAGAGGATCGGGGAGAGGACCGTCCGGTCCGCAAGAAATTCGTGGATGCCCCGGTTCGTAAGCCGATCAAGCCAAAAGGAGAACGTCCTGTGAAAATGCGTTATCGGGATGAGGATGACCGTAAGAAAGGGTTTGGCGATCATAAGCGGGATGGAAAGCGCCCATTTAGCAAACCTATAAAGCCTATAAAACGGAGAGGGTATGATGATTATGAGGATTAAATCATCTTTATTCATAAGCCTATGTCTGATTTTATTAACGATGTCGATTACCGCCCAAGATAAGCAACTCTCCTTGCACGACTTGATTCCTGGAGGGAAGACGTATAGCCGCTTCGTACCTCGTGACTTGAAACAGTTACGATGGTGCGGGGACGAGTACTTATATGTTAAGGGAGATAGCGTGTTAGGCGCTAAGCCGGGGAAAAAAGAAGAGGTCCTTTTTTCGTTGGAAAGACTGAATGGGGCCTTGACGGCGGCAAATCTGCAGACGGTTGGTTCCTTGCCTAGCTTTTCGGTACCCTATGAAAGAGGTTCGGTCTTGGCTTTTACTAGCAAACAGCACCGGATTCATTATGACTATAAGAAGAATAAGGTAGTCGCTGATTATGCTTTGAAGAATAACTGGGCGAATTATGACTTTTGCCCGGCTACGAATAACTTAGCTTTTACGGAGGGAAACAATGTGCATATTTTATCCCCGGATGGACGAAATACGATTGTTACACGTGAAACACAGGATGGAATCGTATGCGGACAAGCTGTCCATCAACGGGAGTTCGGGATTACGAAAGGAACATTCTGGTCTCCTAAAGGCTCGGCTTTAGCGTTTTATCGTATGGATGAGCGTATGGTGACCGCTTATCCGCTGGTGAATATCGATACTCGTTGCGCTACGCCGGTTCCTCATAAATATCCGATGGCTGGAATGAAGAGCCATGAGGTTACGGTGGGTGTCTATCAGGTAGCTACAGGGCAGACGGTTTGGTTGGAGACAGGCTTGCCGAAAGAGAAATATTTAACAAATATCGCTTGGAGTCCGGATGAGAAGAGTATTTATATCGCTGAGTTGAATCGTGAGCAGAACGAGATGCATTTGGTGCGGTACTCTGCCTTGACGGGAAAGAAAGAGGCTGATCTGTTTACCGAGACGGATCGTTGTTATGTGGAGCCGCAGCATCCTGTGCTCTTCTTGCCGAACGATCCGGATAAGTTTATCTGGCAGAGTGAGGCGGATGGCTATAACCATCTATATCTGTATGATACGACTGGAAAGGAATTAAGGAAGCTAACCGGTGGGGAATGGGTGGTTACCAAGGTGCTAGGCTTTAGCAAAGACGGAAATAAGGTGATTTTCGAGGGAACGGCACCTCATCCCGTATCTCCGAATATGCAAGGAACGGGGATGCAACGTTATATTTGGGAGACGGATCTGAGAACGGATGATATCATGAATTGCTTGAGCTGGAAAGTGGGCGTGCACCGTTGGTTGCTGAGTCCCTCCGGCGAATATGCGATTGATTATGTAAGTTCTCCTTCTACCCCGAGGGATATCGATTTAGTCCGTATAAAGGACGCTAAGGTGATTTCTACCTTACTTTCCGCTCCGGATCCCTTTAAATCGTATCGGATGCCGCGGATCAAGGTTGGACATATCCTTGCTGCCGATGGTAAGACTCGCTTGAATTACCGGTTGACTTTACCGCCGGATTTGGATGAGACGAAGAAGTATCCTACGATTGTCTATGTATATGGAGGCCCTAAAGTACAGCTTGTTACGGGCGACTGGCAAAACGGGGCTCGTGGTTGGGACCTCTATATGGCACAGAGAGGTTATGTGATGTTTACCGTGGATAGCCGCGGCTCGGCAAATCGTGGACATGCTTTTGAGAGCGTGATTCATCGTAATTTGGGTATCAATGAGATGGCGGACCAAGTGAAGGGTGTCGAGTTCCTAAAATCTTTGTCTTATGTGGATGCCGACCGTATCGGGGTACATGGCTGGAGTTATGGCGGTTTTATGACAACGAACTTGATGCTGACTTATCCGGAGATCTTTAAGGTGGGCGTGGCCGGAGGGCCGGTTATTGACTGGAGCAATTACGAGATTATGTATGGCGAGCGTTATATGGATCGCCCGCAGGATAATCCGGAAGGTTATAAGAACGCGAACCTGAAACTGAAGGCCGGTAATCTGAAAGGCCATCTGTTGATGATACATGGGGATATCGATCCGGTGGTAGTGTGGCAACACAGCCTTGGTTTCTTAAAGGCTTGCGTAGAGGCTGATACGTATCCGGATTACTTTGTGTATCCTCGCCATGAGCATAATGTGACCGGTAAGGACCGTCCGCATTTGCATGAGAAGATTACGAGGTATTTCGATGACTACCTTGGGAATTGAAAATGGAGAATTGAGAATTGAAAATTAGAAGAGATATGAATATATTGTTATTAGGCTCTGGTGGGCGTGAGCATGCGATCGCTTGGAAGATCGCTCAAAGCCCGAAAGTTGATAAGTTATTTATCGCTCCCGGTAATGCGGGAACAGCGTTGGTAGGAACCAACGTGGATATTAAAGCGGATGATTTTGCCGCTATCAAGGATTTTGCGTTGGCGAACCAAGTGAATATGGTCGTGGTAGGTCCCGAGGATCCATTGGTGAAGGGTGTTTATGATTATTTCAAGAAGGATGAGGCATTAAGCTCCATCCCCGTGATCGGCCCGAGTGGGGAAGGTGCCCAATTGGAAGGTAGCAAGGATTTCGCCAAGGCGTTTATGATGCGTCATCATATCCCGACCGCTCGTTATAAGAGTATTTCCACTGAAAACCTAGAGGAAGGCTATGCGTTCTTGGAATCTCTTTCCGCTCCTTATGTATTGAAAGCGGATGGATTGGCTGCCGGTAAAGGGGTACTGATTATCGATAACTTGGAGGAAGCCAAGAAAGAGTTGGGAGATATGCTGGGCGGAATGTTTGGCGACGCGAGCAAGACGGTCGTGATCGAGGAGTTCTTGGATGGTATCGAATGCTCCGTATTCGTCTTGACGGATGGCAACGATTACAAGGTGCTTCCGGTAGCGAAAGATTATAAGCGTATCGGCGAGGGCAATACGGGTTTAAACACAGGTGGAATGGGAGCTGTTTCCCCGGTTCCTTTCGCTGATGAGGTCTTTATGGCGAAGGTGGACGAGCGTATTATCCGTCCTACCGTAGAGGGATTGAAAGCGGAGCATATCGATTATAAAGGTTTCATCTTCTTGGGTCTGATCAATGTGAAGAATGAGCCGATGGTGATAGAATACAATTGTCGTATGGGCGATCCGGAGACAGAGGTAGTCATGCTTCGTATCCAAAGTGACTTGGTGGATTTGCTGGAAGGGGTAGCGGAAGGTAATTTAGCGGGCCGTACATTGGTACAGGACCCTCGCGCGGCGGTTACGGTTATGTTGGTAAGCGGCGGTTATCCGGAGGCTTACGAGAAAAATAAGGTAATCACGGGATTGGATGGCGTATCCTCGAACAATATAGTGTTCCATGCCGGAACGAAGCTGGTAGACGGCCAGATCCTGACGAATGGCGGCCGTGTGATTGCGGTCAGTTCGTATGGGGCTAATAAGGAAGAGGCTTTGGCCCAATCTTTTGCCGGAGCTAAGCAGATCGATTTCGATAAGAAGTATTTCCGTCGGGATATCGGATTTGATCTGTAAATGACAATTAGAGAGAATATGCGTATGAAAAAACGAAAACTATTGCTTTTAGGGGTTGTTTGTGCGGCTCTCTATGCATGTTCGACCGATCAGACGAACGAATCGGGGAAGCGTGTCTCCGCATTGGATGATGCCGCTTGGAACCATTCCGAATGGATATCCGTGGCAAATGCACCTGTCATAACGGGTGAGATCAACGGATCGAATGAGCGTGCGGCCGATGGTGCCGCTTGGTTCGTGAGTGTCGTAAAGAATGAAAAAGAGATAAACTCGGCACGCTGGATGACCACGGGCTTGGGTGTATACGAGTTATACGTGAATGGGAAGTTGATCGGAGAAGAGATTCTCAAACCGGGTTTTACGCATCCCTACAAGACGAAGCGTTCGTTTACGTATGAGGTAAGCAATGCCCTGTCGAAACAGGTGGGAGCGGAGAATGTTTTCGCTGTGCAGGTGACACCGGGATGGTGGGCCGATAAGATCATCACATACAGCGGCCAGCAAGGGATGGTGGGTACCAAGGTCGCTTTCCGTGGAGTGCTTGAGCTTACCTATGCGGATGGTAGCAAGGCGTACTTAGGTTCCAATACGAGCGATTGGAAAGCCGGGATCGCCGGACCGGTCAAACATGCCGCTATCTTTGATGGTGAGGAATATGATGCCCGTGAGTTACCGGGATACGATACGCTCGATAAGCTTTCGACACCGGAAAAGAATACGGAATTTGAGGGAGAGATACTTCCTTCAAATGGAGGTGAGGTCTATTTTCGTGAAGATTTGGCGCTTTCTCCTCAAAAGGCCTATCTATGGAAAGGGGTCACCGGAGAGAGTGAAGATGCTTATGGAAAGGTTGTTATAACGAAAGAATATGCGGCTGGCGAGGAAATGGTAGTTCATCCGGGCGAGACACTTGTCGTGGACTTTGGCCAGAATTGTGCGGCGGTTCCTGCTTTCGAGTTTATGGCAAAGGAGGGTACCCAACTAAATTGTCGTCCTTCTGAGATATTGAACGATGGAAATGGTGCGAAGAGCCGAGGAATGGATGGGCCTGAAGGTAGTTGCCATCGCTTGAATCTACGCACTCCGGATACCGGGATGTTACTCGACTATACCTTTGCGGATCATAAGGACTATACGACCTATCGCCCTCATCGCACGTTCTATGGTTATCGCTTCGTATCGATCACGGCCGATCAGGAGGTGCGTATCCGGTCGATCCAGTCGATTCCTGTCTCCTCGATTACCCAACAGATGGAGACCGGATCAATAACGACCGGCAACAAACTAGTCAATCAGTTGATCTCAAATACCCTATGGGGACAACGTTCCAACTACCTCTCGGTTCCTACCGACTGTCCGCAGCGCAACGAACGGCTGGGATGGACCGCCGACACGCAGGTATTTGCTGAGACTGGTACTTTCTTTGCCAATACCGCTGATTTCTTCCATAAATGGATGCGTGATATGCGTGACACACAATCACCAACCGGTGCGTATCCCGGTGTCGCTCCATTGGCTCAATACGGTGCGTCTCCTACTGATATGAACCGCTTGGGCTGGTCGGACGCGGGAGTTATCGTGCCTTGGGTTGTCTGGAAGCAATTTGGTGACACTCAGATTATCGATGAGAACTGGGCGGCGATGGAGAAATATCTCAATCATATCAACGAGACCAAGTATGACCATCATGCCCTCAGCGCGGAGAATGGCAATTACCAGTGGGCCGACTGGCTCAGTTACGAGCCGCTTGAGAGTTGCAGCGGCAGACATACAGCGAAGGATGGATCCGGAACGCTTCCGGAAGCCTATGATTATTGGAATTATCTAAGTGCGAATTACTGGCTTATAGATGCCGGAATGATGAGCGATATGGCTCGTGCGACAGGACGGGATGCCGCGAAATACGAAGCGATGGCTGCTCAAGCGAAACAGTATATATTGGATAAATTCCTGAATGCCGACGGAGAATTTAAGACGGCGATATTCAATACCATGCAGACGCCTGCCCTATTCGCCTTGAAGAACAAGCTGGTCGAAGGGGTAGCCAAGGAGAACATGATGAAACGACTGCGTGACAACTTCGCCGAGCATGGCAATTGCCTTCAGACAGGTTTCTTGGGTACTTCCATCCTGATGCCTACGCTTACGGAGAATGGAATGAGTGATATCGCTTACGAGCTTCTTTTCCAGCGCAAGAATCCGAGTTGGCTGTATTCGGTAGATAATGGGGCGACAACGATTTGGGAGCGTTGGAATAGCTATATGCTTGATAAAGGCATGGGACCGCAAGGCATGAACAGCTTTAATCACTATGCCTATGGATGTGTATGTGAATGGATGTGGGAGACCATGGCTGGTATCTCTGCGGATACGTCGGAGCCAGGATTCAAGCGCATTATCATGAAGCCGATTCCCGATAAGCGTCTGGAGTTCGTAAACGCGGAGTACAATTCGGCGGCAGGAATTATCAAGAGCTCTTGGAAGTATGAGGGAGACCAGTGGATTTGGGATTTCGCCATTCCCGAAGGAGCGGTCGCTCTCGTGACACTTCCGGGCGAAAGCCAAGCTCACGAGTATCGTGCGGGTTCGTATCAGATCGTTAAATAAGTAGCTTATACTTACCCAAGTTTACATTAAAGTTTGTAAGCTTGGGTAAGATTATTGATAGTATTATTTTAATTTACTCAGATCAAAATCAATAATAATCGGACGATGATCGGATGGCCACCAGAAATTAGATAGCTCTTTCGGGTCACGTACAGGCTTCGTGTACTCATCTGTAATTACGTCTGCATACTGGATTATGTCAAACAAAGGCTGTGTACAATATACGTAATCAATGCGGGCTTCTTTACCGGTTGTTGTCTTAAATTCATTTGGATACTTCTTAGCGATGACATCTACATAAGGTGTTTCTTGAGCGATATAGTCTTGCGTCAAAAACTTAGGACTATCTTCCGGATATCGATAGATGGCGTTGTCTGTGCGATTGCGGCTGTTGAAGTCACCCATCATCATCCAATATTCGTTGGTAGCATTCGTGCTAGTACCAATGGTGTGCTTACAAATATACTCTATTTCCATGCGACGGTATTTATCACCACCGTTTTCAGCTTTACTTGCTTCTTGATCTTCAGTGCGAAAAGCCCATTGTTGTGGCCATGTGTGTAGTGTTACTATATTTAAAACCTTTTCGTCTACAATGATCTTTGCCCAACCGGCACCGTGGGTTACTACTTGGTTTGGCTCCTCACCTATTATTTTTTTTATATTTTCGATCGGATACTTAGAGGTGATGACCTGCGGGTAATTATCCCGATGTCCGCCTATGTACCAGTAAGGGTGTCCGTACCGTTTGGCTAATACTCCCCAATTATCTACCAGAAAACGTTCTTGGGAATCCAAAGGATCCGCAGTACCATTTTTATAGATGCTTTGAGCCTCACACCATACGCAAATATCAGGATCTTGTTGTTTTACCCAAGTCGTGAATTTCTCGTAATTATCATCTTGTCCACACCACATACCGTTTTGTATATTCCAGTAGAGTAGACGTAATGGTTTCTGTTCTTTTTTTTGTCCGCAAGAGATTAAGAGAGTGGAGATGCAGACTGCGGATAATGTCTTTAAAAATTTGTTTCTGTTCATAATATATCTGATTTGTTTTGTCCCGGGCGTAAGTAACCCGGGACTGGTTTGTTACAAATTTATCTTTTTCTTTTTTAATTGGAGCTGGTATAACCCGGATTCTGATCTTTAACTTGATCCATTGCTTTGTTATAATTGAATTCGCTGTCTGGTATTTTCCATAAATAATGACGTTCTTGAATCTGTGTATATTCACCGGTCTCCACATTAAAGTACTTACCTACCAGTTCTTGAGCACGACCTTGACGGACTATGAAGTCCCAGTGCTTTGCCTCATTGAAGTGTTCATAAGTCTCTTCTTTTAATAGTAAATCCATATAAGCGGTCATACTGGCGTAATCACTCAACTTATAGTCCAGTTCAGCATTAGGTACTTTAGGATCTTTGCCATAGGCACGTCGGCGCAATTGGTTTAACATTTCAATGGATTCCGTAGTTGGGGCATTGGCAACACGGGCACAAGCCTCACTGTAGATCAGCATAGCATCTGTATAGCGGATCAAAGGAATAGATACATTTGCGCCATTACCTTGTGCGTTCGGATCCGTATATTTTGTGAGTAGACAAGTATATTCACCGTAAGCGTCTTTGCCGAATACATAAAAACCTATGTTCATACCGTAACGTAGGTCATTCGTGTCCCAGCTCTTGATGATATGGTTACGCAGGTCTGTATAGTGCGTGTAATAGCCGTTACCATTTAACATGGTTTTACCGGGAACGAACTCATACTTTGGATGTGAGGTATAGGATAGGTAGTCCCATGTCTTACCATCAATACGTGAAGTCTTGATGTAGAATATCTCCTCTGTAGAGGTGGTCAAGTCTGCGCCAAATACCTTGTCAAAGTCACGTGGTTCCGCAACTTGTACTAATTGGTATGCACCACTGTTCACCACTTCTCCACTTAGCTTTTTTGCCTCGATATAATCTCCTGTATGCATATATACATCTGCTAGGCAGACCCGTACGGTATTTTTATCTGGAGTAGCCAAATAACGTTTTTTGTCAGGACAATTATCTAAAGCATATTTTAAATCTTCGATTATGAAGTTGTATACTTCTTCTTTGCTACTCTTGGGAATATTCCACTCTGTGATATTTTTATCTGTTTTCAAAGGTACACCACCCCAGTATTTCACGAGATTAAAGTAGTTGAAGCCTCGTAAAAAGCGTAACTCTCCCAGATAGGCCACCTTTTCCTCTTCGGTCATCTTTGTAGCGTTAGGTATCCGCTCGATAGCGGTGTTACAGAACATAATAGCCTTATAGAGGCTCTGCCAGTTTGAATCACTCCGATTCATATGTGTTGCGTTCACAAAGCCATTGTATTGTTTGTATGTTTGATAAACTCCTTTTGGATAACAATATTCTGTATTGATCTCTAATGTGGCGAAGAAGTTTGAATTATAGGCTGACCGCATTGCGTCTAACGGTGCTAATACCGCAGCATTTGCTTCTTCTACAGTATTATAAAATGTCTCGCTTGAGATCGAATAAGTATAATCGGTCTCATTTAAGGCGTTGTCACAAGCTGTTAGTAGAGTAACTCCGGCCATTGCGCTTATTATTATTAGATGTCTCATTGTTTTCGCTTATTTTAAAATTTAACACTCACACCCATGGAAAGGGTTTTACTGTTTGGATAAGTCAAATGGTCTATACCTGCATTCACGTCGCTGCCTTTTGAGCTAACTTCAGGATCTACACCTTTATACTTCGTTAATGTCAACCAGTTCTGTGCGCTAACGAAGATACGAATACCGTTTAGCCAATTTTTGGTAGCCCACTTGTCACATGGCAGATTGTAAGCTAAACTGATGTTTTTTAGACGCAGATAGGAACCATTCTCGATAAAGCGGTCAGAGTATTTCAGTGAACCAACGGCATTGATCTTGGGATAGGCAGCATGACTGTTGTCTTGACCTTCTCGCCAACTCTCGTAGTATACTTTACGCTCAATATTCATGCCTTGGCCATAGCTGTAGTTTCGCATCTCACTCAAGTTAAACACGTCGTTACCTTGACTGCCTTGTAAAAAGAAGTTGAAGTCCCAGTTCTTATAGCGGATACCACAGTTCAAACCATATGTAAAATCAGGGAAAGGAGAACCTGCGATGTAACGGTCTTCCGTATCGGTGTACTGGCCATCTCCGTTCATATCCTCATAAGATAAAGAACCGTTCTCGTCTAAACCAGTGTCTTTGTAGACATAGAAAGCTCCTAATGGCTCACCTTCACGGATAATTGTGATGGAACCAGATCCATAGTTGCTATAAGTTGTGCCAAGGATATCTTTACCATCAGCTAATTCTTCGACGCGATTCTTATTATGAGCTATATTGAACTGTAAGGTTAAGCCAAAGTCCTTGTTTTGTACCACATCACCCTCGATCAATAATTCGACGCCTTGATTGCTTATACTACCGATGTTACGTACGGTGGACTTGTAACCGGATGATGAAGGAAGTGATACTGTATTCAGTAGATCCGTGGTTTTCTTATAATAGTAGTCTGCGGTAATACGTAGACGTTGTTTAAAGAATCCCAAATCCACGCCGGCATCCCATTGCGAGGTCGTCTCCCATTTCAGATCTTCTGGATAGGTACTGCTGGGTGAGTAGTAAGGTACGTTCTCGCTTCCAGTAGCAGTCTTACCTGTGGTTAGTAGATTTTGTGTCATGTAGGGATCAATAGCTGTTGAGCCTGTCTTTCCATAGCCAACACGCAACTTCATGTTTGAAATACTTTCAAATTCTTTCATGAAAGGCTCTTCAGACACACGCCATGCCACAGCACCAGAAGGGAAATATCCCCATCTTGATCCTTCCGAATAGCGGCTTGATCCATCAGCACGGAAACTGGCTGTTACGAGGTAACGTCCTAATAAACTATAGTTGATACGCCCAAGATAAGACATCAAGACCCATTTGCTGTAGTTTGTACTTGGTGTGTTGGCTGTTCCTGCTGATGACAGGTTGTTCGTTTCTTGAACGTCACTCAAGAAAGTGTTGCCTGAGGCTGCGATCGATTTGTAAACATTTTGTTGGTAAGTAAAGCCGCCCATTACGTTAAAACTGTGGATGTTGTTTAACGAAAAATCGTAGGTCACGATATCTTCGTTAATGATGTTCGTACTACGCTTGTGGTTGACATCGGCAGTATTATTTTTGTAAATATACTTTTTGGTGGTGTAACCATCGTAGCGGGCATCAGATCCTTCCAATCCGAAACTGGTCCGTATGCTTAAGCCTTTAATCGGATTGAAGTTCAAGGCGGCGTTGATGTTGGTCAGATTTGTCACGGTTTTATAAGTGGACTCATAAGCCATACATAAAGGGTTCTTGATCTCATGGCTAGACCAGCTGTACCAAGAGCGTAGATCTTTATAATCTCCATTCTCATCATAAGGATAAAAGTTTGGTGAGGCGGAGTAAGCAGCACCAATCATAGATGAACCGCCATTACCACCTCCATCAGACTGGTTCATCTGGTTAATCATACTGTAGCCCATACTGACGGAAGCGGTTATCATCTTGCTCATAGTCATATCCAAACTACTACGCAAATTGTACTTGTTATAATAACTGTTCGGGATCAAACCATCTTTAGTCATGGCAGAGCCACTGACAAAATATTTTAGGTCATCGGTACCTCCAGATACATTGATGTTATGATTCATAATGGGAGCATTTTGAAAGAACTCTTTTTGCCAGTCCATACCTTTCCCCATGGCGGTTATGTCAGCTTCACTAAAGGGAGCGGTTTCCAGTATCTCTGCGTTTACAAGGTATTCGTTATAAAAACGGGCCCACTCTTGGGCATCCATCAAATCCAGTTTCTTGATTTGCTTTTGGAATCCATATTCAAAATCGTATGAGACTTTCGCTTTTCCACTTTTCCCTTTCTTGGTCGTGATCATCACGACACCATTAGCACCACGTGAACCATAGATGGCAGTAGCGGATGCGTCTTTCAAAATTTCCATAGATTCAATATCATAGGTATTGATAGAGGCTGTGCTGGCAGGAATACCATCGATAATGTATAGGGGTGAGTTGTCACCTTTGATAGAGTTTACTCCACGTATCCTAATAGAATAGTCTCCGGAAGGATCACCTGTATTTTGGGAGAGTACTACGCCGGGAACTCTTCCTTGTAAAGCCTGTACTGGGTTGGCTACGGTAAAGGCTGTCAGCTCATCTGCCTTCACGCTACTCACAGAGCCGGTTAGGTCTTTCTTCTTCATTGTCCCATAACCAACTACCACTACCTCATCTAAAGATTCCACATCTTCTTTCAGGGTAATATTAAGTGTATGTTGGCCTTTGACTGCCACTTCTTGTGAATTATAACCGATATAACTGATTTGTAGAATGTCGTTTGGCTTTACTTGTAAACTGAACTTTCCATTTAAGTCTGTTACTACTCCATTCGTTGTTCCTTTTACCAATACATTGGCTCCAATTACAGGTTCACCCATTCCATCGAGGATGGTACCGGTTAACTGATAACTGCCTTGTTGCTGGCTGATAGGTGCTAATGAAGACTCTGCCCAAGCTTCCTTTGGCATAAAGGATAAAGATGCCATCAAGCAAAAGGCTCCCAGAATAGGGACTACATGTTTGCAATTTTTCATAAATCGTTTTAATTTTTAGCTATTACAAAGTACGACTATTCATGTGACAAGTAGATTACATTAGAGTTGCATAGTAAGAAAGATTTTGAATCTAAGCGCTTTTATATGGTTTTCTCTATATTAAATCTTGCTCATAAATAATCAATTTAACATACGTTTAAGGGCTTATTCTTAACGTTAACAAAGTAGCCGTGAGGGCTTTGAGCAATTGTTTACATGAATTGTTAGAGGGAGTACCTCTTGATCCTGAATTACAAGTGGGATACGTTGGCTTGGATCTCATAACACCGACGTTGTGTACCCATAAGTCCTTTCCTGAATAAAGTTCCCTCTGTCTCCTATGGGTAATATAAATTTTTAGGTTTAAAACAAAGTAAGCGTGAGACTTGTTTTCTATTCATCTGATTCGGGTGTCTGGAAATACCTTGCAAGGATGAATAAGTAAACAATATTCCCACGCTGTAAAGTTATGTATTGGCATAGCGAATGCTTGCCGTGTACATGCACTAACAGAATGAGCGCTACATTGTCTTCATCCTCCTTGCTTGAAATTTTCCAGACTTCGAACCAAGGATAAAGCAAAAAACGCTTTCTTTTTATTTTTCTGACCGCTCTTTAGCCAGACAACACAAATATACGTTTCTTTTTGAACAATGCAACGCTCTGTGAGAATATTTTTCAAATGTAAATATAATATTTAAGTGATATGGTAAAAAGACATAGCTAATTTGCAGTTGGCTGCATTGACCAAGTCTGTTAGCTGCATCGGCCAAATCAGTTAATTGAAATGACAAGGTTAGTAAACTTTGTTGGCCGATGCAGTTTACTTGTTATATTTTCATACCTTTGCCACTTATTTCATTCCTTTAGGATGTGAATATGAAAGAATAAGGTATATGGCAAGAGGAACAACTTCATATTACGGACGTAGATATACTATAGCGACACCTATGACCCATTTGTACATGCTTTGCGCTTGTATTTTTTGTTGGATCGTGGGGTATGTGGATTCGGTAGGCTATCCCGTGTATGGAGAGGTGACGGCTCCTCCTTTATGGAATGCCCTTTGTCTGGTTCTTCCGGGTAAGTTGTTTACCTATTTGATCGGTTTTTTGCTGATGGCCGGTGGTGCGTTTCTGGTGCATCGGGTAAACTATGCGTTGATGTTGATTCGTGAGAAGACATTGCTTCCCTTTCTCTTCTATGCCTTGTTGACAAGTACAAACCCGGATTTCTTTCCCTTGAAATCAACATCTGTCGGGGTGTTTTGTTTGATATTGGCCCTTTATCAGTTATTTACCTCTTATCATGACCCGGACGCTACGGATAAGGCTTATAACGCATCCTTGATTATCAGTATCGGAAGTCTGTTGTGGATACACATCCTTTGGTTCTTGCCGCTGTTTTGGCTGGGGATGTATAATTTCAGGACATTGAATATCCGGACCTTTGTCGCTTCCTTGTTCGGAATCTTGACGGTTTATTGGTTTGTTTTCGGATGGTGTGTCTGGGAATGGGATTTCACGGCATTTACCATACCTTTCACCTCCTTATTCAAGATCCGTTTCCTTGCGGTACTAGGGACGGGAATTATAGATTGGATACAGATTGTTTTAGTGGCGGGATTAACGATCATTGCCTCATTAAACATCGTTACACATGAGTATGAGGATAATTTGCGTACTCGTCAGTTTCTTTCTTTTCTGATTGTCATGGCCATTTGGTCGTTTGGATTGTTCTTTATCTATGAGCAGTCGTCCGAGGAATTTCTGGAAATGGCCTGTGTACCGGCGTCTATCTTGATCGCCCATTTTTTTACGGTGAACCGGGGGAAATATATCTTTTGGCTGTTCCATTTCTCGGTAGTTATGTTTATCGCATTATTAATGATACGTATATGGAATTTCTTATAGCCTACGGGTATATCGGGGTGTTTATCGCTTCTTTCTTAGCGGCTACGATCTTGCCGTTTAGCAGTGAGGTCGTATTGACGGGTGTATTATTGGCGGGTTCGGCTTATTGGCCTTGTATGATCGCCGCTACGCTTGGTAATTTCTTAGGTGGAATGAGCTGCTATTGGTTGGGGATGCTGGGAAAGGTAGAGTGGATCGAGAAATACCTCAAACTCGATCCGGTAAAACTACAGAAGGTGCAGGATTGGATCAAGGGAAAAGGCTCTTGGATGGGCTTCTTTGTTTTTCTTCCCGGTATCGGTGATTTTATCGCTGTCGCTCTAGGTTTCTTGCGGGCTAATATATGGGTCGTGGCGATCTCCATGTTCTTAGGAAAAGCGATCCGTTATTGGGTTTGGATGGAGTTTGTTTATAAGGTACAGTCCATGTTTTGATAACCCGAGACCTGTACCTTGCACGAAATCATTTCAAGCGTAATTGTCCCCTTTTCCGTGAACTTGATGGCGTTATCGATAAAATTCGTGATAGAATTACAAGGATTTTTGTATATGAATTCTGCAAGCTTGGAAGTCTTTTTTGTTCGGAAGGAACTCATTCCAGCGTGTAAGTGTTTGCCGGGAGAAGACCGTCAATGAGAAAACCAGCATAGAGGTAAAGGCGATACTGGTCGTGATAGCGGAACCTACGACCCCGTAAGACGGGATGAGTAGAAAGCCGGAGATTAATAAGGCAATAAGCCCTACGCACGAGCTTGCCGTACTGTACCGGATCTTTCCGCTGCCGATGAAATAATGGCTGATGATGCTGTTGCAGCCTAACGCTACGATTCCGATCGATAATCCGCCTATCACTTTACGTATGCCTTTGAACTCGGCGCTGAAAAGATAATCCGTATATATCCATTCCGGTACCAATAAGATACATCCCATCACGAGGGCTAAAGCGCAAAAGGTCAATTTGAAAAGCTGTAAGGTAATACGTTTTTGTTCCGTTGCCTCTGAGGTCTTGGCCACGCTACTGTATTCGATGAAACTTACGCTGCGACTAATATTCCATACACTCTCGGATATCTTGGTCCCAGCATCTAGCAAGCCTACGCTTCCCAACCCGGCGAAACGTTGTATCAAGAAATAATTGAGTCGGGTAGTACAGGTTTCCGCCAACCCGTCTGCGCCGGCCCACAGGCCGTAGGCAAACATTTCTTTTAATAGACCGTAGAGTGATTTGCCGGAAGACCGGGATGTCTCCTTTAAGAAATAAGGAACAAGCATCGATAGGCTGGCAATAAAGGCTATGCCGTTCGTGACATATAATCCCCAGACATACGACCGTACGTCCGGGCGCTTCAATATATAATAGAAATAGAGTAAGACGAAAAATAGCAGTCCTCCTTGCAATATAAACGTGAGATTAAACCCTTTGATATTGTCTTTACCCAACAAGAAGCGGGCATTGGCGTTTACCGTAGAGCTCAAGATCGCCAACAAGAAGATATCCAGCCGATAGCCGGTGGGTAAAAGCCCGGTAAGATACATGAAGCCGCAAGCTAGGGAAGAGCCGATAGGTGTCCACAGATATGCGGGAAGGAAAATTGTCCGCATGGAGTAACAGTTCATGAAATAGACAATCGTATTCCCGCATAAAATCCCGTTGACGATTACCGCTATATTTACCGAGGCCACGATCAACCCGATCATCCCCACGCCCTCGATTCCCAGCACCTTCGCATTGATGAAGATCAGCGCTAGGTTAAGGAAAGCTATCAGATAACGCGAGCCTATTGTCCCCAGTATCTTTTTTAACATAAGCTATAGTTGTAATCCATTCAGTAACCTTACATAGGTATCGATCGCTTCCCGGATCTCCGGTCCCTTGATGTATTCGTCTGCGGAATGGGAACGTGCCGAGTTTCCCGGCCCTATCTTTACGGAGGGGAAACGCATCAAGGCTTGGTCGCTAAGCGTAGGAGAGCCGAAAGGCTCTTTTCCCATCAAGATCGCCCGTCGCACAAAAGGATGATCCAGATCCGTGCGGGTGGAGCTAAGGCGGAAGCTGCGGGCCTTGATCTCGCAATGAACCTTTTCCTTGATTAGCTCGAATAACTGTTCGTTCGTATAAAATTCGTTGGTGCGGATATCTACCGTGAATTCGCATTTATCGGGAACGACATTGTGTTGCGTACCGGCATGGATGATGGTGACAGTCATTTTCACCGGTCCGAGGAAGTCGCTTTTCTCCGGGAATTGATAGGTGCTGAACCATTCTATATCCTTCATCGCTAAAGTGATGGCATTGATGCCCTCATTACGTGCGGCATGTCCGGCCTTTCCGATAGCGGTGCAATCCAGTACCATTAACCCTTTCTCGGCTACGGCGGGTTGCATACCCGTGGGTTCACCTACGACAGCGAAGGAGATAGGAGGAAGCTCGGCCAATGCGCTTTCAATGCCATTCTTCCCGGATACCTCTTCCTCACAAGACGCGAGGAAGATTAGATTATAAGGTTGCTCTTTCTCGCTTAAGATGCAGAAGGCTTCATAGAGGGAGACTACGCTCGCCCCGGCATCGTTACTGCCCAGTCCATATAATTGATCATCCTCGGTCTCTTCGGGAGTGAACGGGTCTTTGGTCCAACCGGAAGCGGGCTTGACGGTGTCTATATGGGAGTTGAGTAAAAGGGTCGGTTTACCGAAATCGAAATCCGGGGCGATGATCCACAGGTTGTTGCCTTTGCGGAACACCTTTTGTCCGGCCTTTTTCCATTCTGCTTGCAGGAAATCCGCTACGGCGGTCTCGTCCCGGCTGAAAGACGGACGGGAGATCATGCCTTTTAATAAATCAATCGCTTCGTAATATCTTTCCATATTATAATAAATTATTTACGGTGCATCTGTCTTTCTCCAGTTGAGCTTTCAATTCTTCTAAGGAATCGAATTTGATGTCTCTGCGTACGTATTGAACGAATGAGACACGAATGCTATCATTGTAGATATCTCCGGAGAAATCCAGAATATTGACCTCCATGGATATGTCCTTCCCATTATTGAGTGTCGGACGGTCACCGATATAAAGCATTCCCTTATATCGTTCGCCTTCCACCTCCACCCATACGGCATATACGCCAATACCCGGAATGACTTTAAAAGGCTCATCTACCCGTATATTCGCCGTGGGAAATCCTAGCGTGCGTCCCACTTTATAGCCGCTGACGATATGGCCCAGCAATTGATAGGGATAGGTCAGTAAATAAGCGGCTTCCGCTACATTTCCGGCTTGAAGTAATTTCCGGATCTCGGAAGAGCTGACGGCCGTATTCCCTTCGTCATAGGGAGATGCCTTCAGCACCTCGATACCACATTCGGTGCCATAAACGACATATTGCTCGAAGCCATCCGTCCGATCGTGCCCGAAACGATGGTCATATCCGATCAATAAGGTCTTTACATGCAGGCTCTTCGCTAAAATAGAGGTAATGAATTCCTTGGCCGAGAGCCGGGATAGCTCGATCGTAAAATCCAATACGATGCAATAATCTACTCCGGTAGTCTCTAATTGCTGTAACTTTTCCTCGAAAGAATTTAATAGCTTCGGTTGGTAATCCGCGTGCAATACGGCCCGGGGATGTTCCGGGAAGGTGATTACGGCCGATGGCAGGTTACGTGCTTTGGCAATCTCTTTCATCTCGTCGATTAAGAAACGGTGTCCTAGATGCACACCATCGAAAAATCCGATCGTAGCCACCAGTTCCTTTCCTTTCAGTCTGTCAAAATCTCTTACAACAATCATTGCGCCTTATTCATTTCTATTCCAATCGAAAGACAAATGTACGGGATAATTTTTAATAATCATGTTCTTATATATAGATACTTTACGTGTATGTTTACTGCAACCCGCGTTGCAGCAGAATTAGATACAGGTTGGTTTGGTTCGTTCTCGGGAAATATCTATATTTGCTAAGTATGAAAACGAAAACTCTACTCTGTATTATAATGATCCTGTCTTGGGGAATGTTGGGATCCGGACTAGCGGCGGAAGATATTCTTTTCAACCGTCTGGGAGTACAGGACGGTCTGTCTTCCAATGAGATCACTTGTATCCTGAAAGACCGGAAGGGGTTTATGTGGTTGGGTACCACTTCTGGGGTGAACCGTTTTGATGGGTATGAGTTTAAGCATTATAAATACAAGGAAAGCGGGTTGCCTTTTAGGGAGGAGCATGTCTCCGAGCTTCAAGAAACCGCCGATGGGCGTATTTGGATTACCTATAATACGAACCAACTTTGCGTATATGAGCCCGATAATGACCGTTTTATTCCGGAGAAGGAAATATTAGATAGCTTACGTCTAGAGAATCCTCCCGCTAAGATATTTGTCGACAATGATAAACAACTCTATTTCGCTACCTATACGAATGAATTTTGCCGTTATGATCAAGCGAGGGGAAAGATTTATTCGTATCCGCTAAATAAAGAGGATGGCCGGGTTTGTGATATGAGTGACGTGGGCGATCGTCTATATGTAGTCCATACCTCGGGAGTGGTAGAGGGGATCGATAAGGCATCCGGAGAACCTGTCTATCGGGATGAGTATCTGACTCAATATGCGAATGCCCAGTTATTCTATGTGTTCGCCGATAGTGACGGGGATCTGTGGTTTTTCTTAAATCCCGGATATAGTAGAGGTCTCTTTCGCCTAAATCCCAAAAGCAAGGAGTGGAAACATTATACGACCGAAACCCCGGTCGCTTTATCCTCTATAATGGTGCGTGACGTGGCGGAGGATATGAACGGTAATATCTGGATCGCTACCGATCATGGCGGTATCAATATCTTGGATAAACGTCTGGACCGGATGCGTTATATACGAAATAACCCGTTTAACCAAACGAGTTTGAGCCAGAATAGCGTGATCTGCTTGTATCGGGATGATACGGGGATTATGTGGGCCGGCACTTATAAAAACGGCATCAACTATTATCATGAGAGCATTTTTAAATTCCAGACTATCCGGTACCCTTTGGAGTTGATGCGGGATATCTTTAACAATGACTTTAATTGTATCGTAGAAGATAAAGAAGGGGATCTGTGGATCGGTACTAGCGGAAACGGCCTATTACGTTACGATCGGGAAACCGGGGAGTATGTCCGCTACCGGGCGGGGCGGGAAAGCGAGAACGCTATCTCCGGCGATGTCGTGATTAGTATGGCGAAAGATTTGGATGGCAAGTTATGGCTGGGTACTTATATGGAGGGGTTGACCGGTTTTGACGGGAAACGTTTCAAGCATTATCGGGATATCCCGGGCAGTAAGGACGGCTTATCCAATAATAGCGTGTATAGTTTGTATGTCGATGCCAAGAATCGTTTGTGGATCGGTACGTTGGAAGGCGGCCTGGATTGCTTGGATCAATCTACCGGGAAATGGACGTATTATCGTATGGGGGATAAGGAGAATGCGATTAACTCGGATATCGTATATAGCCTTTCCGGGGATGAGAAGGGGAATATTGTCGTTGGAACTTCTTTAGGAGTGAACTGGATCAACCCGGAGACGGGGACTGTTACTTCTTTTAATGGCACGAAGGATGGACGTTCCGTGTTTGAGGATCAAATCATCAATGTCGTATTTTGTGATAGCCGCCAATGGGTATGGATCGGGAGTAATCATGGGCTACATATATATGATAGGTTGAATGATAAGATGTATCGGTTGAACCATTCTTCCGGATTACCGGATAACAGCATCATGTCTATTCTGGAGGATAAATATCATACGGTTTGGGTGGGAACGAAGAACGGCTTATTGAATATCGTTCCGAATCGGGATACGGATAATAATTATACGTTCGATTGGAATAGCTATGATGAGAATGAGGGCGTTCAAGGACGTGTGTTTAACGTGAATAGCGCTTGCGGACTGGAAACGGGTGAGTTGGCGTTTGGCGGGACAAACGGTCTTACCTTCGTTGATCCTGCCCGGATACGTTATAATAGCTATGCTCCACCGGCGGTGATAACCGGACTTATGGTGAATAATGTCCCGATAACGGCGAGAGAGGCGTATGACGGGCATGTGATTTTGGATAAAGATATCACCTGTACCAAGCAATTGAAACTGAATTATACGGAACGTAATTTCTCCTTTACCATCTCTTCTTGTTGCTATTTCCTTCCTTTGAAGAATAAATATGCTTTTAAGATGGAGGGCTTCGACTCGGAATGGACTACCGTAAGCGCCTTGGAACGTCGTATTACCTATACGAACTTGAACCCGGGAACTTACACTTTCAAGGTAAAGGCGATGAATAACGACCGGATTTGGAGCAAGGAGATCACGAGCTTGCAGATCACGATCTTGCCTCCGTTCTGGGCTACCGGATGGGCAATAGCGTTGTATATCATAGCTGGTATATTATTGGCGTATGGCGTGATACGTTTTATTTTCCGTATCCAGCAAAAGAAGTTGGAGGAGGAGCAAGAACGGGCTACTGTGCGTCAGCAGCATGAGGTGGACGAGATGAAGCTTCGTTTCTTTACGAACGTAAGCCATGAGTTCCGTACGCCGCTAACATTGATCATGACTCCTTTGGAGAAGTTGATGAAAACGGAGAAAGACATGGAATCCCAGCAAATATTGAAGTTGATCTACCGGAACGCCGACCGGTTGCTTAAATTGGTGAACCAGTTATTGGATTTCCGCAAGATCGATATGCAAGGGGATAGCTTGGTCTTGTCTACCGGCGATATTGTCCCGTTCGTGCGTGACGTGGCTTATTCCTTCAAGGAGCTTTCGGAGCAAAAGCGGATTCATTTCTCTTTCTCCTCGGTCTTCACGTCTCTCCCGATGAAGTTTGACACGGATAAGGTCTTCAAGATCGTCTCTAATCTACTGAGTAACGCTTTTAAGTTTACGCCGGAGGGAGGTACTATCTCGGTGACGCTTAGCTTGCGGTTGGAGAAGGAGGGAGAGAACAAACTGGTTATCGAGGTGTCGGATAGCGGTATCGGTATTCCTGCGGATAAACAAGGAGCTATCTTCGATCGCTTTTATCAGGTGTCTTCCCCGGATAAGGGAAATCCCGTGGTAGGTACGGGTATCGGCCTGCACCTATGCCGGGAATTCGTGCGGATGCATCATGGGACGATAACCGTGAAAAGCGAGCCGGGAGCGGGTAGTACGTTTACGGTTACGCTGCCGGTGATCCCCTTGGACAACCAAGATATTATCTCGGCTCCGGAAGGAATTGCCGAAGGGGATATCTTGCCTCCGGTTGAGGAGCATGCGGAGATCGCTGATAAGGATGCGTCTCCGGCGGAAAGACCTACGTTGCTGGTCGTAGACGATAACACGGATTTCCGGGAATTTATGAAGTTAAGCTTGAGTGGCGTTTATTCGGTACTTACGGCGGCGGATGGAGAAGATGCGTGGAAACTCATTCCGGAGGAGCTGCCGGATATGGTGATCAGCGACGTGATGATGCCTATCACCGACGGTATCACTTTATGCCGCCGGATCAAGGGAGACATCCGGACTTCCCACATCCCGGTGATCCTACTGACGGCAAAGTCCGCTAAAGATAGCCAACTGGTCGGTCTGGAAGCTGGTGCGGATGATTATATCAGCAAGCCATTCAATATGGAGATGCTTCTCTTGAAGGTGCGGCATTTGATCGAGATGAAGAAGAAGATGCAAAAGGCCTTTATGCAGTCCTCTACCATGGGCATCGCCTTGACGGAAGTACAAGCTAGCTCCATGGATGAGGAGTTGATGCGTAAGGCCATCGCCTATATCGAAGAGCAGATCGCCAATCCGGAGTTGTCTGTAGAACGGTTGAGCCGGGAGATGGGCATGAGTCGTGTGAACTTCTACAAGAAATGCCTTTCCATCACGGGTAAGACTCCGGTAGAGTTGATCCGTACGGTGCGCTTGAAGCGTGCGGCGCAGTTATTGGAGAAGAGCCAGATGCGGGTCAACGAGGTCGCGCTGGAGTGCGGTTTCAATGATGTGAAGCTATTCCGGAAGTATTTTAAGGATGAGTTCGGAAGGCTTCCCTCTGACTATCATAAATAAACTTTTTCTAAATAAATGCCACGTAATTAGGGGATATAACAAAATATCCCCTTAAAATAAACATTCTTCCCCTACCTTTTTACGGTTCTCCCCGTAACCCAAAACATTTATGGCTTCCTGTCCGCCGCGAACCCTTTAATTTTGCCAACGAATGAAGAACCATTTTTCTTGTATGGAAAAACCTGTTCGGACTCATTGCTGATCGGAAATAATTAAAGAATCTATAGAATATGAAACAACACATCGCGGTATTCACGTTAGGGCTTTCCCTGCTGACTTCCTGCATGACTGATTCCGCTTACCGGAAGGTCGAGAATGGCTTGGTCGCCGATATCCGTTCCGGACAGGCGAAGGCTGTTAAATTGGAAGTAATCTCTGATGATATTATCCGGGTAATCGCCTCTCCGGATGGTAAGTTTTCCAACCAAGTGAACTTGATCAAGGACACGAAATCGTTGCCCGCCCCATCGTTTCAGATAACGACCTCGGGGGATACGATCATCGTAAGTACGCAAACCACACAGGCCCGTCTTTCACGGGAGACCGGAGAGGTTCGCTTTACCGACGCCAACGGACACACGATCCTTCGTGAGAAGACAAACGGAGGCAAGGAATTTACGCCGATCGAGGTGGAAGGAACCAAAGGCTATACCTTACGTCAGGTATTTGAGAGCGAGGACGAGGAAGGGCTTTACGGCCTAGGACAGCATCAGAGCGATGAGTTCAACTACAAAGGCAAGAACGAAGAGCTTTTCCAATATAACACGAAGGTGAGCGTGCCGTTTATCGTTTCCTCAAAAGGGTATGGTGTACTTTGGCATAACTATTCCTTGAGCCGTTTCGGCGACAAGCGTCCATACGCCGATTTGGGCGATGTCTTTGGGCTATACGGAAAAGACGGGAGGGCAGGGGCGTTGACCGCTACCTACTATACGGATAAGGCGAAGATTTCCGTTTTAATCCAGCGGGATGAAGATAAGGTAGATTATGAGAATCTGAAAACCATCAAGAACCTGCCGGCAGACTTCCCGAAGCCGAGCGCTTCCGCTACTTGGGAGGGCGAGATCGAGGCGAAAGAGACGGGTACTTATCATTTCAAACTACATTACGCCGGTTATACCAAGGTATTTGTGAATAACGAGGAGATCATCCCGGAACGTTGGCGTGCGGCATGGAACCCGAATGATTACAAGGCTACGGCCGATCTGGAAAAGGGCAAACGTTATCCGATCCGTATCGAATGGTTGCCGGATGGCGATGTCTCTTATATCGGCTTGAAGGTATTATCTCCGCTACCGGAGGAGGAGCGGGAGCGGTTGGCTTTCTGGTCGGAAATGGGGGATGATATCGATTACTACTTCATCAACGGAGAGTCTTCCATGGATAAGGTGATCAGCGGTTACCGCACGGTTACGGGCAAGAGCCAGATCATGCCGAAATGGGCGATGGGATTCTGGTTGAGCCGTGAGCGTTATAAGACGCAAGAGGAGCTATTGACCGCCTTGAACGAATACCGCCGGCGGCAGGTTCCCTTGGATGTGATCGTACAGGACTGGAGCTACTGGCCGGTAGACGCATGGGGTAGCCACGAGTTTGATAAGGAACGCTTCCCGGACCCGAAAGGCATGATTCAGGAAATCCACGATAAGGATGCCCGTATCATGATCTCCGTATGGCCGAAGTTCTATTATACGACAGAGCATTATAAAGAGTTGGATGCGCTGGGTGCTATGTATCAGCAGGCGATTAAGGATAGTATCCGCGACTGGATTTATCCGGGTTATATCGGTTCTTTCTATGACGCGTACAACCCGGAAGCCCGCAAGCTTTTCTGGGAACAGATGAACGAGCATCTGTATTCCTTGGGCATCGACGCTTGGTGGATGGACGCTTCCGAGCCGAACGTACAGGATAATACGGATATCGAGTATCGCAAGGCGCTTTGCGGACCGACTTATCTGGGCCCGTCCACGAAATACTTCAACGCTTACGCTTTGGCTAACGCCGAGGCGATCTACGACGGACAACGTAGCGTAAACCCGGATGACCGTGTATTCTTGTTGACCCGTTCCGGTTTCGCCGGCCAGCAACGTTATTCTACCGCTACATGGAGTGGCGATATCGGTACTCGCTGGGAGGATATGAAAGCGCAGATCAGCGCCGGCTTGAACTTCGCCATGTCCGGTATCCCTTACTGGACGATGGATATCGGTGGCTTCAGCGTGGAGAACCGTTATATGGGCGCTAAGGAAGGTAGCGAGGATTTGAGGGAATGGAGGGAGTTGAACAACCGTTGGTATCAGTTCGGAGCTTTCTGTCCGTTGTTCCGTAGCCACGGGCAATATCCTTGCCGCGAGATCTATAATATCGCTCCGGAAGGATCGCCTACGTACCAATCGATGAAGTATTATACCGAGTTGCGCTATCAATTGATGCCGTATATCTATAGCTTGGCCTCCAAGACGCATTTTGAGGATTATACGATCATGCGTGCCTTGGTGATGGATTATTCGGACGATGAGAAGACTTACGATATAGACGACCAGTTTATGTTTGGCCCGGCCTTCATGGCATGCCCGGTGTATGAGTATAAGGCTCGCGACCGTGAGGTGTACTTCCCGGCCGGCATTTGGTACGATTTCTACAACGGCAAGCGTATACAAGGCGGAACGACAATGGACGTGGATGCTCCTTACGAGCGTATGCCTTTGTTCGTGAGAGCCGGCTCTATCGTACCGACCGGAAAGGTAATCCAGTCTACGAAAGAGGAACAGAAAGACTTAATCGTCTCTGTTTACGCCGGTGCCGACGGTTCCTTCACCTTATATGAGGATAATGGCGTGACCTACGATTACGAGAAAGGAAATTACGCTACCATCCCGTTTGTTTATGATGATGCGAGGCGAACGCTCACGATCGGCGCACGGGAGGGCGACTATCCGGGCATGATCCGCGAGCGTCAGATCACGGTACGTCTCATCACGCCGGAGAACCCCGCTGGCAAGGACGTGACAATATCTTACCAAGGTAAACCTCTAGTTGTAGAGACGGGGCGTGCCCCGTCTCAACCCCTCTAAATGGTAACTTTAAATAATACCCATCAGTCTGTGCTAAGACGGGGCACGCCCCGTCTCTACAACTGGGTAGTATCAATTAAACTATATAATCACTAATGATACCACTGATGAATCGGCCACTTGCGTGGCTTCTGGGCCTATTGCTCACCGCCTGTTCCCCCACCGGGGAGCAGGTGCGTGAACGTAGCCCATGGAATGACGATTGGAAATTTGCCTTGTCGGATAGCGTTCAGGATTATTCATCCCCGGACAGCGATGATTCCACTTGGCGTATCTTATCTTTACCGCATGATTGGAGTATCGAGGGGGATTTCTCCCTCGATAACCCGTCTACCCCGGGCGGCGGCGCGCTACCGGGCGGGATTGGTTGGTATCGAAAGACATTTACCCTTCCGGAGACGGATCGGGGTAAGGTTGTTTATGTTGATTTCGACGGGGTTTACCGGAATAGCGAGGTCTGGATCAATGGTCATTCGCTGGGATTCCGTCCGAATGGTTATGTATCGTTTCGTTATGACTTGACGCCTTATTTGAGGTATGGAAGCCAACCGAACGTGATTGTCGTGAAGGCGGATAATAGCGAGCAACCGAATTCCCGCTGGTATTCAGGCTCCGGTATCTACCGTAACGTATGGTTAGTAAAGGTGAATCCGGTACATGTGGACAACTGGGGTACTTTCGTGCATGACATGAGGATCTCGCCGGAGGAGGCTACCTTCTCGTTGGAGGTGAGAATAAGGAATAGCTCGGAGGCGGATAGGGATGCCGAAATCTCTACCTCTATTTACGATGACCGTAACAGAGTTGTTACGGCACCCGTAACAACTCTATTACGGGTACCGTATACGCCCTGTTACGACGCCCGTATGCGGGAGGCATCTGTCGATCATCAGTTCTCGATCCCAAATCCCAAGCTTTGGAGTCCCGATTCTCCCTCGCTCTACACGGCCGTCACGGAAGTGAAAGTGGCTGGTAAGGTGGTAGATCGTTACGAGACGGTATTCGGCCTTCGCTCGTTCCGTTGGGATTCCGCTACCGGCTTTTATTTGAATGATAAGCCTTTGAAGATAAAAGGGGTTTGCCTGCATCATGATTTAGGCTGTCTGGGTGCCGCCGTGAATACACGGGCTATCGAGCGCCAGCTACAGATCATGAAGGAGATGGGTGTGAACGCGATCCGTACCAGCCATAACGCCCCGGCACCCGAGTTGCTGGATCTTTGCGATCGTATGGGCCTTCTGGTACAGGATGAGTCTTTCGATATGTGGGAACGCCGTAAGTCCCCATACGATTACGCCCGGTATTTCGCGGAGTGGCACGAGCGGGATTTGACGGACGAGATCTTGCGTGACCGGAATCACGCCTCTGTTTTCATGTGGAGTATAGGCAATGAGGTACTTGAGCAATGGAGTCATGCCGACGCTACCGAGCTGGATCTGCAAGCGGCGAACCTGATCTTGAATGCCGGCCATGCCATCGATCCCGCTTTGCTGAAGGATACGACCCTTAGCCGTCAATCCTTGATCACCCGTCATCTGGCGGCTATCGTGAAACGGCTAGATACCTCCCGGGTCGTTACCGCCGGCTGTAACGAGGTAAACCCTGCGAATCATCTGTTCCGCTCGGATGCCTTGGATGTGCTGGGCTTCAACTACCATGAGCGATATTTCGAGCCGTTCCTCCGGAATTTCCCCGGAAAGAAACTGATCGTGAGCGAATCTACCTCGGCCTTGATGACCCGTGGCTATTATGAGATGCCGTCTGATCATATTTATATCCGTCCGGAATCGTGGGACAAGCCTTTCGAGGCTCCCGAGCATGTTTGCTCCTCTTATGATAATTGCCATGTACCTTGGGGCTCTACGCACGAGAAGACTTGGCATCTGGTGAAGACGCTTCCGCATGTATCCGGCCTGTTCGTCTGGACGGGTTTCGATTACTTGGGAGAGCCTACCCCCTATTGGTGGCCCAGCCGGAGCAGCTTCTTCGGTATCGTGGATCTGGCGGGTTTCCCGAAGGATATATATTATATGTATAAAAGCGAGTGGACGAATGAACCCGTATTACACATTTTCCCGCATTGGAACTGGAAGGAAGGCGAACCGGTGGATATCTGGGCCTATTATAACAATGCCGATGAGGTGGAACTATACCTAAACGGAAAGAGCCTAGGCGTACGACAAAAAACGGACAGTACCTATCATGTCTCTTGGCGTGTGCCTTTTACGCCCGGAACTTTGAAAGCCGTCTCCCGCTTAGGGGGTAAGGAGGTCTTGGTGAAAGAGATCCATACGGCAGGAGAGCCGGCCCGTTTGGTCTTGACCCCGGATCGTAGCGTCATCCAAGCGGATGGCTCGGACCTATCGTTTGTAACCATAGATGTATGCGATATCGATGGTAACCGGGTTCCCGACGCTACCCCGTTGATCCGTTTCTCCGTGGAGGGCCCGGGTGAGATCGCCGGAACGGATAACGGAGATCCGAACGATCCGAACAGCCTCCGTAAACCGAAACGGCAAGCTTACTATGGAAAAGCCTTGGTCGTGATCCGGAACAAGGGCGGACAAGGCGACATCCACTTAAAAGCCATAGCCGAGGGCTTACCCGAGGCGACGGTAACGATTCAAGCGCAATAATAAACCTATAAATAAAAAGGAAATGAAAAAGATAATAGGCGTGATCGCTTGCGGGCTATTCTTGAACGCGGCTGCCGCGAGCTCGCAGGTCACGGATAAAGAGAAGGTACAAATGGAGAAACGTATCGAGAAACTGATTAAGAAGATGACCTTGGAGGAAAAGGTCGGATTATTGCATGGTAACTCAAAATTCTATGTTGCCGGAGTAGAGCGTCTGGGGATTCCCGAGTGGAGCTTGAGCGACGGGCCTCACGGGGTACGTGCGGAGATCAATCGCCACGACTGGGCATATGCGGGTTGGACAAATGATTCCGCCTCTTATTTCCCGACCGGCACGGCTTTCGCCGCCGCTTGGAATCCGGAGTTGGCTTACCGTCGGGGCGAGGTGCTGGGCGAGGAGGCTCGCTGGCGTAAGAAGGACGTATTGCTGGGCCCGGGCGTGAATATCATTCGCTCCCCGCTTTGTGGCCGTAACTTCGAGTATATGAGCGAGGATCCTTATATGAACTCCGTATTGGCGGTCGCTTATATCAAAGGCTTGCAGAGCCGTGACGTGGCTTGCAGCGTAAAGCATTTCGCCGTGAATAACCAAGAGACAAACCGTACGACTGTCGATGTGGAATGTAGCGAGCGTGCCTTGCGTGAGATTTATTTACCCGCTTTCAAGGCGGCCGTACAGGAGGGAGGCGCCTTGACGGTAATGGCCGCTTATAATAAATTCCGTGGGGAGTTCTGCGCGGAGAATAACTACTTGGTTCGCAAGATCCTTCGGAATGAATGGGGATTCGATGGCGTATATGTAACCGACTGGGGAGCCGCCCATAGCACGGTTCCTTCTATGGAGGCCGGCTTGGATCTGGAGATGGGCACGCTGATCGATAAATATGAGGATTGGTATTATGCCAACCCCTTGATCGAGGCTGTTAAGTCCGGTAAGGTTCCTATGAGCTTGGTGGACGAGAAGGTGGGCGATGTCTTACGTGTGATGATCAAGACGAATGTCTTGGACCCGAAAAAGCGTTTCGGCCCCGGCTCCATGAATACGAAAGAGCATCAGCAAGCCACTTATGACGCGGCTGCCGAAGCCATTGTCTTATTGAAGAACCAGAATAATCTTCTCCCGTTGGATTTCTCCTCGATCAAGAGTCTGGCGGTAATTGGCGATAACGCTACCCGCAAACATTCTAATGGTGGCTTGAGTTCCGAGATCAAGGCGGTTTACGAGGTAACTCCATTAGAGGCGCTTCGTGCGAAATGGGGCGATAAGGTGGATATCCGTTTTGCCCAAGGCTATGAGAAGTTATCTACTTTCGTGGAGGGAAGCAATAATGGGCAAAGCTCTGGTACTTTCTCTTCCAAGACACAGGAAAGCGACGCATTATTGAAAGAGGCGGTAGAGGTTGCCCGCACGAGTGACGTGGCCCTTTTGGTTTGTGGTTTGAACCATGATTATGATACCGAGTCGTTCGACCGTCTGAATATGGATATCCCATACGGGCAGGTTGAGTTGATTCAAGAGGTGGTAAAGGCGAATCCTCGTACGATCGTGGTCATGATCGCCGGATCGCCGTTGAATATGGCTGCCGTAGATATTTGTTCCCCGGCTATCGTTTGGGCTTGGTTCAACGGCATGGAAGGAGGAAATGCCTTGGTAGACGTATTATCCGGCAAGGTGAATCCAAGCGGAAAGATGCCGTTCACCACTCCCGTGAGCTTGGATCAATCTCCGGCGCATGCGTTGGGCAACTTCCCCGGCAGGGATCTGAAAGTGAATTATGAGGAAGATATCTTGGTCGGTTACCGCTGGTTCGATACGAAGGGGCTTCCGGTCGTTTATCCGTTCGGTTACGGCTTATCCTATACGACATTCGACTATTCCAACCTGAATACGGATAAAGAGACGTACGATCAAGCGGATACGATCCAAGCGACTTTCACCCTAACCAATACCGGAGACCGTGAAGGAGCTGAGGTAGCCCAATTGTATGTAAGCGATCCGGTTTGCTCCGTGATGCGTCCGGTCAAGGAGTTAAAAGGCTTCAAGAAGGTATTCCTTAAACCCGGTGAGAGTCGGCGAATCACGTTGGACATCCCCGTATCCTCTTTAGCTTTCTATAGTGAGGCACAAAGCCAATTCGTCGTAGAACCCGGCGAGTTCATCCTCCAACTAGGAGCCTCCGCCTCAGATATCAAGCAGAGAATCAGCGTGGAGGTGAAATAACTACCCAGTTGTAGAGACGGGGCACGCCCCGTCTCTACAAATAGATATTGAAAAATAACCGCTAGGACATTTTTCGTTACATTTCCTTGAACAAGAGCGCATCTATAGAGTTATATCCATATAATAACAATATAATTAAAGATGTGCTATGAACTCTCTACAAAATCCATTGAACGCTAACTATCCGCAAGATGTTACCCAAAAACCGGGCGAGAATGCGGTTTTCATTGTCTATGCTCTAAAAGATCTCCCCGACACGATTGATAAGGTAAAGGACGTGTGCGCTAATTTCTCCGCTTTGATACGTAGTATGCGCAATCGCTATCCTGATATGCAATTCAGTTGTACGATAGGATTCGGGGCGGATGCTTGGAAACGTTTCTTTCCGGAGCAAGGAAACCCCAAAGAATTGCAACCGTTTGAAGAGATCAAAGGAGTTAAGCTTACGGCTGTTTCTACCCCCGGGGATTTACTATTCCACATCCGCTGTAAGCAGATGGGACTGTGCTTTGAGTTCGCCTCCATTATAGACCAGAAACTGCGAGGTGTCGTGGAATCGATCGATGAGACCCACGGTTTTCGGTATAGAGACGGTAAGGCGATTATCGGTTTCGTGGACGGTACGGAGAATCCTGCCGTGGATGAAGACCCCTATCGTTTCGCGGTAATAGGCGATGAGGACCCCGAGTTTATGGGCGGAAGTTATGTATTTGTGCAAAAATACATTCATGATATGGTGGCATGGAATGCGCTTCCAGTGGAAGAGCAAGAGAAAGTCATCGGTCGCCGTAAATTCAACGATGTTGAGCTATCAGATGAGGAAAAACCGAAGAACGCCCATAACGCCGTGACGAACATCGGAGACGATCTGAAAATAGTCCGTGCTAACATGCCATTCGCCCATACCTCCAAAGGTGAATACGGTACCTATTTTATCGCCTATGCCAGCACGTTCAGCACCACCCGACGAATGCTGGAGAATATGTTCGTCGGTGATCCTGTAGGCAATACGGATCGTCTGCTGGACTTCAGCACGCCGATAACGGGAACTCTTTTCTTCGTTCCGTCGTATGAGTTGCTTGATAAGTTAGGGGAATAATTATTTATCCATCCTTAACTGTCTAGTTAACAGACTTCCGCAGTGCCAATCATTTTCCATATCGTGGCACGGCTGTGCCATCAGCGTGGCATAGCTGTGCCTTCCTTATGGCAATGGTGTGCCATTGAGATGGCACAGTCGTGCCATTATGATGTGCTTATCTTTTAATGAAAGGCTTGTTGACTGATAAGGTTGGAGTTACGGATAACAGAAGTAAACCGCCTATTATCAATACTTCAAATATCCATAGCGGTTATATAGTGTTGGGAGTGTAGACGCGTGTTGTATGTCGTTTGCGGATTTCAACCCGGATTTATGAAGTTAACTTACTTTGCCGTTGAAGCTAACTTACTTTGAAATGTTAGTTAACTGGTAACTTTCTACCTAAAAAAGCCATTTGGCAATGTACCTAATCTTTTTTGCGCTATAAAAGTATTTTGTAAGGTCATTCCGTAGACTTTAGGGTAGTAGTCTTCGTACTGTTTGATGGATCGCCATCTTGATTTTTTCCTTAATAATCAATTATAATTAAAGAATATATCATATATTTGCCTAGCTAGTAATTAAGACAGAAAAGCAAAAGGTAAAAGCGTAGGTTTTTATCTACTTATTCTTTCTTTGTTGGTAGTAAAACAATGATAAAATAGAAAACGTATGGATTATCATAGACTAAAATATTTTTAATACGTATATTTGCGACAATAAAAGGCTTTTAAGTTAGAAGCCTTGTGTTGCGTGCGATATTTGTGCGAGTTGACAAAAATCGGCCAAATTTTTCGAGACACTCAATGCACAGAGAAAGCCCCGCAGCCCTTTATTAGATATACGTGTTATCTATGCTACTGTATAGTATAGATAGATTATTGTATACAGATAAGGGGGGCGTGCGGCTGACTTTATTGAGTGTTGAGGCTTGGCCGAGCCTTTGTCAACAATATTTTCAGCCAATCGCCCTTTCTTTATTTTATAATGAAAGGCCAGCTCTTCAATATAACGCCAAATAACGCCCTTTTTAAAGATAAATAGTATAAGTTTTACTTTAATCAAATAGTTATGCCTGAGTTTATTACTCTTGAAGAAGCCGCTCGTATCACCGGCTTTCCATCTCAAGAAATCCAGCAATGGGCGATATCTAAAAAAATAACATCTTACGTCGTGAAGCAAGGTGTTCGCCTAGTCGATCTGACCAATTTGCGTGAATTCATTTCCCATATCGAGCGTATGGGAATACAAAAGCTATACCTGCAACTTATCATCCAAGACAAGGAAGAAGAGATAAACGAGATCATCTCCCAATTCGATGATTACCTTTTCTGCCTGCGATCCCTTAAAAACATCTCTCCCCTACTTAAACTCATTATCGCCGAACTATCAACATTCATACACGACAAGAAAGACCGACTTATCTTTACGGAAATAACTTCCGGAGCCAAGATAGAAGACGTAGCTAAACGTTGTGGTATATCCTACGACGGAATCTGTCGCCGATATAAGGTCATATCGCTCCGCTTGCAAGAAAACATGGGCTTCCTGACCGAATACAAGAAAACAATCACGAACCAAGACCTTGAGATAGAACGTCTGTGGATAGAGAACAGGAACATGGAATACGAATTGAGAAGATTATATAAAAAGGCGCTCCAAAACGGTCTATGTATCGAATCTCCCCGATCACTTACCCCCGTTCCCTTAAATGCCGCGAAACGGATATGCCAACCCATTACCCGTCTCACCTTAGCGCCCTATATCCGTAAATGCCTTACAACCTTGAAAATAGAAATCATAGAAGATATTCTACGTTACGCCCTCAAAAACGGACTCGACTCTTTATTAGACCTTCCCGGCTTTGGCGCTCTTGGTTTGGCCCAACTGAAATTCCAACTCGAAAAGCATAAGATAATCGATAAAACCGGGCATTCCGACCTTTATCAATATATCATTTGCGAAGCGGATAATTAGTGAGGACATTCTTTGTCCTCAAGTAGAATTTAACTAGATTTCAAGGATACTCATACTGTATTTACATTTTTTTGTATATTTGCGATATGTAATGATGTTTGTTTATATTTGAATCTTCACTTGTAACCTTGTTCTAGGTTCTGATGAAACTACATTGATTTGAATAGAGGATAAAGGTGATAAGAGATAGAAAATCAGTGAGTAACTAAATGGTAGAATAACCAATAGCAGTATAGATCTAAATAAAAATAGATATAGATGATTGTTATTTAGGGACTTACATTAGATAAAAGACGTAGTTTCATCAGAACTAAAGTATATGAACTGCGAATAAGCAGAATGGAGATAAGTTGGTATGGCGGGGATATATAATATATATGTGATATGAAAATGGATGGAAATTTGCTTATAGATCTGAAGAATGGGGATGAAAAGGCTTTTGAAACTCTATTTTGGGAATATAATCAGCATGTATATCATTTTGTTTATTCGTTGCTATATGATAAATCTATGGCGGCGGATTTGACCCAAAACGTTTTTCTTAAAATCTGGGAGAAGCATGAGACTATAGATCCGGAACAAAACTTTGATGCCTATCTATTCACCATAGCCCGTAACTTGGTTTATAAAGAGACAGAAAACCGGTTACTCTCTGAAAAACTGACGGAAAGCCTACAACGACAGCTATCAGATGTCGATTCGCTTATGGAAGAACGAATCGACGCAGAGTCTTTACGGGAATATATTAATAGCTTGATAGAAGAATTACCGCCATCACGTCGGGAGATATTCCGTTTGAGCCGTCATGAACATTTATCATATAGAGAAATAGCGGAACGCCTCTCTATCTCAGAAAAGACTGTGGAGACACAGTTGAGTAGGGCTTTGCGTTTTTTGCGAGATCGACTTTCTTCTGATGGCTTTCTTTGCCTTATAACACTCTTTTTATAGTTAATAAGCATTAAATATCTTGTGGTTTGTAGGGGTAGATAGTTTTTATCGGATATACGTATTATATTATATGATGAACAAACGTATATACATTTACATAAAATGAGACCTTTAGATCTAATCATATTACTATTAACAATTTTCCTATCAGCTTGTCAAGATAAGCAAAAGGAAATAATAACATTGTTGGTTAAAGAATGGCAGGGTAAGCAGATTCTATTTCCGGAAAATATGGTCTTTACCAGATTTGCATCTGATACAACTAATTTCGTAATCCCGACTTCGGATTACAAAGTCTTGGTTTTTGTAGACTCAATTGGTTGTACGAGTTGTAAATTGCAATTATCCCGTTGGAAAGAATTTATCCGATATACAGATTCTATCAGTCAGAAGAATATCCCTTTCTTATTTTTTTTTCAGTTTGATGATCAGTGGGAGATACATTCTTTATTAATAAGAGAGAATTTTGACAAGCCGATTTGCTTGGATCGATCAGACAGTCTAAATCAGCTCAATCATTTTCCAAAAGATATTCGGTTTCAAGTATTTTTATTAGACAAGAATAATAAAGTGGTAGTGATAGGTAATCCTGTCCATAACCCGAACGTAAAAGAATTATATTTGGAAGAAATAGGTAGGAAACAACCTGTTGCACCAATTCAGACAACCGTAAAAGTGGAAAAGGAATCACTCTTACTAGAAACTATTCCTTTAGGGAAGAGTAAAGACACTTTGTTTACGCTTGTCAATACAGGAGACCAACCTTTAGTTATTATAGATGTAACTACCACTTGTGGATGTGCTCAAGCTTTGTTTGATAAACATCCAGTTCAGCCCGGTGAATCTCTTCATATTAAAGTGGGAGTGACACCTGAAAATAAGGGACTCTTTGATGAGACAATCACAGTAAAATGTAATACAAATCAATTAATTAAACTCAATGTACGGGGAAATACGATTTGATAAAGTCAAATTATAAAAGGGAAACTTGCCTGATATATTAGAAACTATCACAGCAAGTTCTTCGCTCCAAAATATTATCAGAAAGGAGGTGATGTGAAAGTTTAAAATTTATTTAAATGTAAAAAAATATACAGAGGATATCTTATTCTAACTAAAGAAGATTAGGCAAAATATAAAGATCTTATAAATAATTATATTATGAGCGTTATGAAGAAATTAAGAATTATTCTTATTGTTATTGTTTTCTGTTTGGTGATGATTAATATTCTAAAAAATAATATTGATCCTTCTTTGTCTGGATTAGCTTTAAGCAATATAGAAGCTCTTGCGGGTGAAGAATGTACTACTCATTGGAGTTGCTGGTTGAACTTAGATACAAGAGCTTGTTGTAATAGTGGGTCTATTGGTTGTGCTCCATGTGATTAATTTTATGGTTCTATAACGTTTTTGTAGTGAAATATGTAATAAAATAACTTTGTTTTGATCTATATAATTCGTTGTAGAACCTAATTATTACGATTGAAACTTATCTCAAATACTTATAAAATGAAAAGATATTATTTGCTAATAATATTATCAAGCTTAATTTCTCTTTTGTCTTGTGAAAAAATAAATTATATGTATTACTTGGAAAAGGATAGTAATATGACATTTGATTTGAATTATGATGTAGAACCATATATTAAAGCTCTATTTCCTTATACAGATAAAGATGGACATCAATATATTAGTTTTCAAAATGGTTTCAAAAATCAGATTGTTTTTTATGATATACAGACAAAAGAAATGGCCTTCAAAATAGATCTTGATATAGAGGGAGATAATGGAGTTGGTTTTTTCTTAGGGTATTATATTGACAGTCTAGATAGTATTTATCTGACGAGTTTACAGCTCCCGGAAATATATAGTGTAAATAAAGAGGGGAAAATAAATAAAAAATTTTATTATGGAAAATCAAAAGATGGAAATGTTTTAAACGCATGTAACTCTTTGTCGTTTAGTTATCACCCTATACTTAAATTTAATAATAATCTTTTTGTATTGTCGGAGTGTAATCGATGGAAATATCCCAACCCTGTATCTGCAATGATTGATCTAAATACAGGGAATGTACAAGAACTTCCATTTGAATATCCCCGATTTAGTGGTGCAGATAATAAAAAAAAGAATGCTGGTGTAGAATTGTATTTTAGTAGATGTTTTAATGGTGATAAATTTATCTATTCTTTTTTCTATGAAGAAGATGTATTTATAACTTCTATAGATCACAATATTGTTGAAAGAGTGAATGTAAAAAGTAATTATATTGATAGGGTTGTGATGCCGAATGATTATAATGGAACATTAAAATCTATGTGTGAAAATCCAAATTATGGTAACTTGTTATATGATAAATACCGTGATGTGTATTATAGAGTTTGCTATTTGAAAACAGAGATAGATAATAGAGAAAACTATATGGAATTGTGGGATTTTGGAAGAAAGATATTTTCTATTATAATTCTAGATAAAAACTTTAATATAATAGGTGAGACTGTTTTTCCTGAATATACATATAATCCAAATCTGATGTATATTGATGAAAAAGGATTGTATATTTCTGAAAATCATTATAAAAATACAAATTATGATGATGATAAACTGATATTTAGACTATTTAGGCTATGTAAAAGCAAAGAGAAGTATAATGATTCAGCTGTTTGAAAAGAATAATATGAAGAAATATATATTAATTATAATTTTTATTTTTATACACTTTGCCTCTTGTCAACAGAACGAAATAGATCCCAAAGAGTACTTTCTACAAGTCGTTAATATAAAAGCAAATCAACTCAATGCGGATACTTATAAGTTAAGTTCGTTTGGGAGGATGATGCTATTTGAGAGTGAGAAATGTCTAATCAAAGAGAATTATTTAGGTGATTCTCTTTTGGATAAAATATATTATACAAAAGACAGTATTCTATCTTTTTCCCAAACAGGAGAAGGCCCAGATGAAAACATCATGCCTCGTTTGATGCAAAAGAAAGATAAATCAAATGTGATTATATTGGATATACAAAAGAAACAAATTATAACCAAAAGTTTATCTAAAAGTATTTCTTCTATTGTGAATTTGGAATATATGTTTCTCTCTGCTATTCAAACAAAGCATGGGTATGTCGTTTCTGGACTCCTTGATAAAGAGGAAACAAATACTAAGAGATATGCTTTGTTTGATTGTGCAGGTAAATATGTGAAGTCTTTTGGCGATTTTCCAAATGATGGGAACGATAGTGGAGGTAAAAGTAAAACATTTGCCTATCAAGGCTATATGGTTTATAATTCAGTATTAGATAGATTGGCTACGGTTGCGGCCTCTGGCGCTATCTTTGAACTATATCAGATAGATACGATTCCAATGCTCATAAAACGTTATCACGATATTTATCCTATATACATTGATGATAGTAGATCTGGCAGGAACGGCATAAAGCATGGCAAAGAGAATGTAATCGGTTATACGGATATATATGCGACTGATCGTTATATTTATACTTTATATTCAGGGAAAAAGTTGAATCAGCATACTAATACAAGAATGTTAGATACTATGTTAAGTAATGACATTTTAGTATATGATTGGAGTGGAAAATGTATTTGTCGATTAGTTACTGATATAAAACTATTCAATATTTGTGTGACAAACGATGATAAAGAACTAATAGCCTTGGGCTGGGATGATGATTATCATCTGTATTCTTTTGATCTATCAAAGGTTACATTTACATGGTAGTAAAAAAGCATTTTAGCTATGATAGTAAGATACTTTTTTTTCTTTATTATTTTAACTTTTTATGCTTGTTCTTCGAATGAAAATGTTCTATTGGAATTAGCGTTGGATAACTCCGGAGAAAATAGATCGGAGTTAGAAGCTGTTCTAGATCATTATAAGGATAATCAGAAGAAACAGGAAGCTGCCCGCTTTCTAATAAGTAATATGATAGGGAAGCAAGTATTAGATAGTAACTCGGTGAAAGGAAACCATGTGTATTTCGATGCTTTCGCTAATTATAGAGAGACATACGGTTCCTTTTTATATGATATCCAATACGCTATATATGATAGTATAAACAAATTGTATTCTTATACAAAAGTAAATCCTCGCTTTTTATCTGATTTGAAAGAATTGTCTTCTGATTATCTTATACATCATATAGATCAGTGTTTTCAAAATAAAGAGCGATATCCTTGGTGTAAGAATATGGACTGGGATATTTTCTTTGATTATGTACTCCCTTACACTACAGATAATTGTCATTGGGAACATGCTGGGAGTTATTTTGATCGAAAATATGCTTCACTACGAGATTCTATGTATATGTGTTCGTATGAAGAAATTGGTAAAGCTATATCGGATGAGGTAGAGCAGGGCTTTCTCAATGAATGGATAATCTTTACCGGTAAATATCAAGGATTGCGTCCTATGACTTTCCAAAATATAGTAGCCACTCAAATGGGAACTTGTTTAGAAAAGTCTACATATAAAATTGCTGCATTGAGGGCGAATGGTATACCTGCTGCATTAAATATGGTTCCCTGTTGGGGAAATTCACAATATCCTCATTCATGGGTCGAGATTATAGGGAGTAAGCAATTCGGCATGATATATGATAATACACAAAGACCTTTCCTTACTAAGGATGACATTAAGATAGACGGGATGTTTTGGAGAGATGTCTATCAATCTAAAATTGATATGTTTCCGTCGACTATTACTATTCAATATTGTAGGACTGCTCCTAAAGTCTATAGGTATAACTATCGGATACAACCCCACTCGCTCGCTATCTTGTCTAAAGAAGAAATACCTCCTTTATTCAAAAATCCGGGGATTCAAGATATCACGGACCAGTATGTCGTATGCGAAGATATAGAGGTACCACTTTGGAATGAGAAACATCCCAAAGAATATGTCTATTTATGTTGCTATGATATTATTGGTTGGAATCCAGTGTGTTGGGGGCGACCGGAAGGTTCCAAGGTACGTTTTCCTAAAATGGGGGTTAACATGCTCTATCTTCCCGCTTATTATAATGATGGAGAGATACGACCTGCTGGAGATGCGTTTATTCTGACTCGTGAAGGTAAATTACGTAAGTTATTACCAGATTTTGAAAAAGCGGAAAGTTCTGCTACATTCTATTCAAAAGTTCCATATAGAATGAATACGGCGCTTCAAGCCGCAGGAACGATAGGAACCCGCTTTTATGTTTGTAACAAGAAAGATCTTTCGGATCGTTCTTTGATATATTCTATTGAAAATCCTCCCTTTTATGTGGATAGTTTCCGTATATCTGTTTCCCAAAAATATCGTTATTTGATCTGTGATTTTCAAGAAACACAGCCATTGGGCTATTTTTACGCTATAGCGGAAATAAAAGTATTTGGAGGCGATGGCCAGCAGTTTTCCGGAGAGTGGGGTGGAAATGAAGGGACTAAAGGACATGGTCTCGATTTGGTGACAGATCAGGACCGAGTGTCTTATTATCAACCAGATCAATTTCAAAAAGATCAATTTGTTGTTCTAGATCTAGGCGAACCTAAACAGATAGCGAAGGTGGAATTTTATCCGAGGAATGATGATAATAAGATCGTAACGGGAGAATTATATGAACTCTTCTATTGGGACAAAAAGTGGATATCATTAGGTAAACAGTATGCCGAAGACAATAAATTAATTTATCAAAATATTCCACGGGAATCTATTTTTCGTATTCATAACCATACACGAGGAAAAGAACATCGCCCGTTTACTTATGAAGGCGGAAAACAAGTGTGGTATTAATTTGTGTTAAATCAAGGCTTTCTTGATTTTTCCGTGTAAGGGTAAAGCTCTTCTTCGGGATATACTTATTACACGATGAGAAAAACGTATACACATATCGAATTATTAGATCGCTTTATGAGTGGCAAGACTTCACCGGAAGAAGAGCAAACTCTTTTGGCGTGGTTTAGCGATCCCGATCATAAGGAAGAGATCATGGCTTTTTATAAGTCTAGATGGGAAGAATCTTCCGGGAAAAAGCTTCCTCCTAAGCTACAAGGACAGATGTTCTGTGAGATTAAAAAGCGGATAAGACAAGAGGAGAAAACTTTGGAGATAAAGAAGAAACCGCATACCTTATGGAAGTGGCTTTCTTATGCGGCGGTGGCTTTAATATGTATAGGCCTTGGAATTGGCTCCCATTGGTATAATATGAGACAGGTTCCACCACCTGATCCATTGGATTATGTGGTGTTGGCAGATAATGGGCAACGTGCTAGCGTGGTTCTTCCTGATGGGACGAAAGTATGGTTAAATTCGCATACTAAACTTAATTATAAGAGTGATTATGGCGTGAAAGAAAGATCAGTTTCTTTATCTGGTGAGGCTTATTTTGAAGTTTCGAAAGATACATTGCGCCGTTTCTTGGTAAATGCGGGGGATATGGAAGTCGAGGCGCTAGGCACAGCTTTTAATGTGAAGGCGTATGAGGAAGATGACGAGGTGGTTACGACCTTGTTTGAAGGCAGTGTACGAACAGCGGTTGGAAAAGAGTTTGTGATTCTGTCTCCGGATGAGAGTGCGGTTTTTAATAAGTCTAGTCATATATTATCTGTTAATCACCCGACAAATGCTTCTTATGCCCGTCTTTGGCGTACGAATGAACTGGCCTTCTCTGGCGAGTCGTTGGAGGAGATCGCGGTATTGTTGAATCGAATGTATAATGTTGAAGTTCGTTTTTTGTCCAATAAGATTAAAGGCTACAGTTTCTCGGGGGTGATCCGAAATAATAGTCTGGATAATGTATTTGAAATAATAAGCCTTACGGCTCCGATTACGTATGTGTCGGTAGGTGATACTATTTATTTAAATGAGAAATAGAAAGTTGAGTGTTAACCTAATAAAGAAGAAGCCTATGAGATGAGCTAGATGATTGTAGTAAAAAAAGAAGAAAGGCAAGGCCCTTCTTCCTCTTAAGCAAAATCACTTGTATATAATATCTTCAAGGAAATAACTAGCCGGTTATAAATAAGATAGAATATGTAAATGATTTGCTTGTAAAGTTACCTGTTTAAAATCTATGTATTATTAAAAAACTTTTAAAAATGAGTAATTTCAAGCACTCTTTTTTCCGGACACTTTTGTATGCCCAATTATTGTCGGGCTTTTCCGGAGTTGCGATTGCCGCCCAGATATCGTTGTCGGTAAAGGATAGACCGATGCGGGAGGTTATTAAAGAATTAGAGGAAACGACTGAATATCGTTTTTTCTATAATGATGGGATCAAAGGTCTGAATTCTCCGATCTCTGTTGACGTGGAAGATGCGGATATTAATGCTGTAATGGATGCGATAGCAAAGCAAGCGAATGTGGCTTATGTATTGAAATCGGGTCATCAGATCGTTTTATCATCGGTAAAAACTGTTCAGCAACAAGGTAATAAGAAAGTTACCGGTACGATTACAGACCCGAAAGGGGAACCAATCATCGGGGCGAATGTGGTCGTGAAAGGATCTACCAATGGTACCATCACGGATATAGATGGTCATTTCTCTATTGAGGTAACTCCGAATGCGATACTTCAGGTTTCTTATATTGGTTATGTGGTTCAAGATGTTCCGGTAGGCAATAAAGATAATTTGGTTATATCTATTCATGAGGACACGCAGAAGCTGGATGAGGTAGTCGTGGTGGGTTATGGTTCCCAGAAAAAAGTGAATTTGACTGGTGCGGTAGAGCAAGTGACTAGTGATGTATTCGAGGGGCGTCCTACGGCTAACGCTACTCAGATGTTAGAAGGAGTTGTCCCGAACTTGAATATTTCCTTGTCTGATGGTAAACCGGGGCGTACGGCGGATTTTAACGTACGTGGCGCCGGTTCTATCAATGGTGGTAGTGCTTTGGTGTTGATTGATGGTGTGGAAGGAGACCCTTCTATGTTAAATCCGAATGATATTGAGAGTATTTCCGTATTGAAGGATGCTGCCGCTTCCGCTATTTATGGCGCACGTGCTCCATTTGGCGTGGTTTTGATCACGACGAAGAACGCTACGGAAGGTAAGCCGAAGGTGACATGGTCTTCTAGCTATTCATTACAATCACCACAGAATGTGCCGGATGTAGTTTCCGATGGTTATATTTGGGCAAAGCATTTTTATGACGCTTATTTTAATTACAATCAAGCGAATCCTTCTGGTATCAACAAGACACAGCAATTTTCCGTGGCTTGGCTGGACGAGTATAAGCGCCGTCATGAGACGGGCGATTTCGGGACGGTGATCTCTGATGGCTCTATCGGTACAAAAGGCCGTTATGTATATTATCCGGAAGGAACCGACTATTATGATCTGATGTATAAGAAGAGTGTCTTTGCGCAGAATCAAAATCTTTCCATCTCGGGTTCCGACGGGAAGTTTGATTATTATTTGTCAGGACGTTTCTATAGTTACGATGGACTTTTCGATAGCGATGAGCAAACGGATAAGTTCAAGACCTATAATATGCGCTTCAAAGGAGGTTATCAGTTAACTCCTTGGTTGAAGATCAACAATAACTTTGAGTTTTCCCATAATAAATACTACAATCCGATTACCTATTCGGAAGGTTCTGGTGTGGTATGGAGAAATATCGCGGACGAGGGACACCCGTCATCGCCACTGTTCAACCCTGATGGTACGATGACTTATTCTGCCGTCTATACCGTAGGCGATTTGCTTTATGGACGTAGCGGTATTACGACAAAGAACTCCAACTTAAAGAATACTACGACATTCAATGCGAAGTTCTTGGGTGACCGTTTGCGTGTGAATGGTGATTTTACTTATCAACAGAAGACGCAAGAGAAGACCAAGAAACAAGTACGTTCACCGTATGCACGGTCGGTTGATGCAGATGGGGAAAGCCAGATCGAACATATTACGGGTACCTATTCCAATTTGGCAGAGACAACTGATCATACGAACTATCTAGCAACGAACCTTTTCGCAGAGTTTGAGGAAACTTTTGCCGAGAAACATTATTTCAAGGCCATGGCTGGATGGAATTACGAAAAATCTACTTTCAAACGCATCTATGCTTATAATGATGACTTGTTGACGGATGACGTGGACAACATGAATTTGGTGATGGGTACTGATAACCGGAGTATTACCTCACAATGGAAAGCTTATCAGTTTGGCGGCGCTTTCTTCCGTTTGAATTATGCCTTTGATGATCGTTATCTGTTGGAGGTAAACGGACGTTACGATGGTTCCTCCCGCTTCCCGAGTAATGAGCGTTGGGCTTTCTTCCCTTCGGCTTCCGTGGGTTGGCGAATCTCGCAAGAACCTTGGTGGAATGTTAAGTCCGAACATATCTCTAACGCTAAGATCCGATTTTCTTGGGGCTCTTTGGGTAATGCTGCCGGGTTGAGTAATTATCAATATATCCAGACATTGGGTATCAGCAAGTCTGATTATATCCTTGACGGTTTACGGCAGAATTATATGTCATCTCCGGCGGCTCTTCCCGGCAACTTGACGTGGGAAACCGCTACGACGTATGATATAGGAGCGGATTTAGGATTCTTTGATAATCGTTTGACCGTAAGTGGAGATTATTATATCCGTAAAACAACTGATATGATCGTGAATGGTCCGACCGTGCCGGATGTGTTCGGTGCTTCTTCTCCGAAAGGTAATTATGCGGATATGTCTACTTATGGCTATGAGTTGTCTTTGGAATGGAGAGATGGATTTGATTTAGCTGGTAAACGATTTAATTATAGCATCAAGGGTACATTGGCAGATTACTATTCAGTGATCGATAGGTTTAATAATGCGAATATGTCATTGAGCGAGTACGCCAATCAATCACTCGACAAGAATTATTACGAGGGGATGCGTATCGGTGAGATTTGGGGATTTGTATCCAATGGTTTGTGGCAGGACCAAGCCAGTATCGATGCGGCTGAGGCTGCCGCGAAAGCTGCGGGACAATCCTATTATAATCCGCTCATGCAAACATCGAAAACCTATAAGTTGTATCCGGGTGATATTAAGTTTGAAGACTTAAATGGCAACGGTTATATTGATCGTGGACAGAATACGGTAGATGATCCGGGCGACCGTAAGATCATCGGTAACGAGGAGCCTCGTTATATTTATAGCTTTACGCTTTCTGCCGATTGGAACAATATCTGGGTGAGTGCTTTCTTCCAAGGAGTGGGTAAGCAGGATTGGTATCCGTCTAATGAAGCCTCTACGTTCTGGGGGCAATACAATCGCCCGTATAACCAGATGCCTTCTTGGCATGTGGGAAACTATTGGACTCCTGAGAACCCGGATGCATTCTTGCCTCGTTACGCTGGTTACTATGCGCCTTTCTATGGAGGTCATAAGAACGCTAACACGCGCTATTTGATGAATGCGGCCTATCTACGCTTGAAGAACATACAGGTTGGCTATAATTTACCGTCGGAATGGATTAAAAAATTGCATTTGACAAATGTGGGAATTTACCTTTCCGGGGAAAATCTCTTTACATGGTCTCCGCTTTACAAATATTCCAAGGATGTCAATGTCTCGAATATCGGTGAATCGGATAAGGACTTGACTTCCAGCAACAGTGGTGATGGATATAATTACCCGATGATGAAGTCGTTCAGCATCGGCCTGAATGTTACATTTTAAAGAATAGGAGATTATACGAAATGAAAAAGAATATACTATTAAGCGGTCTGGTGGCACTCTTGGCTATATTTTCGGGATGTGAGATGAATGAGGAACCAAAGTCGGAGGCTTCTGTGGATATGGTGTTTAGCTCCGAGAATGGTTTGAAGACGTATGCATATTCGTTTTACAATGTCTTACCTTCCCGGGGAAGTGCTTTCCGGCGTGATGCTACGGCGGATTATGGAGTGAAGAATTCCTTAGGCGGTATGGAGGTTGGCGCTTATACCACGAATAGCGCGACGAGCTGGTCGTGGTCGGCTCTTCGTAATATAAATTTCTTTTTGGAGAATAACGTGAATGAGTCACTAAGCACAACTATCCGTGACAATTACAATGGTATCGCACGCTTGTTCCGTGCTCGCTTCTATTTTGATAAATTGGTACAATATGGCGAGGTACCTTGGATTGATAAGGTATTTAACGAGGCTGAAGACCCGGATCTTTATAACCCGCGTGATACGCGTGATGTGATTATCGGGCATATCTTGGAGGATTTGGATTATGCGTATACGAATATATTGGAAGAGGATGTCACGCATAATTCAACGATCGTAAATAAATGGACAGCTGCCGCTTTCAAATCTCGTGTTTGCTTGTTTGAGGCTGCTTGGCGTAAATACCATGCCGCTGACCAATTGGATATCGCTCGTACGGGATGTACGGAATATTCGGCCAAAGATTTATATAAACTAGCGGCTGAGGCGGCTAGGGAAGTTATGGATAACGGACCGTACAAACTTTATACTTCGGGTGCTTATAGCGATGGCCGTGGAGCGTATCGCGAACTTTTCATTGCCGATAAGGCCGTTACCACGGAGGTAATGATGGCTATCGAGACTGACAAGGTGTTAGGACTGGGTGAGCAGAATTGGTGGTATAATTCCTCTACTTACGGACCACACTTATGCATGAGCCGTAAATTTATGCTGTCATACTTGAATGCGGATGGTACGCCTTATGTCGAGAAAAAAGCGGATGGAAGCTATAAGAATTTCGTGGAGGAGACAACAGGACGTGATACCCGCTTGAACCAAACGATCCGGGGAGCGGATTATACCCGTAAGAATGCTTCTGGTGTTTATGAGCCGACCGCGGCTAATTTTACGGGACATACATTGACGGGATATCAGTTTACGAAGTTTGCCATGGATGACGTGGCTTACGATGATGCGGCTACGAATGATAATGACATTCCTATCATGCGCTATGCTGAGGTTTTGTTGAACTATGCTGAGGCTAAGGCTGAATTAGGCGAACTGACTGATGCGGATTGGGCGGCTACGATAGGTGCGCTTCGTTCTCGTGCGGGAATTACGGGAGGTACACCACAGACAGGTACATTGACAACCCGTCCGTCATCCGCAGAGCCTTATATCGCTTCTTATTACCCGACGATCTCTGATCCTTCCTTGTTGGAGATCCGTCGCGAACGTGGTATTGAACTTTGTCTGGAAGGTTTGCGCCTAAATGATTTGAAACGTTGGAATTGTTGCGATCTTTGGGTGAACGATCCTTGGGAAGGTATCTTTATCCCATCACTTAACCAACCGTTGGATGTGAATGGCGATGGTAATTATGATGCCTATTTCTATGATACGGATAAGATCGCTGATGAGAAGTATGCTGCGATTGGTGTCTATGTGGGTACAAATAAGAGTAATGTGCTTAACGTGAAGCCGGTTCAAGGAGGTTATTTGATGGAGTATAATTACGCCGGACGTAGCTGGCCGGCTCGTCAGTACTTATATCCGATACCGGAGGTAGTAATTCAGTTCAATACGAATCTAAGCCAGAATCCGGGCTGGTAATCAAGGGGGTATCATGAGAAACTTAATTATAGTGTTTATCTCTTTATTTACTTTCTGCATAGGGATATCCGGACAACAGAAGTGTAAACTGAACGTGGGTAGTTTTAACCTGCGGTATGATAATGAGGGGGATAAGGATGATTCATGGGTACACCGCAAAGACATGGCGGTATCTTTGGTTCATTTCCATGATTTTGATGTCTTTGGGATTCAAGAAGGGTTGATTCACCAAGTGAAGGATTTGGTGAAAGATGGTATGTATACGTTTGTTGGTGTAGGCCGGGATGACGGAAAAGAGGCTGGGGAACATGCCGCGGTTTTATTTAAGAAAGATCGGTTTAAATTATTGGACTCAGGAAATTACTGGCTGTCGGAGACACAGGATAAGCCTTCTTTTGGCTGGGATGCGCAATGCCGGAGGGTTTGTTCTTGGGCGAAGTTGAAGGATAAGGTTTCGGGAAAGGAATTTTATTTCTTCAGCGTTCATTTTGACCATATCGGTAAGGTGGCACGTCATGAGTCTGCTTTGATAATGTTGGCTAATATTAAAAAGATAGCGGGGGATTCCCCTGCTATCTGTGTAGGTGATTTCAATGGTACGCCGGATTCTGAGCCTATACAAATACTGAAATCCGATGGTTTACTGTTGGACTCACGGGAAATCTCAAAAACACCACCCTATGGGACGGTAGGAACGACAAACCAATTCAATTTGAATGCCCCGATGAAAAACCGGATTGACTATATTTTCGTCACTAAAGGTATTCAGGTAAATAAATATGGGACTTTGAACGAGTGCCAGTATGGGCATTTCTCTTCGGATCATTTCCCGATAATGATAGAGGCAGAGTTCTAATTTATTGATGTGGATTTAATTTTATGATAAAAGGTATGAAGAAGCTAATTTATTCTTTTTTATTTGTCCTTTGTTCCGTATTTGCGTTACAAGCGGAGTCAATGGTAGTAGCCACCTATAATTTGCGTAATGCGAATGCGGGAGACTCGACGAATGGGAATGGCTGGGGACAACGTTATCCCTACATTGCCCAATTGGTGCAGTTCCATGGTTTTGATATCTTTGGGACTCAAGAAGGTAAATATCATCAGTTGCAAGATCTAAAGAATGCGATGCCCGGTTATGATTATATCGGGGTAGGACGTGATGATGGTAAGCAAGCTGGTGAATATTCTGCCATATTTTATCGTACGGGAAAGTTCGAGGTGCTCGATCATGGGGACTTTTGGTTGTCTACGATAACCGATCGCCCTAATAAGGGATGGGATGCCGTTCTTCCCCGTATTTGCACATGGGGTAAATTTCGGGATAAACAAACCGGCTTTACTTTCTTGTTCTTTAACTTACATATGGATCATATTGGTGTACAGGCCCGTGCGGAAAGCGCGAAACTTATCCTTAAGAAGTTGAAAGAATTTCCGGAGAAGCTACCGGCGATTCTAACAGGTGATTTTAATGTGGATCAACATAATGAATCCTACTTATTACTGGACAATTCCGGTATTATGCGGGATTCTTATCAGATAGCGGATTTCCGGTATGTACCCAACGGCACGTTTAATGCCTTCCATGCGGATCGCAAAACAGACAGTCGTATCGATCATTTATTCCTTACGAAAGAGTTTGATGTGAAAAAATATGGTGTCTTGACGGATACATATCGTTCGGAAGCGAAAGATGCGAAGAATGAGCAAAATGCGAATTTTCCGAAGGAGGTCTCCATGCAAAAACATGTAGCTCGTGTTCCATCTGATCATTTCCCTGTGATGATTGTAGTAGAAGTAAAATAATTCAAACATAAGATTCATGGTAAAAGGGAAGTGTCGTGAGATATTTCCCTTTTTATTTGCTGGGGAGTAAAAGGGAAGATGATCTTATATGAAAAGAATGATAAAATAATCAATCAAATAATAATTTTCCTACTTTTGCGTCACAGGAGATTTGTGGAAAGGCAGGATTAATTTCTTGTAAAATATCCTTCTGAGATCTATTTCAACTGAGTCTCGGCAAGACTATGGTTTTGTTGATAAACTGTAAATTATTCTACCACATATATTTATAATCCAGTTCTCCTTTTCCTGAAATCTCAGATCTCTTTACTAAGCATCTTTTTAAACTTCGGTTACAAACTGAATTTGTTCGCTTTATATCTTCGTTCTTCTTTTTGTTAGCCATAGTCTTGCCGAAACTCTTTTACCTGTAAAGACGATTGTGAATATTCATGATAAATGAAGATTATATGCAGGAAGTTCATGCCGATAAGGTCTTAATGCTAGCGATCGGAAATAATGATTATATCAGTTATAATAAACTGTTTGATCGTTATTACGGGCGTCTTTGTCAGTATGTGTATAGTCTATTGATGGATAGAAATGATGCGGAGGATGTTGTTCAAGAGCTTTTCTTGAATTTATGGAAAAATAGGGGGAGAATAGAGATAAAGGAAAATGTATCAGGATATTTATATCGGATGGCTAAACATCTGGCCTTGAACTTTATCCGATCAAAGGTGCAGACGGGAAGTTTATCAGAGAATCAAGACTTATTACTTCTATCCTATGAGGATAATCAACTGGAAACAGAAGAGTTTAGGATCGCTCTTTATGATTGTATAGACCATTTGCCGGATCGGAGTAGAGAAGTGTTACTTCTTCACAGGGTAAAAGGATTGAAGCAGAAAGAAATATCGGAGAAACTATCTATATCCGTGAAAACAATTAAAAATCAAATATGGATGTCTTTACAGAAGTTGAAGGAATGTCTGGAGATGAAGGAGGTATAAAATAATGAGAAAATTTTCAAGGTTCGTATAGGACCTTTTTTTATTTGTGGTGTCATTTAAATAAAGACTAGACTCATGGAGAAGAAAAAGCAAATAGGAGAACACATCGTTGACCATTTATCGGAGAGGATGAATGAAGAGATCGTGGATCCGGTTCTGGATGAATGGTTGGCTGAGGATGAGTCTAATCAAGAGGATTTTAAACGGTATAAAGAGATCTGGAAAGAAACAGGCTCTTATCTGGAGCAAGAAACTTTTAATGCTCAATACGCATGGGATAAGATCGATCGTATCAATAAGGAGAGAGATAATAAGCGGAAACGCTTGGTGAATATCGGATATATCATTTCAGGAGTGGCGGCTACTTTATTGCTTGTCCTCGGGTTTTCGAAAATGGGAGTATTTGATAAACAGCCGGAAATGCTGGTTCGAATGACCGCTGATTACGGAAGCCGATCGGAGGTGGTCTTGCCGGATGGTTCCGTTGTTAAGCTGAATTCTGGATCTGATATTACGTATTCCTATAACGCAAAGGAGAATATCAGGGAAGTGAATTTCCAAGGAGAGGGCTTCTTCGATGTCTCGAAGAACAAGATACCGTTCGTGATCAAGATGAGCAATGGATTACGCTTAAAGGTACATGGAACTTCTTTTAATTTGCAAGCGTATACGGATGAAAAAACAGTTGAAGCCTCGTTGGTGGAAGGCTGTATCGAGTTGGATCATGGGAATGATAAGTTGTTAATGAACGCCGGTGACATGGCGATTTTCGATAAGCAAACCAACAAGATGAGACCGATATCGGGTGTGTTATCTCATTCGTACAGCTGGCTGGAGGATAAACTCTATATGGATCATATGTCGTTGGCTTCCGTCTGCAAATATCTGGAGAGGAGGTACGATGTAACCATCCATCTTCAAAAGGATTTGGGGAATAGTATACATTACGATGGAGTCATACAGGAGGAAACCATAACGGATATATTGGGCGTACTATCCCGATTGAGTGATATAAGTTATAACGTGAAAGGAAAAAATATAAGTATAACCTCTAAATAAAGTCTGCCTATGAAGTAAAGAACAGGAATCGCATGAATACACATGAAAAACGGGAAATGCTGGAACATTCCCCGTCATCTTTTTGATCATTAAAATTAGTGCTCGTAACACTAGTGTTAACAAACAATCGAATTACAAATATATGAATTTTTGGAATATAGCAAGGCCGGAAGAGTCTCCGGTCCTTAAAAAAACTTTGTCTATTATGAGATTGACGACATTATTCTCTATCGCATGTTCACTTCAGATCTCGGCCTCTGTCTATTCGCAAGAGACAAAGTTGTCTTTGGACGTTAATAACCAGACAATAAAGGAGGTTCTTTTCAAGATAGAGAAACAGTCTGGCTTCCGTTTTATCTACGAGAGCGAGAAGGTTAACCTGAATAAGAAAGTATCTGTACATGTGAAAGAGCAGACGGTGGAAACCATTTTAAAGCGTCTTTTCGCAGGGGAAGACGTAAAGTATGAGATTACGGAGAATAATTTCATCTTGATTAATCCCTCTACAAAAAACGAGAAAGCCGCCCCTTCCTCACAAGCCGTTTTGCAAAAGAAGAATTTAGTGCAAGGTGTAGTGACCGACGAGAATGGTGAACCTATTATTGGCGCGAACGTAGTTGAGAAAGGTACTACCAACGGAACGGTTACGGACCTTGATGGAAAATTTACGATGGAGGTATCGGAAAACGGTGTCCTTCAAATCTCTTACATCGGATATGCCATGACGGAATTGCGTCCCGGCAAGGAAGCGAATTTGAACGTGAAGTTACGGGAAGATGCTTTGCAAATGGATGAGGTTGTAGTTGTCGGTTATGGTACGGTAAAAAGAGCGAACTTGGGTGGTGCCGTATCTACGGCCGACGCGAAAGCGTTTGAATCTCGTCCGATTCAGAATGCGGCTCAGGCTTTGCAGGGAGAGGTACCCGGTTTGACGATTACACGTGCCGGAGGCGCTCCGGGTTCGGACATGACCATGAAGGTTCGTGATGTCTCTTCTATCAACGGTGGTACTCCCCTTGTTTTGATTGATGGAGCGGAGGGAAACATTAATATGATCAATCCTTCCGATATCGAGAATATTTCCGTATTGAAAGATGGTACGGCCGCTATTTACGGTGCTCGTGCCTCGGATGGTGTTATTCTGGTGACAACGAAAAGTGGTAAGCGCAATCAGAAGACATCTGTTGCTTTTGATGCATATTACTCTATTAAGACTCCTGCGTTGTTAAGGAAACCGGCGAATCTATTACAACATGCGGAGATGGCCTTGGAGATCACCGATGGATCATTCACTCCAGAATACACGAGAGATCAATTGGACCTGATCCGGCAGAATAGTGATCTGGTGTTGACTGATGCGGAATGGGGGCGTTGGACCGGTTATCCGCAATTCTTCAAGGATCAAGACTGGAATGATATGCTTATTGGCAATGGTAATATGCAGAATTACAATGTCAATATCTCCGGCGGTGGAGAGAGATACTCGTATATGTTGTCTTTAGGCCATCAGCGGGAGGAAGGTATCCCTAAATTTGGTGAGGATGTGAACAAGCGTTACTTCGTACGTGCTAAATCGAGCGTCGAGATCTTCAAGAACTTGACTTACGATCTTAATTTAGCTTATGAGGCAAGCAACAGGGACTATTCCTCGGGTTTGACGGAAGGACAAAATATATGGGAACTGATTTATAAGACTCGCTCTTGGACTCCGATGTACAATCCGTCGGGAACTTTCTATACATTCGAGGGTTTCGATAATCCGGCCCAAGTATTGGAAGACGGGGGTATGGTGAATAAGACTACAGGTAATATAACGGTCAACAACCAATTACGCTGGAAAGTGATCGACGGATTACAATTGGTGGGGCAAGCCGTGATCCGTAAGTATGATATGGACGAGAACGTGACGAACAAGAAAATCACCAATTACGATTGGGATAATAACGAGGTCCGGGAGAAACGTACGCCGAATAGTGCGGAGCGTCGTTACCAGAAGACCTTGTCTAAGAACTTCACGCTCTATGCCGATTATAAAAAGAACTTCAATGACCGGCATGATTTAAGCGTGATGGTCGGTACTTCCCATGAGTCTGAGAACTATGATAGGTTCACGGCGAAGCGTATTAACTTCGACCAACAAGAAAATATGTCTTTGCAATTGGGAAGCGCCCAAGATCAAAACGCTTGGAGCGAGGGAAATCAGTGGACGATTAATTCTTTCTTCTCCAGAGTGAATTATACGTTTGCCAATAAATATGTCATCGAAGGAACGATCCGTGCGGATGGTAGTTCCCGCTTTGATCCGGATCACCGTTGGGGATGGTTCCCGGGAGTGAATGCGGCGTGGCGTGTCGGGGAAGAAGGCTTCATGAAAAGATTGGGTTGGTTCGAGGACTTGAAGGTAAGGGCTTCTTACGGAGAGATGGGTAATCAGTCCGGTATCGGATTGTATGATTATATTCAATTGATCTCTTTATCGAACGATTATTATCCTTTCGGGGCTGGCGTAAAAGGACAAATGGCTACGTCTGGAAATATTATTTCTACCTCTCGTACATGGGAGACGATCCAGACAACCAATGTGGGATTTGATTTCTCGACGCTCAATAACCGTTTATATGGATCGTTCGACTACTTCTGGAAAGAGAATAAAAACATGCTTATCCCGAAGACATATCCTTCTATGTTAGGTGCGGACGCTCCGAGCACGAACAGCGGGCATTTAAGTATTCATGGATGGGAAATCTCTCTAGGCTGGAGGGATCAGATCAAGGATTTCAGCTACTCGGTTCGCTTTAATATCAGTGACGCGAAAAACAAAGTCGTGGATCGGGTTGGAAGTAACCTGATCAAATTAGGTAATAACGAGACTCCGACCGGATATCCGTTGAATTCCTATTTCGGATATGAATTTGATGGAATCATCCAGAATGAGCAAGAATTGGAGGCGTATAAATCTCGTTTCTCGGAAGGGGGTATCCCGGGTGACTTGAGCGTAGGTGACGCTATGTACAAAGACTTGGATGGAGACGGGAAGCTATCCGTATTAGGTGATGGTAAAGAAGGCTCCGGTGACGTGAAATACTTGGGCGACAAGAACCCGCGTTATAATTTCGGCTTTAACCTGAGTATGGCTTGGAAGGGATTCGATCTGAGCGCTTTTATACAAGGAGTCGGCCGTAGGACGATGTTCTTGGAAGGGGAGAGCCGATGCCCGATGCCAGAGGCATGGTATCAATCCGCCGAGTATTGGTATGGAAAGACTTGGACCCCGGAAAGAACGGATGCCCAGTATCCGGCGATCACGTTGAAGGATAAACGAAACTACAATTATTATGTATCTACGAACACGAAGTTTAACGTTGCGTATGCCCGTTTGAAAAACTTGCAGTTCGGTTATACGATCCCGCAGACTTTGACCTCGAAGGCCGGTTTGCAGAAGGTGCGGGTGTATTTTTCCGGCGAGGATTTATTTGAGGTACATAACACGCCAAATGGTTGGGACCCGGAGGAGAACAGCGGTAGCATTACCTCCTATCCGTTTACCCGTAATTATTCATTTGGTATAAATGTCGTATTTTAAAAATTAAAGCGAAAAGTCATGAAAAACTATCGGATAATATTGGGAAGCTTTATTGTTTCCGCTTTGTTCTTGTCAAGTTGCCAAGATATAGACCTGTTGCCAAAAGATAATATGCCGGACGAGCTATTCTGGAAAACCCCGGATGATTTCGAGAAAGAGGTCAATTGGCTCTACACACGTACCGAGACGTTCGGCACGAAGGATACGGATAGCGATATCGCCTATGAGTTGAACGAGAATACGACGAGCAACGGTACGTTGATCGCCCCGAATACGGATGCCCTATGGGACTCTACTTTCATAGACCTGCGTCAGAGCAATATGATTATCGAGAAGAGCCAGACGTACGAGGGCGATCCCTCGGAGATCGAGCGGTATGTGGCTGAGGCCCGTTTCTTCCGTGCTTACTCGCATTTTCGGTTGATGGCGAAATACAACGATATTCCTATCTTGACGAAGGTGCTTACCGTAGATTCCCCGGAGTTGTATGGTTCTAGGAATAAGCAACAGGAGGTGGAGGACTTCATCTTGTCGGAACTCAACGAGGTGTATGCTAAACTACCCTTGCAAAGTGAGTTAAGCTCGGATGAGGTGGGACGTGTAACCCAAGGCGCTGCCTTGGCGTTGAAAGCGAGGGTTGCCTTGTTTGCCGGGACGTGGGCGAAGTATCACCAGCACCGTTCGGACTATCAGCAGTTGTTGCAACAAGCGATCGATGCCGCTGCAAAAGTGATCGATAGTGGTGAGTATGCTTTATATGAAGGCTCTGGTGAGGAGAGCTACCGCTACTTGTTTATCAATGCGGGCGATAATTCAAAAGAGGGTATCTTCGACAGTCGGTATGAGACGGATATCCGCCACCATAGCGACGCGTGCCCTGTATATTGGGGATGGCGAGGGACGCCTACCCGTAAGCTGGCAGATATGTATTTGTGTAAGAGTACGGGATTGCCAATTGAGAACGCTAATTCCGGATTTGAGGGATATGCCACGATCAAGAGCGAATACGAGAATCGTGATCCTCGTATGAAACAGACCTTCTTGATGCCCGGAACCGACTATATCAGTCCGCAAGACGGCGCCTTGACTTGCCCGCCGCAATTTACCATACGTCCCGAGACACGTACGGGTTATAAGTTGTGGAAATATATGGCGGAGACTTCCGTTCCTTCTGACAAGGATGTATATGATTATCACATCATCCGTTATCCGGAGGTATTGCTGATATTGGCTGAGGCCACTTACGAGAAAGACGGGGCGATCAGCGATGACATCTTGAACAAGACGATCAATGTGATCCGTTCCCGGAAAGGCGTGGAGATGCCTCCTCTGACCAACGCTTTCGTGAAGGGTAATGGGTTGGATATGCGGATGGAGATCCGTCGGGAACGTACGATCGAGTTAGCGTTCGAAGGCTTCCGCAGGGATGATTTGAGACGTTGGAAGACGGCTGAGACGGAATTGATAGGTGCCATAAAAGGTATTAAGCTGAAAGGTTCGGAATACGAGAACTTGGATGTCTTGAACGAGGGAAATCCCGGTTTGACAGACGAAAATGGTTTCTTGATTGTGGAACCGGCGGAGAATCGTAACTTTGTGACCCCGAAGCATTACTATTATTCCCTTCCGTTGGATGAGTTGTATCTGAACCCGAACTTGGCTCCGAACAACCCGGGGTGGTAGGGTAATGCCTTATATTCCGGTAAAAATGGCCTTGCACTGGTGTAAAATGCCTTTTTAGATCTAAGAAATGGCTTTGCACCCTCGCAAAGTACCTTTTAGATTCCTAAAAACGACTTTGCGCTTGTGAAATGCCATTTTTAGATTTAAGAAATGGCTTTGCACCCTTGCGAAATGCCTTTTAGATTTCTAAAAATGATTTTACACCGGTGAAATGCCATTTCTAGAATATTTTATGAGAGTAAATGAATTTAAAATTGAATCGAATGTCATTCATAAAGAAGATAGGTCTTGTATGCTTTATCGTCTTCTGCTGTGCGGGATGCCGTAGCGCGGGAGAGAAACCGGTTGAGAGTGCGGCTGCTCCCCGTATTATCAACATCATCAATTTCATCCGCCAGACAGATTACCGGGTGGAGAACGCTGATAGTTTATTGTACGAGACGGTTTGTGAGCAAGTGAAATTGGTGAATAAATATGATTTACCGGCAACCTTCTTATTGCAGTACGATGCGTTGATCAACCCATTGTACCAAGATCTGTTGAAAAGTAAACTCAATGATCATTCCGAGATCGGCGCTTGGTGGGAACTTACGCAACCGCAGATCGAGGCCGCCGGGATCAAGTGGCGTGGCGAGCATTCTTGGGTCTCGCACGCGAATATCGCTTTCAGCACCGGATATACGAAAGAAGAACGGGAGCGACTGGTGGATGTCTATATGGCGAAGTTCAAGGAGATATTCGGCACGTACCCGAAATCGATCGGCTCTTGGTTTATCGATGCGCATACCTTGGGGTATATGTACGATAAATATAAGATCGTGGCGTCGTGCAACTGCAAGGACCAAGTGGGGACGGATGGTTATACCCTATGGGGTGGTTACTGGAACCAAGCCTATTACCCGAGCCGGGTAAACGCCTATATGCCGGCGCAGACCGAGGAGGGGCAAATCCCCGTTCCTATTTTCCGTATGCTGGGCAGTGATCCTATTTATCAGTATGATGATGGTCTGGGACAAGAGCGTCAAGGGGTGATCTCCTTGGAACCCGTGTATGAGAAGGCGGGCATGGATCGCCGCTGGGTGGATTATTTCTTGGAATCGATCGTGAACCGGCCTTGTCTGGCCTTCAATTACGCGCAAGCGGGACAGGAGAACTCTTTCACGTGGAGTAATATGAGCAAGGGACTGGAGATGCAGATCCCTATCTTGGACTCCTTGAGGAAGGAAAATAAGATCCGGGTGGAGACGCTGGGCGAATCCGGTGCGTGGTTCAAGGAATGCTTCAAGGTTACGCCGGCGACGGCTGTCACTACGTTGACGGATGTCCGTGGAGAAGGAAATAAGACGGTCTGGTTTAACAGCCGTTATTATCGGGCGAACTTATTGTGGGAGAAGGGAACGTTCCGCTTTAGGGATATCCATCTTTTCGACGAGAGCTATAAGTCCGCTTATCTGGAAAAGCCTGGAGACGGGAACCAGTTCTTGTTCTATACCTTGCCCGTCGTGGACGGATTCATGTGGAGCGAGGGACTCGATCGTGCCGGGCTTCGGATCGTCCGATTAGACAAGGATGGAGATAAGGAGGAACTTACCTTGGACCATCCGGTAGTGACGGAGATAGGCAAGGATACCTTGGTAGTTTCCGCCGAAGACTCAAAAGGCCATGCTTTCAAGATCACGTTCTATGAGACCCGCTTCGAGGTAGTCGCTCTATCAAAGGAGGCGGACTTCTCATGGGCTTTAGAGCTAAAGGCTGCGGCAGGGAAGGAGCTACCTTTCACCGTTATAGAGGATAAGGCGGTCAACGCTAGCTTCGATGGTTTCAACTACGTGATCACTTGTGGAAAAGGCCGGATAAAGAAGCCTGAATCCGGTTCGGATTATGTCTTTAGGATATTTCCGTCGGATCAGGAAATAGTAATAGATTGTACAAATGGGAAGAAGTAATATGAATATATCAGTTTGGAGAAAATGGGCGATCGTATGGATGGTCGCTGTGCTCAGTGGTTTTCAATTAAGGGCGGCGGATCCTGTGGTCGCCCCGGCGAATACGGAACCGCTGACGATAGAAGGAAATCGTTTTGTCACCTTATGTATCATGATACGTACGACGCCTTGGGAGGTCTCTAGGGATGTCAAGTTGCATCCCCGCGATGAGGTGGATTGGCATACGCTTGAGGGAGTGCGGGCCTTGCGGGAGGCTTTCGCCACGAATAACCCGAACGGTCGTCTTACATGGGGATTCACGATGAATGCCTTGGAGGACGGACGGAAGAATTACCGGGAGATCCGTGATTACGTAGTGGAGTGCCAAAAGAAATATGGGGATGAGGTTACTTATTTCCCCGGTTATTTTCCGGCGATGTATCTACCCCGTGAGCGGGTAAACCGTGAGATGTCGGAGGCGATAGAGATCATTTCTAAAATGGTAGGAAATGGTTATCGTCCGCAGTCAATTATGGGAGGTTTCTTATCGGCCGATAATTTGAGATATTTGGCGGAGAAAGAGAACATCCATGTGGCGCACGCCGTGATCTGGAGCCAGCATAATATAGACGGTGGTGGTGCTGACGGTTCTCCTTCTTATCCTTTCTATCCCTCGACGGAACACTTCTGCAAGCCGGCGCAGGGAAAAAGCGATTTCATCGATTGCGTGAATCTGGATGGCTGGACGATGGACTTTATCTGTGCCCGCCGTAGTGGACAGACCGGACATGGTATCGATGGATACAACAGCCGTAGAGGTGTCGGTCCGATCGAGACGTACAAAGGTTGGGGGCTCGACTTAGGGCATCGTGAGGTGATGCACACGGAAGCGATTCACTTTGATAAAGGTCTTGAGTTGAATGGCTTTGGCTGGGTCGCCAATATCTGGGAGGCGCAGATGGTACATGAGTTCGGGAAGGATCTCATCTGTGATGCCATGAAGATGTGGGTAACGGGTACCAAGGAACGCTGGCCGGATACTCATTTCGTTACGTTCGGAGAATTTGGCGAACTTTGGAGAAAACAATATAAATCGAACGACGACTGGAACTATCGCTTCGTAGAACGAGGCTCTGGTTTGGGAGACTCTTATAATAATTTGGAGATAAAATGGTTTATGAATAAGGAATTCCGCTTGGCCTTATTACGTGATTGGCATACGAAAAATTCCCCGGCTTACGTCATCGACTTTACCCGTTATGATTTGCAAGCCCATGAACCTGCCGATCCCAGCCCCGAGAAACCGGCTAAGGATTGGAGCTTGATCAACAAAATCAATCAAAAAGGCCTCCGTCCGCAAGATAAGCCGGTCTTGATCGATAAGTTGGAGAAAGAAGATCAAGATTTGATCCGGAAATATTATCCGGAATTACTTAAATAGTTGGTTTATGAAAAAGATTACCGTTGTTTGTTTAGCTCTTTGCTCCTTTCTTTTTGGGGGAGATCTCTTACCCGTAAAGGCGCAAATCCTAGAGAAGTTCACATTGCCTACCCCATGGACAGAGGAGGCATTGAAGGCTGAGATTCCTTTACCGGAATATCCGCGTCCGCAGATGGTGCGTTCGGAATGGTTGAATCTGAATGGTATATGGGATTATATGGGAGGAAAAGACCTGCTCGATCCTGTTACGGCAACCACCCCTCCAGTCTTTCCCGCAAAAGTAGAAAAGATACGTGTGCCGTATCCTCCGGAATCGGAATTATCCGGTATAGCTCGTGGGGGTGATACTTGCCTGTGGTATAAGCGTAGCTTCTCTGTTCCTCAAGCATGGAAGGGCAGGAATGTATTGTTGAATTTTGGGGCTGTAGATCGGATCTCGTCTGTGTTTGTCAACGGTAAGAAGGTGGGTACCCATACGGGAGGGTACGATGCTTTTAGTTTAAATATTTCTGATTATTTGAAATCCGGTGAAAATGTCCTTGTGGTAGGTGCTTATGATCCTAACGACGGCCGGGCCGCTTCGGGCAAGAACGGCTCACGTGGAGATTATATTTTTACCTCCGGTATCTGGCAAACCGTTTGGCTTGAACCGGTAGAGAAACAATATATTTCTCAGATTAAGCTAGTGCCCGATTTAAAAAATAATCGGTTGGAAGTAATTGCTTATACGGAGGATAAGGAGTTAAAGGTAACGGCTATCGCGGATAATGGTACTTCAGAGGTGGCAAGAACCGAAGGAAATTCCAATATGAGTTTTTACTTGCCTATCCGGGAGTCCCGTCTATGGAGCCCGGATGATCCTTTCTTGTATGGTTTGAAATTACAGTTGAAAGATCGAAAGGGCAAGATAATCGATGAGGTATCCTCTTATTTTGGTATGCGCTCGGTTAGCATGGGAAAGGTAGATGGTGTGCTTCGGCCTTTATTGAACGGGGAGTTTGTTTTCCATATCGGTCTTTTAGATCAAGGTTATTGGCCCGATGGCGCGTTTACCGCTCCTACCGACAAGGCTTTGTTATATGATATAGAACTGGCGAAACGTGCGGGTTTTAATGTAATACGCAAGCATATCAAAGTAGAGCCTCAACGTTGGTATTATCATTGTGATAGGCTTGGCTTGATGGTTTGGCAAGATATGCCGAATCTTTGGGAGCCTGATGGTGAGGATTCAGTGGCGGTTCGTAAACAGTTCCGTGACGAATTGAAAGTGATGATTGACCAACACGTCAGCTCGCCTTCTATCGTGATGTGGGTCCCGTTTAATGAGAATTGGGGAGCCTTTGAAGCGACAGACATCACAGCTTGGGTGAAAAAGTACGATCCGAATCGTTGGGTAAACGGTATGTCGGGATATAATTACGCTCCGGGCTATCGGAAAGCTTATGGAGATACCGGAAATGGAGATTTCGTAGATATGCATCATTATGGCAAGATCGAGCCTAAGGCGATCCCCCGTCCCGATGATAAACGTGCTGCGTCCCTTGGTGAATTCGGAGGAAAAGGTCTATTTGTGCGTGGGCATATGTGGCCTGTACGCAATGACGCTTATGAGATGATGTTGAATAGAGAGGTCCTGACCGATACCTATGTATTAATGCTTACCGAGCTAGAGCAGATGATAAACTATTTCGGACTAAGCACGGCCATCTATACGCAGACTACAGATGTGGAACATGAGATAAATGGCTTGGTCACTTATGACCGAAAGGTGGAAAAGATGGATCTGGAGAAAGTTAAGTACATCAATCAGGAAGTTATAAGATGTACAAGAAAAAAGTAGCATATCCTCTAAAATGTTGATAATTAAAGAATACGGGATTCATTGATGAGTTCCGTGTTTTTTTATTTTGTAAGTAAAGAGCTAATATTTTTCCCTTTTGTCTTAAAATATTTGAGCTGGTGATAATTGCAAATGAATATGAAAAAACTTAGAGCATAGATTGTACGGAACCGCAGGTCATTATTGAGAAGGTGGTGGAGTTCGAGGAGAATCTGTTGATAAATAATGTTGTGCTATTCAAAATTAACCAAACGAAAGTAGATACTTATCAAGGTTATTTATTTTATTTATTAAATTTTTGAGATAAAGATAAATATGTAATCTGTAATCTGTAAAAATTAAGGGACGTATCCATGTGGATATGTCCCTGATAAAATTTGGTTGTTACATATTGACTGTCCCTCGTACTAAGATCATGATGTTATTCTACCTTCGGGGTTTGGCTGAAGATATCATGAATACGCTTCATGTCGAATTTTGGCGTACGGTCATAATAATAGATACCGTTTTGCTCTTGTTCCACATCAGTCAACTGTGTATAGCAATATCCCCAGATATCCTTCGAAAGAGATAGGACAGCGTTAACTTGGCCCTCCAAACGTTTGTAAAACTCTTCTAAAGAATGGGGGGGCTCTCCATATCCCCAAGATGTATTTTGGGTACTTTCCATCTGTTGTGACGGGTTCCATTTTATACCGCCAAACTCATCAACTAAATAAGGCATATCTTTTTTATATTCCGGGAATTGGTATTGGTCTGTATATTTCAGGCCGTTGAAACCGATATTTTTCGGCATCAATTGTATTTCCCATTTTGGGGTGACAAATAGTTTACCGTCATTATACAGTTGCTTTTTCAATTCTTCCGGATTTTGCTCGTAATTGTGGATTGTCCAGATATCGGTAGCGATGTGTACACCACCGCTGGTACCGTGGAAAGGACGCGTCGGGTCTATCATTTTCGTTAGGTTATACAGGTCGTGCATCAGGCGCGGATATTGTATGCGATCAGGCCAGAACTCCTCGTTTGTAGGTGTCCAGATAAGAAGGGAAGGATGGTTACGGTCACGTTCTACGATTTCGGTCCATTCAGTTATGAAATTCCGGGCGGTTTCCGTATCATTGCAATCCATTCCCCAACTGGAAGCTTCCCCCCATGTAAGATAGCCCATCTTATCCGCCCAATAATAGAAACGTTCCTCGAATACTTTCTGATGGAGGCGGGCACCATTAAAGCCGGCCGCCATGGAGAGTTCGATGTCATGCTTTAACGCCTCGTCGCTAGGAGCCGTCCAAATTCCATCGGGATAGAATCCTTGATCAAGTACCAAGCGTTGGTAATAAGGTTTGTTGTTCAGATAAATCTTATTGCCTTCGATATGTACCTTACGCATACCTGTATAGCTTCTTACCTCATCTACTACCTTCCCGTTCTTATCTATTACTTTGTATTCCAAGTCGTACAAAAAAGGGTTTTCCGGACTCCATGTTTTCATTTTCTTGATGGGTAGAATAGCAGAAGATAAGGAGCTTGCCGTAATGGTTTGGCTGGCTACTATTTTACCGTTGTCTTTTACGGTTACTTGCAATTTACCTCCTAGTTCTTTATAGAAACGAGGACGCACAACCAATTGTTGTTGGTCTATATCTGTCTGCAACTGCACGGATTGCAATCCTTCCGGATGGACAGCCTCCATCCAAACCGTTTGCCAAATACCTGTGGTCCGGGTATAATTACAGGCGTAGGATTCAAATTGTAGGTTTTGTTTTCCTGCCGGTTGTTTTGCGCTTCGTAGGTCACTTTCTACATATACGACTAGGCTATGTGTCTTTCCTGGTGTTACCAAGGAGGTGATATCTACTGCGAAAGAAGAGGTTCCGCCAAAATGGCGATTGGCTAAGACTCCATCAATGTATATTTCCGATTTATAATAAACAGCTCCAAAGTTAAGTCTTATATTCTTTCCATTCCATTCTTGTGGGATCGTGATAGGACGCTGATACCAGAAATGTTGAATGAAATCCGTGTATTTTACGCCGGATAACTTACTTTCCGGGCAGAAAGGCACTGTGATCTTTTGGTCAAAACCGTTCGATTTATAGAACTCCCGTTCCATTCCGGTACCTCCGAAATCGAATGAGCAAGTCCATTCTCCGTTCAAATTTACCCAATCCATGCGTTCAAATTGTGGACGGGGATATTCGGGACGTGGGATAGACCATAAAGCGGTGATGCACCAAAACAGTAAGAATGTAGTAATGTTCAATTTTTGTTTCATAATGTATAATTGTATTATAATAAATGCAAAAATAAAAATTTGAATACTATTAGACAAATTCTTGAAAGACTATGAAGGGTAACCGCATTAAAATGTCACTTTTAGTTTTTTTGTCGCAGGAGATATACTTATTTTGTCACAGGAGATAGCTTACTTTGCCAATGAAGTATATCTTCTCTACTCAAGTAAGTAGTACTTCATTTGATTTAAAATCTATATATTGGGACATCTTGAAGGAATTGATTTATTTTATTATATGTGTAAAAAGGAGATTAAATGAGAAAAATTGTTGTTGCTTCCGATTCATTTAAAGGCTCAGTATCTTCTATTGAAGTGGCTGAATGTGCCGAGTTGGCGATCCATAAGGTTTTTCCGGATTGCGAGGTCGTGAAAATCCCGGTTGGGGATGGGGGAGAAGGTACCGTGGAGACTTTGATTACGGCGATGGGTGGAGAAGTCGTATCTTGTGTCGTACATGATCCGTTGATGAGGCCGGTCGAGGCCACTTATGGGATACTGGGAGATAATCGTACGGCGGTTATCGAGATGGCGACGGCGAGTGGCCTTACGTTAGTGCCTGTGTCGGAACGTAATCCCTTGAGAACAACGACGTATGGAACCGGTGAGTTGATAAAAGACGCTATGGATCGTGGTTGCCGGGATTTCTTGATAGGAATAGGGGGAAGCGCAACGAATGACGGAGGAACCGGTATGTTGCAGGCCTTGGGTTTTCGTTTTCTTGATAGAAAAGGGAATGAGCTGGGATTGGGTGGGCAGATCCTTAATCAGATTTATGAGATAGATTGCTCAAGGGCATTATCGCAATTGCGGGAAACTTCATTTACCATAGCCTGCGATGTGAATAACCCTTTTTATGGTGAGAAAGGGGCGGCGTATGTCTTTGCCCGCCAAAAGGGAGCGGACGACGCTATGGTCCGTTTGCTGGATGAGGGCTTGCGAAATTTTGCGGAAGTCATAAAAAGAACGGGACGAATAAAGATAGACGACATTCCGGGTGCGGGAGCCGCAGGTGGTTTAGGTGGAGGATTTGTCGCTTTCCTAAAGGCTGAACTTAAACCCGGTATCCGGATGGTTCTGGATGCCTTGCGTTTTGATGAATGTATACGGGGGGCGGATCTAATTATTACGGGAGAAGGTAAACTGGATAAACAGACTTGCATGGGAAAGACCCCATGCGGAGTATTGCAGGCAGGCATGAGACAGGGTATCCCGGTTATCGTAATGGGTGGTTCCGTAGAGGAGGTAGAGGCGCTTAATAAATCCGGGTTTCTGGCAGTCTTGCCACTTCTTCCTTATCCGGTTTCCTTGGAGCAGGCGATGGACAAGGATTTCACCTGCCGGAATATTGGGCGTGCCTTGGAACAACAATTGCGTGTAATCCAATACTATATGAATCATTAACATAGGGATATTCGTGATAAGGTATATTGTTTTCGTTTTGGAGTTTGGAGGTATTGCGGTGTTTAGTGCCACCATTTACTTTTGCGTTATCAAACTTGAAAAAACGAATAAGAATAAAAATTATTACGGATATGGAAATGAATAAGACACTTGCTTCGTCCGGTGGACGTATTACGGTAATCGACGCTCTGCGCGGCTTCTCCTTGATTGGTATTTGCTTGATTCATGGGATGCAGCATTTTGGCGCTATGGGGACGATGGCTCCCCAAGCCATGTTCCCTTGGGAAGGGACGCTGGATGAGATTTTTCGGTGGTTTATTAATTACTTGGTGTTCGGCAAGTTCTTCATTATATTTTCTTGCCTGTTTGGTTTGAGCTTCTTTATCCAGATGGATCGGGCAGCTCAAAAAGGTGTTGATTTCCGTGCTCGTTTTTTATGGCGATTGGTACTATTGCTGGTGATTGGTTTTGTTCATGGTTTATTAGTCCGTGTAGATATTTTGTTGGTGTATGCGTTGCTTGGTTTTGTATTGGTATTGATGTATAAATGGCCTACTAAATTATTGGTGGGAATCACCCTTTTCCTTTTCTTGGGCGGTGCCTCGCTAATTCCCGTAGCATATAAGGCTGTAACGGCTCCTGCCGTCGAGCAAGTGGTGGAGAGACCGGCTGCCGCACCTATCGCTCGTGCTGAGGCTCCCCGGCGAGTCCCGACATTAGCCGAGACCATTGAGAACAACGCTTGGGACGGATTGGTAGGAAAAATGAATTTCCAGTTTGCCAGCGGTCGTATCTATCTGACCTTGGGATTGTTTATCCTCGGATTTATCGTAGGCCGAATCCGCTTGTTCCAACGCATGGATGAGTTCCGTAGCCGTTTGAATTACGGGGCGTTGGTCGCGTTGGTTTTAATCGGCTTGTTGTATCTGCTAAAACCTTATATACCTGCCGCATCTTGGCGTGAGGTCTCTATCAATGCGTGGATGGGTGCTACGACAACTAACTTGATTAATCTGATGACGGCTTATCTGTGGGTGGTGTTGGTCTTAGAGGCTTACCGCTCGGTAAAAGTTCAAAATGCCATGAAACCATTGGTTAGCTATGGGCGTATGGGATTGACAAACTATATCGTACAATCCGTGACCGGTGTCTTTATTTTCTCCGGTTTTGGCTTGGATTGGAGCCATTTGGGTGTTTTCTTGAGTGTATTGGTCTGCCTTGGATTTACGGCTATACAGATAGCCTTTAGCCAATATTGGCTGTCGGGCTTGCGCTACGGCCCGATGGAGTGGTTATGGCGGACCGGCACGTATATGAGATGGCAACCCATCCGTTTGGGTTAAGCCGGAAAGCTTTGTTCTCAATACAAATTCCGTACAATAAGACCATTGATGAGTCTAGTGTATAAAATGCTAAAAATCAGAGTCAAAAAAGCACGATGATCTTTCATCCAAAACACGTACGACTTTTTGAAAAAACATGTACGTGTTTTGGATGAAAGTCGTACGTGTTTGTCCCGAATCCTTCCACAGAAAACCAGAGCGCATATAAAAATCTACAAGAAGCTTCACTTAAACGAAGCGGTAAATGAAAAAGCCGTGGATGGAAGATCGTATAATTAGAAATAATATTTTTAATTTTCATTTTAAAATCTCATCTTTGCGATGAGATGGATGTTAAGGAACAGTCAATAGTACAGAAATTACGGAATGGCGATCAAGGTGCGTATCGATATTTATATGATCGTCATTATGTGGTACTATGTCAATTTGCCAATGAGTTGGTTGGCGACCCATTTCTAGCGGAGACTATAGTTGGTGATGTGATATTTCATCTGTGGGAAATCCGTGAGACATTGGATATAAATAGCTCTCTTCGTGCTTATCTAATGCGGGCTGTGCGGAACCGCTGTTATAACCATATCTCATCAGAAAAGGAAAAGAAGGAAGTTCGTTTCTCGAAGATTGAGTCTGAGACCTTAGGGTGGGACGCTATGATACAATCGGATGAACAGCCGCTCGGTATATTACTTGAACGGGAGTTAGAGAAGGAGATCATAAAATCAATCGATAGTTTAGGCGATGAATGTAAACGAGTTTTTAGAAAAAGCCGTTTTGAGCATAAGAAAAATGAGGAAATCGCTACAGAGCTAGGAATTTCTGTCAATACGGTTAAATACCACATAAAGATGGCTTTAACCCGCCTACATCAAGATCTGAGGAAGTATCTGATCTTGTTGATATCATTTTTCTCCTTGTGAGAATGAAAAAATTGATGTTTCTCACTACCCCTTGAGGAGAAATAACTGTCTTATATATAAAAGCTGGATATTTAATCTATATGGAAGAAAAGAAATCACATACGAAAAACGAGCGATCATTACCTGATCATGAAGAACAAGAACTTTGGTTCTCTGCTTTGGCTGCCGATGATTCCTGTGCCTATAATGTCGATAAGGCGTTCGATCGTTTTGTTTCTCGTACCCAGCAAAAACGCCGTACGGTATTCAATATTCCTAAAATCGTTTATGGTGCGGCAGCGGTTATCCTATTATTGATCGCTTCTACGATTTCCTATTGGTGGGGTGAGCGGCAATTACAGAACCAGTTTGCGGATATCTTGGTGGAAGCTCCTTTAGGGGCCAAGACCAAGCTGATTTTACCGGATAGCACATTGGTCTGGTTAAACGCTGGCTCAAAGATCGTATATTCGCAAGGTTTTGGGGTGAAAGACCGCCATCTTCGGCTGAATGGAGAGGCTTATTTTGAGGTGAGGAAAAATGAGAAGTTACCTTTTGATGTAATGACGAAAGAGTTGAATGTAAAAGTATTGGGTACTAAGTTCAACTTCCGGAATTATGACGAGGACGAAGAGGTAACCGTGAATCTGTTGGAAGGAAAAGTTCAGCTAGAGAATTATGTGAAGAAGATGGGAATAAACTACTTGTCTCCTTCAGAGAAGGTTACCTTGAATAAACTTACCGGGGAAATGATTATAAGCCGAGCGGAAGTGAAAAACGCTAAGGAATGGACAAACGATGGACTATTCTTCGATGAGATGCCTCTATCTGACATTGTGAAAGAACTGAATCGTAGCTATAATGTGAAGATTCATATTGCGGATGAACAGTTAACCCATAATCGCTTTTATGCGTTATTCAATAGAAAAGAACAGACTATCTATAATGTGTTAGATATTATAACTGCGACAAATCAAGTAAGATATAAAGTGGAAGGTGATAGTATTCTGCTTTATGCGAAGTGATAGATAATTGTTTAACCTTAAAATTGTTTTAATATGGAGAATATGGAAGGAGATTAAAAAAGGAGTAATAGGATCATAAAAGGAATCGGAGAATGGGCTAGATCCTCCGACTCATAAATCCTCAAATTACATTATGCAAATGATCTGGATGAGGAATACAAATGTAATCAATCCTCTGAAAGGTCATCATCAATCACAAGTTAAATTACTAAAAATTAAGCTATTTATGAAAGTTGTAAAAAAGGTCATTTATGTGGCTGTAGCTTTGTTTTGCTTAAATCTAACTGTTAGTGCTCAGAGTATAACCTTGAAGGTGAGCAATATAACAGTAAAGCAAGCGATGGATGAGCTGAAGAGTAGGAGTGGCTACTCATTTGTATTCTCGTCTGCGGATGTGGATACAGGGAAGAAAATATCCGTATCTGCGGAGAATCAATCGGTCAATGCGGTAATCGAACATATCTTGCGTGGCCAAGGGCTGACGTATGAGATCCAAGGGAAAAATATTATCTTGAAAAAGGATATCTCAACCTCGATCGATAAAAAAACGAAGGTAACAGGAACTGTAAAAGATCAATATGGTGAGGCTATTATCGGAGCGAATGTTGTTGTAAAGGGGACTACAGTGGGGACGATCACGGATATAGATGGAAATTATACGCTCGATGTCCCGTCTGGTGCGAGCTTGCAAGTGTCTTATATCGGATATCTTACGCAGGATGTAGTGACGGCCGGTAAAAATAACATTGATATTAATCTTATAGAAGACACTCAAAAACTGGAAGAGGTCGTGGTTGTCGGATATGGAACACAAAGAAAAGGAGAATTAACCTCATCTATTTCCAGCGTAAAAAGTGAGGATTTCATACAAGGTTCCGTACAAGATGCCGCCCAATTGTTACAAGGTAAGGTTGCGGGTCTGGGTGTTGTACTGTCTGATGGAGACCCTGCCAGTTCTACGCAAATTATGTTGAGAGGTGTTGGCAGTATTGCGACTGGGGCATCTCCTCTCGTGATTATTGATGGTGTTCCCGGAGAGCTTAACATGGTCGCTCCAGAGGATATCGCTAGCATTGATGTGGTAAAAGATGGTTCAGCCGCCGCTATTTATGGAACCCGGGGTAATAATGGCGTTATTTTCATCACTACGAAGAAAGTGAGAGGAGAAATTCCTGTTACGGTGGATGTGCACGCTTATATGACCACTCAGCATATCAAGAAAAAATTGAATATGATGGACGCCTCCCAATATCGGGAATTGGTAAAACAGGGTAAACCGGGTGCTGTGGATTATGGATATGATACCGATTGGATGGATGAGATTATGCAAACTCCTTTCTCTTGGGTGACAAATGCGAGCTTGAAAGGAGGGACTACGAAATCTAATTATATCGCCAATATTAACTACAAATCTGCGGAAGGTATCATCAAACGTTCTAAAAATGATGTCTTAACCACCCGTATTGAGGTGAATCATAGTATGTGGGATGATTTATTGAAGTTCAACCTTAACCTTATGGGACGTGAACAGACTTATCATGCGTTTGGCTCTGGATCTAGCTTCAATGATGTCATCTATAGAAATGCGCTGGCCTATATCCCGACAGACCGTCCGAGAAATGATGATGGTAGTTGGGTCGAGCATCCTACTATGTATGAGTACGCTAATCCACTTGCATTGATCTATGAAAGTGATGGAGAAAATAAAAGTAGACAAATCCGCTCTTTCGGCTCTGTCACTCTGACTCCTATCAAACAGTTTTTTATCAAAGCATTGGTTTCGCATACGACTTGGAACCAGACAAGGGGTTATTCTGAATCCAAAAAACATATTTCTACGATCCGGGATAACAGAAATGGCTATGCGGCTAAGGGAAGTGCGAGTTCAAGAGATAATTTGATCGAGTTAACAGCGCAATATAAAGAAACTTTCGGATTACATAACGTTACAGGGCTGGTTGGCTATTCCTATCAAGACAATGTTTATGAGGATGAGTATATGATTAACTGGGATTTCCCGTCTGATCAATATACATATAATAATATGGGGGCAGGATCAGCGTTGAAAAGAGGGGAGGCTACTATGAACGCTGAGAAAGAGAAGTCAAAGTTAATAGGTTTCTTCGCTCGTGCTAATTATAGTTATGATAACCGTTATTTAGCTACGGTGAGTATTCGTCACGAAGGCTCATCCAAATTTGGAGCTAACCATAAATGGGGTAATTTCCCTGCGATGTCTGTTGGTTGGAATGTATCTAACGAACATTTCATGGAAGGCGTTGACTTCTTGAGTACATTGAAAGTCAGAGCAGGTTTTGGTATTACAGGTTCGCTTCCCAATGAGGCTTACTCGTCGTTAAGCAGACTTGCGTCTGGAAATAATTTCTTAACGAATGGTTCTTCTTGGGTTCCGACTTTACAGCCTGAGAGTAATGCGAATCCGGATCTTAAATGGGAGAAAAAAGAGGAATGGAATCTTGGTTTTGACTATGGTTTCTTCAATGAGCGTTTGAGCGGTAGCATCGATTTATATCAAAGAACGACTCGTGATATGGTATGGGAGTATAATGTTCCCAGACCTCCTTATTTGTATCCTACTATTTTAGCGAACGCAGGTACTATGAAGAATAAAGGATTGGAAATACGTCTCAGTGCCATACCTGTTCAAACGAAGAATTTTCAATGGGTTACAACTCTCAACTATTCAACGAACAGCAATGAGGTCGTATCCTTATCTAACAACCAATTCCGGGTTGAAAGTGGTTACTTCTATGCCGGTTATCTGGGAAATACGATCAAACAAGATACCCATATCGTAAAAGAAGGAGAGCAAATGGGTAATTTCTATGGATTCAAATCTATCGATGTTGATGAGAATGGTAAATGGATTATTCAAGGTAAGGATGGAAATCCTAAACCGATCGATCAACAGCAGCAAGAGGATAAGATGGTCCTTGGAAATGGTTTGCCAAAACATTTTTTAAGCTGGGATAATACATTAACATTCAAGAATTTTGACTTGAACCTCACAATGCGTGGTGCTTTCAAATATCAGATATTGAATACTCCGAGATTATATTATGAGGTACCTGTCAGCTTAGCGCATGGTAATTTAATGGCTACTGCATATGATCCGGTATTCGGCAAACGTCCGTTGAATGATCATCAAGAGCTTCAATACGTAAGTTACTATATCGAGAATGGAGATTTCTGGAAAATCGATAATATTACTATCGGTTATACCCTCATGTTAAAAGATAGTTTCTTAAAGAAAGTCCGAGTGTATGCTACGGCTAATAACTTATGCACTATTACGGGATACAGCGGTATAGACCCGGAGGTAAACACGCAAGGATTAGACCCGGGTGTGGATCCGCTGAACAGATATCCGTCCACCCGTTCTTTTACTTTAGGGGCCATGTTTACTTTCTAACTTAAAATTTGATTATCATGAACTCATTTATTAAATATATCTGTGTTTTTTGTGGAGGTATAGGCTTGCTTACATCCACTACTGCCTGCACGAATCTGGATGAGGAAACTTTTTCCGAGATCACTGAAAGTACGTATAAGTATGAGGCAGGCGATGCGACCAAAGTTGTCGGAAGCTCGTATGCGAACCTAAGAGGTTTCGTCGGCTTTAATACATACTATATACAGGAAATCTGCACGGACGAGACCGTACAGCCTGCTAACCAAGCCGGATGGGACGATGGCGGTGTTTTCCGTCGTATGCATCTTCATTCATGGAATACCAATCAAGCGCATGTAAATGAATATTGGAATTGCTGCTATACAGGGATATTGTTGGCGAACAGAGCTATCGAAATTATATCTGAAGATGATTTCCCTATAAGCAGCACAGAAAATAAAGCCTCCCTGATTGCTGAAACCCGTGCTTTACGGGCCTACTATTACTGGTTGGTAATGGATAACTGGGGAGATGCTCCCCTTGTTTCCGCATCGACTTCCGAACAACTGGAAAAAACTCCACGGGCGGAGATTTATAAATTCGTGGTGCAGGAATTAACTGAATGCATGAATGATCTATCGGAGCAAAAAGATGCTTCTAATTATGGGCGCTTCAATAAATGGGGAGCGAAAGCTCTTCTCGCAAATGTATATCTGAATGCGGAAGTTTACACGGGTACACCTCAATGGGAAGCTTGTATAAAAGAATGTAACGATATATTGAACAGTGGTCAATATCAGTTGGAATCAGATTATCTTGCGCCGTTCAAGGTCTATAACGAAGGTTCGGTGGAAAACATCTTTGTGATACCTTTTGACGCTGTTTACGCACAGGGTTTCGAAATTTATAAAGCGATCCTGCACGCTGCCAACCAAGCGACTTATAAGCTCCAAGATAGCCCTTGGGGACCCGGATCGTATAAGGCGGTACCTCAATTCATCAATACCTATGATCCGGATGATGAGCGCCTGGATATGACTTGGATTCAAGGACAACAATATGCCGCTGACGGCACGCCATTGGAAGGTTCTTATGATATGATGGGTAAGCCTCTTGTCTTTGTCAATAGCATGCCCGATGGTATTTTCACGGGAGAAGCGGATGGATTCCGCTTGCAAAAATATGAGATACAAGAAGAATGTAAGACTTTCATGAATAACGATTTCGTGATCTTCCGCTTAGCGCAAGTCTATATGATGAAAGCGGAATGTTTATTGCGTACGGGTAAAGCGGATGAGGCAGCCCAGTTAGTTACCACCGTACGCCAGCGTGCGTTCAGGAATCATCCGGAAAAGGCTAAAGTGACAGGTAATGATTTGAAACAACCGTCTAAATATGTATATGGAACAGTTTCGGATTATGTATTAACTCCTCAAGGGAAAAGTTATCCGGAGCAATTTGGGCGTTTCTACGATGAGTTAGGTTGGGAGTTCGTAGGTGAGACAATGCGTAGACGTGACATGATTCGTTTTGGTCATTTCACTAAAGCCGAATGGCTTTCTCACAAACCAAACGGGGATTTCCGGAGTCTGTTCCCGATCCCACAAGAAGCGGTTGACGCAAATCCGAATTTAAAGCAAAATCCGGCGTATGAATAATCTTAATTTGAATATATGAAGAAAGTAACAATTTTTTCAATGATCTTTTTCCTTGTTATTGGGAATCTATCGTTGTTTGCACGTAAAAACGTGCAACTTACCTCTCCAAACGGCAAGTTGAAGTTCTCATTGACACTTGAGCGAGAACATCCGGTTTATGATATTCAATATCAAAAGCAGGCATTGGTGCAAAACTCTCCCTTAAGCCTCGTTTTCGATAACGGGGCTTTTGGAGAAGGGCTTAAGATGAACAAACCGGTTTTCAGTACAAAAGAGGAAACATACGAGTTAATTGTCGGTAAGTCGAAAACAGTCCATAGCTTGTCGAAGGAGGTAGTTATTCCCCTAGAGGAAACGGCCGCTCCTTTTCGGAAGATCAATCTTGTGGTTCGGGCATTTAATGACGGTATCGCTTTCCGTTATGAATTTCCAGAGCAACCGAATTGGAAATCGTATGTTATGTACGATGAGAATACGGCATTTAACGTAGTGGATAATCCTAAATTCTTGGGTATGTATTTACCTTCTTATCAAACCTCGCACGAGGCCACATATTCACATGTGAAATATGAGGAAATAAAAGAGCGGAATTTAATGGATATGCCTGCGTTGTTCGAATATCCGAACCATATTTTTATGGCTATTACGGAAGCGGCTGTCAGGGATTATGCCGGAATGTATCTGTGGAAAGAAAATGGGTGTTTACAAGGTAAGTTATCACCTAAGCTTAATCAAGAACAGATAAAAGTGGAGGCGAGTCTTCCGCATCAGTCTCCATGGCGTGTTTTCATGATCAGTGACCGGGTAGGAGCCTTGATAGAGTCTGATTTATTGACAAACCTCAATGAGCCGTGTAAAATAGAGGATACCTCATGGATCAAACCCGGCAAGACAACTTTTACTTGGTGGAATGGGAACGTAACACCAGATACGACCTTTTTGGGGGGTAATAATTTCCCGACCAATAAATATTATATAGATTTCGCTGCCCGCAATGGTTTGGATTTCCATTCAATATATGGATATGCGGAACAGCCTTGGTATACAGATGATGGGACATGGTTCGGGTTTCCCGGGGAAAATTCGGACATTACGAAACCTGTGTCTAGCTTGAATATGCAAGAGATTTGCGATTATGCGAAAAGCCAAGGTGTTCAAATCCATTTATGGACGAATTGGAAACCTTTATATGCGAAGATTGACGAGGCTTTTGCCTTATTTGAAAAGTGGGGGGTAGTAGGTATGATGATTGATTTCATGGATCGTGACGATCAAGAGATGATACGTATTCAAGAAGAGTTCTTGGCAAAGGCGGCTAAACATCATTTGTTCGTGCAGTTCCATGGTTCCAGTAAGCCATCTGGATTACATCGGACCTATCCGAATGAATTTACCCGGGAAGGGACGCTCAATTATGAGAATTTCAAAGGATGTATGGTCACGACTGCGGATCATGATATATCTATGCCTTTTACCCGTTTATTGGCTGGAGCTGCCGATTATCATTTAGGCGGGTTTCGGGCTCTTCCGAAAGACAAGTTTAAGATACAACAAAGTAACCCTTATGTCACTAGTACTCGCTGCCATATGCTAGCGATGTATGTCGTATTGGAGAGTTATTTGGGAATGATCTGCGATACTCCGGAAGCTTACGAAGGCCAGCCGGGATTCGAGTTCTTACAAACCGTACCGACTACTTGGGACAAAACGGTCGTACCGGATGCCTCTGTCAATGAGTATGTAGCGGTCGCACGTAGGCATGGGGACGATTGGTACGTTGGAGCGATCAACAATAGTCAAGCCCGTGATGTGGAAATAGCCTTGGATTTCCTCGGTAAAGGAGATTATAAAGTAACTCTTTATAAAGATGCGAGAGACACGGATACCAATCCTAATCATCTTATCAAAGAAACTTTAACTGTTACCGCAAAGGATAAAATAACAGTACCGCTCGCTTCAGATGGTGGTGCCGCTATGCATATCCAACCTGTAGACATATCTTTCTAAAAGAACTTTATTCCAGTAGAAAGAGGCTATCTCCGAAAAAGTGAGATAGCCTCTTTTTATGTTAAAAAGACTGTCTCTGTAAGTGAATTGAGTGAATGAGTCGTATATATTAAGAAGAATGAATCTTAATATTTAGAATGATGAACACAAGAAGGGATTTTTTGAGAAAGGGGGCTTTTGCGGGCTTAGGAATGTTAACCATGTCGGAATTGGCGAAGGCAGTAGTGAGTAAACAAAATGGAAATGTATCTCCGAAGATTAAATTGGAAAAGGATAGTGTGATTCTTTTTCAAGGTGATTCGATAACGGATATGTTTCGAAAATATGACTGTAACCAATGTAATACACCCGAGCAAATGGGTATGGGATATGCCTTATTTGCCGCCTCAACCTTATTGAGTGATTATCCAGATAAGCAATTGAAGATATATAACCGTGGTGTAGGGGGCAATAAGGTATATCAGTTACGAGATCGTTGGGAACTGGATACCTTGGCTATTCAGCCGGATGTGCTAAGTATCTTGATTGGAGTAAATGACTTCTGGCATATATTGATGGGAAATTATAAAGGATCATTAGGGATTTATGAAAGGGATTTACAAGATCTGCTACATTATACGAAGGAAAAACTTCCCAATGTCCAACTAGTGCTAGGAGAGCCTTTCGCTTTACGTGGCGGATCCGCCATTGATGATGCCAAATGGTTCCCGGAGTTTGATGGTTACAGGGCATCGTTGAAAAAACTAGCCGATGAGTTTAATGCGATATTTGTTCCCTACCAAGCGGCATTCGACGCTGCGTTAAAATTAGCTCCAGCTCGTTATTGGGGAGCGGATGGTGTACACCCCGATTTACCGGGCCGTCAGTTAATGGCAAATGTCTGGTTGGAAGCAACAGGATTAAAAAAGTAAGGTAGGGAGATCGGAGATAATATATTTATTTCTCCTAGAGGTAAGAGGCTGTCTCATAGTGGTGAGGGAAGCCTCTTATTTTGTTATCATACAATGAAAATGAATGATTAAAACGATCGTCTAGATTCGTCACAAAAATATATATTTTTCTCTGACCTACAATATTCAAAGCTTTCATTTATCTTCTTTCTTTTCATGTAGTTAGCTCTTCATAATGAAGCATATTCAATATTAAAAAAAACGGTTGATTTAGACGATCGTTTAAACTAGTCGTTTTTGTAAGAAATATTCTCTGTAACTATCTGTAAATGTTATGATAAGGATAGAGTTTCAAATTCTGAGAAATGAAAGTAACAAAGGAAATAATCTCTCGGCTGCAGGAAGGAAATATGCTGGCGTTTCAGTCTGTATATGAATCGTATAGCGCTCATATCTATAATTTTATCTATTCCTTATTGTATAACAGGTTAGAGGCGGAGGACTTGACGCAGGAAGTCTTCGTTAGGATCTGGGAAAAGAGAGATTCACTGGATATAGATAAGAATTTTGATTCCTATATTTTCACGATTGCCCGTAATTTAGTGTATGACGAGTGGGATTCCCTTTTCCATGCGGAGCTATATATGAAATCCTTAGAAGCAGATTGGGATGAACGGGACACTTCAAAAGTCGAAGAAGATATTACGGTAAATTCGATAGGACAATATATTGATTATCTTATCGATAAATTACCGGTATCCCGTCGGGAAATCTTTTTGCTTAGTCGTAAAGAACACTTATCGACGAAGGAAATCGCACAACGTCTGTCTATCTCCGAAAGAACCGTTGAAGCCCAGATTTACCGCTCTCTTCAGTTTTTAAGGAAGTATTTGGCGGAAGAAGGGATCTTGCTTTGGCTCTTATCTTTTGTTGTTAATGAATATTAAATGCGAAAAAAAAACGCTTTGCTTGTAAGTAGTCGCTTCGGGCAAAGAGTATATAATCATGTAAAGCGTATGGAAAAGAGTGAATATATCATATTATTAGAACGTTTCTTGAAAGGAGAGACTACTCATGACGAGGAACGGATTCTGGTGGATTGGTTCAAGAGCGATGTTTCCCGGGATGAATTAAGGAACTATATCCAGCGGAAATGGGAAATTGCGTCTAACAGTTCTATTCCTACGGATTTGAAGGAGCGAATGTTCCGGAAAATACAAAGTCGTATTGAGAGCGTAGCGGTCGAGAAGAAGGACGTTGGGCGTTTTTCTCTTCGGAATATCATGCGTTATGCGGCTATTGGTTTGTTGGTGATCTGTGCCGGTTTGGGAGGACATCTGCTGACAAGGTATTCACGGTCGGTTGGTGTGGAAAAAGACTATCTGGTCTTTGCTGCTAAAGGACAGAAAGCGAGCGTTGTCTTACCGGATGGTTCCAAGGTTTGGCTGAACTCAGACTCAGAAATCAAGTACACAAACCTATATGGAGATGGAGAACGCATCATATCCTTGGATGGAGAGGCTTATTTTGAGGTAGCGAAAGATAGTCTCAATCGTTTTGTCGTACAAGCGGGCGATTTAGCGGTAGAGGCGTTGGGCACTTCTTTTAATGTAAAGGCTTACGAAGAAGATAATCAAGCCGTGGTCACCTTGTTTCAAGGAAAAGTAAAAACGAGTGTCGGACGAGACGAGGCGTTCTTATTACCGGATCAAGCGGTTACTTACTTGAAAAACAAGGGGCAACTGAAAAAATCCACACTGAATGACGCATATAGGGCCTGTCTATGGCGGAATAATGAGTTGGCTTTTAATGATGAGGCTTTAAGCGAGATCGCCGTATTGTTAAACCGGATGTATAATATCCAAGTAGTATTTAAGAGTGAGAAGGTTAAAGCATTACGATTCACGGGAGTGATAACCAATAATAGCTTGGATAATATTATCGAACTAATCAGTTTGACATCGCCTATTATATATACATCAAAAGGAGATACTATTATTATTGATGAAAAAAAGTAATGCCTATGACGAAGGACTTGAGATAACAAATGTCGGGCTTGTATAGCTAAATCAATCGTTAACTTTTGATATGTTTTTGTGAATAGTCCACTCTGCGAAAAAGAGTGGAAGCGTATCATATTGTGTAAATTATACTATTAAAAACACGTGGAAAATGCGTAAAATTAAACAAACGGTACGAACAATCTTATTGTGTGGCTTCCTATTTGCTTATACGGACGCCACTTTTGCGCAGATAACTTTATCTGTGAAACAACAACCTGTTCGTGAAGTTATTAAAGAGATCGAAAGGATCAGTGATTATCGTTTCTTTTATAATGAAAACTCGATTCCGATGGAGAAACGGGTTACGGTAAACGTAAAAGATAGCGATATCGAGAATGTACTTAATTTGATCGCCGATCAGATGGGTATATCGTATGTTATTAAAAACAACCAAATCGCCCTATCCGCTGAAAAGCGAGTGAATGTAGCCCAGCAAACAAGGAAAGTGCAGGGGACGGTGGTAGATGATCTAGGGATGCCAGTTATCGGAGCGAATGTATCCGTAAAGGGTACCACCAACGGTACAATTACGGATATGGATGGTAATTTCTTGCTGGAAGTGCCTAACAATGCCATTTTGGAAATTACTTATATTGGCTATCGCCCTCAAGAGATCGCTATAAAAGGGCAGACTCGGGTCGATATTAAATTAGCGGAAGATACTCAAAAATTGGATGAGGTCGTAGTGGTCGGTTATGGTACGCAAAAGAAAGCGACCTTAACCGGAGCTGTCGCCTCCTTGAAGGGCGAGGAACTGGCAAAGGTTAGCCAACCGAATATGAAGGCAAACTTGATCGGTAAGATCCCGGGTGTACGCTATCAAGAGTCTACGGGTGAGCCAGGTGTCGATAGCTCGGATCGATTTAATATCCGTGGTTTTGGAGAGCCGTTAGTTATTGTGGATGGAGTGGAACGTCCGTTTACCCAGATCGATCCGAATGAGATCGCTTCTATGAACGTCTTGAAAGATGCCTCCGCCGCTGTGTACGGTTTCAAAGGAGTGAATGGTGTCATCATTATTGAGACGAAAAAAGGTGAGATGAGCCGCCCTAAAATTAACTATAGCTATTCTATCGGTTTGCAATCTCCGGTAAAGAACCTTGAGATGATGAATGCGTATGAATATGCCTATTACCGTAATCAAGCGTTGATGAACGCCGGACAATCCAAGCGTTTTACGGATGAAGAGGTCGAGAAATACCGTACAGGTTCGGACCCAATCAATTATCCGTCCACCGACTGGTATGCGGAAACGGTCCGCAAGGTTGCCCCGAAACAACAGCATAACTTGAATATCAATGGAGGTTCTGAGAAGATCCGCTATTTCTTCTCGTTAGGATATTTGGATCAAGAGAGTATCTTAAAATCTACCCAAGAGTTTAAGCGCTATAATTTCCGCTCAAATATTACGGCTGAGATCACCAGTAAATTGAACGCTGAAGTGGGCCTAGGCGGTCATATCGATGATTATAAATATCCGTATTGGACGGGCGATGAAGGTATCGAGTTATTTACAGCGATTAAGTCGAACGCTCCGAATGTCCCTGTCTATGCCAATAATAATAAAAACTACTACTATAATTCGGACAATAATGAATTGAACCCGGTAGCCATGCTCGATCGTGACGCTACAGGCTTCAAGGATAAGCGCAATGTCGAGTTTAACGGTCAATTAGCCTTGAATTATGAGATCTTTAAAGGACTAAAAGCCCGTGCTTTCTTCGCCTATGATTATACCAACTTGGCTCAGAAAGAGATGAAGACGGCCTGTACGTTCTATACCTACGATTCGGTTCAAGATACGTATAACCCGATAACGAAGGTTGCGAAGGGAGAGTTGATGGAGAAAACTCAACCTTATTATAAGACTACCCAGCAATACTCATTGAACTACAAGAATACATTCAATGATTTGCACGATGTGGAAGCTTTGGCTTTATGGGAGTGGAAAGAGACGAATACGAACTGGTTCATGGCTAGACGTTATTATTCGACAACATCGGCTATACCTGAGCTAGATAGAGGTGACGTGGATAATATGTATAATGAAGGAAACTCTGCGGTCTATAAATATGGCGGTTTAGTAGGCCGCTTGAATTATGTCTATGCGGGTAAATATATGGCTGAGTTCAGTTTTCGTTATGATGGCTCTTATAAGACGGCTCCGGATAAACGTTGGGGATTTTTCCCTGCCGTATCTGCTGGCTGGCGTATTTCTGAAGAGCAATTTATGAAAGACTTGGTACCTCAGATGGATAATTTGAAACTACGTGCCTCATGGGGAAGCATTGGTAATGATAGCCAACTAAACGCTAGTCAGTTCGTCAGTGGATGGCAATTTGAGGATCGATTTATATTGGGAGGCGCAGGAAACTCTTCGGCTTCGATTACGAATGGTATGAAAGAAGCGAATTTGGCGAATCCGAATATTACTTGGTATAAGGTAATGACTACGAATGTTGGTTTGGATGGCTCTTTCTGGGGCGGTAAGCTTAGTTTTGAGTTCGATTACTTCTATCGCAAGACGACAGGATATCCGGCGACACGTAACACTTCTTTACCAACTACCTCTGGTATCCCTTTGCCGCAGGAGAATTTGAATAGTAGTGATAATCGTGGTTTTGAATTGTCTTTAGGTACTGTCCAACGGATCGGGAACGTGAATTTACAGATCAAAGGAAATGTGGCTTATGCTCGTGAAAAGGATTTGTATAAGGAGCAGGCATTACCACTGAATCAATATAAGAATTGGAGAGACAATGGCGCATATCGTTGGAAAAATGTTACTTGGGGGTATGAACATATCGGTCAGTTCCAGTCTTATGATGAGATCTATAATTCACCGATCCAAGATGGTAAAGGTAATTCATCGTTACGTCCAGGTGATATTAAATATAAGGATCTGAATGGAGATGGCTTGATTGATGCGAATGATGAGAAAGTGATAGGTAAAGGAACTTTCCCTGACTTAAATTTCGGGCTGACATTAGCTGCGGATTGGAAAGGCTTTGATGTGAATATCTTATTTCAAGGAGCCTCGAACTATACGCAGGTATTGAATGCCTTGACCAGTCCTTTCCGTGGACCGGGCGAGGGAAATGGTTTCCGTGTATGGATGGATAGTTGGCATAAGGCGGATTATAATGATCCGGATAGTGAGTGGGTACCGGGCAAATTCCCCTCTTTACGTATTGAGGGTAATGATAATAACTCGAAAAAATCCACCTATTGGACGACTGATGCGTACTATGTTCGCTTGAAATCTATTGAGATTGGGTATACCATTCCCAAGAATCTTTTAAGCAAGGTGGGTATTGAGCATTTGCGCGTATATGCTAATGCGTATAACCCCTTGACAATTACGAATGTCAAATATACAGATCCAGAGGCAATAGAAGGTTGGCAAAGTTTCTATTATCCGCAATTGAAAGTATATTCATTCGGTGTTAACGTTAGTTTCTAATAGGATTTAAAAGAAAAATGAAGATGAGAAGAACTATAATTTATTCCTTGTGTTGCGCTTCCTTATTACTTTCTTCCTGTGATTTGGATGTTCCTGTGACTGACCGTTTGCCGGACGAGGAAGTTTGGAAGGATGATAATCTGATAACAGGAGTGTTCTCTAGATTGTATAACCAGATGCAGATGGAACATAACTCCACTTATTTAGAGGGATGGGATGTTTGGAATGTCAGCTTAGTGACCGCTTCGGATGAGGGTACAGGAGCTTACCAAGCTGGGGATCTTGGTACGGGTGACGTTGCCCGTGCGAATTTCAATGATGAGTGGTTTGGTCTGTGGGAGGACGGTTTTAAGGCTGTTCGAGCGACGAATCTGGTGTTGCAAGAGCTGAATGCGGCCGAGATGCCGGAAAGCAAACGGCAGCAATTGATCGCCGAGGCTCGTTTTATTCGTGCGTTCCATTATTTTAATTTGGTAAAACGCTACGGAGGCGTTCCTATCGTGACAGAAGTACAGCAATATACCGGTCCGGAAGACTTGTATGGCTTACAAGTTTCCCGTGATAAGGAGCAAGAAGTCTGGGATTTTATTCTAACTGAATTAGACGAATCCGCTTTGGAATTACCGGAGACCCGTGAATCTGTGGAAAGAACCCGTGCCACTCGATATGCGGCTTATGCGTTGCAATCTCGTGCGGCATTGTATGCGGCATCGATCGCTAAATACGGCAAAGTGCAATTGAACGGTATCGTTGGCGTGAATAGTGATGACGCTAACGCATATTGGGCGAAATCGATCGAGGCGGCGGATAAAGTGATTAACTCGGGTAAATATACGCTTTACAACCAGTATGCGGACCGGGTGGAGAACTTCCGGAATATGTTTCTGGAGAAAAGAGGATGTTCGGAGTTTATCTTCTGGAAAGAGTTTCTGGCTACCGATCTAGGCCATTCTTGGGATTTATTGAATGTGCCGTTTAGCTTCGTGCAGAATGGCTATGGCTGCGGACAGAATCCCACACTCGATTTAATAGAGGCTTTTGAATATAAAGATGGTTCAGACGGTACCTTGAAATTGAAGGATGCTTCCGGCAATTATATCAAATATGACTCTCCATTGGATCTATTTAAGGACAAGGACCCACGTCTTCGGGCGACTTTCTATTTACCGATGGATGAATGTAGGGGAGGGATCGTCGAGATTCGTCGGGGTATTTACGATGCCTCTAAATCTGGGGATGCCCGTTTTATCACCAGCAATAACGTGAACGAGTATTATGGTGAGGAAGGTAACCAAATGAAGATCTTAGGTAAGGATGGCGTGTGGGATACCGGGGATGTTGGAAAGACCGGCTTCTACACGAAGAAGTTCTCAGACGAGGGAGTGACGGATATCTCCGGAAATAAATCAGATGCTCCATGGCCGGTGTTCCGTCTGGCCGAGATGTATTTGAACAAGGCGGAAGCCGCTATGGAATTAGGCAAGACGGGCGATGCCGCTACTGCATTGAATATGGTTCGTGAGAGAGCGGGCATCCGTACGCTTTCTGCCGGGGAGGTTTCATTGGATCGTATCCGTAATGAGCGTCGCGTAGAGTTGGCGTATGAGAATCATCGTCATTGGGATTTAAAGCGTTGGCATATTGCGCATATCAAACTGGCCGATTTCCCGACCATGGCGCTTTATCCATGGTATATCTGGGGGGAAGGTAAATATATCTTTACGACTGGTAAGGCTCCGAAACCTAATAAGGTATTCTTGGAACGTAACTATTACATAAAGATCAAGGATAGCGATATGGGTAGCAACCCGATGTTGGCTCCTAATAATCCCGGTTTCTAATTAATGAAAGGAAAAAGAATCATGAAAAAGATCATATATAATATAGCGATTGTCTTGGCGGCTTCTTGCCTCTTTGCCTCCTGTGAGGATGATAATTATGATGAGCCTAATTCCGGTATCAAAGGCCGCTTTATCGATGCGGAAACCTCCGAGGTTGTCCCGATGCCGGTACAGGGTACCAGCAGTATCCAGATACGTATGTATGAGCGTGACCGTTATTATTCTACGGGTGATGATTACTCGCAGCTTCCGGTTATCACGTATCCCAAGATCGATGGGACTTACGAGAACTCGTGGATGTTCAGTAAGCAATATATCTTGACGCTGGAGCAGACTAATTTCTATCCGGTGGATACGATGGTGGTTGATCTGAACGCCGGTGGACTGACGGATCAAGATATCAAGGTGATTCCTTACGCCCGAATCGATGTAAACAACGCCGTATTCGAGAACAAGAAGTTGAAGGTATCCTATACGATCACTCGTAGCAAGGATGACTATAAGATAGAGAATGCTTTTTTGGCTTGGCATATCAGCCCTTATATCGATAAGATGTCCGGTAACTCGGAGGAATTGGTGACTGTTGACTATACGAACGTGTCCGATAAGGATATCCTAAATACGGTATTAACCCAAGAGATCGGCTTAAGTGAAAGTGCGAGTTTCAACAATAAGGATAAGCAGGCCATCATGAAAGGAAACGGAAATAAGATGTATATCCGTGTTGGTGTAACGACAAACGGTAAGGTTAATTATAGTGAGGTCGTCCCTGTAGACGTATCTTTCTAAAAGTACTTTATTCCGGCAGAAAGGGATTGTCTCCGACTTATGTGGGATAATCCCTTCCTCTTTTAAGTTGGATAACATTAATCTATAAAGATTCCCCGTAGCTACTTATTTATCCGGAGTATAAAGCCAACAAGGGCTACGCCGACTTCTACGTGATGACCGACTTGATTCACGAGCCCGAGATGGACTTGGCTTGATCTTGTTTTTATGCTATTTTTGATGGTAGATAATAATACGTTTAATCATCAAAAAAGGAGATATGAGCAAAAGAAAGAATAACTGCTTGGGCAAGGCGGGCATCACATTTTATACCTATGCCACCGAACGCATCCGGGAGAAACGTTTAGCGGGGAAACATAACACCGCCGATTTATATAGGACTACCCGTAATTGGATCTGCGCCTTTCTGGGTAGGAGAAACCTTCTTTTCCCGGAGATAACCCCGGGCTTAATAAGCCGTTTTGTCGCTTATCTGCAATCCGCCGGCTTGCGAGTGAATACCGTGAATACATACCTCAGCAACTTTCGCTCGATTTATAACCAAGCTTGCCGGGATGGTCTGTTGCCGGCTTGCGTCGTATCGCCTTTCGCGTACTTGAACTTGAAGCGGGAAAGAGCCGGATCTAGGGCGTTGGGAAACGAGTCGCTCCGGGAGATCGTGACCTTGAAGTCTGAGGAGCCGGATTTGGCGTGCGTGATCGACTATTGTACGTTCGCCTATTTATCTTGCGGCATGCCTTTTGCGGATATGGCTCGCTTGACTACGGCGAACCTGTATGGCGAGGAAATCGTATATCGGCGTAAGAAGACGGGGATCTTAATCCGTGTCGGGATAACAGCGGGGATGCGGCGGTTGATTAATAAGTATGCGGACGCTTCTTCCCCGTACCTTTTCCCTATTTTATCTCCGGGTAGAGAGGTAGGGCATGAGGAATACAAGGCGATACTGCGTTCGTATAATAACTCGTTGAAGAAGATCGGTCGTGCGCTATCTCGCCCCATTCATCTGACCTCGTATGTTTTAAAACATAACATATTTTCTATCTAGTTGAAATATAGATAGTTATTACTTGTTCTACGGATGATAGGTAACGTTTTAGAAACGAGCGAATAGCTATATTTAGTTCTCTTTTGCATCATTCAAAGAACGATATTTTCAATGCAAATATACGTTTTACGTATAACAAAGACAAGCTTTTCCGGTTTCAATTGGTTTAAAATTAACCATCAGGAGGCCAATTTCACTCAAGTACACAGAAAAAGTTTTCTTTTCCCTAGTTAGCCTCTCTCTTTTATGAATTAGCCAAAGAAGTTAGATGGCGAATGAGAGATTTCATTCACCTACAACTTTTTGATATATTAGGAGTAAATTTTCACTTATGGGGCTTAAAAAGGCTATTTTTTATTCTATATTTCACTGTTTTTTTACTTCTATTTTATAAAAGGAAAAAAAAGGAAATAAATGGTAAATGATAGAACTAAAATGATAATTGGTTTTTATTACAAATTGCTTTTATTTGCAAAATAATTTGCTATTTTATTAATATTATGAGAACATTTCGTTTAGGGATAGCTGGTGGAAAAGTTTTGTCTCGTGCCTGTTTTTCACTGCTCGTCATCAGTAATATTTACTTTTCTTCTTGTGAGGATGATTTGGATCGGGGGCGTATTTCCGCAAACATATTTTTTACTCCTGAAATACGTGCTTACTGGGATCTATTGATCCGTTCCATGGCCAGCACAGAGGTACCACAGGATAGTGTCGCTTCTTTACAAGGTGGTTATCCTCTCTTTTTATCTTTACACCTTATATACCGCAGTATTACCGTTCCTTCAATAGTCAGAGAGGAGGAGGCAACGGGTCGGAAGACTCGTGTCACGTCTGTAACGACAAACAATATACACGATTATTTTAGGGTACTGGCTTATGCTTACACAAGTAGGTGGAGCGAGAACCAGCCCTGAGCTATTTCTACAATGCTATTGCCAGCAAGTCCCCGGTAGCAACTATACGCTTTCGTCTGAAGCAAGAGTACATAATGAACTGAAACTCTCTTTTGGAGAGTTCATAGTCTTTTGACTAAGGGCGTATAATCCGGGAAAATACAAATTGTATATTTAAAAAAGTATAATGTCTCTGTAGGAAATATTCCTTTTTATATGTGGAATTATTCCACATATGTGTTGTTCTATTCCACATGCAACTCTGTTGTTGTTAGATAATAATTATCTGATTACAAATGTATTACACTCTATTAATCTTTGCGTAACGTTTTGGCATACGTTTTATTCTATGATTTAATGCGGAATAGAAATAGATATTAATTATACAATAAGATATAAATAATAATATTTTATAAATAAAAATATGCTATGTCTCTTTTTTATTTGAATGAACATACGTCCTGTTATAATTATTCAAATTTTATAGAGGAAGGATTTCGCTACTATAAATTTGATAAAGGAATAAACTATGAAGAGCGACTGATAAAAGATTGTATTTTGTTTGTTCTGAAAGGAAATCTGCAGTTCTTGTATAACGAATTTGAGTTCACAGTTTCAGAGGGGAAAATGTTCTTTTGGAGCCGTGATAGCCTCTTCAACATGTATTCGTCGGAAGAAAGTGAAGTTGTTGTCGCCCTATTTGAAGGAGGTATATCGCCCTGCCAAAAAGCTTCTTTTTCAGATCTGTTCCATTTAAAAAAAATTATCAAATATCACATGGAATCTCTTGTAATAAAGGACGAGTTACTAAAATTTCTTGAACTTTTGGTTCGTTATCTGGAAGACGGAGCAAACTGTATACACTTTCATGAGACTAAGCTCAAAGAACTGTTTTGGAACATTCGTTTTTATTATTCTAGGGAGGAACAGGCAAACTTTTTCTACACAATTATCGGTCGATCCCAGGATTTAAGAAATAAGGTTCTGAACAATTACAAAGAATGCAGTACCGTAAAGGAACTAGCATCGTTGTGTGGGCTCTCTCTTCCTGCTTTTAAAAGGCAATTCATTGCGGAATTCGGGGAAACACCGAGCAAATGGATGAAGATGCAATTGTTAGGAGAAATTAAATATAGACTCTCGGTTACAGATTTGTCGTTAGGGAGCATTGCCGATGAATTCGACTTTGCTTCTTTGGCTCATTTTTCCAGATATTGTAAAAGATATCTGGGATGTCCTCCTAAAGAATGGAGAGAACAAATAAATAGACGTACAGAGAACTGATTTTAGGAGAGTTTTCAGATCCTGTTTATATGATGAATCGATTCGGATTGTTCAATGAGATTTCCGACTGTGTTATCCGTACTTTTTCTGCTTTATATGTCTGTTTTTTATATGTTATGTAATGCTACTTATGAAAAAGTTTTTTAGTTAGGTCTGAATCGTAGTTTCTCTGATGCACAAAATAAATTTTTGACTTTATGCTTGATAGTCAGAGTAAGATTTTGTTTAGATGTTCTGTCTTTTATCTTTTACAGTCACAAAAAGTTTCATTATTCATCAAATTGTCAGAGGCTTGTATTTTCATCGGGTTCGTATGAAACTAAATCCGATTCTATTATGAAAATACAATTATCTTTAGTAAGCAGTCAAAAAATGGCTATTGATTGCAACCTCTATCTTCGCTGCGAACAAAAATTTTAGAATTTATGTATAGCAGTGAAGATCTTGAAAGGTTTTACTTTCAATACCAGACCGAGGCTTTGCCTCATGGAGAATCTCTCCAATCGTTTTGCGTTAAGAACAAAGTTCCTTATAACATCTTTCAGAAATGGTACAAGGATACCCGTAAAAAAGTAGTTGAAGTCCAGGTTGATGGTGCTCCTGCAATTGGTCATGAGGAAAAATCCAGGGCTAGTGATCAACCTCAACCGGTATCACCAAGCAGAGATGATCACCCGGTTCGTATTTGGGTTGGGATTCGTATCAGCAATGGCTTGCATTTGTCCCAAAAGAATTTAAGCTACCAGGATTTGGTTCGTATGGTAGAGAAGTTGGAGGGGTTATGTTGAGTGTTACCGGTCTGAATCATTTTTATTATGTCCGTGATTTTACCGATATGCGTTGTAAACACAGCCGTGTGTTGTCTGTCATTCGTGAACGGCTTCACCGTGAGCCCAATGATGGAGACGTCTTTATAGTCATGTCTCGAAATCGCAGGATAGTCCGTATGTTTTCATTTGATAATCGTTCATATAGTCTGTTCGAAAAGAAGTTTGTAGCAGGCTATCAGTTCATGAAAGTAGAGCGGAACGGGGCAGATACTGTTTATCGGATTGCCTGGAAGGACGTGGTTTTGATTCTTGAGAATCCTATAGTTAAAACATTAAAAATCAGATAATCAATCTATTTATCCACTTGCGGTTTTGCGATTATTTTATTACCTTTAATGCTGTAAATCAAAGGTTTAAGTATGATCGATCTGCAAGATATAATTACAACAAAACGAGAGTTGTTGAGTAGGGAAACCTACTCACGCAACCCTATAAATTATAGTGCAGGTATGGCAGAGGATCAGAAAGAGCGATACATACAATACCTTGCCGAACAGAATCAGGATCTTCGGTTGACAAGTGATGCCATGAAGCTTGTTTTGGAGGATTTTATGGCTCAGATGAAGGATCTGAAGGCTCAGGTGTCCTCTATGGAATCGAAACATGCTGACCTTGAGAATCGGTTGTCAGAAGAGCATAAACTTCGCAAATCGGCTGAACGTAAGATTAAATCACTTCAGGAAAGACTTGATTATGCCCATCAGGAACGTTTTGGTGATCGACGTCAAAAGATCAAATCTAAAGCTAAGACGGGTGATTCAGACCGGAACAAGGAGAAGGATGATTATGATGGAACCGATGATACGCTTCGCACGGATTCGGTTGGTCATGTCCAATCACCGGAGGTTAAAGAGCCTTCCGGGAAAGGCCGTGATTTGTCCAATCGTCCTGACGGTTATAAAACGACGGGAGTATCCGGAGAAGTAATAGAGCATCCTTCTGACTTGACAAAGGTTCCCGGTCGCATCATTGAAAGGAGAATGGTACGGGTGTTCAGTTTCCGTACTTTCCTTACGGAAGAATGTTTTGAGATGGTTCATTATGCAGAGCCTGGTAAAAAGCCCAGGTGGGGTTATTTCCCTTCTGAAGGCCATCCGGAGGTGGTGACCAGATTCGAGGGTACTAAAGCTACTCCTGAATTTCTGCAGGCTATCGCCTATGAAGTTTATGTGAAGAATGTGACTTTCGGTCTTCTTCACCAATGGCTGACAGATATGGGCATGACCGTTTCTAAAAACACATTGCGCAACTGGCTTAAGAAAGGCAAGAAATACCTGGATGAATTGGTCTGTGTATTGAAGTCCATAGCTTTGGAAAAAGACTCGATAGTGAACTGCGATGAGACCTGGTGTAAGGTGCGTAAATATGATCACTATAAGAAGTGCTATATTTGGGTTCTGGTCAACAAGGCTCGGAAAACAGCCATTTTCTTCTATGAGAATGGCTCGCGCGGTCGTGAGGTACTTACAGACTTTTTGGGTGATGCAGAATTGAAGAGTATCATGTCCGACGGATACAATGCTTATGTGTTTATCGGCAATGATCTGAAATCAGCCCGTTTTAAAGATACTGTACACCAAGTTTGTATGTCACATGCCAAGAACAAGTTTGTCAAGGCTTCCAATCAGGGTGGTGAACCGACTGCAGAACGCTTTTCCGAAATTTTAAAGGAGTTCTTTATGAGGGAGCGTAAATACGATGATGCCGGATTAACTCCAAAAGAAAGGTTTCGGGAAAGGCAAAGTCTGGAAACGAAGGAACTCCTGATAGAATTGCGCAGTCAGTTGGACAGTGAACTGTCAAAGGATTCAGAATTTAGAAGTCAGTATTATAGGGAAGCTCTCAATTATCTGAACCGGTTCTGGAAAGAGATTTTTGCCTACTTGGATGATGGTGAATTACCTATAGACAACAATCTGGCAGAGCGAACCATTCGAAAGCTGACTACCCAACGTAATAATTCACTTCATTATGGTAGTGATGCCGGTGCTGGGATGGCTGCAACATATCATAGTGTGATTGGAACGGTAAAGCTTCATGGCAGTTCTGTCTGGAACTTCATCGGAACTTTTTTCAAAAATATCTTTAACGGATGCAGGGATTATGTTAACATGGTTCCTGACAAAATCACTTTGGCTGCCAGCCAATGTTAAATTCAAGACTAATTAATTAACAAAACTCGGTTTAGGGCACTGAAAAGTGCCCTTTCGAAGGGGGATGCCCTAAATTGAGTGCTTACTTATCTTTATAGGCAATCGTCTTGTTTATGGGGTTTACTGCGCAGGTTCAGGAATCAAATGAACATTAGATTTAAGTAGCTGAAAACATCCGAAGTGGAAATCGTACCGAACAAAATCCATTATCTCATTGAGATTCGAGAATATTCCGGAAGAGAGTTTGGCGGGAAATCTAAATCGGAAAAATATTGTACCAAAGTAGCATTGAGCCGAATTGAACAAGGTTTGATACAAACGCTAAACGAAGGGGATCCCGAAGGATACCATCCAGACACAAGAATGCGGTGACTTTTGGCGGTGACTGAAGCAAGACTTTTTAGTGGCTAAGAGTTTGACATTACACTGACAGATTTCAATCAGATAGATGAAGTACTCAAGCTGATAGACACGAAAGGGATCAACATCATGTGCATAGGTGATAAAAACAAAGCTATGTCGATGTACCACCCAAAAGGGAAGATCGAAGCATTAAAGGCGGCGTACCTGAAAGCGCTTTAGCTAATAGAGGCATTGGTCAATAAATTAGGACATGTGAGATGCATTGTGAAAGAAAAGCGCAGTATCATTTTCCCTTTTGCACAAAGCAATGTCAATGTCTCATCCTCCGATGCGGCATCGTTGGGCAATTTTCGTATTATTAAGGAGAGCTCCTCAATACTTGTGCGTTTTGAGATGTAGATTAGCCATAAAGTATCTCAAAAGACGTGGACGAATAGTGTTGTCGCCTAACTAAATCAGCCGAAACGGGGAATATGGTTCATTACTTCAGCTTTTCCTGTCCATGGCGCACCTACCGACTTCCTTTTTCAACCGCTCGCCTGTTCATTGGTCAGCCTTGCACGTTCCAACACTCCCCCTATTTCCTGCTACAGTACTCAAAATCGATCATAGAATCGGTCCGGTTCCGGATAAAGCCGTTATCCCTCTGTCGGTTGAATTTGGTTTCCAGTTTATCTTAGGTTTCTTCCTCTACTTTTCCCCGCATCAACCAATAACAGTATTTCATAGCGTTGTCTTGCAATTGCTGCATGCATTCAGTCAAACAAATATTAAAACAACAGGAAACGAAACAGTGATCTAACAGACGCCAAAGAACAATCCCCAGCCGATATCTTTCGTTGTCAATTGGAATCAGTTTAGTTTGCTTTGGATATATAGATAAAAAGGAGTAATCTTGAGTGTAAATGGTAAATAATAGAGCCGAAATGACAATATATGTCTGACTTTAATTATTTTTCTTTGCGCTGTAATTTTTGACACAAATCATAAATAATTATTAAGCCGTAGTATTCCATGAAAACATTTTACAAATTAAACTTTTTATCTCTTTTTTCCTGTCTTATCAGCTTCTCTTTGATTATAATAAATAATTAAAATAAATATGAGATTTTTTTTATTTTTCTGTTTTTTGTCCTGCTCTATCTGGAAGATGGATGCGGCAGTTTACGGAAGTGATACGTTGCGTTGCCGTATCTGCTTTCCTGTGGGCAGTTCCGTTGTGGATCTTTCCTATGGGGAGAACGGTTCGCGCCTGGATGCCTTTGTGGCAGGGATTCATGCCCGGCAAGCAACAGCCGTGCTGTGCCGTTTGAGTCTGCATTCCGGTGCCTCTCCCGAAGGGGGCTTGACCTTTAACCGACGTCTGTCAGATAAACGGCTCGCCTCTTTCCGTTCCATTCTTCAGGAGCGTCTTTTCTTGCCGGATTCGGTATTTACAACCGTCTCTTTGGGGGAGGATTGGGAGGGCTTAACCTCTCTTGTCGAGGAATCGGATATGCCCTGTCGGGAGGAAGTGTTGCGTATCCTTCGCAATACCCCTGTATGGGTGACCCGTAACGGTGTTGTCGTGGATTCCCGCAAACGGCAGTTGATGAATTTAAGGGGCGGACAGGCATGGCGATACATGCATGCACATTTTTTCCCCGAGCTCCGCAACACTTCGGTGGTCGAATGCGAATTTGCTCCTGTTGGGATGGAAAAAGAGCTAGCCCCCCCGGTGGGAGCAACGGAAGGCCAACCGGCTGATACGGTAATTGTTCGTGATACGGTTGAGAGGGTGATTGTTTTTCGTGATACGGTCCAACTCCCCGTCCCTGTTGCCGGACCTTCCAAACCGTTCTACATGGGGCTCAAGACGAACCTTGTCTATGACGCCCTGCTTGTGCCGAACATCGGCGTGGAGTTCGCTCTTGGCAAGGGATGGACACTGGGGGGCAACTGGATGTACGGCTGGTGGAAAAATGACAGGCGCCACCGTTACTGGCGGGTGTACGGCGGGGAAGTCGGCCTGCGCAAATATTTCGGTCAGCGTGCATCCGATAAACCACTGACCGGCCACCACGTCGGTGTTTACGGCCAGTTGTTAACCTATGATTTCGAATTCGGGAGGCGCGGTTATATGGGTGGCCGTCCCGGAGGGACATTGTGGGATAAGGCCCATTACGGTGTCGGTTTTGAATATGGCTATTCCCTGCCCGTGGCCAGAAGGCTGAACCTTGATTTCTCACTGGGCCTGGGATATTTGGGCGGAACATGTTACGAGTATGTTCCGGTTGATGCCTGCTACGTTTGGGAGAAAACGAGGACACGGCAGTGGGTGGGCCCGACCAAAGCGGAGATCTCGCTGGTATGGTTATTGGGCCGGGGCAATTACAATCAGGAGAAAGGAGGTAAACAATGAACAAGATGACTTATATCCTGCAAGCGTTCCTCATTTCAGCGGTTCTGGTATTCAGTTCATGCGAGCATAAGGAACTGTGTGATGACCATTCCCATACAGCCGGGCTGCACGTGGTTTTCGACTGGGTGCACGCACCCGATGCCAAACCGGAGACCATGCGCCTGTACCTGTTCCCTTTGGATGGCGGCAAGGCGCAGGCCTACGAATTCACGGATTACCGGGGAGGATATATTAACGTACCGGCAGGCCGTTATAGGGCCTTGTGTGTCAATTCGGACACGGAGTCCGTTCTTTACCGCAACATAGACCTCTTTGACAGCTTTGAGGCTTACGCTCCGGACGGCGCTCTGGCAGTAGGTTCATCAACCTCGGTTCCCCGGGCAGAAGGCACGTGGGACGAACGCATTGCCAGGTCTCCGGACCGGCTATACAGCGAGCGCCTGGACGATCTGGCCATTGAAATATCCAAGGAAGAGCAGACGGTAACCCTTTATCCGGAACTTTCGGTGTGCCGTTACCGGGTGGAGATCCGGAACGTGTCTAACCTGAAGTATCTTTCTCCGGAGGGTCTTTCCGGATCCTTATCGGGCCTGTCGGGAGGATTTCGGGTCGGTCGGAACGAACTTACGCCGGATCCGGCGACCGTTCCATTCGAGGTGGTTTCCGACGGGATCTCCACGCTAACGGCGGAATTTCTGGCTTTCGGCCAAGTGGGGATGGGAGAACCGGCGCACAAGCTGGTGATTTACGCTATCATGGCTGACGGCAGCAAGAATTATTACACCTTTGACGTCAGCAAACAGGTTGACGAAGCGGCCGATCCGCGGGATGTCTACATCTTATTGGATGGTCTCTCCCTGCCGAAGCCGATCGTAAATGGTGGAGGATTCCACCCTTCGGTCGATGAATGGCAGAATATAGACGTGGATGTTATAATGTGATGTAAAATGTGTATTTATTGATATAGAATCTTCGAAATTTTATTCATTAAACCTTTTTAATTTTTTATGAAAAAGTATTTTTTATTTTCGGCTATGGCTGCTGTAGCCTTAGCCTCGTGTACCAACGACGATGTTGTTGACGTGAACAAAGGAGGAGGTATTTCTTTCCGCGCGTCTTTGGATAAGGCGCGTACCAAGGCGGTAACAACCTTGAGCAATCTCGGGGCATTCAATGTAACAGCTATTGGTAATGGCAGCAATTATTTCACGAATTTGGAAGTCACCTCTCCAGATGGCGGGAATTCCTGGGAAACGGCAAGCACTTATTATTGGCCGAGTTATGGGCTCGCTTTTTTCGCATATGCACCTCAAACGCCTGGTGGCACAGTCGACATAAACAATGGAGGAAAGAGTATAACCGGCTTTTCTCCTGCGCAGGATGTCGCAGCGCAAAAAGACCTTGTCATTGCTTACAATAAGGGCACGAAGGCTGACAATGAAGGGTCGGGAGTTCCCTTGAATTTCAAGCATGCCCTTTCTCAAATTGAAGTAAAGGCCAAATGTTCCAATGCAAATATGAAGATAGAGATTATAGGTGTCCGGATCGTGAATGCGGCGACATCGGCGAAGTTCACATTTCCGGAAACAGAAACTTTGTCATCATATGTTTTAGAACAATCTCAATGGGCAGACTGGTCAGGAAAAGATGGAGGTCATGAGAAGGCTTACTATATCAAGGGAAATAGCCCTGTGACACTGACGGCTGACGCCCAATCCATCATGTTCGGGGATGATAATTTCATGCTTCTGCCGCAACAACTGACAAAGTGGGCTGGCAACGCCGATAAAACCGGGGCTTACCTGTCCGTACTTTGCCGTATTTCCAGTTTGGATGGCACTAATGAAACATTATTGTATCCTCAGCCGACAGATACAGACAATAAGAACGGAAAATATGCATTCTCCGCAGTGCCAATCGATACCAACTGGGAACCGGGCAAGAAATACACCTATACGCTGAACTTCTGCGGTGATAATGGAGGAGGAGGCCAGGTGGATCCTGATCCGGACCCGACCGATCCAGATGTAGATCCCGATCCAACCGATGACGATCCCGGCGATCCTATTCTGGGCAAACCTATATATTTCACTGTAACGGTTGACGATTGGCAAGACCAACCGATGGATATTGACATGAAGTAATTTGATTTTTGTGATTCATTTCAATGTGAATTGACTCTCTCAGTGTCCGGATAGGATTGGACAGGGATCGCTCTTGATATAGAGGGCAAGTGGAGGATCGCCGTATATCTTTCACCCTGTCCGTTCCTTGCCGGATATTTTACGAGATAATTATTTTCGATGTTTATATTATTGATACACATTTTTTAATGTCATATGTATATGAGACGATTTATATTTCTTTCTGGCAGAGCAGACCTTTCGCGTCTGCTGCCTTTCGTCTTTGTCGCCGGTATTTTTTGTCTTTCCTCCTGTGAGGATGATCTGGAACGCGGTAAAACTTCCACAAGTATCTCTTTTACCCCTGTAATACAATCCAGCTGGGGTCCATCGGCACGAACCATGACAGGAACAGACATGCCACAGGGCAGCGTCTCATCTTTACAAGGCGGTCGCACTTCTCTTTACCTACACACCTTATACACCGACAGCATCGCCCTCCCTCCTTCGGACAGCCGGCCTGATAGGGGCGTTCTTACCCGTGCCACTCCCATAAAGGATGTCAACATGTACGAGAGTTTCGGTGTCTCGGCTTACTCGTATACCGGTTCCTGGAGCGAAGACAAAACTCCCAACTACTTCTACAACGCCACAGCCAGCAAGTCCGACGGCGGCTATACGCTTTCCTCCACCCATTACTGGCCCGGTTCTTCATATAAAATGAAGTTCTTCGCCTATGCTCCGACAGCCAACACTCAGTACGTACTTTCCGGCAGGACACAGGCAGGTTCTCCCACCATCAGCGTCACTATTCCGAGCGATGTCAACGACCAAAAAGACCTTCTCGTGGCAAAGACGGATGAACTGGCCGGCAACACCAACACTGCCGTGGCCCTTAGTTTCAATCATGCCCTTACCGCCATCAGGTTCGTGTGCGGAGATGACATGCAGGTAGGTACCGTAAAGAGCGTCAGTTTGAAAAACGTTTATTCCAAAGGGACTTACAATATGGGGACACAGACCTGGAGTGATTTGGATACACCTGCCACCTTCTCGCAGACATTGGATAAAGTGACAACAGGCACACCTGACGAGGCGCTCACGAGTGAAGCGCAGACCTTCATGATGGTTCCGCAGACTCTTCCGGATGGTGCACAACTCGAAGTGGTATTCACTGACAATTCCAGCATCGACCACACGCTGACCGCTGACATCAAAGGTACATCCTGGCCTGTTGGCAAGACTGTCACTTATAAAATTTCCAGCAGTTCCATCAACTGGAGCTACACGCTTACCGTCTCGGGGCCAGCCGACTTTACCTATACCGGCGGTACACAGCCATACAGTGTCACCAGCTACCGTGAGAACACCAAAGGGGTTCAAGAAGCTGCCCCATGGACCGCACAATATTCAGTAGATAACGGAGTATCTTGGACAGACACCCGACCGGAGTGGCTGACCGCTTTCACGGCATCCGGAGCCGGCGGGACTTCTGCACAGCCATACGATGCAACGGTCAGCGTACAGACCGGTACGGATACATCCCCCCATACGACCGCGTTGCAAAATGCGACAGCCAAAGGGACTGCAGATACTCCCTATAACCTCTCCAACCAGACTGATGGCGGTCCAACAGATGAAAATACCGCCAACTGCTACGTTGTCAGCGCTCCGGGATACTACTCTTTCCCTCTGGTATATGGGAATGCCCTTAAAAATCGTTCAACCAACGAGTCTGCCTATAAGACAGGCAATACCGGAAGCAATATTCTGAGTAATTTCATCAATCATACCGGGGCGGGGATCTCCGATCCATACATCGCTAATAATAATGGATGTACACCGGCTAAAGCCGAACTGGTTTGGCAGGATGTGATGGACCTGGTTACGGATATAAAATACAACGCCGGGTCCAATGGCGGCAATATCTCTTTCAAAGTGGACCGCTTTTCTATCCAACAAGGCAATGCCGTCATCGCAATCAAGGATGCAAGTAACAACGTACTTTGGTCCTGGCATATCTGGGTGACCGATGAGAACATCGACAATGTAATTGAGGTAACCAATTACCAAAACGTAAAATACAATATTATGCCTGTCAATCTCGGCTGGTGTGATGATGATGTCACAACTTATGCAGAGCGTAGTTGCAAGGTGAGATTCACTGCTGGAGACGCAAGCAAGGAAGTGACCATCAGACAAGTCTCGGCTTCAATCACAATAAGAGGCAATCATCCTTATTATCAGTGGGGCCGTAAAGATCCGTTGCGTCCTTCGAACGGATTGGCCGATACCAATAAAACTTGGTATGACAAGAATGGCACTTCTTCCCAAAGCAATCCTGCAACAGAGAACTTCTCTGCCGGCGTTACTTGTATTATGAACTATATTCTCAAACCCGATGTGATGCAGAATCAAGTTTCTGGCGATAATGCTTATGCGAATCTCTGGAGTGTCGATAACACCGTTTATACCGCCAATGACAATCCTGTTGTAAAAACGGTCTATGATCCCTCTCCTGTGGGCTTCAAACTTCCTCCCGGTAATGTTTTCACTGGATTCACAACAACCGGAGGCAGTACAAGTACGTCTTCTGAAATCAACGGAACGTGGAGCAGCAGTTCCTTGAAGGGATGGAATTTCTACACTGATTCTTCAAAGAGTAAAACCATCTTCTTCCCTGCGTCGGGGTATCGCTACCGTTCCAATGGCATGGTGAGCAACGTTAGTAGCGACGGCTTCTATTGGTCGGCGGTTCCGTCCAGCCCGACCAAGGGTCACTACCTGTACTTCAGCTCGTTGCAAGTGATCCCTTTGAGCACCTCCAACTATCGGGCTGTCGGGTTTGGGGTGCGTTCTTGTCAAGAGTAAGGATTTGAGATAGAAGGTAGAAACACAAGGATTTGTTTGGTTGATTTAAATTATTCCTCAAGGGTTTTCTCAAGATAGGGCCCTTGGGGAATTACGTCTATGCTAATAATAAGGAGAAGAGCAGAATTTCATAAAGATATCATGAAATATAAGCATGAAATTTACAGTACTCATATTAGAAGGTAACTCCCTCAAGCTCTATCAGGTCATGGGACATGGTGGTGGCATTCATGCCTGTAGAAAGAAAGACCGGCAGAGGTTACAATATAGACAATTATTATATTACTTCCGCCAAAGCGAGGAATATACCTGTCAGCTTGTTGACAAGCTTACATGGAGTGACAAGATGTATCTGTATCCTATATCCAATGTAGAAATGTCTAAAAATTCACTTCTGAAACAAATCCTGATTGGTAAGAATAAAATAAGTTGAGAAGCTGTTTCAATTTTGTTTGTGGTGGCGTCTTTTCTGCAGTCTATGATCTCCTCTCTATGAAATAATATCTTTGACATACCAGATACAGCTTCCAGATTTATCACAATGGTATTTATTCATAACAGTAGATGACATGAAATATTATAGGAAAAATCAAGCTCCACAATCCTTGCAATCACTGATTGAATAAGATTTTGTACTTGATGGTTATGTAATATTTTTATAGATTATATACTCCATAAAAAGTTTTCTGATTTTTTTAATATTGTAAATTGCTTCTGTTTTTAATGCGGTTGTCTTTCCACTTATAAACATACCGACTCCGGAGGCAAAGGCTGAAATGGTTTGTCGGCGTATTCGCCGTTAAACCGTTCGTTTTCGGTTAAACGAAAACACAACTTGCTGTCCGCAGGAGCGGACCACGTTTATCCAATAATTATTGTGTATCAGACTGTTGTGTGGCTATTTTCCTGTGTTTTGTGGGGCTTTTCCATCAGATATTTGCCGGCTGTTCTCCCCATTAAAAGATAGATATATCTCCATAACCATGTGACTTACGCCCATAATTCGGGGATAAGGAGGCGAATATACGGAAAATCTGCCCTTTACATACCTTATTCTCCATTAACGAATTACTACTTCTACACTTCTGCAAATGGAGAATGACAGGTAGCCGTATACGCCTGATTGTTTTTTCATCGTCTCCATTAACGGATTGCTACTTATACACATCTGCAAATGGAGAATGACAGGTAGCCATGTGTGACTTATGTTTTTCTTTATAGTTCTCCATTAGTGAATTGATATTTATACACTTCTGTAAATGGAGATTTTAAGATATCTGTATCCGGAAAGGTGCGTGCTCCCTTCGCTTCCGGCTATCCTTATTTTAATATCCAGCTATATTGCAATTCTGTAATAGCATTATCCGGATAGCGTATCATACGGCTATATACAAATATGGCTACACTATAATTCATGGTTGTGATGGAGATGGCTCTTCCCATCCGGTAACATGACCATAATACCACGAGAAAAAAAGACAACGTCCACAGAGAAAAAACGGATGGCAGGGACGGTTACAGAATGACAGATTTCGACAAATAACCGGCTGTTTTGGGAAACAAGCTCGGATCTGAAGTTCTGGTCAATCAGCCGTCAAAAGGCTGTTTAGGTATATTATGCCATCAGGTACAAGAATGTTTGTTATGGTAGCTTTCTCCGATTGTCATTAGGGAAAAAGGATTTCAGGGTATCCTGTTTTTTGGTATTCTGGTTGTTTGGTAATCAAGAAAATAGAAAGTCTGGTACATGTGAATTTAGGTGATCATCCCGGATGGTAATCTGTAAAAGAGCTTTTTGGAACATTTGAAATACCGATAATAAAAAAAACGAAATCAGGTATATGGACGCTGTCATATACCCACAACCTGCCATATCGCTGTTCCGATAATCATATATGGTTATCCGTGTATCCCGCTATATCCTTATTCCGATAGAAGGGCTTATCGTTATCGTCGTATCTCTATATTTAGGCATATGGCTATATGCGTATTCAGCGGTATCATTGCCTTTCCCATCCGGGTCTGCCACAGGTTGGATAAGTTTTTAATTTGAAGGTAATCGGCCTGATGGTATAGAAACATGAAAAACTCTGTAATCATGGCATTTACCCGGGCAGAGAAGCCACATCTTTTTATTGTCGAATTCTCAGCGTTGCTTCATCCATGTGTGAAGAGGAATTTTTTCTTTCATAGCAACGTTCCTTTCACATACGCCAAAGGGGGTAGTGAATCCAGCCCTGCTTCGGCTTTCTTTTCCATATGACAAAAACTAACTATCCATGGCTATTCCTGCTAGTGGACTGATTTTGTTTGGCAGGTATCGTTTCTTTCTTTACATTCGCACCAATGAACATTAAAAATTGAGCGCATGGAAATATACTACATTGAAGCCGATGTCCTTGAGATGATGCGGACATGCTCCGAGAACCTGTCCGCACATGTGGCAGATTGTATGAGGGAAACCGCTGTAATGAACTCGGAGAATGACTGGACGATCAGGATGTCTGCCTACTCCTTAACATCTCACCGTATTTTGCTTTCTTTTGAGTAGGTAATGAATGATTCAAAACGATGAATTCCGTTTATTCCTATCCTAAAAAATATTTTATTCCCTTCTTCTTTCTCATTAACTTATTCAATATCAAATTCTTTCTTTAATAGTTTAAAGAATACATCGTTTCTATTTGATGCAAGTTCATAAATGTCTTCAAAGGAATATAATTCTATCCTAATATCCATTTTATTTCTCGGATTGTCATCCTTAGAAAAATTGTCCTCAAAGTAATATGAATTTGCAAGGAATGGGATAGGTTTATATCCGCCACTAAAACTATTGGATGTCAACTCCTTGTCTATATCGGATTTCCTAGCAAGAATGATACCTGTATATTGTACTTGCTCCGTATTCACAGTCCAATTCAATGTTTTATGTGGATGCTTATAAAAATCGTGAGCGTATCTTTTAACCTGTGCTATCATTCCTTCTTTGGTATTTCCTGCATTATGTGCGTTTGTTGTTGATTTTAACTCAAGGATCAGAATTTGTTTTGTTTTTTCTGGGTCATCAGCCCAAATGTAAACATCTGACAAAGGTTGCCCTGACTTGGTGCTTTTAACTTTGAAATCGTTTGAGAATGTTGTGAACTTGTCATCCAGAATCCAAAGATTATGTAAATGATTGATATTTGAAGAATCACTTAAAGTTGTTCCTCTTTTAATAAAGAGTTCATGTACAGAGCTTTCTAATTCTGATTTATCATTTCCGTCTTCATCAAATTTTTGAATTAACATATGCAAACGTTTCAATACACTTTCTCGATGTTTGACATATATATGCAAACTTGAGTTTAAAAGCTTATAACATTCTTCAGAATCACTAAAAAGTTTATCTTCTTCATTTTCGAACTCTCTATCTATTTGATTCCAGAACTTTTTCTCTATCCTACTCTTCTCGTCAATAGCAGATTGTACAATATCTTTCTCATTTACTATCTTTTTATCATCGATAATATTACTATCTTCAATAAATGTCTCAAGCGAGGGGTACTTCTTTTTGAAATTCTTTAAATTACGCTTTGTCTCCTTTTGGTTGTTCTCTATAATAGAGCTAAATTCAATATCCAAGATCTCACTTATTTTCTTATTTATTTTTAATATATCATCAATTGGGATTTCTATTTTTTCGCCTTTTGTGTCGACATATTCATCGAAATATTCCGATGTTAAATACAATAAATAACCGTCATTATTATCAATTGAATAACTTAATTTCCCATTGGATAAATCCGCTTTCAAGTTCCTTGCAAAACAGGTTACCGGATTCTCTCCATGCATTTGTGTTCCTTTTTTTATCAACCATAGCATAAAAGATTTATTACCCTCTGCGAGATTGATTTCAAAGGGTTTTCTTTCTGTTTCAGATTCAATATTTCCTTTTTTTACAGTAACATCCTCTCCATTGAAAATAATATTTACTACAAGCTGTTCATTGGTTACAATGAATGGAAAAAAAGTTTCTATAAACCATTGTTTAAATGCTTTTGAGTTTGGGTATTTATAAAAAAAAGTTTTTGCTCGTCCTAATGTGTTTTGTTTGTTTAAGTATGCTGTCAGCTTGGTATAGGTATCTTTTATTTCTGGCATCTCTTCTACAAACTCATCAAAATTAAAAAGTCCATCAGATGTATTTGGATATGGAATGGTTCGCTTTTGATATGTACCATCTTTATCCTTATACACCGTTTCATATTCAGATGAGTCGGTAAAGTATACAATAGCCAATCTCCCTTGGCCCAAAGGATGGAAATTAAACTGCTCCTTTTCCAGGTTTTTTTTATCAAGTTCTTCAAAATAGAGACGATTTTTTTCTGTAAAGCCTTCACCATTATCCCTTAATTCGATTTTACATTGATTTTCATCAAAAGTAATATTTAGGTCTAGCTGAGGGATAAAATTCGTTTCTTTATTTTGCCGAATTAAAACGGCATGTATGGAATTGGAAATTATCTCTCTTAATAAAAGAAAGAATTTTTCACGGCTATTCTTATATTCTTTCTCTGCCCTGTATTGAACGTTTGATTTCTGTTCCATGATGATACTACAATTTTTTGAAGGCTATTTTAAACTCAACATATATTCTACTTGACGATAAAAGATCACTTGGCCACTTCAACCGACATCTTACGGAATTCCTTAAGCAAACTCCTTAATTCTAACGTAGCTTTACGTGCTTTCATACCTGCCACATTGTTGCCTTTGGAAACCAGCTGTTCCACATCTTTTTGAAAAACGGCAAATTTTCTCTGAATGTCAACAAGAAGTTTGTTTATATCCTTAAAAAGTGTTTATTGACCAGTGATTTTATAATCATAGTTACAAAAATAAGATTTAAATTCCAAATAATTAAATGTTCTAGTCTCTTTTTATTGAAAAGACTACGAAGGACAAATAAGGTTCAGGAGCAATTTCTCGTTTGGAACCACTTGTTGAAATCGCAATGATAAAGTTCTTAGCCTATATGGAGCACTCCAGAGATTTTATACTCATTTTTTTGATACTTATTTTGTACGGTGGAGTTTTTTTTCTTTACCTCTTTCGCATGACAATAGCCGACTATCCATGACTATTCCTGCCAGTGTGCTGGTCGTGCTTGCCTCTCATGGTTTCTTCCCTTATATTCGCACTGACATTTAAACGAGTTAGGAATATGGAAATACGCTACATCGAGGCCGGTGTCCTTGAGAGGATGCTGGCACGTGCCGAGAACCTGTCCGCACGTGTGGACAGACTGTATGAGAGAAACCGCTGTAAGGAATCCGGAGAGTGACTGGACGGTCAGGATGTCTGCCTGCGCCTTGACATTTCGCCACGTACCCTGCAAACCCTCCGCGATACCGGACGGCTGGCGTTCACCCGCCTCCAGCGGAAGTTCTATTACAAGCCCGGGGATGTGGAGAAGTTGATGGTCTACGTCGGCATCAGACGCAAGGAGAAGGAGGTGAGAGAAAGAAGGAAGAACGAAAACCTTTAAAGAGCGGAAGAGATGGAAGGCATTATCGACAAGGAGAACGAACGTGTCCGCAGGTTCTTTGCCCTGCTGGACAACATGGAGAAAAAGATGGAGCGTCTTGCCCGTGACAACCGTCCTCCCTTCAACGGGGAACGGTTCCTGACCGACAGGGAGTTTTCCGGTATGTTGAAGATCAGCCGCAGGTGCCTGCAGGATTATAGGGATCAAGGACGGATTCCCTATATCCAGCTCGGTGGGAAGATCCTATACAGGCAATCGGACATCGAGAGGCTGCTGGAGGAGAATTATCACCCTGCATTGGTATAATATCGTATTCAAGTTTAAGGATTGCCGCCGGAATTGCATTTACGATTCCGACGGCAATTTTTATTTAGCCTGCGGCCGGAAAGGAAGCCGCAGGCTTTCTTCTTTCTATCAGCCGGTCCATGTCCGAGGATATCTTCCGGTCGGTGACCTGGGCGTAGACCTGCGTGCTGTCGATGTTCGTATGGCCCATCATCCTGGCGATGCTCTCTATCGGAATACCCGCGGTCAGTGTCAGGGTTCCGAACGAATGCCGGGCCATGTGGTAGGACAGGTTCTCTTTCATACCTAACGCCACGCCCATTCCATGTACCTCGTACCAGAGGACGTCGCGGACCGGCAGCGGGAATACCGGCCTGTCGTCATCCGTGGTGTTGTAAAGATCCAGTATCTGTCCGGCTATGGGATGCAGCGGGATGAACGCCTCCACGTCCGTTTTGGCGCGGCGGATGCGGATATACCTTCTCCCTTCCGAGGTCGTTCCGATGTGACGGGGATGGAGAGCCCTCGTATCCGCGTAGGCCAGACCGGTCAGCGAGGAGAAAATGAACGTCCTGCGCGCCAGCTCCATCATCGGGTCGGGCAGCGGGGTTTCCATCATCCGCTTCAGTTCACTGCGGCTGATATGCCTTAGTTTAGGTGCTTCTTTCCTCTCGTATGCCACGTCCTCTATCGGGTTGGCACGCAATACTTCCCGGTCCACGGCGATGTAGATGAGCCGGTTGAGCCAGCACAGGCAGTGGTTCACGTGTCCGTTCCTGTGTCCCAGCTCTTTCTTGAGGAAGACCTTGAACGATTCGGCGAACTCTTCGGTGATGTCCGAAAAAGCGATGTCCTTCATCCCGCGGGATTCGATGAACTGCCTGAGGTTAAGCTGCGTGGTCTTCGACTGGCGGTAGGTGGAGGTGGAATTGATCTCCTTGGAGCGGACCCTGAGCCGTTCGCGTTCCACCTCTCCGGCCTGCAGGAGGTATTCCGGCACGGAATTGGTACCGGATACGGTGGTCTTGAGCAGCTCGGCCGTGACCACTCCCTGGTTCCTCAGCAGGTTCCCGTACGCCTCTTCCAGCCGGCTGCGGAAGGCGGCAAGGCGGTTGTTCTCCCTGGCTGTTTTGATTTCACACTTCTTGCTGTCCCAGTCTCCGGGTTTGCAATAGATGCCTGTCGTGACAGCCGATTTCTTTCCGTCGATGCTGATCCGGCAGAGGACGGCGGTCGTGCCGTCCGATTTTACCTTGTTACGGTTGATGTAGAATAAAAGCTTGAATGTACTGCGCATGATAATAATTGTTTGGGGATTAAAGAATAAGTTTCAAATCGCGGGTTGCCTCGACGAACCTGTCCATGTCCTCGAACAGTCGCTTCGGGGTTACACGGGCATATATCTGGGTGGTCTTTATGTTGGAATGTCCCAGCATTTTGCTGATGGTCTCGATCGGCACTCCCTCCTCGAGCGTGACCAATGAGGCGAAAGAATGCCTTCCCATGTGGTAGACAAGGTCCTGGCTCAGCCCCGCCATTAGGCGCAGGGATTTCATGTTGGCCCTGAGCGTGTGGTAGTCCTGCGGCGGGAAGAGGGTGGCACGGGTATCGTCACGGTACTTTTCGATCAGTGCGAGGGCCTCCGGCAGCAGCTTGACGCGTCCGAGATAGTCGGTTTTCTTTCGCCGGTATTTCAGCCAAAGACAGCCATCGTCGTCCGTGAAGAGGTTCTTCCGGGTGATGCTTACCACATCGGCATAGGCCGTACCGGTGTAGCAGGCGAAGAGGAAGAGGTCCCGGGTGATGACATGTGACCTGCGTTTTTCCGGTATCTCCAGGTCGCACAGCTTCTCGAAATTCTCCCGGCTGAGCGCCCGTGGGGCGGTCTCCTTCTGCTTGGGTAGCTTGTAGTGGCAGAAATGGTATTTCTCCGAGTGCCCCTCCTTGTAGGCGATGCGGCAGACCTTTTTCAGAATGGCCAGGTAGCCGCGCAGCGTGTCCACGGCGTATTTCTTCTCCAGGAGGATGAAATCCTGGTAGTCACGGATGAACTGCTCGTTGAGCTGTCCGAAGGCAAGATCCGGGACCTTGAACCTCGTTTTGATGAATTCGGCGAGCGTGCGGTAGGTGAAGAGGTAGGTCGAGAGCGTGGTAGGCGCACGGTCCACGCCCACACGCGCTTTCATCTCCTCATTGTGCCGGTCGAGAAGTTTGAGCAGGGTCATCTGCGTGCCCGCGTTACCTTGGAACAGGTCCCTTACGGCAGCGGCATCGAAATCTCTCTTCCTTTCCATGAGGGAATTGAAGGCCGAGTGTACGGCAAGCAGCAGCCTCTCTATTTTTTCATTGGTCTCCACCGCTTCCCGGCTTTTGCCGTTCAGCCGGCTCTCACGCGCGTTCCATAGCTCGGGAGTGCAGGAAAGCTTGCAGCTGAACTGCGCCATCGTGCGGTTCAGGGTGATCCGTCCCATGATCGGGGCCTTGCCGGTCTTGTCCGGCTCGCTCTTTTTCAGGTAGAGCAGCACCTTGAATTTTTCCACTTTCATACGCTCTTTTTTAGGTTGTAAAAATACTCCTTTGAAAAGCGTCCTTTGGCATGCAAAACATTGATAAACAGTGAATACAAATCCGCTTTGTTCCTGTCGGTAAAAACTTGGTTACCTGCCGTTGTTTCCGAAACAGGCGGCTAACAGTCTGGTAACTGAAACACTGCAATATTTTGTTTTCTTTTGCAGGTCAGACGATTATGCAATTCTTGCAAAACGCTTAATTATAAACGTTTTACGTTTAATTCTCGTCATTCTGTTTTTTATTGCATTTCTAAATATTACTTACACGATCCGCCATACATGGGCAACGAACGCCTTGCGGAAACAAGTCCCTTTATCGATCATTAGCCAAGCGTTGGGGCATACCTCGGAAAAAACAACACGTTTTTATCTGGCCTCTTTGGAACAGTCAGAATTGAATCGTGCGAACGCTAGGGTGACGGAAGAGGTGGATTTGCTTTTGGCGGCTGGGTGATACCCTTATTCGCGAAATAAGGGGAAGAGCCTATTCAGCATAAAAATTACCTATAATAGGCTATTTTCAACGGAAGGCTTGGCAAATGTAAAAAATATTATTGATAAACAATCACTTTTATCTATTTATTAAGAAATAGGAATTGAAGGGGATACAGATATCGTATCCTCTAATTAATCCAAATTTATGCTTATTGCGCATATATCGTGGATATGCGGTTAAAAATAGTGGTTATGCGTGTTTTTTTAGTTTATGTTGGACGTGCGATATCTCCTCCCCTTATTTCGCGAATAAGGGTGATAAACATTATTAAAAGGTAACGCCCCACTACCACGGGGCATTAAAGACAAAAAACATCATGGCAGAAGAAAAGACCATCTTGACCGTAGATCTGTACGACAACGTGTTAACCGAGAAAACCGGCGATTTCACCGGAAAGATCCGCATTACCGGAACCACGCGAACCTCAGACATCTCGAACCGCATCGTGAAGAAACGTACCGAGTATCGTCCGGAGACGATCACCAACATCCTCGACCTCTCCTACGACGAGATGATCGAGGCCCTCGCCCAAGGCCGTTGCGTGGTGAACAAGTTCGGGCAATGGCTGCTCACTATCAACGGCTCGTTCGACGGAAAGAAATCAGACTTCCGCTCTACGGAGAATAAGATCACCGTAATGTTCACCCCCAGCGCCACCCTCCTGAAGGCGCTAGAAAACATCTACGTGAACGCCGACGTAGCTACCGTGGGCCCGATGATCGAGAGCCTCACGGATTCTACCACGAACGAGAAGAACCTCCATATCACTCCAAACGCTCCGGCTATCATCTTCGGCAGCACGCTGCTTATCAAGGGGGATGATCCATCTGTAGGCGTCTACTTCACCAAGGACGAGGAGGGCGCCACGCCCGTGAAGGTCTCCCTCATCGTGCGCAACACCAAGAGCGAGATCATCATCCAGATCCCGCCACTCGCCGAGGGGCAGTACTGGCTGAGCGTCACTACGCAGGCGGGGGCGAATTACGGCTTGGTGAAGGACCCGCGTACCTATAAGTTCCCCATCCTCTTGACGGTAGGTGCCGGAGGCAATAGTGAGAGTCCGGACGAGATCTGATAAGGCGGAGAGCCTCATCTATGAGGGCTGATAAAGCCTAGGCTCTCACCCCTCATAGCCTAGGCTCTCTCATGGATCATAGCATAGGCTCTATCACCGGTCATAGACGGGAAGCTATGAGCATACCCGTGAACGAATGTTAAATCTTTTATTCATTATAAATATTATCGTGTATGAGAAAACAAATTCTACTAATCATCATCCTTTGCCTGTCGGCCATGATGGTCCGGGCAGAAAGGATAGACGTGTCCACGGCTCGCAAGGTGGCGGAGAACGTGGCTAACGCGGGTTCGGGCTTGCGCTCGGCTGGAGACTTGACGTTGGTTTATGCGGCGGCTCCGGGAAAATCGAGTTCTGCGCTACGAAGCGGGACGGTTGATGGTGCTGCGGACTATTTCGTGTTTAACGTACCGGGAAACAAGGGGTTCGTGATCGTCTCCGGCGATGATCGTGCTTACCCGGTTCTAGGACAATCGGACGAGGGTAATTTTGATCCGGATAATTTACCGGAGAATCTACGGGCGATACTGGCGTACTATCAAGAGCAAATCACGTATGCGGATAAAATAGACATGAGGGCCTCTGTTGCTATGGAAGCCGAATGGAACCGTTACTTAAGCGGCTATTTAAGGGCGGCTACAGGAGAAGTGTTATTGCCAACGGCTAATTGGGGGCAAGGAGATCCTTTCAATCGACAAACTCCTTTGAAGAATGGACAACATGCGCCGACAGGTTGTATGGCGACCGCTGTAGGTATCTTGATGAAATATCATGGTTATCCGGAACAAGCCCGCCCGGAAAATAGAGTCCCGTCATATAACGACTTATCCATATCCTACGGGAGTTACGATTGGAATAATATGCCAAACGAGTTGACTGGTTCTTCTGCCGCAGAGCATATCGGCGCAGTCTCGAATTTGCTATGGCAAGTAGGGGCAAACATGAGCATGCGATATAAGCTTGAGGAAAGTTCCGCATATATTGATGATGCGTTAGTTGCGATGAGGGATGTGTTCGGGTATAGCCGACAGATGAAGCACTTGCTTCAAAGTTTTTCGGATATGGATTATTCATGGGAAGAATGGGAACGGATCATCCATGAGGAATTAGACAATGGACGCCCTGTCCTTTATGGAAGCGAGACCGAGACAAGGGTAGACGCTTTCTATGGTAAGGCGCATGCCTTCATCTGTGATGGATATGACACTTATGGCCGCTATCATATCAACTGGGGATGGGGCGGTATGTATAACGGATTCTATGTGCTTTCGTCGCTCGACCCCAAGAACGATCAGACATGGGGCGGCTACAACCGGGGGCATGAGATGGTGATAAATATAAAACCAAACAAGGATAGCGAGAATAACGCCTCACTATATGTATATGAATCAGCACAGGGAAATGGATTTGAAATACGCACGAATGGGAAATGTGAGGATATCGTTATGTTTCCCATCATAAATACGGGAAATGTGCCTTTCGAAGGTTACTTAACCTATGCTTTGACAGATCGTGAGGGAAATATAAAGAGTATAGGCTACGTAAATGAAGCATCAATAGGAAATACGATTTATGGGAATAGGCATTCCGGTAATTTTATCGTGGAGATGTCCGAGGATGATTACGTAATGGTCGCTTGTTCCACGGACAAGAAGAATTGGACGGTGATAAGAGGACTCTCTCCTGAGATCGCAGATATGTGTAGTGTGGAGGGGCCGGTATCAGACCAAAAGGTCTATTATGATTGGGAACTTGATTGCCGTAACGGGGGGCTAGGCTTGGAAGCCCCGGGAAAGTTGGAGTATAATAAGGATATAACCGTCAAATTAGTCGCCAAACCGGGATTTACCTTGCCCAAGGCGAATGATATTTCGATACAAGAAGCTTATTATCAGTCTATCTTTATAAATCATGCATGGCCACAACCAGATTATGCCACCTATAATGAACAAACAGGCGAGTTATATATATCACGCATATTTGGGCATTTGTATATAAGTGCGAATGGAATACAGGTCAGTGATGATGTCTATAAATACTCGGACACCTCTCTAGCCTCGCTTAGCTATAGGATAAATGGCACTTCCATCCCTATTACGTTAAATAGCGAATGGAAATCCTACACAGTCTTTCTGCCCAAAGACTTAAAAGAAAGGCCTCAGCTAAGTCTTGAGGCCAAGGCTGTCCAAGGCGAGGCGAAGGTTGATATAACTAACCCAGTATGGAAAGGAGATTTCGCAGAAGGGAAGATCAAGATTACGGCTATGAACGGAGATGACAGTATGATATATACCGTATTATTTAAACAGTCGGACACTCCCGGCAAACCCGCCACATATCCTGTTAAGGCAAATTTGTCGAATCTGTCTTCTTCCCCTGCTATCACGAACGCTACGACCGTGAAAGAAGGAGAGGCATTCTCGTTTACCTTATCGGCGAATAGCGGTTACATGCTTCCGGTATCCATTACGATAAAGATGTCCGGTTCCACTTTAGAGGCAGGAAAGGGATATACCTACGATGCCAAGACAGGCAAAGTAGAGATATTGAATGTGAGAGGTGAGGTAGCCATTACCGCTGAAGGAATGTCTGAACCATCCGTTTATAAGATAACGGCAGAATTGAAGAACCTAACCTCCACGCCGGCTATTACCTCGGCTACAACCGTAAAGGAAGGCGAATCGTTCACTTTTACCTTGAAAGCCGCTACGAACTACAAGCTTCCGGATGCGATCAGTATCTTGAAGGGCAATGACGCACTGACAGCGGAAGAGTTCACATACGACGCTAAAACAGGTAAAGTCGTGATCAAAGCAGTTTCCGGTGACTTGACCGTGAAAGCTTCCGGCATCGATGACCGTCACTACGAGGTGATACTTAACCTTGTGGGTGTCACTTCCCAACCCGCCTCGTTCGATCCTGTATTGGTTAACGGTAAGGTGGAGCTGAGCTTGAAGGCGGCCGAAGGCCATACGCTTCCGGCTACCGTTACGGTAATAATGGGCGGTAAGACTTTGATAGCCGGAACGGACTATACTTATAATGCCTCTACAGGAGCCTTCTATTTGGCTAAGATTACAGGTAAGCTTTCTATTTCTGCGGAAGGCGTGAAGAATAGCTATCCGGTTACGGCCTCATTAGTTAATATCACTTCCGACATTCCAACGAATGCCAAGGCGACATTTGGTGATACCTTCGTATGTAAACTTTCAGCGAATGAGGGCTATACGCTTCCGACTGAGGTTACGATCGTGATGGATGGCAAGACCTTGGTAGACGTAACTGATTATACCTATGATGCCGCTACGGGAAAAATCTCTTTGAAGAAAGTAACCGGCGAGTTAGCGATCACGGCGCAAGGCGTACAGAAGAGCTATGCGGTAGCCCTTACGTTAAAAGACTTGACTTCTGATATCTCGCAAGGCAAGAAGATTAAACATGGTGAGACCTTGACCGGTAAGTTATCTGTAGTGACCCCACAGTACGGGCTTCCTTCCACGATCGAGGTGATGATGGGTGATAAAGTGCTGGCTACCGGTTCCGGCTATTCCTATGATCCGAAGACCGGGGAGATAGAAATAAAGAACGTAACCGCTGAGGTTTCCATTAAAGCTTCTGGTGCGGAGATCTTCCAAGTGAAAGAACAGACCGAGAACATAGAGATCAAAACTTCCGAACAGACCGTGAAAGAAGGAGAGCCATTCAAATGTGAATTAGCACCAGCTACGGGATACAAATTCCCTTATGTCATAAAGGTGATGATGAATGGTCGTTTGTTGAAGCAAAAGAATTTGCTTAGGGCAGCAGGTTCTGAGTACTATACGTATGACAATACGACGGGAATAATCGAGATTGAGAATGTGGATGGCGAGATCGTTATTGAGGCGAAAGGTGTACAAGAGGGCTTCTTTGAGGTAATCCCGAATCTTGTTAACCTCACTTCCGATCCGGCTTCTTTCGAGCCTTTGGCTAAGGATTCCAAAGTGGAACTTACGCTGAAAGCAGCCTCCGGCTATACGCTTCCGACATCCATTACTGTGAAGATGGGAGAGAATACGCTAGCGTCTACGGATTATACATACAATTCTGGCACGGGTGCTTTCGCATTGGAGAAGATCACGGCTACCTTGGTGATTACGGCGGCAGGTAATAGGATTCCGGAACCAGAACCAGAACCGGAGCCAACCCCGACCACCTACATGGTGACATTGCCAGTTGTAGAGGGCGCTACCTTGATTGCGGAGTCTTCCACGAATGTAGAATCCGGCAAGAGTTTTGCGTTCACACTGACTTTGAAGGACGGCTACAGTGCGCCTCAACTGACAGTGAAAGCGAATGGCTCAGTACTTGGTCCGGTATCAAGCGGCCGTTATGTGATTGAGAAAGTAACGAGTAATATCGTTGTTACCGTAACAGGCATCGTGAAAGATAATCCTACTGATAACGCAGAGGTAGATCCCAATGGCTTGCGAGTATGGGGAGAGAATGGACGATTGCATATCCAGACTCCTGTTATGGACACAGCTTGTATCGTTACATTCGAAGGGCGTTTGTATAGGAACTTATCTTTGCCTGTAGGCGAGACTATCACGAGTATTCCACAAGGGTCTTATATAATTTATATTGGCAACCAATCCTACAAGATCCGCTTCTAGCCATTCTTGAGGAATCATAGGAAGGCGAGTCATTTGCGAGTGGCTCGCCTTTCTTGTTTAATAAATCTTAATATTTACCGGGGATATAAGTATCGTAAGCCATTAGAAAGTATATTCATGCGTAATCTCAATTTATTTATCATGAAATGTATATCTATCTACTTTGTGACCCTATTGTTACTGATGTCGGGCTGTGAATCCGGACGGAGGATCGTCTTAAAAGATCTTCGTTGTGAGAACTTGGAGAATCCGGTTGCGATCGACAATACCCATCCCCATTTTAGCTGGAAAATCGAGACAGACGGGCAAACTATGCGGCAAGCGTATTTTGAGATACAAGTAGCCACGGATAGTTCCTTGCTGGCTCAAGGCAAAGCCGATCTATGGAATTCAGGTAAGGTGGAATCGTCCGCTTCCGTGATGGTCCCTTATCGAGGGAAAGAGTTGCGATCTAGTGTGCTGGCCTATTGGAAAGTCCGGGTATGGGGCGATAAAGGGGAATCCTCGGACTGGAGTCTGGTCAATCGCTTTGGGATCGGGCTTTTGGATAAAGCGGAATGGCAAGGGAAATATATAGGGATGCCGGATGAGAAGAATCCGATGTTAAGGAAGAAGTTCGAGCTTCAAGACCGTGATGCCACATTACTCCTTCATGTAAACTCCTTAGGGTATCATGAGATCTATTTAAATGGGAGGAAGGTATCGGAAGATGTTCTCTCGCCTGCGGTATCTCAATTAAACAAAAGATCATTATCGGTGACGTACGATCTTACGCCGTACGCAAAGCAGGGAATAAACGACTTATTGCTCTGGTTGGGCCGTGGTTGGTACAGAAAAGCTACTTTTAATGCCGTTCATGATGGGCCGTTGGTTAAACTGCAATTGGACGAGATTCAAAGAAATGGCACTACAAGTACGCTACTCGTTACGGATAGCTCTTGGGAAGGCCGGGGAAGTATGTATGGTGAGACCGGTACCGGTACTTGGTATCCCCATCAATTCGGGGGTGAATGTGTGGATGGGCGGAAGGCGTTGCCGGATTTGACAACGGCTACGCTCGACGAACTGGATTGGAAGCCGGTGTTGGAGGTGGAGGTACCCGGGATAGAGGTAAGTCCCCAGATGTGTGAGCCTAATCGAATACAAGAGATTATCCGTCCCAAAGGAATCAAACAAATAGGGGACAGTATTTGGCTCGTAGATATGGGAAAGGCGTTAAATGGTTGGGTTGAGCTGAGTTTCCCAAAATTACCGGAAGGCCACCGGGTCCGTATGGAATATACGGATTGGTTAAATGAAAACGAAGATTTCAAGCCACAAGAGGAGAACGGACAGTATGAGGATTGGTATATCGGTTCCGGACAAGGCAAAGAGGTATTCCGAAATAAATTTAACCACCATGCGTTTCAATATATAAGGATATCCGGTTTGGCGAAAGCTCCCGAGGAGGTCACTGGCTATCTGATTCATACGGATTATAAGGATGCCTCGTCTTTCGAGTGCTCGGATCCGGACTTGAATGCTATCTATGCGATGATCAAATATACTTTCAAGAACCTAGCTTTCAGTGGTTATATCGTAGACTGCCCGCATTATGAGCGTATGGGATACGGTGGGGATGGAAATGCCTCTTGTAAGAGTTTCCAGACATTGTATGAGGGCTCTTCCGTGTATATGAACTGGATGCAGATGTGGCAGGATTGCATCCGTGAGGATGGGGGTATGCCGCATTGCGTACCGAATCCATACCCGGCGGGAGGTGGTCCGTATTGGTGTGGCTTTATTATCACGGGATCGTGGCAGACTTATTTGAATTATGGGGATAGCCGTCTGATCGAGCGATATTATCCGGTTATGCGACATTGGTTGCGTTATGTGGATGCGTATACGGTCGATGGATTGCTGAAACGTTGGCCGGATACGGATTATCGGGCATGGTATTTAGGGGATTGGTTGGCTCCGGCGGGTGTCGATTATACGGCGCAGTCATCGGTAGATCTGGTTAGTAACTGCTTTATAAGCGATTGCCTCACTACGATGGAGAAGATTGCGAAGGTATTGGGGAAAGCGGAGGATGCCGCTAAGTATAAAGAGCGTCGCCAACGATTGAACGAGCTTATCCAGAAGACTTTCTATGATCCGGAGAAGAAACAGTACGCTACAGGCTCCCAGATCGATCGGATTTATCCGATGTTGGTCGGCGTGACAGATGAACAGCATATGCCCGAGGTAAAGGAAGGTTTATATCGAGAGACTTTGGAGAATTGTAAGGGCCATATCGGTTCCGGTTTGGTGGGTGTTACGATCTTGACCGATTGGGCGATAAAGAACGGAGAGGCTGATTTTCTCTATTCCATGCTGAAAAAGAGAGAGCTACCGGGATATCTATATATGATCGATCAAGGGGCTTCTACGACTTGGGAATACTGGTCGGGAGAACGTAGTAAGGTTCATAATTGTTTCAATGGCATTGGCGCTTGGTTCTGTCAGGCGATCGGAGGGATTTTGCCGGATGAGGATAGGCCGGGCTATAAACATTTCTTTATCAAACCTCAGATACCGAATGGCGTGACGTGGGTGAGAGTGGCGAGAGAGACCCCTTACGGTACGGCACGTGTGTCTTGGACTATGGAGAACCAATCGCTCTCGCTTGATCTGGAAATTCCTGCGAATAGTACGGCGACTTTTATCGCTCCATTTAACGTATCGAATTGTGTGTTAGATGGGAATAATGTAGAGATATCGGCGGGTTCGATCTTGTTGGAAAGTGGAAAACACACCCTATCGCTGTTTGCGGAATAGGAATCATATGATTCCCTTTTTGTTGACTTATGTTAATAGCTGTTTTTTAATTATTACGCCGTAAGTGTTTTATTCTATTGAAGGGTATATAGTATAAAAGGCTAAATAATAAAAAGGATCTATTACCATGTTTAAATGTAAACAGCTTTTAAGGCGAATATGTGTGGTTAGCTATGTTTTCTTGTTGTGTGGAGGTTTGGTAAATGCGTCAAATCTCGTTTCTAAGACCAATACCCTGATAGGGACTCAAGGTAATGGGTGGGCTTCCGGATATTTGTATCCGGGGGCTACCTATCCCTTCGGTATGGTACAGTTTACCCCGACTTATTTCACGAAACAACTAGGCTTTGTTATCAATCAATTGAGTGGTGCGGGATGCGATCATATGGGAAATTTCCCTACGCTTCCGGTTGCCGGAGCTTTACGGGTTTCTCCGGATAGTATCTTGAATATGCAGACTCCGGTCGGCAAGGAGATCGGAACGGCCGGTTATTACGCAGCCACCGTAGATCATTCTATACGTGCGGAATTAACCGTTACGGAACGTACGGGTATGGCTCGTTATACGTTTTCTTCCAAGGAAAAGCAGGGTACCGTGATTATCGGAGGAGGAGTAGCCGCTACCCCTATCCAAGTAGCCGCTATTAAGATTACGGGTCCTCATAGTTGCGAGGGATATGCGGAGGGTGGTGCTTTCTGTGGAATCCCAACTCCCTATAAGGTTTACTTTGTGGCTGAGTTCGATGCGGATGCGGAGAGTTTTGGTACATGGAAGGAGGAGCGACTACATGCGAATCATACGTTTGCGGAAGGCAGTCACTCGGGGGTGTATTTTACTTTTCCGTTGAAAGAGGGGAATCAGGCGGTGCAGTATAAGATCGGTGTTTCTTATGTCTCGGTGGAGAATGCCCGAGAGAATTTGAGGGTTGAGAATCCCGCTTGGGACTTCTCTGCGGTCCGTCAGGCGACGCAAGATAAATGGAATGAATACCTCGGGAAGATAGAGGTAGAGGGAGATAACGAGGATCGCCAGATGCAATTCTATACGCATCTATATCGTTCATTAATCCATCCGAATGTTTGTAGCGACGTGAATGGGGAATATATGGGGGCGGATAGCCAAGTGCATAAGACAGCCCGAAAATCCTATACCTCTTTCAGTAATTGGGATACGTATCGTACGCAGACTGCTTTGATCGCTATGCTAGCTCCCGAGGAGACCTCGGATATCGTTATGTCTCATTACTTATTTGCCGAGCAATCCGGTGGTGGCTTCCCCCGTTGGGTACTGGCGAATATAGAGACAGGTGTTATGCAGGGGGACCCGACTCCGATTCTTGTAGCCAATGCGTATGCGTTTGGAGCTCGCACCTATGATCCTCGAACTTTACTGCGGACTATGCGTTATGGAGCAGAAGTGCCGGGGGCTAATTCCCAAGGTGTTTTGACTCGACCGGGCTTGGAACAGTATTTGGAGAAAGGGTATTACGACGCTTCGATCTTACTGGAATATACATCTTCTGATTTTGCGATTGGCCGTTTCGCCTTGCAAGCCTGCAATGATGAGCCGGTTTGTAATTGGTATACGCAACGGGCGATGAACTGGAAGAATCTTTTTAATAAGGAGACCGGTTGGTTGCAGTCCCGAAACGAGGATGGCTCGTGGAAACGTTATGATGCGGATTGGCGGGAATCGACATATAAGAATTATTTCTGGATGGTACCTTATGATTTGCAAGGGTTGATCGATAGTATAGGAGGAAAGGAAGCGGCGGAGAAGCGTTTGGATGAGATGTTCCGACGTTTGGACGCTAGTTATGGAGATGAATGGTTCGCCTCCGGTAACGAGCCTAGTTTCCAAATCCCTTGGATTTATAATTGGGCGGGGGCTCCTTATAAGGCGCAACAAGTGATCCGGCGTATACTGAACGAACAATATAGTAGCCGTGTGAACGGTTTGCCGGGCAACGACGATTTAGGATCGATGGGAGCATGGTATGTCTTTGCCAGTATCGGTTTGTTTCCAGAGATTCCCGGAGTGGGAGGTTTCTCTGTGAATAGTCCGGTATTCCGTAAGATTGTTTTACATTTGCCCGAGGGAGACGTGATTATCAAAGGGGGTGATGAGAAAAAAGAGTATATCCATTCCTTAAGTCTTGATGGAAAGAAGATGGAGGGCACTTGGATTGATTGGTCGGATTTATATCGGGGGGCGACCTTGGAATATAAATTATCCGGGAAGCCGGATAAGACGTGGGGAACTCGGATAGCTCCCCCTTCATATGGAAAATAAATATAACTTAATACTACGAATAACATGATTAAAGAAACATTATTAGTCTCTACTTTCGGCTTATTGGGATTGGTTACCGTAGCTTGCGGCTCTCAAAAGAAAGACCAGACGGCGGAAGCTGTATCGGAAACTATATCGGAAACAGCTTGGTGCTTGGACGGGTTTGAGCGTCCGACAGGAGTGAATCCGGTAATTAAGCCGTTACCAACTAAGTTTTATTGCCCGATGCGGGAAGATTCTGTAGCATGGGAGGAGAGTGACACATTTAATCCGGCGGCTACGATTTATGATGGGAAGATTGTGGTGATGTACCGTGCGGAAGATAACTCCGCTCAGGGAATCGGTTCCCGGACTTCCCGTTTGGGATATGCGACCTCTACTGACGGTATCCATTTCGAGAGGGATACGAAGCCTGCTTTTTATCCGGCTAAAGATAATCAAGTAGAGAACGAATGTCCCGGAGGTACGGAAGATCCTCGTATTGCTATGACCGAGGATGGTACGTATGTCTTGCTATATACGCAATGGAACCGCAAGGTGCCTCGCCTGGCGGTGGCGACCTCAAAGGATTTGAAACACTGGACGAAGTTCGGTCCGGCTTTTGAGAAAGCCTATAATGGCAAATTCAAGGATGAGGCGACCAAATCCGCATCGTTAGTCACGACTTTAAAGGGAGATAAGCAGGTCATTGCGAAAGTGAATGGCAAGTATTTCATGTACTGGGGGGAGAAGAATGTATATGCGGCTACCTCCGATAATTTAACAGATTGGGACCCACTGTTGGACGAGAATGGTGAGTTGCTTAAATTGTTCTCTCCCCGTTCCGGCTATTTCGATAGCCAGTTGACCGAATGTGGACCTCCCGCTATCTTGACAAAGGATGGCATCGTTCTGTTGTATAACGGTAAAAACGAACCGGGAGAAAAAGGGGATACCGCTTATCCTGCGAACTCTTATTGTGCCGGACAAGCATTGTTCGATGTAAATAACCCGACAAAATTGATCGGTCGTTTGGATAAGCCTTTCTTGCAACCGACGGATGATTTTGAAAAAAGCGGTCAATACCCTGCGGGTACCGTATTCGTGGAAGGTCTGGTCTATTACCGGAATAAATGGTATCTGTATTATGGCTGTGCTGATTCATTCGTGGCTGTGGCCGTATCGGATAAACAATTGAACTTCTAAGTGTCCAAAAGTAAATAAGATGAGAACTAATCGATGGCTTTTTAGTTTGGCGTGTATGCTTTCTGTGTTTGTGTGTGGCAATGCGCAGAAAACTCCTTCCCCTTTTCAAAGGGGTGACCGGGTTGTTTTTTTAGGCAATAGCATAACAGAGGGCGGACATTATCATTCTTATATATGGTTGTACTATATCACTCATTTCCCGGATATGCGGATGCGGATGTATAGCGCCGGTACTGGTGGTGACAGTTCTTGGGATATGTTGGAACGGATCGAGGAGGATGTATATGGTAAAAATCCGACGGTGGTTACGGCTACTTTCGGTATGAACGATAGTGGTTATTTCGAATATAACGGCGATAATCCTACGGCTTTCGTGGAGCGGCAAATGTATCGGGTAGATACGACCTTTCAGGCGATGCAGAAGATCATGAAATCTCACAAAGATACAAGGGTGATCATGATCGGTGGCACGCCGTACGACGAGACTTGGCAAAATGAGAAAAATAAGCCTTTTCTTGGAAAGAACGCTACGATCCAGAAGATCATCCGTCTGCAAAGAGAGGCGGCCGTGAAGAATGACTGGGCGTTCGTGGATTTCCACAACCCGGTATTGGAGGTGAACAGGGTACAGCAAGCGAAAGATCCGCGGTTTACCTTAATGCAAGGAGATCGGATTCATCCGGATAACCACGGTAATATGTTGATGGCCTATTTCTTCTTGAAGTCTCAGGGATTGGCGGGTAAACCGGTCGCCAAAGTTGATATCGATGCTTCCCGATGTGTGGTGCTGGCGAACGAGAATTGTTTCGTGAATGAATTGAAAGTATCAGACAAGGGTACGATCTCTTTTACCTATTTAGCGAAGTCTTTACCTTATCCGATGGATACGATCTCTCGGGGCTGGGAGAAAAAACATACGCAATATGAGGCGACCTTATACGCTCCGATTATGGAGGATCTTAATCAAGAGGTATTGCGGGTGGATGGATTGAAAGGTGCGTATAGGTTGGAGATAGACGGGGATTCAATTTCTACGTTTTCGGCCGAGGATTTGGCAAAAGGTATTAACTTAGCGGCGTTAACGAACACACCGCAATATCAGCAGGCCGTTCGGGTCATGCATTTGAATGAGGAACGTTGGAATATCGAGAAACGTTTCCGGGAATATGCGTGGACGGAATTTTATATCTTGAAGCGGAAGGGCATGTTATTTCAGGATAATATCGCCGCTATGGATACGTTAAGGGCGAACCTTCATACGAATATCTTCTTGGCCGGCCATCTGGATAACTACTCCAAGATGATGTATCCGGAAATCCGGGAGGCTTGGAACCAACAAATCGATATGTTGGTGGATCGTATGTATCAGATCGCCCAACCGAAGGTACGTAGAATAGAACTTATAAAGAAATGATACGATTAGTAAGAAGTTTAAGATGGATAACGACTACGGCGTTATCGCTCGCATTGGTGGGAACGGCCTGTTCCGGTCCGACCCGGACTATCGAGGAGGTTCATTTCTCTGATTATGTAAATCCCTTTATCGGGGCGAGTACGAATACGGAGGCGGCCGGTGCTTACCATGGCTTGGGGAAGACCTTCCCCGGTGCGACTACCCCTTTCGGTATGGTACAGGTAAGTCCGAATACGATTACGGGGGGCGACAATGGTTCCGGATATAGCTACGAGCATGAGACGATCGAGGGATTCGCCTTTACGCAGATGAGTGGTATCGGCTGGTACGGTGATCTGGGTAATTTATTGGTAATGCCTACCGTGGGCGATCTGCGCACGAACTCAGGAAAAGAGGGGGGCGTAGCCGGGTATCGTTCCCGATATGATAAATCATCCGAGGAGGCTAAGGCTGGATATTATAAGGTATTGCTTAGCGATTACCAGATACAAGCGGAAGCGACAGCGGCTCCTCATAGCGGTATGCTGCGATTCGTTTTCCCCGAGAATAAGCAGTCCCGTATCCAGTTGGACTTAGCCCGTCGTGTGGGAGGTACTTCTACGTATCAGGCGGTTCAAGTGATAGATGACCATACGATCGCCGGACGAATGGAATGTACGCCGGAAGGTGGAGGCTGGGGGAATGGTGAAGGTTCTTCCCGATACACCGTGTATTTTTATGCGCAGTTTTCCAAACCGTTGAAAGATTATGGTGTATGGAGCGTGGATATCCCGGCAGGGCAGGATCGGCATCGGGAATTCGTGGAGAGTCCGGCTTTCCAGATATTGACAGCGAACGCAAAGATTTCGGAGAGACCAAAGGCATATGAGGGTGAGCACCTCGGGTTCTTTACGGAGTTTGAGACTGAGGCGAATGAGGAGGTTCTTTTCAAGGCCGGTATTTCCTTTGTAAGCTTGGAGGGTGCGGAAAAGAACTTGAAAGCGGAGATCAAGGATTGGGATTTTGACGCGGTACGTTCTCGTGCCCGCTCGTTGTGGGATACGGCTTTGGCTAAGATGGATGTCAGCGGTGGAACGGATGAGCAAAAGGTGATCTTCTATACCTCCTTGTATCATACGATGATCGATCCGAGGATTTACACGGATGTGGATGGTCAATATATGGGCGCGGACGGAAAAGCGCATAAGTCGGATACGTTCACGAAACGTACGATCTTTAGCGGTTGGGACGTGTTCCGTAGTCAGATGCCTTTGCAAACGATTATTAATCCGGTATTGGTGAACGATTTGTTGAAGTCATTGACAACGATGGCTGAGGAGAGTGGCCGTGAGTACTATGAGCGCTGGGAGTTGTTGAACGCCTATAGCGGTTGTATGTTAGGAAATCCGGCTATATCGGTCTTGGCGGATGCCTATGCGAAAGGTATTTGTAGCTTGGATATGGAAAAGGCTTATCGGTATGCGGATAAAACCTCGAGAATGTTCGGGAATGCGGAGTTGGGCTATACCCCGAATCCGCAGAGTATCTCCAAAACCTTGGAGTATGCGTATACGGAATGGTGTATGTCTCAGTTGGCGAAATCATTAGGAAAACAGGAGGATGCGGTTTATTATGCGAAGTTGGCTCAGTCTTACCGGAATTTATATGATGCGGAGAAACATAGCTTCCGCCCGAGAGAAGCGAATGGCCGGTTTGAGGCTTGGCCGGAAGAGGGTAAGCTGAAGGAATGGTACGGCTGTATGGAATGCAATGAGCTGCAACAGGGGTGGTTTGTGCCTCATGATATTCCGGGTATGGTGGAACTGATGGGAGGAACGGAACGGGTGATCGCCGATCTGGATACGATGTTCGACAAGACACCAACAGATTTCCTGTGGAACGCTTATTACAATCATGCGAACGAGCCGGTTCATCATGTGCCTTTCTTGTATAATCATTTGGGACAGCCGTGGAAAACCCAGAAATGGTCTCGTTTCATTTGCGATAAGGCGTATAAGAATAAGGTAGAAGGCTTGGTTGGAAACGAGGATGTCGGTCAGATGTCCGCTTGGTATGTATTGGCGGCATGTGGTTTGTATCCGGTTTGTCCGGGAGATACTCGCTATGAGATATCCAGCCCGGTTTTTGAGAAGACTGAGATTCAGGTTGGCGAAGGGAATACATTTATCATACGAGCCAACCGAAATACCCCGGAAAACACCTATATCCAATCCGCTAAATTAAACGGGACGGATTATACGAGATGCTATCTTGATTATAGGGATATCATGAAAGGTGGCGTACTAGAATTGGAGATGGGCCCCGAGCCGAATACAAATTGGGGCGTGAATAATTAATCAGTAAATAAAATAACATGAAACTCAATACTTTTTATAAACAGGGGGCGGCTTTAGCCCTCTGTTTAACCCTCTCTTTCCCTGTTTTTGCGGAGAAAGACTTGGTACAATACGTAAATACTTTGCAAGGAACAAACTCGACTTACGAATTGAGTTGGGGAAATACCTACCCGACTACGGCGGTTCCCTATCCCATGAATAGCTGGTCTCCACAGACCGGGAAGAATGGTGATGGTTGGAAATACCAATACTCGGCCACTACGATCCGGGGTTTCCAACCGACGCATCAATGTAGCCCTTGGGTGGGAGATTACGGGGTATTCTCTTTGATGCCTGTACCGGAATTGGTTGTTGATGAGTCCAAACGGGCGACTCCGTTCTCTCATGATAAGGAAATTGCCAAGCCTCATTATTATAAGGTTACGTTGGAGAATGGTATTACCACGGAGTTCTCGCCAACTACCCGTTCCGCTCATTTCCGTTTTTCCTTTCCCGCGAAGGGAGACGCTTTTCTCGTACTGGATGGCTATACGAAAACCAGTCAGGTACAAATCGATGTAGCGAACCACCGGATCACCGGCTATGTACACAATGGGGCTTTCTCTCCGAAGACACATAAGAATTATTTTATCATTCAATTTGATAAGCCTTTCGTTAGCTATGGTACATGGGAGAATCGTAAGAATACGATCCAGAAGAATAATTTGAGTCGGGAAGGAGAAGGAATCGGTGCCTATGTACAATTTGCGAAAGGCTCTAAGGTACAGGCCAAGGTCTCTACCTCTTATATCAGTCCGGAACAAGCGGAGGTTACGATGACTCGTGAGCTAGGTAAGCACTCATCGGTAGAAGTGACGAAGCAAGCGGCTGCTGATGTATGGAACCAGCTATTGAATCGTGTGTTGGTGGAAGGTGGAACCGAGGAGGATATGAAAACCTTCTACTCCTGCATGTTCCGTGCCAATTTGTTTTCCCATAAGTTTTATGAGGAGAAAGAGGATGGTTCTCCTTACTACTATAGTCCGTACGATGAGAAGATTCATGATGGATATATGTTTACCGATAATGGTTTTTGGGACACTTTCCGTTCCCAGTTCCCGCTGACCAATATCTTGCACCCTACGATGCAGGGGCAATATATGCAAGCCTTGCTAGACGCTCAGGAGCAATGTGGATGGTTACCTTCTTGGTCGTTCCCGAGTGAGACCGGCGGGATGGTAGGGAATCACTCGATCTCTTTATTGACGGATGCTTGGGTGAAGGGTATCCGCACTTTCGATCCGGAGAAAGCCTTGAAAGCGTATGCGCATGAGGCGATGAATAAGGGACCTTGGGGCGGTGCCAACGGACGGGTTCGTTGGAAGGATTATTATCAGTTGGGATATATACCTTATCCGGAATCCATGGGATCTACGGCACAGACGTTGGAATATTGCTATGATGACTTTTGTGCGTATCAGTTGGCGAAAATGACTGGGAATAAGTTTTATGAGGAGGTCTTTGCCCGCCAGATTTATAATTACAAGAATGTGTACGATCCATCTGTCGGTTTTATGAGAGGTCGTAAATTGGATGGTAGTTGGGCGGATTTCGATGCTTTCGAATGGGGCGGTCCTTATTGCGAGGGGAATGCTTGGCATTACAATTGGTCGGTTTTCCATGATGTCCAAGGGTTGATCGATTTGACAGGAGGTGATGAGCGTTTCGTGGCGAAGATCGACTCTGTTTTCGCTTTACCCGGTATCGTGAAATATGGAACATACGGAACGAAAATTCATGAGATGCTGGAGATGGAATTGGCGAAGATGGGACAGTACGCCCAAGGTAATCAACCGATCCAGCATATGATTTACTTGTATAGTTACGCAGGCCAGCCTTGGAAGACGCAATATTGGATTCGTCAGGTGATGGATCGGTTATATAATAGCTCGGAAAATGGTTATCCGGGTGATGAGGATCAAGGCGGTATGTCTTCTTGGTACGTATTGAGCGCATTGGGAATCTACAGTGTTTGCCCGGGGACGGATGAGTATGTATTGGGTAGCCCGAAATTCCGGAAAGCTACGATTACGATGGAGGATGGCAAGAAGTTCGTGATCGAGGCGAAAGGGAATAGTAAGGATAACGTATATATCCAAAACGCTACCTTGAACGGGAAGAGACATACACGTAATTATATCCATTACAGCGATATCTTGAATGGGGGCGTGCTGGAGCTTCAAATGGGCAATCAACCGGAGAAGACGAGAGGAACCGCGAAAGAGGATCGTCCTTTCTCGTTAAGTAAATAAGTTTTTGGCTGTAAAATCTGTATATTTGTCCCCGTAGTTCCTTGAAAACAAGGCTACGGGGAATTAATCATTAATGTTCACTGATATGAATTGGATGAAAAAGGTAGCGGTAGCGTTGGTTTGTTTGCTTCCGCTCGGTTTACAGGCGGCGAAGGTAGATACTTTGCAAGTGAAAAGTCCTTCGATGAATAAAAGTATAGAGGTAGTCGTGGTAAGTCCGGATGTGGCTGCGACGAAAGCGTGTCCGGTGATTTATTTGTTACATGGCTATGGCGGTAACGCTCGTACATGGGTCGGTATCAAGCCGGATCTATCTAAGATCGCTGATGAGAAGGGTATCTTTTTCGTATGCCCGGATGGTAAGAATACGTGGTATTGGGATAGCCCTTTGAACGCTGATGTACGGTATGAGACTTTCATCTCGGATGAGTTGGTGAAATACGTGGATTCCCATTATAAGACCGTGGCCGATCGTAAGGGACGTGCTATTACCGGCTTGAGCATGGGTGGACATGGCGCTATGTGGAATGGCCTTCGTCATAGCGATGTTTTCTCCGCTGCGGGAAGTACCAGCGGTGGCGTGGATATCCGCCCTTTCCCGAAAAACTGGGAGATGAGCGTACAAATAGGCGAGAAGGCACAATATCCGGAAAACTGGGAGAAGTACACGGTTATCAATTTGGTTCCAACCTTGAGGAAAGACCAGATCGCTTTGATCTTCGATTGCGGTGACAGCGATTTCTTTTTGGAGGTGAATAAAAACTACCACGAGGCGTTATTAAAACAAGGCATCGACCACGACTTTATCACTCGCCCGGGTAATCATGATTCACAATACTGGAATAATTCTATTGATTACCAGATCCTCTTTTTCTGGAAGCATTTCTTGAAGATGAAGGCCTTGTGATAAGACCGTTTGGCGATTTGACATTCTGACATTTTGTAAACTGAAGTCCCGGAGAACCGATTTTTCCGGGACTATGTACGACTCGTTGCCAAATACGCAAGAAAAAAACAATAATTCGTTCATTGATAATACAATACCGAAAAACCGCCTTTCATTCTAGCGAAAATAATTCATCCTAATTCATATCCATTGACTTCTTCGGGCTATCCGATAGGGTTACGACTGGGTTCTAACCGGGTTACGATGCCTATTCACGACTACTGACAACCCTATTCGTGACTGTTTATAATGCCTAACGGCAGTATTGGCGTCGCCCAACGCGACTATACGTGTAGGCTTTCATCGCCTTTCGTGCCTGAAAACGGGAATATTCTCACTTAAAAGGGCGTTTTATTGCCCCTCCCGTCTACTGGTTGGGGCGATTCAAACGAATGCCTTGTCACGATTCGCATTCGAAAAGAAGCATAAAGAAAGTTTCCCGCTGTTATACTCCATATGTACGCTAATTTTCGTACTTTTGCCTCTTGAATCTTGAATATACGAAAGCGATGAATTATCAGATAGATGCTCCGGGTTCCGCTATCCGGACTACCGTAAAGCTTCCCGCTTCTAAAAGTATCAGTAACAGGGCATTGATCTTGAATGCGCTAAGTTATAGCGCATACGATGTGGAGAACTTATCCGATTGCGATGATACAAATTTGATGGTAAAGGCATTAAACTCGAACGATCGGGATTTTAATGTGGGTGCGGCGGGTACGACGATGCGTTTCCTTACTGCTTTCCTCTCGAAGGTGGTGGGCGAATGGACGATTACGGGAACCGAACGCATGAAGAACCGTCCGATCAAGGTGTTGGTGGATGCGCTGAACGCTTTAGGCGCCCGGATCGAGTACATGGAGAAGGAGGGTTATCCCCCTTTGCGTATTTTCGGAAGCGCCTTGCAAGGCGGAGAGATCTCGCTACCGGGAAATGTTAGCTCTCAATATATATCCGCTATCTTGATGATCGCCCCGTTAACAGAAAATGGGGTTACGTTGCATTTGGAGGGCGCTATTATCTCTAGGCCCTATATCCATATCACCTTGCAATTGATGGAGCAATATGGAGTGAGAGCCTCTTGGACGGAGAATACGATCAAAGTACTTCCCCAAGAGTATAAGCCGATTCGTTTTACGGTGGAATCCGATTGGAGTGCCGCTTCTTATTGGTATGAGATCATGGCGTTATCGAAAAATGCTGAGATCGAATTGTTAGGTTTATTCAAGAATAGCTTGCAGGGAGATGCCGCCGGAGCGAAGTTGTTCGCTCAATTGGGAGTGGGCACTACTTATACGAAACGTGGAGTCATGTTAAAGCATACTGGAAATATCTGTGAGAAGTTGGTTTATAACTTCGTGAATGAACCGGATTTGGCTCAAACCTTTGTGGTGACTTGCGTGTTATTAAATATCCCTTTCCGCTTTACGGGACTTCAATCATTGAAGATCAAGGAGACGGATCGGATCGAGGCATTGAAGACAGAGCTTCGTAAATTAGGTTATGTGTTGACGGATCGCAATGATAGCATCTTGGAGTGGAACGGTGAACGCAGGGAACCGGAGTCGCATCCGGTAATCGCCACTTACGAGGATCATCGGATGGCTTTGTCATTCGCTCCCGCCGCTTTGGTACGTCCCGAGGGGATAGAGATCGCCCACCCGCAAGTGGTCAGCAAGAGTTATCCCCATTATTGGGAAGATCTTAAGGCCGCTGGTTTCTCTATTAGGGAATCAGCCCTTTAATTTTCAGTTTTCAATTCTCAACTTTCAATTGAATTATGTGGTACATTGTCATAAGTCTTATAGGTCTGGGTGTCGTAGCCGCTATCGCCGGGTATTTCCGGAATAAGAAACTTCAGAAGATGCTGGAACGGGGGGAGATCTCGGAGATCCCCGAGGCACAGGAGATTCCGGAGGTTTGCTGCGGACAACATGAGACTTGCGAGCGGGATAGTTTATTAGCCGCCGTCAGCAAGAAAATCGAATATTATAACGATGAGGAACTGGATCGGTTCCAAGGAGTGGAAGCGGACGCTTACGATGAGGAAGCCGTTGAGGAGTTTAGTGAAGTGCTTTATACCCTCCGGGAAGTGGAGGTGGCCGGTTGGCTCCGTAGCCTGCAATTGCGAGGGATCAATTTGCCGGATGCCTTGAAGGATGAGGCATTCCTGATCATTGGCGAACGCCGTACTCATTAATTTAGGAAACGAATCATATGGATTTATTGCAATATGCCTTTTTTCAGAACGCCTTGATCGGGAGCTTGCTAACCGCCATCGCTTGTGGGATTGTCGGGACTTACATCGTATCCCGCCGGTTGGTATTTATCAGCGGAGGGATCACGCATGCTTCGTTCGGAGGTTTGGGCTTGGGTTTTTATCTGGGAACAAACCCGATCTTGATGGCGATGTTGTTTTCGATCCTCTCTGCCTTTGGCGTGGAGTGGGCGAGCAAGACGCAAAACGTAAGGGAGGATTCCGCCATAGCGGGCGTATGGTCGCTGGGTATGGCTTTGGGCGTGATCTTTATCTTCCTTACGCCGGGGTACGCCCCGAATCTGTCCGCTTATTTGTTCGGTAATATCTTGACCATCTCTACGGCCGATATCTTATGGATTTTAGGGTTGGTGGTATTGTTGATACTCATATTCTCCCTTTTCCTCCGTGAGATTGTTTACGTGGCGTTCGATCGTGACTTCGCTGTCACGCAAGGCCTACCGGTAAAATGGATCGAGTATACGATGATGTGCTTTATTGCCATGACAATTGTTCTTTCGATCCGGTTGGTAGGGATTATGCTATTGATGAGTTTGCTGACCTTGCCTCAAATAACGGTGAACCTGTTTACTTCCGACTTCAAGAAGATCATGTGGGGAAGTATCGCGATCGGCTTTCTGGGTTGCGTGTCCGGACTGGTTCTTTCTTATTTCCTGAACGTGCCTTCCGGTGCGTTTATCATCTTGTTTTTGGTGGTCCTCTTTTTGGCCTTGAAAGCAATAAAACCGTTGTTACGGCGTTAATTAAAGAATGAAAAAAGGGTTTTATTACATAGTGGCGTTATTAACGGTACTCTTGCTTTGGTCGTGCAGCACGAAGAAGAACACGAAAGCGAGCCGTTTTTATCATGCCTTTACGACCCGTTATAATATTTATTTCAATGGAAAACAGGCGTTTGACGAGGCACTGAAAAGCCAACAGGACGGATATAAAGAGAACTATTCCGACAGGATCTATATGTATCCGATCAGCGCCCAGCCTAAAGACAAAGCCGAGCCGGGCGGCCCTTTCGACCGGACGATCGAGAAAAGTAATAAAGCTATTAAACTACACTCCATAAAAGCGAAACCGGCCAAGAAACCGGGCTGGCGGAATAATCCCAAACTACGTGCTATCCAAGAACAAGAGGAGTATAACCCTTTCTTAAAGAATAGTTGGCTGATCATGGGACAGGCGCAATTCTACAATGCCGATTTCCTGCAAGCCTCCGCTACCTTTTCCTATATAGCCCGTCATTACGCGAAGGACGAGGAGGTCGTGGCCGAGGCCCGTTTGTGGCAAGCCCGTTGTTATTCCGAGATGGGTTGGTTCTATGAATCCGAGGATATCTTGGATAAGATGAACAAGAACGGTATTCCTGCTTCCGCTTTGAAGCAATATGCGGCGGTGTATGCCGATTATTTGATCAAGAACGGGCAGTTCGAGGATGCCATCCCTTATCTGAAGACCGCTATCAAGGCGGAGAAAAACCGGAAGCAACGTACCCGGATGAAGTATCTTTTGGGACAAATCTATGCGGATCAAGAATTAGATGGCTTGGCTTATAAGACCTTTGGTGAGGTAGCCCGTTCGAATCCTCCGTATGAGTTGGAATTTGCCTCACGTATCCGTCAGACAGAAGTATTCTCGGGTACGAATTACTTGAAAGTGGTGAAGATGCTCGAGAAAATGGCGAAAAGCCAGAAGAATAAGGATTATCTGGATCAAGTATACTATGCTTTAGGAAATGTATACCTCAGCCGGGAAGATACGGTGAATGCCATAAAGAACTATCAACTCGGTATCGATAAGAGTACATTGAATGGAATGGATAAGGCGATCTGCCAGATAAAGCTGGGAGATATCTATTTTACGATGCGGGATTACGTGAAAGCGCAACCTTGCTTTAGCGGAGCCTTAGCCGGAATTCAAAAGGAATACAGGGATTATGAACGGGTTTCTAAATTGTCGGCGATTCTGGATGAATTGGTTGTGCATGTAGAAGCGGTCTATCTTCAAGACAGTTTGCAAGCCTTGGCTAAATTACCGGAAGCGGAGCGGTTAGCGATTATCGATAAGAAGATTGAGGAGGTAAAGAAAGAGGAGGAAGAGGCGAAAGCCTTGGCTGAGAAGGAGGCTTATCTGGCCGAGCAGGAAGCGAAAGGCACCGGAATCGACCGTCCCGGTACGGAAACCAATGCTGTTGTCTTGCCGAATGCGTCCGGTGGAGCGTCTTTCTATTTCTATAATCCTCAGACCGTAGCGCAAGGAAAGACACAGTTCCAGCGTAAATGGGGACGTCGTCCGTTGGAAGATCACTGGCGCCGCCGTAAGAAGGAACTCTCTACCTTTAATGAGAATCTGGATGAGGAGATGCTGGCCGAGGGAGATTCCACCCAAATGGTAGGGCCGGACGGTGAGCCGTTGCCGACCGATTCGATAGGCGGTGACCTGTCGGCTGTTGCCGCCGATGATCCGCATACCCGTGAGTATTACCTACAGCAGCTACCTTTCACGCAAGAGGATATAGACGCTTCTAACATTATTATTATAGACGGTCTTTACAATATGGCGATGATCTATAAGGATAAGTTGGAGGATATCCCCTTATCTGTCGAGGCATTCGAGAATTTGGAACGCCGTTTCCCGGATAATGAGCACCGTTTGGAGAGCTATTATCAAGTATATTTGATGGCCCTGAAAACTGGAAATACAGTGTTGGCTACCGAGTATAAGAATAAACTAATGAACGCCTTCCCGGAAAGCGATTATGCGGTAGCTGTGGCTGATCCGAATTACGAGTATAATATCCGCATGATGGATGTGGTACAAGACTCGATCTATCAAGCTACTTACGACCGTTATCTGGAGAGCGATACAGCGTATGTACGTAAGAGTTTCCGGTACGTAAGCGAGAAATATCCATTGGCTACATTGATGCCTAAATTCATGTTCTTGGATGCGTTATCATATGTGCAGGCCGGGGATGCGGAAGGCTTTAAGAATGCCTTGAAAGCGCTGGTCGAGAAGTATCCGAACGCAGATGTCACGGAACTGGCCGGGGAGATGTTGAAAGGTGTTCTTCGGGGACGTGCCTTGGTGCAGGGCGGTGTGAAAGGTATGAGTTGGAACTTACGATTCGGTTTGGGCGAGGATGGTATGTTATCTGCCGAGGATTCGGCCCGTGTATTTAATCCGGAACGGAATATGCCTTATCAGATGCTTTTGGTATATCCTACGGGTAGCGTAGATCAGAATCAGTTGCTATTCGCTGTCGCCGCTTATAACTTTGCGAACTTCATGGTGAAAGAGTTTGATTTGGCTTTGGAGCAGGCCGGCCCGATCAGTATGCTGGCGATTAAAGGATTTATTAGTTTTGATGAGATTATCCAATATTATAAGATGATATACGGTAAGGATGGTTATGCTACGGCCTTGAATAAAGCGGTTGCCGTGTTACCGATCTCTGATGATAATTATGAGACCTTGATGCGTGGCAAGACCTTGGATGAATATATCACCTTCTTCGATGAGAGCTTCGGTGAGGAATTACCGGATCTGGCAGGTCGTTGGAAAGCCCGTATGGAAGCCGCTAAGGAGGAGGAGGCGACTGAAGATGAAATGATCACGGAGGAAGAAGCCGAAGTGCCGGAAAAGGCAGATGAATTGAAACCAGAAGTTGAACCAGAAAAACAACCTGTTACAGAGCCGGAGGAGGAACAACGGCCTGTTCAAGAACCTGTTCGACAGCCCGCTATACCAGTCGTCCCGGATACGATTGAGGTCCCTGCGTTTGACAAACCGGAGATTCAGCCTGTCGATACCCTTCGTAAGGATACGGTTCCTGTTGTTCAGCCGGCGGTTGAGGATCAAGGCATGACCTTGAAAGAAATCCAAGAGATCCGTAAACGGGAAGCTGCCGAAGAAGAAGCCCGCAAGGAAGAGGCTCGTAAGGCTTTCGAGGCTCAGCAAAAGGCGGATAAGGAATTACGTGAGCAGAAAGCGAAAGAACAGGAAGAACTTCTCAAGAAGCAAGCGGAGGAAGAACGTGCCCTGTTGAAAGCGAAGGCTGATCGAGAGAAACAGTTGGAAGCTGATCGCAAGGCTAAGCTGAAACAAGCGGAAGCGGATCGTAAGGCGAAACTGAAAGCTCGTGAGGACCTTCGTAAGGAAAAAGAACGTGCTTATAAGCAACGCTTGAAACAGAAGGAAAAAGAGCGCAAGGAGAAGGAACGCTTATACAAGCAAAAATTGAAAGAGAAGGAAAAAGCCCGCAAGGAAGCCTTGCGGGAAAAGGAAAAGGTAGCCCGGGAAAAGGCCCGGAAGCGTTAATTGCATTAGATATTAATAGGTAAGAATTTCCAATCCTGTCTCTGTCATCAAGAAGGTATGTTCCCATTGGGCGGAGGGTAGTTCATCCTCGGTGATGACCGTCCAACCGTCTTCCTCGTCGATAAATACTTTCCAAGTACCCATGTTAATCATAGGCTCGATCGTAAAGACCATACCCGGAACTAAAAGCATCCCAGTTCCTTTTCGTCCGAAATGACAAACTTCCGGTTCCTCATGGAATTCCAGACCGACGCCATGTCCGCATAAATCCCGTACGACAGAGAATCCGTTTTTCTCCGCATGCTTTTGAATAGCGTTGCCTATATCACCGACGAATCCGAACGGCTTCGCCGCTTTCATACCGATCTCCAGACATTCCTTGGCGACCTGTACCAATTTCTGCTTTTCCGGAGATACGTTCCCGATCATGAACATGCGGGACGCATCCGAATAATAACCATCTAAAATCGTTGAGACATCCACATTAATAATATCACCGTCTCTTAGGATCTCCTTCTCACTGGGAATACCGTGACAAACGACCTCGTTGATAGAGGTACATACACTTTTAGGGAACCCCTCATAGTTTAAGGGGGCTGGAATCGCTCCATGCCCTACCGTATAATCATACACCAATTTATCGATAACAGCTGTAGACATACCTTCTTTAATCTCCTTCTGGATTAAGTCCAGCACCCCTGTATTGATCACGCTACTTCTGCGGATGCCTTCAATCTGCTCTGGAGTCTTGATAAGCTTGCGGGTGGGTACTAAATGTCCTTTATTTTGGATATATAGGATTTTCTTGTCTAATTCGGTGAGAGGTTGCCCCTTGATAGGCTTCCAATTGTTTACTGTTCTACGTGACATATTAATTCATTTTACTCAAAATGTAGTGTAAAGGTATGACTTTTTAAGATACCCTGTCCTGTAGATACTCTTTATTTATCCAAATAGCTCTTCTTGAAGATATCTATACAAAGAAGGAATAAGGATAATAACAACGGCCCGAAGATGATCCCCATAAATCCGAATAAGGACAACCCGATTACGACTCCGAAGACGGTGATTAACGGATGTATATCCGCCAACTTCTTTTGTAGGATAAAACGAATCAGATTATCGACGTTCGTAATGACAAGCAAGGCATAAATAGCCAATCCCAAGGCATGTACCCAATCTCCGTTTAAAGCCATATAAGCCGCCAACGGAACCCAGACCAATGCGGTCCCTACAATGGGAATGATCGTAGCGATACAAGTGAGAAACCCAAATAACAGCGGATCGGGAGTCTGAAAGATAAAGTAACCGATCACCGCTACGATACCTTGTATAACCGCCAAAAGAGGGATACCTATGGCGTTTGATTTTACGATCATATTGATCTCGTTGAGTACCTCATCCTTGTTTCGATCACTGAAGGGGAATAAGGTGTATAGATAGTTTTCCATTTTTCTTCCGCCTATCAACATGAAGTACAGAATGAAAATCAAGACGACGACATTTACGGCGAAACTGCTTATGCTACCCACTAAAAACTGTCCGATTTGTGGGAGTATAGAGGCCACTTTTAATAAGTTTCCTCTATCCAGTACATCAAACCCGGTCTTTTCCTGAACTAGATCCGCTATATGTTGGCCTGTATTTAGCAGTACAGTCGGGTCTAAATTAATATTTTGAGTTTTGTTGATTACCAACCAGATCGCCAATGTGATTGGGATTAAGAAACATAAGATTGTTTCCCCCAGTAACAGTAAAGCTGCAAAAGCCGGTCTCATATTTAGCTTTTCTGTCAGATGGAACATCTGTCCACGCAGCAATATATAGATGGTGAATGCTCCAAGTATACCTCCAAGAAACGGGGTAATCTTAAAAAATAGAATTACCCCTAGTCCTAATATAATGGTGATCAATGAGTATCTCCAGTAATGTTCTTTTACGTTTTCCATATACATTCATGCCCTTATTTATCTAAAAACAAGATAGGAGAAGTCATTGTTTATTGGATTTCTTATTCTTTGGAGAGCCGTTTACCTTCGATGAAGGTCTCTTGAATCTCTATATCGTTGTTGAAAATGATGATATCGGCATCCTTTCCTTTCTCCAATGTTCCTTTACGGTCTAAAAGACCCATTAGGCGGGCTGGGCTTTCGGAAGCCATACGAACAGCGTCGTGCAATGGAATTTCCGCTTTCTCGACTAGGGTACGGATCAAACGGATTCCGGTAGCTATACTTCCCGCGATAGCTGAGCGATCGGCTAATTTACATACGCCTTCCTCGATAATTACCCGGGAGTCCGGAAAATGTTCCGTACCGTTATCGCAAGCGGCGGCGGCCATTGCGTCCGTGATTAAGGACGTACGTTCTACCCCTTTGATTTGATATACCAACTTTAAGATTGCCGGCGGTACGTGGATACCATCGGCTACAACTTCAACGGTCATATCTTTCATGAGATAAATACCTTCTACCGTTCCTTCATGTTTATACTCACGGTCTTTATGGACGGAAGTCATGGCATTGTAGAAGTGGGTAGCATGGGTGAATCCGGCTTCGTATGCTTTTTTCACTTGGAGATAATCGGCTGTGGTGTGGGCTAGTGAAACCAACACACCATGAGCTGACGCATATTTACCGAATTCCAAAGCCCCGTCAAGCTCGGGGGCGGCGCTCCAGCGTTTAACACATTGGGTACTGTTTAGTAATTCCTTATATTCTTGGGGATCGGGCGGGTAAATATAATTAGGGTCTTGTCCGCCTTTCATAGCCATATTCAAATAGTTGCCTTCGAGATGTAATCCCATGATGCGGGCTCCCTGTTCCGGGTGGTTCATGATGTGCTCGCAGGTCTTGATCGCTTCCCGGAAGGTATCGATAGGGGCAGCTGCCAATGTAGGATATAAAGCCGTTGTTCCCTGTAAAGCATGTGCTCTTGTGATCGCATAGAACGCTTTCGGGGTAGCTTCCGTGAAATCATGTCCGTTGCCGCCGTGTACATGCGTGTCGATACAGCCGGGAGCCACATAATATCCTTTTGCGTCGATGATCTCCGCATGAGGAATCTCCCGGTTTTGCCCGGTGATCTCCACTATTTTCCCATCCGAGATGATGATTTGCCCGTTTGGTAGGAGACCCGAAGGAGTTAATACTTTTGCGTTTATGATTTTAAGAAATGCGCTTTCCATATATCTTGTTTTTATTCTTTTGGAATCAGTAATAAGTTATCCTTATAGGACAACGGGGGATTATATTGGATTTCCCGGTTGCCCCTCGGGGTAGCGGATCGTAAGAGCGGTGACTGGCCGGTTATCTCGTAAATAGCTTGTCCTAATAAAGGATCCTTCAAATCTCCGAATTCAGCTAGATCACTCTTGAATTCATCGATAGCTACATCGGGATGAAATCCGTCTTCATAATCAGCTTCCCGATCCTTATTATAAATATGGAAAGTGACGGGAGAAAGTATCCAGCCATATTTTTTAGATTCATTGTAGATCGTCATACCGACGGTCTTGCCAAAAGTCTGCTTACCGATAACCCGAACGTCTAGATAAGATCGTAGCGAGTTAATGATAAGTTCGGAGGCAGAAGCCGTAGTTGAACCTGTCAAAACAAATAGCCGTTGTAGGTTTAAGTTTCCTGCCATGACCTCGGTCGTTTTGAGTAAAGGCAAGGTCTCATTTTTATTGGAGTTTTTATCGTTATACTCCATGATACATAAAGGTTCTCCTAAAACGTTTTCACGGACTAATAGCGAAGCCAGTAATTGGGCGCAATTGACAAGCCCACCCCCATTATAGCGTAAATCAAGTACGAACTCATTGACGTTGCGACTTTTGAATTTTTCGAAGAGTTGTTGCAAATAAAGATTATAACTAGTGTCGCTATAATCGTATTCATCCGGTCCGGAGGCGAAATGGTTGTACATCAAATAGCCGATTCGCTTATTGCCATATGTGTATACGGAATCTTTTAGGAATGGGGTGTCTTCTACCGTTCGGGATGCGTTCAAGGTAACTCTTCGGGTGGAGACGAATCCCTTGGTGTTTCCTGTTTCTTTTCCTAGTTGGAGGGATACGCTGCCTCCGCTTCTCAACACATCATAGTCTTGGATAGAACCCAAGGAGCCGTTTACGCCGAGTATCCAGTCTCCCCGTTTCAATCCGGCTTCTTCGGCGGGTGAATCCTTTAATACATAAAGGACAATGGCTATTTTATAGGTACTACCTCCGTCTTTAAGGTTGGAAGTCGCGAAATCGAATCCGTATGAGTTGTTCGCATCGTAAATGCTCTTTGTTACGGTCGCTTTCTCTAATTGGGAGAAGTAATGATGGCCATCAGAAAGCTCTTTCCCGTCTTTGTAGGATAACAGGCCCTTGAAGAAGCTCTCCGGATCAAGACTAAAGTCCAAGGAACTTTTATCCGGGAACTCGGAATACCAAAGATAATTCTCTCGCATCGTTTGCTCGATCCATTGATTTACTTCATTGTCGGTTGCCAGAATATCGATATCATCTTTCTCGCAAGCGGAGAATGCTAAAAGGCCAAGGATAACGATCGTATAATACTTATAATTCATAGTGGATATATATTAAAAACAGCCCTTCTCTCAATAACGGAAAAGGGCTGTTGATATTGTTAAGGACAAATATACGCTATATTTTCTTCTCGATAACCGCTTGAACAACATTTAATACATAATCGCCCAGCTTTTCACTTTCACTAACCATGTCCATGTAATAAACGCCATCTTGATATTGGTACAGCTTATTGTTGATGTCCTCGATATTCCGGCTCTTCAACTGGTTACGGTAGTTGTTGATCTCGTTCTCTATGTTATAAGAAGGATTGATATCATCATGTACGAGTTCCGGTTTATGCAAAATTAGGTTCATGCGATTTAACGCCCCGGATACCAGCTCGAACATATGATCCAAGTGCTTGTTTTGCTCCTCCGTGAATTCGGATTTGAACTCGTTTCTGCGTTTGATACTTCGGGCAAGGTTATTACAAGAATCCGCTATACTCTCGATTTCCGAGACGGCACGTAGCATGATACGGATTTCTTCCTTACTTTCAGAACTCAAACGGCCTTCCGATACTTCAGTCAAGTAATTTGCGATCTCGATCTCCATGCGGTCGCTGATATTCTCGTATTTCTCGATGCGGCTATAAGTCTTGAGGAAGGTCTCCTCATTCTTCTCGTAGAATAATTCTTTCACCATATTAAACATCCTAGCCGTACGCTCGGCGAATAATGAGATTTCTTTATGCGCTTGCAGGATAGAAAGCTCGGCGGTGGATAACATACCTCCCGTGATATAGCGAAGGCGGTATTCCTCGTCTTCCACCTTGGGCTTGATAAGCGTACATACGGTCTTTTCGATCAAGCTTACGAACCAGATCATAATGAAAGTATTACTGATATTGAATGCTGTGTGGAACGCTGCCAGTTTAAAGGATACCGCCACAGCCGGATCACTGACCTTCATTACATGGGTAACAAACCATGAGACGGCATTCGTGAAAGGGTAGAAGAGCACCAAAACCCACATGACACCGAAAACGTTGAAAACAAGGTGCGCTAACGCGGCTCGTCGTGCTTGTGTGTTTCCGGTTAATGCGGCTAAGTTGGCCGTAATCGTAGTTCCGATATTCTCGCCTAATACCAAAGCGACTCCCAAATGGTAATCGATCCAGCCGTTGGCACACATAATCAATGTAATAGCCATCGTGGCAGCGGAGGCTTGTACGATCATGGTTAAGATCGCTCCGATAAATAAGAACAAGATGATGGAGAAAAATCCCATATCCGTATAATTCTGCACGAAAGCCAGCATCTCCGGATTCGCTCCGAGGTCCGGGGCGTTTGCCTTTAAGCTTTGAAGCCCCATGAACAGGAACGCGAAACCAAAGACAAATTCGCCGATTGATTTGCGAGAGCTTTTTCCTGAGAAGAAGAGTGGGAGAGCGAAAGCTAAAAGGGGAAGGGCGAACGCGGCGATATCGACCTTGAAACCGAGGGCGGAGATAAGCCATGCCGTTACTGTGGTTCCGATGTTGGCACCCATAATGACTCCGATGGATTGGGTCAACGTCAAGAGTCCGGCATTCACGAAACTCACGACCATAACCGTCGTAGCCGATGAGGATTGGATGAGAGCCGTTATTAACACGCCGGTGAGCACACCGGTCACTCTGTTTGTGGTCATCGCGGTTAGTATTCGACGTAAACTGTCACCCGCAAATTTTTGTAACCCTTCACTCATGATCTTCATTCCGTACAAGAACAGCGCCAAGGAGCCGATCAGCCGGAGAAAATCAAAAAAAGAATAGTCCATTTAAATTACGTTTAAGTGGATTGTATATCCGATTAATATTCCTAACTTTAGGGGGCGAATTTACAAATAATAACTGAGATAGTATGTCTGAGACAATAACAATTTACTGCAAAAATAATAATACCTACAAGGATGTACCCATTGGTTCTTCGTTGTTGGACATTTATACGGCGCTTGGCGCTCCGCTTCGGTACAGGCCGATGAATGCGCAAGTGAATAATAAGACGGAAAGCTTGAACTTCCGTTGTTGGCAACCGAAGGATATCGAATTTATCGACTATACTCAATTATCCGGATTGAGAACCTATGTCCGCTCGCTTTGCCATATATTTTCCAAGGCGGTGTATGATATTTGGCCGACGGCGACCTTAAATCTGGAACATCCGGTGTCGAAAGGTTACTATTGCGTGATCCATAACGGCAAGAACATCGATCTGGAGACGATCGAGAGGATCAAGAAACGTATGTGGGAGTTGATTGACGCGGATCTTCCTTTCCTCCATAAGAGTGTCCGTACGGTGGATGCCGCCGTATTGTTCAGGGAGCGGGGTATGAATGATAAGGCTCGCTTAATAGAGACGGCGGGATTGCCTTATACCTCTTATTATGAGTTGGAAGGTTATATCAACTTCTTTTATGGCTGTTTAACCCCTTCGACCGGCTATATCCAATTGTTTGACTTGGAACCGTATATGGATGGCGTTTTGCTCCGTATTCCGAAGCAGACCGATCCGATGGAATTGCAGCCTGTCATCAAGCAGGATAAGATGTTCGAGGCTTATAAGGAACACCTTACATTGCAGCGGACTGTCGGCTTAGATAATGTGGGGGATTTGAATTTAGCGATAGAGAAAGGCCGCTCTCAGGATATAATCCTTGTCTCTGAGGCGATGCAGGAAAAACAGGTTGCTAAGATCGCCGAAAAGATCGCCGATGGATATAAAGAGGGCATCCGTATCGTCTTGATCTCTGGCCCTTCTTCTTCGGGAAAGACTACGTTTTGCAAGCGTTTGCAAGTGCAATTAACAACTAACCTGCTTCATCCGGTAGGAATTTCCTTGGATGATTATTTCTTGAACCGGGAAGATACACCGAAGGATGAGCATGGCGAGTATGATTTTGAATCCTTGTATGCGCTGGATTTACCCTATTTTAATAAGGATTTGAAGAAGTTGTTATCCGGGGAAGAGATCGATTTGCCGACTTTTAATTTCGAGACCGGCCAACGGGTTTTCAAAGGGAAGAAGCTTAAGCTTCGTGAGAACTCGATCTTGGTGATAGAAGGTATCCATGCCTTGAATCCGGAGCTGACGGAGTTTATCGATGATAAATATAAATATCGGGTATATGTCTCGGTCTTGACCTCTATCTCTTTGGATAACCATAATTGGATACCGACGACGGATAATCGTCTGCTGCGCCGTATCATCCGGGATTATCGCTTTAGGGGATATTCGGCGGAAGATACGATCAACCGTTGGCCGAGCGTTCGCCGGGGTGAGGATAAATGGATCTTTCCGTATCAGGAGAATGCGGACGCTATGTTTAACAGCGCCATGTTGTATGAGCTGGCCGCCTTGCGCAAATTTGCGGAACCGATCCTCGCGCAAGTGCCGGAGAGTAGTAAGGCGAATGCGGAGGCGTATCGTTTGCTCCGTTTCCTCCGCTACTTTAATTACATCCCGACGGAGGAACTTCCCGGAACTTCCTTGCTCCGTGAATTCTTGGGGGGAGGAAGCTTCAAGTACTAGGTAGAATCATACTCTATAAAGCCTTTAAAAAAAGACGTACGTGTTTTTCCGAAAACATGTACGTCTTTTTTTGAAAACATGTACGTGTTTTTTTCATATCTTTGTCTATGAGTCACATTAAACACAAGACGATATGAACCAGACTATTTACCCCATCGGCATACAGAACTTTGAGAAGATCCGCAAGGACGGCTATCTCTACATTGATAAGACCGCCTTGATCTATCAATTGGTGAAAACAGGAAGCTACTATTTCCTCAGCCGCCCGCGTCGATTCGGGAAGAGTCTGCTGCTATCCACGCTGGAGGCCTATTTCCAAGGGAAAAAGGAGCTGTTCGAGGGACTGGCCATGGAGAAGCTGGAGAAAGAGTGGACCAAGCATCCGATCTTGCATTTCGACTTGAATATCTCCCACTACGACGCCCCTGACAGCTTGTATAAGATATTAAATGATACCTTGTCCAGATATGAGGAGGAGTATGGGACACGGCCTACCGAGGAGACCCTGCCCCTCCGCTTCGCCGGAATCATCGACCGGGCCTACCGCAAAACCGGACAGCGGGCCGTGATCCTGATCGACGAGTACGACAAGCCCTTGCTACAGAACTTGCACGACGAAGAGATGCAAAACCGGTTCCGGAACATGCTCAAACCCTTCTACGGTGTGTTGAAGACTATGGACAGGGCTATACGCTTCGCCCTACTGACCGGCGTGACCAAGTTCGGGAAGGTAAGCGTCTTCAGCGACCTCAACAATCTGGACGATATATCCATGCGAGAGCCTTACGCCGCCATTTGCGGCATCACGGAAACGGAGCTGCGTACGCATTTCGATGAGGACATCCATACGTTGGCCTCTGCCCTTGAGCGGACATACGAGGAGGCCCGATCCTTGCTACGGAAACGGTACGACGGCTATCATTTCGTGGCCGGGGGACCGGGCATTTATAACCCTTTCAGCCTGCTGAATACCTTCAAGTATATGCGGCTCAGCGATTATTGGTTCGAGACGGGCACGCCCACTTACTTGGTGGAGTTGCTGAAACGAACGAATTACGACCTGTACGACATGGCCAACACCGAGACCGACGCCGACGTGTTGAACAGCATCGACTCCGCTTCGAACAATCCCATCCCCGTCATCTACCAAAGCGGATACCTCACGATCAAGGATTACGAGCCGGAATTCAAGATCTATCGCTTAGGTTTCCCGAACCAAGAGGTAGAGGAGGGTTTCATGAAATACTTACTGCCGTTCTATACGAACATTCAAGCCTCGAAGTCTCCTTTCGAGATAGGCCGCTTTGTGAGAGAGGTACGGGCAGGAGACTACGACGCCTTCTTCCACCGCCTACAAGGCTTCTTCGCCGATACCTCTTACGAGGCGATTATTGGCCGGAACCCGGAACGGGACACGGAGCTGCATTACCGAAACGTCCTCTTCATCGTCTTCAAGCTGGTCGGACTGTACACGCAAGTGGAATACCACACCTCGAACGGGCGCATCGACCTCGTCCTGCAAACCGACCGCTACGTCTATATTATGGAGTTCAAGCTGAACGGAACCGCAGAGGAGGCTCTGCGGCAGATCGAGGAGAAAGGTTATGCCCTACCCTTCGCCGGAGACGACCGGGAGGTCTTAAAGATCGGCGCGAATTTCTCCTCCGAGACCCGGAATATCGAGAGGTGGCTGGTAGGGTGAAAAAGTCCTATTTTTATCCATATATACTTACTTGGCCAACGCAGTATATATTCTATGCCCGGAGAAGATATACTTCATCGGCAAAGTAAGTATATCTTCTCTGGGAAAAGGCTTCTCAAGTGAATAACTGATCACTTCCCAAGCCGTTAACTGACGGCTACCCCTACTCGTTAGTTATTCACTTGAGAAGCCGTTAGTTATTCACTTGTCAAGCCATAAACGGATGACTTGTTTCTGGCGTAACCATCTGCTATTCAAGATGTTGTAATGGTAATAAAAATAGATCCAAAAAGTCGGGATTTCCAGCCAAGATATTCTCGTCTTTTTGTATTATTTTTACCCTCAACAAATAACACGCAAATGAAGAAAAACATTGTTTTCCTGTTAATTCTAATACCTATTATATGGATCTCTTGCGATGGGATGGGGCATCAAACCATAGACTTCCGGAAAGTAGAGAACCTTATGCCCCAACATCCGGATAGTGCGCTAATGCTCCTTGAACAAATAGAGAACAAAGAAAACCTATCCCGAAAAGATAAGGCACATTATTATTTGCTGTTAACAGAAGCACAAGACAAGACTTTTGTTAAGCATGAAACCGACTCGCTGATCACGATCGCGACGGATTATTATGAGGAAACAGACGATCTGGAACGAAAAGCGAAGGCTTGGTTCTATAAGGGGCGGATCAACCAAGACTTAAATCAGCCCCTAAAGGCACAGGAATATTATCTCAAGGCATTGAGAGAAGAGGAACAGATTAAGGACTATGCGTTACTCGGCAGAATCAATAATAATATAGGTATGCTCTATACCTACCAAACGGTTTACGACAAAGCGTTACCCTTTCAGAAAAAGGCCGTTGAGGATTTCCGTATGCTAAAAGACTCAATGGGGCAAGTATTTGCGTTACGGGACTTAGGCCGAACCTTCTTGATGCTGGGATATCAAGACAGTGCGATCATCTGTAACCAAAAAGCGATCGCCTTAATGGGAAAGAACATCCTCCCTTCCGTTTATACGGAATTGGCCGGCCTTTATATAGAAGAACAACGCTTGGAAGAAGCATATGGATTATTACAGACATCTTTACAAAATATAGTGAAACCACAAGCCAAATATCCCGTATACCTAGTGCTTGGTGAACTTTATAAAAAAAACTGTCAAATTGACTCAGCTCGTTTCTACCTACAAGCATGCGCAGATTCCGCACCTTTGCCTAAGACACGTGCCGGAGGACTTTTCCAGTTAAAAGAAATCGCCTTCGCTCAAAAGCAATGGGAGCTAGCAGCTTCATTATCCCATAGATACGAGTCGATACGGGATTCTATAGAAAAGGAAATGCAGGCCGAATCTATCCGGAATGTACAAGCGTTCTATTCATACAATGACATTGAGCGAGACTTATGGGAAGCACGACTTTACGCTTCCCAACAGAAGTTCTTTTATACTTTATCCATAATAGGCTGCCATGTTCTACTAGTAGGAAGCATTTTCACGTTCATCCGTTATAGGCAGGAGCGAAAAAACGCATTACGACGATTAAAAGACAATGAGAAACAAATCCTTAAAAAAGAGCAAGAGATAAAAGACTTGTCCTCTGTCAAGAATAGTTTGCTACATGACATACAGGAACATAAAATAAAAGAACAACAACAGGAGAAATTATCCCATATCAAAGAAAGCCTGGAGCGAGACATTTCCATCCTCAAAACAGAGAATTCCAATTTAAGAAACCAAGAGGAAACAAGGAAGGAGAAGTTAGCGCAATTACAGGTAGGACGATTGTATGACAAGTTTCGCTCCCCCATATCTTGGACTCCAACAAACGACGATTGGAACAAGCTTTTCGTTACGGTAGAAGCGTGTTTCCCCAACTTTGCGATAGGTTTACAAGAGTCTGTTCCCTTGAACGAATCCGAGAAAAAGATCTGCTATCTGATCAAAATAGGGGTAAAGCCGGGAGCGATCGCGATCCTACTCAATTTGGGAAACGCCTCCATTTATCGAAAAAGATTATATGAGAAGTTAACTGGCAAGAAGGGAAATGCCAAAGATCTAGACTGCTATATATCTAATTTATAACACTATACTAGATATCAGCCAAGGAACTAAACAAAAAATGCACAAATCTTTTTTGCATAATTATGCTCTTGTTCGTTTTTTGTTCATTTTTCTGTTGCTTTTTCACTGATCTTTATCAACACAAATCGTAATTACACTACTAATAAAAATAGTAATAGCGTTATGAAAACACATTTGTTAGCCTTATGTATTCTTTTAGGATCATTTCTCTCCATCACATTTGCTTATGGAGATGACATCCCGGCACACGGGAAATGGGATGATGAACGTTATCGCTCCATCCACGTATTACCTCCTACCTTATCTATAGAAGGAAATATTTTGAGTGTTCATTTCACGGAAGCATTAAATGATCTAACGATCCGCATCATGGATCATGCAGGTAATATAATGTATGAGAATATACTTTCCGGAGAAACAGGAGATATTATCAACATTCCATTGGACGGGATAGAAACAGACACATACCAAGCAGTCTTGATTCATAAGTTAGGATGGCTAGTTGGAGAATTCGAGATTAAATAAAGCATATGGCAATCCCTAAAATCATACATCAAGTCTGGGAGGGGCGTACAGAACCATGTATGCCCACCCGCTTACAAATCTTGGCAAGAACTTGGCGAGAGCAGAATCCAGATTGGGAATATCACCTTTGGAACGGAGAGGAAATGGATGAGTTGGTAGAAAAACATTTTCCGGAGTATCTTTCCATGTATAGAAGTTTTCCATACAATGTACAACGTTGGGACACGATTCGCTATATGATATTATATGTATATGGGGGAGTCTATACGGATTTGGATACGGAATGTTTTAAGCCTATCGAGCCATTATTAGAAGACGTGATGATAGGATTTGGCGAAGAGCCCCCGGAGCATAATTTCAACTCAAGTATGTCCACCCTAATAGGAAATGCATTTATGGTTTCTGAGCCAAGATGCGGAGGATGGATAGACATTTTAAAAGAAATTACTGATGCAATGTTACGGGACTATCCAGCACAAAAGGTGATGCATACAACAGGCCCATTGATGATATCACGGATATTTAATACCTTGAAGAAAAGATACAAGGTTACTCTTTTCCCTTATTCAAAAGTAACGCCTGTGACGAAAGATGACATGGGTTCATATATCTATCAGGGAGAGACCGCCTCATTCCATGAAAAAATAAAGGAAGCATATTGTTCTCATTATTTTTTTGGTAGCTGGGGTACGAATTTTTCATTTTACAATTAATGAACGATATGAAAGAGTTATTCATTCAATACAAAGGCATACTAAAAGACCTACTCCGTTACGGGGTACTGAAAACAGAGGCTCTAGAGCATACCGGATTGTATAACGGTAAGCTAGGCATGACTATCCTATTTTATGAATACAGTCGTTATAGTGGAGATGCTTTATATGAACAATTCGCGGACGAGATATTAGAATCTATAATGGAGCTTCCGGATGATTTATCTCTTGATTTGTCAGATGGATTATGTGGCATTGGATGGGGAATCACCTATCTATTAAGAGAACGTTTTATTACCGGTGAGATCAAAGATGTATTATCGGATATAGATATAAAGATACAAGAAACAGAAATTTTGAATGACGATACACTAAAAGATTATCATACATATTTAATGTTTAGAAAAGAGTACATAGGAGAAGATGCACAAAGAGATTTGCCATATAGTCCTTATAGAGAGAGCTATATACAGAAAAAAATTTGGGAAACTTGTTTTTCTCAAAATCAATTAGAAATGAATCAATAATTTAATTACCATGAGCTCTAAGCAACAGGACTATACCGAATACACTGTCGATTTATCACAATTGACAAAAGAACGCCCTTTAGGGGTAACGGGTATATTGCGCTGCCAAAACAGTGCGGATTTCCTAGACGCTTGCATAGAGTCCTGTATTGAAGGATTAGATGAGCTGATTGCGGTATATCACAATTGTACAGATGAGACAGCTAATATACTTAAAAGAAAACAGAGCAAATACCCCTACAAGATCAAAATCTTTGAATACCAACCCTATATCTATCCTATAGATTTAACGGATGAACAATTCCAAGAGACCATGAATTTGCCGAAGGATTCAATTCATCTCCTTTCCGGATACACGAATTATGCGATTTCAAAAGTAACCTATCGCTATGCGATCAAGATAGATTCAGATCAGCTATTTTTTTCCGAATCATTCAAAAAATATTGTGATGCCTACCGCACCGAGCAAAAAGTCCGGATCAACCCTTTGGAACAAATTGCTTATAAGCTATATACATCTTACCTGCATAATTCTAAAAAGGACAAAAGTCCAAAAAGAAAATGGCAAGACTGGTTAGCGATAAAGATGGTTCCTTTCTATTTTTCCTATTTGAAAAAAAGAATCAAGCAAGATAAAATATTGGTATCCCTCTCTGGTATCAATGTGTTACAAAAAAACGGAGAATGGCTTACTTTTTTAGGAGACGAAAAGATAGACACAACCTACCGGGACATTCTATGCCCATTCAACGGAGTGCGAGATCTTTTCTTTTTCGAGGTCTCTGAAGAAATGACCTACCAAGCTTGTTATTTGCCAAAAGCTCCCGGCTACAATCAAGTTCTGGAAGTAATGTTTCACAATAAAAAGCTATTTGATGGTGGTCTGATATGGTTTCATTTACGTCCATGTCTTCAAAAGCACACTGAAACTTATCAATATTGGTATGAAAAAGCAAAGGATCGCTTCATTTCTCTAGAAAAATTCAAGAAATGTAATTATTCAAAGCTGAAAAGAAGGAAAAATTTATTCATACGTTCACGCTTTGAATCCATGTTTTCTTATTTCTATTCTGCGCAACGTCATTCAATTCCTTGGCGCACATTGGAAAATTGGAGACAAGAGGAGTCTCAAGAAAAGATGAGTTCGCTGGATTTGGGAAAATACAAAATCGAGTTTGATACAATCATACAAGAATATATAAGAACTGCTATTCAAGAATATGAGGTCCGGGATACCCTAAGACTCATGCTTGGCAACCATTCCATAAAAAACGCATTGTTCGTATATATACTGTCTTTCATTTCGAAAGAACAAATGGATTATATACGTTCCCGTATCGCCGGAAAATCTATCGAGGAGTCTATTCACAACATCTCTAATTTCTTGAATCATTTTGAATGGATAGAAAAGAAAAGGAATACCACAAATAACTTTAATATAGATAATCATCTTTGGACAAAGCTTTTATCTCCATATAAAAGATGTTGCTTGGTTTACCTAGTGGACAAGGAAGAATTGGCTCATATATCGACTTTTTTACAAAAAGAAGAGATTCCAATTCTATTATTATCTGAATATGAGATTCCGGATGATACAGAACTACCGGAAACAGTTACAGCTGTACAAGTTGAATTTTCCGAACAAAAGGTATTTGAGAATGATAGCATTGAACAAAATTTTCCTAGACTGTTCTTATACGCAAATACGTTTGAGACGATTTTACGAATCTTAAACCCAAGTAAGGTTGTTTGTTTGACATCAAGCAAAACTTATCAAAAAGAATTATTGCTAGGCTTTGCAAAAGATTTAAATACTAAAATTGAGTGTTGGTAAGATGAATACAGAAAAAGACATATTATTACGAAGAATAGCGAATCATCTGATTTTGCATTCAATCGACATAGAGGATATTGGTTTATTCCATGGAAAGATGGGAGTTGTGCTATTCTTTGCGCACTACGCAAGATATACAGACTCAGCTATATATGATGACTTTGCAGGGGAACTGCTCGAAGAAATCTGCGAGAATATTCCAGAGACATTGCCTATAAATCTGGAGACTGGATTATGTGGAATCGGCTGGGGAATCGAATATCTAATTCAAAATGGGTTCATGGAAGGGGATTCCAATGAAATCCTTACAGAAATCGATAAAAAAGTCATGGAGCGGGATTTACGAAGAATAAAAGATCTTAGTTTGGAGACAGGACTAATGGGAATATCTAGTTATATAAATATACGAATTAACAACGCAGATATAACAGCAATTCATACAAATTTCGATGATCTATTTTTATTAGAATGGAATCTTATTTGTAATAATAAGATAATATTGGATAAAAAACAAGCTATATTGCAAATTATAGGATCATTTCCCAAAAATGAGGATATCCATTCATGGGAACTTGGTCTACATCAAGGAAGTTCAGGATATGGACTTAGATGGATATTAGAAGAAACACCAGTCTATTCTGGCTAATTTCATATTTATAAACAATTTAAATTTATCGTTATGAAACAAGTACGTAAATTGAAACTTTCTCAACTCAGCAAAAATGAGTTAGAAAAAAAAGAGCTAAAAAAACTCAAAGGCGGTGGATGCTGCATTTGCGGAGGTGGAGGCGGCTCAGCTAATGCTAGCGCAAATCATTCAGGAGATCTTTATTCTCCGGGTGGTGGATATGGATGGGGTTACTAACCTTTTCTGAAGTAAGATAAGATTTTTCTGTTATAAGATGTATCTTATAGCGGATATCTGTCACTTTAAAGAACTTCTTATTTCTTATTAAAGAAATAAGAAGTTCTTACTTCCACTAAGATAGATATTGAATGTCAATTAACTATTATACCAATTTCAATATGTGCGAAATGCTAGTGATATCAAAAGCTAATTAAATAATAAATTATGATACAACCAGTTATATCAAAATCCGGATATACATATATTTATAGTTCATATATAAATAGCATATTATTGTCTCCCTCTGAAAATGAATATGTTGATATAGATATGGACAAGAATGCATATGAATATTATAAACAAAAAGATTTCTTCTTGAGAGAGAATAATTTTTTCGAGAAAAAAATCCCCAATATGGAGATTGAATATGATACCTCTTGTATAGAATCAGAGTTAGCAAACCTAAATCAATTACTTATTGAGGTAACGGATGAATGTAATTTATCTTGCAAATACTGTAGTTATGGAGACTTATATTCAAATCAAGATGAACGCAATAGAGGCAAACAAGAATTTAATAATGTTAAAATTCTAATTGACTATTTAATATCACTATGGAAATCATATCGTAATATATCATTCAATAATACCATAAACATAGGATTTTTTGGAGGAGAACCTTTAGTCAATATGATATTAATTGAAAAAATAATTAACTACTTAAATGCAGTGAAGATAAAGGGGATAACATTTGTATATAATTTAACGACAAATGCGATATTATTGCCTAAATATATGAATTATCTTGTCGAGAATGATGTGCATTTATTGATAAGCATTGATGGATCCAAACAGAATAATATATATCGGGTAAAAAAGGAAGGGAAAGAGTCTTTCGATATTGTATTTGCTAATATCAAAAAATTAAAAGATAATCATCCTAATTATTTTGATTCCAATGTAAATTTCAACTCTGTATTGCACGATAAAAACTCTGTTGATCAAATTTATAGCTACATAAAGACTAACTTTGACAAAACACCTTATATATCTGAATTGAATAGAAATGGAATTGCTGAAGACAAGAAAGAAGAATTTAATAGAATGTTTCATTCTAAAGAAGACAGCATAAAGCAAGCGGTAAACTGTGGAAGTAGCTATTTGAAGGAGATTGCAGATGATTCCCATATTGTGCAATTAGATATTTTCATGCAATCGTATTTTGGCAATACTTACAAAACCATCCCAGACCTATTTTTCCAAGATAAAGATATCAAATATTTTCCAACAAGCACCTGTGTACCTTTTTCTAAAAAGATATTTTTGACAGTACAAGGGAAAATATTACCTTGCGAGAAGGTTGGACAACAGTATCCGCTAGGCTATGTGAGAGATGGTAAAATAAATTTGGATAGCAAGGAAGTTAAACAACTGTATTTGAAACTTTATACTCCTATAGTTGATAAATGCAAAAAATGCTTGTTGTGGAAAAATTGTGAGATCTGCGTGTTTTATTTACCCAAAGATGAGGAAGGTCAAACCGTATGTCCTTATTATCTTGGAAATGAAGATGTCAATCGATATTTTTCCACCTACATATACGCTTTAGAAAAGCATCCTGATTTATTAGATAGAATAGAAAACGAAATATTAATAGATTGAACATGGAAAATTATACTCATTGGTTCTATTTAGAATCTTACACATTTCTTTTTTACAGTAAAAATCAATATGTAATATACAATACATTAAATTCAACTTATATTGATTGTTCCCTATATGGAAAGACAATAAATACAGTCTTATCAATTCTTCATAATACAAATAAAACCTATTGTGTAGGTATTTATGAGTATCAATTAAGAGATTCGCAATTTACAGAATTCATAAAAAAGATAAGGAATACATTTTCAGGTGATATAATCAAAAACATTAGAGGTATTCCACCTTTTATCTCTAAGCCTATTTTACGGATTCTTCATCATCCTAATAATCCAAAGACAAAAGAATACAATTTACTGGGAGAAAATGCACTATTTCATCTCCATGAAGTGACCTTTTATTTAGAAAATCAAGGTTTTGATTTAAATCCAATGTATAAAGATTGCTATAAGCAATTCTTATATCCCACATATACAGAAAAACAAAAATTATCACATGCAAAATATCTAGAGATAATAGAACAATTATCTATTTGTCAAATAGATAAAATAAATATCATACCAGCTACAATAGAAAAAAAAGAGCTTTTTTCCTATCTGTTATCACTCTCCCGCCAGTACAGTATTAAAACACAGATAATATTACCATATAAAAAATACAACAAAGAAGATTTGAAACAATTGTTAATAAATCCGCAATTTTCAATAATGATAATGGTTCATTTACCTGTAGATTATGAAGAGTTAAATAGTTATATAAACTTATTTAATGAATATAATATCACTTGGAGTCTAATCGCTTCTAATAAGAATGACGTTATTTTTTTATCTAAAAACAACCTCGGGAAATTCACAAATGTTGATTATATACCTTGGTATACAGGAGATAACATGGATTTCTTCAAAGAATATATTTATAATGATTTTAAAGATATTATAGAACAAAAAAACACAAAACAGCATATTTTCAGAAAACAAATACTGAATGATAATCTTTTTGGCAAATTAACCATTTTCCCTACAGGAGAAGTGTATTCTAACGTAAACTTTCCTACGATTGGAAATATTCAAGATCAAAAATTGTCTGAAATTGTTTATTCTGAAATAGAAAACTATTTTAAACCTTGGTTCTTTACAAGAGATTATGTTTCATGCAAAAACTGCGTAAACAAGTATCTATGTCCTTCTATATCTAATTATGAAATAGTAGCCAATGAATATAATATGTGTTATTTAAATCAATAAGGTCATGAATAGAATCATATATTACGTATCGATCACGTTACTAACGGTTGTTTCCTCATGCGGAAATAAAGAGACAAATGTATCCAGAAAGTTGACCTTGGATAATTGCCCAGTCATAGCACAGGTTATTAATCTGCAAGGAGATCCGGTGACTAGTTTAGACTTTTCTTCCGTAAAGGATACATTCAATTTATCGCTAAGCTCCTTGCTTTCTTCCTTTCAAGTTATTCGCCTAGAAAACTCGGAAGACGCATTGACCGCCGCAGGGCAAGATACCCATATAGCCGTGAGTGACCATTATATTTTAGTGAAATCTTTTAGGGCAGGCTCTTCATGTAAGCTCTATAACCGTAATGGGGATTTCATCAGAAAGATCTCCTCCCAAGGACAAGGGCCGGATGAATATAACCTATTTATTTATGATCAGTATTTAGATGAAAGTAATAATAAAATCTATCTAATGGAGATTCGTGCCTCTAAGATATTAGTGTTTGACTTCGACGGGCAGCCACAAAAACACATTCCTCTGGCCTATATAACCCATAAAGGCCGGTTCGTCATCAATGCCGAGAAAAAAACAGTAACCGTCATGTGCATACCTTTTCAGGGAACTCCCACCGCATTGATCTGGACGCAGGATTTCGAAGGCAATATCATCCAAGAATATCCGGTCTCCGACCAATTCATGTTGATCCCAAGCACTTACGATTATGAGGTACGGGAATCCTTGAATACCACCGCTTCCGACTTCTATCTTCATAATTGTATAGCCTCGCAAGACACACTTTATCATTATGACATAGACTCGAATACGCTACACCCTGTTTTTACGATGCATACGGGTCATGAGCCGATCTGCCATTATTTCACGGAGCTGCCCAATCACTTTCTAGTCACTTGGTATACACAGACCTCATGGAATAATGAGTTACCCCGTTTCCCGAAAATCCTAGTAGACAAACAAAGCCTTAAAGGTTGTTTCGTGAATTTGAAATGGAATATGCTAGGGAATATAGATGGGCCTACCAATCCGTCCTTCAATCGAGGTTATTTCACTGCGATCATGGAACCTTACGCATTAAAAGAGCAATTGGAAAAGGTTCTGACTTCCACTCAAAAATTATTCCCAGAAGTATTGAGTAAAGTGAAGAAGTTGAATAATCAAATTACTGATGATGACAATTGTATCGTTTTTATAGGGAAGTTGAAAACAAAATAAAATAGGACAAGCATATGATACAGATTATTCTTGTTAATGAAGAATCCAGAGCATCCCAATATGGAATTGGCACATATATAAAGCAACTTTGTTTAATTCTTTCACAGAAGCAAGGGATTCATCTTAGCGTGATATGTTGTCGTTCAACAAAAAATGATTTTTATATAGAACGCAAAGGAGATATAGATTATTATCATATACCTGATACGATACAAAATAATGATCCAGAAATTAGAATAAAAACTTATTATAAGAATATATGGTATCTAATATTTCCTTACTTTAGCTCGCATAGTAAAGAGAATATCATATTACATATCAATTATTATCAGCACATTCATCTGTTAAATACATTTCGTGCTTTTTTTTCTAAAGGACGATGTTGCTTTACTATTCATTATATGGATTGGTGCTTTAAAATAAAAGGAAATTATTCTTATTTAAAAAGTATTCTTTACAAAGAATTAGACAGTATCAAAAATCCTTTGGAAAAAAATATCAAAGAAATATACGAAAAAGAAAAAAATGTATTTGAACAAGTTGATAAGATTATTTGCTTGTCAAATAGTACACAAAATCTATTGAGTAAAATATATGATTTACCTATAAACAAATTTTGTATTTTATATAATGGTCTTAAAGATGAATCTATATTATTGAATAGCGATAAACGATTGAATCTTAAAAAGAATTTCCTTTTTAGTAAAGAAGAAAAAATTATTCTTTTTGTTGGTCGTTTAGATGAAATAAAAGGGCTGGGAGAATTAATTTTTACTTTCAAAAAACTACTGCAAATTGACCCTTATTGCCATTTAGTTATTGTAGGAGATGGGTTTTATTCTTACTATTTAAATTCTTGCAATCCAACATGGAATAAGATTACATTTACTGGAAAACTAAATAAAGAAGACTTATACAAATTATACCAAATCGCAGATATTGGTGTATTACCATCATTCCATGAACAATGTAGTTATGTGGCAATTGAAATGATGATGTATGGGATACCTCTTGTTGCAAGTACATCTACAGGTTTATCAGAAATGATAGAGGATGGAGTCTCAGGATATCATATACCAATCATTGAATATGAGAATCACACAGATTTAAATACCTATGAATTACAATCTAAACTTTTAATATTATTAAAAGATTCTTCTATGCGAAAAGAAATGGCTAAAAATTCTCGTCTACGCTATGAGAGATATTATACGTCTGAAATATTTAGTTCTTGTATGCAAGAATTTTATAATAGATTTGTTTTGTGATTTTAGAGTTCCCTATATATCGTCAACTAGACGCAAAGGACTGTGGTCCTAGCTGCCTCCGTATGATCGCCAAGTTCTATGGTCGTGTGTACTCGATCCAGAACTTACGGGAGAAAGCCTTCATCACACGGGAAGGGGTCTCTATGCTCGGTATCAGCGAGGCGGCGGAGGCGATCGGGTTCCGGACACAGGGCGTGCGGATCACGGTGGAGGAATTGGAAAAGGAATGTCCCCTACCCTGCATACTGCACTGGAACCAATGGCATTTCGTGGTTTGCTACAAGATAAGGAAAGGGAAGTTCTACGTAGCGGACCCGGCGGCGGGACTTATCACCTATACGAGGGAGGAGTTCAAGCGGTGCTGGGTCAGTACCAAGGTGGACGGGCAGGATACCGGGACGGCGCTCTTGCTGGAACCGGGGCCGGAGTTCTACGGGATGGAGGACGAGGGGAGAGACAGGAAACGTAACCTCGGATTCTTTTTCCGATATATATCGCCCTACAGGCGTGAGATGGCACAGCTCGTGCTGGGCATGCTGACCGCCAGTGTACTGCAACTCATCCTGCCTTTCCTCACGCAGAGCCTGGTGGATACCGGTATACGGGACAACAACCTGGGTTTCATAACCTTGATCCTTATATCGCAATTAGTGATCTTTATCGCCAAGCTATCCGTGGACTTCATACGGAGCTGGATATTGCTGCACGTAAACACGAGGATCAATATCGCCTTGATCTCCGATTTCCTCGCCAAGCTGATGCGTCTGCCCCTGCATTTCTTCGATACCAAGATGGTGGGCGATATCATGCAGCGCATCGGTGACCATGACCGCGTCGAGGCTTTCATGACGGGGACATCCATCAATACGCTCTTCTCTTTCGTCAACTTCATCGTGTTCGGGTTCGTGCTGGCCTATTACGACTGGACGATACTGGGACTCTTCTTGGTAGGTAACGGGTTATACGTGGCGTGGGTACTCGCTTTCATGAGATGGAGGAGGGAGCTGGACGTAAAGCGTTTCTCGCAGGCGGCCGGGGAACAAAGCAACCTATTCCAGCTCATCACCGGCATGCAGGAGATCAAGCTGAATAATTGCGAGACCAAGATGCGCTGGAAATGGGAACGGATACAGGTAAAACTTTTCAAGATAGGGATCAAGGGGTTGGCGTTACAACAATACCAGCAACTCGGGGCGGTCTTTTTCAACCAGACCACGAACATACTCATCTCCTTCATCGCGGCACGGGCCGTCGTGCAAGGGGATATGACGCTGGGTATGATGATGTCGGTGACCTACATCGTGGGGCAGCTCTCTTCGCCTATCGAGCAATTGATCGATTTCTCACGGTCCCTACAGGACGCGAAGATCAGTCTGGAACGACTCGGCGAGATACACGGGAAGGAGGACGAGGAACAGGCAGGCGGGATAAGGCTGAATGTTCTCCCCGATGACAGGACGCTACGGCTGGAAAACCTCAGCTTCAGCTATGACGGCGCGGACCGGGATTACGTGCTGGAGGATATCAACCTGACGATACCCCATAACAGGGTGACCGCCATCGTGGGGGCCAGCGGGAGCGGGAAGACGACGATCGTGAAACTCCTGCTCGGTTTTTATAACCCCAACAAGGGGGACGTGAGGATCGGCGATACCTCCCTCAAGAACTTGAATCCTCACGTATGGCGTAGCAAGACCGGTTCGGTCATGCAGGATGGTTTTATCTTCTCGGATACGATCGCCAACAACATCGCCCCCGGCGAAGAGGTGGTGGACAAGGAACGCCTGCTGCATGCCGTGACGGTGGCGAATATCCGGGATTTCATCGACTCGCTCCCGCTGGGCTATAATACGAAGATCGGCATGGAGGGAAACGGAGTGAGCCAAGGGCAGAGACAGCGTATCCTGATCGCCCGGGCGGTGTACAAGAATCCCGACTTCATCTTCCTGGACGAGGCCACGAACGCCTTGGACGCCAACAACGAGCGGGAGATCATGGAGCAGTTGCACGCCTTCTACAAAGGACGGACGGTGGTGGTCGTGGCGCATCGGCTAAGCACGGTACGTGACGCGGACAAGATCGTGGTGCTGGACAAGGGACGCATCGTGGAGGAAGGGACGCATCAGGAACTCACGGCCTTGCGGGGAACTTATTATAAGTTGGTGAAAAACCAGCTGGAATTGGGAAGCTAAGAGGGTAACACACCCCCTACCCCCTCTCAGAGAGGGGAAAAGATAGTATTAGAGATGGAAAATGAAAGGAAAGATATAGAGCTGCGTAGCGAGGAGGTACAGGAGGTGATGGGGCAAATCCCGGCCTGGATCGTACGGTGGGGGATAACGCTGTTGTTCCTCGTGGTAGTGGCGTTGCTGGTGGGGAGCTGTTTCTTCAAATATCCTGACGTGATCACGGCTGACATGACATTGACGGGGCAACATCCCGCCACGGCGGTGGTGACACGGGCGGCGGGAAAGATACAGGAGCTGCTCGTGAGGGATAATCGTCCGGTAAAGGAGGGGGATTGGTTGGCGGTCATAGAGAACCACGCCAGCATGGAGGATGCTATATACCTAGAGAAGGCGTTGGAACGATCCGGGATGGACGTGGATAGCCTAGACAAGGCATTATTGCGATATAAGGAACTGTCACTGGGTGATATGCAAGCGGCTTACTCGGGACTACTGTCGGCGCTCCATGCCTGCGTCAATTACAGGGAGATCGATTATTATCCGCAAAAAATGGCCTCCATCCGCAAACAGATAGCGTTGTATAAGGCTTACTATAACGAGACCGAACGGCAGCGGAAGACCCTCTCGGAGCAATTCGCCTTGACAAGGCGGCAATACGCCCGGGATTCATTATTGTATAGCCGGTCCGTGATTTCCTCCTACGAGCATGAGACCGCACGGGCTTCCCTGCTGCAAAGCCGTTATTCGCTGGAAGGGGCGTCAGCCTCGGCCGAGAATCTCCGGATACAGATCGGGGAGCAAGAGCAATCCTTGCTGGATCTGACGCTGGAGCGGAGCGAGAAAGAATTTACGCTACGGCAGGAATTACAGACCGCCCGGGAACAATTGCTGAACAGCATGAACGAGTGGAGGTTGCGTTATTGCCTCATCGCCCCGGTAGGGGGTGTCGTGACTTTCACCAAGTACTGGAATGAGAACCAATATATCCCATCCGGAGAGGTGGCTTTCACCGTCGTGCCGCAAGGCGAGGGCCGGCTGGTGGGGAAGGTGCGCATACCGATAGCACGCTCGGGAAAAGTCCGGAGAGGCCAGCGGGCGATCGTCCGTTTCTCCAATTTCCCGGATCAGGAGTTTGGAGTGGTAAACGGCGTGGTATCGAATATCTCATTGGTCCCCACCGACGAGTACTATACGGCGGATATCGATTTTCCAGAGGGGCTGAGAACCAATTACGGTATCGACCTGCCCGTCTCGCCCGAGACGCAAGCCTCCGCAGAGATCGTAACGGAAGAATTACGCCTGATCGAACGATTCTTCCTGCCGATAAAACGGATCGTGAAGGAAGGATTTTAAAGTCGCTAGGGTCCATCATGCACCTTGTTTAGAACTATTATAGTTTAATAGCTGTACTGTTAAAACTAAAAACTTATATTTGCATGTTGATAAATAAGAGGGCGGGTGATTGTCCTGCCCTTACAGTGCAATGATTTAGATTATGTTAAAGCAACAGTTACAACAAAAGTTACAGCAAAAGCTATCCCCTCAGCAGATACAGTTGATACGGCTTCTGGAGCTTCCCGCGATCGAGTTGGAAGAACGTGTGAAGCATGAGCTGGAAGATAACCCAGCCTTGGAGGAAGGAAAAGAGCCTGTTGATGATTTTGAACGAACTGAAAGCGAGGAGGGGGGAGAAGAGATCCCTTCTGTTGATACTGAGACCGACCTTTCTTTGGGAGATTATTTAACGGAAGACGATATACCTGATTATAAGCTACGGGAAATGACCGAGCGTGCGGAACGGAAAGAGGATGTCCCCTTCTCCGTAAGCCAATCCTTGAATGAGTTTCTGTTACAGCAGCTCGGGTTAAGGGATTTACCGGATAAGCAAATGAAAATAGCGGAGTATATCATTGGAAATATCGATGATGACGGTTATTTGAGACGGGACCTTTCGGCGATAGCAGACGATTTGATCTTCCAAGCCGGACAAGAGGTAGATGAGAAGGAGATCGAGTCTATCTTGAATATCATCCAAGATTTTGAGCCTGCCGGGGTAGGTGCCCGTGACTTGAAAGAATGTCTGTTGATCCAGCTGGATAAGAAGGAGAATACTCCGGTTACAAATTTGGCGATTCGTGTTTTGACCGAATATTTCGAGGAGTTCACCCGCAAACATTACGATAAGATCTTACGAGGTCTCGATATCGATGAGGAAACGTTAAAGAAGGTCATTCACGAGATTACTATGTTAAATCCGAAACCCGGAAGTAGTTGGGGTGGTTCTATGGAAGTGGCGATGAGCCAGATCATCCCGGATTTCGTGGTGGAAGCGCATAATGGAGAGCTTATCTTGAGCATGAATAACCGGGGGGTACCGGATATGCGTATCAACCGGGAGTATGCCGAGATGTTTCAGGATTATACGGCGAATAAGGCGAACCAAACCGCTGAGAGGCGGGATGCCGTACAGTTCGTGAAACAAAAGTTGGATTCCGCCCAGTGGTTCATCGACGCTATCAAGCAACGTAATGAGACCTTGCAGCGTACCATGGAGGCGATTATCTATTTACAACGGGACTTTTTCCTGACAGGCGATGAGGCTACCCTCCATCCCATGATCTTGAAAGACGTAGCGGAGCGTGCGGGATATGATATCTCCACTATTTCCCGGGTAAGTAACAGTAAATATGTGCAAACGAATTTCGGTATTTATCCGTTGAAATACTTTTTCTCCGAGTCTATGCAGACCGATACCGGCGAGGAGATCTCGACCCGTGAGGTTAAAAAGATTATGAAAGAACATGTAGATGCCGAAGATAAACGAAAACCGTTGACCGATGAGGAGTTGGCTACGATCCTGAAAGAAAAAGGATATGTCATCGCCCGGCGTACGGTAGCGAAATACAGGGAGCAACTGGGGATTCCGGTAGCTCGTCTGAGAAAAGAAATATAAAAGCGTATGAAGCTATTCTCGAATATAATATCCTTCGTGTTCCATCCGTTGCTTATGGTGACCTATGGGATCGTGTTGGCGTTGATGTTTACATTCCTCGCCATTTACCCGTTACCTGTGAAGCTGCTGATTGCCGGAGGCACCTTTATTTCGACAGCGATAGTTCCCGGACTTTTCATTTTCTTATTGGTGAAAAATGGCGCGGCCGGCGATATAGAGCTTTCCGACCGGAAGGAACGAGTGGTTCCTTATCTGATTTTTATCACTTCCATCTTGGTCTGTATCTTTTTCCTGTATAAGATGCTGATGCCGTTTTGGTTGTTGGCGATGCTGATCGGGGCTTGCGTAGCCTTGGTAATCGCCTTATGCGTCAATTTCGCTTGGAAGATTAGCGCGCATGCCATTGGTATCGGCGGGTTACTGGGCGCTATTATGGGAGTGGCGCGTATCCATATGATAAATCCCTACTGGGCTTTTATAGTCGTGTTGATCGTGGCCGGTTTATTAGGTACCTCGCGCATCTTTTTAAAAAGACATACACCAATGCAGGTATATGCGGGGTTTTGTCTGGGATTTATATGTACCTTTGTAGCCTCATTAATGAGTTATATCTATTTATTCATCTAATAAAAACACTAAAATTATGAATTTTCCTGCAGATTTAAAGTACACAAAAGACCATGAGTGGATTCGTGTAGAAGGTGACGTAGCTTATGTTGGTATTACTGATTACGCTCAAGGCGAGCTAGGTGAGATCGTTTATGTGGACATTACGACAGAGGGGGAGACCGTCGCTAAAGAAGAGGTGTTCGGTACGATTGAAGCTGTTAAGACTGTTTCCGATCTTTTCATGCCGGTTAGCGGAGAGGTTTTGGAAGTAAACGCTGAATTGGAAGACGCTCCTGAATTGGTTAATGAAGACGCTTATGGTAAAGGTTGGTTAATCAAGATTTCTCTTACGGACGCTTCTGAGTTGGAGGAACTATTATCCGCTGAAGACTATCAAAAATTAATCGCTAAATAAGAATGACACCTGTTGTAAGTATTATCATGGGTAGTACCTCGGATCTACCCGTTATGGAGAAGGCGGCTAAGTTCTTGGATGAGATGGAGATCCCGTTCGAGATGCATGCTCTATCCGCACACCGTACTCCCGCTGAGGTGGAGGCTTTCGCCAAAGGAGCTAAAGGACGTGGAATCAAGGTTATCATCGCCGCTGCCGGAATGGCCGCTCATCTTTGCGGTGTGATCGCTTCCATGACGACGGTTCCCGTGATCGGCGTGCCTATTAACTCTACGCTGGACGGTATGGATGCCTTGTTGGCTATCGTACAGATGCCTCCGGGAATCCCTGTGGCTACTGTCGGCATCAATGGCGCTTTGAACGCTGGTATCCTTGCGGTGCAGATGCTTGCCGTCGGCGACGAGCAACTTCAGGAGAAGCTATCCGCTTATAAGGAGGATTTGAAGAAGAAAATCGTGAAGGCTAACGAGGAGTTGGCTAAGGTTTCTTTTAAATACAAAACTAATTAATTGAAAGTTGAAAGTTGAGAATTGAAAATTAAGGAGAAAGTCTCTCTTTAGGTTTTCAGTTCTCAACACTCATTCTCAATTTTCAATTCTCAATTTTCAATGAACAATGGCTTACTTTAATTACAACCGCCGTAAATCATCCGTTGCCCAAATCGGTGACACACCCATGGGAGGTGAGAATCCTATCCGTATTCAATCCATGGCTAATGTATCAACGATGGATACGGAGGCGGCGGTAGCTCAAGCGATCCGTATGATCGAGGCGGGAGCTGAGTATGTGCGTTTTACGGCACAGGGGGAACGGGAAGCCCGAAACTTGGGCGAGATTCGTAAACAATTGAATGAGCAAGGGTATACGACTCCTTTGGTCGCTGATATCCATTTTAATCCTAGAGCGGCTGATGCCGCCGCCGGTGAGGTGGAAAAGGTACGTATCAATCCGGGAAACTATGTAGATAAGGTAAAGACATTCAGCCATCTTGAATATACGGATGAGGAATATGCCGCCGAGATCGAGAAGATCCGCGAGCGGTTCGTCCCTTTCTTGAATATTTGTAAGGCACATGGCACCGCTATTCGTATCGGTGTGAATCATGGCTCGCTCTCCGATCGTATCATGAGCCGTTATGGTGATACGCCCGAGGGGATGGTAGCGAGTTGTATGGAGTTTCTTCGCATTTGCCGGGAGGAGAATTTCCCGGATGTGGTTATTTCGATTAAGGCTTCCAATACCGTTGTCATGGTAAGGACCGTGCGGTTGTTGGTTCGTACGATGGAGGCCGAGAATATGCATTACCCCTTGCACCTTGGGGTAACGGAGGCGGGTGACGGTGAGGACGGGCGTATCAAGAGCGCTGTTGGAATCGGTACGCTTCTATGTGACGGTATCGGTGATACGATCCGGGTTTCCTTGAGTGAGGACCCCGAGGCGGAAATGCCGGTAGCGCGTAAATTGGTGGATTATATTAGGGAACGGGAAAATCATCGTCCTATCGAGGCTTCGATGGCTCCCGGTTTCGATACGGTGGCGACAAGCCGTCGTATAAGCCGTGTGGTGGAAGGTATCGGAGGTACTTTCTCGCCAGTCGTGATCTCCGATCGTAGTAGCGGGGATTTTGAGTTTGATTATTTGTCCTTGCCGGACTATATATATATAGGGAAGGAAGATCCGGATAATTTGCCGGATAATTTCCGTTTATTGGTAGACGCTCATTTTTGGAAAGAGCGTCCGAATGCTTTTCCTTGCTTCATCGCCTCGGAGGCGGAGGAGTTAAAGGATTACGATTGTCCGCTTAAGTTTATCCGTCTGACGTATATGGATCTTACGGATCGTATGTTGGAGATCTTGAAAGCGGATAAGACCGTGGTGGTCTTATTAAGTACACATCATCGGAATGGGGTTGGCTCGCAACGTGCGGCTATGCATAAATTGCTGATGGCGGGTTGTGACGTGCCGGTTGTCTTGCATCGTGATTTCCGGGAGACGGATGTGGAGTTGTTGCAACTGAAATCCGCCGCCGATTTCGGAACGCTTTTGCTGGATGGTTTCGGGGATGGCTTGATGCTGCACAATGAGGGATGCGAGGCGGTTGTCTCGGATCGCTGTATGTTCGGGATCTTGCAGGCTACAAGAACCCGTATCAGTAAGACGGAATATATCTCTTGTCCGAGTTGCGGACGTACCTTGTACGACCTGCAAACAACGATCGCCCGTATCAAGGAGGCTACTTCCCATTTAAAAGGCTTGAAGATCGGTATCATGGGCTGTATCGTGAATGGTCCCGGCGAGATGGCCGATGCCGACTATGGTTATGTGGGTGCCGGACGTGGACAAATCAGCCTGTATAAAGGTAAGGAATGTGTCCTCAAGAATATCCCCGAGGAAGACGCTGTAGAACGTTTAGTTCAGTTAATAAAAGAGAACGGGGATTGGGTTAATTGATTGACTATTGACAATTTGTTTATCTTTGCAAGTATGAAAGTAAGAATTATCAATAAATCGCATCACCCGCTGCCGGGTTATGCGACTCCTTTATCTGCCGGGATGGATATCCGGGCGAATTTGTCGGAATCGGTTGTGTTGAAACCGTTGGAACGTAAATTAATCCCGACCGGACTTTATATCTCGCTGCCGGAAGGCTATGAGGCCCAGATGCGTCCGCGTAGCGGGCTGGCTTTAAAGCATGGGATAACCCTGCTGAATACGCCGGGTACGATCGACGCCGATTATCGGGGGGAGATCGGTATCATTCTCGTGAATCTATCTTCCGAGCCTTTTACGGTGAATGATGGTGAGCGTATCTGCCAAATGGTTATAGCCGCTCATAGCCATGTGGATTGGGAACCCGTGGAGACGTTGGATGATACGGAGCGGGGAGCCGGGGGATTCGGTCATACCGGAAAAGAATAAGAATAATAAGGTTAACAAGAATAATAGGATGTTTAAGCAACTGATATATCTCATCTCTTTCCTCTCGTTGGTCGCTGTGCTCCCGGCTGGTGCTACAGAAACGGAGAAGGATCAACGTAAGTTCGATTACTTCTTTTATGAGGGCTTGAACTTGAAGAACGCCGGGAAATTCGACGCCGCTTATGATGCCTTCAACCATTGCTTGGAGATTGACTCTACGGCGGCTCCGGTCTTGTATGAGCTTTCTTCTTTTTATGTACAGTTGAACCGTCCGGAGAAAGCGGTCGAGATGTTGAAAAGAGCCGTGGCCAACAGCAAGGATAATTTCACGTATAAAATGGCATTGGCGTCTATCACCCGGAATCTGGGCATGTATGGCGAAGCCGCCGAGGAGTACGAGGAATTGGTTCGTGATTATCCGGAGAAGGAGGAGCTGAATTATTATCTGGCCGATGCCTTGACGCAAGCCGGCGAGATCGGGAAGGCGATCGAGGCTTATGATGCGTTGGAGTCGGTTATGGGTATGAACGAGGCGATCTCCATGCAGAAATACAAACTGTACGTCCAGTTGGAGAAACCGGAAGAGGCTTTCAAGGAGATCGAGAAGCTAGCGGCTAAATATCCTATGGAGGCCCGTTACCAGATCGTATTGGGCGATCTTCATTTGGAAAACGGGGAGATGGACAAGGCTTTGGCTTGCTATCAAAAAGCGAATGAGATTGATCCGACCGACCCTTATTATATCGTCTCTATGGCCAATTACTACGAGGCGAAAGGGGATAAGGAGGCCGCCGAGCAACAAATCCGCAGCGCTTTGGTAAACGAGAAGCTGGACGTGGAGACGAAAGTGAACATCCTTTCCCGGTATATCTTGAAACTGCAACAAACGAAGCAAGGAACTGAGAATGCGAACCATTTATTCCAAACTCTTTTGGAGCAACATCCGGAGGATATCGACTTAAAACTGATGTATGGCGGTCTCTTGATGGCCCAAGGAAAGACAGAGGAGGCGAAATTCCAGTTCCAGTTGGTAACAGAGATGGAACCGGGTAACGCCGGGGCTTGGCAGCAATTGCTGAATCTGGCTTTGAAAGGGGAGGATATCCCGGAGGTCATCCGTATCTGTACGGCTTGTATGGAGCTTTTCCCCGAGTCGCCGGAATATTACTTCTATCTGGGTATCGCTTACTACCAACAACAGAAATATCAAGAAGCCTTGAATACCTATTATGCGGGCTTGAATATCATTCCGAAGGAGAACCTGCCGCTGAAATCGGATTTCTACGGTCAGATCGGTGATATTTATTACCAGATGGGGCAATTGGATCAAGCGTATAAAGCGTACGATGAGGCGTTGAAGTATAATGACAAGAACGTGGTCGTACTGAACAACTACAGTTACTTCCTTTCTTTGGAGAAGAAAGACTTGAAAAAGGCGGAACGTATGAGCGCCCAATGTATCAAGCTGGAACCGGACAACGCCACGTATCTGGATACCTACGCTTGGATCTTCTTCGTACAAGGAAACTATACCTTGGCGAAAATCTATATCGAGAGCGCTTTGGAGAAAGATAAGACAAAGAGCGCCGAACTCGTGGATCATTATGGGGACATCCTTTTCATGAACGGTGATAAGGAAAAAGCGGTGGAGCAATGGAAAAAGGCGAAAGAGATGGGGAAGGATTCCGAGATCTTGAACCGTAAGATCGCCGAGCAACAATATATAGAAGACGAGAACGCGAAATGAAAAGAGACTATTTCTTGACCTTCCTGTTATGTGGAGGTCTTTTACTTTCGATGTTGACAGGCTGTAAATCGTCCAAGAAAGTCGGGACGGTGGAATCCGCTAGCGTGAAGGCTCATAATGAGTTCTTCCAGTCGGTGGAGGATCAATCCTTCCAGTTCCGTACCTTGACGGCCCGGTTGAACGTGGATCTGGATATCCCTGGTAAGCAAATGAGCTCTCGGGTGGATATGAAGATGGTCAAGGATAGTGCTTTCCAACTGTCGGTACAACCTTTTCTCGGGATCGAGATCTTCCGTATCGAGTTGAGCCGGGATACGATCAAGGTGGTAGACCGCATGAATAAACGCTATATGATCGAGAATTATTCCAATTTGCAAGGGCAGACTCCGATCGAGTTCAACTTCTACAATTTGCAGGCTCTTTTCACGAATCATCTGTTTATCCCGGGGGAGCAGGGCGTTTCCCGTAAGCATTATAATCGTTTTAAGCTGAATCAAGAAGGCCCGGTAGCCGAGATCAAGACCAAGGATGCCATGGGGCTTTTCTATACCTTTAAGGCGGATGGCGAGGAGAAACTTCTCTCTACCTATGTAGCGGATCCTTCCGATCGTTATGCCTTGCAATGGCTGTACGAGGATTTTCGCTTGGTGGATCGGCAGCCGTTCCCGATGTTGATGGATGTGCAGGTGTTGAAGAACGGGAATCCCGAGGGTGGGGTGAAGATCCATTACTCCCGTATCCAACTGGACGAGCCGCTCAAGTTGGATTTTTCGGTTCCTTCTAAATATAAGCGTATTACCTTTGCGCAAGTATTGAAAACGATTACGAATCTGAATCAATAATCTATCATGAGGCACGTCTGGATCGTTCTATTGGCATTGTCTTTATCTACCGTGGTTTACGGTCAGAAATCCGCCGCTGTCCGTCAGTTGGAGCAGCAGCGCAAGGAGGCGTTGGCCGATATCGAGGAGACGAATAAATTATTGCAAGAGACGGCCCAGACTGCTAAAACTTCCCTGAACCGTTTGAATCTACTCTCCAAACAAATTCTTTCCCGTAAGAAAGTCATCAGTTTATTGAATCAAGAGCTGGATGAGATCGAGAAAGATATCTTGAATATCCAAGGCCAGTTGCGCACCTTAAAACGGGAACTGGGCGATAAGCAGACGAATTACGGTAAATCGATGCGAGGGCTTTATAAACGCCATAGCTCGCAAGATAAATTGTTGTTTATCCTATCCGCCGAGAGTTTCTCTCAATCCATGCGGCGTATGCGGTATTTGCGGGAATATGCGGATTGGCAGAAGCGGCAAGCGAATGACATCGTTGAAAAGCAGGCCGAGATCAGCCGTAAGCAAGCTGAGATGGAGAAGACCCGTGCCGAGAAACGTGCCCTTTTAGGAACTCGTCAAGAAGAGAGTAAGAAGCTAGAAAGTGAGGAAGCTTCTCAGAAAGAGGAAGTCCAGCTATTGAATAAGAGACAAAAGGATTTGAAGGCGGATCTCCAAAAGAAGCGTCGTCAAGCCGAGGCTTTAAACCGACAGATAGAGAAGCAGATCGCCGAGGAGATCGCCCGTGCCGAGGCCGAGGCGAAAGCCGCCCGTGAACGTGCGGAACGTGAGCGTCGTGCTCGTGAACAAGCTGCCGCTAAGGGTAAACCCGTACCGGAAAGTAAAAAAGAGCCGATCCGTGAGGAACGTGTGGCGGATACGAAAGGGGGCTATGCGATGACAAAGGCGGAGAAGCAATTGTCCGATAACTTCGCCAATAACCGGGGACGTTTGCCGTATCCGGTGGCCGGAAGACATACGATCGTCGCTACATTCGGCGAGCAACAGCATCAGGAGTTGAAATATGTTCGTACCAGTAATAGTGGTATCGATATCCAGACCTCACCCGGGGCGGATGCCCGTGCGGTATTCAATGGGGAGGTGACGCGTGTGTTCGTGGTGCCGGGGTATAATAATTCCGTAATCGTTCGTCATGGTAACTACTTGACGGTTTATAGCAATTTGAGTCAGGTATATGTAAAAGCGGGCGACCGGGTCTCTACCCGTCAAGCGATCGGAAGGATCTATTCGGATCCGGAGGACGGTAATTCCACGATCCTCCATTTCCAATTGTGGAAGGAAAAGACGAAGCTGAATCCGCAGCCTTGGTTGGAATAAAAGCGGTTGTGATATGTTAAAACTATGATGGGCATTATAAGGCTGTTACGATGCCTGTTGTAAAGATGCTAGAATGCCCATTGTAACAACCTTATAATGCCTATTGTAATTTTCTCGTTTAACGCTTGTTCAATACGTTGTATAACCCATTCAGGTCATCGGCACCTACCAAGTCTACGCCTTCTTTGATGAAGAAGCGTTTGAACTGCTCGGTATCCGGGGCGCCCCACCAACGGAATAGTTTTCCCTCATCGTGGACTTTCCGGATGATCTCACGCATCTTCTGTAGTTGGTCGGCGGGCATCTCACCTTCGCCTTTCCATGTGAAGAAATCGGAGTAATTATCGCTTATGACCGGAGCGAGGGAAGCAGGGATGCCCTGTCCCAGATCCTTTATTTGTCCGTCGAGGAAGGTGAAGCGGCTGTTCTCTTTCGGCAGGCTGTTCTTCGGACGGTCGCCGGAAAGGAAGAAGAGGACGGCACCTTCTTTATATTCGCCGTTATCGACGGAACAGAAATATTCCTTGTAAGGTTCCATCTGTTTCTTTAATAGCTTGTACATCTCTTCGCCTTGTGCCTTGCAATCCACCATCAGGTAGAAAGGGCGGTCGCTACCGGGATAGACCTTACCTCCATTCGCTTGTATGCGGGCCACGAGCGGCTTGAGGTATAGGTTCTCGAAGGTAATGGCCGGGTTGGGTTCCGGGCGATCATGGGAAACGTATAGCTCGCCATCGATCAGCCACAGATCGGCCTCCACGCAGTTGAAGCGGAAGGACAAGGCGTCCAGCAGAGGTCTCTCCCGCCAGTAATCATTGTGCGAGAAGGCGTTGTAATGAATTGCGGAGGAGGCTTTCTGAATCGTCTGCTCCGTGGTTGTCTCCGCCACTTGAACTGTGTCCGATCCCTTCGGGGAGGAGCAAGCCGTACAGAGGGCGAGGGAGGTGATAAATAAGGATAGAATCTGTTTCATATACTAATTGTTTTTTGAGTCTAGTTGTAGAGACGGGGCGTGCCCCGTCTCTACAACTGGATGTTTGATGGATTTACTGTTTTATACGGTTTGCGTGCCGGGTTTTACGTTAGCCGTCTTCTGTTTGTCGCCCCAAAGGACGGTTAGTTCCAAGGGGACGTCGCTGGTAATTTCTACCTGCGGCTCTTGGGTAGCGGAAGAACGGGACTTGACTTTGATCGCTACCAGACCGTCGAGGCCGAAAGGATAACGGTCGATACCATAAGCCTCCGTCAAGTTCACGTCTACGGTCAATTTCTTCTCGTACACATTGGAGCGGATGCCGAAGATTTGCTCGATCAAGCCGGAGATCGGTGCCAGTCCGCCCCAGCCCACGAAATTCGGGCGAGCCATGAAGCCCGGCTCCTCATGTTCCGGAGCGTAGTATTCCCAGAACGTACCGGTATTCTTATACACCTTTAGGACGTTATCGTAATGGTTGCGTGCGATCTCGTAAGCCAATTTACGATAGCCTTGTTGCAATAGGCCGGTAATCACCATATAGTTCGCTCCCGGCCATACGCCACCCTGCCAGTAGCGGCCGTTATCCTTGTATTTAGGATGGTTGGCGGCAAGGGAAGGGACGCGGTGCAGGCGGTTGAATGTCTCCTTGTTATCCAGCTCGGCCACGAAAGCATCCATGCGTTCCTTGGACAGGACATCGGTCAATAAGGCCCAGTACGCGTAGATTCCCTTGGTGGAGGAAAGGCTTCCGTCGGCGTATTGATCGAAAAGGAAATGCTCCTTCTCGTCCCATAGGTTCTCGTTGATATACTTCTTTAGCATCTTCTGCTCGTCCTCGAACTCCTCGATCTCCTGCCAACGCTCCAGATAGAAACCCATCTCAAGCAGATGCCCGGCGGTGAAGTATTGTTGCAAGCAAACGTCCAGCCAGATCATATGGCCGTGGCTGTATATCGGATTGTATTTCGGTTCCACCCGGGGCATGTTGTCCATGCCGGTACCCCAACCGCTGGTCCAATACGTACCGTTGCGCCACGTATGGTTTAGCTTCAGCCATTTATAATAAGCGCAAAGGGCGGGGAATATCTTGTGTAGGCGGTCTATATCGCCGAACTGCTTATAATAGACGATCTCGCTCCAAGGGAGGATATTCGGTCCGGTGCTGGTCGGATCGTAACGCTCGAAACAGTCCGCTCCGTCCGCCTTGATCTCCCGGCAGATGAAACCGTCCGGATGTTGTTTGGCGTAGAAATTATCTAACGTACGTTGGAAGGGGAAGAAGCGGGTACCGAAACGGGCGAACATCATCATGAAGGCGGAGTCCCACATGAAGATATTGCCGTTGTAGGCGACATCGAGGTAGCTGCATACGAAACCGGAATCCGGTTCCGGGGCCTTGATGTTGCCGATGCCGATTTGCCAAGCCTTCCAGTACATCTCGATCTCTTTCTCATGTCCGCTCCAAGTCGGGTTCGGGAGGATTTGCTTGGCCTCCTCGAAGGTTCCGGGCGTGATGGTCTCCGGTCTCGCCGTCCGGAACTCGTTCTCGGTCACGAAGGGTTCCTTCAGGTAGGTGTTCTTGTAAGGAAGATTGTATTTGGGGCGTTTCTCTTCAGCCTTCTCTTGCGCCAAAAGGCTACCGGTGGGAACGGAGGCCGCACCTGCCGCAAGAAGGGATTGTTTTAGGAAGTTTCGTCTTGTTGTCATGATATGTAATGTTGGTATATGAATCTTGTTTATTATCCGGGCGGGTGACAGCTGTTGGTCAGATAGCTTGACAGCAGGCTGTCAGATGGCTTGACAGCCGTTGTCCTCGCCCTTTGACAGCCGTTGGTCAGATGGCTTGACAGCGGGCTGTCAGGTTATCTTACAGGTTTAGGAGCTTCTTGATCTTCCAGAACACGTCCGTATTCTCGAAAATACCCGTGAAGTTCTCGGCGCCCGGGCCGAAAGCATAAACGGGGACCATTACGCCGCTATGCCCTCCGGTGGAGAATTTACAAACGATACGGCCCTCGTTCAGATCCCCGTCCACCAAGGTAAGGCCACCGGTCTCGTGATCGGCGGTTACGACGACCAATGTCTCACCGTCTTGGGCGGCCCATTCGAAGATACGTCCGATCGTACGGTCGAAATCATGTGTCTCTTGCATCAACAGGTCGATATCGTTGAAATGTCCGTAATCATCCAATTGGGAGCCCTCTACCATCAGGAAGAAACCTTCCGGGTTTTGTCCCAGCAGATCGATCGCTTTCATCGAGGCACGAGCCAAGAGATCGCCTCGCTCGGCGGGAAGCGGGGTGTCTACGGTATCGGTAACGCAGAATACCTTGCCTTTTTGGATCTTCGCCAGTTCCTCCCAGCTACGGGGAGTCTGGTAACCTTTCTCCCTTAATTCCTTGAACAAATCGCGACCGTCCGCACGGTTCTCGAATAGCTTGGAGCCGCCGCCGAATACGTAATCGACGCCACAGTTCACGTAATCCGCTACGATCTCGGCCTCGGCGTCACGATCCGTATTGTGGCAGCAGAAGTCGGCGGGCGTAGCATCCCATAGGCGACAGGTAACGGCGATGCCGCTTGACAGGCCTTTCTTATTCGCCAAGGTAGTCAAAGATTCCAAGGGCTTGCCTTCCGGGTCTACGCCTACCATATGGTAGTTCGTTTTATGGCCGGTGGCCAGTGCGGTACCTCCGGCTCCGGAGTCGGTGATGAGGCGGTTGGCGCAATAGGTTTTCGAGAGGCCGGTGTATTGGGAGTTGTCCAGCCAGAGCTTGCCCCGGTTGGCGGTCCAAGCGGAATACATGTGCATAAGGCTCATACCGTCGCCGATCATTAGGATCACGTTCTTTATTTTCTTTCCGGTAGGGGGGACTAGTTTCTTGACCTCGTAAGGTTTCTCTAGTACATACGTTTGTTCTTTGTCTCGGCGACTTTGTGCCGCGGCCTCCGGAACGATCATGCCGGATAGCAGGATGGCTAAGGCGGATAGCACGGATAGAGTTGTTCTTCTCATATGATTCAGTATTTAATATTATCAATTTATATAAAGGTTCTCTGTTGGGATCGCGTCTAGTTTGGACATGCTTGGCGTACGCCAGCTCCAGCCTAGGTACTCACCCTCGTAATCCTCGAAATAATGCAAGGCGAAGGGGTGGTAGCCTTTTTGTAAGGGGATGCGTCCCGTCGCGTCGATGGCGGCGTGGGAGGCATCATTGTCCACTACCTTTTCTTTGCCGATATAGAGGACGCTACCGTCATCCGAGCGGGTACTGAACTCATAGACACCGTCTTCCGGTGCGTATATATATCCGGTGAAGATATAACCGAAATGATCCGGCAATTTAGCGTTCAGGATAGAAGGCTCAGGTATTGTTCCGGTCTCGACTACCTTCGCTTTTTGCAGATCGGCTACCCATTGGAACTCTCCTTCGTAATAGGTATAAGCTACCCCATGCTTCGTAGGCTGTATGGATAACGCGGGGCGTAATACGGCTTTTGTCGCTTGGATCGAGTACGTACGGCTGGGTACGAATCCCTTTTTATATCCTTTGGCCTTGATAATCGTGGTCTCTTTTAAGACGAATGGCTCGCTGTATACCGGAGCGTTCTCATCCGGTTCCGATCCGTCAAGCGTGTAATGGATAACCGCCTCGGGTGTCGTGGATTTTAGTTCCGCCGTAATCTCTCCTTCAAATAAATCCAGATCATTCGCTATGTAAGGGATAGAGACGGTAGGTTGCTCCGTATAGGAATAGGGAGCGTACTCGGGAGCGGTTCCCCAACGCTTGTCCGGTGTCGCCGAGAGCGTAAAGTCCAGTGTGCCTCCTTGCATCAACTGGTCGTAGGTGATGTAGCAATGCGATATCTCCTCGCCGTTTAAGGTAACCTTCGTGATATACTTGTTCTTATCCGGCTGGTTGGCGGTAATGACCAATGTCTTGCCATTGCCCAGCTTCATGTTCGCCTTATCGAACAACGGGGTCGTTAGGATAAACTGGTTGCTACCCGGACATACGGAGTAGAAGCCGAGGCTGCTCAAGATATACCAAGCGGACATCTGGCCGCAATCCTCATTGCCGATGATACCTTCCGGCGTGGGCTGGTACATCTCGTCCAGCAAGCGACGGGTCCATTCCTGTGTCTTCCAGGGCTGGCCCACATAGCTATATAGGTAAGCCATGTGGTGGCTAGGCTCGTTGCCATGCGCATATTGACCAACCAATCCTGTAACGTCTACCAGATCGCCGACTACCTCGGAGGTAACCATAAATAAGCTATCCAGATCAGCGATGAACGCCTCCCGGCCTCCGGACAACTGGGTCAATCCATATACGTCATGCGGGGTAAAGAAACGATATTGCCAGGCCGTAGCCTCCGTATAGGAACGTCCGATGGCGAATGGATCGAAAGGAGTCTCCCAATTCCCATCCTGCCGTTTGCCCCGGAAGAACCGGGTACTACCGTCGAATACGTTGATAAAATTCTGGGAGCGCTTGATGAACGTCTCATAATCATCCATATGTCCTAAAGCTTTCGCCATTTGTGCGATACACCAATCATCGTAGGCAAATTCCAATAGGCAGGAAACCGATTCTTTCTTGATATTCGTCGGGATGAAGCCTTCCTTTATATAATAATCCGCTCCTTTCTTATTCTTCTCCGCTGAGATTTTCATCGCTTCGAGAGCGTGTTCCGCATCATATCCGCGAATACCTTTCAAATAAGCGTCCGCTATAATCGATGTGGAGTGATAACCGATCATGGTCCCGGTCTCGCCTGCCGATAAGGGCCATAACGGAAGCTCGCCGCTGGCGTCGTACATATCCAAGAGAGACTGTACCATATCATTCACCAAGGTAGTATCCAACAGAGTCATCATCGGATGCCAGGCCCGGAAGGTGTCCCAAGTGGAAAAGGTGGAGAATTGGCGGCGACCTGCCGGGATCGTCGCTACGCTCATGTCGTGACGGCGGTATTGTCCGTTCACGTCGCTCGCTATATTCGGGATGATCTTGCTATGGTATAGCGCCGTATAGAAATTCGTGCGCTCGGCTTCGGTGCCTCCTTCTACCGTGATAACGTCCAGTTCTTTTTCCCAATTGGAGCGTGTCGCTTGATGGATGGCGTCGAAATCAAAGCCATAGGAATCCGTCTCTTGCTCAAGGTTCAGACGGGCGTTCTCCTCATTTACGATCGATACCCCGACTTTGCAGACGATGGGCTTTCCGGTAGTCGTATCGAAGGTAAGTACGGCTTGCCGTTCGGAAGGCTGTTCCATGGAAGAGAAGGGTTGCGAGAATTGCGCTACAAAGAAGACATACTGATTGTCTACCCAGCCCCGGGTACGCCGCATACCGGTAAGCTCATTCTCCCCGGTTTGCTTAACCCAGCCTTCGTATATATATTCGTTATCCAATAAATGGTCCATATCGACCACCAACGTAGACTCTATCCCTTTTTTATAGGTATATCGGTGTATCCCGACATGCGGGGTCGTGGTAAGTTCCGCTAATACACCTGCCTCCCTGAGATTCACCGAGTAGTAACCCGGGGAAGCCTTCTCGTCCGAGTGCGAGAACGCTAGAGGTGTCTGGAGTGACGGACGGAATAGGATATCGCCAAGGTCGATACATCCCGTACCGCTTAAATGGGTATGGGAAAAACCCATTAAGGTAGAATCGCTGTAATGATAACCAGAACAAGCGTCCCAATTCCCTTTCCGGGTGTCCGGACTGAGTTGGACCGCTCCGTAAGGAGCCGTGGCCCCGGGATACGTGTGTCCGTGAAATCCCGTGCCGATAAACGGATTCACGGAATCGATGGGGGATTGTGGTGCTTGGCTACAGGCCGTGAATAAGGCTATTATCCCTGTACACAAGCAAGAAGAAAGAGTTTGAATTAATCTCATGGTGTATCTTTTGTTTACTATATTATACAATTGGCAAAGGTAAACTACCTATTTGAGATATGCGTTTTTACCCGGTAGAAAATAACACGGGCTGTTTCATTTTCTGAGACAGCCCGTAATTGAATCTTATTCGTTCCTTGATCGGTTTAAAGGAGCCGGTTAATATCCCTCGTTCTGCTTCAGTTGACCATTCGATTTAGTAATCTCTTCACTTGGATACGGGAATACCATCATATGTGCTTGATAGGCGTTTTTGTTGGTGTAATCTTCGTAACCAATAATCGTGAACGCGGATTCCGGATTCGCCCGGTCTTCATATCTGCGGATACGTGGATGTGCGTTCAACTCTTTATCGGCCAATGTCTTTATGTCGGCATTGGAAGAACGGTTCCAACGCTTTAAGTCGAATAGATGGTCTGTAAACTCAAAAGCCAATTCACAACGGCGTTCGTGATATAGATCCTTCATCGTGGCGGTGCCGGCAAGCGGTACCAAGTTGGAGCGTAGGCGGATACGGTTGATATCTGCGGTTGCTTTATCGGCTTGGCCTGTCATTAAATATGCCTCGGCACGGAACAATAACATTTCTGCGAAACGGATGATCGGGAAATTGACACGGACCGTAGGCCAGTCTCCGTTAGCACTCACGGCTCCTTCACCTACAGGGTCTGAGTATTTGAACGCGTCCATGTATTTATTGATCATGAAACCAGCTTCAAGGTCGGAGGTAGACCAGAACTTGCGTGTCTCGCCGAAGAACGGGAACTCTTGGTTGTATTCCAAGATTGAACGTACTAAACGGTCATTACCTTTACCATCTTTCGCCATTTCTTCGTAGATGTCGTAAGAGGGCTTCATCTGCCCCCAACCATTATATTTGCCCCAGCCTTTGTTCTCAAGGATAATACCCGGGAATTCGGTACCGCCCGGTAGTGCGCCACCGATACTCGGAATAGTCCAGAGATATTCGGCGTTCCAATAATCTTTCAAGTCAGACGAGAATAGTTCCGCAAATGTGGGAGCTAGATCTCGATTGTAGTTGTTCTCTAATTGATTGACCATCTCGATGACGTTGTTCCATTGGGTAGCATCCCAAGTAGCCCAGTAAGCATAAGTTTTCGCTTTGAACGCCACGGCAGCAGCCTGATGTGCCCGGCCCCGGTTGTCAGCGTCATAGGATTCGAAGTTTGGAAGGTAGGCGATTGCCTTGTCCATATCTTCGATGATCAGTTTATAATTGTCCATAACGGTAGCTTGCTGAGGCGGTATGGAGTTGTCGTAATCGTCGGGGAAGTCCTCGTAACGTACGAAAGGCACTCCTTGTTTATCCGTACCGTACCGATAAGCGATCAGATAATGTGCCCAACCGCGACTGAAGTAAGCTTCGCCCAAGCTGCGTTTCTCGACGGCGGTCAGCGTCGTTCCCTTTTCTTTCTTCACTAATTCTTGGATGATCCAATTCGCACGGGACATAGTAGAATACATACGGCTGAATACATCTCTTAGAGGAGATTCATCACCGGTATAGGCTAAGGTCGCCAAAGAGTTATAACCGCGCGTACGTCCCCAAACAATGTCGCATGCGGCTCCCTGTTCCCAGAATAACTCACGGCCGTAACAACCCTCTTGATGGAATCTTTCATATAATCCGTCAATGGCATCAATGGCCTGTTGATCATTCAAGAAATAGGAGGTTGTAGTTGCGTTTCCTTCCGGCTGAACGTCGAGGAAGTCGCTACAAGAACTACAAACCAATGCGGATAATGCTAATACTGTAATATATCTTTTCATTTTGATCCTTTGTTAATATGAATATCTTTTAAAACACCCGATTAGTATGTCAATTTGACTCCGACAGAGAATACGCGTGAAACCGGATACTTCAAGGCATCCCAACCGCCGGTTTCCGGGTCCATTCCTGAGTAGTTCGTGATCGTGAAGAGGTTCTCACCGCTAAGGTAAACCGACATCATGCTGTTGCGTTCTTGCAGGTGAGCGCATTTCCTGATAACATCACTCAAGTCATAGGATACGGTGAAGTTCTTCAAACGTAAGTAAGAAGCATTCTCCAGATACCAATCAGACGGTGTGCTAAAGTTGCTATTCGGGTCGTTTTTCGATAAGCGTGGAATATTCGACCCTGTATTCGACGGACTCCAAGCGTTCATGATCTCTTTTGAGCGGTTGAAGTTTCCTTCTACATCACTTAAGGCCATATATTTACCTACATATAAAGCTTGTGCTCCACCTACGCCTTGGAACATAGCGCTTACGGAAAGCTTCTTCCAAGTGAATCCTCCGGAGAATGAGAATGTAGTTTTAGGTGTAGCGCTACCGCAGTATTGACGGTCTTCATCATTGATGACTCCATCACCATTGGCATCGACGAATTTCAAATCGCCGGCTACAGCGTCCGGTTGGATTCGTTTTCCGTCTTTGTTTACATAAGCGGCTGCCTCTGCGTCGCTTTGAAAAATGCCGTCAGTCTTGATCAGATAGAAAGAGGCCAGCGGTTCTCCTTCGGCTGTTTGATACATATATGGAAGGTTACGATAACTACCATCGAAATATGCATCATTTTTGGTGATACCTGTCCAAACGCCCGGAGTTCCGTCTGCGTTCTTTACGCCAATATCAGAAACCCAGTTCTTTAAATAAGAGAAGTTTCCGGAAACGAAGTACGACCAATCTTTATTTACCTGTTGGTTCCAATTGATTTGCGCCTCGAAACCTCGGTTGCGGACTTCACCTTGATTGACTAACATGGCATCGATACCGATCGTTCCCGGCCAGTTCATCGTTTGCGACTGGATCAAGTTGAACGTGCGTTTGTCGAAATAGTCGAATGCCATGCTCAAGCGATTGTCGAACATGTTCACATCTAGACCTAAGTCCCATTGCTCGGAAGTTTCCCATGTTAAGTTGGGATTTAATGCGGTAGAGTTATAGACGAAGTTACCCCAAATCTTGTTCGATTCTACGCCGTACTGTGCCTGCTCCGACCAATAATTCTTACCTAATAAAGCTGATTTGTAATTATAACCGATAGATCCTAGATTACCGACACGTCCCCAAGAAGCACGGATCTTCAATAAATTCAGTGTCTCGCTCTTCGGGAAGAAAGATTCATTAGAGATTTTCCATCCGGCTGTTACGGCAGGAAAGTCGCCATAGTTATTATCTTTAGGTAGACGGCCTGCGTAATCACGACGCCAAGAGGCTGTAACGAAGTAACGATCGTTGAAGGAATAAGCCAGACGGGCGATCAAGGATACGTTTGCGTCAGGACCGGTCAAATAATCGGTTGCGGAAACGGAATTCGCATAGGATAGATATTGTAAATAAGCGGATTCGTCAGATAAATCTTTTCCATTAACCTCTAATCCTCGCTTGCTGTAATGATCGGCCGTAGTGGATAGTAAGACACCCACGGTGTGCATGTCATTAAACGTATTGTCGTAGGTCAATGTGTTTTCCGTTTTCCATGCGTCTGCACGGTAAGTCGTTTCATCCAGATTATTTGTCAAGGAGGGTTTTCCCACCTCGTCACGGATCGGGCTGAAGTTCTTATATAGATTATTCTTCAGGTTGTAAGTGAAACGGCTCGTGAACTTCAAGCCGGTAACGATATTAGCTAGTTCCAGACTGGTCGTACTCCAGATGTCGCTGGTTCGGTCATAGCGGTTTTCCGCTTCCAGCAAGCGAACCGGATTGACAGCGTCTCCGTGGATATCCGCGAAGTTGGAGCCATATTTGGCGATGTAATCCGGGTCTTCGGTCGTTGTTCCACCGTAAGTACCATCCAGCGGATTGTAAACCGTAGCGCTGGCAGGCATATACATAGCCGCCGCGACAACTCCCGTATAACCACTGTCGGTATCTTTTGAACGGCTTTCGTTGTTTTTCCAAACCACGTCTTCGGTGATAGTCACCCATTTGTTCAGTTTGAATTTACCGTTGTAACGAAGTGAAAGGTTCTTGTTGAAAGTATTGATCAATACACCTTCATCATTATCGTAAGCAAATGAAACACGGTTGGAGGCATTCTCTGAACCAACATTCAAGGCTACGTTATGGCGTTGGTAGAAAGCGGTGCGGAATATTTCATCCATCCAGTTGGTACGTGTGGTACCTACCCATGGGTTCTTGGTCAAGTCCCAACCGGTCGGCAATGTAAGCCCTGCGTTTGCGTAAGACAGTTTTCGCATCTCGAGTTGCTCTTCCGCATTTAACGGCTCGATTACGTTGCTAGCTTTACGAACACCGAAAGTCGCGTCATAGCTCAACGAGGTCTTGCCCTCTTTCGCCTTCTTGGTGGTTACCAAGATAACACCTCCGGCTCCGGATTGCGCTCCATAGATAGCGGCGGAGGCAGCATCTTTTAAGACGACAATCGTCTCGATATCATTCATAGAAGCGATGGGTGCGCCGGGGACACCGTCAACAACCCATAATACGTTATCGCCATTCTGTGAGCCCTGTCCACGGATCACGATCGAGGGTGTAGCTGTCGGGTCTCCACCGTTCGCTTGTACGGTAACACCCGCTAACTGCCCTTGCAACATACTTTCGGTAGAGGTAACCGGACGGGCCACCAGGTCTTCCGTGTTGTTCAGCACGCCCACGGAAGCGGAGAGATCTTGTTTGCGTTGCCCCGCTCCATAACCGAGTACGACTACCTCATCCAATTTCTGCGTATCTTCTTCTAGGATGATGTTGAAGGTCGTTTTCCCGTTTATCGGGATACTTTGCGTCATATAACCGATATAACTGATCTCTAAGGTAGCGTTTTCCGGAACTTCCAGTAGGAAATCTCCATCGAGCCCGGTGATTACTCCGTTTGTCGTCCCTTTTACGATCACGTTTGCGCCAATTACAGGAATCCCCGCCTGGTCTTTGACGATACCGGAAATCTGTTTCGTACTTTGTTGGTAGATGCTGGGACTCGGAAGTTCTAAGCCCGATGATTGCCCGAAGACGGGAGAAGCTTGAGCGGTTTGGGTACCTGCCACTATGCCACATAAAGACATCCCTACGCATAGATGCTTGACAGGGATGAAATCATAAAGCCGTTGTTTCATGTTTGCGTATTTTAGTGTTTATCTAAATCTGCCGCAAAAGTAGGCGTAATATGTGCGAGTATAGTGGAAGGTCTTATGAAGTGTTTGTGAATAAAATGTTGCAAAGCTGTTGCAGCCTTACTGCAACGCACGTGCAGTGTTACTGCGACAGGCGTGCAGTAACATTGCAATGCGGGTTGCAATAATCAGAAATCAAAGTATCGTTTAGCGTTGTTGTAACTGATGTCCTCCACCATCTGTCCAATGAAGGAAAGCTCGGAGGCGGGCAATAAGCCTTTCTCTATCTCATTGCCTAGCATATTACAAAGGATCCGGCGGAAATACTCATGGCGGGGATATGACAGGAAGCTGCGGGAATCTGTCAGCATACCGACGAAACGGCTTAAAAGACCGAGGCTGGAAAGTGCGTTTAACTGATCTTCCATGCCTTTGATCTGATCGAGGAACCACCAAGCCGCTCCATATTGCATCTTCCCGGGTACACTGCCGTCGTTGAAATTGTAGGCATTGGCTACCATCAACTCGGTGTCGCGGGGATTCAGGTTGTAAACGATCGTTTTCGCTAACAGCCCTTCTTGATCTAAATGGCTGAAAAAGCGGTTCATGGAAACAGCTACCGGCTGATCATCGATAGCGTCGAAACCCGTGTCTGGCCCTAATAACTTGAACATCCGTTTGTTATTATTCCGATTTGCGCCGATATGGAATTGCTGTACCCATCCACTCCGGGCATCCATTGCCGCCAATTCGTATAGCAATGCCGAACGGTATTTGCGAACTTCCTGCTCCGTGAGCGATTTACCCATACGAGCCTTGAGGAAAATCACCTCAATCTCCTGCTCGGTATAAGGTTCGGCATAGAAAGTATCCAACCCGTGGTCCGATAACCGGCACCCTTGGGCGGCGAAGAAATCATGCCGCTTTTGTAATGCCTCCAATAAATGCTTGTAGGTGAGGATGGTCTTATCGGCGGCGGCCTCCAGCTTGGACAAATAGTCATTTAGCGCCTTGAAATTATCGATAGCGAGTACCTTGTCCGGTCGCCATGCCGGATATACACGGGTGTGGCATCCGCTTGAACGTATTTTTTGATGGAATTCCAATGAGTCTATAGGATCGTCGGTCGTACAAACAATCTCTACGTTCATCCGTTTCATGATGGCTTGCGCACGATATTCGGGGGTACGCAGTTTATCCGTACAAGTTGCGTAGATTTCCTCGGCGGAAGCCGGATTCAAGACTTTATGGATTCCAAATATACGGCTAAGTTCCAGATGTGTCCAATGATAAAGCGGGTTTCGCATCGTGTAAGGCATCGTCTCTGCCCATTTAAGGAATTTCTCGTAAGAGGGCTTATCTCCGGTGATGTATTCCTCGGGGATACCATTTGCTCTCATCGCCCGCCATTTGTAATGGTCTCCGCCAAGCCATATCTCCGTAAGATCCTCGAATTGATGATTCTCCGCTATTTGCCGGGGATCTAGGTGGCAATGGTAATCAATGATGGGCATCTTCGCCGCATGCTCGTGATATAACTCACGGGCCGTGTCGGTTTGGAGCAAGAAATCTTGATCTAAAAAGTTTTTCATACTTGGCGATACTTTTGAATGATAGATAAGGCGTTGCGGCATAAATCGGTAATGGATTGCCAATCGTTTCCCGCTATCGCTTCTTTGGGGAAGAGTTTGGATCCCATTCCTACGCAGGTCACGCCGGCCTTGAACCAAGCGGATAGATTCTCCTCTGTCGGCTCCACGGCACCGGTAGCCATGATTAGGGTCCATGGCATGGGTGCCTTTATGTTCTTGACAAATGAGGGACCTCCTACATTTCCGGCGGGGAATATCTTGCAAAGGTCGCAACCTGTTTCTTGGGCAAAGCCGATCTCGGATACGGAACCGCAGCCGGGCGTATAAGGGATGAGGCGACGGTTACATATCTTCGCTATCTCCGGGTTGAACAACGGGCCGACTACGAAGTTTGCGCCTAGCTGTATGAATAAGGCGGCTGTGGCCGGGTCTACGATAGAACCTACGCCCAATACTAATTCCGGGCATTCCTTGGCGGCGTATTTTACCAGCTCGCCAAATACCTCGTGGGCGAAATCTCCCCGGTTAGTAAACTCGAAGGCTCTGACGCCTCCCTCGTAACAGGCTTTTACAACTTGTTTTGCGATCTCTACCTCTTTATTATAATAAACGGGCACCATTCCGGTTTGGATGATAGCCTGTAATGTTTGTATTTTATTGAATTGAGCCATATTGGGAATTAAAAATTGAAAGTTGAGAATTGAAAATTAGCGGGAGACACGGCCGGAGGTGTCGCCGGACATGAGTTTTTCTACTTCCTCTACGGTTACTTGGTTGAAGTCTCCGTAAATTGTGTGCTTTAGGCAAGAAGCCGCTACCGCGAAGTCCAAGGCTTTCTGGTCGTCACCGGGGTAGGAGAGCAAACCGTAAATAAGGCCTCCCATAAAAGAATCGCCTCCACCTACACGATCTACGATATGGGTGATGTCATACCGGCGGGATTCGTACAACCGGTTGTCGGCGTATAGCACTCCGCCCCATGTGTTATGATTGGCATTGATGGAGCCTCTTAGCGTGATGATAACTTTCCGGGCACGTGGGAAGTGAGCCATTAATTGGGTACATACCGACTGGAAAGAGGCGGCGTGTACCTCGCCTTCCGTGGCGGCGGCGTCAAAACCTTCGGGCTTGATACCGAAGACTTTCTCGGCATCTTCCTCGTTTCCTAGGATGATATCGCATCCGGCTACTAGTTCCGGCATGACCTCATGGGCTGTCTTACCGTATTTCCAGAGATTTTTCCGGTAGTTGAGGTCGCAGGATACCGTGATGCCCAATCGGTTTGCCGCCTGTATCGCTTCCAAGCATACGTTGGCGGCACCTTCGGATATGGCTGGCGTGATACCTGTCCAGTGAAACCAAGAGGCATCCTTGAATACCTCGTTCCAATCGATCATCCCCGGTCGGATCTCGGCGATGGAAGAATGAGCCCGGTCATATACCACCTTGCTGGCACGAGCGACCGCTCCGGTCTCCAGAAAATAAATGCCTAACCGTTCCCCTCCGTAAATGATCTTGGAAGTTCCGATACCCTGTTTGCGTAATTCCATAACGCAGGCACGGGCGATGTCATTTTGGGGTAAACGGGTTACAAACTCAGTCTCTATGCCATAGTTGGCGAGTGAGGCGGCGACATTCGCTTCCCCTCCGCCAAAAGTAGCGTTGAACTGATTGGCTTGGCAAAAGCGTAAATAGTCCGGAGTAGCCAGCCTAAGCATGATCTCTCCGAAAGTTATGACTTTCTTACTCATGGTGGTATAGTATTATGTTTTTCGCAAATGTAAGGGTTTATTTCGAATAATGTATAGCGTGTGTGCGAAAACATAGGCTTTTTTATTCCACCTCCCGGACAAAACGCCCGATTTCGAAAGGAGTCTTTGGGGCGCTAACACTGGTGTAGAAAGGAAGCAGGTATTTGACAAAGCCTTCTTCTACCTCTAAATTGGGAAATCCTAGTTTATAGATACCAAAGCGAGAATCATAATCCTTGATCGTAAGGTAGCCGCTTTGGTAAATAACAGGGACAGGATTGCTAGAGGTTGAGTCGATACTGTTCAGCACATCGGCATCGGTCTCGGTATTTGCCAGCTCATAGAGGTCGTAATGGGTGTGCTTGAGTAACTCTACTAAATAAGAAGGTGTCCCGGTCTCGAACCAATAATCTTCAGGCCGCATATATTTAAAGGTATTCAGCAGGCTGAAAGGGTTATAGATACCCGGTACGTTGGCTACGAAATGATAGCCGTCGTAACGCTTTCTCAGCAAGGAGTGTGTTTCATCATAGGTCAGTTCGAGGGAGGAGGCCAGTTTATGGGTATCTCCGTCCTTGCGAATCTTCTCGAAATTCTGTATACCGACTGGGATAAATAGTCTGGTTCATAGTGCCAAATATTTAATGTGACCTATTGACAAAGATACGATAAGTTTCTTGATTTAGGATATAGAGTCCGGAAAAACAAAAAAGCCGCTAGTCCCAATATGGATGCGGCTTTTTTTGCTCCTCAATGAAACAATCTCACGATTCCCCCCTTGCAAAGACTTGTTAACCTTAGATCTAAAATACTATGAAAAAAACTCGATGCAAATATAAGGGGTTTTATAATATGCGTCAATAGTATTTGTAACATTTTATTGTAAAGATATCGCAAATAGGTTTCAATTTGATATATATCAAGCTTGTTATTCTGAAATTCCGTACTTTTTAGGAATGTTATTCATAATTTCGAATAATTCGTTAACAGTCTCCGCACGTAGCATGGCGATCCGTGTTTGCTTGAAATCGGTAATACCTTTGAAGAGTGGAGTAGCTGCCAGATGACGGCGAATATGTAAGATTCCCCTACGCTCGTCCAATCGTTCCACGCTTTGCTCCACTTGTTTTTTTAGGATATCCAGATACCAAGAGAAAGGCTCTTGTGGCAATAATTCCCCGGTCGTAAGATAGTGTTTTACCTCCCGGAAGATCCAAGGGCGGCCTATGCTAGCCCTACCGATCATTACGGCGTCTACGCCATAGTCCTCGAAACGCTGCTTGCATATCTCGGCGGAAGTCACGTCGCCATTCCCGATGATAGGGATTTGCATGCGAGGGTTATTTTTTACGGCACGGATCAAGGTCCAATCCGCCTCGCCCGTGTACATTTGCGCCCGTGTACGTCCGTGGATGGAGAGGGCGGCGATACCGCAATCCTGTAGTTGCTCGGCCAGATCCACGATAACGCGGTTGTCGGCATCCCATCCCAAACGGGTTTTCACGGTGACGGGGATGTTCACGGCTTTCACCACCTCTCTCGTGATCTCCAGCATCAACGGGATATTGCGTAGCATGCCGGCCCCGGCTCCCTTGCCCGCTACTTTCTTTACGGGGCAACCAAAGTTTATATCTAAAATATCCGGACGAGCTTCCTCGCAAATACGTGCGGCCTCTACCATCGAGGCTACGTCCTTGCCGTAAATCTGGATAGCGACCGGACGCTCATCATCGGAGACATTTAGTTTTTGCTGTGTTTTGTTCACACTGCGGATCAACGCGTCGCTCGATACGAACTCCGTATATACCATGTCCGCTCCGAAGCGTTTGCACATCAAACGAAACGAGATATCCGTCACGTCCTCCATAGGCGCCAAGAATACCGGACGCTCCCCTAAATCTATTGAACCAATCTTCATACCTTCTGTTTGCTAACTAAATAGAGATTACAAAAGTACTTCTTTTTGGGGAATAATTTTTACATCTCGTAAGATGATCGGTAGATGGAACAGGTGTTTTTAATAATCCGGATCATTTATGATATATTGATAGAGCTCGGATTGCCCCGCTTTATTTAGGATCTTGTGCTTCTCCAACTGGAACTTCAACTGATCCAAACCAAGGGTACCGAAGCCCGGCATATCCAATAATGAGTCGAGGCCTTTTTTCTTCGCGTAGCGTAACAGATCTTCTATGGTTTCTATTTCCAGCTTCGCGAGGCACTTGCGGATATAGGGAGACAAGGTGAGGTTAGTGATGGGTTGGCATATCCGTTTGGCGGCACTTTGGGGTATGGAGACGAGTGATCGGGGAGATTCGATATACAAACCGCTTTCAAGTGCCTTTTTGTACAGGCTTTTCAACTCGTATTCCATATTCCTGTTCTCGAGCCGTAAACGCTCTATCTCCAGATCCTGATACTTGATTGTTTTCTTATATTCAGCCAGAAATCCGGTGCTCTCTTGTAATCGGAGTACTATGTTTTTATACCGGTAGCACAATCTGTCGTAGGATATATCGCAACGTTTGGCTACATCCTGCATTTTGGTGCCCGAGGTTATTTCTGTGAATATGTATCGATCTTGTTTGTCGTGTATGAATGTAGCTAGTTCGGCGGTAATTTGTTTAAGGAGGGGAGAGATGTTTTTAAGGGATCGAAGGCAGAACAGGAAATCATCGTGTTGGGCGATGATCTCGTCGGCCTCTTCTTTCTTGTCTTCGATGATCAGTTGCAGGTATAGTTTCTGTATTCCCAGATGCTCGATATGGGAGATGAATTCACGCAGGTTGGCCAGATCCACGAGGCGACTGTCTCTCGTCACGGAGTAAGAGGTTATTTTATGGCTTTTGGCCCAATATTGGATATCTTCGCTGGGGAAACCCGTGATACGGGCGGCCTCTTCTATGGTAATAAGTTCAGGCATATTGAAATAAGGTTATATTACGAGTAATAGGTTTTCTGTTTAGTTAAAATACGGAATTTAGCATCGATCGATAAAGGCAAATAGATCACGTATTCCTGTTTCATCTCAATTATGAAATGAGTGGTATTATAGCATACTCCCTTTATATCACTGTATTTACGTATAATACTATGAACGTGGAATTCCTTCTCATTACAATAAAATTCTAATTCAGGGAAATACTTGCTAAAACAAGTATCGTAAAAAATAAAAAGATTCTGAATCTCTTCAAGGCTACAAACGTCCATACGCCAATTGTTTTATAGTTAATAATAGATTAAAAGGTCAAGACAATTTATAAAGGATGTCCTTCGTGAGGGCGGGCGTTATATGGCTTTATGTAGAGTTGTGGTCCTTTCCTTATTAAAGGAAAGGGCGATTGGCTGAACTTTTAATTGATCGAAGGTTCGGCAAAGACCCGACGAAGAATAAAAGTCAGCCGCACGCTCCCTTTATTTGTATACACTCATAGTTCCTAAAGTAACGTCAGTTTCCACTATAAGTAACGCCAGTTTCATCCGGTTGAAACTACAGTTTCCTAAGCGAGAAATAGAAGGAAGCTGCAATAGGTTTATAGACAGTACTTTATATTATCTTCCCATCATCTTTCATTAACTCCCATATACCTTGTTCAAGAATCTCTTGCAGGGAATGGTCTTGAAGTATCTCTTGATAGATGGAATATTTGTCTGCGCAAAAAATAAATCGCTGAATTCATGTGTCTTAAATTATTTCACATCTTTTGCCTGTCTTTCCTCTTTCTGTGGCCTGTGGGTCGTTTATAAGAAATCTTCTCAAATATTATTCGTACCTTTGCTACCGTAATATTAAAATATATAACCTTGAAAAAGAAGGATTTTGAAATAATGGCGCCTGTCGGTTCCTATGAATCGTTGATGGCGGCTATACAAGGAGGGGCCGACTCCATTTATTTCGGTATCGAAGGATTGAATATGCGTTCTCGCTCGTCGAATAATTTCACGACGGAGGATTTGCGTAAGATCGTCGCTATTTGCGGCGAACATGGTATCAAGAGTTATCTCACGGTTAATACGGTTATTTATGGTGAGGATCTTCCGTTGATGAGGGAGATTATAGATGCCGCTAAGGATGCGGGTGTCTCCGCCATTATCGCCGCCGATGTAGCCGCTATGAGTTACGCAAATAGCATCGGGCAAGAGGTGCACTTATCCACGCAATTGAATATCTCGAACGTGGAGGCGTTGAAGTTTTACGCCCGCTTCGCCGATGTGGTCGTATTGGCTCGCGAATTGAACTTAAAGCAGGTGCATGAGATTTATCAGGAGATCGTGAAGCAGCAGATCAAGGGCCCGAAAGGGGAATTGATCCGCATAGAGATGTTCGCTCACGGGGCTTTGTGCATGGCCGTGTCCGGTAAATGCTATTTGAGTTTGCATGAGATGAACGCTTCCGCCAACCGGGGGGCTTGCATGCAAATTTGTCGTCGTGCCTATACGGTGCATGATAAGGATAGCCAGATCGAGCTGGATGTGGAGAATCAGTATATCATGTCGCCGAAGGACTTGAAGACGATTCATTTCATGAATAAGATGATGGATGCCGGCGTACGTGTGTTCAAGCTGGAGGGGCGTGCCCGCGGGCCGGAGTATGTGCGTCTCGTGACCGAATGTTATAAAGAGGCGGTCAAGGCTTATTGCGAAGGTACCTTCGATGAGGAAAAGATAGCGGTTTGGGACGAGCGTCTGCGCAGGGTCTTTAATCGCGGTTTCTGGGATGGCTACTATCTGGGACAACGATTGGGTGAATGGAGCAGTAAATATGGCTCCGGTGCTACCCGTAAGAAAGTGTACGTGGCACGGGGTATCAAATACTTCAGCGGAATCGGTGTCGCCGAGTTTGAGATGGAGTCCGGTTCCTTGAGAGTAGGCGATGAGATCTTGGTAACGGGTCCCACGACCGGAGCCGTTATGCAGACCGTCGATGAGATCCGGGTAGACCTGAAACCGGTGGAGGAGACCGTGAAAGGGGAACGCTTCTCGATAAAGATGTCCGAGAAGATCCGCCCGTCCGATCGTCTTTATAAAATGGAGAAAGTACAAATCGAAAAAGAACTACGATAATGAAGGAATATATTTTTAAACTGACAGACAAGGTTCGCGATTACGAGTGCGATTTGCAAGGCGTGGTGAATAACTCCAATTACCAGCATTATATGGAGCATACCCGGCATGAGTTTCTAGAGTCGTTGGGTGAGAACTTCGGCGCCATGCATGAGAAGGGCATCGATGCTTTTGTGGCCCGTGTGGATATCCAGTTCAAGAACTCCTTGCGGAGCGGCGATCGGTATACTTCTTGCCTGAATGTATATAAGAAAGGGGTGAAACTGGTGTTCGAGCAAGATATTTACCGGGAATCCGATGGGGCGCTGGCTACTAAAGGAGTCGTGGAATCCGTTGTCGTAGAGAATGGCAAATTAACCAGAGGAGAATATTTCGATGAGATGCTAAAGCGAATAGAATCAAAACAAGCATAAATGACAGACAAACAGATTTACCAAATTGGCCTTACTATGATTAATGGGGTGGGAGATATCCTAGCCCGCCATCTTCTGGAAGCGTTGGGAGATGCGGAGGCCGTGTTTACGGAAAAGCGCCAGTCGCTAGAGAAGATATCGGGTATCGGCGATTCGATTATCACCGAGATTAAGCGGGCGGATGTGCTTTTACGGGCAGAGAAAGAATTGGCTTTTGCCCAAAAGAACGGTATCTCTATCTATTTCTTGAAAGATATGAATTATCCGGAACGTCTGCGGGAATGCCCGGACGCTCCGGTTTTATTTTATTTCAAGGGGAACGCAGATTTAAACGCCGCCCATATCATCAGCGTTGTGGGTACTCGTAGGGCCTCCACTTATGGACAGGAAGTGACCGAGCGTTTATTGCGGGATTTGTCCGTGATTTTCCCGGATCTATTGGTCGTTAGCGGACTCGCGTATGGCATCGATATTTGCGCTCATCGGAATGCGTTGAAGAACCAATTGCCCACGGTGGGCGTATTGGCGCATGGTTTGGATCGTATCTATCCTCCCGTGCATCGCTCTACGGCGGTCGAGATGTTGGAGCGGGGAGGTTTATTGACCGACTTTCCTAGCGGGACGAATCCGGATCGGCAGAACTTTATCCGGCGAAACCGGATCGTAGCCGGTCTGGCGGATGCCACGATCGTTATTGAATCGGCGGAGAAAGGAGGCTCTTTGATCACGGCGGATATCGCTTTCTCGTATGGCCGGGATGTCTATGCCTTTCCGGGCCGGGTAACGGATATCAACTCTAAGGGATGTAATAGCTTAATCCGGCAGAATAAAGGAGGCTTGATCACTTGCGCTGACGATTTAATCATGGCGATGCGTTGGGATGTCGCTCAAAAGACGGACGCGTTACCGGTCCAAACCCAATTATTATTTCCTGAGAACGAGGAGAGTGAACGGATCTTGTCGTTCTTGGAAATGCGAAAGGAATCTCATATCAATGAATTGTCCGTAGCCTTGAATCTTCCGGTACATCAATTATCTTCTCTGCTCTTTGAGTTGGAATTGGATGGAAAGATAAAATCGATGCCGGGAAGCATCTATAAACGAATGAAACCCCTATAAATAATTAAAGCCTGTCTCACGACAAGCCCTAACCAAACTTTGTTAACCTTAAATCTAATACTATTATGAAAAAACCACAATGCAAAGATAAGCTTGTAAAGCCCCTTTGTCAAGGGTTTTGAGTATAACTTGTGTTAAACAACATGCCTGCCCGGTATAAAAAATGTTTTTGAATTTGAAACTATACAGAATAGGCACAAAATCTTCTAAAATTAACAGTTTGGATGTTGTTTGTAATCCTTGATCTTCACAGTGCTTGTATATATGGAGGAGGTTTATCCATACTAAAAAATCCTTGTAAGCGAACTTACAAGGATTTCTGGATTTGTGCGGCTGAAGGGACTCGAACCCCCACGCCGTGAAGCATCAGATCCTAAGTCTGACGTGGCTACCAATTACACCACAGCCGCATTGGAATCGTGTGCAAAGGTAATGCTTTTTTATAAACTTGCAAATATTTGCGTTGTTTTTTTAGCGAAACCTTATTTCTTCTCGGTCTCGGACAAGAGGTGGGTGATCGCCGCCTCGATAATCGTATCTTTACCTTTCTCGATATCTTCTTGGGTCATAGAAACCTTATATGTAGGATCGATACCGAATTCCGTATGCTGTTTGTTTACATCTAGCATGGGAGACGCGGAGAAACGGACACCCCAGCCGTTGGGCAACTCGGAGTTAAAGGGGAAGCCACTACCGCCTCCGGTGCGATCTCCCATCGTCGTTACATAAGGCATCATGCGTACTTTCTGCACGAAATCGTTGGCGGCGCTGTAGCAATGACGATTCGTTAAGACCACGACAGGGCGTAACCAGCGGATACGCTCGGAAGGTGAGAGATAAAGGGGATAAGGTTCGGAAAAGTCATCGTGCCCTTTACCCGTCTTATGTTGGATATAGCCGATCAGTATCTTTTCCTCCAAGAAACGGGAAGCGATGCGATCGGCGTTTGATAACATGCCACCGCCATTATCCCGAATATCGAAGATCAAACCTTTGCAATCCTTGAATTGATAGAATATGTGATCCAAACCGCTTTCGCCGGCCGAACTGGAAAAGCTACCGTAGTAAATATACCCGATCTGCCCGTCACTCAATGTCGTGTATTTAAGTCCTCCGGCGATCGAGTAGTTCCTTCCGAGATAATTCTCTTGTATGTCCGAGTCGAAATTATCCGGATAATCGAGATACCAATCCCAATAGCGGGACATATTGAAGGTGGATATCAAATTGGTATGCCCGTCTTTCAGCTCGTTTAGCATATCGCCTAATACGTCAAATAGGACGTATTGGTTCATCGTATCGCTTATCTGTGTCTTATAACGGTCGTGAACCTCGTTCCAATTAATGTCCTTGTATTCGAAGAAGCAGTAATTCTCATCCAATATTTTCCAAAGCGCCTCAAAGTTCTCCTGTGGGGAGGCCACGTATTCGTCCGATTTCTCACATCCGGTAAACAGGAATCCGAGAGATATACATATATATATAAGGTATCGTTTCATTTGATTTCCTTTTAATAATAAGCGCTTCTGAACCGCTGAGTATTCTTTAGGCGTTTTCCTCCGAAAGAGATGAATTCTTTCACGAGGCCGATCATAAAAGAGTGAGAGATTATATGAGACTGTATCCCATTGACATCTGTACGGTAAGAGCTGTTTAGGTAACCTGCCCGTATCGTAAAATTACAAACCGGGAAATCTACCGTGAAAAAGTTCTTCATGGCGAATTTATTATGGAAGGAATTGAATTGCACCACTCCCGAGGCATTCCCTAGGTTGAAGATCTCGTAATACGATTGCCCGTAATGGGGGGAGAATAAAACACCAGCGAAGGGGATCGTGAACTGGTAGCGTAGCGTCATGGGATATTCCTTGACGCGTAACTTATAGATCGCCATGGCGGAGATGTTCAAATCGATATCCGCTTTCGCTGAGGCCGGGTTATTTCCGTTGCGGGTATTGTATATAAAACCACTCATGCCATGCACGGCACCACCCGCCAGAAGCTTTAAATCCGGCAATACCGTGGGCAAATGATAATAGTAACCCAACGTATAATCGATAAAGCCCGCGAAATCCGTAGCGGTAGAGGCAGCATTATCCGTGCTAGCCAGATCGACGCTTATGATTTGCTGTCTGGATACCCGATAGTTTGCCAGTCGGACCCTCTTCATCCGTTCATTCATTACCCGTAATCCGGGGCCTGTATATTTCTTATCTTCCATGCTGGGAGATAAATAGGTGTCCATTAGGTTGTAGCTTCCTATACCGACCATGGTCCCGCTGTTGATAGACCAAGGGATCTCGTCTCCATCGGACTGGGCCTTGGCCGGTGACGCGAGAAACAGCAGGAACAAACCAATCAAACAGGTGATAGCTTTCATAGGTTATTCGTCAAACAATTTCATCTGTCCCGTAATTTCATCGATAATATCCGTGGTACTCTGCCCGTCGTCAGTGTCGTTTCCCTCCTCATTGCCTTCGGTATCGTCTGATTCCGATGCGTTTTCGGAAGGGACGAAGCGATTCGGTTCCAGCTCATTGATTGTCTCGACCTCAAATGTAGAGATTCGTTTACCTTTGGCTTTGAAGCCTTTCACCGCGATAAATTCGTCGGCATCGAGGATGAGAGCCTCCCGGAAGGCGTCGTGGCCTCCGAAGATCACCTCGATACGAGGATAGACCTCATCCGTAAGCAACATCAAGCGGTTCTTCGGATTCTCTCCTAGGAAATTCTGCTTCCGGGTGTTTACCTCCAGCAGGAATCGTTTGATATAATAATATTTCTGATCCGCGTCGTATAATACGGCAGTCCATATCTTGCTCGGCTGGTATTTCTCGATGACCATGATATTGGACTCGTAGTGATTGCTAAGGTCAAAATTCGTGACGTAGAAATCGCCGTTCGGCAGGATCACCAATATCTGATCGTTGCTATGGAACTCGCCTAGCTCTTCTCCCCGTCCATCGTAATTTAACCGGAGTACGTCCCAGTCGAACCATACTTCCCGGCCTCCCAAGGTGGAAGAGCCTTTCTGCTTGAGGCTGATCTTGTGCACTTCCGCTTTCGTCAGGATATTACCTTGAGAACCCCGTCCCTTAATGGCTATCTCGCTGAAGTTCTTTTCGAAGACGAGTAGTTTCTGCCGGGGTTTGGGTTTCAGGATTACCTTGACGGTCTCCGCCTCTCCGTTCGGGTTTGCACTGAAGTAAAGGACACGGGAGTTTTCCGTACCTTTGGTCAGGTCGTATTCCCGATCGCGTGTAGCGCCCGTGACAGCGAAGCGTTTGATGTAATTATATCCGAACTTACCGTCCCGGTATATAACGTTGTAAATCGTCCGGTTGTCATTGCGCTTAAATACGTTGACATATAGAATATCCTTACCGATAAAGATCTTATCCGCTACCTTGACGATCTTATAAGTACCGTTGCGATAGAAGATAATGACATCGTCTATATCCGAGCAGTTACATATGAACTCGTCCTTTTTCAGTCCCATGCCGATGAAACCTTCTTGACGGTTGATATACAATTTCTCGTTCGCCTCTACGACCTTGGTCGCCTCGATCGTGTCGAAATTGCGTATCACGGTATGGCGAGGGTAAGCCTTGCCGTATTTCTCTTTCAGCATGGTAAACCAATCGATGGTATAGTCGACGATATGTTCCAGCTTATCGTTGATCTTGGCGATTTGTTCCAAGGTCTGGGCAATGAACTCGTTACTCTTGTCGGAGTTGAACTTTAAGATACGTCCCATCTTGATCTCCATGAGTTTCAGGATATCGTCCCGGGTAACCTCACGGATAAATCGGGGCTTGAACGGCTCTAAACGAAGGTCGATATGGGATATCGCCTCGTCCATGTTCTTGGCGTTCTCGAACTCCGGGTCTTTATAAATACGTTCCTCGATAAATATCTTTTCAAGGGAGGCGAAGAACAGGGCCTCCTCCTGCTCTTGTTTCTGGATCTTGAGCTCTTCCCGTAACAGCTCCAGCGTACGATCCGTAGAGTGGCGAAGCACATCGCTGACCGTAAGGAAATGCGGCTTGTCCTCCTTGATCACGCAACAGTTTGGGGAGATACTGATCTCACAATCCGTAAAGGCGTATAAAGCATCGATGGTCTTGTCTGAAGAGACCCCCGGAGCGAGATGCACCAAGATCTCTACATCCTTGGCGGTATTATCGTCTACCTTCTTGATCTTGATCTTTCCTTTATCGTTCGCTTTTAGGATGGACTCGATCACGGTAGAGGTTGTTTTTCCATACGGGATCTCCGAGATCACCAATGTCTTATTATCGAGCTTGCCGATTTTCGCACGGACTTTCACCGATCCACCCCGTTCTCCATCATTATATTTGGCTATGTCGATAGAGCCTCCTGTCTGGAAATCCGGATATAACGCGAATTCCTCTCCCCGTAGATAGGCGATGGAAGCATCTAATAACTCATTGAAATTATGAGGGAGTATCTTGGAAGACAGGCCTACGGCGATACCTTCCACGCCCTGTGCCAGCAATAAAGGGAATTTTACCGGTAAGGTAACCGGTTCCTTATTACGCCCGTCGTAAGAAAGCTGCCAAAGGGTTGTCTTGGGATTGAATACGGTCTCCAAGGCAAACTTGGAAAGGCGAGCCTCTATATAACGAGGAGCGGCGGCTCCGTCTCCCGTCAGGATATTACCCCAGTTTCCTTGGCAATCGATCAACAGATCCTTTTGTCCCAATTGCACCAAGGCATCTCCGATAGAGGCGTCTCCGTGAGGGTGGAACTGCATCGTATGACCTACGATATTTGCAACCTTGTTATACCGCCCGTCATCCAACCTCCTCATGGAGTGCAGGATACGTCGTTGTACGGGTTTCAGTCCATCGTTGATATGCGGAACGGCCCGTTCCAAGATCACATAAGAAGCGTAGTCTAGGAACCAGTTTTGGTACATCCCAGACAAATGATAGGTCGTGACACGTGTATCCCCTTTCCCCGGGACTTTATAGTCGGAATGGGTATTCGCCTCTTCCTCCGTAGTCTCGTTATCTTGGGTATCACTATTTATATCCTCAATTTCCTCGTTTTCCTTATCCTCGATATAATCGTCTTCTTTATCTTCCGGTCTCATAAAATCCAGTTCTTTCTACACAACGCTATTACGCCAAATTGCTAACAGGGTGTAAATATAGCAAATATTCGGCAGTTTTTATAAGAATGAGGCTTTTACGAGAGTGAGTTTGCGTTAAATAAAGAGATTTTATAAAATAAATATTTAGGTGGTAGGGGTTTTTCAGAATCTTTTGTCTTATCAATAACAATTGATATTTACATATAAAAGAATATGATATGAAGAAGCTGATTTTATTTGTGTTATGCGCTTTGAGCGGCTTGATGGTGAGCGCTCAATCACGCTGGGGGATTACTCCGGAGGGTGGATTTGCCGCGGTTAATCGTGTTGGAATGGGATCTAGCTGGCGTGCGGGGGTTAAGGTAGGCGTTGGTGTATCTTACCAGTTTGAACCGGGATGGATTGGACTGAAATCCGGTTTATATTATGCGAATAGAGGGTATTCGTTGGGAGATTATCCGAGAACGACGGAGTCTGCCACGTATGTCTTGAAAGAGATGATGACCGGTGGTATCACGCAACATTTTTTGCAATTGCCCGTGATGGCTGATTTCTCATGGAAAGTGTCGAAAGAGGTACGTATGCATTTAGCGGTCGGTATGTATGCCGGTGTATCTGTCAAGAATGATACGAATTGGGGATCTTCGTTTACGATGGGGTATTCGAAGGAGCCGCAGGCGCTTGGTAAATATGTCAAATCTACTGGCCTAGGGTATAGTTATGGTTATGGCCATTCGGGATATGATGAGGCTGAAAACGCCGATCATCCATTTCGAGACGTGAATTCTTTTGATTGGGGATTGACAACTTCTTTTGGTATAGAGGTGAATAACTGGGTGATGAATCTGGGGTATGATCTCTCTCTAGGTGATGAGGGCGGTAACTATAAGATCGATGGCGATAATTTCTCTCTGTATGAAGTAAGAAGTGTCGGTGCCAATTACAATACGATGAGTCTGACGGTTGGGTATAAGTTCAAGCTTTAACGGCAAATCACTCATAGGATACGAATCTGACGAATATTCGGTGTCTTTTGGCGTAAGAAGTTTACTTCAACAGAAACCTAGATCAGACGTATCATAATTTGTCTACGCTTCATTATAAGTATGATGAACAAGGCCGGAAAATAAAGGGGATTACTGAATATCCGGTTATTGGCAAGAGCAAGGTGACAGTCTTTTCTTATAAGAATAATCTTCTGGAACGGAAAGTTGAGTACGACGAACTCGGCCGGAAGCTTACTTATACGGACTATGAGTACGATGAGACAGGGTTGTTGACAAAAGAAACGATTCGTGATCCCGAAACGTCCGAGGTTCTCCGATATAGCGAGTACCGCAATGAGAACGGATTGAACATGGAGATCATGGTTTATACTTCTCTCCCGACAGAGAAGAAACCCATAGAGCTTCGTCGGATCACGAAGTCCTATGATCAGAATGGCAATCTGCATCAATTAGTCTCTGAAGAATTGGCTTCTTCTAGCTCCCAGTCGAGTTTCTCGGAGTCCTATGAGTATATTTGAAGGCGTTCGTGATGACTTTATTCGATATGGAATGTCATCACGAATGTTTTTTCCTTCGTATAGGGTGCCTATTCGTCCAATCCTTGTTCGTTCGGATTTCCGGTCTTCATGAAATACCCTTATACAATAAGACCCCTTCCGTAGTTGTTCTCACTCCTTGTACTTTTCCTTCGGTAATTTGAAAATTCTTTTAGTTCTTATGGTTTTCTATATTTGCCATAAATATAACAAAAAATGCAGAGCGTAGCGTCGGGATTAAAAGCAAAAGACATTTCTCTTAGAGGTAACAAAAGTTTCATACTGAGGAAACTTTAGTTTCCCTATAGAGAAACAAAAGTTTTCCGCTTATTAAACTTTTGTTTTCCTATAATAAATGTCTTTTCCTGATTTATCTAGACACTTTTTTTGTTTATAAACGTAATCAGTAGACAGTAGTTATAAAGTAATACTGATATAGTAGTCACTTCTTTTAACTTCATACTGATAACATAGACACATTACCTCTGGGCCGAACAGAGCCCTTCTGAGAGATTAGTTGTTCGGCTTTGCAAAGCTATCGTATCCATCTCTTTCTCGTTACTTTTCACGGGTTTTCTTTTATTCCGCCACATTTTTATTTGCGTTTCCTTCTCCCCGTGCACTATGCCCGGGGTTTTATAACCGACACTCATGTGCGGTCGGCGGTAGTTGTAGAAGTAGATGTAGCGCTCTATCACGCTCGCGGCACGCTCGATGGTCTCGAACAGCCCTTGCCTATAGAGGCGTTCCACTTTAATTATCCCATTGATACGTTCCGCCACGGCATTGTCCGTGGGCTTGTAGTCTTCCGTCATGCTGATGGCAATGCCATGCCGCCGAAGGCGCTCCACGTACGCGTCGCAACAATACTGCACGCCACGGTCAGAGTGGTGTATCAGGCCCTCCAGATTTTCACTCCCTGTCATCTCAACGGCCTGGTCTATGGCCTGCCGCAACGCCTCAAGCGTGGCTGAGGCACGCAAGCTATCAGCCAGTACCCATCCCACTATCTTATGGGAATAAGCATCCGTGACCAGATGCAGGTAACAGACGTCTCCGCCGGCAAGCGGTATATAGGTAATATCGCTAACCCACAGTTGATTGGGAGAGGTTGGGACAAAGCCCTTTATCAAGTTCTTCCACTTATGGTAACGATGGTTGGAATTGGTTGTGCCCCTGGCTTTGCGGGGAGGAAGCATCAGGCGGTGTCGACGAAGCAGCGTGTAGAAGCTGTCGCGACCGGGCATGAACCTCTCTCCGAAGAGGGCGGTGAGCATGATCCACAGCTTGTAACCACCGATACCGGGATCCTCGCCACGTATCTCACGTACGGTATCCAGCATGAGACGTTCATTCTTCACATGGCTCCCAATGTCAGCCTTGGACTGGTAATAGGCTTGACGACAATGGCCAAACAGACGGCAGGCTGGCGCTACTTTCATCTTGCGAAGCCTGACCAGTTCCGTTACTATTTGGCCCCAGGTTTTTTTCTGATGGGAATGTTAAAATACTCTTCCGCACGCGTGATCATTAAATCACGGGCCTCGGTTTCCAACCGGGAGAAGGCAAGGGCCTTCTCCAACTCCTTAACACGCTTCTTGAGTCGCGCGTTTTCATCATGGTAATCCTCTTTGCTTCGATCGCTCATATCCGTAGGGGCTTGACACGGAGCCAAAGATACCTCTTTTACCACTGATTCATACTTCGCCAGCCATTTATTTAACAAAGTTATCCCACTAATACCATGTTGTTTGCAAAAACTGGTTTTGCTCATGCCGGATTGATAATAAGAATGAAGAAGATGCAATTTCTCTTCTTCGCTGTAATGCTCATGTTTTTTGCGCATAATAATTACACATTTTATTGTTATTGAATGTGTCTACCTATATCAGCATAAGACAAAACTTTTGTTTTTTAGGTTAAAAAACTACAAATGGCTAGATGTTAATATTTTATCCGTGTTGAAAGGAGATCGGATAATGCTATATGGTGAGTGTGGAGAAGCGTTGTGTTAGGTGATGGAAAAGTGGTAAATAGCGGTAAATAGTGGTAGATAGAGCTAGATAATTGTAGATGTTTTTTATCTACCACCATTAGTTAATCATCCTAAGACCAGATGAATGCAGGGATAGTTGTAGATGTTGTAGCAAATAGGCTTATAAACTATATGAGAGAATTGAAAGTTAAAGCGATGAGCGAATAACTTTCAATTCTCCATGTTTCAATTAAATGGTATAATATTGTTCCCATCCTTTGCGAGGCGGTACTCCACATAGCATCTTATTCGCCTCCGGATCGTTCGTGATCTGTTTCGTGTCACGGTCGAAGACGAGCTTGCGGTTCAAGCGCTGGCTTAATACGCCGAGACAGAATACCTGACTTAATGGGCCGGCGATCGAGAACGGTGAGCGGGTTTTCTCCTTACCCATACAGCTTAACAGGAAGTTCGCGAAATGGTTAGACGGGCTTTTCGGCACTTCCGGTAAGCGGGATTCCATCTCTTTCGCTTTCTCATCCGGGATGATAGATAAGGTACTTCCATGAGAACCACCCTTGAAGGTTAATTCTTTCGAGTAGATTTCCTTGCCCGGGTTCAACTTCGCCGGTTGTATCTTCCCTCCGGCTACGGTCGGGATATTCGGGTCGAGCTCCGAGACACCATAACCTTCCGGTACGGCGGGGATATTGTCCAGTCCATCGTACCAAGTGATATCCACGGCCGGCATATTCCCTCTTTCCGGGAATTTAAACAGAAGGGTGGATGACATCGGGAAGAAGAACGGGTTATGGTCTTTCAAATAAAGCGGATTTATTTCTGTAGGCAATCCTAAATCTAGGAATTCATGTGCCGTATCCAAAATATGCGCTCCCCAGTCTCCTAAGACACCCATTCCGAAGTCGTACCAACAACGCCATTGTCCCAAATGGTAGTCATGGTTGTAATCATGATATTGAGCTACGCCGATCCATGTGTCCCAATCCATCGTCTCGGGAACCGGTTCTCCCATAGGCATATGCCTAATATTCGGGTTCCATCCGTGCCAGCGACGCGGATTATTCATATGGGCGGTAATGGCGGTAACATCCTTGATAATACCGGACTCTTTCCATGCCTTGAATTGGAAATAGTTCGCCTCGGAATGTCCTTGGTTACCCATTTGGGTGACAACGCCGTATTTCTTCGCTCCACGCATCATGATCTCTATTTCTTGGAACGTGCGGGCCATCGGTTTCTCTACATATACATGTTTGCCGTGCGCCATCGCCTCGATCGTGATCGGGAAGTGGGAATGATCCGGCACGCCTACGCTGACGGCATCGATCTTGTCCGCCATCCGGTCGAACATCGTGCGGAAGTCCTGAAAACGGGCCGCTTTCGGGAACATGTTGATAATCTCTTGCGTGTGAGGGGCTCCCATGTCCACGTCGCAGAGAGCTACCACGTTACACAGACCTGTGTTATACAATTCCTTGGCGATCTCGCCCCCTCGTTGTCCGATGCCGATGAACGCTATATTTACCCGGTCATTAGCGCTGATTAGCGGGGAAGTAGGTAGAACACGTCCGTGGGCGGGTGTCCAGAACGACGGGATGGCTGATACTGCCGATAAGGCTAGCGCTCGCTTAAGGAACGAGCGGCGTGAGATTTCTTCTGATTTCATGGTATTATCTTGTTTAAATTATACTGTTTGCGCAAACACTAACGATTTACGTCGTAAATATACAAAACTTTCTATAGTTACGGAAAAAATCATTTACTTTGTAGCCGCATAAAGGAGACCATGTGCTAATGTGTCACTCAGGCGGGTCTCCGATGGACTTATCATTGGCACATTGGCATATTAACAAAATTGGCAAATTATTAGATTATGGCACAAGAAGATGTATTTAAGAAATTAGTTTCACACTGTAAGGAGTATGGTTTCGTATTTCCCTCCTCAGAGATTTATGACGGTTTGGGAGCGGTATACGATTATGGCCAGTATGGTGTTGAGTTAAAGAATAATATAAAGAAATATTGGTGGGATAGCATGACTTTGCTGCATGAGAATGTAGTGGGTATTGATTCCGCTATTTTTATGCACCCTACTATCTGGAAAGCTTCCGGCCATGTTGACGCTTTTAATGATCCGTTGATCGATAACAAGGACTCGAAGAAACGTTACCGTGCGGACGTTTTGATCGAGGACCATTTGGGCAAGATCGAGGAGAAAATAAATAAGGAAGTGGCGAAAGCCGCAAAGAAATTCGGTGACGCTTTCGATGAGGCTAAATTCCGTGAGACGAATCCTCGTGTATTGGAGCATCAAGCGAAATGGAATGAGATTCATGAGCGTTATAGTAAGGCGATGAACGAGTCTAACTTCGAGGATCTTCGCCAATTGATCTTGGATTGCGAGATCGTTTGCCCGATTTCCGGAACTCGTAACTGGACGGAGGTTCGCCAGTTTAACTTAATGTTCTCTACGGATATGGGTTCTACCGCTGATGGAGCGACTAAGATTTATCTTCGTCCGGAGACGGCTCAAGGTATTTTCGTGAACTTCTTGAATGTGCAGAAGACTGGCCGTATGAAGATCCCGTTCGGTATCGCTCAGATCGGTAAGGCGTTCCGTAATGAGATCGTGGCTCGTCAGTTTATCTTCCGTATGCGTGAGTTCGAGCAAATGGAGATGCAATTCTTCGTTCGTCCGGGTGAGGAGATCGAGTGGTTTAAGAAATGGAAGTCTACTCGTTTGAAATGGCATCAAGCCCTAGGTTTGGGCGATGAGAAGTATCGCTATCACGATCATGAGAAATTGGCTCACTACGCTAACGCGGCTACGGATATCGAGTTTGAGATGCCGTTCGGATTTAAGGAAGTGGAAGGTATTCACAGCCGTACGAACTTCGACTTAAGCCAGCATGAGAAATTCTCCGGCAAGAAGATACAGTATTTCGATCCGGAGTTGAACCAGAGTTACACTCCGTATGTAATCGAGACCTCGATCGGTGTAGACCGTGTGTTCTTGAGCATCATGGCGGGTTCTTACTGCGAGGAGACGTTGGCGAATGGCGAGAGCCGTGTGGTATTGAAGTTGCCCGCAGCCTTGGCTCCGATCAAGTTGGCCGTATTGCCATTGGTGAAGAAAGATGGCCTGCCCGAGAAAGCTGAGGAGATTATAAATATGTTGCGTTTCGACTTCCGTTGCCAATACGACGAGAAGGATTCTATTGGTAAGCGTTATCGCCGTCAAGATGCGATCGGTACCCCGTATTGTATTACGGTAGACCATGACACCTTGAAGGATAATTGCGTAACGATCCGTTTCCGTGACACGATGGAGCAAGAGCGCGTAAGCATCGATAAGCTTCACGATATTATCACGGAGAAGGTGAGCATGAAGAATTTATTGAAAAAGGTAATAGAGTAAACGAATGAAGAAGTACTGGCATATCGCGTTGATGTTGTTTTGCGTGCTCATGATCACCTCTTGTGGGGATGATGAGGCACTAGAGGTGGATGAGGTTTGGAAGGTCCAGAATGAGGAGGCTTTTCAAGCCCAGATGCTGGTTCCGGGTTTCGAGCAGTTGAGTTCTCAAAGTAATGCCGGATTTATCCTTTACAAGGTCTTGAAGACAGGAGAGAGTAAGGAGCCGATTTATTATACGAGCAAGGTGGAATGTTATTATAAAGGGACGTTTATTGATGGAACGGTTTTTGATGATAAATCGTTTGAGGCAGGTGCCCCTGCCGAGCTTACTGTTTCTGAGATGGTAGATGGTTTTGCTACAGCGTTACAGAATATGCACCCAGGAGATCGTTGGGAGATTTGGATTCCTCAACAGATGGGATACGGTTCGGCTGGAAGGAGTGCTTCGGGAAGTGTCATAATAAAGCCTTATACGACTTTGATCTTTGATTTGGAAGTTACAAGGATTGTCAAAGAGTAGGTTCTTTCATTAAGAATAATTACGGCCGCCTCTTTTTAGGGGTGGCCGTTTTTTTATAGTTATATGTAAATCTAGGGAAGCAAACCTCTATAAACAATTAAAGCCTGTCTCACGACAAGCCCTAACCAAACTTTGTTAACCTTAAATCTAATACTATTATGAAAAAACCACGATGCAAAGATACGTTCGTCAAGACCATTTGTCAAGTCTTTTGCAACTAATATATGTTAAGTAACATGTCGATGCTTGCTAAAAAGTGTTACACAACATAAAGCTCTATATATTACAATCAAAATCTTCTAATTTTAACGATGATTAGATCCCTTTCATAGGACTGCTAAAGGGAAAGACGTTCTTTGAGTAGCTTATAGCCAGCGCTACTGGCACGAAGATAGGTTCCATCCTTTAATCGTACTTGATAGGTTTCTTTTCCGAATAGTTCTACTCGCAATATCTGTTCCGTATTAACGATATAAGAGCGGTGTATACGAACGAACTCCGGAGAAGGAAGGCTTCGCTCGAAATACTTCATGGTTTGCTCCTTTACGTGCTGACCGGAAGTGGTGAATAAGGTCACATAGTCGCCACATGCTTGCAAATAGAATATCTCTTTTATCGGGATGATATGAATACGTGCCCCGTCTTTTACGGATATACGATCTAGAATCTCCTCCGGAACGGTAGTCGGGGGAGGTGCCGTCTTTTCCTCCATTTGTCTCACGATAGGTTCCGCCTCACTCTTTCTTTCCCGACTGGCATACCATTGGGATAGAATGATCCATGCCATTAGGCCGAACAGGAATCGAAAAGGAATCGTGATCGAGAATTCCTCCCAATCTTCCAATCCGAATATTTGTAGCAAGATCGAGCATCCGGCTATGCAAGCGATTTGTACGAGTACGGCGAAAGCCACTCGTGCTTGCATGATATGTAACGTACATTGTACATACCAAAGATAATATCCCGCTACGGCGAACAATGCGATGGAAAGTAGGCTATCGACCAAAGTGATGCTCAACGGAAGATCGCCATAAAGAGTTAATAATGCGCATTGGATCGCTATGGCTAAAAGTAGTAATAGGCTTCCCAGCCCTTTATGTAATATGGATGTTGTAATAGGATGTTCTTGCATGATGAGTTTAGTCTCTTAGTTCAAGGCCGCTGAACGACAAGTCTCCACATATGTATAGTGTATGCGTCATGTCGGTTGCTTCTGTCAGTTCCCTCATATCTTGGCATCCTGCCAAGAAAGAACCAACCTTTAGACGAACCAGCCATCCTTTAGGAACGTATATTACTACGCCGCTGAAGGAGCTATCTATGTTTATGATGGTTTCATCAGCCTCTAATGTTGTTTTTTTAAGATCAAGAATCACGTTGCCGAAAGATACGTCTATGTCCGCCCCCTTGAATACGGGGTCCAGTACGATGTGCCTTACCGAGTTGAAAGTGGTGTCAACCGATACGAAACCGTTATCTGTCTCGTAGTTGATCTCATCGTTAGGCTTTCTGTGCCCGAAAGGGGGATGGTTAAAGGGACGTTTATGCTTTTTCGTGCGGATAGAATCTTTCCGCTTCAGCATGATGACCAATCCTAACAGGATTAATCCTAACGGCCAATATACACGTAAAAAATCGTTCGTGATCCAATTTAACTGCGGGAAAAGGAAATAGACTCCCACGCCTACGAGGAGCATACCTCCTACCGGATTACGGTGGAAAATCGTAAAGATGCCCGACACGACAAGCAGCATCGGCCAAGATACAAGCAAGTCAAATAAGGATGGATCTATCATTCCTAGATTCCGCAGTAAAAATAATATACCGACAATGATAAATAAGGTAGCGATCAGATACCCGTTTGTCCTCTTCTCTTTAAAATCGATGTCATAATCTTTCATATCCATAAGTTCCATTTTTTTGTTTTTTATCAAATGTACGGGTTCGTCATTCTATACACAAGTAAATACCGCTGATTTCTATACGAGTATCGGTAAATAACCGAATAATCCCGATTAAAAAAGCCTTTAGTTTGTAAGAAACGTGAATTTGACACCAAAACTTGATAAAAAAACTAGTTTGATAAGATTAGTTGATAATTAAGGAATATCTTTGTCTTTACAACTGCAATAGAGGAATGTAGGGAATGATACGAAATATTATAAATTTAAAGGCAATAATACTTTATTTTGGATTGATTTTATGCTTGATAGCCGGTATGCCGACTCCGGCTTATGGGAGTTCTTCATATCCGGTCAAGGAGGAATCGTATGTATTGGTGATAAATTCATATGTGGATGGCGAACGTTGGTCTGGTAATTTATTAAACATGATCTCGAAGTTCGCTACCCCGGAGGAGTACACTCTCCGGATAGATCATATAAGCGTGATGTTGGTTGATACGCCAGAGAAATTAAAAGAGAAACAAGAGGTCTTCTTTGAAGCTAACAAGAAGAAGCCGGATGGAATTATCTACTTAGGCGTAAATGGATGGGCTTTTATGCGGGATAAGATCCGGGAGAAATGGGGGGATATTCCCACTCTGGTCTGTTCGGAGACGGGGGAAATGGCAGAAAATGAATGTTATTTTAATCAGCGGCATTCCTCTGATAGGGTGATTCCTTTACAAGAGGCGGTTAAGGGGTATAACGCTACGGGATTGGTTATCCCTTATTATGTTAAAGGTTCGATCGACTTGGTGAAGGAATTAATCCCGGGTTTGAAACGTCTGATTTTCATATCCGACAGACGTTATGTTTCCACATGGCTCCGGGATGAGATGGAGAAACATATGGAAACTTCTTTCCCTGAGGGGAAAGTGGATTTTTATACGGAGGGTTCTTGCTCCATGGATAGTTTATTGGCGGTTCTGTCGGAGAAAGATCCGCATCGAGCGACAGCCGTGATGTATTACTCGTGGATTACCGAGAAACCTTTCTTGAATCACTCGTTATTATATAGTACTTTATATCAAGGTATAAACGGTATTTCTAGGCATCCTGTTTTTTCTTTATATGATATGGGTGCGGAAGAAGGATATACGATTGGTGGATATTATAATAGCGCTAAAACGATTGAGACTGCTCTAATCCCCTTGCTACAACAAGTTTATAACGGTGAAGATATGGGCAAGATCCCGGTTTCGACGGTAAATGATCCTCATAAATATTTGAATTATGCTTCGTTGATAAGTGCGATATCTAATGAAGATAATTTCCCGCGTGATGCGATCTACTTGAATGCGCCTCCCTCTTTCTTGGAAAAATATTGGATGCAACTGTTAGGCTTTCTGATATTCTTTCTGGTAGTCGTGTTTTTAGCGTGGCATTACGTGTATCGTTCTAAGCAAAAGATGAAGGAAGTAGAGTTGAGGTTATTGTCCCGTTACCGTGATTTATTTAATAATATGCCGTTACCTTATATACGGCAGCGACTGATTCGAGAAGGTACGCAAATCGATGTGCAGGTTTTAGATGTGAACCATGCTTTCGAGGAGAAAATCGCTCCTAAAGATTTTGTGGTAAATAAGCGTGGAAAAGAGATCGCAAATTTGATTGGCGGGAGTTATCCTTTGCTTCTATCGGCAGTGCCTACGGTTTTAGAGAGTGGAAAATCCTTCACTTATGAGTATTATTTTGAGCCGACAGGGCTTTACTATACGATTATCATCATGCCTACCTCGGAAGAGAATGTGGTTGATGCGTTTTTTATTGATATTACGGATATCCATAAATTCCAGACGCATTTGAAAGCCATGAATCATAAGCTGGCTATGGCGTTAGAGGCGGCAGATCTTTTACCGTGGCGATATAATCTGGCTGAAGAGAAGATTATCTATGAGTCGAAAGTACATCCGGGAGATAATATAGAGACAGCAGAGGTGCATACCCATGAGGTTTCGTTGAAGGAATATTTCAGCAAGATACACCCGTCTTTCAGGGCTTGCGTGGAAAAGGCTTTCGATGATTTGTGTAATGGGAAAATAAAGAAAGTACGAAAAGAATATTGTCTGGAGCGGTTGATTCCGGGAGAAGATCGCCATGAGTGGGAGGAGATACAGGTAATGGTCGAATATGATGCTTCCGGTAAACCGAAAGCGTTGATCGGGTCTACGATATCTATTACCGAGCGTAAGCAATTGGAACATGACCTTCGAATGGCTAGGGATAAGGCGGAGGAGTCGAATAAATTGAAATCTGCGTTTTTAGCTAATATGAGCCATGAGATACGTACACCGTTGAATGCGATCGTAGGTTTCTCTAATATCCTCGCCTCGACCGATAACCTTGAGGATAAGAAGGAATTCGCTGATATTATCGAGAATAATAATTCCCTATTGTTGCAGTTGATAAACGATATCTTGGATTTGTCAAAGATTGAGGCGGGTACCTTGGAGTTTACTTATGACTATGTGGATATTAACGCTGTATTGAGGGATTTGGAGCAATCGGCTCATTTGAAGAATAAGAATCCGGATGTACAGATCTCATTTAAGGATTATCTGGAGCCTTGCGTGATTTATACGGATCGAAATCGTCTGTCCCAACTGATGATCAATCTGTTGAACAATGCCATGAAATTTACGCAGGCAGGATTGATCTCATTTGGCTATAAACTGCGGGATGATAATACGTTGTGGTTCTATGTAGAGGATACGGGCTGCGGAATCCCGGAGAATAAACGGAAAGATATTTTCGGACGTTTTGTGAAACTGAACACTTTCGCTCAAGGAACAGGATTGGGTTTAAGCATCTGTGAGATGATTGTTACCCAGATGAAAGGAACGATCGGGGTTGATTCTATGGAAGGGAAAGGCTCTAAGTTCTGGTTTACATTGCCTTTTCAGCCGAAGAAAGAATTATTTCCTAGTGAAGAGCAGAAGCCTGTTACTTTGGAGAAGATCGCCCGAAGTGAGGTTACGATCTTGATCGCTGAGGACAATTCCAGTAATTATCGCCTGTTTGAGTCTATATTAAAGCCTGAATATAAATTGATTCATGCATGGAATGGAAAGGAGGCTGTGGAGCTATTTCATCAGCACAAACCTCAGTTGATCTTGATGGATATAAAGATGCCGGTCATGGATGGATACGAGGCTACCGCAGAGATTCGTAAGGTTTCTGCTAGCGTGCCTATTATCGCGGTGACGGCTTATGCTTTCGCCCAAGATGAGCAACGGATCATTAATAGTGGATTTGATGCCTATACGGCGAAACCGATTAATGGGAAGATCTTAAAAGACAAGATATCAACTTTATTGACGCATCGGATTATTCTGATGTAATCGAAGGGCTTTGCGGGAAGCAGACCTTATAAAACAATTAAAGCCTGTCTCACGACAAGCCCTAACCAAACTTTGTTAACCTTAAATCTAATACTATTATGAAAAAACCACGGTGCAAATATACGGAGTTACTATTATTTGTCAATAGTTTAAGTGCTAAATTGTGTTTTGTAACATGTAATAAAATCTAATAGGAACTTATGCCTCATTGAAATCTTTCGATAGAGTCGCATATATTCTTTATACCTCCCTCTTTTTGGATCATCTCGCCTATATGAGCGGCATTTTTCTTATAAAGCGGATTGGTGACCAGATCACAAACCTTGCGTTCGATCTCCTGCTCGCTCGCTTTCGCTATCTTAAGCCCTTCCGGCCCTAACCCTAATTGGTGGATTCGATAGGACCAATAGGGTTGATCGATAATCAACGGAGTGATTAATTGGGGCTTTCCCGCCCTTCCTACGCTATGGGTCGTGCCGCAACCTCCATGATGGATAACGCCGTCGCAGTGCCGAAATATCAAATTATGCGGAACCGGCTGCTTCATTAAGAATAAATGTTTATCCGCTTGTAAGGTGATTCCTGTCTTTGCCCAACCGGAACCGATGATGAGCCGATAATCATGTTTCTTGCAAATATCGACCAAGGCTTTGCTAAAACGGTTACCATCCTTGGAACTACAACTCCCGAGGGTAAAAAAGATAATAGGGCTTTGAGCGCTGTCGACGAATGATATCATTTCCTCGTAAGCCTTCTCATCATATTGAAAAGTGTCATTGAAGCAATAGCCTCCGATCGACCATTTGAACGTCCAGTCCGGATCTATGTTTCCTAGGTGCTGGCTGAAAAGCAAGTAATTATATGAACGCTCTCCCGCATGATAACCAAAATTACGAATCGGAGCGAGTCCGTATTTAGCCCGGTTCTTGTTGATCGTGTCTTTGACCATGAAATTGGTCATCCGGTTCATCAACTTCCATAGGATGGCGGGGGTGATGATCGGGTTGGGTTTGGGAAATGGCAATACGGCCGGGGGAATCTTCTTACCCGGCAAGAACGGGGCGTAGGCGGTACGTATCAAGGGCTTCTTGCAATACTCGGCGATACTTGCGACAGCAAATTCCGAGTTGGTCGATACTAAAATATCATGCTCTTTTAGTAGGGGAATCAATTGATCGAACTGTTTATCGATCACGTTCCTCATCCATTTAAGGAATGGCCGGAATTTATGTGAGTTTTGCGCTGCGCTATCGATCATGCCGCCGATATCGTCAAACTGCTGCAATACGTATTTAAATCCGTAGGGTTTAACGGTCTCCTCGAATATTTGAGGGAGATTGATGGTCACCTCATGGCCACGTCTTTCCAATTCGGCCGCTATGGCCAAATAAGGAAGGACGTCGCCTTGTGAGCCTCTGGTTACTAATAGTATTTTCATGCTACGTTTATTTATGGGCTATGAGGGTCTTGTTTACCGGATATTCAGTTGACGCAAACGCTCAATGTCCAGATGGTATTTGGCTTCCATCGTTTGTAGTTTCTGCTCATTGATGGCTAAGGGATGATTCAATCGTTTCGTTTCCCGGTATCCTTTATATACGGAGCGAATCATCTTACGTGGATTGAAAATGACGGATGAGGTGATCCAGCAGCCGTGCGTACACCAACAGTTGGCTTTATACCCATGTCCGATAGCGGCTATTTCCTGTTTCATCGCTTCGCTATTCATCACTTTACTTATATCGCAACCATACTCTTTTATATTTCCGAGCGGTTCCCGTAGCTCGCAGGCACGAAAACGTCCGTCGTAGTCGATTACCAAGGTAGTCTCTCCGGCCGTACAATCCATCCCCCAAGGGGTCGGGTGATCTATGTTGCTGGCACGCACATTATATAAGGTACGTATAAGGCCGAGATAGAAGAAGCGTGTGATCGGTTTCCTTAAGCCGGTGGTATCCGCTACCATCCGATCCGCATAAGCTGAATAGATAGGGGATATGTCATCTTGTATTTTGCGTAGCGTTGACTCGGTTAGGATTTTCACGCCATCGTCACGGGTCATGCCTCTGGCAGCCTCAATTGTATGCGTGGAGGTGCGGAAACGTCCGTATACCCAAGTCATGAAGTCTTCTATCTGGTCTATATTGTATTTCGTGATAACGGTTGCTATATTTTTTAAGACTTTGCCGTCATCTCCGAAATTCTCCTGTATCTTACGCAGGGTTTCCAAGGCCTTATAGAAGTTGCCCGGTACGCCTCTCTGTGTATCGTGGGTCGCACCGAAACCATCCAAGGAAAGGCTTACGTTAATATTACAATCCGGGCAGTTCTGGCGGAACCGTTTTACCCATTCGACGATCCGGTCTGGTTTTAAGCCGTTCGTAGGGATGTTCACATCTTTGATATGGTTGTTTTTGTAGAATAACTCCAATATTTCCGGTAGATCCTCACGCAAGGTAGGCTCACCCCCGGATATCCATAATCGATTGAATTGCCCGGCGGTTTCTGATATCTTCTTGATTTCATCGAAAGTGAGGTCGGGTTGCTTCTTATCCATTTCTTGGGCATAGAAACACATTGCGCATTTGGCGTTGCATCGGCCTGTTACGAAAAGGAAGATCGACTCGAGTTTTCTTTCCGTGCTCATTGCCCTGAAAGAACTGGTGGTTCGTTTTTTGTCCATTTTATTTTTGTTTTACCATTTGTCTTATCTGGCGCATGATTTTTTCCTTGTGTTTGATCAACACCCGGAGAAAATAACATAAGAAGCCAAATAAAATACTTATTAGCATATACTATATGATCTTTAAAGGCAAAGATCGACGATAAAATGACGCTAAACAATCTCTATTTGCAGTATTTTATGGTCCATGTTTAAAAGGTAGGTCTATAAACAATTAAAGCCTGTCTCACGACAAGCCCTAACCAAACTTTGTTAACCTTAAATCTAATACTATTATGAAAAAACCACGATGCAAATATACGGACTTTTCAATTCCTGTCAAGGGTTATAATGCTAAATTATGTTTTACGACATATAACAAAAACAAAAAGGCGCCTTTCTTTTAGAGAAAGACGCCTTTTCCATGATATACTAATCAAATATTAGTCTTGTAATTTAGCGCAAATGAACTCGCGGTTCAAACGAGCGATGTTGCTAACGGAGATATTCTTCGGACATTCCATCTCGCAAGCACGTGTGTTCGTACAGTTACCGAAGCCAAGCTCATCCATTTTAGCGACCATAGCTTTGGCACGGCGAGCAGCCTCGACTTTACCTTGAGGCAACAAAGCCAGCTGGCTAACCTTAGCGGATACGAATAACATAGCGGAACCATTCTTACAAGCGGCAGCACAAGCGCCACAACCGATACAAGCGGCAGCGTCCATGGCTAAGTCTGCGTCCTTCTTTGGGATAGGTATCGCATTAGCGTCGGGTACACCACCTGTGTTGACAGATGTGAAACCACCCGCTTGGATGATTTTGTCGTAAGCGTAGCGGTCTACCATCAAGTCGCGGATAACAGGGAAACCTGCGGAACGCCACGGTTCGATCGTGATCGTCTCTCCATCGTGGAAACGACGCATATATAACTGGCAAGTCGTAGCTCCAGTTGCCGGTCCGTGCGGGTGTCCGTTTACATACAATGAACACATGCCACAGATACCCTCGCGGCAGTCGTGATCGAATACGATCGGTTCCTTACCCTCGTTGACCAACTGCTCGTTCAAGATATCCAACATTTCCAAGAAAGAGACACTCTGATTGATCTTCTCAATTTTGTATGTCTCGAACTGTCCTTTCTCCTTCGGACCTCTCTGACGCCAAACCTTAAGTGTTACACTTATATCTTTATCCATGATTCTAATTTTTTCTGAGATTGATGATTATTACTTCTTGTAGTTACGTGTTTGAGGAACAACGAACTCATAGTTCAAATCCTCTTTCAACATGACAGGATCTTTGTCCTCGCCTTGGTACTCCCAGCAAGATACGTACATGAACTTATCGTCATGACGCAAGGCCTCACCTTCTTCTGTCTGGTGCTCCGTACGGAAGTGACCACCACAAGACTCAGCGCGGTCCAAAGCATCGTGTGCCATCAATGTACCGATCTCGATAAAGTCGGCTACACGTAATGCTTTCTCTAACTCGGTATTCAAGTTGTCTGCGTTGCCTGGGATGAATACGTTGCTCCAGAACTCTTTCTTCAAGTCTTTCAGCATCTGGATAGCTTCTTGCAAACCTTTTGCGTCGCGTGCCATACCGATATGTTCCCACATGATATGACCTAGTTTGCGGTGGATAGTGTCTACGGTTTCTTTACCCTTGACGTTCATCAATTTTTGGATACGATCCTTGATGGCCTTTTCTGCCTCGACGAACTCCGGCAGATCCGTGCTGAAGCGAGGAACTTGGATTTGGTCGGACAAATAGTTCTGGATCGTGTATGGTAATACGAAATAACCATCGGCCAATCCCTGCATCAAAGCGGAAGCACCTAAACGGTTCGCTCCGTGATCGGAGAAGTTTGCCTCACCGATAGCGAACAGACCCGGAATGGAGGTCATCAACTCATAGTCAACCCACAATCCACCCATTGAGTAGTGCAATGCCGGGTAGATCATCATCGGAGTCTCGTATGGATTATCGTTCGTGATCTCTTCGTACATATCGAACAAGTTACCGTATTTCTGCTTAACGACCTCTTTACCCAAGCGATTGATCGCGTCGGAGAAATCCAAGAATACGGCCAAGCCCGTGCTGTTCACGCCGAAACCTGCGTCGCAACGCTCTTTAGCGGCACGAGAAGCCACGTCGCGAGGAACCAAGTTTCCGAATGCCGGATAACGACGCTCCAAATAATAATCACGGTCTGCCTCGGGAATATCTTTACCTTTCTTCGTTCCGGCCTGTAGAGCTTTAGCGTCTTCCAGTTTCTTCGGAACCCAGATACGGCCGTCGTTACGCAAGGATTCGGACATCAAAGTCAATTTAGATTGGAAGTCACCTTTCACCGGTACGCAAGTCGGGTGGATCTGAACCATACAAGGATTAGCGAAGTAAGCGCCTTTCTTGTAGCATTGCCATGCGGCGGAACCGTTAGATGCCATAGCATTGGTTGACAAGAAGAACGTATTAACGTAACCACCCGTAGCTACAACTACAGCGTGAGCGGCGTAACGCTCGATCTTACCTGTAATCAAGTTGCGGGCGATGATACCACGAGCACGACCGTCTACCTTAACTACATCCAACATCTCATGACGAGTGTACATCTTAACCTTACCCAAACCGATCTGACGGCTCAACGCTGAATAAGCGCCTAACAAAAGCTGCTGACCCGTCTGGCCACGGGCGTAGAACGTACGCGATACCTGAGCGCCACCGAATGAACGGTTATCCAACAAACCACCATATTCGCGAGCGAAAGGAACGCCTTGAGCCACGCACTGGTCGATGATTGAGTTAGAAACCTCAGCCAAACGATAAACGTTAGCCTCACGAGCACGGTAGTCACCACCTTTGATCGTATCGTAGAACAAACGGTAAACAGAGTCACCATCATTCTGGTAGTTCTTAGCGGCGTTGATACCACCTTGAGCGGCGATAGAGTGCGCACGGCGGGGAGAATCTTGGATACAGAAGTTCAATACGTTGAATCCCATCTCTGCCAAAGATGCGGCAGCGGAAGCTCCGGCCAAACCTGTACCGACTACGATAACATCCAAACGACGCTTGTTAGCGGGGTTCACCAATTTCTGGTGATTTTTATAATTAGTCCACTTCTCAGCCAACGGGCCTTGAGGTATTTTAGAATTTATTTCAGACATAATGATTTAATTTCAAAAGTTCTTAATTATAAAACCTGTAGCTTGCAATTAAGCACCTACTCCGTTTAGGAAGAAGATGATAGTAATGATCGCGAAAAGTCCGCAAATAACCGTAGCTACGATCTTAGAGATACATTCCCAACGGTTCATCCAGATCGTATTATTCCAACCAATTGTTTGGATAGCGCTCCAGAACCCGTGAGTCAAGTGGAACCACAAAGCCACGTACCAGATCAAATAAAGAACAGTGATCACGGCATTACCTTGGAAGTAATAGTTGATAAAAGCGGCTCCGTCTTGTGGAGATACCATAGCTGACCCCAATGCAACTTCGTGATGACCGATCAATTCGGCGAACATCATCTTATACCAGAACTGGCTGAAGTGCAACAGCATGAACAGGATAACAATCAAACCCAAAACGAACATGTTCTGAGATGCCCATTCCACGCCTTTCGGACGAGCGTTGATAGCGTAACGGTCGTTACCACGTGCCTTACGGTTTTGCAAGGTAAGAATGATAGCGTACACGAAGTGGATCACAACGCCTGCGGCCAATACGAGAGTAGCTGCCACAGCGTACCAATTAGAGCCCAACAGCGAACAAACCATGTTATAAGCCTCTCCGGAGAAAACGGCCGCCACGTTCATCGACAGGTGGAACAATAAGAACAGAACAAGAAAGAGGCCTGATATACTCATTATCAGCTTCTTCCCGATAGAAGAATTAAGTAACCACATAAGATAATAATTTAAGTTATTTAATTGTATTTAGAAATTTCTACTTAAACTATGTAATTATCACGCAAAGGTATGCTAAATCCATATATTGCGCAAACGATTAAAGAAATATTTCTGCATTAATGGGAGAGGTCAGGGCATGTGTCCCGACACATGGAATAATGCGGAAGGAAAAGGCTTTCCTTATGAATAATTTATATACATTTGCCTATATGCGTAAGGATTTGAATGGGTCACGGCATTTTTCCATAGGGATCAAGTTTACGATCTTATTATTTACGATCGTGATCTTGGTTCTTGTGCTTTTTTCATATAGGAGCGACAAGCATGGCAACCTGTTCTGGCAGGTAGAGAAATTGATTCCGCATCATCCGGACAGTGCTTTGGTGTTATTAGAGAAAGTGAGGGATATCAATGGATTATCGCTTCGAGAGAAAGCCCGTTATTGTCTGTTATGGACCGAATCACGGGATGAGGCGGGATTGAGGCATACATCGGATTCCATAATCTCTATCGCTACGGATTATTATAGGACGACACGAGGCTGTTACTGGCCTCCCAAAGCTTGGTTTTACCGGGGGAAAGTCTATGAGGATATGGATCAACCGTCCCTAGCTTTGGAATGCTATTTACGTGCGTTGGAATATGAGGGAGAGAATTGGGATTATGAATTCTGGGGAAGGTTATATAACCAAATGGGGATGCTGTACGCCGAGCAGGAATTATATGGCAAGGCTATGTCTTTTTTGAGAAAAGCGAGTGCTCAATATCAGTTATTGAACGATGCGGCCGGACAAGACCGGATACTGACCGAGGTCAAGAAATACGAGATGTTACGGGATTCTATCGGATCACTATCAGCGAGAGAATCGATTTATCAGATCACTTCCCGCTATGATGTAAGGCCGATCCGTGAGGACTTGTCTAAGAAAGAGTTGATGCTATTACAAAGGGGACAGGAGCGTTATCTGTACGCATTTATTATCGGCATAATCCTATTTATTTGCTTCCTCCTTTATCGGCGATGGAGAAATACGCAGGAAAACGCTCTTCGAAGGGAAGAAGCCTTGCGACGTTCGATTGCTAGCCAGCAACAACGTATGCGAGAAGAAAAAGAAGAGAATGAACGGCAAATCACCCTTTTGGAAAAAAGAATTACGAAAATAAAGGAAGAAAAGGATCAAGAGTTGATGTTGGTTTCCTTACAATTGGAAAAACAACGGCTGGAAATTTGTAACGAGTCGATTCTTAATAAGGAGAGTAAGCATTTATTATCTGTCGCGATCTTGCGGAAATCGGAGGTCTATGAGAAGTTTCACGATCGGGATGCCGGCAAGATTATCTCTGAGGATTGGGAGCTTTTGGAGGTTTTGTTGAATAAGGCTTATGATGACTTTACCTTACGGCTGAAAAAGCTATATCCTGTTATTTCCGATACGGAGTTGAAGGCCTGTATGCTCACGAAAATCGGTGTTCCCGCCAACCAGATCACACGGGTATTGAAATATAATAGTTCGGTACTTCGTCCTCGTCTATTCCGGAAGATTTTTAAGAAAGAAGGTTCTACGGAGGCATTTGTGGAGTTTATATCAAACTTTTGATTATTATATATTTATAGCGGTCTTGGCAGGTTTGTTCTCATTTTTGTTCTCATTTATTATGTGATTTGTGAGATATACGGGATATTTTTGGAGGCAAAAAAGCATGGTTATGAAAAGTGTAAAGTTAGCCTCTATCTTGTTTTATTTAAATAGTGTTTTTGTCGTTTCTTGTTTCGTGTCATGCGGTTCTTCGCCAACGGAAGCGTCCTCTCTTTTAACTGCGGATATAAGAGGGGGGATGGATAAACCGGGGCTATTGGAATTAGGCGATGAGATCAAGGGGGTTACTTTTGTCCCTTTAGAGGTGACCACGGATGATGCCTCGTTGATAGACGGAGTTTATGATTATGCCGTGACAGATCGATATATCTATGTGTTTCCCGTAAAAGAGCCCCGTATCGTCCTGTTCGATCGGCAAGGGCGTTTTATCCGGACGTTGGTAAAAGAAGGGCAGGGGCCGGGTGAATTTAGCGGTATTCTGCCATGTATCCAAGTGGACGAACGTAATGATCGCCTTTTTTTATTTAGTAATAATCGAGTTTGGGAATATACGTTAGAAGGTGAATTTATCGGACAATCCACCCATGAGTATTCGGTAATCTATATGCGTCATATCGGAAAGGATCGTTTCGCCGCCATATCATTCCCTTTTCAGCCTTTCAACGGAGGGGGATTCGGATTGGGCCTATTTTCGAGGAAAGGGGATACGATAGCGATCAAGAATGATTTTTATTCCTTTTTATTACCCCATGAGAAGAGCGGGTTCACGACAAGTATCGCCTCCGCTTATTCTGATGCGCAAAACTCCGTGTTGTTTAAGACCGGTAGTAATGATACGGTCTTCTGTATCTCGGCGGATCGAATAAGTGCGGCTTGTGTCCTTGATCTGAAAAACTCGGATGCGGAAGTGATTCGTTCGTTGGATGTTACGGACATGAGTAATTTGCGAATTGAAAAAAAGGACCCCAAGGATATCTTTGTGCAAGATATGATTGAGTTTCCGGCACATTATTATTTCCGTTTATTGTATAACCAAGGCTATTATATCGCCTCTGTGGATAAAAAAACGGGAAAGACACTCGTGGAAAAATGCGAGATGCCGGGGTCTATCTATGAACTGGCGGACGCGAACCTTCAACATGGCATGCAGGGTACGAGAAGTTATCGGAATTTCCCGGTCTGGGGGAGGGTCATAAAAGATGAGTTGGTACAAGTAGTGACCCCGTATGAGCTAAACTTATATAAGTCGCTTCACTCGATCACGATTCCGCAGGAGTTGGACTTAAAAGGAGAGGAGGGCAATCCGGTTTTTGTGTTCTATTCGCTTATTTGACTTCGATATGTATCGCTCGGTTGTACTTCTTGTAATAATCTAGCGATAGAAGCTATGTTCTTTTATCTTTTCTATGTCTTTGATGGCTATTAGTGTTATTTAACATATTGTTTATATTTATATTACGAATATTTCGTATGTTTGCGAAACCGACGTAATATCCGGGTATGCTTAGAGGTTGGTAAGTATGTGTAATAACGGTATAAATAACATTAAAACTGATTGAAAATGAAAAAGGCGATTATGAACACAATGATCATCCTGTTCGCTTTGGCGATGTGCGTAGGATGCGGACAGTCTTCGGAACAAAAAGAAGAAAGTGTTCCGACAGATGTAACAAAGGCAGAAAAACAAGAGCAAGTACAGGTGGAAGCGGAGGACGAAGATACGCTGGAAAATGGAGAGCAGGTATTTAGGGTAGTAGAGGTGATGCCGAAGTTTCCCGGCGGTGATGCGGAGCTTTTGAAATTTATAGCCAAGAATGTAAAGTATCCACAAGAAAGCCAAAACAAAGGAGAGCAAGGCCGTGTGATTTGTTCGTTTGTGGTAACGAAGGATGGAACACTTACGAATTACAAGGTCATTAGAGGAATCTCCCCGGCATTAGACCAAGAGGCGGTTCGAGTTTTGCAAATGATGCCTCGTTGGACACCGGGCACGCAAAGAGGCGAGCCGGTAGCCGTGAAATATACGGTGCCGATCACATTTAAGTTGCAATAATTCACGATTGCAGGTCTTGTGATTCTTATTTAATGTTAATTAACGTGCCTTCCGCATGCCGTTTACGACTATTTCGTAGCTTTGTGGATATACATTAATAAAAGGATAAGATTTATGGAGAAGCTAACGATGCAGGAAGAAGAGGCGATGCGCTGGATTTGGCGGATCGGTCCTTGTTTTGTGAAAGATGTGCTGGCCAAATACGAGGACCCGAAACCTCCTTATACGACGCTCGCTTCCGTGATCAAGAATCTGGAGCGAAAGAAGTACGTGAAGGCGAAACGTTATGGAAATACGTATGAATACCGTCCTTTGATAGAGGAAACGGAATATAAACGTACGTTCCTTGGCGGCGTGGTAACGAATTATTTCGCTAACTCGTATAAAGAAATGGTTTCTTTCTTTGCGAAAGATCAGAAAATCTCTACGGATGATCTAAAGGATATCATCGATTTGATTGAGAAAGGAAAAGAATAACCTAAATCCCACATACCATGACACCGGAATTTGCCTACTTATTGAAGGTAAATGTAGCCTTTGTACTCTTTTACGCCTTCTACCGGTTGTTCTTCTATAAGGACACGTTCTTCAAGCTACGTCGTGCGATATTGCTGGCGTTCTTTGGCTTGGCTCTGTTTTATCCTTTGCTGAACATCCAAGATTGGGTAAGGCAACAAGAGCCTATAGCAGATGTGATTTATATGTATTCCGCTATGTTGCCTGAGGCGACGGCGAAAGCGGATGCCGCGGCGTCCGTGGATTGGTATGGATGGTTGCTGGGATCTTTGGGGTTTATTTATTGGGGGATCGTAGCGTTCTTATGCGGACGTTTTCTCGTGCAATTAAGCAGTATCTTATGGTTGGCTCATACCAGTGAGCGTGTTGTTATTCATGAAACTCCGGTTTATGCGTTGCGGAAGGCCGCCGGGCCATTCTCCTTTTTCCGTATGGTCTTCTTGCATCCGGAGAGTCATTCGGATAAGGAAACGGATGAGATATTGACACATGAATGTACGCACGTATCCCAATGGCACTCGATTGACGTGATCTTGAGCGAGATGATGTGTATGGCTTGCTGGTTTAATCCTTTTGTATGGTTATTGAAGCGTGAGGTTAGGCATAATCTGGAGTATCTGGCGGATAACACGGTGATCCAGTCTGGTTACGATAGTAAGAGCTATCAATACCATTTATTGGGATTGGCTCATCATCAGTCCGTTACTACTTTGTATAATAGTTTCAATGTGCTGCATCTGAAGAACCGGATTATGATGATGAACAAGAAGCGGAGCCCGGGTATCGTACGTACGAAATATCTGATATTTATTCCATTGGTAGGGATCTTGATGCTGTTAAGTAATATCGAGGCGGTAGCCCGTTTGACTGTCCGTCTGGCGAATGAGGCTACGGTCTCGAACGCTATGGTGACGGCTACGGGCATTCTGGTTGATGAGACCGGGCAGCCTTTGATCGGGGCATCAGTTGTGGTGAAGGGCGGTAAAGAGAGGACTATCACGGATAAGAAAGGGGCTTTCTCTTTGGAGGTCCCTGCGAATGCGATTTTGCGATGCAGCTATCAAGGAAGGGAGTCTCAAGAGGTCTTGGCTGCTGATATGACAAATAATACCCATTTGTCCTTATCTTCCAAATCCCGTGAGATGAACGAGCAAGTATTTACCGTGGTAGAGAAGATGCCTAGTTTTCCGGGTGGGGATGCGGAGTTGTTGAAATACATAGCCACGAATATAAAGTATCCGAAAGAGAGTCAGGATAACGGGGAGCAAGGGCGTGTAATCTGCTCGTTTATCGTTGGGCGTGATGGTTCCGTCAATAATCCGGAGGTGCTTCGGGGAGTGACTCCTTTATTGAATGAGGAGGCCGTAAGGGTAATAAACACTATGCCTCGTTGGAATCCGGGAATGCAACGTGGAAAGGCGGTCGCCGTGAAATATACGGTCCCGATTACGTTCCGTTTGAAAAGTCCGGTAGAAGAAGCGAAGGAAGAGACTTTGACGGTAGTGGACGTGATGCCGCAATATCCCGGAGGGGATCGTGAATTATTGAAGTTTATCGCTCAAAGCATAAAGTATCCGACAGATGCGCAGGAAGCGGGAGTGCAAGGTCGTGTGATCTGTTCGTTTGTGGTAGATAAGAAAGGAAATATCGTGGAACCTAAAATCATACGGGGGATAGATCCCTCCTTGGATGCGGAAGCTTTGCGAGTCATCGGAATGATGCCCCGGTGGACTCCCGGTCGTCAGGACGGAAAGGCGGTCCGCGTCTTATATACGGTGCCTATTACTTTCCGGTTACAGTGAAATAAGAATAGAGGCTGTGTTGGTCGCTTAATCAGTAATCTTAAAAACATACAGATATGAATGAGAAATGTAATTTAGTTACAGTTCTGTTACTTTGTTGCCTTATTTTTCCCGGGAATGCTCAAGAGTTTAATTGGCAAGACTTGGTGAACCGTAAGCAATATGCGGCTGTGATCGCTCATGCTGATAGCCTTACATTAGCCGATTCTTCGAATTATGAGATTATGAACGCTATCGGGCAGGCTTATGAGGGTATGCTTCGGTATCAGAAGGCTTATGACTATTACCGTCTTTGCTTTTCTATGGATACGACGAACTTGGATATCTTAAACATCTTGGCTCGGACGGCGACGAACTTAGGCCGTGCGGAGGATGCCGAGCGATATTTTCATCAGGTCTTATCCGCCGATAGCTCGAACTTCTACGCTAATTATCAGTTGGCACGTCTGTATTTCCAATTGGGGGAGTATGAGAAAGCAGTTGATGCCTATGAGAAATTGCAAGCTCAGAATGAGGATAATACTGTCTTATACCGTGCGATTGGCGATTGCTATACTCGAATGGAACAATATCCTTCCGCTACGACCGCTTATTTTCAGGCGTATAACTTGAATCGTGAGAATGCGGGGTTGGCGGTTGCGTTAGTGAATTCATTGTATCGGATGGGGGCTAGTAGCCCGGATTATATATCGGAAGGAATAGCGATTTGCGATACCGCCTTGTTTTATAATCCCGGGAATCGTCAATTATTGCGTAGTAAAGGATTGGGGCTATATATCGTGAAACAATTTGTTCAGGCGGATTCTGTCTATTCCAGTTTGTTGGCTGATGGTGATTCCACCTACCTTACCTTGAAATATGGGGGAGCCTCGAAGTATTATGCCGGTCTGTATATGCCCTCGGTAGATATCTTGGATATGGCATATGAGCAGGATACGACCTCGGTCGAGGTATGCCTCTTATTGGGTTCCGCCTTGGGTAAGACGTATGACCGGAAGCGGGCTTACGACTTATTTGACCGGGCGGAAAAGGGATTGGAACCCAATCGTTTCTTGGTAAATCAATTATTGGCCTTCCGTGCGGAGACTTACCAAAAAGACGGGAGATATAAGGAAGCGTCCCGTCTCTACTATGAGGCATGGAAGAAGAATCCGGAACGACTGGATTTCCTGGCGGCGATCTCGCATATGTATAGTGAGATTGACGTGTCTAAATTCCAGAGTGAGGAGGATCGCCAGCGAGGGCTTTTTATCTTGGTACTTTATATGAATGAGAGCTTAAAGAAAAAAGCGGACGAGAGGACGATGGTGTTTAGCCGGGCGCTTCTGCAATCCTTCTATGAGGATATGTTTTTCCGTAATGTGGAGGAGGAGACTATGATAGACCCGGATGGGAAAAAGAGCAAGATCTCTATCGTGGATTTGCGTAACCTGATCAATCAATTGCCGGAGGAATCGGAGATGGTCATGGAGATTCGTGCCATGAGCGCCAGAAGCTCGGGTAAGATAGAGGAGGCGGCCCGTCTGCTTTATCGGGCGTGGAAGGTGAAGGGTACTCGTGTAGAATTGCTTCGTGAGATCGCGAACCTATATAGCCATCCGGATATCTCCGGATTCAAGAATGCGGAGGAGCTACAGAGAGGTGTATTCGCTCAAGTGACTTACGCAAAGGAACTGTTGAAAAACGAGTCGGATCTGAGTAACTTGACTTTTACCCGGCCTTTCTTGGAGTCATTAAATTCGGATATGTCCAAACGGGGTATCACGGAGCAAACCATGCTGGCTCCAGATAATCGGAAAAGCCAGCTTTCTATAGATGAACTCCAATCTCTGATCCAACAACTGCCGGAGACATCCGATGAGGTAAAAGAGATGATACGAATGATGGACCGGGAGAAAATGCTAAAGAGCAAGAAATGACATTGAACGAAAGACTTTAAACATCATAAAAAATGAGAAAATTAACTACGAACGCAGTGGCTATGCTACTCGCTTTAGTCGGATGTATGGGATGTGGCAATCGGTCCGCTTCCTCTGTCGATAACCTTATAAGGGTTGATGTCATGGCCGATTATCCGGAAAAGGAATTGATACTTCAAGATCTTATGGACGTGGAATACATTGCGTTGGAAACCACGGATGATTTTATAACTAAAGGTGCCGTGAAAGCGATCGGAAAGGATATCATGCTGGTGACGAATCGGGGCAGTGATGGGGAGATTCTTGTTTTCGATAAAAACGGAAAGGGACTTAGGAAGATAAACCGTTTAGGGCAAAGCGGTGAGGAATACACGCAGCTTACAGGGCTTGTCTTGGATGAGGATAACGATGAGATATTCGTCAAGGATAATCCGGCGAGAAAAATAGGTGTCTATGACTTATTGGGAAACTATAAAAGGAGTTTTAAGTTCACGGATACCAGTTATTATAATTATATATTTAATTATGATCGTGATCATTTGATTTGCTATAAGAGTTATCCATCGGAAAAAGGCAAGCGGGAGTGCCATTTGATTATTTCCAAACAAGATGGCCGTATCACCCATGAGATCCAGATTCCCTCTAAGGGTATTGAGACTCCGGTTGTGACAGAAGGGGAGTTTGTCATTACGCCGGAATTTTATCTTACGTTCCCGGATCGGGATAAATGGATACTTGTCAATACATCGTCTGATACCATATTCCATTACTTGCCGGATGGTAATCTGAGTCCTTTTATCGTAAGAAGCCCTTCCATATCCTCCATGGATACGAAAGTATTTCTTTTTCCAACCGTTATCACCGATCGCTACTGTTTTATGAGAACCATGAGAAAAGAGGTTGACTTTACGACGTTTAAAGGTTTCCTTGGTGAAGATCTGGTGTATGATAAACAAGAAAATGCCTTATTCAGCTATATTCTATACAATGATGATTTCATCAATAAGGAAGAAGTCTCTCTAACATCAGAGCCAAGAAACCCCGAAATAGCTATCTGCCAAACTCTAGATGCCCCGGACTTAGTTGAGGCTTACGAGAAAGGCCAGCTAAAAGGAAAGTTGAAGGAGATCGCCGCAAACTTGAGTGAGGAGTCGAATCCTGTGGTCATGCTGCTGAAAAAGAAAAAGTAATATATTGCTCCGGCTGCTACCTTGCTGGAAAAAAGTAAGTTGATGGCTATATTATTTTTTGATAAACACGTACATACTTGATTCCGATCATGTATGTACATGTTTTCTGTGAGACATTATACCGCTGCACCAGTTGAAAAAATGGAAATCGTTGATGAAATTATGACCCTGATTTATAAGAAGCTTTATTCTGGTCGTGTGTTCTTAAATCGATTTGAGCGAGAAATGCCTATTAATTTTAGGGAGGCCGTATCAAATACTATCGATTGCCCACTTATGTTCCGGAAATAAAATGTTCCTCTCCTATTGAAATAGCTCTCCGATAACCTATGCATTCCATAGCGAATAAGTATTTATTCTTAAATCAGCGCCGTGAACTGTATAAACCACGCCGTGGAATGTGCAGACCACGCCTTGGTTTATACAGTTCACGGCATGGTTTATAGAATAGATGAGATAGCGATAAACTTTATATATAGGTAAACATACGTTTTATTCTAGATGAATCCGTTTGCGTTTTCGAGTAAACCAGCTACATTTGCCGGAAAGAATATCTAGATGAGGAAGTTCCTTTTATTGTGGTTGGTTGGGTTGATGTTGGTGCCTTCTGTGATGGCTGAGCGGAAAAAGGTTGGCTTGGTGCTGGGAGGCGGTGGGGCGAAAGGTGTCGCTCATATCGGGGTGTTGAAGGTATTGGAGGAGGCCGGCATCCCGATTGATTATATTGCCGGCACTAGTATGGGAGCTATCGTGGGGGGCTTATATTCCGTTGGATATAATGCTGCGGAAATCGATAGCATGGTGAGATTGCAGGACTGGAGTATGTTATTGAGCGACCGGGTGAAACGTAGTAGCCTTACTTTTCCGGAGAAAGAGAATTCCGAGCGTTATGTATTCTCACTCCCTTTTGGGCGGAGTAAAAAAGAGATAGCGATCCAAGGGATGATAAAAGGGCAAAATCTCCAGAACCTGTTCTCGAATCTAACGATCGGCTATCATGATTCCGTGGACTTCAATCAATTGAATATACCTTTCGCTTGTGTGGCGTTGAATGTGGTGGACGGCCAAGAATATGTTTTCCATCATGGAAGTCTTCCGTTGGCTATGCGTGCCAGTATGGCGATTCCTGCCGTGTTCGCACCGGTACGTTTGGATAGCATGGTGTTGGTAGATGGTGGGATCAAGAATAACTATCCGGCGGATGTCGCACGGGATATGGGGGCGGATATTATTATTGGCGTAGATCTGGGTACTAGCGACTTGAAACAGTTGGAGCGGATAAATACCCCTTGGGATATCGTAGGGCAGATCGTCGCCTTGCATGGTTATGAGAAATACGGACCGAATAAGGAACAGACCGATCTGTTGTTCCGCCCGAATACAGACCCTTATAATTCCGCTAGTTTTGGGGAGACGGCCTTGGATACCTTGATTGACCGGGGTGAGCAAGTCGCCCGCAAGCAATGGGATGAGATTCTTGCCTTAAAGAAGAAGATTGGTTTATCCGATAGTTCGGATATGCACCGAAAGAGATTAGTACATTCCTATCCGGTAGCCCCTACCGATACGTTTCATATCCGGCGTGTCTTGTTTGAAGGTATAGATCCTCGTGATGAGAAATGGTTGACGCAAATCAGCGGCTTGAAAGAGAATAGCTTGCTTACCGTGAAGAAATTGCAGGAAGCCATGTCTATTGTGATCGGTACAAACCTTTACTCGAATGTAAGCTATAAATTAGTCGGCGAGAGGCAGGAGGATTTGGTGCTTACGGTACAGGAAAAATCAAATAGCGCGATTAATGTGGGCCTGAATTTCAATAGCGAGGATATCGTCGCCCTATTGCTGAATGTGACTTTTGACAATCGGGCCCGTTACCATTCGAAGTTCTCCGTAACCGGGAGGATCGGGAAACGTATGTATGGGCGGGTGGACTATGCGATAGAGCGTAATCCATTGCGTAATATTAACCTGTCTTACATGTTCACGTACCATGACCTCGACGTGTATAACAGGGGAGATAAGATCGTAAATACGACGTATCGCCATCATTTCGTGGAACTCGGGTATTCGGATATGAACTGGCTGAATTTCAAGTTGAAGCTAGGAGCCCGTTATGAGTATTTCGATTATAACTCATTCCTTTATACGGCGGAAAACCAAAAGTATCAAGTAAAACCGGAAGGCTTTATCAGCTATTTCGCTCAAGCCCATCTGGAGACGTTGGATCGTCGTTACTTCCCGAGTAAAGGCGTTTCTCTGCAAGCGGATTATTCCATTTATACGGATAACTTCGTGACCTATAAAGGACATACATTCTTCTCCGCCTTGAAGCTCAGCTTCCTGTCGGTATTGCCGCTGACTTCCCATTTGAGCCTGTTACCTTCCATCGATGGGCGTGTGTTGATCGGGAAAGATCCGGCTTATCCCTTTTTGAATGTGGTGGGAGGCGATATGCCGGAACGGTATCTTCCCCAGCAACTCCCTTTCGCTGGGATCAACCATATGGAGATATTCGATAATTCCGTGGCGATTGTCCGCTTAAACTTGCGTCAGCGTATCGGGCAACGGCATTATATCTCTTTGATCGCTAATTATGCGATCCATGAGAATAATTTCTTCGATCTCTTCAAGGGAGAAAGCGTTTGGGGAGGTAGCATCGGTTATGCTTATAACAGTATAGTCGGTCCGATGAATACGAACTTTGGATTGTCGAACCGGAATAATAACCTGCAATTTTATCTGAATCTGGGTTACAGTTTCTAATATTTCTTACATTTGTAAGGATTAAAAATAGAAAGTTATGAATGAACAGATCATAGAGTTCTTGACAGAGTTGAGGAGCCATAACAATCGGGAATGGTTCCAAGACAATAAAAATCGTTACGATGCGCTACGTAAGGTTTTTATCGATGAGGTACAGGATTTAATCGGTCGTATCTCTTTATTCGATCCCGAGGTAGCCGGGTTGGAGGCGAAAGATTGTTTGTTCCGGATATACAGGGATATCCGTTTCTCTCCGGATAAGACTCCTTATAAATGTCATTTCGCCGCTTACATCTCCCAAGGTGGTCGTGCCAGCGAACGGGGTGGTTATTATATCCATCTGGAGCCGGGAGGTTGCTTGCTTTCCGGTGGTGTATGGTGCCCGCCACCTGCGCTATTAAAGAAACTTCGTCAGGATATATACGATCATATCGAGGAATTTACGGCTATTATCGAGGAACCTACATTTAAGAAAACATTTCCGGTGTTAGAGGGGGAGATGCTGAAACGCATGCCTGCCGGCTATCCAATGGATTCCCCTTATGGTTATATCATGAAGCATAAGGATTTCAGCGTGGTGTCTTATAAGCCGGATAATTTCTTTTACGCTAAGAATTGGATGGATAAGGCGGTGGATGACTTTAAATTGTTATTACCATTCAATCGTTTCTTAAACTATACGGTAGATGAATATCTAGGGAGAGTTTAAATCTCCCTAGCCTAAGGAAGTAGGGCTGTTAGTTTCTCCAGCTGCGTCTTTAACTCTTCTTGGGTCGCCTTATCGGTTTCTGTCCGGTAGGCCGCCTGTAAGTTGGGTAAGAAAGGTAAGTAATGGGTATCCGCTATATACCGGGCTGCCCGGATACGGACGGCGGGTGAAGCGTCATAAAGCAATCCTTGTACCCATCGTTTGGCGTCCCATGAATGGTGTGCTTCCAGCCAATCCAAGGCGGCAACCTTTTGCTCGCTTTCTCCGCTTAAAAGGATTTGAAAGGCTTTTTCTTCCTGCTTTAAATCATCGGTAGCCATTAATGATTCATGATTGAACAGGTCTGGACGTACGGCGGAGGATTGATAAGGGATAAAAGGCTTATTCAAGGTCCAACGTACCATCCGGGGGATCATCCACATCATGCCGGGAGTACCTTCGGGGTGGGCGATGGAACTAAAAACACGCCCTTTCCCGTAGTTATTGGCTACGAAGAATGGCTTACCGTTTGTCATATTAGCCGGGGCGTTTCCTTCCTCATGCACATCGCTTTCCATGATGGCAAGCGTGTTGCTTTGGATCGTATCAGCCGGATTGTTTATAAATACCGGTCCCTCATAGTAAATGACGAAACTCGTATCGCGGTCGGCTAATTCGGGGAATATCTTCTTACCCTCCTCGCATAAGGTGAATTTCGCTAATCCATGCCCTCGGTTGTCATGCTCGATGTCGATCGCTTGCTGTCCATTTAGCTGTATACAGGTGTAATCGGGAGTATTCGAGAATAGATAGGCTCCGGCACAGATCCCGACAGCCCCTTTACCTTTAGAGATGAAGTCCTTGATACGTTGTTGATTTAAGGTCCCTAGGTTTAAGTACTGACTTTTGCCACTTCCTCCCGGGATAATAATAGCGTCGATCGAATCGAGCACATTATTAGCTATATCTGCTGTAGTAATGGTACATACCTCCATTTCCGGGTCCAGCCGGATAGCGGCGACAGTTTCCCAAATACAGGTCTGTGCTCCTCCATGCCCATCGAATACACCCACCTTTATCGGTTGAGTACTAATCTCTTTTTTCGTGCTCTTGTTTTCCGGCACTGAGCACTGAACGCATAAAGCCAGATAGGCAAGAAATAAGATGGCGGTCGTTTTCATTTTACGGAGGATTTTAGGTTGTTATTGTTCTCGGGTATAAATCCACTTATCAACCGTATTCTTACTTTTATACCATTGTACATGTTTGCTATCTCCACTTACCCATTTCAATAGATCCGGATAGGCATCACCAATAAAAGCATGTTCCACAGGGTATTTGAAATCATCCGGTATCATTAAGGCCCATATGCAATTATCATTTGAGTAATAACGGTATCTGACCCCTTTGGGGGTATAGCTATAATTACGTTGGTGGATTTCCGTGCGTAAGACCTCTCCTTCCCGCTTTAATACGGTCGTGAAAAGATCGATGTCATCAATGGTCAAATCTTTTAAGGCACCGGCTGCGAACGAAAAGGTGATCAAACGTTCTTGCTTTCCCCTATATGGAAGGTCATTATCTGTATTAATCATTTCATGAAAAGAGAATAATCCATGTATATCATCCGATAGGGCATAAACCGGAGTCTCGGTTTCCGATTCTGGAGTCGTGGTCCAGCCATTTAACTCGGCTTTTTGGATGTCTTTGGACTTTATGCCGGGGAGATGGATGAAAGCTCCGGCCCGCTTAGTTCCGCCTAATGCACGGAAAGTCAGTTTTATATTGGCGAATTGTACATAATCGTCTTTCATGGAAGTTTCCATCTGGACTTTTATCACGGCATCATTAAAATCATAATCTCCGTAATTAGGGAAAGAGTCTTCTATTATAAATGTATAGGTGGAAGACACGCTTCGGGTCGGGGTACGGCTAACCGGAGTAGCGGTTGTTTCCTGCGATACGGCTAACGAATCGAAATCACAGACATTATCATTACCCGGTGTTAAGGTGACAGGAGCGGTAACTTGATATCCGGTAGGGGTCGTCAATTGTATGTAAACTTGATCCGACTCTCCCTTTGGATAGATAATTTTCTTATCGAAAAGCGTTTTCTTTGAGCAAACCCCGGTAGCGAGAAGATTCGCGTCTTGATCTTCCGGACTTTTATCAAATACTTCTACCAGATAATTATAGGTGCCATCATAGGGGTCGAAAGATTGTACGGTAAGGTGGGATATTTGTATCATCGACCAATCGAAATTAGAGGAAATTGTTACCTTTGAGAATGGATTAGTACCTTCTCCCGGAATTTTATCGGAAGGATCATATACATCCTTTGTACATCCTGAGAATAGGATAAAAAGAAAGGATGTGATAAATAGTTTCATTATTTGTCGCATGTCAAGAAATCAATTTGCATTCTACCTTCGCAAAGGTAAGGATATATTTATTAATCAATAGATTTTTAATTTATTAAAAAAGCGATGTTTAAAGTTTTCTTTTGAAAGTTACATCCGGCTGGTGGTAAATAATAGATATTTAAAAATCGGGAGAACTTACGATTTGGTTTACAATATGTCAGTAAACATGGGGGAATCGAAGGGAATGAAGGTCTTGAATGTGTTAAATATTGTGATATCGCTAACGATTTGTCACTTTACTTTTGGTGATTGTTGGGAAACTTCCTTACTTCGCGGTACAAAATGATAGTAACCTTATAAATTAAAATAGTATGAAGACATCAGTTTGGGGTAAAAGTATTCTTGCGCTAGTTTTTACTTTCATGTGTAGTTTAGCGATAAGCGCAGCGTCTCCTAAAGATTATCTATATGATACAAAAGAGGAGAATGGTAAGATTATCTCTAAAGTGGTATTCTTACAGGAAAACGGACTGTTGAACAAACAGGTAAGATATGAGTTCCTGTACAACGAGAACGGCAAGGTTTCCGAGAAGAAAGCGTTTCGTTGGGATCGGACAAACGACGAATGGGTTCCATTCTATCAGATCACTTATCAATATGATGATCAAAGTGGAGAGATAAAGACAAATTACGGTATGTGGGATAAGAAGAAGAAAAACTTTAGCTTAAATGTCCAGAACATGATTATCCCGAGTACTAATTACGAAGAAATTTTCTCATAATACATACTTTAAATTAAGACTTTCATAGACAAATAAGGGAAAGGGGCGATTTGGTATCGCCCCTTTTCTTGTTTTTATCAGATGATTTTCTCCAAATCTTTCAAATTGTTAGCTACTTCCTCATCCGTTACCTCATAGTTTGTTAGATCGCCGGATAGATATTGGTCGTAAGCGGCCATATCGATCAAGCCGTGGCCCGATAAGTTGAACAAGATCGTACGAGGTTTACCTTCGATTTTGGCTTGCTCTGCCTCATGGATAGCCGCGGCGATAGCGTGGGATGATTCCGGGGCCGGTATGATTCCTTCCGCTTGTGCGAATAAGGTAGCGGCCTTGAAGGTATCCAATTGCTTGATATCCACGGCGCTCATCAATTCGTCTTTCATCAACTGGCTGACGATGGAGCCGGCGCCATGATAACGCAAACCTCCCGCATGGATATTCGCTGGAGAGAAATTATGTCCCAACGTGAACATCGGGATTAATGGGGTATAGCCTGCCTCATCTCCGAAGTCATATTGGAATTGCCCTCTTGTAAGTTTCGGGCAAGATGCCGGTTCCGCCGCTATAACCCGGATATCCTTACCTTCCGTTAGTTTATGGCGCAGGAATGGGAATGTGATACCGGAGAAGTTGGAACCACCACCGAAACAACCGATAACGACATCGGGGTACTCGCCAGCCATTTCCATTTGTTTCTCAGCTTCCAGTCCGATAACGGTCTGATGCAGCATAACGTGGTTTAATACGCTACCTAATGTATATTTACAGTTCGGTGTCTGCATGGCCAGCTCTACCGCCTCGGAGATGGCGGTACCTAGACTACCTTGATAATTAGGATGGTCTGTCAAGATCTTACGTCCGGCTTTCGTACTCATACTCGGGGAGGCAACAACTTGTGCTCCGAAAGTCTGCATGATCGAACGACGGTAGGGCTTCTGGTGGTAACTAACCTTTACCATATAAACGGCAAGTTCCAAGCCGAAAGCTTTTGCCGCATAAGAAAGAGCGGCACCCCATTGTCCGGCGCCTGTCTCGGTCGTGATATTTGTCGTACCCTCTTGTTTACAATAATAAGCCTGAGCCAAGGCCGAATTCAACTTATGTGAACCGATCGGGCTTACACTCTCGTTCTTGAAATAGATATGAGCGGGCGTATCCAGCGCTTTTTCCAATCCGGTGGCACGAACCAACGGAGTCGGTCGCCATACCTTATAAAGCTCGCGTACTTCATCGGGGATCTCGATCCATGTGTCTGTCGTGTTCATTTCTTGATGAGAGACGCCTTTCGAGAATAGAGGATATAAATCTTCCTCCTTTAAGGGCTGTTTAGTTTGTGGATTTAAGATCGGCAGCGGTTTGTTCTTCATATCCGCTACGATATTATACCATGCCGTAGGTATATCTTTTTCTTCTAGCAAAAACTTTTTAGTACTCATTTTCTTTATCTGGTGTTTACAATATTAATCTAATTTGACCTTTAAGGCTTACAACTTGGAAGCAAAGGAACAAATAATATTTCGTTTCTTCAAATTGAATCCGTAAAAATATATACATTCGCGGCTTATAAGGTAAGAAAAATAACAAACTGAATTATAATGAGACGGATTACCCTGTTGCTCGTGGGGATGCTAGCCTTATTTTCTACGACAGCGCAAAGAAAAAACTTCACTTACAAATTCTACGGCTTCGTCCGTGGAGATCTTTTCTACAATTCCCGGGCTAATATGGCTCCGATCGATGGGAACTTTTATCTCTATCCTTTGGATAAGAGTTTTGATGCGGATGGCAAGGATTTGAACGCCACGCCGAATGGCAGTTTCTATACGTTCACTTCCCGCTTGGGCTTGGACGTGACGGGTCCCGATATCGGCAAGGCTCGTTCCTCCGCTAAGATAGAGACGGACTTTGGCGGTTTTTCCGGTAGTAATACGATGTTACGTATCCGGCAGGCATACGTAAACTTGGATTGGGGAAAATCGGCGGTATTAGTAGGGATCACGTGGCATCCCTTGTTTGGCGCCGTGATGCCGGATGTCTTGAATCTTTCCACCGGAGCGCCGTTCCAGCCTTTCAACCGTAGCCCTCAGATCCGTTACCAGTATAAGGCGAATAGCCGGGTACAATTGACGGCTTCCGTGTTGTGGCAATTACAATACCTTTCCAGCGGACCGAAAGGCATGAGCGAGGATTATATTAAGAATAGCTGCATTCCGGAGATGTTCGTGGGGGCGGATTTTACCCCTGCGGATGGTTGGTTGATGGGGCTCGGCGCTCATATGATCTCCTTGAAACCCCGTACTTCCACGGAATGGAAGGAGCAAACTTTTAAGGTGAACGAGCGAATGACCGCATTCTCTTACGAGGCACATTTGAAGTATAGCGGAAGAAACTATACCTTTGCGGCGAAAACCTTGATGGCCTCAGCCTTGGATCATACCGCTTTATTGGGCGGTTACGGGGTGAGCTCGGTGGACTCCCGTACGGGCGAGCAGGGATATACGCCTTTTCGCCATTCTACGACATGGGTGAATTTCGCCTACGGAACGAAATGGAGACCGGGAGTTTTCGTCGGATATACGAAGAATTTGGGAACCGGGAAGTCCTTGGTCTCAGCGGATAAGGTGTATGGTATGGGATTGGATATCGATCAATTAATAACCGTCAGCTTAAACGTATCGTATAATTTACCGCATTGGAAGTTCGGTTTCGAGTATTGTCCGGCGACAGCTTATTATGGCACGACCGACTTAGAGAGCGGACGTATCGAGCAAACACATGCGATAACGAATCATCGTATATTAGGTTTGATGATGTATTATTTTTAAAGATAGATTGACCGGAATGGAAATGAAACGCAACTTGCTTCTTTTGATCGGCCTATGTATGGCGGTATGCGTACAGGCGCAAAAGAAAAACTTCTCTTACAAATTTTACGGACAGGTACGTGGAGACTTGTTCTATAATTCCCGTGCGAATGCCGAGATCGTGGATGGTTTGTTCCACCTATATCCGAAGGACGTGGCGTTGGATGCGGATGGCAAGGACTTGAACGCTAGTCCGAACGGTAGTTTTTACCTGCTTTACTCCCGTTTGGGAATCGATGTACAAGGACCGAAGGTTGGTTCGGCCAAGACTTCCTTGAAACTGGAGGCCGATTTCCGGGGTTCGGGTAGCAATTGGGCGGTGCTCCGTATCCGTCATGCCTATGTGAATCTGGATTGGGGCAAGTCCGCTGTCTTGATCGGACAGACATGGCATCCGCTATTTGGCGAGGTCTTTCCACAGATGTTGAATCTTTCTACCGGCGCCCCGTTCCAGCCCTTTAACCGCAGCCCGCAAATTCGTTATCGTTATACGGACAATGGGTGGCAATTGACCGGGTCGGTTCTATGGCAGTTGCAATATCTATCGGCTGGACCGAACGGAAAGAGCGAGGAATATATCAAGAATAGTTGCGTGCCGGAAGTCTATCTCGGGGTGGATTATAAGAAACCCGGTTGGCAGGTAGGAGCCGGTATGGAAATCTTGTCGTTAGTGCCGAGAACGCAGAACGAGGTGGATGGCAAGATTTATAAAGTCAGCGAGCGGGTTTCTTCCGTATCCGGCGAGGCGCACGTGAAATATCAGGACGCGAATTGGTTGGTGATGGCGAAAACCTTGCTGGCTTCTAACTTGACGCAGACTTGTATGTTGGGTGGTTACGGCGTCACCTCTATCGACCCACGTACCGGCGAACAGGAATATTCGCCGTATCTCTTCTCTACTTCTTGGTTGAATATCGTGTACGGAAAGAAATGGAAACCGGGTTTGTTCTTAGGCTATTTGAAGAACTTGGGAGCGAATGAGGCACTGGTAGGCAAAACCTATGGCGTAGGTCTGGACGTAGATCAGGTATTTACGACCAACCTGCAACTTTCGTATAATCTTCCGCACTGGAAATTAGGTGTTGAATATAGCCCTTCCATCGCATGGTATGGCAATGTGGATTTGCAAGATGGCGGACGGATTCATGACACACATTCGATAACCAACCATCGGGTATTGGGCGTATTGATTTATACGTTTTGAGAAGGCATGGAGGAATTACGCTAAGCATAAAAAAGCGGGATAAGAGTATTCTCTTGATCCCGCTTCCACGTATATAGAATTTACAAAGTTGTCTGTTATTTGATATTACCCACCTTTAGCAAGTACTCGGCGATTTGTACGGCGTTCAAAGCGGCGCCTTTCTTGATCTGGTCGCTCACGGTCCAGAATGTCAAACCATTCGGGTTGCTGATATCCTTACGGATACGGCCTACGTAAACCGGATCGTGATCCGCTACGAACAACGGCATCGGATAATCCTTGTTTGCCGGTTCATCCTGCAATACCACACCCTCAGCCTCGGCGAAAGCCTTGCGAGCCTCTTCCACGCTGATCGGACGCTCTGTCTCTACCCAAGTAGATTCGCTATGCGCGCGCATAACCGGTACGCGAACACAAGTAGCGCTCACCTCGATATCCGAGTGCATGATCTTACGGGTCTCGTTATACATCTTCATCTCCTCTTTCGTATAGCCATTTTCCGTGAATACGTCTACGTGAGGGATTACGTTATATGCCAATTGATAAGCGAATTTCTCCACTGTAGGCTCCTCGCCCTTTAATAATTGCTCATATTGTTTTACCAACTCAGCCATAGCGGTAGCGCCTGCTCCACTGGCAGCTTGATAAGTAGATACGTGAACACGCTTGATATGAGATAAGTTCTCGATCGCCTTCAACGCTACAACCATCTGGATCGTGGTACAATTCGGGTTAGCGATCACTCCACGAGGACGATTCAAGGCATCCTCCGGGTTTACTTCCGGTACGACCAATGGAACATCCTCGTCCATACGGAACGCGCTGGAGTTATCGATCATCACCGTACCATGTTTCGTGATCGTCTTCTCAAATTCCTTGGAAGTACCACCTCCGGCTGAAACAAAAGCAACATCGATTCCCTTAAAGTCGTCGTTATGCTTCAGTTCCTTAACGGTATACTGTTTACCTCGAAAGGTATAAACACGTCCGGCACTACGAGATGAGCCAAAAAGTACCAGCTCATCCATCGGGAAGTTTCTCTGGTCGAGTACACGCAGGAACTCCTGTCCTACGGCTCCACTTACACCAACAATTGCTACTTTCATTTTGAGCACTGATTTAATTTGAATAATGTAAAATAGTTATAACTTTGCTGTCTGTAAAGGGCTTTCATATTTTTGCCTTTTGCGCCCTATTATTTACAGTTGTAACTTATTAGGGTGCAAAGATAGAGAAATTTATAACTAAAACGATATAGCTATGAAACAATTATTATTAATTCTTGCGTTTTTACTTCCGCTTTGCGCTTATCCCCAGTTAAAAGAACCGTTTAATGGACCGGAGATTACATCGGATAACCCTTGGACGGGTGATTTAGATTGCTTTGTGATTGAGAACGGATGGCTGGTCTCACGTGCGGATCCTACCCGGAAAAGTGTTTCCATAGAAACTCCTCTCGTTTATTCCGCTACAATGGAATGGGAATTTGAGATTCGGATGGATTTCAAACCAAGCGATCAAAACCATATCCGGCTACATGTTTATTTAGATGATCAGAGGATGCTTGGATTAAAAAACGATTATTATGTCCAAATCGGCAGTAATAAGAAAACGATAACTTTTCGGAAACATACCGCAACAGAGAAGAATCCAAAGATATTAATAGAGAAAGCGCTCGATGTCTTGTTGGGAGCCGTGGATTTGAAAGTGAAACTTACTTTAGAAAATCATAAGATATGGAACTTATATGTGCTAGAGAAGGGTAGGTTTGTCTTGATAGGGAGTTGTGAATCTGAAGTTTCTTCTTCATGTAAAGGGGGACAACTACGTTTTGAATGCCGCTATTCTAAAACTCGAGTAAATGATTTTGCGTGTAACTACATCATTATATCCGATAATATCTCGATCGAACCAGAGAAGCCGGATACTCCCGAAAAGCCAGAAGAACCCAATGAGCCCGATGAGCCGTTGGTTCTTCCGCGGCTTCTTGCTATCCAACCGATCACCGAGTCTGTTTTCCAATTACAATATAATCTTCCGGTGGATATCCGTGAGGCGATATTCTCTATATCGGGTATCGGTAATGCTTCTCGTATGACCTATGCGGATGATATGCGGATCTATGTGAATATCAGCTTTGATAAGGAGTTGAAGGTTGGTATGGGTTATGATTTGTTGTGCTCGGGGTTAATGGATCTTGAGGGAAATAAGATTCCGGAGAGTTCTACCGAGATTCGGTTAGAATATGAAGAAGAGCCCGACGTTCCGGAGGAACCGGAAGTGCCGGATACTCCTTCTTTCCCCGCCGGTAGTATCCGTATTAATGAGGTGATGGCTGATCCGAAAGGACAAAAGGCTTTTCCGGAAACGGAGTATGTGGAACTTTATAATACGACGGATAAGGCTATAGAGTTAAATGGTTGGTCATTCTTATATGGTAGTAAGCCAACGGTATTGACAGCTTTGCTCTTGGATGCGGATGGGTATGTCGTGCTTTATCGGTCCGGTAGGGATATACATATTGATGATGCGGGGCTGGATCTGCCCTTGGATAAATTCCCGGCGTCGTTGGTAAACACGGGGAAGGAGCTTGCTTTATTCGATCCTTCCGGTAAGGAGATCGACCGGATTGCCTATGAGAAAGCGAAAGTCGGTATCGCTTGGGAACGTTCTGAAACCGGCTTTCATTTATCAACGGATGAGCGAGGAGGCACGCCGGGTTCCGCGAACTCTTCTCCTGACGATGAACCAGAAGATCCAGATCGTCCGGACACTCCCCATAAACCGGGTATCCCCACGGACATTATAGTCTTACCCAATGAGATCGTTTTTAATGAGTTGTTGCCGAATCCTTACCCGGAAGGGAGTGAGTATATCGAGCTTTATAATCGTTCGGACCGGACATTGCCTTTGGCCGGACTGTCTGTTGCTACTCGTAAATCCGATGGTACATTGAGTTCGCATTATCCTTTATCTTCTATAGTCTCTCCGGTAGAACCACAAGATTATGTGTTGCTGACTAAAAGTATGGGAGGAGTGAGCGATTTTTATCTGATATCTTCGCCGGATGCTTTGCATGAATTAAAACTTCCGGTCTTGGCAAATACCTCCGCTACGTTAGTCCTGTTTCGTACAGAAGATGAGGTTATGATCGATGAGATTCGTTATTCCTCTAAATGGCATGCCCCATCCGTGAAAAACGAGAAGGGGATTGCCTTGGAGCGGATTAATCCTGATAGCGATACGCAGGATGAGATGAATTGGACCTCGGCTTCGGCCACGGCGGGATACGGTACGCCCGGCTATCGGAATTCCCAATATGGAAAGCAAGATGAAGGCGAGGTCACGGGCATAGAGTCTCCCGTTTATTCTGAGGCAACGAAGGAATATACGATCTCCTACCATCTTGATGAATCCGGCTATACCTGTCGAGCCTGGATATTTGATATCTCCGGAAGGCATATCAGTGAGGTGGTAAATCATGACTTATTAGGGATAGAAGGTGAATTGGCTTGGAACGGCCTTGCGGTGAATGGTTCCAAGGTGAGAACCGGCGTTTATATTTTCTATGCGGAACTTGTTCATCCTCAAGGACAGGTAAAACGATATAAGGAAGTGTTTTTAGTGAAATAAGTTCATTTGTGAAATAATATTAGTATTTTTGCTATGAGTAACTATAACGGTAACATTGAAAAAAGAAAAGCGGCTCAGGATTTAATGAAGAACAGAAGAGAAAATACTTCAAAGTATTTCTTCGATTTGTCAAAATTAACTTTTGCCGCTCTTGTATTGGGAGTAGGAAGCGCATTATTAAAATAGAGAAATATGTTATTAGCAGTATTCTTTACGGTTATTTCTATAATGGCGGCAGGTTTCTTGATATTCCTGTATACCCCTCGTGGTAAACGCTGGCTAAGAGATGAGTTTTAATCATTGATATACATCTTTATACCACTCAAGATCCTTGTACCACTCATTTAGTTTGGGCAAGGCTTCTTGGGGGACATAGATAGATAGGCCGCTATATTTATTGACCGGCAGATAGCTTCCATACGGATACGGATAAGCGTAAACCGCCTTGAGTGTAGTAGCCTTGTAAATAACCGCCTTTTCCATGCTCCGCTTGAATGCGTTATATTGCTCTTCCGTGGCCAGACGGCTCACGTAATCATCAAAATCATATAAGGCATGATAATTCGGCGTCAAATACTCCATGATCTGCAATTCGCTAACGGGTACGGCGAAAAGATCACTTTCCGTCTTATCATGGAATAGGGTACGGCAAGTAGCGGCCAATTCATCCAACTCATCGCTTTTCATGACCGAGATCGTTCCTGCCTCACTTTGATAATACGTATAAAACTTTGTCGCTATCCCCACCACATCAGCTTCTTTCTTGAACATATCCCCCATTATCGATTGATAAGGGAAGCCGTTCGCCAATATCTCCGTTGGCGAGCCGATAATATAATCCGCACATTCCCGGAAAGCGTAAGCTACCTCGGCACACGACATATAACAAGCGTCGAACAAAATAAAATCAAAATGATACTTCGATAAAGCGGAGGCCAAATCATTGATCTCCATGAAATTATTCTTCCCATCCTGCCCGAAAGAACGCAGATAGCTATAGATATCCGAAGGTAGCCATCCCGTTCCGTGACTCCACAGCACCAACCCGTAACTATCCGCCGGATATTCCTTTTGTACCTTGTCGATTATTTGCGTCAGCGTCTCGGTAGAGGCCGAGTTCTGGTTCGAGTCGTAGGTCTCGAGCACGATCTGCCGGATGGTATCCGCTTCCACTTTTAATTGGAAAAGCTGGGGAGCCTCGTTCTGCTTATCCGTATAGATCAATAAATTGCCGTTGTTCAATCCATCTCGCTCAATCCCTTTCTTTATCGCCCTCAGGTTTTGGCTCACGTATCCACTCAAGCTATTATCTCCTGCGAAATAGATAAGAACCGTACGAGGGGCGGTAGTAGGGATAACGACCTCCTCTTTATCGCAAGCGACAAACGAAAGGAGTGACAGGAGAAAAATCACGATATATTTAGCCTTCATGAGTCATATTCTGGATTTATCTTGCAAAGATAACGTTTTCCGTTTGTAAATCGTGGATATTATATAAGTTAACGTACGAATGAACTGATAAATATTATCTATATTTGTACGGTTTTGTCTCTTAAATAAACAAACCTAATGAACCGGGAGATATGAATAAACTATATTTACTGTTAGTATTTCTTTTGCCAACTTTTATAGATATTCAAGGACAGGTCGTGGCCGTGAAGACCAATGTGCTTTATGACGCGATCACTACGCCGAACATAGGGGCGGAGGTCGCTTTCAACAAGCATTGGTCCGTTGAGGCATCGGGGTATTATAACGGTTGGACATTCTCGAGCGATAAGTCATTTAAGCATTGGATGATACAGCCCGAGGCGCGTTACTGGATACACGAGCGTTTCAACGGACATTTCTTCGGGGTTCATGCCCAGTATATAGATTACGATTTCGCCGGTTTGAAGCTCCTGTATGGGATGGAGAAAAAGAATAGTTATAACGGTAACGCTTATGGCGGCGGTATCTCTTATGGTTATCAGTTATACGTGTCGCCCCGTTGGAACGTGGAGTTCACGGCGGGTTTCGGATACTTGCATTTCGAATATGATAAGTACGCTTTTCCTAGAGGAGATGCGCCTATCGGCAAGTTCCGCAACGAGTATTGGGGATTAACAAAGGCGGGTATCAGTATCGTTTACATCATCAAATAAAGAGATAAATCTATGAAGACATTCATTTATATATGCTTGTATATATGCTTGCTTGTGATCGGCCTTGTTCTTCCGGCAGGAGCGCAGGTACCTATACAATCTTACCGGGGGCAAGTCTCCGTGAAGCAAAACCGCATCGAGCGGGAGGGCAACTCCTTGCGTCTAGACCTAACGATCAGTGTCTGCGGACTCTCCGTGGGACGATATCAAACCCTGTCCTTGATGCCGATGTTGCGTAGCGACAGAGATTCCGTAGTTATGGCCCCGGTAGTACTAAACGGGGTAAACAAGCAAAAAATGTTCGACCGTACCTTAGTTTTCGAAGGCAAGAAAGCCGCCGATGGCGACGCTTATACGGTAATCAAGAACACCCCGGAACTGATCCGTGAAATCCCCTATGAACTATCTATCCCATACCAGCCATGGATGAAGAACGCCGCGTTGATATTGGTTGGGGAGTTGGATAATTATGAAGGTGCGCCATTACGAACATTCGTAAACGTATTGACAGAACATTTGGACATTCCGTAAAATGGTTTTTAACGCATTCCGTTATCCTGTAAGTACTGTCGAATAAGCGTAGGCGGTAGACTTGGGTATGGGCTTGTGCCTGCAATGTGTTCTGTATCTTTCGCTATGTTTCAGTGTTGAAAAATAGGTCGATGCCATATTCGTACATTTCTTGTACTTCTGTGTCACTGGCTCTTTTCACGAAAGTTTCCCCATTCCTGAAGTCAACTAGGTAAATGGCAAGTTGGTCACTCGGTAATTCCAGAAAGTCGTTAACCACATAAGGACTGTGTGTCGTTATAAAAAACTGGTTTCTGTCCGATTGGATAATATCCTGCGTTACCTTTGATATGAAAGGAGGGTATGAGTGGGCTTCCGGTTCTTCAAAAACTAATGCGGACTCACTGTTACTTTCAATAGCCGCTTTGTAGAAAATCATACGCTGCAGGGTATCGGCTATGGAATGAAATGGAATTAAAAATATCTCTCCCGGTTTCTTTTCTTTCATTACTTTAATCTCCTGGCTATTGGTATCGAAGACATATTTCAAGCCATAGTCGTTGAAAATAGTTCTTAATTCTTCTTTCAACTTGGGCATCATGGAAACGATATTCATCAAATTGCTTCCTCCCGGAGGTAATAGGAAAGGGATCGGTAATTTCTCCTTATCGAATGCTGGTGGATAGAGATAGCATTTGAAAGGATTTGCAGGTTTTCATATTTTCGGATTATGTTAAAGATTCCATATTCTGAAAAACAATCTATCCATGTGTATGTTTTCTTTTAAAGAATATGAATCAATAATTTGATTATCATGAAGATTTTAATAATAGTTACTAGCACAGGGACTTTTGCCAATGGGAAACTCGCGACCGGATTATGGCTTAGTGAGTTTACTCATATCTATCATAGTGCAAAAGAAAGCGGCTATGACATAACGGTAGCCAATCCTAAAGGAGGTTATACTCCCATTGATCCCGAAAGTTTAAAAGCAATTTTTTTAGATGAAATGTCCGAAAAGTATTGGGAAAAGCCAGAATTCAAAAAGCTGTTGGATCATGCAAACAGTTTGGATAACCTGTTGGAACAACAGTTTGATTGTGTCTATTTAGCCGGCGGACACGGTGCGATGTATGACTTTCCTGACAATGAAGCTTTAAAGACTATCGTAAGGAAACAGGATGAAAGTGGGAGGATAGTGTCGGCCATCTGCCACGGGGTCAGTGGGTTGTTGAATGTCAAACTATCCAATGGCGAATATATGATTAAAGGCAAAAAGCTGACGGGATTCAGTTGGTTTGAGGAAAGTCTTGCCAGAAGAAAAGAAGACGTGCCTTTTGATCTTGAAGCGTTGTTGAAAGAGAGAGGAGCGGATTATGAAAAAGCATTGATACCTATGACTTCAAAAGTAGTTGTAGATAATAATCTGATTACTGGGCAGGACCCGTTCAGTTCTAAAGAAATGGCGAAGGTCGTTATGCGGCAATTAAATAAAGCACAATAATAAATGGCTGAAGTAATCAGCTGGGAATAAATGTTTAATTCAAATCAGTATCATTATGAATTTAGATGAAGTCCTTCATCATCGTCGTTCTGTACGGGTGTATGATAAAGAAAAACCAATAGATACGGAAAAGGTAAAACATTGTTTGGAACTGGCTACATTGGCTCCTAACAGTTCTGATATGCAATTATGGGAATTTTACCATATTACAGAACCTGAATTATTGGCAAAAATTTCAAGGGACTGCCTTGGTCAGAAAGCGGCTTCTACCGCTTCACAAATTGTCATTTTTGTGGTTCGGCGTGACTGGTACAAGAAACATGCGCGATTCGTACTCAATTTTGAACGGGAGAACATTCGTCATTACAGTCCTAAAGAACGTCAGGCCAAACGTATTAAGGATCGGGAAATATATTACGGTATATTGATGCCCTTTGTTTATGCCCGGTTCTTCGGTATTCTCGGATTGCTTAGGAAATTGTTGGCTAATATAATCAGTATTTTCCGTCCTATGATGCTTGAAGTTTCCGAGAATGACATACGTGTGACAGCCCATAAATCCTGTGCGCTTGCCGCACAAACGTTTATGATTGCGATGGCAAACGAAGGCTATGACACGTGCCCCTTAGAAGGGCTGGACAGCCGTCGGCTAAAAAGGACATTGAAACTACCTCATGGTGCTGAAATAAACATGGCTATTCCTTGTGGGATACGGGATGGAAATAAAGGCATTTGGGGGGAACGTTGCAGAGTACCTTTTGAAGATGTTTATCGTAAACTTTAAGGCTTCCTTTTTTAAGGCTGGAATTTTCACTCACAAATAAAAAGTACAAATATCAAGTATAAGTGGTAGATGTTGTAGATGTTCGCATGAGCCGTTAATTCCCTATCTCGCAAAAATAAGTGACTTGTATCCATTGGCCATTCTGAAAGTGGATAAGTTGAAGGACGGCTCGATGGCTGTTGATGGTGAGGTTGGCGGTAATCTGCTCCGTGGTGAATGAGTGGTGAGCGTATTTGGCAGTGTGGTTGATGATCTTGTTGGCATACGTCTCTTTTCCTTCCTTTTCCCACGTGAAGATAGCGCGATCGAAATCTAGCGTGAAACGATCATGGAAGGTGTTTCCTTTCCATGTCTGACCCAAGGGCTTGACGCCTTGTGGAGTATCAACGCATTCTGTTATCCGGCAAGTGTTGTCGGATAAATGTAGGTGATAGACTTGGGCATTGGCTTGCGTGGCAAGCAGGAGCCATAGCGACAAGACGGGTAACAGGAGGATCGTCTTCATTTAATGGATAAGGGCAACCTGTCTCCATCGGTTGCCGGGCTAAAAATACAGAAGCGTGGAAACTATTGATATTACCGCATTGAGGCTCTCGACTGCCCACTCCCGAATAATAAACAATAGCCCACGCCATGCTGTTATATCGTCCAGAGCAATTACTGGTAAATATAGCACTGACGTGAGCGTTTCTTGTCTATTATCCCCGGGAGTTGAAATTGTCGAGATTTCAATGCGGGATAATATCTTTAAACGCTCTTCGTTAACTTATGTCCTCCTTCAGTGACCTACGCTTAGATATGAGGGATTATCGCAAATATAGGAAGAATAATTGATATCCGTATGCTATGTGGGGAGAAGTTTCCTCGCGGATTGACATTTTGACAAAATGTAAACGGAAGTCCGTGAGAGTCGATTATTTCGGGCGGATGTACGTCTCGCTTCCAAATACGCAAGAAAAAAACAGCAATTGTTTAGTAGACAGACAGATGTTGGAAAATGGCCTTTTATTCTAGCGAAATTAATTCATCGTAACTCATGGTTTGCCGGGTGTTTGGGCTATTCCATAAGGTTACGATAGGGTTATAATAAGGTTATAACGCCTTTCTCATTAGGTTATAACCCTATTCTTAGCTGCTTACGATGCCCAACGTAACCATATGTGTCGCCTAACGCAGCCTTTCGCGTTGGCTTTCGCGACCTATTGTGTGTGAAAAGGGGGGCTTTCGAGGGGTAAAAGGCGGTTTATGGGGATGTCTTTGGTGCTGTTTCGTGATTCTTGTTGATAGAGAATGTCACGGAATATAGCCTATATGAGTCAAAAAGATAGGGTAGTGTGTGTTTAGTTAACAAATAGAGTTTGTGATATATTTGACAGTGGAGGTTTAGCTTTTTATGTTAAATAAAATCTTATCCTCAAATGAACCAATGTGATTCATTCAAGGATAAGATTTTTATTTAAACCAGTTTTGATACCGGCATACGGTTGATGATTTTATAAATCTATATTCGCTCCAAATTGACCAACGCTAGCTGTTAATTGAACAGTCTCTAATGAGATTGTTAGGGTATATGTGTATTGTTGGTTCATCACCCAATTGCTTTTGTCATCTAAAACAATTGCTTTTGTGTTAGAAATCGTTTGGGCTGGATTAGTGTAAACGAGATCATAGGCTATTTCTATAGTCTTGCCTTTCATGTCTTGTGGGATCATAAGTAATGATTCTCCTATGCTGTCTGCGGTAGTACTTGCTATCTCTTTGCCATTAGTCTCTGAAACTGTATAATCATTTGTTGCTGCATCTTCGGTTGCCCATGTACCGGCAGTCAAATCTGCAGGAATTGTAAATGTACCTTTATTCTTGACTCCATTGATTTTTATACTTTTGACTTTAATAGTTACGCCAGAATAGGATGCTTCACCCAATTTTGCTTTAAACGAAATTTTGGAAAGTCCGTGCTGGAATACAAAAGGAACGCTTGTGGCATCTGTTGTGGTGTTTGTAATTCCATTGATTGCTGTTCCATTTTTATCATCTTTAGTGGCAGCCTTAACTGTTGACCACATGAAATCAACCTGTTCTGTAGCATCGTTCTTCACAGTAAAAGGAATTGCTGTTGCACCATCAGTTATTGTAGGGGCAGTTGTCAAATTCGGATAATAAGCTACAAATGAAACAGGGTTACCTTCTGGCCAATATTTCGTGTTGGTATAGGTCCAAGTGGAGCCATCTGTTGTACTAATAGTCTCATTACTCATGAAGTTTGCTTCGAAAGTTCCATCGCCATAATATGCTGACACTCCGAATTTATCATCCTTAGCAAAGGCTGATTTATCTAAAGCCTTCGTCTGTTTCCCCACATAAGTCCCGAAAGTAATCGCATTATCACTCTTAGACACTAATGTATCAATTTCATCTTCGCTTGAGCAGCCAGCCAATACTACTAGGCTTAATGCTGCAATGAATAAATTTGTCTTCATAACGCTTAGTCTTTTAATGTTGTTTTATGTTGTTACTATTTATTATTCTATATCTATGCGGGGAGCACGATATCTACTTCATCTCCCCAATTGTCTATACTTGCGTCGAATCCTCCTTCGCCGCCATTAGTTGCCGGCTTTACGTTTGGCAATTCCAGCGGAATATCCTCGGGAGTTTCCTCCTCGTCCGGATCGGCTCCGGTACCCAGCACCACTTTCACCTCTTTCGTCTCATTATTGATCGCAGCACGTGGAGCTATATCATATTGCTTCGTAATGACCGTCTTGTTATCGACCAATAAGATGGAGAGCGTAAGCAAATTACTGATCTCGTCCGTGGCCTTCGATGTGACGTTTGGTCTGCCGAGTGTCAAGTAAGAGCCGGATAAGATACCATCGGTCGTTGAGTTCTTGTGAAAAGTCTTTTCCGAGAAGTCAACGAGTTGCGTCGCTATGCTACTCCCAGTCTTACTGTTGGCTATCCAATATGTATCCGCCATCCCTTTAATCGATCCCCTCGCAGTCCGCACGTTGTGCAATCCTTTTATCTCTAAGGACAGATGGGTCGTGAAGATTACCTTCTCGGGCCGGCAAGCCAAGGAAAACTCCTTTCCCTCCTTAAGGTTCGCCCGTACCATCTCTTGCGTCACCTCAAAACCCTCCAATGTAGCTACCGCTAAAGGTTCCGGATCGTAGATCAGCCGCTCTCCCTCGGTGGGCGTGTACCAATCGCTTTCCGTCGTCTTCATCACGATCCGCAGGGTGCTGTATTGATCTTGACCCTCGATCGTGAGATAACTGTATTCTTCGGCCGCTTGGTTAAATACCACTACGTTATAGATCCCTTTCCTCAATCGCACCTCGTCACCCGTGACCATGTTGGTAAGGAAACGGCTTGGCTCCCCTCCATCGACCGGGTAAAAGAGCACGGTCATACCATCCGGGTCGATACCGCAAGGACCCCAATCTATGTCGAGGCGCACCGCGCAACGGTCTACATACTCGCCGATCATAGTCTCTTTCGAGCATCCCACCAATCCCATGACAAGCGAGATCAAGATGATAAATAACCGGCTCTCTCTCATCGGATACTCGTTTTCTTTAGCCCGTTGATATTGTTCGCGATCCCTTTCCTTTCATTGCTTAGATTCAAGGAACTATCCTTCGATAGGAAAAACGGCGACAAGGTCAATTCCTTATGCTTCTCCGTATCCCCCTCAACCTCTACCGAACGGATCGTGGCGACATATAACGGGATCACCTCGTCTTGACATGCCTCCAGATCCTCTAGAGAGGAGATATATGCTTCCGCTTCCTCGAACTTCGACATATTACGAAAACCTATGTTTTTCGCGTCGTAATTGAAAACCAATACATTATATTTATCCGGTGGTAAGAACAGGGTGATGCCATTGGCGTTCCCATCCGTCTGTATCATCGGCCCGCCCTCCGACGGGTAGATACAATAGCGAAGTTTCTCCGGTACCGGGGAAACTGCTACCACGCTATCCCAACGAAGGGTGCAAGTGATGTAGCCCGTGCCTCTTTTCTCCGGTTCCTCAGATCTCTCGCAACTACATTCCAGCACCATGCCGATAATGAATAAAACCGCGATAGAGATCTTTAAGATAATACTTGTCTTATTGTACCTATACATTTTATTTATCTTTGAAAATCAATTATGATTGATCTTCTGGACGCAAATGTATAGGGAATGCTAAAGGGGAGAATTGTTATTTTTGTCCAAAGAGTTGCAAAAGTTGAGAGATTTTAAAAAAATCATTGAATATTATGTATTTTCATCCTTTAGAGAACGGACAGAGCGGGGAGATTGGCCGAAATTAGCCCTGCAGAAGTGCGAGAAGTTGGAAAGCGACTCAAAGCCATACTTGTAGCAAATCTCGGATATGGAAAGCTCTGTCATGATAAGGTCGTTATGAATGTCTTGGCATTTGCGTTTCAGCATCCATTGATAAGCGGGCTCTCCAAACGTATCCTTGAAGATACGGCGGAAGGTGGGTACGCTGTAGCCTCCCAATTGGGCGAAGGTCTCCACGTCTTTTGCCTTTTGGTAGTTCTGCATCACGAAATACTGGAAACTGTGGCTATACCGGTAAATCGGGGCGTAAAAGGCGGCTAGCTCCTTGATGGGGTAGTAGCAGTTCAGCAAGTAGACCATCTCCGAGCGTTTGGCTTGCATCAGTCCGGAGCATCTTAAATCATCGTTGAGGTAAAGCTTCATGCCCTCGATGAAGAGTTGTATCGGCGGGACCATCGTCATTACGATGGGCTGCTGGCGTTCGTTCTCCACGATGGAGATGCCTTTGTTGAAACGATTGTCGCATATGTTTTGCGGACGCTCGAAGAGATAGATGATACATTCGGTGTAGTCGAGTACCTTGCACTCCACTTTCGAGCCGATCGGTTGCAATACGAACTGTCCGCCCCGGAACGTGGTGTCCGGGTGCTCCTCGCTGTTCAGCCAGATCTCTCCCTTGACTAGGAAAAAGACCATGTTCTGCATGCATCTTGTCTGAGGGATCACGTACCCTTTCGGATAAAGACGATACTTGAATATGTCCCTCTGGTAGAAACTACAAGAGGAACAGTCGGTATATTTGGTGCAGCGATGGTCGGTTAACATATATTGTTGTCTTTATAATTTTACTTTCTTTGTCTTGCCCTCGCTCTCGTTGTGAAAGCGATCTACGGCGGTCACTACATAGCGATATTTTACCTTACCTTTCTCGTAAGGCATCAAGTAGCCGGTTTCCCGGGTGATAGCCACGATCTTCGAGGGATCGCTCGTGTCTATTGCCTCTTTGTCGTTAAAGCGATAAACCACGAAATAAGAGGCTAGCTCCGGATTCGTGGGGCTTTGCTCCGCTTGCCAGTGCAAGAGGAAGCCCTTGGGTGTCCATTCGGTCTTTAGCTTGCTTACGTCTTTTGGCGGACGGTTATGCATATGGGTATAGGCCGGGATAAGGGCCGGGTAACGGTGGTAGTTCCGTTTCAGGCTGTCGGCTACGCCCTTGTTGTTCCATAGAATCTCATTGGCGGGCCAGAAACAATTGCCGCTCACGTGAGGCAAGGCACGCTCGTAACGCATCTTGCGGGTTAATTGGTCCGCTTTCATGGTGCGGGCCACGTCTTGCCCGATATATAAATGACCTCCGTTGGCGTTTTTGTCCCACCATTTGATAAGCGTGATGTAATCCGCCGCCGGGTGTCCGATCTCCCAATAGATCTGGGGGATGTTATAATCGATCCAACCTTGCTGTACCCAATAGGTGATATCGGCGTAGAGGTCGTCGTAGTTTTGCAGACCGTTGGTATTGCTACCCGATCCGTCCGCGGTGCTTTTCTTGTTGCGGTAGATGCCGAAGGGACTGATACCGAAGCGTACCCAAGGCTTGGTGAGCAGGATGGTACGTTTCAATTCCCGGATCAGGGTATTCACGTTCTCCCGGCGCCAATCGTTCCTTTGCGCCTCGCTGTATCCTTTTCGCAAGCCGTATTTCCGGAAGCTGTTATCATCAGGGAAAGGCATACCCGCCGCAGGATAGGGATAGAAATAATCGTCCATATGGATCGCGTCCACGTCGTAACGGCCGACGATATCACGCACTACCCGGCAGATAAACTGACGGCTTTCCGGCAATCCCGGGTCGAAAAGGATTTGTTTATTATAGGTGACAAACCATTCGGGATGCTTATGATAGATGTGGGAATCGGCGAAACGGGTGTTTCCCGCCGTGCTCGCCCGGTAAGGATTCAACCAAGCGTGAAACTCCATGTTCCGTTTATGGCATTCTTGGATCAGGAAGGCCATCGGGTCGAACTCACCTGCCGGGGCTACGCCCTGCTCTCCGGTGAAGAAGCGGCTCCACGGCTCGATATCGGATTTATAGAAAGCGTCCGCCTCGGGGCGCACCTGAAAGATGATGGCGTTGATGCCGCATGCTTGCAGGTAATTAAGCTTGCGGATGAAGTCTTTTTTCATCCGGGCGGGAGTCATATCCTTGTATTCGCCTTGAAAAGCGGTCTGTATCCATGCTCCCCTAAACTCTCGCTTGGCCTCCTTGCCCGTACTCGTAGCCGGACGAGGCTTCTCGCGAACCGTAGAACATGAGGTTATCGCACAAAAGAGAATCGCTACTAAGAAGCGAAAATATTTAATGTACATGGGTGCCTTGCTGTGTTTGTCTATGAAATTTTCAACAAATGTAGAAGATTCCCTGTAAATATGAAATATTTCACCCTTGTTATTTTATTTACTTGGCAGTAGAGACGAGGCACACCCTGTCTAACTGTGTGAATTAGTTCGATGAAGATAGGGCAGAATCGGTTAGTTTTGGCTATCTTTGCGTTAAAGAAAAAGATAAAGGTAATATGTCTGAGAGCAATTCGATTTTCATCAAGGGGGCACGTGTCAACAACTTGAAAAATATAGATGTAGAGATTCCGAGGGACAAGCTGGTGGTGATAACCGGGCTGTCGGGGAGTGGAAAATCATCGTTGGCGTTCGATACCCTTTATGCGGAGGGACAGCGTCGGTATGTAGAGAGTTTATCCGCTTACGCCCGCCAGTTCTTGGGGAGGATGAGTAAGCCGGAATGCGACTATATTAAGGGAATACCGCCCGCTATCGCTATCGAGCAGAAGGTGAATACCCGTAATCCGCGTTCCACGGTCGGTACATCTACCGAGATTTATGAGTATTTACGCTTGTTATATGCTCGCGTCGGGAAGACGATATCGCCGGTTTCCGGCACCGAGGTGAAAAAACATCAGGTGAGCGATATTATCAAGGAGGTCATGCGATATCCCGAAGGAACTCGTTTTGCCGTATTCGCTCCGGTTGTCTTGCCGGAAGGCCGGGATATGAAGGAACAGCTGGAGATCTTGCGGAAAGAAGGATATGCCCGTCTGTCGGTGAATGATACGGTATATCGTATCTCGGAGGTACTGGCCAGCGAGGAGTTGCTGTCTTACCCGATCGAGTTGTTGGTGGACCGCCTGACGGTATCGGACGATAAGACCTTGAAAAGCCGTTTGGCGGATTCGGCCGAGACCGCTTTCTTTGAGGGCCATGGTACCTGTTTGATTCGTATTTATACGGAGGAAGGGGTAGTCGTGAAGGAATTCTCGAAGAAGTTTGAGGCGGATGGCATGATATTCGAGGAGCCTACCGATATGATGTTTAGCTTTAATAATCCGTTGGGCGCTTGTCCGACTTGTGAGGGGTTCGGTAAGGTGCTGGGCATCGATGAGAATCTGGTGGTGCCCGATAAAAGTTTGTCTGTCTACCAAGGAGCCGTGGTTTGCTGGAAAGGTGAGGTGATGGGGGAATGGCTGAAAGACTTTATTGTGAAGAGCGAGAAATATAACTTCCCGATCCACCGCCCGTATTACGACCTGACACAGAAAGAGAAGGATTTGTTGTGGCATGGGGCGAGAGGTTTACACGGCATCGACGATTTCTTTAAGTTCGTGGAAGAGAATCTTTATAAGATACAATACCGGGTGATGCAAGCCCGCTATCGGGGAAAGACGACTTGCCCGGTTTGTAAGGGGAGCCGCTTGAGGCCGGAAGCGCTGTATGTGCAAGTGGGCGGTAAGAATATCGCCGAGCTGGTGACGATGCCGGTTTCGGAGGCAAAGGCTTTCTTTGATCAACTGGAACTGGACGAGACGGATGCGGCGATCGCTAAACGTTTGCTCACGGAAATCAATAATCGCTTGCAATTCCTGTTGGATGTGGGGTTGGGTTATCTGGCTTTAGATCGCCTCTCGGCCTCTTTATCCGGAGGAGAGAGCCAACGTATCAATCTGGCTACCTCGTTGGGTAGTAGCTTGGTGGGTTCGTTGTATATTTTGGATGAGCCGAGTATCGGTCTGCATTCCCGGGATACGGATTTGTTGATCAAGGTATTGCGACAGTTGCAAGCCTTGGGGAATACCGTGGTCGTGGTGGAACATGATGAGGAGATTATCCGTGCGGCGGATTATATCATCGATATCGGTCCGAAAGCGGGGCGTTTGGGGGGTGAGGTCGTTTATCAAGGCGATGTGAATAACCTCCGGAAATGTAGCGATAGCCATACGGTACGTTATTTGACGGGAGAGGATCAGATCGAGATCCCGCCTTATCGGCGTCCGTGGAATAATTATATAGAAGTGACAGGGGCTCGGAAGAATAACTTAAAGGGTGTGGACGTGAAGTTTCCTTTGAACGTGATGACGGTGGTTACCGGCGTGAGCGGTTCGGGTAAAAGTTCCTTGGTTCGTGATATTTTCTACGAGGGCGTGAAACGCCATTTGGATGATGCCGCTCGCCTGACCGTAGATTGCTCCGGTATCAGTGGAGATTTGAATATGATTCAGGCGATTGAGTTTGTAGACCAGAACTCGATCGGAAAGAGTTCTCGCTCGAACCCTGTGACGTATATCGGCGCTTACGATGAGATCCGTAAACTATTCGGTGAGCAGCCTCTTGCGAAGCAGATGGGATATAACGCCGCTTATTTTTCCTTTAATAAAGAAGGAGGTCGCTGCGAGGAATGTAAGGGCGAGGGCAAAATCACGGTAGAGATGCAGTTTATGGCGGATATCACCTTGGAATGCGAGGCTTGCCACGGCAAACGCTTCAAGCAGGATGTATTGGATGTAGAGTATCAAGGCGCTAACATATACGATGTGTTGGAAATGACCGTGAATCAAGCGATCGAGTTCTTCGAGAAAGGTTCCGGCTCCCAAGAGAAGAAGATCGTGAAACGCTTGAAACCGCTGCAAGACGTAGGTTTGGGCTATATCAAGCTGGGACAGACTTCCTCCACTTTATCCGGTGGTGAGAACCAACGTGTGAAACTGGCTTATTACTTAGGCCAAGAGAAGCAGCAACCTACCTTGTTCGTTTTCGACGAGCCTACGACCGGTTTACATTTTCATGATATCAAGACTTTGTTGAAAGCTTTCAATGCCTTGATCGAGAAAGGTCACTCCGTGGTAATTATCGAGCATAATATGGATGTGATCAAATGTGCGGATTATGTGATCGATTTAGGACCGGAAGGCGGAAAGGCCGGCGGGCAGTTGGTTTGTGCCGGCACACCGGAGGAGATAGCGGCTTGCGAGGCATCCTATACCGGAAGGTTTTTAAGGGATAAGTTATAAGGAGACGATATAAAAAGACAAATGTAAATAGCTCCTGCCCGAATATTCGGATAGGAGCTATTTCTTTTAAGAGGAATGGGAGCATTTCCATTAATATCCTGGGTTTTGCTCGATGATTCCATTTTTCGCAAGGTCTATAACCGCTTGCGGTATCGGGCCGTATTCGTGGGTCCCTTTGATGAAACGGGCATTTTGGAGATGAGAGCGGAATGTCTTCTCATGCTCGAAATAAGTGTTCATCACGTCTGAGGCGATTCCCCAACGGACTAGATCAAAGAAACGTTCACCTTCTAAGGCGAATTCCAGACGTCGTTCGGTACGTAAGGCTCGGATCGCCTCCTCTTTGTCGGAAAATGACGGATATAATCCGATCCGGTATTTGGCGGCATCCGCTGTCCCGTCAGCGGTTTTTACGGTCTGGCTGTTCATGGCACGCTCGCGAACTTGGTTGATGTATTTCAATCCGGTAGTCAAATCGCCTAGTTCGATAGCAGCTTCGGCACGCCACAATAACACGTCCGCATATCGAATAATATAAACATTCAATGCGTTTACGTATGGCCAGATAGCCAAATAGTAACTTGAGTTCTTGGAGACAATACGTTTTTTAGGGCTATACGGACCGTAAACCGTAGCCTCACGAGGAGTCCAGTCATAGAGTTGGACATCTAGGAACATGATTCCGGGGCGGGCTACCGTGTGGTCTAGGCGGGTGTCTACATAATCATTTTCCGAAACGTCTATGCCGTCTTCCAAAGGCAAGCCGTTGGAGTCGGTCTTATAAGCGTTTACTAGGTTTTGGGAAGGACGAAGGAAACCATAGTTGGGATAAGGGCCTCCCGGAGGTAACAAACGGTCGCCCGGATTTCCGTTGTAGTTGTTCGGGGAGCCATCGTTGATAGAGGCTTGGACTGAAAATAAAATTTCAGGGCAGTTGTCATTTTCCGGCAAGAAGATATTCCGGAAGTCGGGGAGTAGCTGGTATTTGCCGGAATTGATCACCTCATCCGTCGCTGTAGCGCATTCCTGCCATTTGCCTTGGAACAAGTAAACTTTAGCCATATAAGCCCGGGCCGTCATCTTACATGGACGTGCCACATCCGGCTGGGAATCCGGGAGACCTTCGTAGGCGGCCTTAAAATCATTCAGTATCTTCTCCCATAATTGATCGGATGTATACTCCTTATTCGAGATAGAGGCGAATGCGGAAGGATCGCTGACACTCTCGTCGAAATATGGGATCTGGTTATAGATGATCTTTAAGTTGAAATAGAAATGGGCACGCAGGAAACGCATCTCGGCGATACGGGTCTCCTTTTTATCATAATCGCTGCCTTTGAGGATACGGATCGCTTGGTTACAGCGGTTCACGCCCTCGTATAAGGCTAGCCATTTCCGATTGTAATCTTGGATAGTCGGGTCGATATGGAAGATTTCCATCAAGTGAACCGGGTTCTGGTCTCCCGTACCACCTCCGCCTTTGTAGGTATCGTCTGAGATCACATCGCCAAATTGCCAGTTGGAGCATCCTGAATTCAAGCCGGAGCTGGCATCGTCCATCTGGCCGTCTAGGATGGAATAGGCGGAGATAATCAATCCCTCGATGTTATTGGGATCTTGTGCTTGTTCGGGAGTCAGTTCGCCTACAGGTGTCTCTTCCAGAAAATCGCTGCATGATGTCAATGCGAATACGGCACAGGCCGCTATAATCATTTTCTTCATATTCTAGTTTGTTGTTGTTTGATGATTAAAAACTTACGTTTACTCCAAAGGTGAAGGTGCGGGATAACGGATAGATGCCGCGGTCCACACCCATATCTAGGTTACGGTAGTCACTGGAGTAACTTTGCAATCCCACTTCCGGATCGATACCGTCGTATCCTGTGATCGTGAATAAGTTGGTTGCTTGCGCATAGATATACAAGCTATTGAACTTAATCTTGGATAGGATGGACTGAGGTACGGAATAACCGATTTTCATGTTCTTTAAGCGAACGAAAGAAGCGTCTTGCACATAGTAAGACGAGGGCCGGATGTTATTGTTCGGATCGTCCATGGTGACACGGGGTATGTCCGTATTCGTGTTGGTTGGTGTCCATGCATTAACGACACGGCTGTTTTTGTTGTATTGCGATTGATTGTAGAAATCACCCACATAACGGGTCAAGTCGTATACATCGTTTCCGAACATTCCCTGAAAGAATAGACTGAGGTCAAAATTATGGAAGTTGACTCCTAATGTAAGGCCTGCTGTGACATCGGGGAGCGGGTTACCGATATAGTCACGGTCGTTACCGTCTATTACGCCATCTCCGTTTACGTCTACGAACTTGATATCACCCGGTTTTGCGTTAGGTTGGAGTAGTTCGCCTTTATTATTGGTATATGATTTGATCTCCGCCTCGCTCTGGAATAAACCGTCTTCTTTATAAGCGTAGAAAGAGCCGATTGGTTGACCGATGGCGGAACGAGAAACCTCTTGATCGAAGTTGAGGGAGTGAATCACACTGGTAGGCAGTCCGATATAGGAGACATCACCGTCTAATTCCGTCATCTTGTTCTTGATAGCGGACATATTGAAGGCGACATTGAACCCGAAATCTTTATTGATGCTCTTATTGTAGCTGACCTCAGCTTCGAAACCCCGGTTACGCATTTTCCCGACATTGTCCCATACCGTTTGGTTTGTACCCCCCACGGTACCGATCAAGGGACGCTCCCATAATAAGTCCTTGGTATCTTTGTTAAACCAATCCAGCACAACGGTTAGGCTGTTATCTAGGAAGCCTAGATCCAGCCCGACATTAGTTTGCGTGGTGGTCTCCCATTTCAAGTTTGCGTTACCGTAACGGGTTTGGGTGTATCCGGTTGTCACGGAACTTTGGCTACCGTCGATCGGATAGTTGGAGTGGTTCGGATTACTCATGTAAGAATCGATCGTGGAATAAGCCGGGATATCAGAGTTGCCGTTTTGTCCCCAACCTATGCGGACTTTCATGTTGCTGATAGCCGGAATATCATAAAACGGTTCGCTACTGATACGCCAGCCTGCGGAGACAGCCGGGAAATTACCCCATTTATTGTTACCAAGTTTAGAAGATCCGTCACGTCGGAACGTGGCTGCGAATAAGTAGCGGTTGTCGAAATTATAATCAATTTTACCGAAATAAGACATCATCTTGGAAGTAAAGGCAGAACCTGCGTTCTTCTGGGAGCCACTATCGCCCGCATCGAGGAAATGGAAGTTATCGTCATCCGAGGCAAAGCCTTCACGGGAGGCGGAGAAGTATTCCTCTTGATAACGGTTTGTCTCGATACCTAATAAGGCTCCGATCGTATGTTTATCGAATGTCCGTAAATAGTTTAACGTGTTCGTGAATACCCAATTGAAGTTCCAACGGTTTTGCGTGCTCAACGTACTCAAGGGTTGCTGGGTGTTCAATTCGTTGTATTTGGCCTTGAAGCTTCGTTTATACAGGTTTTTATAATCCGCTCCGAAGTTGGTCTTGAAATAAAGTCCCTCTAGGATATTCAGTTCGGCGAATAGATTACCGAATAGACGGGTGGTACGATCTTTATTATCCTTATTACGGTATAATTCGCCTAACGGGTTGGAGATGTCGGCGATCGGGTTGCTGCCGAAATTCCCGTCCAGATCGTAAACAGGGGTAATGGATACGGTCTTATAGGCGTTGTATAACATACCTCCCAGTGCGGCGTTATTGGTGACCGAGGTTCCCCACGCATGTGATAATGTGGCGTTCTCACCGATTTTCAAACGATCGTTGAAGAGCTTGAACTCATTGTTGAAACGTCCGGATATACGTTCGAAACCAGTATATTTCATAAGACCGTCTTGGTTGAAATAGCCTAGGGAGAACAAGTGGCTGCTAACTTTATCTGCTTTCGCCAGAGAGAGGTTATAGGACTGGACCATGGCTTTTTGCATGATCTCGTCAACCCAATCCACGTCTCCCGAGGGAAGACGGTGATCTGCGTCAAGGAATTCCGGAATTACGGCGGTCTCGCCGGAGCCATACACGTCGCTTACTGGTGATTTCCCGTCGTTACGCTGTGCCTGCCATAATAAGTCGCCATATTCTTGGGCGTTTAGCATACGCATCTGTTTTGCCGAGGTTTGTACTCCCACGTAAGCGTCTAGGTTTACCCGGAAAGTACCTTCCTTCCCTTTTTTTGTACTGATGATAACCACGCCGTTTGCCGCACGTGCACCATAGATGGAAGCGGAAGAAGCATCTTTCAATACCTGCATACTTTCGATATCATTCGGGTTGAGAAAATTGATGCCGCCCTCTACTGGTACGCCATCGATGATATAAAGCGGATCATTGTTACGGATCGTGCTGAAACCGCGTACACGTACCGCTACGCCTCCGCCGGGCATATTATCCGGGATTACGTTTACGCCGGACAATTTACCTTGCATCATTTGATCTACACTGGATACCGGGGTATCTTTCAGGTCGCCTACCTCCAGTACGGAAACAGCACCGGTAAGGTCTTTTTTCTTCTGTACACTATAACCTACCACGATAACCTCGTCTAGGTTCTGGGTGTCATCCTGCAATTGGATCGTGAGGGGAGAACCATTCCCGGCTGGAATCTCCTTGGTGTTATAACCGATATAAGTAACGACCAATATGCTTTGCTTGTTTTGCAGCGAGAGAGAAAATTTGCCGTCAAAATCGGTTACGGCTCCATTTGTAGTCCCTTTCTCAATCACGTTAGCCCCGATAATTGGTTCTCCGTTCGTATCGGTGACTACGCCACTTACCGTGAATGTCTGTTGGGTGATCGTCATTCGTCCAGTAACGTTTGGCAGATCCTCCGCTGGTGCCGCATTGATTGGCTGTAAGTATGCTACGCCTAGCAAAAGAGCGGGAATCGCCATCGTAAAGTAATTTCTGTTGTCCATCCTTTTGTCCTTAAAATATATTAGAATTAATCTATTTTTTCAGAACGCAAAGGACGTGTGATTGTATTACGATGATATGTCTATGTTATTAAAAATGTGTTCACGATTGTATTGCCTTTCAGTGATATGACGATTAGGCTACGATTACAAAAATGATGTCGGTTGTCTTTTGCGTATTGGTTAATGACGTTTTAGTACTAGTGAATAAAATGTAAGAATTATGAAAGTAACTCATTTTAAGAAAGTAAGCGAAACAAGTGGTGTGTGTGTCCTGTTAAGATTGTACTTATTTATAATCGAATAATTTATACTGTGCGTAGTCTTTACGAGACATTCAAGTAGCCTGTGAGGGCGAAAAAGCAGTAATATTAATACTAGTGTAATAAAATAAAGTTCATTCAGCCTGTTCTTCTGTGAAGAAAAACAGGCTGTGTTTTTATTGCTTGGCAGGATCTTCGTCTTTATTCCACTTATCTCGCATTCTCAGACGTTTGACTTGCAGATAGCGTAGAAGGATGATGATGACGAGCGTAGCGCCGATCATCAAGAAATATTCGGTATAATTATTCCCCGAATTGTTTCCCGGCCAGCCGATGATACTCATTACGATTAAGTAGACAAGTAAGGCAATTGTTGTGATGTTGATCTTCTTCATATTCGTTTTATTCTTAAAACAGGGCAAAGATATAAGATTGTTTCGGGCTTTAGGAGGTTAAAACGCATTTGTACTGTGCCCGATAATGTTCTGTTTGAATAATTAAGATATATAAACCTTGTGGGAGGGGAATCGGGAGGATAGGGTTCCCTGCCTGTACCGCTTGCGTAAATACCAATATGCCTGCCGGAGTAAGTAGTTTGACTTTACCGGGGGATGGAAGATTATTAATGAATAAAGTTTTGTTCTCTAGCTGATAGCTTAATTCCGGAAATGAAAAGGCTTGATTGGAAACAGGAGGATCTTGTCGGGCTTGAGGTTCCGATGTTGGGAAAGATATGGGTGCATTCGTTGATAATAATTTATAATTGGCTGGTTCGGATGTATTATATACAGATAGGCTGGTACTATTATTCGCTTTGACAAAGAAAGCGGAGAATGGAGGGATGGCGAAATCGCTACCGATCACGTAGGGTTGGTAGGTGGAGCCGTCATATATATAAATGTATCCGTCTAAGGCCGAGTTTGATTCTATTTGACTAAGAGATAAAGGAGCCGGCAGAGGATTACCGCATAGATACCAGCCGTTGTGATTCTGGTTCTGGCTTTGGTTGTTAATGCTTACCGGAATAGAGGCTTGACCGTTTTTTCCGAAATCTATAGGGATATCTTTTGCTTTCGAGGAGAAACGAAGGTTCTGACGATCGGCGGAAGCGTCAATAGCGATCAGGTACCCCTTGTTCTTCTTGAAGATGGGCTGGGATGTATTGATTATTGTTTGTGGTATGACTTCCCAGTTGTTGGAAGGGCTTTGTGAGTTGGCTCGCTTTTCTCCGTTATAGGTTTGTACGTAAAAGTAGTTACCGTTTGTATCGCTTTTGTCATCACCCAGTTGGAAATCCGGGTCTATGCCGGAAGCGAATACATCGAAGGGGAAGGAGATAAAATACCATTTGCCTTTTTGAGCGAAGGTCTTCTCGATTGTTATTTTGCCGGAGATGTTAATAGTTCCAGACGATCGCAAGGTGGAGGAAGACGCCAAGATACCATCATTAGGATAGATGGTAAGGTTATTTGCGGATAGATTTCCGGTTGGTAAAATATGGATATTTCCATTGCCAATAAAGATATCTTTACAGCTGATATTTGTATTTATGGAGATATTGCCGTTAATCAAGGCGTTGCGGTGACGGTAGGCGGGTAGGTGGCTCCAGCGATCCTCATGGTTCCAATCGCTGTTTCCGGTAAATAGGGAATAGGTAGGAATCATGCCGTGTGCGTAAACGCTGTCTACATAATAATAGCCGTTTTTGGTATTGGCGGCCGGTGTGGGGACGATAAGATCTAAGCCCGGAGGATTGTTTTTTATATCTGTGGTTTTGAAAGGATTGATGCCACTCTCTCCTATGGTTGGAACTAAGGAGGGATAACTTGTTTCCCCTTTTCGATAGGTTCTGGCTCTCATGCCTTCTCCTTCTACTAGAAGGATGCCCCCTTTCCGTATACTGATTTTTATATCTTGATGATTTGTTAACGTGAAATGCTCGAAAGCCACTTGCGTATTCATTGGCATTCGTAACCCGTAGTTTCCGTGGCTGTTAGGAATATCTTTCACGCCGGAGATATCTTCAATAAGGGCTTCACCTGTAATGGCATAATCCCAATTATCAGAAGCAAGTCCCTCAAATGTCTGCATCCGAAACGTATCCCGGATAGATATATTTGCGTTACTTTGCACAAAACTTTCCCATGTAGATGGATTTGAAACTTGTGACTGGATAAATTGTTGTACGAATAGGAATGCCGTACAAACGACAACGCATCTGGATAGATGCCAAATTCTCTTTTTCATAGCTAAGTTGATTTATATTTGTAAATATGTTCGCAAATATACGTAAATAATTGAAATAATATATCTTTGTGGCATGAAAGAATTTATCATATCTGAGGCACAGACCGAAAAGGCCGTTTTGGTGGGTTTGGTTACCCCCGAGCAAAATGAGCAAAAGGTTAAGGAATATCTGGACGAATTGGCTTTCTTGGCCGATACGGCAGGGGTGGATGCGGTAAAGCGTTTTACCCAGAAAATGGATTACCCGAATTCCGTCACTTTTGTCGGGACCGGTAAATTGCAGGAAATTAAGGAGTATGTGGTAGAGAATGAGATCGGCTTGGTGATCTTTGATGATGAGCTGAGTCCGAAGCAACTCCGTAATATTGAGAAAGAATTGCAGGTGAAAATCTTGGATCGTACGAGCTTGATCTTGGATATCTTCGCTAGCCGTGCACAGACCGCCCATGCGAAGACACAGGTGGAGCTTGCACAATATAAATATATGTTACCCCGCTTGACTCGTCTGTGGACACACTTGGAGCGTCAGCGAGGCGGCGTAGGTATGCGTGGTCCGGGTGAGACACAGTTGGAGACTGATAAACGTATTATCTTGGATAAGATCGCACGATTGAAGAAAGAGCTGGTGGATATTGACAAGCAAAAAAGCGTACAACGGAAAAACCGGGGTAAGATGGTACGTGTAGCGTTAGTCGGATATACGAACGTAGGTAAATCTACCTTGATGAACTTATTGAGCAAGAGTGAGGTCTTTGCCGAGAATAAGTTGTTCGCTACGTTAGATACGACCGTACGCAAGGTCATTATCGAGAACTTGCCGTTCTTGCTGTCTGATACGGTCGGATTTATCCGCAAGTTACCGACCGAGCTGGTGGAATCTTTTAAATCTACCTTGGATGAGGTACGGGAGGCGGATTTGCTGGTACATATCGTGGATATCTCACACCCGACTTTTGAAGAGCAAATAGAGGTCGTGAACCGTACGTTGGCGGAGATCGATAAGACCGAGAAACCGATGATCATGGTTTTCAATAAGGTGGATGCATTTACCTTTGTCCCGAAAGAGGAAGATGATTTGACCCCTCGTGGTCGTGAGAATATCGATCTGGATGAACTGAAACGTACGTGGATGGGAAAATTGCAAGATAATTGCATCTTTATCTCCGCCAAGGAACGTACGAATATAGAGGCGTTGAAAGAGATGTTGTATGAACGGGTTAAACAAATCCATATCACCCGTTTCCCCTACAATGACTTCCTCTTTCAGCAATATGATGAAGAGTAGAGTCTTACAAAATTAGTACCAATGAATCATTTGAGAAATTTGCGGCCGGATGAGATCGCCACCTTGCGATCTCAGGCTTGCCGGGCCGATGATTGGAATCAAGTTTGGGTTCCAGAAGTGTTTGATATTGAATATGTGAACCACGTACGTTTTTCAGGAGTGGTTAAGTTAGGAGCCTTTCGTAAGATTTTTACCCTGCCGGGAGGATTGGTAAAGCATAGCGGGCTTCGTCATGTTACCCTACATAATTGCACGTTGGGGGATAATGTGCTGATCGAGAACGTACAGAATTATATCGCTAATTACCAGATCGGTGATGACTGCTTTATCCAGAATATAAATGTTATGTTGGTGGAAGGCAAGGCTACGTTCGGGAATAATGTCGAGGTGTCGGTCTTGAATGAGACCGGCGGGCGTGAGGTTCCGATTTACGATGGCCTGTCGGCTTCATTGGCTTATATTATCGCATTGTACCGTCATCGTCCGGCCTTGATCGAACGCTTGCGGGATATGATTACCGCTTATACGGAGGGTATCGCCTCTACGGAGGGAACGGTTGGCGATAAGGTCAAGATTGTCAATACCGGTACGATCCGTAACGTGAAGATTGGTGATTACGCGACCATAGAGAATAGCGCACGTCTGGAAAATGGTTCCGTAAATAGTAAGAGAGAGGCCCCGGTATTTATCGGGGATAGTGTGATCGCGCAAGATTTCATTGTCTCTTCGGGAGCCAAGATCGCGGATGCCGCTAAGATTATCCGTTGCTTTATCGGACAGGCTTGCCAAGTGACGCATAACTTCTCGGCCCATGATTCCTTGTTGTTCAGCAACTGCGCTTTCGAGAATGGGGAGGCTTGCGCTATATTCGCCGGTCCGTTTACGGTGTCTATGCATAAGAGTAGTTTGTTGATAGCGGGAATGTATTCGTTCTTGAACGCGGGAAGTGGCTCTAACCAGAGTAATCATATGTATAAGCTGGGACCGATCCATCAAGGGATCGTGGAACGTGGCTCCAAGACTACCAGCGACTCGTATATTCTTTGGCCGGCCCGTATCGGCGCTTTCTCTTTGGTAATGGGTCGCCATCATCACCATAGCGATACTTCCGATATTCCCTTCTCCTATTTAATAGAGAAGGATGATGAGACTTACTTAGTCCCGGGAATTAATCTTCGCAGCGTAGGTACGATCCGTGATGCCCAGAAATGGCCGAAGCGTGATAAACGTACGGACCCGGATCGCTTGGATATGATTAACTATAATCTATTGAGTCCCTATACGATCCAGAAGATGCTGAAAGCGGTGGATATCTTGAAAAACCTGCAGGCATTGGTTGGAGAGACTTCCGAGATTTATTATTATCAGAATACTCGTATAAAAGGTTCCTCCCTCCGGAATGCGTTGAACTTTTATGGGATGGCAATTAATAAGTTCTTTGGTAACTCGTTAATCAAGCGTTTGGAAGGTACGACCTATTGTTCTATGGAAGAGGTCTGGGAGCAATTGCGTCCTACGGAATCCAAAGGCTCCGGAGAATGGCTGGACTTGGCGGGCTTGATCCTCCCGAGGGAACCGCTAGATGCCTTGTTGCAAGATATCGAACAGGGGGAAATCGCTTCCTTAGAGGATGTGGAATGTTTTTTCCGTTTGGTTCACGGACGTTATTATTCCTTGGAATGGACATGGGCCTACGAGATGATCGAACGTTATTATGGGGTGGATCTCCGTTCGATTTCCGCCGCAGAGATTATTGATCTGGTTCGTCGTTGGCAAGAATGTGTGATCCGCTTGGATGAGATGCTTTATGAGGATGCCCGTAAGGAATTCTCCTTGACTTCTATGATCGGTTTCGGTGTGGATGGTTCCAACAAGGAAAAACAACAGGATTTCGAGGGTGTTCGAGGAGATTTCGTGAATAATCCGTTTGTTACCGCCGTACAGGAACATATCGTGAATAAACGGGCGCTTGGGGATGAACTGATCGAGAGGTTGAAACCTTTAGTATAAAGCCTATGAAACCATTATTTCAAGAACTGCCATTCCCGATAGATAGTCACATTCATTTCTATGTGGAGGATCTACCGCATTTTATAGTGCCTTGGCACTACCATCCGGCTATTGAGATAATGTATATCACAAGTGGTACGGGTACTCGCTTTGTCGGGGATCATGTGGAAGGATATTTCGAGGGCGATGTTTGTATGATCGGCCCTCAACTGCCACATGAGTGGAGAAACGACCCTGTTTATTTCGATAAGAGCTCCGGCTTGCGGGCTACTTGTATTTGCTTGTTCTTCAAGCGTCAGATTTTTGAACCTAATTTAATCCGTCTTCCGGAGATGAATAATATCCGGGAATTGATAGAGCGTTCCCGTAGAGGAATTAAGTTTGTGGGTAAGTCCCGGAAGAAGATTGCCGAGCTGATCAGCCAATCCGCCAATGAGACGGGAGCGAGTAGGGTGATCAAATTGATTGCTTTACTGGAATTAATGGCGACTTCCGAAGAATATGAGATATTAGCCAGTACGGGGTTTACGGAAACGGTCAACTCGGACGATTTCGAGCGTTTCAATAAGGTCTATAAATATCTGGTGAAGAACTTCACGTCTCCAGTGAAGCTGGAGGAAGTCGCCGCTTTGGTAGGCTTGACTCCGACCGCTTTTTGTCGTTATTTCAAGAAACGGACCAAGAAGACTTTCGTGGAGTACCTGAATGACATGCGCATAGGACATGCGAAAAAACTATTGATAGAGGGAAACCTGAAGATATCCACGATTAGTTCCGAGGCCGGATTCAATAATCTATCCAACTTCATCGGCCAATTTAAGAAAACCACGAATATGCTTCCATCCGAGTACCAGAAAAAATATAAGGAGCGCCTGGATGGAGAATAAGGACAGGATTTCATAGTTGTTTGGAAAAATACTAAAATAAAGCCCAAGGTATTCGATCTATTTTTGCGATATAAGTTGTATCGTAAAATAGAATATCATGGAACATAAAAAGATTGTAATCCCATCCTTGTCATTTTTTCAAAATGAGTTAAAGGGGGAAGGTGTGGTAAAGAGCCGGAGAACTTTAGGTGAGCTTGCCGGAATTTTTGAGAATCAAGATGCTTATTCCCAATTACCATTAGATCAATTAGCATACGAGGTATATAGTTATTTACCGGAGCGGGAAGGCACTCCGGGAGGGCTTTATTTTGGTATTACTCAATTATATCCGGGAAAGGTGGGAGATGAGTATTTCATGACGAAAGGCCATTTTCATCAACAAGAGGATCGTTCGGAGTATTATTGGGGATTGGAAGGCGAAGGTATGTTGATCTTGATGGATCGGGAACGGAATACGTGGGCGGAAAGGATGATGCCGGGTAGCCTGCATTATATACCGGGCGGTGTAGCGCACCGGGTAGCTAATACTGGAAATAGCGTCTTGTCATTTGCCGCATGCTGGCCTTCGGATGCCGGGCATAATTATGAAGAGATAGCGAATAAGGGCTTCTCGGCCCGATTGGTAGAAGTGAACGGTACCCCTAAATTGCGATAGCTTATGTATACGATAGCGATAGATTTAGGGGGGACGGTCGTAAAGATCGGACTATTGTCTGATGGTGAGATCGTAGACTGTGTGAGATTACCTTCCCGTCTGGCTCTGGGATTAGCTCTGAACTTACCTAAGATAAAGGAGGCGATCGATCGGTTGTTGGCCGCTTGGCGTATTGATGTGGCGGCGCTTCGTTGTATCGGCCTGGCTTTTCCCGGGTTGGTAGATCCAATTCATAACCGGGTAATCTCTACGAATGAGAAGTATGATGATGCCTGTTCGATCAGTCTGGATAAATGGGCATGGGAGAATTGGGAAGTTCCTTTCTGCATGGATAATGACGCTCGTTTGGCCGTAGCCGGAGAATGGTGGCAGGGTGCGGCCCGGGGAAAGAACAATGTAGTCATGATGACAATCGGAACCGGTATCGGTACGGGAGTCGTGATCGATGGACGGCTTCTGTATGGACAGCATTTTCAAGCGGGTTCTTTGGGAGGACATTTTGTGTTGGATTATAAGGGCCGTCGATGTTCATGCGGGAATAAAGGCTGTGTAGAAGCTCTGTCTTCCTCTTTTTTCTTGCCGACCATTATCCGGGAGCATGCCCTTTTATCGGAATCATTTAAGCGAGATGCGGATATCTATGATTTCAAGCGCATTTTCAGGTTGGCGCAGGAGGGGAATACAGACGCTTTATTGATTAGAAACGAATGCATGGATATCTGGGCATCGGCGATAATAACCTATATACATGCTTATGATCCGGAAGTGGTGATTCTGGGAGGGGGGATTTTAAAAAGCCAAGAGGTAATCATTCCTTATATCAGTAAGCGAGTGGATGAATTAGCTTGGTGTCCTTCCGGGAAAGTCCCGGTTGTCCCGGCAATATTGGGCGATGACGCCGCTTTATTCGGCTTGGAGTATTTCATGGTAAAACAACAGCAAAATGAACGGATTTGTATTTGATAAAGGAATTGATATAACACCGGTTCAATCGCCTATGGGGTTTACCTATGGGGCGGGTGTATTTGGTCCGGAGGTCGAGATTCGCCGGCTGGAAGATATACGGGCTAGTTTGCGTGATCCTCAATGCAAGGGACCGGAGCAGGTTTACTCGATCGCTATGGATGTCGGCAAAGAAGAACATCGTGTGTTGCTGAATAAGTTACATTTGTTATTCGGGGTAGTGACATATAGTGCTGGTAAATTGGGGCAGGAGCCAGTCAGAAGTCAAGGGCATATTCATAAGATATCTCCTTATAGCGGTTGGTCTACGCCGGAAATCTATGAGATTTGGTCGGGAGAGGCGATTATTTATATGCAGGAGTATGCGGAGGATCAACCCGGTCGATGTTATGCGGTACATGCCTTTCCGGGGGATGTAGTGATCGTTCCTCCCTATTGGGTACATGCGACGATTAGTGCGAATCCGAGATTGCCTTTGACTTTCGGGGCGTGGTGCGATAGAGATTATGGTTTTGTGTATGAGGGGGTTCGTAAACACGGGGGAATCGCTTGGTTTCCTATATTTAATGGAAGCGATGAATTAGAATGGATTGCGAATCCGATGTACGATTCCTCTCATTTGATTTGTAAATCTCCTTCGGATTATATTTCTTTAGATATTCGGAAAGGGGTATCTATTTACAGACAATTCGAGGAAAATCCGGAGATTTTCTTATATGTGCCTAATCCCGCGTTGAAAGCGGAGGTCTGGCGTGATTTCGAGCCTTGAGTTTATAGATGGATTAAATACACAAGAAAAACATGAGAAACACGAGTTATAGATATTGGATGATTTATGTGATAGCGATTGTCGCCGCCATGGGAGGACTATTGTTTGGTTTTGATACCGGCGTGATTTCCGGGGCGATTCCTTTCTTCCAGAAAGATTTTGGCATAGACGATAGTATGGTGGAGGTCGTTACTTCCTCCGGTTTGCTGGGAGCTATTCTGGGAGCGCTGTGTTGTGGTAAGTTGACGGATCGCATAGGGCGTAGGAAAGTCATTTTGACTTCGGCTGTTATTTTCGCTATCGGTGCGTTATGGTCGGGATGGGCTCCGGGCATTTATCATTTGATCGCCGCCCGTTTATTCCTGGGGGTGGCTATCGGGATATCTTCTTTTGCGGTGCCTCTTTATATCGCAGAAGTTTCTCCGGCGAAATCACGGGGGATGTTTGTCGCCATGTTCCAATTGATGATTACGATCGGGCTTCTGGTATCTTATCTTTCGGATTTGTATTTTGCGGATGAGACGTCTGTTTCATGTTGGAGGCCGATGTTTTATGTGGGGGTGATTCCCGCTATTATTTTGTTCGTGGGTATGTTGCTGGTTCCACCATCTCCAAGGTGGTTGATGTCCGTTGGCAGGGAGGAGGAGAGTTTATCGGTCTTAAAGATGATCGAGCACCCGGATCAAGTAAATGTCTCATTTGAGCAGATGCGGAATGAGATGCGGAAAAATGATGAGCAACAAGGGCGTTTTAAGGATTTGGCTCAGCCTTGGTTGAGGAATGCGTTGGTTATCGCTATTGGTATCATGTTCTTCCAACAGTTCGTAGGTATCAATACGGTGATCTATTATAGTCCTAAAATATTCTTGATGGCCGGTTTCGATGGTGCGGTCTCTGCGATTGGGGCTTCTGTAGGGGTGGGAGTTGTCAATTTATTGTTCACGTTACTGTCTGTCTATTTCGTAGATCGGCTGGGAAGGCGTAAACTTTATTTTCTGGGGTTGAGCGGTATCGTGATTTCCTTGTCGCTACTCGCTACCTCTTTTATATTCGCCGCTCAATTAGGGGATTCCGGGAAATGGCTTTCCATTGTCCTTATTTTCTTATATGTGGGATTTTTCGCTATCAGCATCGGGCCTCTAGGTTGGTTGATTGTGTCGGAAGTGTTTCCACAAAAGTTAAGAGGGCTGGGGGCTTCTCTCGGTTCATTGTCCGTTTGGTTTTTCAATGCGATCGTATCGTTTACCTTTTTCAAGATACTGAAGGTATTCTCAATACCGGGAACCGATTTAACGATCAATGGCGAAAGCCAAGGGAATCCGGCAGGAGCGTTCTTATTTTATGCGTTTATTGGAATTGTGGCGATTATTTGGGGATATTTCTATGTACCGGAAACGAAAGGAGTTTCATTGGAGAATATCGAGGCTTTTTGGAGAAAAGGAGGACACCCGAAAGATAAAATAATATAATATGGATAGAAGAGTATTTATTAGACAAACAGCAGTTGCGGCATTAGGCGGCTTAGTGGCTTTTGATTTATCAAATGCATTAGCTAAAAGTGAAATGGCTTTTGCCGGGAAAGGAGAAATCTCGCCCCGGGCAATCACCATGTGGGATTTTTCTTGGTTGGAGAGGCGTTGGCCCGGAGCCGGTTATGAGGACTGGGACCAAGTATTGGACGAGCTCTCGGAACGGGGGTATAATGCGATACGTATTGATGCTTATCCTCATTTAATAGCGGAGAATCCAATGAAGAAATGGTTACTTAAAGAAGTTTGGAATCAGCAAGATTGGGGAAGTCCGGATATGAATGAGGTACAAGTTCAACCGAATTTGAACTTGTTCTTGTCGAAATGTAAGGAGCGGGATATTAAGGTCGGGCTTTCTTCTTGGTATCGTCTCGATGTGGATGAGGTTTGCCTGAAATTGGATACACCGGAGAAATTGGCGGATTGCTGGCTGACAACCCTTCGTTCGATCGAGGAGGATGGGTTATTGGATACGATCCTTTATGTAGATCTTTGCAATGAGTGGCCCGGTGATTCGTGGGCTCCTTTTTTCGCTAAGACATATCCGAATGTCGGTTGGGGGAATTGGTATAAGGAGGAATCCTTACGATGGATGAAAACCTCGTTGGAGAAGATGCGACAAGTATATCCGGATATGCCATTCTTATATTCTTTTGATCATGGGGATGTCAAGAAATATGAAGAGGTGGATTGCTCTTTTCTTGATTTGTATGAGCATCATATTTGGATGGCCCAACAGAATGGTGGAGAATTTTATAAGCTGGTGGGATATGGCTACAATCGTTTTTTACCGGATGATTATAAGAATGTGGTGAAAAACGCAGAACGGGTTTATCGGGAAAGACCTGGATATTGGCAGAAGTTGTTGACTGATAAGATAGAGCTTATGGCTTCTGTGGCCCGGAAGAATCGCCGTCCTCTTGTTACGACAGAGTGTTGGGGATTGGTGGATTATAAGGATTGGCCTTTATTGAAATGGGACTGGGTAAAAGATCTCTGCGAGTTGGGAACTATTACGGCAGCTCGTACGGGTATGTGGGTCGGCGTAGCGACCAGTAATTTTTGCGGGCCTCAGTTTGCTGGAATGTGGCGGGATGTGGAATGGCATAAACGCTTGACTTCTATCATCCGTTCTTCCCCGCTGGATGAGTCTCTCACGAAGAATAATGAAGTAGCAGCCAAATTATTGAAACGACTTTAATCTTGGGATGGTATGTATTACGATGATTCTTATATTTTGATAAGATTCTAAAAGCAGGAGGTAAATTTCTAAAAAGTTTATGTTTCTAATAATTGTAACTTGCCTTCGTGAAAGAGTTAAATAAATCGGATGTCATGAAAAGAATAATTTTAATTATGTGTTGCTTCCTATCCGTATTCGCTTGGGCCGATGACGGGAGGACAACGATCTCATTAAATGGGGAATGGGATTTTGATCAGACGGAACATGCTTTTCCCCCACGGAAATATACCCGTAAGATACCGGTTCCGGGATTGGTGCATCTAGCTAGGCCGAAAATTTCTCAATACGAGAAATTCTTCAAGAAGCCTGACGGCGTGGAGTTGGTGGAACAGTTTAATTTCTTGGAGAGAGATTATACGCCAATGTATAATTGGTATAAGCGAAAAGTATTTATCGACGAGAAATTCAAGGATGAGCAATTATTCCTTACGATAAAGAAAAGCCAATACGTTACACGAGTCTTCGTGAATGGACATCAAGTAGGGTCTTCCATGGAATGCTATACTCCAATGGATTTTAATATTACGAGTGCCGTAAAATATGGCTCGGACAATGAGATCTTAATTCAGGTGGGCGACCGGGCGTGGTTGCCTAGCGAGGCTGCCGGTGGTACGGATAAGGAGAAAGTCCATTACCTACCCGGAATCTGGGACGACGTGTTCATCACGGCTACCGGTAAGATGCGGGTCGACAAGATTTTGTTCCTACCTTCTCTGGCTAAAGGATTGGTGACAGTTAAGACTTTGGTGAGAAGTTTGTATCCACCCCAAATGTTGTATGGGGATAAAATGAAGGACTCTTGTAAGATTGAGTTCTGTGTCAAGGAGAAGACCACAGGGCAGGTGGTTGGAAAGAAAGTGATTGAAGGTGAGGTTAAACGGGATAATAGGACTTATTTCGAAACGAGTATCTCTTTGGATAATCCGAAGGCTTGGACTCCGGATTCCCCTTTCTTGTACGAAGGCGAGGTCTCGGTGTATGACCAAGATGAGCTTGTAGATCGTTATTCGGTGAACTTCGGGATGCGTGATTTTTCGAGAAAAGGCAAATTCTTTACGCTTAATGGGGATAAATTCTACTTACGAGGCTCCAATATCACGCTTCAACGTTTCTTTGAGGACCCGGATTGTCAAGCGTTGGCTTGGGATCGGGAATGGGTGAAGAAGCTGATGATAGACTTGCCAAAGTCGATTGATTGGAACGCTATGCGAATATGTGTCGGTATTGTTCCGGACTTCTGGTATGATCTTTGCGATGAGTATGGCATCGTATTGCAAAATGAGTGGCTTTATTGGCAAAATCATGGATGGGATGAACAGGTACGTAAGGAGTATACGAATTGGGTATGGAGCGATGGCAATCATCCCAGTATCGTGATCTGGGATGCAATCAATGAGAATTGGGACAGTTATATAGGAAATACGCTGATTCCCGAACTAAAGGAATTAGACCCGACCCGGATCTGGGATGCCGGCTATATGACATCTGATCAGATGGGAACGAATGATGAGATGGATGAGCCACACCCATATCGCGCGCTAACGTTGATGCATTCCAGTGAACTGAACGACTACTTCAAAAACAATCCCTATAACTTAGGTGCATTGCATGAGAATTGGGTAGGTTTCTCTTCTATACTAGATGCGGGCGTTCCTCAGTTGGTCAATGAGTACGGATGGATTTGGTTATGGCGTGATGGACGGCCCTCGAAATTGACACTCAATAATTATAATTATTATCTCGGCGAGAACGCTACTCCGGCTCAATGCCGTGAATTGCAAGCCTATTGGTTACAGCTTGAGACCGAGTGGCTGCGTTCAGAACGCTCGGTGGGTGGAATCTTGGCCTTTTGCCATCTGACCAATAATTATGGTTTCACGGGAGATTGGTTTATCAATGATATTAAGGACTTGCAACCTTCGCCGGCTTTCCGGTGGTTCAAGCATTGCTTCGCTCCAACGGCGGTCTTTATCGACTTGACGGACCATCGTTATACAAAACATCTCCCTGCCTTGAAACCGGGTAGTGATTTAGTCTTCAACTTGGTTGGGGTGAACGACTTGAATAAAGACTCGTCAGGAAAAGTTCTCTTGAAACTACTAGACGAGAAAGGAACTATTATTTCGACACAAGAAGAGTCTATTGTGATTGAACCTTTTGGCAAGCGGCTTCAACCTTGCCTTCTGAAATTGCCCTCAAAAGCAGGAGGTTATCTTTTGATAGCCGAGTATCATGAGAAGGGGGGGGCGAAACCAGTACTTAGTCGCCGTTATCTAAAAGTAGGCGATGCGGTAACCTCTTTCAAGGATTACTTTGAGTATACATTAAATTAGTTAGGTTAGCTTTTATATCCAATTTCCTACGGCGGCACTCCTCGTGAGTGCTGTCGAGGGGAATGCTACCCCTTTTTTGAAAATACTCAGAGTCCGAATAACCAAAAAGTAATGTTAGGAATATTGTTTAAACCTTTAAATTCGAATAATTTATGAAAAAGAAAAGTAAGGATCAGCGATGGCGTTGGATATGTGCCGGGTCATTATTGCTCGCTTCCTTAAGTGGCAATCTGGAGGCAAGCGGCCTTTCCCATCCTGATGTAAATCCGATGGAAGTTTCTCAAACGGTAAGAAAATTGCGAGGAACGATCTTGGATACGAATGGAACTCCGGTTATCGGTGCGAGTATTTCCGTAAAAGGAACTACTACCGGTACGATCTCTGACATGAATGGTGTATTTACGCTAGATGTGAAAAATGGCGATATCTTGGAAATCTCGTTTATCGGCTATCTCTCCCATACGGTTAAGGTCGGTACGCAGACTGATTTGCAGGTTGTCTTGAAAGAGGACACGCAAGCCTTGGATGAGGTGGTCGTGGTTGGTTATGGCGTCCAGAAGAAGAGCGTGATGACAGCGGCCATAAGCCGGGTCACCTCCGATGATTTGGAGAAGCTGACACCTACCCGGGTAGAGGATGTGTTACGGGGAAAGGTTTCGGGAGTAAGCATTATGCAGAATTCCGGACAACCGGGAGCCGAGTCGAGAGTCCGTATCCGTGGTACAGGAACTATTAATGATAGTAACCCTTTATATATTGTGGATGGAATGCCACTTGAAGGAGGTGTCGATTATCTGAATCCGCAGGATATACAATCTATCGAGGTCTTAAAAGATGCCGCTTCAGCCGCTATCTACGGTTCGCGTGCGGCTAATGGTGTTATTTTGGTTACGACAAAGAGCGGGAAAAAAGGAAAAGCGGTTGTCAATTATGATTTCTCAATCGGTTGGCAAAATCCTTGGCGAAAAATGTCGGTCTTGAATGCCACCGAATATGAGACAATAATGAATGAGGCTTACGTGAATGCCGGGATGGACCCTATTTACGATGATCCTTCGAAAGCTGGTGTAGGGACGAACTGGCAGAATGAGATTTATAACGAGAATGCCCCGATCATGAATCATCAAGCGAGCATCAGTGGTGGTGGTGATAAGGGAAGCTATTTCCTTTCTTTTGGTTATTTAGATCAAGAAGGAATTGTTGGAGGAAAAGATAAGTCGGATTATAAACGATATAGCTTACGTTTCAACAATACCTATAATGTGTTTGAGAATAAGACGAATAAATTCTTCCGTAGTTTCAAGGTCGGTACGAACCTAGGATATACACGGATCATATCCAAAGGTATTTCGGAGAATGACAACTTCTCCGGCCCGTTGGCAAGTGCGGTGATGACTCCACCGAACGAATCGGTCTATCTGGAGAATCCTTCGGCGGAAGATCTCGCTTATTACGAAAAAAATTATCCCGGTTATGTCAAGGATGACGAAGGCCGTATTTATAACGTGATCGAAAATCAAGAGATCGTGAATCCGGTCGCTATGATGCAGACCTTAAACAATAACAAGGACTGGGATAAATTTGTAGGATCTGTTTGGGGTGAATTGGAAGTATTCGAGAATCTTACGTTTAAGACCTCTCTCTCTACGGATATGGCTTTTTGGGGCGAAAGGAATTGGTTCCCTGTTAGTTATTTGTGTTATATGGTCAAGAATGAGAAATCGAGGGTGGAGCAAACGATGAATCGTGGCATGAAACTTCTTTGGGAGAATACGTTGAGTTATAAACGTTCGATCGATAAACATAATTTCGCGGTTTTACTGGGAACCTCTATGGAACGGTATGATAGTAAAAAGGTAAAGGGAACGGCCTTGAACTTACGAGCGGAAGATGATCATAAAGCGTGGATCGATTTCACCAATAGTGCCTCTCCCGGCGATCAGCATTCGGAAGGTGGGGCGACGGAGCATCGGATGGCCTCCGTTTTCGGACGATTGAACTATAATTATGACGAAAGGTATATGCTTGAGTTAACCCTTCGTCGGGACGGTTCCTCTAACTTCGGCCGGAATAATCAATATGCCTATTTCCCGTCCGTCTCTGCGGGCTGGACGTTGACTAACGAGCCTTTCATGGAAAATAAACCGGGATGGTTCGACTTCTTGAAAGTGCGCGGAAGCTGGGGACAGAACGGAAATGAGAAAATCGGATCGTTTGGATATACTACGACAATGACCGGAGGAAATAACTATAGTTTCGGGGCAAGCTCGAACGGTGTCATTCATAGCGGAACAAAGCCTACTTCTTTGGCTAATCCTGATTTGCGTTGGGAAACATCGGAGCAATTGGACTTTGGATTTGATTCTCGCTTCTTTAATAACTCCCTTTCTTTTAGTTTTGATTGGTTCAAGAAAGATACAAAAGACATGTTGATGGAGCGTCCGATACCCCTATATGTGGGAAGTGGCTCGCCTTTATCGAATGTCGGGACATTGACAAACCAAGGTATCGAGCTTGAAGTCGGTTATAAATTAAGTGTAGATAAAGTGAATCTATCTTTCTTGGCGAATGCTTCTTATGTGAAGAATGAGATCAAGAATCTGGGAAATCAGACGGGATATATTGATAAAGAGAGTTTACCAACTTTAGGTACGGTATCAAGGAACGAAAATGGTTATCCAATCGGTTATTTCTTCGGATACAAGGCAATTGGGGTTTTCCAGACACAAGAGGAGATCGATAGCTATATCAGTCCTGCTACCGGTAAGCCTATACAACCGAATGCGGCACCCGGTGATACGAAATTTGAGGATTTGAACGGAGACGGTGTGATCAGCGATGATAACGAGGACCGTACGATGATAGGCAAGCCTAATCCGGATTGGATGGTTGGACTTACCGTTGCGGCTGATTGGAATGGCTTTGATTTAAGTGCCTTTTTCCAAGGTTCTTTTGGAGCGGATGTTTTCGATGCGTTACGCCGTTATGAGTTGGCGGCAGTCAATTATACGTCGGATGCTTTGGAGCGATGGACTGGACCGGGTACCTCCAATTCGATGCCAAGGATTGTGTTAGGTGATACGCCTAAGAACTTCCGTCCGTCTACTTTGTTGGTTCACGATGCTTCTTTCTTGCGCTTACGTAATTTACAGGTAGGTTATACGCTACCGGCTCAGTTGACCCGGAAAGCTTATATACAACGCTTGAGATTTTATGCGTCGTTCGATAATTTGTTGACTATTACGGGATATAAAGGGATGGACCCGGAAATTGGTTCAACAATGGGTATAGATAAGGGTGTATATCCTCAAGCCCGGGTTTATACATTTGGATTGAATTTGACATTTTAATCATTAAAATTAGTGTTATGAATAAATATATTTATCTGCTAGCCGTTGTATTCGGACTAAGTAGCTGCAATGATTTTTTGGAGTTGTCTCCGACGAATAAGGTTATCGAAACGGATTATTACAAGACACAGGAGGATTTGACCGAGGCATTGGTCGCTGCCTATGACCCGTTGAAATGGAACGCTTATAATGCGTATAGCTCTTATGAACTGGTTAGTAATATCATGTCGGATGATGCGGAGACCGGTGGATCGACGGTATCGGATCAACCGCAGTTGCAACGAGTGAATGATTTTACCAATTGGGTGACACCGACAAACTTACCCGAGGGTTTATGGGGGCGTTCGTATGAGGGTGTAAACCGTGCGAATATCGTGATAGAGAAATGCCCTCTTCTTCCGGAGGGGACGATGTCGGCGGAGCTTCGTGATCGTTATGTAGCTGAGGCTCATTTCTTACGTGTATTTTATTATTTCCAGTTGTGGCGTTTCTTTGGATACATACCGTATTACGAGACGAATTTGGGATTGGATGATATAACAACTGTCCCTCAATTGCAACCGGATGAGGTCTATGCGAAGTTAATAGAGGATTTAGATAATAACGTTATTGGGAAGTTACCCAAGGTAGTCCCGGCTAATGAGAAAGGACGAGCTACGAATGGTGCCGCTATCGCAATGAAAGCACGTATCGTTCTCTATCAGAATGATGATACTAAAATGAAGGAGATCGCCAGCCAATTGAAAGAGCTAATTACCGATCCTGCCTATCAATATGACTTGATCCCGGATTATAAAGTCCTTTTTGATGATGAGTATGAGTGGTGCAAAGAATCTGTTTTTGAAGTCAATTATACGGAAATCGGGAACTCGAATGACTGGGCAGGCAAGGCCAATCAAGGTAACTCCGATATAATAATGCTAGGAGCCAGAGGTTTGAAAGATCCCAATAATGTGTATGTGGAAGGTTGGGGGTTTGCGCCTGTAACAAAAGCATTGAATGATGCGTTTTTACCGGATGATCCTAGAAAGTGGACAACGATCATAGATCATGAGGAGTTTAGAGCGGAAGGCGGAACGATTAGCTCGGATGTGAATCAATATACGGGGTATAGCGTACGCAAATATCATCCTCGTGCAGGGTATTCTTCTACGGTTGGTACGGAAGCGTTGAATTATAAAAACAATTACCGTGTAATTCGTTTCTCGGACATACTATTAATGGCATCGGAAGCTTTATTGAGAAGTGGAGGTAGCGTTGGCGAGGCACAGGATTATTATGCGAGAGTCGTTAAACGTGCGATGGGTGATGATTATAAGGTTCCGACGGTTTCATTGGATAATATCTATAAGGAACGCCGTTATGAGTTTGCGATGGAAGGTATTCGTTATTGGGATTTAGTACGTACGAACCAAGCGAAAGATTTTATCAAAGGCTGGGATGATACAAAGAAATACTTGCCGATTCCTCAGTCGGAGATTGATAAGTCGGATGGCCATTTGGTACAGAATCCTCATTTCTAAGAATTGAGCTGTATTTACATTTGTTCATTTTAGGAGAACCTGATAGCTTTTAATTTGTTGATAATTAGATATGGATGTGTGATCATTTGTCCACATCCATGTTTTTTGTCTTTAAGTAAATAGTTTAAATCGATAAAATATGAGATTAAAATAGAGTAATAACGGTACACGAATACCCATTTGCGACCGCTTACGATTCCGTTCGTTGGCTATTCACTTACGGATCCAAAAAGAAGGACATTTCTTTTTAGATGGGATAAGCTTGTATTCCGGATCTTTTTATGTACATTTGAAGCCACCCAATAGTGGGATAACTAAAACATGATATGACTATGGAAAAGAAAACAGAAAAAGAGGAGAAGTATATGAAGGAATTACAAGATCGGTATATCCGTTTCGACTGGGCCATCAAACGCCTACTCCGGCAAAAAGCGAATTTCGGAGTGCTAGAAGGCTTTCTTACCGTGTTCTTGGGCGAGCAGATCAAGATTGAGGAGATATTGGAGAGTGAGGGGAACCAGCAGGACGCTGATGATAAATTCAATCGGGTGGATATCAAGGCTAAGAACACAAAGGGAGATATCATCCTTATCGAGATCCAGAATACCTGCGAGCTTTATTATTTGGAACGTGTGCTCTATGGCATGGCGAAGGCCGTCACCGAGCATCTTCATTTGGGGCAGGACTATTCCGGGGTGAAAAAGATCTATTCTATCAGTATCCTTTATTTTGATATAGGCGTAGGAACCGATTATCTGTATCACGGGCAGAACCAATTTGTCGGCGTGCATACCCATGATCATTTACAGGTAAATACCAAGGAGAGGGGTGTGATCGTCAAGCGTCTTCCTTCGGAGATCTTTCCGGAGTATATATTGGTTCGGGTGAATGAGTTTGATAAGGAGGCCGTGACCCCCTTGGAGGAATGGGTGCGATACTTGAAAGACGGGATCATAACTTCCGAAACGACAGCCCCCGGCTTGGAAGAGGCACGAGAGAAATTACGCTATTACTCAATGTCTCCCGAGGAACGTTATGCTTATGACGAACATCTGAATGCGATTATGATCCAGAATGACGTGTTGAGCACTGCTAAGTTTGAAGGACGGGAAGAAGGCCGTGCGGAAGAACGTCTAGAAACAGCTCGGCGTATGCGGTCTGATGGGCTTTCGATGGAAATGGTCGTGCGTTATACTGGTTTGTCAGAGGAGGAAATAAATAATTTATGATATCCTTGGGGCTTTGCTAGCGGAGCAGGATCGGTTCTTTTAAGTTCTTGGCCTGCTCCTCGGATGATGTTCCAGTATCTCTTTGCGAAGGAATTCCCGGTCGATATGTGTATATATCTCGGTGGTGGTGATTTTCTCATGCCCCAGCATCTCTTGGATAGCGCGTAAGTTGGCGCCGCCTTCCAGCAAGTGGGTGGCGAAAGAATGACGGAAGGTATGGGGACTTACGTTTTTATGGATACCGGCGGCCTCCGTCTGTTGCTTGATGATATGAAATACCATGATACGGGAGAGGGCCGTTCCTCGCCGGCTTAGAAATAAAATATCCTCGAAGCCTTTTTTAACCACGACCGAATTCCGGTCATACAGATAGTTTTTAATTTCCCGCAAAGCAACTTCGGAGATAGGAACAAGCCGTTGTTTGCTTCCTTTACCCTCTACCCGGATGAAACCTTCCTTGGGATATATATCCGAATAACGCAGGCCAGTAAGCTCCGATACGCGCAGTCCGCAACTATATAAAACCTCCAGCATCGCACGGTTCCGCTGTCCCTCGGGAAGCGTGAGGTCTATCGTGTCGAGAATGCTATTTATCTCGTTGACGGTTAATACTTCCGGCAGCTTCAATCCGATCTTGGGAGACTCTAACAATTCGGTCGGATCATTTGTTATATAATTGTCAAGCAATAAGAAACGATAGAACGATTTGATACCCGAGATGATGCGTGCTTGCGATCGGGGATGGATGCCGATGTCACGTAATTGGGCGATGAACTGTTGCAAGTCGTCGTAGCTGATCTCCTTAACGTCCTTTTTCTCATCCTCTGCGAAACGTAGCAATTTGTCAAGATCTGTCAAATAGGCGTCGATGGAGTTGGCTGAGAGCGATTTTTCTAATCGTAAATAGGTGTTATATCGGTTTATTATATCTTTTCCTTGTCGCATTGTCGGTATGTCGTTATGAATGTGTCAAATAAAATCCTTACCTTTGCCGGATAATTCCGGCCTCAACGGGCGGTACAAAGGTAATAAACTTACAATTAAGAATGAAGAAGATTCAGATCATCAATGGCCCTAATTTGAATCTGTTGGGCAAGCGAGAACCGACAGTATACGGAAATGCCTCGTTCGAGGACTATTTGAGCGAGTTACGTGCCCGCTTTCCTCAGTGTGAGATATCTTATTATCAAAGTAATGTGGAAGGAGAGATAATTAACAAGATCCATGAGGTGGGTTTTGAATATGACGGTATCGTGTTGAACGCCGGCGCTTATACGCATACTTCCATTGCGTTGCACGATGCTATCAAGGCGGTTACTACGCCAGTCGTGGAAGTGCATATCTCGAATGTGCATGCCCGTGAATCGTTTCGTCATGTGTCGATGATATCGGCGGCATGCAGGGGAGTGATTCTTGGGTTTGGGCTGGATTCGTATCGGTTGGCGATCGAATCGTTTATGTGATAAAAGGTTTAGAAGGTTATCAAATAGAATTAATAATTAGGTTATAATAATTTAAGGTATATGTTAAAGCATACGAAGATTGTTGCTACAGTTTCCGACCAGCGCTGCGACGTTGCGTTCGTTGAGGCGTTATATAAAGCGGGAATGAATGTGGTGCGCCTGAATACGGCTCACATGATGGAAGAGGGGTTGACCCGTGTGGTAAATAACGTCCGTACAGTATCCGACCGTATCGGTATCTTGATGGATACAAAGGGGCCGGAAGTACGTACCACGACGACGGTAAACAAGGAACCGATCCCTTTCAAGACTGGAGAGATCGTGAAGGTAATCGGTAATCCCGATCAGGAAACTTCGCATGATTGTATTTGTGTGTCATATAAGAATTTCGTGAACGACTTGGCGATTGGCAGCGACATCCTTATCGATGATGGTGATCTGGAAATGAAGGTTACCGGGAAATCCGGCGATTGTTTGCTTTGCGAGATCCAGAATGACGCTACGCTAGGTAGCCGCAAGAGCGTGAATGTGCCGGGCGTACGTATCAATTTGCCTTCGTTGACTGAGAAAGACCGTAATAATATCCTTTGGGCGATCGATCATGATCTCGATTTTATCGCTCACTCATTTGTTCGCAACAAACAGGACGTATTGGATATCCAACGTATCTTGGACGAGCGTAACAGCCCTATCAAGATTATCGCTAAGATCGAGAATCAAGAGGGTGTAGACAATATCGAGGAGATTTTGGAAGTGGCTTATGGCGTTATGATCGCTCGTGGTGACTTGGGTATCGAGGTTCCGGCCGAGAAGATCCCGGGTATCCAGCGTATGCTGATCCGTAAATGCGTGGAGGTGAAGAAGCCGGTTATCGTGGCTACGCAAATGCTTCATTCCATGATTAATAATCCTCGTCCTACTCGTGCCGAGGTTACGGATATCGCCAACGCTATTTATTATCGTACGGATGCTTTGATGTTAAGCGGTGAGACGGCTTATGGAAAATATCCGATCGAGGCGGTACAGACCATGACGAAAGTGGCTCGTGAAGCCGAGAAGACCAAGCTTTCCGCGAATGATATCCGTGTGCCGATCGAGGGGAATGATTTAGACGTGACTTCTTTCTTGGCGAAACAAGCCGTTAAGTCTTCTTCTAAATTACATGTGAAGGCGATTATCACGGATAGTTATACGGGTCGTACGGCACGTTATCTGGCCGCTTTCCGCGGAACCTCTACTGTGTTCGCTATATGCTATAATCCTCGTGTGATGCGTATGTTGGGTCTTTCTTATGGGGTATGGGCGGTTCATCAGCCGTACAACGACAGTCGTAGGGGATATTTCTATGATGCGTTGAACCAGCTGATCCATAGCGGACGTATCACTCGCAACGATATGGTAGCGTATTTGAGCGGTAGCTTCGGCGAAGGTGGCGGTACCAGCTTTTTGGAGATTAACAACGTAGGAAAGGTGCTGGATGCCGGCACGCAATATCAGTTGCCTACTTTTAAAGAGTAAGAGGAATGTTTACGGGCGAGATTGATGCGTATATTCTTTCTCATATAGATGAAGAAGGGGATTTGCTGTCGGCGCTGAATCGCGACGCCAATGTGAACCTTCTCCGTCCGCGTATGCTATCCGGGCATTTGCAGGGTAGGATATTGAAGATGTTTTGCCGGATGATTCGTCCGAGAAGAGTCTTGGAGATCGGGACTTATACGTCTTATGCCACTTTGTGTATGGCGGAAGGCATGGAAGAGGGGGCGTTGATCCATACGATTGAGATCAATGACGAGATGGAGGATTTTATCATGAAATATCTTTCCCGCTCGCTACATAAGGACAAGATAAAAGTCCATTTTGGGGATGCGATGGAGATTATCCCCCGTTTGGATGAGACGTTCGATATGGTTTTTATCGATGCCGACAAACGCCTGTATTCCGAGTATTATGATTTGGTATTCCCGATGGTCCGTCCGGGCGGCTTGATTCTCGCGGATAATACGCTTTGGGACGGTAAAGTGGTAGAAGAAGTGCATCCTTCCGATAAACAAACGAAGGGAATACTGGTTTTTAATGAAAAGGTTAAGCAAGACGATCGGGTAGAGAAGGTGATCCTCCCTTTACGTGACGGCTTGACGATGATCTGGAAAAAGTAAATAATAAAGCGTATGGAAAGTACTAGATTACAAAAGATCGAACGCCTTCTTCAGAAGGAGTTGAGTGATATATTTCAGAAGCAGACGCAAGGAATGCATGGCGTATTGGTCTCTGTCAGCGTAGTTCGTGTAAGTCCGGATTTAAGTGTGGCGAGAGCTTATTTAAGCATTTTCCCGTCGGATAAATCGCAAGAGCTATTGGAGGCTATACGGAGCAATACGAAAGCGATCCGTTTTGATTTGGGGCAACGTATTCGTTTGCAGGTTCGTAAGATTCCTGAATTGAGCTTCTTTATAGACGATTCATTGGATTATATCGAGAATATCGACAATCTTTTGCATAAGTAATCAGAGGAGCCTTGAATCTTCCGTTCTATATAGCCCGGCGATATCTCTTTTCGAAGAAGTCGCACAATGCCATAAATATCATATCGATGGTATCGGTATGCGGGGTTGTTGTCGCCACGATCGCCTTAGTATGCGCCTTGTCGGTCTATAATGGTTTCAACGATTTGGTCTCTTCTCTGTTCAGCAATTTTGATCCGGAGTTGAAGATCATGCCTCGGAAAGGGAAGGTTTTCGACCCGACCTCGGAAGAGATACGTAAGGTGCGGGAATTGCCCGGCATTGTTTGTTTTAGTGAGGTATTGCAGGACAATGCCTTGGTCCGTTATCGAGATCGTCAGGGTGTAGCTACCTTGAAAGGTGTAGACGAGCAATATGAGAAACTGGCGCAGATCGATAGTATCTTGATCGATGGAAAGTTCCTTCTGAATGACGAGGTGGCGAATTACGCGAATATGGGGATCGGATTGGCTTTCTCGCTAGGAATAAACGCAGGCTTTGTCTCTCCGCTGGAGATCTACGCTCCGAAGCGGGAGGAGAAGGTGAACATGGCGAATCCGGCTTCTTCTTTCAATTTGGAATATGCTTATATCGGTGCTGTCTTTCGTACGGACCAACAGGTTTACGATGATTCATATATGATCGTGCCTTTGTCATTGGCCCGTTCTTTATTTAATTATGATAAAGAAGTGACAGCGGTGGAATTGAAGGTGAAAGATAGCGGGGATATCGCTCCGGTAAAGAAAGAGATTCAACGTATCCTAGGTGATCAATATATCGTGCAAGACCGTTTTGAGCAACAAGAGGCTTCTTTCAAGATGATGCAAGTCGAGAAATGGATGACCTTCTTGATCCTTACTTTTATATTGGCGATCGCCTTATTCAACGTGGTGGGTTCTTTATCCATGTTGATGATCGAGAAACAGGAGGATGTGAGCACACTGCGTAATATGGGGGCTGATGACAGTCTGATCCGTCGGATTTTCTTGTTTGAAGGCTGGATGATCTCCGGTTTTGGAGCTTTGATCGGAGTCTTGATCGGGGTTGTGCTTTGCTTGCTACAACAAGAGTTTGGCTTTATAAAACTAGGGGAAGCTGCCGGAGCGTTTATTATAGAGGCTTATCCGGTACGTGTAGTCCCGGTCGATATAATAACAGTCTTTGTGACGGTATTAACGATAGGCTTTTTAGCTGCGTGGTATCCTGTACGATATCTTGCTAAGAAGTTGAAAATTGAGAATTGAGAATGAATACCGCTTGCCGATAATTCTCAATTCTCAATTCTTAATTAGTTGTATTCTTTTCCGTATTTGATTTTAGCGTCGGCTACGAATTGTTTGATACGTTGTTCGTCATCCTTCTTACAAATCAATAATACGTTTCCAGACTCGGCCACGATGCAATCTTTTAGCCCTTGGATAACGGCTAGACGTTTCGGGTTATTTAATGCGATCACATTGCCGGAGCATTCGTATAGCATTGCCTCGTTATTTTTCAATACTGCGTTCTCATTTTCGTCTTTATTCGCTAGGTCGAACAAAGATCCCCAGCTACCGAGGTCAGCCCAACCGAAATCTACACATAGCATATATACGTTGTGCGCTTTCTCCATGATACCGTAGTCGATGGATATATTTAGGCAATAAGGGAAATTCTCTTGGATGAACGCTTTTTCTTCCGAGGTATTAAATTTATCCTTACCTAGATCGAAACGGCTGCTGATATCCGGGAGATATTTAGAGAACGCTTCCAAGATCGTATTCACGTTCCAGACGAACAAGCCAGAATTCCAGAAGAATTCTCCACTTTCCATAAATACCTTTGCCAACTCGAGGTCCGGTTTTTCAGTAAAGGTCTTCACCTTGGTGAAATCATCTACTACCGTATCACTGCTTTGGATATATCCGTATCCTGTTTCCGGGCGGCTAGGCTTGATGCCCAAAGTGACCAACGCACGGTTTCTCTTCACGAAATCCAACGCCTTTTGAACGTCCCTCAAGAAAACATCCTCTTTTAAGATCAGATGGTCGGAAGGGGCTACGACAATATTGGCTTCCGGATTGCATGCCTTAATATGATAAGCCGCATAAGCGATACAAGGAGCCGTATTGCGACGAGCCGGTTCCAAAAGTATTTGTTCTTCCGCTAATTCCGGCAACTGCTCCTTGATTAAGTCCGCATAAGATTCGTTGGTAACGATGTATATATTTTCAGTAGGGATGATTTTTGCGAAGCGATCAAATGTCATTTGCAGTAAAGACCGTCCGCTTCCAAAAAAATCAAGGAATTGCTTTGGGTAACTTTCTCTACTGAAAGGCCAGAAACGGCTACCGATCCCGCCTCCCATGATGACGCAATAATTATCTTTCATGATATTGGCTGTTATTATGATTATACGTTTACAAATGTAACGAAATAATCTTTCTATGCGAAACAATCCCATACATATTCCCACTGTGAAAAAAATATTTGAAAATTTTTACCCAAACGCTTGCGGGTTTAAAAAAAAGCTGTACCTTTGCAACGCATTTGAGAAACAAACCTACTGCTAAAGCTAAAAGGTTAATCAAAAATGCCCAGATGGCGGAATTGGTAGACGCGCTGGTCTCAAACACCAGTGGATTCACTTCCATGCCGGTTCGATCCCGGCTCTGGGTACTGAAGTTGAAAAGCTTGATTGAGTAATCAGTCAAGCTTTTTTTGTATGTAATTATTCGGCAGGACTATCCACGGCTAGACAATTTTTGTATCTTTGCTCAACTCATGAATTTATAAACAACAAGGTGAAATATCCCATTAAAACAGAAAGATTAATCATACGGCTTGCTGAACCGGAAGATGCAGAAAGCATTTTTTCTTACCGTTCTGACTTTGCGGAAAATAAGTATCAGGGATGGTTTCCTGATTCAGTTGAAGAAGTCCGTGATTATATTAGCAATATGCCGGCGACAATGGATATTGCCAATATATGTTTTCAGTTTACCATTATTCTTGCAGATGAAAACAGGTTAATTGGTGATATGGGAATTAGCTTTACCAATCACAACAATATGCAGGCTGAACTTGGATGTACACTACATAAAGATTATCAGAAAAAAGGTTATGCTACAGAAGCATTGAAAGCAATAGTTGATTATCTTTTTGGAACGCTCGATAAACATCGGATTATAGCCTCAGTCGATCCGAGAAATACAGCTTCTATCCAGTTAATAGAGCGATTGGGGTTCAGAAAGGAAGCTCACTTTAAGGAGAGCTATTATTTGCGTGGGGATTGGGTAGATGATATAATTTATGCGCAGCTTAAAACCGAATGGGGTAATAATGATAAATATAGCAAAGAAGAGATAATGATAGACCCCCGAATTATTGCCTTGCAATTTAATGAATGTATCAGTAGGGCTGACATAAACGCACTATCCCATCCGGACACGAAAGAGAATAGAAATAAGTTTGGTATATAAACATGAAACAATGAATATTGGAGAATATAAATGAATATAGGTTACAAGGTTGGTGAGTTGATTTATGATGCAAATATATATGATGGATTAAATACCTTTCTATCTGATTTGCAATTCTACAAAAAGTGGCTACCGAAAAATAAGGAGGCTGAAATACTTGAACTGTGCTGTGGTACAGGCAGACTTACGATCCCCATTGCCAAAGATGGATACAACGAAAATTCGGAAAAACAGATATATGTTTTAACCCTTAATGATAATAAGGTATTATACGAAAAGATACAAAACCAAAGATGAAAATGGACTTTAAAATCAGAATAGCGCAACAATCTGATAGTGCTGAACTGAGAGATTTGTATAAGAATACCGTGCTTGTAGTAAACAGGCGTGATTATTCACAGGATGAAGTTGAAGATTGGGCATCATGCGGAGATGATCTTTCCAATATAGAGGAAATGATAAAGACTCACTATTTTATTGTGGCTGTTAATCAACTGTCTCAGATTGTAGGTTTTTCATCCATTACGCCGCAAGGCTATCTGTACTCTATGTTCATTCACGCAGACTTTCAAGGCAAAGGCATTGCAACTATGCTTTTGGAAGAAATAGAACGATATGCTATTACAAAAGGTATTATACAAATCACATCAGAAGTGAGTCTAACTGCTCGTCCATTCTTTGAGAAGCAAAAATACGTGGTGAAGAAGGAACAAAAACGACAGGCAAATAAATTGAATTTGACTAATTTTTGGATGGCAAAAACCTTATCTGTAATAAAACCATATCATGGTCGTATTCCTGCTTGTGGTGTGTTCTGTGGCGGTTGTCCAAGCTACACACGAGATGAAAAAATTTGTCAGGGAGCAGAGGAAAACAAAACCCGCTGTGAAAAATGTAGAACATTTTACCTGTGTTGCGTTGAGAAAGGAATAACACACTGCTACCAATGTCATCTATTTCCTTGTACTAAGTTCAAAGGTTTTACAAAACGTTGGTTAAAGTATGGACAAGACTTTATTGAAAATCAGAAATTTTTAAAGCAGGTGGGTGAAATGGAATTTTTGAGGTTTTATAATGAAAAGGTTATAGATTAAGTTTAGTCCATTTCTCTTGTATATCTAAAATGAACTAAACCTTTGTTTTTATTGAAAGTTGTTAGCCTATCTCCTTTGAAAGAAATCTCTTGAATTCTTCCTCACTGGGCAACTGGATTTTATACTTTTGTACAAAAATATTTGGGTCTAATCCTGCTGTGGCATAACGAACTAAAGTATCTCCTTTTTCAGTACAAAGCAAAATACCGATTGGTGGATTATCATCGGGCTGCATTACTTCTGCTTTGAAGTAGTTTAGATACATATTCAGTTGGGATGCATATTCATGGTGGAATTTGTCAATTTTTAAATCCACTATGACATGGCATTTCAATATGCGGTGATAGAAAACGAGGTCAGCAAAGAAGTAATCTTCATCTATCAGTATGCGTTTTTGGCGAGCTTCAAAGCAGAAGCCGTGTCCCATTTCCAGAAGGAACTTTTGTAAATTATCAAGGATGGCTTGCTCTAAATCATTCTCTGTAACTAATGCCCGTTCATTTAACCCTAAGAACTCTAAGGTCAAGGGAGTATTTATTACATTCGCAGGCTGTAGTTGAACTGCCTGTTGCTGTACTAATGCAGAAAGAGCTTCTTTGTTTTTAGATAATCCACTACGCTCGTAGTACAATGAATCAATCTGCCGTTCCAGTTCTTTTACAGTCCAGCATCCCCTAATCGTTTCCATTTCATAAAAGGCACGTTTAATAGGATTGTCAATAGCAGATATTGCATTCAAATGCGTAGAAGATAATCTGTTAAATAGCTTTTCTGCAGCCAATTTCCAGTCATTATTTGCTATTTCTGAAACCACTTGCAATTTGGCGGTTACTGACCGCCGAATCTCTGTTTCAAATTCGGCGGTCGGCAACCGCCGAATTCCCGAACCCGACATAACATAGCCTAAAACCTCTTCTTTCAACTGTGGATAAACAAGATACAAACGTCTGAACTCCCGGAATCGACGTTCATTCAGCCCTTTGGTATTCAGTCGTTTTTCCAGCTTCTTCAAGAGTTGCTCACCATAGGCTGCACGGTCTTCACCGTTTTGTTCAAACTTCAATAGCTTGTTTGAGTAGTCTACATTCTTATATGTAAGGTCTTTCACATCACAGAAGCGTAAACCACAATATAGGCAGAAGATAAAGGCACGTCTTACCATTGGGTTCTCATTCTCATAATGGCAGTTGATAAGAGCCTGAATTTCTTCCAGTGAAAGCACATCTTTCCGTAACATTTGGTCGTCTACCTTGCAAATTACTTCTTTACACGGGTCTTTCAGTATCACATCGTGTTCGATGGCATAGCGTATCACTTTCTTGAAACGCTGATAGATACTTTTTGCTCCCTCGCCAACGCTACGGGATTGCAAATAGTCTACAAACAGAACCATCATATCTTTAGTAATAAGTTCGGGCTTGATGTTACATTCATATAATGGCTACTGTTCTTTCAGAAAATCCTTAAAACGACTGAAAGCAATTTGCATCATACGCAGGTCTTTCTTAATATTTATGGCTAATCAGTTAAAGAAATCCCTTTCTTTGGAGATTGAACGGTTCAATGCTTCGCAGAAGAAAGGATTTAGCTTTATGTTTTGATGTAAAATGCTTTTTCATAGTTCCTCTATAATAGAAGCTCACGCTAGTAGCCAAGAGGTAGTGTGGCATGTTTAGAACATGTATTCCCAAAAAGAAGAAGGAATCTGCTCTTTTGTCGAAAAAAAGTCTTATGTTTACGCACGATATGAAAAACAGGGTTTATATAGGCCCTGATATCAGTAAATAACCAACCTTGACATGTGTACAAACAGAGATAAGGCTATCTCTTTTGGGCGGGACGGCGGAGATGTCTGCCGTTTCGTTTTTTGTCTATGAGCCAGTGACGTGGTTGCTGACGAATCGTTGCCTCAAGATATTTTTCTGTAGATTCATCGTTCATATATTACCAATATTAATCAAGTAAACGCTCACCCGATATTTATTGGGGACAGACTTAATTCAAAGGGATAAGACAAGAATTGCGGATGTCAGCTTAATGCGATGAATGGTATCTTTTTGATTGAAATACCTTCTTTTTTACGACACGGCTCTCTGGCTATAAAAGCCAACGAGCGTAAGCGGGGAGTGCGAACAAGCTGCCGCAACCGCTTTTTAACACGATAAGCGTCGCTTTTTAACGAATATATACGTATCAACCAACACATATGGCTGTATCAACTCACACATATAGCAGTGTCAACCCACACATATAGTCGCGTCAAGCTACACACATAGTGGCGTAAGCCTACACATATATAGGTATCGGCCCTCACATGCGGTAGCGTTGGGCATTATTACCGCCTAACGACCGTAAAACATGAACTAGGGTGAATTATTTCGGCTGGAACGGAAGGCTGTTTTTCAGCAAACGGCTATCAAACAGAGAATTGCTGTTTTTTTCTCTCGAATTTGGAAGCGAGACGCACTTAGGTACGGAATAATCGTTTCTCTGGGACTTAAGATTACAAGTTGTCAAAAAGACAAATGGGCTACTTGTATCTATAGTTCCTCTGCCATTTCCCGATAACCATCGGGGGAGAGACGCTTAATGTATAATTTATGCCTTGTCAGGTGAATAACTTACGGCTGGGGGTAGCCGTAAGCTTACGAGTCTGGAAGTGGTTAGTTATTCACTTGGGAAGCCTTTCTCAAGTGAGTTGGCCTGTTGATTAACAGGATATAAGACAGCGATTTATATGGCAATGGTTATCCCATGATCTCATCTGTTGGCCGACTTCTATATTTCTGTAGGTCGACTTATCTTAGGCTGCCGGCTGAAATATAGATGAGCCTGAAGATATCCCCAATGATTATCGGGTGAGCCTATAAAATACCTATAACTCGAAGCTAGCGGTACTATCAATACTTTTGTGTCAAAGAGGAAGCTTGATTCAGATCTTATGCTTTGATAGGTTTACATTATTTTAATGTACGCCTGTACATTATATATAGTTAAAAACCTTGATGTTTGACAATCTTTTATGGGATAGAAACGACTAGTTTAAACGATCGTTTAGACTAGTCGTTTTCGAGTAAAACAAGGGTGCTAAACGACGGGATGGACTTTAATTAACACTATTATTAATATTAAATTTTGAATTTATGAACAAAAGGATTTTTACCTTGTTAACAGCTGGTTTACTGCTAGGTGGACCTGCTTTTAATGCTGCGTATGCCGCTACTGATCTTACGGCTAAGACCGTAATTTCCTATAGCGAGAATAAGACGGCTCTTGCTAATGGAATGAGCTTTTATCTAGGTGCGTCTGAGAATGAATTGTTGAAGGTTACAGATGTTCTTACGACAAAGGACAAAAAGAAGGTTATTTCTTTTGGTGATGCTGATGGTAATGCAACTACAGGAGTCGTATTTACTATCCGTAATTATTCATCTAACTCTTTTGAGTTGTGGGCTAATGTTGGTGGTGTGGCTTATCAAGTAGTTACCGGTAAAGACGGTAATGCGTTGACTGCCGCTACCGACAAGAATCTTTCTGAGTTGAATGCTAAGTTCGCTGTATCAGAGGGCAAGTTGAAATTCTCAGGTTTGTATACAGTAACTGTACCTACAAAAGAAGTAAAGACTGGCTTGAAAGCATTCTCTTGCTCAGAGGGTATTGATGCCGCTTATTTGAATGACTATAATTCAAATGGCACAACATTGTCATTCGATTATACAACGAATGAACTGGTTGGAAATTTGTTTGATAAGGTTGTTCCCGTATCATTTACGGATGAGGTTGCGGCAACTCAACCTTCTGATGAGAATAAGTTGGCTGCCGGTACTTATTTCGTGAAAGGTGATTCGAAGAAAGTTAAGGCATTTGTTAGTGCGGTAAATGCAGAGACTCCAGATAATGACGCAATCTTGACAGCGGCTCAAGAAATTACATTCTTAGCTTTAGATCCCTCTAATCGTTATGACATCAATGGTAAGCAAGACAATGAGGGATATGCTTTGTATTGGATGAAGGGATCGGTTGCTACGGCCAACGCTGACTCTTGCTCTAACGCAAACTTTACGATTACGGCGAAAGACGTATTGAATGAGGATGGTAAATTGACGTTGACTGTTGATTATAAGAAAAAAGATCAAACAACAGCCGCGACGAAGGTTTACGTAGCTGCTGTTAAGCCATCTGTTTCTGATACGAAAACTTATGTTACTTCTGTTCTAATGTCAGGAACGAAATATTCCGCTATCCATCCTCAACTAGGTGAAAACTCTTACCTTGACGCTTCAGTATTGTTGAAGAAGAACATTGAGAATGTGGTTAATATCTACTTCACTAGCTCAACCAAGAGTGAGAATGATGAGGCTGATTCACAAACTGAGTACCATAAGTATTTGACAATAGATCCTGCTGATGGTTCAAGCTTAAGTGTCGCCGCTTATAATAGCGTAGATTTCACTATGCCGGTATCACAATGGATCGTTTCTGGCTTCAACGGCAAATATGAATTTACATTGACAAACCGTGAGACTGGTGATGATTTAGTATTACGTTTACAACCTAATGGCGCTGAAGGTGGCTATAAGGTAGTTAACGCTAAGTACAACGGCACTGATGTAACAATCGCCGCAAATAAGGGTGTAACAACAGCGTTAGCTTTAGCAAACAATACTTCCGTTAAGTTCAACACGATCGCTACGACTCGTACGGACGGATATAAGGTATTCACGGATACTCAGATCGCAGAAGGCTTTAAGATGACATTCAATGGTAAGGACGCGTTATTTGGAGAGAAAGCTCTTTACGCTATTGATGACAATGCTACTAAAACAATGAAGGCTTCAACCAAAGAGGAGAATTTAATTGTTCTTTATCCGGAAAGAATAAAGGGAGCGAAAGATCATTCTACTAAATCTCTGCAAGGTGTTGAGGATTATGTGATAAGCACAAATGCTTTCGCTTATTTGAATGATAAGGGAGAGGTTGTCATGAAGGCTGATGGCGATACATTGGTTGTTCCGACTTATGTTTTACGCTATACGGAAGCCAAAGGTGATGATGCTAAATATCTTGGCGCTGCCGCATCTAGAGATAAGGCTGCTGATGCCGCTACAGAGTTCGCTGTTGTTAAGAATGCCGCTGGCGCTTATTCTTTAGTTGCGGTGAGCGCTGTAACAGACGGTAAGCTTAGCTATGATGGCTCAACTGGTAGTAGTGCAAAAATGGCTAGCGTAAATACTACTTCTATGGCTATTACTTATGCGGCCAATCGTTACCAATCTGCTGATGATATTAATAAGACTTACGCTAACGTTGAGGTTTTGGACGCTAATCCGTTCAACCCGTCATTGGCCGCTAAACCTCGTCACGCTTCTTTCGACAATATGTTAGGTTCTATCAATTATCAGTTGAATAAGAATGGCTTCAACGAGGGCATCTTGTCCGCTGAAAGCATGATCTTCTGGTTGGATACAGCGGATAGCAAGGCTAAGACTCCGTCATTCTATATCTCTAAGGGTATTGAGGTGGCTGAAGGTGAAGAAAAACCGGCTGAAAGAATGTTCATGTTCAATCCGACAGATTCTTTGCATTATTTCGTGGAAGGTTCTGCTCAGGAATATACGGACGAGAAATATTATTTGGAAGGTTCAGGCAAGTCTGAGACGAAGGTTATTTTCCGCCCGGCTATCCTTACGGGGGTTGATACAATCACTACTACCGTGAAAGGTGAGACCGTTAAGGTTGTTAAGGAGCTTAACGATGACAAGAGCGTGAAATCAACAGATCGATTGGATGCGTTCAAGTTTAATATCACACTTGCGGAGGGAGATGATGAATATTTCGTTTCTTCTCAAAGAAAGGTCAAAGAGGGTGATGTTTATAAGACAGCTTATGTATATGCTTTGAATGGTATGTTAGGTTTAACAACAAATCCAGAAAAGGCAATGGTCTTCACGCTTGGCACAGAGGTTCCGACAGCCAACGAATCTATCGACGCAAAAGAATCTTCTATCGTAGTTGTAGCCGGTAACGGTGTCGTAACTATCCAAGGTGCCGCAGGCGAGACTGCTTACGTTCGTACTGTATTAGGCCAGACAGTTGCTGAGACAGTTCTTACTTCCGACAACGCTACTATCGCCGCTCCTGCTGGTGTAGTATTCGTAACGGTAGGTAACGAGACCGTGAAAGTAGCTGTAAAATAAGGATATTCAATAAAGGAATAATGAAATAAGATAATCAACAATTCCCGTGAGGGTTTCGATCCCAAGTAATCCGTGACGGATGAACAGGCGGGAGTTGGATTAATATTAATACTAAAGTAATAAATTAAGAGGTCCGTAAGTACCTCCGTGAGGATGGAGTACGGATAAAGAAACAAGTCTCCGGCAGGCGTAAGCTTTGCTGGGGACTTCGTATTTTGCGACCTTATTTATGTGTAACTAATGAAAAAAGAACTGTCTAATAACGTGAAAGATGGGGCCTTTTTGTATTTTTGCGGAAATTAGGAGTAATAGTAGTATCAAAAATAAGCTCAAACAATTAATGTCAAACTCAAAAATCTCAGCGGCCGCATTTGCGGACACAAAACCTCATTATGACCTTCTTGATGGATTGAGAGGTGTCGCAGCGTTAATGGTTATATTTTATCATGTATTCGAAGCCTTTGCTACGAGTCCCATTGATCAACAATTTAATCACGGTTATTTAGCCGTTGATTTCTTCTTTATCCTGTCCGGGTTCGTGATTGGTTATGCTTATGACGACCGGTGGAAAACCATGACAACAAAGGATTTTATCAAACGTCGATTGATCCGTTTGCATCCGATGGTTGTCCTTGGAGCCGTTTTGGGAGTTATCGCGTTTTATATACAAGGGTGTGAGAAGTGGGATGGTACGCATGTCTCTATATCCATGGTGATGCTAGCTTTGCTTATCAACCTTTTTTTGATACCGGCTGTACCCGGTTCCGGGCCTGAGATCCGTGGAAATGGTGAGATGTTTCCTTTGAATGGTCCTAGTTGGTCTTTGTTCTTCGAGTATATCGGAAATATTATGTATGCTTTGTTTATTCGTCGGATGTCAACGAAGGCGCTTACGGCACTTATTGTCTTGGCGGGAATCGGATTGGCTTCGTTCGCTATATTCAATTTTTCCGGTGCGGGGCACCTAGGTGTGGGGTGGACGATGGAAGAGTACAATTTGATCGGTGGCTTTTTACGAGTGTTATTTTCTTTCTCGATGGGATTGTTGATGTCGCGCGTTTTTAAGCCCATTCATGTCAAAGGTGCTTTTTGGATCTGTAGCCTGGCGATCGTCGTTTTACTCTCCATGCCCTATGTCGGTAATGGTGAGACCTTATGGATGAACGGTATCTATGATTCCGTATGCGCGATCCTGATATTCCCTATGCTTGTTTATCTGGGGGCTTCCGGGAAGACAACCGATAAGCATTCCGCCCGTATTTGTAAATTCTTGGGAGATATCTCTTATCCTTTGTATATGGTACATTACCCTCTTATATACTTGTATTTTGGGTGGGTGAAGAAGGAGAACCTTACATTTGCCGAGGCATGGCCGGAGGCATTGGCCTTGGTTCTCGGAAGTATTGCGCTGGCTTATATCAGTTTGAGGATATACGACGAGCCTGTCCGCAGGTACCTGACCAAACGTTTCTTGCGGGTACGTAAATAAGCCCGATTGGATAGCCTATAGACTTGCCCCAGTACTTCGTAAGGAGTACTGGAATACTTTGATGAAAGTACCGAAGTACTTCCTACGTGGTACTGGAGTACTCCCGCCGGGAGTACTGGGCTGACTGTCGGGGGTGTCTCGCTGTTTTATCAATCTTTATCCGCTATACGATCTAAGAGGATAGACACATGTCTGCCGTCCATCAAGCCATGATGAGCCGTTACGGAGATAGGGAGCATCCGATGTCCGTTCTGCTCGATCAGCTTTCCGGTGGAGATGCGGGTAGCGGAATCGCCTGTACGGAAAGAGGAAGCGTGTTTCATCTCCGTGAAGGCGATCCATGGGACCGGGGAGAAACGGACTAGGTCTTGCCGGTCAGATTCCCTATCTTTGCAAAGGCCTGTGAGAGCTTGCACACGTTCGATCTCTTTCTGTGCGTTTTGAAGGAACAGTTGCCTGTCCGGTGTATATTCGAAGAAGCCGAAGCCGAATGTTCCGTCTTCTCGCCCAATCGTTGTTCCCACGTGGATTCGGTCGAAGCAGACAGGGATGTTGTCGATGATCCGGTACCGGAACTCTTCCACCTCATTAACGGCTGTCATAATCTTATGTAAGGAGTAGAGGAAAAAAGAGGCATGATCCGCTTTCGCCTCTTTATAGATGGAGGTCACGTCTATCTGGGTGGTCAGTCCAAAGAAAGGGTCGTCCATAGAACCGAAAAACAGGAAATGTTCTTTCCGGTTCCAATGCTCTAGGTCAATAGGATGCTTCATGATTCTTTATTTGTTGGGTTTACTATTTTGTGGAAAGCGATGCGTTCCGTACCATTCGCGATGTAAATGATACCGCATTGCTTGAAGCCATGCTTTTTCAATAAGTTTTGCATGACAATATTATCCCGGTGTGTATCGATACGGATATTATCGCAATGAGCGAATGCCCATTTTAGACATTCGGTCGAGATCCCCTTTTGCTTACCGTTGGAGGCCATGCGATGGATCACGGCATAAGGTTCATCGTTCAGCCATTCGCCTTCATAGATCTTTAGGTAAGTAGGGTCGATTCCCTCGATGTAACAAAAGGTCCCCACTAACTCGCCCTGCTCATTTTCGCATACGAAACTATGGCTGGCCTTGATCTCGTTGGAGATCAATTCCTCGGAAGGATATCCATTGATCCATTGATTGCCGTTGCCATGCTCTTGCATGAATCTGCGTGCATAATCGTACATAGCCATTACCTCGGCCAGATCTTCTTGTCGTGTTCGTCTGATATTCATGATCGGTAGAAAAAGTTATCCCGCAAAAGTAGTATATTATTGTTATCTTTGCGAATCTAGTCGAAAAATATATAAACCAATTAAATCAAAATATCATGGAACCATTAAAAATTGCTACCGTGCAGTTCGAGACACGGGATAACGATAAAGTGTATAATCTTTCTATCATCCGGGAGATGTGCCGGAAAGCGTCGGTAGAGGGAGCGGATGTAGTGGCTTTTCACGAATGCTCGGTTTGTGGATATACGTTTGCCAAGGACTTGTCTCGCGAGGAATTGTTGGCTATTGCCGAACCGATCCCCACGGGGGAGAGTACGCAAGCCTTGATCGCCATCGCCAAAGAGTTTGGCGTCACGCTACTGGCCGGATTCTTTGAGCGGCATGGGGATCGTATCTATAAAGCGCAAGTTTGCGTGGATGGCAATGGCTTGAAGGCAAAGTACCGCAAGCTACATCCGTTTATTAATCCGAATATCTTGCCGGGCGATCAATATGTGGTTTTTGAGATCAAGGGATGGAAATGTGGCATATTGATTTGCTACGATAATAATATCATAGAGAATGTCCGTGCCACGGCCTTATTAGGGGCGGATATCATTTTCATGCCTCACGTGACGATGTGTACCCCTTCCCCTCGCCCCGGGGCTGGTTTGATAAATCCTATGTTATGGGAGAACCGGGCAAACGACCCGACTTCCTTGCGACAGGAGTTCGATGGCCTGAAGGGACGTGCTTGGCTTATGAAATGGCTTCCCGCTAGGGCGTACGACAATGCGGTATATGTGGTATTCTCCAATCCGATCGGGCGTGATTATAATGAGATCAAGAACGGTTGCTCGATGATTCTGGATCCTTTCGGCGATATCGTGGCGGAATGCCGTAAACTGGGTGATGATTTCGTGATCGCTACGGCTATCCCTGAGAAATTGAGACAGGCTGGAGGATATCGTTACCGAAATGCCCGTCGTCCGGAACTTTATGCGGATATTATCGGCCAACCGCATGAGTCCAATCAAAAGGTAGCATGGTTAACAGAAACAACAAATAGCAAATAAATAGTATGCAACAAACAACAATCTCTAAGTCACCTCGTGTAGAGGTGGTGGATGCGCTACGTGGATTCGCTGTCTTGGCAATCTTATTAGTGCATAATGTGGAACATTTTATCTATCCGGTCTATCCGGACCCGGCTACGCTGCCGGGATGGTTGAACGTATTGAATGAAGGCGTGTTTACGGTGGTATTCGCTTTGTTTGCCGGGAAATCGTATTCTATCTTTGCCTTGTTATTTGGTTTTACCTTTTATATACAGTATTCGAACCAGCAGGCGAAGGGAAAAGACTTCGGTTACCGCTTCCTTTGGAGATTACTGCTGTTGACGATCTTCGCTACGTTGAACGCCGCTTTTTATCCGGCAGGCGATGTTTTGCTGCTGTATGCGATCGTGGGCGTTGTTTTGTTTATCGTGCGTAAATGGAGCGATAAGGCTGTCTTGATAACGGCTATTATCTTTTTATTGCAGCCGGTGGAGTGGTATCATTATATCGCTAGCCTGTTTAATCCGGATTACCAATTACCCAATTTAGGAGTAGGGGAGATGTACTCAGAGATGGCGGAGCATACCAAGCGGGGGGATTTATGGAATTTCATCTGGCAGAACGTGACGTTAGGACAAAAGGCTAGTTTGCTCTGGGCTGTTGGTGCCGGCCGGTATGTACAGACCTGCGGGTTGTTTATGCTGGGAATGTTGATCGGGCGCAGGAAGCTATTTATCTCCTCGGAGGAGAATTCCCGTTTTTGGATAAAGACTTTGATAATTACCGCAATTGCTTTCGGTCCTTTATACCAACTGAAAGTATTGTTGATGGATACGGCGGATAGCGCTATCGTGCGTCAGACAGCCGGGGTCGTCCTTGATATGTGGCAGAAATTCGCTTTCACGTTTGTATTGGTCTCCTCTTTCGTGTTACTGTACCAATGGGAGGGCTTTAGGCGTTTCACTTCCGTCTTGCGCTCGTATGGGAAGATGAGTTTGACGAATTACGTGTCGCAATCCTTTTTCGGTGCGTTGATCTATTTCCCGATCGGCTTGAATTTGGCTCCTTACTGCGGTTATACGGTCAGTATGTTCATCGGTATCGTCTTTTTCTTCTTGCAAGTACGCTTCTGTAAATGGTGGGCAGAAAGACATAAACATGGGCCGTTGGAAGGTATTTGGCATAAATGGACATGGGTAGGTTCTAAGTAGAAATATGTAAGAGAGCCTAATCTATGGCAAGGCAGAGACGAGGTTCTCTTTCCTATCATAGATTAGGCTCTCTTAGCTATCATAGATTCTACTCTATGACAGGCATATGTGCTTCTTTTTATCTTCTGCGTCGTACACTGCGCACAGGGGCAGATTTCTCTGCTTTCGGCGCTTTTACTTTAGCAGCTTTCTCTGGAGCGGCCTCCTTGGTGGAGCCTTTGTCTTTCCGGGCACTTCTCTTGGCTGCTTTCTTCGCGGCTTTGCTGTCTACCGCTACTTGAGTCGTATCCGGTTGATACCAGAGTGATTTCTCAAAGCTGGTTAATTGACCTTCGATACGAGCTTGCTCGTTCTTTAAGGAATCCGGTGTCGGGCAATACGCCTGCAATGGCAGATTCATCAAGTTTTGGGTCTTGATGATATCCCCCTCGAACATCCGGCGACGGAAATAGTCATCCATCGTAAAAGTCATGGCGTTATTCATATTAGACGTCATGATGTATGAATTGCTGATATACGGACGTATGTTCTCGTAAGGCAGCCAGAACATAGGCATGGTTGTCTCTCCCATATCACCTGTAGAGGTAAGGATCGGGCAAATCGCCAATATCTTGACATCAAAAGCGGAATTATTCTGGTCGAAATACCATGCTTCTTTTACATAGTAAGACCGCACGTCGGCTGCAGGTATATCGCTTTCATTGATTACGAAAGTCGGTTCCTCACCCGCTCTCCCCGGTATCTCCTCATAAAGGATGTAGAAGCGATCCAGCAAATCCTTGAAGTTGATCAAATGGGCTTCGTCAAATTCCTCGTATCCGTCCAGATACTCATAAGCCTTGATCTTGTTCTCACCTAAAAGCTGGAAGATTACGGAGAAAAGATTCATCTGTCCGTTCATCGGGCGGGTCGGGTAATAAAGCGGAGCGTTCTGCTCTTTCATCAAGTCCACCTGCCGGTAGATAATACGCATCCAGCGAGCGTTCCCGATCTCTTGCGTCAAACGCTCGTTCATATCTTGGGCCCGTACGGTCAGTTCGGGTAAACCGGTATCTTTCTTATCGTTTCTTTCCCCACGGCTGGCTTGAGGCGAACGGCGACGCGTTTGTTGTTGCTGCGTAGCTTCGTTCTCAACTTCTTCTTGCGCATGAAGAGGCATCGCTGTTAAAAAAGTGGCGGCCAAAGCGGCTATGTAATACAGATGTTTCATACTGCGAATCTTAATTTACGATTACTTCGATAGTCGGTATGGTACGTTCGATACCGTCCGGACCTTTCGCAACTACACGGGTGATATAAAAACGTTTACCCTTACTTAAATTGCGGATATAGTTTTTCTGACGTTGCGAGAAGTTGGTTCCTTCGGCCACTTCCGGGATAGCGTTACCCATGGAGTCGAAGAAAGTCAGCTCAAAACGTAATACCGTATATTTTACATTTAGCAAATCATCGTCGATAGCGGCCAGAATACCGTCAGCCTCTACCAAACTACGTTTGGCGATCATACCTCCCTTGAACTTACGGACGTTACCGTTTTGATCCTTATACTCGATATAAGGTAGGGGATCGGGGAGGGCACGCACGCGGAAGGTAGTCTTTGCCATCTCTATGTTCCGGCCATCCGCCATGCGAGCGTTGACCGTGATCACGGCTTCCGTCCCTACTTTAGACGGGCGGGCTTCCCAACCATCCTTGCTGCGGGTTAATGTGCCGTTCGTCATGGTAGCTGTCACATTACCGCTCGGTACACCCGGGACGGCGATACGCATCGGGTTGGCGATACCGGCATATAATACGTTCATCAATGTCGGTGCCACGGTAGCTGTCGGCTCGGTCACGAAATACTCGCTCTCGAAATCCCGGCGCATGATGCTGCCGTCGCTATTCGGCATCTCGATATAACCTTTGATCGGGAATGTCCCGGCAGCTCCGGTATTCACCGTGAAGACTCCTTTATTCTCGTAAGGTAATTCTTTTCCGTTTACATAGATCGTAGGACGTTTCGTAGAGTCTACCGCCGATAATACGATATTCGCCTTGTACTGGCTTCCTCGCATTACGATCTGGCTTTCCGGTATTACTTGCGCCGTGATCTGGTTCACGCGGTAATCGCCAACGTCTACGCTATTCAATAAGTTCGATAAGACCTCACCTTCGGCGTAGCGAACGTCACTTTGCATTTTTGTTAACAGGGTAACAGCCGCCGCTACCGGCATATTCTCGAACAAAGCCTCTTCCCAAGTACGGGTATTGATCCCCGCTTTATGAGGGGGAGTCGTGCTTAGGTTCGCCTCCAATACGGCAGTCTTCGCCGAATCTTCGATAAAGCCGCCCATCCAGATACGGTACTTATCAATTTCCGCTCTCAGCTTTTTACCTTCTCCGCTTACAGGAGAGAGCATTACACGGGAGGCGGCTTCCAAATCATCCTTATGCTCGATGCTGTTTACGTTGGCATTCTCGCCATCAGCTACCTTAGCGATACGGATCTTTAAATCTTGTATATACGTATAGAGGCTATCTGAGGCTCTTTTCACCTCACGGGCCTTCAATGCCCACTCACCCACTTTCTGGGGATTCTCTTGGTAATAAGCTTCCATCTCGTCCGCTACAATCTTGTTTCGGCGGGAGGAGTTATCGATAGAGGTTCGCAAGCTACCTTCCACCAACTCAAAACCATCCAGCACCTCCGACGACACGTTCAGTGCCATCATGGCGATGAACACCAGATACATCAGGTTGATCATCCGCTGACGGGGAGAATTGGGATTATTTGATATTCCTGCCATATTTCTTTACTTCATTGGGTTGTTTGTATACGGAGCCTGTTGTTGCTGTTGGTAACCATAGGGTTGCTGATATTGCTGTTGGTAACCGGGCTGTTGTGGCTGCTGATACATCGGTTGTTGAGGTTGTTGTTGCGGCTGCGCCGGTTGTTGGTAGCCCATATTCACGGTCATCGCTTGCAATAAACGACTGTATACTTGGTTCAATTCGGCCAGTTGGCGAGTCATCTTTTCCGTCTCGTTACGGAATACGGAACTATCTACCACCGATCCGTCATACATCTCACGGATACGATTCAAGCCACTATTGATGTGTTCGATAGATTCGATCTGCGAACTGATACTCTTCAACTGGATCTCATAGATGGTATTCAATCCGGATACATTACGGTTCAATTGTTCCATCTGGTGTACGTAACCACGGGAGTTTTGGTTGATGCCATCGGAATTATCCGTGATACTCTTATAAGAGTTCAACAGTGTATCGGATACGTTCGTAAGCGAATTAGTCACTTGGCTGAAACGCTCCATGTTCTCAGACATGCCAGATAATTGCTCCAGATATTTTTGGGTAGCTTCCGTCAATTCCGCCATCTTGGAAATTTGCTCGGCCGCTCCGCTTAATTTCTTGATGCTCTCGGATAAGTTCTTGGTATCTTCTTCCGTCACGTCCAGATTACCTGCGATATTCAAGGAACCACCTCTTTGCGCGTTCGCCTTAGACGCTGCCGAACCGATATTTATTCCCCCGGCTATCTCATCGTCTTCTACATTATCCGTAGAATTGATCATGGTTGAGATCGGCGTACCGGTGAAATCCGGACGATCCATCGGGTTCTTTGATTTCAATACGGGGAAAACATCTTCCCAATGATACTCCTTGTTCGGATGCTCGAACGCCGAGATAAAGAATACGATAGACTCGGTGATCATCGCCACGAACAGGATTTGGTTAGCGTATGGTATATGTAATAACTTAAATAACGCACCGAGGATTACGATGGACGCACCCCAACTATACAGGAAGTTCAATACTCGTTTTCCTCTTTCGCTGGAGAGGAACATCTCCAGTCTGTTTTTATATCTTCTATATTTTCCCATCGTCGTATTATTGTCTTAAATGATTCAAAACTTTAAATTTATAATTCCCGCTTATTTCTTTCCCTTGGAGCGAGAGAATCCTATTTGGGTACGTGCGCAACGGAAACCGATGTAAGAACGGCTCTCGTTCTGGAACTCGAAAGTACGCATGTCCGAACGGATAAATTGTGAGACATCTTTCCAAGAACCTCCTCGCACTACTTTCTTTTTCATGGCGTAGGGATCGTTCTTGGCGGCGTTGTAACGCAGATCCGGGTTCATGTCGCTCATTTGGCTCGGGCCAGACTCGGAGTAAGACGTTGAGGTCCATTCCGCCACGTTTCCTGCCATATCGTATAACCCGAACTCATTCGGGGCGAAAGAGCCTACACGAGACGTAATCAAATGGCCATCCTCCGTATAATTACCTTTACCCGGCTTGAAGTTACCCAAGAAACAGCCTTTGCTGTCTTGAAGCTCGTCGGTAGACCAAGGGAACTTATTCTCGTTCTTACCTGTACGGGCGGCATATTCCCATTCTCCTTCGGACGGAAGACGGAATGGCTCTACCAATTGTCCCGGTGGCAAGCTCAAGGATTCTTTGTATAAATTCGTACGCCATACGCAGAAGGCAGTCGCTTGTTCCCAAGAAACACCGACTACGGGATAATCATCGTAACCCGGATGAGAGAAATACATACGGGTATATGGCTCGTTGTACGCATTCTTGAAATCGTTCACCCAGCAATTCTCGTCCGGGTAGATATTGACGATACGGGTATTCAAGAAATCCCATTCGCTGCTTAACGGGCGGGTGATCGTCTCGTTGATTACACGTCCTTCATCATCGATGTAAGCGGTGTCCTTGGAGATCATGACTACCTCGTTCGGATCTACCTGAATATCCGTATTACGAACCCGGTCCGCCGGGTTCAATTGATTCTTGCGGAGGGCGGCGGCGGTATAGTCGTACCACTCGTATTTATAGATCATTTGTTTAGGGTCCAAACCTTTCTCTCCGGTAACGGGATTCGTGTAATAGACACTTTCTATCGCACGTTGCTCATCCTCGTTCGCCCGTCTCCAAGGAATCGGACGGTTCCAGTCCAAATGCGGAGTGACAGGCTCCCCGTAACGGTCTTCCGTGATCTTGAACAGATCGTTGCCTCCATAAGCCGGGTCCGCCAAGCGTTCACGGATAATAGAGTCTCTCACATAATAAACGAACTGGCGATATTTGGCGTTCGTTACCTCTGTCTGATCCATCCAGAACGCGTCGAAAGAGACCCCTTTCGTCTCCGGCATGATTCCCCACAAGGAATCCTTGTCGGCGGGACCCATCTCGAACGAACCTCTTTTAACCAAGACCATTCCATACGGCGCTGGTTCATTGAACGCTACCGATCTGACACCTGTCACCTCACCGCCGGCACTCCGGAGAGATTTACCGCAGGAGGTAAGCAAGGCTACCGTTACAAGTACTAATAATACTTTTTTCATATACTATAATATACGTACACTTTTATGTCTATTTTTCCCTGTCTTCGTCTTGTTCAGCTTTAAGGCATACTTGACACATAGCTCGTGGCTACCGCTACTTGCCCGGCCTAGGGCCGTGGTCGGGAAATCAAAGGCGTAACCCGCATGGAAACGACCTAGCTTTACGCCGAACATGATGCCCACCGATTCATTCACCCGATAGGAAAAACCACCATTAAACATCTTATTATATTCCAGCCTAGCGGTAATATCCGCATGAAAACTTTGCATGTCTGTCAGCAAGAACACCGAGGGCTGTAATTCTATCAACGGATTCTTTAATTGAATATTGTATCCACCCATTAAATTAAGTGAACGACCTATATAGGTATAGGCGTTCTCGTCCAGTTGAAGCTCCGGTTGGGTGATATGCGTCATGCCAAACCCGGCGTAAAACCGTTTATGGGTATAGTAAATACCGAAGTTCATATCCAACCCCATGCCGCTGACCTGCTCTACAGGAATGGCGGCGTCGGTCTCTTGATGGTATTCGGACTCAACCTTTATCACCTTGGTTCCGTCGAACGATTGGTTGACTAAGCCGATTTGCAGACCGCCGCTCAAGACTCCCCCGAATAATTTATACTTATAGGCGTATTGCGCCCCTACATGCGTATTCTGGAAAAGCCCGATTGCCTCGGTAAATACAACCAATCCGACACCGTGATTCGTCTTGCCTAAAGTGAGTGGCATATCCGCGGTAATGAAGAACGACTTGGGTGCCCCATGTACGCCGATCATTTCCAAGCGGGCGAGAGCCAATATATTCAAGTCCTCCGTAGCTCCGGCCACGGCCGGGTTATAATACGGTTTCGCCATGAAGTATTGACTTAAGCGTGCATCATATTGCGCCCGTACGATTCCCGCACAAGTACACAAAAGGATCAAGATCGAAAGAAGACGTCTTCTCATTTAAACATTCACTTCACGTTGTAACTACAAACGCAGCAAATCCGGATAAATTGTATTTTCACAAAAAAACAACGAGGCAGGGGAACTCGATCGTCCGCCACCTCGTTCTTCTATTTCTTAATTTTCAATTTTCAATTCTCAATTGAACTAGTATTCTTCCTCGTTAAAGAAGAAGTCTTCTTTACTTGGATAATCCGGCCAGATGTCTTCCATGCATTCGTAAATCTCGCCTTCATCTTCCATTTCCTGCAAATTCTCAATCACTTCTAATGGCGCACCAGAACGTTGTGCATAGTCAATAAGTTCATCCTTAGTCGCAGGCCAGGGTGCGTCTTCCAATTTTGAAGCTAACTCTAATGTCCAATACATAGCTGTCAAGTATTAATAACCGCCGAAGCGATTTGGTTCTCTATTTTTCCGCGAAAATATGACTTTATTTATTATACGCAAGTATAATCCCAAATAATTTCTTTACCGTTATTATTTATGCATTCTTTTCGTGCCAGAACGAAGAAATAATCCGATAAACGGTTCATAAATATCAATACAGGCTCCTCAACGGGGCAATTCTCGGCCAAGCGATAGATTTGTCGCTCGGCACGACGGCAAACGGTGCGGCAAACGTGTGCGAGGGCGGCCGAGCGGCATCCTCCCGGTAGGATGAACGCATGCATTTTCGGCAGCTCGTTATCCAGACGGTCTATCTCCCGCTCGATACGCTCGATGCTCTCGGGCGTTACCTTGCTCTCGATTTTCAATTCCGTGGTCGCTTGATCCGTGGCTAGGTAAGAACCGATCGTGAATAGCTTATGCTGGATGAATGATAAGAAATCAGTATCTTTCTCATCATTCAAGGCCGTGATTAATAATCCGATAAAGGAGTTCAGCTCATCTACGGTGCCATAGCTCTCGATCCGATCGTGCGCTTTCGACACGCGTTGTCCACCTACCAGTGAAGTGGTTCCTTTATCGCCTGTTCTGGTATAGATAATACTCTTCTTCATATCTGACTTGTTTTGAATCCTAAAAATAAACAATATAATCTCGTTTGTGCAATTTCTTGTTGAACAAGACAATCCCTAGCGAGTAAAGATCTAAGGTGACCGTCACTTCCGGACATGCGCAGATCTCTTCCCAAAGTTCACGCATCTTACGGCTCGCCTTGATTCCCTCAAAAACGAATACCGTGTCGTTGTGCGCATATCTCATACATTCATTAAACAGCCAGAGGTTGTTATGTTGTTCATATAAAGTGTTGAAAAAAACAAAATCTAAGCTATTTATGTCATTTAAGGCTTGGGGAAGCAAGTCCTTATAATTACCGATACGCAAATCGATGGGATTACGTCCCTCTTTAGCGAATGCTTGACGGGCGATCGTGGCGAATTCCGGTACATTTTCCAAGGCGATACATCTCAATCCCGTGGCATAGGAGGTTAGATATAAGGTAGACAACCCCATCGTGGTTCCTATCTGGAGGATATTCTTGGACTTGAAATAGTTTGCCAAACGGAATAATAAGGCGCCATGCTTGGGCCGGATGGATTCCCGTTTTACGATCTCGCTGATGGAACGGGTCTTTCGTTTCCCTTTGTTCTGCCGGTCTGGATAGGTGATCTCTCCTTCCTTGAATAATAACTGCTTACGTAAAAGCTCTATATCATAGAAACTATAATAAGAGCATTTTTCCTCGATGACCTTCGTGATGAGGTTAAAAACGAAAGGCGAATGTACTCCGAATCCTTTACGGTAACGGATGCTGCGGTACAAGAGCGATCCTTTTCGTAATGTATTAACCTTTGGTAGTATTTGCATTTCTTTTTGTCATTGGGCAATGAGACCTTGCCATTTACCGCGAACTTACATAAAAAAACGCAATTAGCATAAGCCTCTAGTCATTAAACGGGGTTATAATGACTTGTGCCATGCGGATGGCACACCCGTGCCATAACGGTGGCACCAGCGTGCCATCGCAGTGGCACAGTCGTGCCATAGGCGTGGCATTGGCCTTTATCCTAGAAACTGGCTTTCTCCGGCTCGGGGCGGATATAGGTTAATATCTGTCCGCTTAACTGAAGCAGCGAGATCTCACAGATCTTGGTGGAGTATTCCGCCACGGAAAGACGCTCCTCCGCTTCCAGCAGACTGTTTTGTGCCTCACGCAATTCGATACCAGACAACTCGCCGAGTTTATAGCGGTCGATGGCAATCCGGTAGTTCTCTTGGGCGGCTACGAGGTTCTCTTTCTCTAGGCTCCATAGGTCGAGGTTGTTTTTATAGGCCATCCAGAAGTTGCTCATGTCCGCACGCAGGGCAAGTTCCAGTTCTTGGATGCGCAATTGCTGGTTCTCGATTTGGATGCGGGCGTTGCGTTGCTCACGTTTCCGGTTGAAACCGTCGAAGAGGCTCATACCGATGGTCACGCCGTAATTAAGCCCCAGCCGTTGTTGGAGGTCGTAATTGCCTACTTCCGTCCAGTTTGCCGTGTAGCCGTAGCCTGCGTTTAGCTTGACATAGGGATAATAGCGGCTTTTTACCTTTTTATAATCAAGCTGAGACAACGTCTGGTTCTTTTGGGCGATCAGGAGCGAGGCGTTGGCTTCGAGGGTATTCTTCCATAGATCTACCTCGTCGAGGAACGGGTTCGGGTAGATCAAGGAGTCCTTGATCTGGATTTCCTCCTCCACATTATTTAATGCCATTAACTCGTTCAGGCGGATACGGGAGGTATGCACGACCTCCAATTGGTTTAATACCTTGGAGCTATCCGAGTTGAAGTCCACTTGAGCCTGTTGCAAGTCCAGACGGGACATGGAGCCGATATAATACCGTTCTTCCACGATCCGTAAACGCTCCTTGGAAAGATCCAAGGTGGAACGGAGGTTACGCAAACGGATTTTCTGCCGGATCAGGTTGTAGTACTCGCTGGAAAGGTTGGCTACGAAATCCTCGATGGTCATGCGGGTGTTCAATTCCCCCATTCGCTGTAATTCTTTCAAGCGAGAGTATTCGGCTTGGATACCGAAACCGTCGAAAACCGTCCAGTTAACGTTTAGTCCGACGTTGCCCGTCTCGCTGTTTATACCATTCGCCTTCTCGATCGATCCGTCTTGCAGGCTGTTACGGTTGTTATTGATATTTCCGCTGAATCCACCGCTCATATCTACGGTAGGCAGATAACCGGCGTTTCCCGGGGTGGCGTTATTGTCGCTGATCTGTTGCTCGTTACGAATGATACGGATGGAGTAGTTCTGCTCTAATCCGGTTTCGATACACCGTTTCAGATCGAATAGTTGCTGCGCCTCCGCCATAAAGAGGGAAGAGAAGGCCAATAGTAATGTATATAGGTACTTATTCATGTGTTTATTTATTATTCAGTAATGTTCTTTTTTCGGTTGGTGGATATAAACGAATACATGGCCGGTACGATAAACAGGGTCAAGAAGGTCGATACCAACATTCCGCCTACTACCGCTACACCCATGGCGATACGCCCTTGGGCACCCTCGCCCGTAGCGTATACCAATGGCACCAAACCGAGGATGGTGGATACGCTAGTCATCAAGATCGGGCGCAGACGCTGGGTCGCGGACGAGCGGATCGCTTCCGGCAAACTAAGTCCCGACTCTTGCCGCTGATTGGCGAACTCTACGATCAAGATACCGTTCTTCGCCACCAAACCAATCAACATAATGATACCGATCTGGCTGAATATATTCATCGTGATACCCGAATAGCTCATGAACATCAGCGCACCGGCGATAGCCAAAGGTACGGTGAACATCACTACCAACGGATCCTTGAAACTCTCGAACTGGGCGGCCAACACCAAATAAATCATCAGCAAGGCCAAGATCATGGCGAACATCAAACTGGAAGAACTCTCACGGAACTCTTTCGACTCGCCGGAAAGAGCGGTGCGGAAGCTACCATCCAGCACCTCCGAGGCGATACGGTCCATCTCGTCCAGGCCATCGCCGATCGTGTATCCTTTATTCAATCCACTGGAAACCGTCGCTGATACGAAACGGTTATAGCGATACAATTGGGGCGGCGCCACGTTTTCCGTAACCTTAACCAAGTTATCCAACTGGATCATTTCCCCATTGTTACTACGTACATAGATCGATTTTAAATCGACAGGGGTATTTCGTTGCTGGCGGTTGATCTCGCCCAATATCTGGTATTGCTTACCATTCATATAGAAGTAGCCCATACGCTGTCCGCTCAACGCATATTGCAAGGTCTGGGCGATGTTGCGGGTGCTGACGCCCAATAAGGAAGCCTTATCCCGGTCGATCTCGATACGTGCCTCCGGCTTGGTGAAGCGCAAGTTCACGTCCGCCATCTGGAAGACCGGGCTCTCGTTCACCTTTTGCATAAACGTGGGCAGGAACTCTTGCAGTTTATCCAAGGTCGGGGCCTGCAATACGTATTGGATAGGCATACCGCCCCGGCGTCCGCCGAAGGTGGATTGCTGTTGTACGAAGGCGCGGGCCAAGGTCTCTTTGCGGACTTCTTTCGACAAGGTCTCGGCGATCTCCATTTGCGAGCGTTCCCGTTCCTTGATATCGCTTAATATGAGGTTTAGCGAACCTCCTCCTTCCCACGAGCGGGTCATGATGGATTGCTTCTCGGGAGCGATGGAGTCGGCTATTTGCTCGATACGGTCCGCGTAGTCGCGGATAAACTCGAAGGTAGCCCCTTCCGGCCCGCGCATATTCACGGAGATCATGGAACGGTCCTCCAAAGGCGATAACTCGGAACGAATGTTCTTCCAGAAGTACCCGATCGATCCGAAAAGAAGGATAACGATAGGGATCGACCATATCTTATGGTTCAAGAATGCGTTCAACGACTTGGCGTAGATCGTGTTCAATCCCTCGAAGAACGGCTCGGTCTTCCGATAGAACCAGTTTTTCTTCTCTCTCCTCTTCAATAGCTTGGTAGCCAACATCGGTGTAAACGTAAGGGCCACGAACGAGGAGATAGCGACCGAACCGGCGATCACGATACTGAACTCCTTGAATAAGCGCCCCGTCATACCTTCCATAAACACGATCGGCAAGAATACGGAGATCAGGGTGATCGTGGTAGATACCACGGCGAAGAAGATCTCTTTCGATCCTTCGATACCCGCCTCTTTCGGTGACATGCCTTGCTCGATGCGTACATATATATTCTCCGCCACCACGATCGCGTCGTCTACCACCAGACCGACCGAGAGCACGACCGCCAACATCGTCAATACGTTGACGGAGAATCCGGAGATATACATCACGAAGAAAGCTCCTACCAACGATACGGGGATAACGACGACAGGAACCAGCGTGACCCGCCAGTCGCGGAGGAACAAGAAGATAATCAATACGACCAAGAGGAAAGCCTCGTAGATCGTCTGTTGTACCTCGCCGATAGAGGCCCGGATAAAGCGGGTGTTGTCATACATCATCTCGATCGTGACATCTTCCGGCAGGTCTTTTTGTAATTGCTCGATACGCTTGTAGGCTTCGTCGGCGATCTCGATATGGTTGGCTCCCGGTTGGGGGATGATAACGGTCATAACCATTGGCTCGCCGTTCTTCTTCAGTAAGCTCCGCAAGTCCTCGGGAGCTACCTCCGCACGTCCGACATCGCTGAAGCGTACGATATTGTTGTTGTCTTCCTTGATGATTAAATCGTTGAACTCCTTGGCGGTATGCATCAATCCTAAGGTACGGATAGATAAGGAGATCGTATTACCCTCGATACTACCGGAGGGAAGTTCCACGTTCTCGTTATCGACAGCGTTTTTCACGTCCATCGGGGTCACTCCGTAACCTGCCATCTTGATCGGGTCCAGCCATAGGCGCATGGAATATCGTTTTTGTCCCCAGATATCCACGCCACTCACGTTCTCGATGGTCTGCAAACGCTCTTTCACCGTTAGCTCGGCGATCTCGCTCAACTCCATCAACGAGCGTTTGTTACTTCGGATGGCGATCTGCATGATCGGGGAGGCGTCGGCGTCCGCTTTCGATACCGTAGGTGGGTCGCAGTCGCGGGGAAGGTAGCGTTGGGCACGAGATACCTTATCACGTACATCGTTCGCCGCCGTTTCCATATCCACGGACAACTCAAACTCTACCGTGATGCGGCTGCTGCCTTGGCTACTCACGCTACTCAATGAACGGATACCCGGGATACCGTTGATATTCTGCTCCAACGGCTCGGTGATCTGGTTCATGATCACGTCTGCGTTCGCTCCGGGATAAGATACATTGACCGAGATAATCGGCTGGTCTACGCTCGGGAACTCCCGGACGCCAAGGAACCGGTAACCGATAAAGCCGAACAGGAGGATGACCAGCATCATCACTGTCGAGAGTACGGGCCGGTTTATACTGGTTTCTGAAATATTTGCCATCGTTCTTCTCCTTATTCAGTCAAGTTATCAATAGAAACTTTCATGCCGGTACGTAACTGCATCACGCCGGACGTGATCAGCGTATCGCCCACATTCAACCCTTGCAATACCTGTACACGGCTCTCGGTTCGTATACCGATCGTGATCTCTTGAGGCTCGGCCACGCCGTTCTTATATAAGTAAACGATGTCTTTTCCCATCTCGGGGATAACGGCCTCGCTGGGGATGGCTAAAGCGTCCTTGATCTCCCGCTTGCTGATCTCGACGGAGGTATAACGGCCGGGTAAGATATTCTCGCCCGGATTCGGGTAAGTGGCACGTACTTTCAAGGTACGGGTCGCCATGTCGACCTTGCTTTCCACAGCGTAAACGGTCGCCTTATAGTTCTGCATCATACCGTTTTTCTCCATGCGGAACAGGATCGGGGTTCCGTCTTGTACCTCGGCCGCGTAGCTCTCGGGAATGGAGAACTCGATTTTCAACGGGGATATCTTGGTCAACTTCGCGATTACGGAAGAGGAGGAAGTAACGTACGCGCCCTCACTCACGGAGCGAAGTCCGATGATCCCGTCGAAAGGAGCCCGAAGCTCTGTCTGGGCGATATTCGCTTTGACTAGCTCGATATCCGCCATTAGCTTCTCATATTCGGTGGCTACTTGCTCGTAGGCTTCTTGGCTGACGGCGTCTTTCTCCAGCAAGGTGCGTTGGCGATAGACACGATCCTTGGCTAAAGGAACTTGGGCTTCCAGCTTCTTTAGCTGGGCTTGCAGCGGCTTGTCATTGATTTTAGCCAACAGATCGCCCGCCTTTACGTGGCTACCTTCCGTGAAATAGATGGCTACCACCTTACCGGAAGACTCGAAAGCCAAATCCACCTCTTCGTCCGGAAGGGTACTTCCGGTACTCATGATCTTATCGGTTAATGATTGGTATTTCAATACCTCGGCGTTGATGTTAAGTGTCTGGTTTCGCAGGCTCGTGCCCGATGTGGGTACGACGGAAGCGGCATCTTGGGATGCCTTGAACTTGTTTTTCAATTGAGGGTAAGCGATCATTCCCGCTATCATTAATAAGATAGCCGCCGTAACTCCCCATTTCGCTCTCTTTGTCATCATGTTCTCGTATGGTATTTACTGATAATTTACACTCGTTACTCCAAAATATATAACTAAACGCAAGTTTAGACTCTCCTTTCGTAAAAAGGTTTAATCAAAGATATTATTTTTTTGAGAGATGAATCCCCGATTGGGAAGAACGGGAAAAATAAGGGAATTAAAACGAATCTAGGGAGGAAGTCTGATCGGTTTGTGGTAGAAGAAATGAGTGTCTCCTGTCGTATAGATCTTTTCACCTATGTGAAAAGAACGTTTCACAGCCGTGATCCGATCGTTTCACATGGGTGAAAAGATCAGATCACACTTGTGAAACGATCTGTTATAGCTTATGTATGACTTTCATTAACTGCTCGCCCAAGCCAATTGTATAGCCTTGAGAGACAAATACGACACGATTGAACGTATCGGCGATCAAGAAGATCGGCAAGGTATTGGCGTTTTGCAATTTCATCGCTGTAGCCATCTCCTTTTGGATCGCCCCGTCGATATCCAGACCGTATGTGATCGTGCCCGGTAAATCGCCGAACTCTTTCGGATCGAAGTTCTTATAGCCTTTCTCGTCCGGGAAGAGAAGCACGATGCCTCGTCCCCAATCCTCCAGTTCCTTCTTCACGGCGGCGATATCACGCATCGCATGGTTTGTCGGTTCTTGGCGGGAGCCTAGAAGCGCTACGATATAGTAGCCACGTCCGGTAGTAGCTAGCAAGCTAGTTTCCTCGCCGTTGTCCGCACGTTTGAATTTATTCTCGGAGTTGAAATTACCGATCACCTGTATCTCGTCCTTGCTTTCGCGCATCTCCAATTGGATCGGGGTGGTCTTGTCTGCCTCCACATTGAAAAACTCGATCTCGGCCAATACGCTACCGTTTGCCATACGAGTACCGGTCACTAACATATAATTACCTTCATCCATGGATAACGGTTTCTTCAGTAATCCGCTCCAAGTATCTCCCAAGCCCATATCCACATTACCGCCTCTCTCGAAATTCAAGGTCTGTAAAGTACCGTTCGGCAAAACCTTGGCGATCGTGAAGTGACTGTAATATTTCGGGTCTTGCAGCGCCTTGATTGGTTGGTAAGAAGCGATTACCTTGCCTTGTTTAGCGGTCGTCTGTACGGCAGCCTCGAAATCGACGTCTACCCAAGCGTTGTCCTTGAAGTACTGGATCTTGCGGGCTACCGGCTCGATACGTGCCGGAATACCTAAGCTACGAGCCACGGCCACGAAGAAGATATTACGGGAGCCCTTATCAGCGATGCGGGATTTCCATACACCCATCGGCATGATCGGAATACGTTGTGCGTTTAGCGCGTCGTTAATGGAGACGTTATTCTTCACCCAATCCACCAATGCCTGTGGATTCTCTACGGCTTGTTTCGCAAGGGAAGGCTCAATGTTTGCAGCGAAGAAACTCTTATAAGGAGTCAGGAACTCATTGGCCACACGAGGATTCATGATATATTCATTGAACCATTCGCTTTGAACGGCCGGCGTATTGTTTAAATGGTCCGCGAAGACAGACGCAGGTGTATCACGTAGATCCTTAGCGGATACGACATCCAATAAAGCCATCGCTTGCGCACGCTTCTCGGCGGGAGTCTCCCGTAAGAACTTCTCGATCTCCATCCAGTTACCACGGCTACCGATCATGAAATCCTCCGTCTTCATCGGGTCGATACCCAATTCTTTCGCTAAAGCCTCTGCTTTCTCTTCCGTATAGAAAGTAGCTACATATTTATTACGGATAGCGTCTTCTTCCAATAAACGTTTGGCGTTCGCCTCCTTTTGCTCCGGTGTAACTTCTGCGGGGATAGAGCCGTCTACCGGTGGTACGATATCTAGGGCGATCGTCTCCACATCTCCCGGTTTCTTATTCAAGGCGATCGTAACCTCTCCGTCCTTGCCGAAAGAGACCTTGCTGTAGCCGAACTTGCCATCTTTGCTGGCCCATACCAGCATATCCCCTTTTCCGGCGGATAATGAGCATTTGCCATCTGCGTCCGTCTTCTTGCGGGCTACACTGTTAAACTCGGCATAGTTATAAATCTTGAATTCTACCAAAGCGTCCTTTACCGGCTTGCCATTGGCATCCGTAACCGTGATAACAGCTTTAGCCGAAGGTGCGTAATTATCGATCACGTTGATCTCGGTATACCCATCGGTACGTTCCATGACATCCTCCGGGCCATTGTATTTACCGAATACTTTCGTATGCATCAACATACCCCGGTAAGCAGGGCCGTTGAACCAACCCAGATTCAATACCGGTTCGGGCTCGCAAGCGCCGAAGAAATACCATTTACCATTCACCCAAGCTTCTACCCATGCGTGGTTATCATCCGTATGCGCCCAGCGAGGTGTATATACCTGACGTGCGGGGATACCCACGGAACGTAAAGCGGCTACCGTGAAGGTAGACTCCTCGCCGCAACGACCGTAGGCGGTCTTCACGGATGCCAAAGGGGAACTTGTGCGCCCATCGGAAGGAGTATAGATAACCTTCTCATGACACCAGTGATTCACTTCCAGTACGGCGTCGTACAACGAGAGACCCTTCACCCGGTCTTTCAACTCATCAAAGAAAACCATGCGGCTTTCATCCAGATTCTCATTGTTGATTCGTACCGGCAATACGAAATGGCGGAAGATATCCTCTGGGATGCTATCGCCCCAAGGCATCTCATTCCGTGCTTGGAAAGAGGAACGGATGTTTTTCAAATAGAAATCGCCACTATAGTCCGTGATGTCTCCAATCGGCATATAGGCGTACATGAAGGTTAACGCCTCCCTCTCTTCGGGAGTCATTTGATCGTTAAATACTGCGAAAAGGTTTCCGTTAGGCAGAGCGGCCTGTTTCGCTTGGAAATCGTTCTCAACCTCAGCTCGGTAAGCGGCGTCGGTAATAAAATGTTGTTGGTTGTTACAGCTCGTCCATACGAGTAATGTGAACAACAGCGCAAATAGATGTTTTTTGTTCATAAAGCGGATATGTATGTTTGCCAAAAGTAATGATTCTATGCGAGATAGAAAAATTCTCGAACAATTTGTAAGAAAGATTTGTTTTTCTATAGAAAGAATAAATCTGGTCTTCCTGTAAATTTGGGACCGGATTTCTTCTTTTTGTGTGATTATAATTGCAAAAAGTTTACGAACTTTGTGACAAAGTATCAAATCACTAATCATAAAACCCGTTTTGCGTATGTTTCAAAATCCTGAGCAAGTGCTATTAATAGCCTCGGTGATCCTGTTTTTTAGTATATTCGCAGGTAAGGCCGGTTATCGTTTCGGCTTACCCGCTTTGTTGTTGTTCCTTGGTGTGGGAATGTTGTTTGGCAGCGATGGTCTGGGCATCCAGTTCAGCGATCCGAATGTAGCCCAGTTTATCGGCATGTTGGCGTTGAGTATCATCTTGTTCTCGGGTGGTATGGACACGAAAGTTGCGGAGGTCAAACCTATCGCCTCGCAAGGTGTGGTATTGGCTACGCTCGGGGTGTTGGCTACGACCTTTATCACGGGCGGGTTTATCTATTGGTTATTTGGTTTATTTGGCAAATATGTTACGTTGACTTTCCCGGAATCTTTATTGCTGGCGGCGGTCATGTCCTCTACGGACTCAGCCTCGGTTTTCTCCATCTTGCGCAGTAAAGGGGTTTATTTGAAAGAGCGTCTGCGTCCTACCTTGGAGCTGGAGAGTGGTAGTAATGACCCGATGGCTTATATGCTTACCTTGCTTCTGATCGCTTACATACAAAGCGGAGGTATGAATATTTGGGAGGCCGGGCTATCCTTGGTCATTCAATTATCGGTGGGAGCTATCGCCGGTTTCTTATTGGGGAGACTGGCTGTGTTGATTATCAATAAGATCGATATAGATAACGAGTCTTTGTATCCGATCCTTTTATTGGCTACGGCTTTCTTCACCTTCGCCGCTACGACCTTATGTAAGGGTAATGGCTATTTAGCGGTTTATATCGCTGGTTTGGTGGTTGGTAACGCTAAGATTGTTCACAAGAAAAGTATGGGGACGTTCTTTGACGGTTTCGCTTGGTTGTGGCAGATCGTGATGTTCCTTACGTTAGGCTTGCTAGTGAACCCGCATGAGTTATTACCGGTGACGGGTGTAGGTGTTATGGTGGGAGTCTTTATGATCTTGATCGCCCGTCCGATTAGCGTGTTCCTTTGCTTGATACCTTATAAGAATTTCTCCTTCAAAGGTAAACTGTATATCTCATGGGTGGGATTACGCGGGGCGGTTCCTATTATTTTCGCTACTTACCCGATGATCGCCGGGATCGAGCATGCCGGTATGTTCTTTAATATCGTATTTTTTATCACGATTCTTTCTTTGCTGATTCAAGGAACCACGGTTACCCAAGCCGCTAAATGGCTGGATATGGTGGATGAGCCGGAACGAAAGGATGAGTTTGGCATCGAGCTTCCCGAGGAGATCAAGAGCGCTATGAGCGAGATCGATATTACCCCGGCGGTATTATCCCATGGAAATAAATTGATGCAGCTGACTTTACCCGATCATACCTTGGCGGTAATGGTGAAACGGGAAGGCCGCTATTTCATCCCGAAAGGAAATACGGAATTAAAGGAGAACGACAAGTTGTTAATGATCTCCGATAATGACGAGGCGCTTTTGCAGGCGTATGATTCCTTGGGGGTGAAGGATTATACGATGAAGAAGAATTGAAATAATGTGCCAATGGGGGAATGTGCCAATATGCCAATGCAGATCTATTTGTGTAGAATAAGCATTGGCATATTGGTACATTATTTTTACCGTACCGGAAATTCAGTTATACGTAAAGTGGTACAGCCATAAGGGATTAACTCGATGCTTTCTTCGTCGCCCATATCATTGCCTTGCTGGGTAAAATACGAGATAGAACCAGAGGAACCTCTATATAAAGACCACCCATTAAGACGTTTGCCTTTCGCCTTGATTGTAATCGGGGCATTCTCTATGTTCCAAGGATAGTCGGTAGTCACTTTCGTTTTCTCTACGACAAAGTTGTCGTTGATTTGGTCTGGTTCCAAGGATTTATGTGTAAGCGCATAGTTCCAAGGAGAATCTGAAGTCACTTGATAATACCAGTTACCGTATTGAGCCGCCTTCTCTCCTTCAAATGTCTTCTTCTCCCATTTCTCGTTCATCTTCAAGGCATAAACCAATGGCCCCCGTTCGATTACCGCACTGCCTCCGTACCAACGGCTGGCCGCTACTTGCATTGGGAGTTCAACGGTTAGGACATCACCTTGTTTCCATTCCCGGTTGATACGGGCGATCTCCCCGGGATATGCATCCACGACGACATTCTCTCCGTTCAGTTTGATCACCGGCTGATTACACCATGCTGGGATGCGAATATGGAAAGGGAAGAAGGCTCTCTTTATTTTTTTATCCTCGAAAGCGAATTTAAAATGCAGAGTCTCGTCAAACGGATAAGCGGTCTCTTCCTCGATTTGCACGGTCACTCCGTTGGCTACCTTAGCTTTGACACTCGAAGGTGCGTATACAAGAGCGGCTATACCATTATCCGCCGTAGCGTACCAAAGGTTTTGAACTAATTTAGGCCAGCCTTGATGTAAGTTTGAGGTACAACAAGGATAACCCGTAAGTTCTCCGAATAAGATATCCGTATCATCGTGTGGCGTGGAGAAATTACGCCACTCACGAGTAACGGCTACTTGGTTGGTTTGCTGATAATATTGACGGGCAGAGTAATCATCTGTCACTTGAGTCGGCAATGCGTTGTAGGCCACTCGCTCCAGATAATCGGCCCATTGAACATCCCCTGTAATTTCCAGCATCTCTTCCAATGAGAACATCATCTCCACGGCGGTACATAATTCGGAACCGGTAGTCGGCTCACCGAAACGAAGTAGTTCGTCGCCACCCCAAAGCCCGGTCGGGAGACCGATCGTATTATGTATATCCTTTACCGCTTTCTTAACGGCGCATATCTGTTTCGGATCTTGATTCTGTTGATAATAAACAACCGGTTCCTTGAAGCCTTGCGCCAGATTGACACAGTGCAAACTGAGTTGGCGGGATAGATGATCTTGATTTAAGAAGATATCCGTCCAGTTAAACGTCTGTTTGTGAATCAACTCTCCTAAATCCAATAAGAACTTGTCGCCTGTGATATTATATAGCCAATAGACGACCATTAAATTATCACCCCCTCTTTGCTCTCCCCAAAAGGTCCATTTACCTAGTGGGTTTTGAGGCAACTCGGCTAATTGGTATTTAAAATATCGAGTAAAGAAATCAATGACCCGTGTATCGCCTGTGGCTGAGTAATATTGTTGCATTACTTTCATCATCACCATCTTAGGCCACCAATCCCGGGAATTGTCCCGTTGTAATCCCGGTTCGTAACTCCGGTCTGTATCCGGTCCGAAATAGCCGTTGGGCTTTTGGGAAGCCAAGGTCCATTCGACCCATGGCTTTACCTTATCGATAAGCGCTTGATCATTGAGTATATAGGCTAGTGGAAGAAGACCGTCTATCCAATAAGGGCCACGTTCCCATACGTCACCATCACCACCTAGCCAACCATTACGAGGGCCCATGACTTTCTCGTATACTTGATCCAAGTTTCCAGTCATGCCGTTCTTCATCCGTACTAATTGCTCCTGCATCCAGCCGGTAGGCCGGATAGAACCGATCGGTAATTCTATGTAAGGTTTCTGTAGCAACGGATAACGGTTGTTTTTGTAATTAACAGAGATAGCTGTTTTTTCATTAGCAAGCTGATTGGCCGCTACGGAAGTGGTAACGACCATAGCGAGCGATAATGCTAATATTTTAGGAAGAAGTTTCATAAGTTAGTAAATTAGTAGTTTATATCATTCGTTATAATCAATCCATACTTTCATTTTCCCCGCTTTCCGGTTATCCCATGTATAATAAGGGATCAAAGTGATTGCCAACTCATTCGTAGTGGCCTTTATGGTTGTAATCCCATTTAATAATTTCGGATTAAACTGGGCATTAAAAGAGGTGTTCGCCGCGATTTTTAGGTTATCAAAATCTTGAGGGTTATCTACCTCTTCCATGCAATATACGAGAGGCCCTCTTTGTATGGCACGCTTACCGATGTTTTGCTTAACTCTAGGGTCTGCGGTCATCAATTTGACTGGCATCTCCATTGATAAGGAGATTACGTCTCCTTGTTTCCACTCTTTATTTAATACGGCGTATCCTTTCTCTGTTGGAGCTTTTACTAGTTGCCCGTTTACCGATAAGGTATATTGTTCACACCAACTAGGGATACGTAAACGTATCTCTTTTTTCAACGGATTAGAAGGAGTTACAGTTAGTTTTACAGTTCCATCCCAAGGATAATTGGTCTCTTGTCTCAACGTGACATTTGTGTTGTCTGTGTTTATCTCAGTAGAATTACCTATGTACAGATTTACCCAGATCGCCTCATTGGAGGTTCCGTAAATATAATTACCGATAGATGGAAGGAAGCGAGATATTTGGCTTGGGCAACAAGCGCAACCATACCATGCTTGACGGTGATGGTCTCCTTTAGATTCCAAAGGATTAACATAGAAAAAACGATCCCCTTCCAGCGATATACCGGCTAAAGCTCCATTGTACATGGATCGTTCGAGGACATCAATATACTTGGAGTCACCAGTAAATTGATTCATTCGTTGATTCCACAATACCATTCCAACCGAAGCGCAGGTCTCACAATAAGCATCTAGGTTTGGCAGGTCATAGTCTTCTGTGAAACCTTCGTTATGGCGTGAGGAGCCGATCCCCCCGGTAATGTACATATTTCGGAGTACGACATCATCCCATAACCGATTCAAAGATTCGATATATCCAGAATCTTGCTTTAACGCTGCCACATCCGCCATACCACAATACAAGTACATGCAACGAACGGCATGACCAGCGATATCACTCATCTCACGTACAGGTTTGTCATCTTGGTAGTAGAATGGATCCCATTCACCTTCCCCACCTTTCGAGCCATGCCCGTGTCCTCGTTCCTCGATCAACCAATCAGCGAAATCTAGGTATTTTTGCTCTCCTGTGGTTTGATATAGTTTGACAAGGGCTAACTCAATTTCCTCATGTCCGGGAACCCAATCTCGTTTTCCCGGTCCAAAGATACTCATCATGTGATCGGTCATTCGTATACAAACATCTAGTAGTTTTCGTTTTCCGGTAGCTTTATAATAGGCCACTCCTGCCTCTATCATGTGTCCGGCACAATACATTTCATGCTTGTCCATATTAGTCCATCGTTTTTCCGGGGCGGTCAATGTGTAATACGTATTAATATATCCATCCGGTAGTTGGGCGGCGGCGAATTTATCGATCCATTCATCCGCTTTTTTCTCCAACTCTGGATTTGGATTGTTGATCAAACTGTATGCCATGCCTTCCAACGCTTTGTATACATCAGAATCATCAAAGAAAATACCGGAATGTTCCCCTTCCCTTTTTGCCGCATTCTCAAAATTGCGGATGCGCCCTGTCTGGTTCTCGATCTGATCAATACAAACAGGCAAAGTGGTCGATATATGTTTCTTTAACCTGGGAGACCAGAAATTATCTTGTATATGAACTTGTGAGAAGTCCACTTGGTCAATCATTTTGAAAGGAGCTTCTTTATGGGGAGCTTGTTTACATCCCCATAATGTTAGACATGTCAAAGATAATAATACGAACTGTTTCATTTTTTTGAGATTTAAAGTTATAATCTAATCAATGCTTTTATAAATCAGACCTATTGATGTTAGTAGGTCTGATTTATAATAAAAAGTTTAAAGTTTACAAACCATTTTTGTCAAAGCATCTGCTGATGCTACTCTTTTTCCGTCGACGAAGATAAAGAATCCTTTCCCGTTACTATATTTTTTTCCTGTTTTATCATATAGAATACATATTTTTTTATGATGATACATTATATGATCTAGGCAAAAATAGTCCCATTTATCTTCTGGTATCAAAGGATTGACGATAAGAACGTCTTCGCTTTGCGGACGAATTCCTACCAGCCCACTTATGACTAAATCACAAAAAGAGGAGTGGTTGTAGTTTCTGCCTCTCTCTTTAGGTTGGTGATTTTTCAACATGGTTCTGGATATCCAATCTCCCGTAAAAGGATTTAGGTTCTCGTCGATCCAAGGAATGACATTACCATTATCGAGTGTGAGATGTTGGCTTTTTGTATATATTTTCAGTAATGTCCAAAAATCGTCTTTGGATATATAGTTTTGTTCTTGATCGTTCAGTAAATTCGCTAACCCTGTCAATGTCATGGCTGTGGCGAAAGGCCAAGACGGACCATTCCATTGGCATTCGTGCCCTTCATAGACAACTTTGAATTTGGGATGACATTGTTCTGCGGTTGTAGGACCATATGGAGCAAAAAAATGGTTTTTGTCCATTAGAAATTTCCATGCGATAGCATAAGAATGATTTGCTAGATCAAAACTCCAAGGCGTGTAACCATGCAATTCCCTGACATCGCGTAATATTGCTTTGCTATCCATAGGCAGTACTTTTATAAAAGAAGCCTGTTCGTCCCATAGTAAATCAAACATTTTGTTACGGATAGCCTCTGCTTTCTCGTGAAAATAGGAACCTTGAGGATCATTCTTTTTCTGAGCGACCCAAGAAAGAGTATTTGCTTCTGCTGCCATATATGAGTTAATGGTAGCCCTATAGCCATTTCCTCCGATAGAAATTTCCATGCCGTCACGGTTGTCTGTTTGCCAGAAAAGGCCGGTTTCGGAATTAAATTTCTCTTTTTCCCATCCGTTGAAGTTAGAGACCAGTTCAGGATATGACTCTTTTAATATAGAGTCGTTCCCTGTGACTAAAAAATATTGGTAGATTGCATTCGCTATAGGAAAACTATAGGATCGAACATCACCTCCACCCCTTAACCAGTAATAGGCGTAATCATTCAAGTAACGCTGTTCATGTAGCCATCTCCCTTCCCTGAAATGAAACCAAGCTGGACAACAAATTCCGTTATATTTCCCAGCCCAAGAGACATCAGGCAGAAATTCTGTTATTATAAATCCCTCTGGTGTTTCTTTTATATGTTTTCTATAAGTCCACCATCGGAAATAATAAATCTCTTCGATATCTTTATCGGGACATTCGAAAAAAGGAATGTTTTCGGCGAGAAAATCTTTAGCTTGTTTGTTCGATATGGACTGTATGTATATTTCCTTATCTTGCTGGTTGAATTTATCCGCATATAAATCAGATAAATGACGATCTAAAATCTGCCCTTGAATATTTACAGAAAAACAAAGTCCAATAAGTAAATAGAAAATGTGTGTATGACTCCTGCTCATATAATGGTTTTATTGTAGGTGTCCTTCTAAAAGAAGGGCACCTAGGTTGGACATTATGTTTGTTTATAAATAATTAGGATTCTGCTCTAGGTTTGGATTTGAGGTCAATACTGTTTCCGGAATAGGGAATACTGAACGATAATCCCCCTCAGGCTTGTGAGATAACCAGCTCTTTGTCGTATATATACCAAAACGAATGGCATCTCTGCGGCGATGCATTTCCCAAGCAAATTCCCAACCCAGCTCATCATACATCCTTCCGAATTGGATTGGATCAGTGTTTCCTCTATCTACGATTTTATAATCTTCCACATAACCATATTGATAGCAAGTATTTCCCGCTAATTGGGAGTCTGTTACTGTCGCTAATTCAGGATTATCTTTAAACGCCCTTTGGCGCACTTGAGTAACCAAAGTACCAGCCCCGGATTTTCCTGTACGTAACAAGCATTCGGCTTTCATCATCATAATTTCCGCATATCTGAATACAGGAATGTCTGTGTTTGAACTGGAATATGAATTTTCAGCGACCTCAAATTTATTCATTCTGTAGCCTTCCAACTCACTGGTATAATTTCCGCTAGGAATATCCTTCGTGTAGATCAGGGGTTCTCCCATTTTATCATAAGTTCCGTATAAAGGAGTACCATCAGCGGCCAATTGTTGCCCCATAAGCCAAGTATCGGCTAAACGTGAATCTTTTTCATTGTAAGTGTCTATGAATTGAGTAACTCCCATGGCAGATCCACATCCCCAAGGTGTATCAATCGTATTGTATTTCTTTTTTAGTTCACCGTGCCAAGAAAACATAAATATACTGTTTCCCGTAGCGAAATTCTCGTCGTAAGGGATTGTAAAAATGATTTCTTTACAGCTTTCGACACCCAGGGCCCTAAAAAGATCTTTGTAATTTTCAGCTAAAGTGAATTTCCCGCTGTTTATAATATCATCACATTGGGTTATACAGTCATTCCAGCGTGCTTCGTTTATGTAAACTTGTGCGTTTAGATATAAGTTGGCTAATAGAGCTTTGGCTGCCCATTTCGTCATTCGCCCGTAATAATTGCCTCCTACTTCTTCGCTTAAATTAGGTATTACCTCTATAAGTTCGTTTTCTACAAAGTCGAAAATTTCTCTGCGTGTATTTTTGGCAGGTAAATCCATCGCAGTTGTTGTTACAAGAGGAGCGTCCCCGAAATTGTCACATATTTGCCAATAGTAGTAAGCTCGCATAGCCCGAAGCTCTGCTAATCCTTGTGTTTTTTCTGTGTCGGAGGGTGTGGGTATTACCCCTGTTTCAATTTGTTCGATAATTTTGTTACATAGTAAAGCCCCTTGATAGAACCATGACCATATATTTTTCACATGGTCTTGCTCTGAATTCCAGGTTTGATAATGCATACGGCGGTATGCGCCACCATCATCCCAACCAGAGGCATTAGGTGGCATAACGATTGCGTCTGCGCTTACTTCTTGTGCGCAAAAGTATCCCCAATGATCTGATTGGCTACGTAAATAACTATATACACTCGCTATAGAAGGAGTGAAATCATCTACTGTATAATTGTATGTTTGTTCTGTTACTTTCGAATATACGGTCTCATCCAGATTGTTGCTGCAAGAAAGTATGCTAAAAGAGCAGCAAGTGCCTAATAGAATTTTTATATAAGTATTCATGATTTATTGCGATTTAAAATTTAATAGAAACACCAAATGTGTAAGTTCGGGTAGACGGGTAACGGTTTTTGTTATCTACGCCAGGAGTCAAACCACTTAAACTGACCTCAGGATCGATTCCTGAATATCCAGTGATGGTGGCTAAGTTAGAGACTGTCCCATATATCCTTAACCGTTTAATCCATGTATTGAAATTGAATGTATAACCGAGGGTTATATTATCTATTTTCCAGTAGTTGCCTTTTTCGATGTAGTAGCTTACATATTGAAGTTCCTGATCTATCGCCAAAGGAGAGTTGCCAAATTTTGTGTCGAATGCCTCGTTTAGTACATTACCTCTTGCTAGCATGACAGGAGCCCCATATTGTAAGCGTGGCATATTCAAGATATCAAATCCGAAAGCTCCACGCATAGTTACTGAAAAATCGAAACCTTTCCAACTGATAGAATTGTTCCAATTAAGGTAGTGCTTAGGTAAGCCGTTTCCGATGACCTGTTTATCTGTTGGTTGTTGCTCGGAGATTGGTTTAGGGTTACCATCTGCTCCCTCTATGATCCAATGTCCATTATCGTCAATATCAATTGTTTTGTATCCCCAAAAATTACCTATTGGTTCACCTTCTTGAATGCGATGTGTAGTGGTTTGTAATGGTTCTCCGGTGGAACCTTTATCTGAGTAACCACTAGATATAAACTGATCATTAGATAGTGATAATAGCTTGTTTTTATTTGTTGAGTAGTTGGTCGAGGTTGTCCATTGAAAATCTTTGGTTTGTATGGGTATTGCGGTTATACCAACCTCGATACCTGAATTTCTCATAGAACCTGCGTTCGCCACCATACTAGAATAGAGATAAGGTGGAGATGGTACGGTATAATCCCATAGCAGATCCTCTGTTTTACGATTATAATAGTCAATATTACCGCTGATACGATCATCCAGAAATCCGAAATCTATACCAATGTTAACCTCTTTCTTTTTCTCCCATCTTAAATCTGGATTAGCGTTAGAATCTGGGCGGATGGTTTTTATATATAACCCATTGTAATATACATATGTGCCGAAATCCAATGTGTTTAAGGACATATAGGGATCATCGGGAACTGTACCGGTTATACCGAAACCTGCACGTAATTTTAAGGTGGATAGTTCTTCTATATCTTTTAGGAAATTCTCGCCTTTAATATTCCATGCACCGGATACGGAGGGGAAATTTCCCCATTTATGATCTGCGCCAAATTTGGTGGATCCTTCGTGACGAATACTGGCAGCTAGCATGTATTTACCCTTGTAACTGTAGTTTAAACGGCCGAAATAACCAATCAGCCTACTTTCGTTTGCTTCTGAGAATTCCGTGGCTTTGCCATCTTTTAAGGCTTGTCCGGTTTCCATATTATTGTATGTGTAATCGTCAGATGGAAAATCATAGTTTTGCATATAATAATTTTGATATGTATCCTTTTGCCAACTATAACCGGCCAATAGCGTGAATGAATGGTCTTCTAGTAGTGTTTTCCTCCATTGAACTGTTAGCTCTGATAGATCTTGCGCTTTTCGTGTTGTTCCGCGAGATGCGTAACCATTTTTCCCATCTCTCCATGTAGATTTATGGTTTTGCGTCTCGTAATAACCTCGTGTTTGATTATAAGTGTTGGAAGAAACGAGATATTTAATGTCCAAGCCTTCTATTGGAGTGTAAGTGATATTTCCAAACATCCTCAAATTTGTAGCTTGATTTTCTCCTTCAACCTCATTTAGCATAGCGACAGGATTGTAATATTCGTTTTTGGTACTTTCCGAATATTTTCCCTCTGCATTATAGACAGGTGTTGTTGGATTGTATATCAGAGCATTCCTGTAAACCTCGCTGTTATAACTTCCTCCATCCGAGCCAGAGAAATAACTTTGCTTATATCCGCTTAAACTAGCGTTTAATTTTAATTTATTGTTGAACATACGATGTGTAATTTCAATACGGGGATAATACATCTGGTTGTTGGTTCGCTTGATTAATCCATTTAACCCCCTATATTCAAAACTAGCTACATAATTTGTTGTACGACTACCACCTCGTAAGCTGATGTTGTAAATTTGAGTAAATGGGGTACGGGTTACTTGGTCTAGCCAGTCGGTTGTAGCACCATCGTCTTGAGCCCCGGCTACTCCTTCTTTAACTCGTTGACGGTATTCGTCCGCATTCATAAAAGGCAGTCTTTTTATTATTTGTTGTGTGGATATATATGCGTTCACGTCCACCTCTGTTGGCATTTCTCCTAAGGTGTTTTTAGTCGTGATCAGAATTACGCCATTTGTTCCACGTGTTCCGTAGATCGCTGCGGCAGAGCCGTCTTTTAATACGTCTATTTGTTGAATGTCATCAGGTGAAACTGAATTTAAGTCTCCTGGAATACCATCAATCAAAACGAGTGGGCTTGCGCTGGCTTTTAGGGTTGTGATTCCCCTAAGAGAAATTTCGGATGTAGATGTTGGATTTGCGTCTGGTGTGATGATGCTTAAACCCGGTACTTGTCCTTTAATAAGTTGGGCTGGGTCGGTAGACGGTGTTTTGATGAAATTTTCGGATTTGATAGAAGAGATTGCACTTGCGACTTCTCCTTTTTTTTGAGTACCATAGCCAACAACGACTACTTCATCTAAACTTTGTGTATCTTCCGCTAAACGAACAGTTATTTCTTTCTTGCCGTTTACATTGATATCTTGACTCAAATACCCGATGTATGAAATTTGGATAATAGCGTTTTCTGGAACTTCCAGTGTATATTTTCCATTAAAGTCTGTAATGGTTCCGATAGAGGTCCCTTTTATGAGAACGTTGGCTCCTATGATAGGTTCTCCATTTTTATCAATTACAGTTCCTGTAATTCCTTTTTTACTTTGTTGGGGAGATGAATCTCTATTTACCTCTTTTCTCATCAGAAAGATGTTCTTCCCTTCTATCTTATAGATCGTGTCTGTATTCTTGAAGATATTGGACAAAATCTCCGTTACAGTTTGGTTGGAGGCTGTAATTGAGATTCTTCGTTCAAGATCCACTTCTTCAACGTTGTAAATGAAAAGATAGTCTGTCTGTTTTTCAATCTCCTCCAGAATATTGTACGTTTTAGCGTTATTTAGTATAAAGTCTATACGCATATTTTGTGAGCGAACAGAAGCTAATAATCCGGTAGTAAAAATAAATAGTGTTGTTAAGGCTAACTTCATGACTCGAAATATTTTATTTTCCATACATTTGTGATGTTTTAATGTTAGTACTAAATAATTTAAGGATAATTCGGTGCTGACTTCTGCCGGGAGATGCTGCAACATTTCCCGGTTTTTCATACCGATTGAATTTATCGACTTTTCTGTTTCATAGGCATATTGATTTAAGTAGTGAATAAATGTGTTTATTTTATTATAATCAAATTCTCTTCCTCATTCTTCGTATAAGTAAACTTATGTTTTAATTGAAGTACTTTTAGCACATGTTCGACTCCATCCTTAATCCTAAACTTACCGGAGTAACGATACTGGAGTAGGGATGGGCGTTGTACGTCTATCTGGATATCGTAATAAAGTTGTAACTTGTCTATTAGATCTTGGATCGATTCATTTTCAAAACAAAATAGGCCCTCTTTCCACTTGAAATAGTTGTAATCCGAGATGTGAGATGTTTCTAGTCTTCCATTGTTGGCTACGGCGATCTCATCAGGTTTTAGACGAAGACTTTGAGATAACTCCGGTGAAGTTATTTCTACACTTCCTTTTATAAGGGCAGTTTCAAACAATGGGCTGTTGTGATAGGCTTTTACATTAAATTCAGTCCCCAATACTTGGATTGTATACTTTGGAGTTTGCACGGTAAATGGACTTTTTTCATTGTGCTGGACGGAGAAGTAGCCTTCGCCGTCTAATTCCACGTTGCGAGTGTTTGCGCTGAATTGTTCAGAAAATTTTAGGGTTGAGCGAGAGTTTAGCCATACATGTGTACCATCGGCCAAGATGACCTCTGCCCGTTGTCCGGCTGGTACATGAATAGTTTGCATTTGTGCCTTGTCTGGTTGTTGTGTCAATAGTTGTTTACTACCCCAAAAACCAACCAAAAAGATGGCTGCGATCTTTAAGAGCTCGATAGTTATTTTTTGTATTGAGAAATGTCTCTTTCTAACGGAATATTTCTCGTTTGTATCACTTTGCCAAAGTGAGAGATCATATAATTTGCGCAAAGCTAGAAATTCACGCATATTCTCCGGGCTTTCGTCCAACCATGACGCTACTTTCAGTCTCTCTTCTTCGGAAACCTCACCTCTTATATATCGTTGTAGTAATTGCTCCATGAATATCTATTAATTTCGCTTTGTATTATAAAAACGATACAATGAGGTAGATCCCTAGTGGAAAAGCGAAAAAAATTAAGAAAAAAGAAAATAAAATAAGGGCAGGTAATCTTTTAGGTTGATACGTAATACCTTTAATGCCTTAGTTATATGATATTCTACTCCTTTTGCAGTAATGTTGGTCTCTTCCGCTATTTCTTTCACGGTTTTATTCTCGAAACGACTCATCTCGAATATCCGGCGGGTTTGCTCGGGCAATGATTGTAGTGTATTGTGTATGATGGTTTGTATTTCGTGAGAGAATATTTCTTCTGGATCACATGCTTCAAGTGTCGATATACGAATATTGAGTTCACGATCATTAAGTTCCATGATGTTTTCAATGGCGGATTCGTGGATTACTTTATGTCGTAAATAATCTAAGGCTTTGTTTTTTAATATGGTTAGCAGAAGAGTTTCTGAGGTCTCTGCCTCTTGTGATAGGGATAATCTCCAATATTTCACGAGAGATTCTGCCACGATATCTTCTGCCGCCATATCGTCGTGTACATATGATTTTGTAAACAGAAATGACCGTCGGTAATTTCGTTCATAGATACTATTGAAATCATCTCCTTTCATTTTCAATGTAGATTGGATGACAAATGTAGAAATTTTTGGATAGAAAAACAGTATTGGGCTAAAAAAGATGTTAAGAACAGATTGAGCGGTGAAAAATGGATATCTTTGTGAAAAGCATTAAATCATTAGGTCTTATGGATATAGGAATGCGGAACTACGATCTTCGGACTTTAATTGATGATGTGGAGGCGGAAGCCTCGTCTTTCTTATATCGGGAAGTTTGTTCGGGAATTGAGATCTGGAGATGTGGATGCCTTCCTCACTCGTTTAAAAGCCTTTTTCGCTGATTTCCCTTATGAGTTAAAGGCTAAAACGGAGTGTCATTATCAAGTAGTGTTTTATCTGGTGTTTAAATTGATGGGACAATTCTGTGATGCGAAGGTGCGCGGTGCGAAGGGACGTGCGGATGCGGTAGTAAAGACGAAAGATTATATTTATGTTTTTGAGTTCAAGCTGGACGGTTCCGTGAAAGATGCCTTGAGGCAGATTGACGAGAAAGGTTATCTGCTGCCTTATGAGGCTGATGGGCGTGAACTGGTGAAAATAGGTGTTTCCTTTAGTAAAGAGGATCGGAATCTGGGTTGTTGGGAGATTGTTTAGACCTGCGCTAAACCACTAGAATAAAGTTTCCCAAGTGAATAACTTATCACTTCCTAACTCGTAAGCTTGTGGCTTGACAAGCCGTAAGTTATTCACTTAACACTTCGATAATTAACAATAAGTCTTATTTGAAACTGCTTGTTTAATTCGTTGATAAATAGCTTTTTATAAACATGTGCATGTTTTACTCCAAACACGTACGTGTTTTGATGAAAAGTAAAAGTTTTTTGAACCAGTCTCTCTGCCATTCCCAGAATGGTGAGATATTGGCTTCTTAATATGTTAAAAATCATCCTATATACGAAACATCTCTATAATCCGTTGTTATATGAAGGATTATCGATATTTTTGTAAATAAACTAGGTAAGCATATGGCAGCGAAGAAAGACAGAGTACTTTGGGCGGATGACGAGATTGATTTGTTGAAACCGCATATCTTGTTCTTGCAGGACAAAGGGTATGAGGTCGTTCCGGTGGTGAGCGGGCAAGACGCTATTGACTGCTGTAAGGAACAATCGTTTGATATTATTTTTCTCGATGAGAATATGCCTGGCTTGACTGGGTTGGAGACGCTGTCGCATATCAAGGAGATCGCTCCGAATGTGCCGGTCGTGATGGTGACTAAAAGTGAGGAGGAAAGTATCATGAATCAGGCGATCGGAAATAAGATCGCGGATTATTTGATCAAACCGGTAAATCCCAACCAATTGCTTCTCTCTATCAAGAAGAATGTCCATAAGAACGTGATTATCTCCGAGACGACCACGGTGGGTTATCAGCAGGAATTCGGTCGTATTGGTATGCAAATCAATGATTCCTTGACCACAGACGACTGGATGGAGGTCTATAAGAAACTGGTGTACTGGGAACTGGAACTGGAAAGCAGCCAAGTGGCAATGACAGATATGCTCCGTATGCAGAAGGAAGAGGCCAATAACGCTTTTGCCAAATTCGTGAAGAAGAATTATGTGGACTGGATACAGAATCCGGCCGATCGCCCGTTGATGAGCCCCGACCTGTTTAAGAAGAAAGTCTTCCCAATGTTGGATAATGACGAGAAGGTTTTCTTTATATTGATCGATAATTTCCGGCTGGATCAATGGCGGGTGGTAAAAGAATTGCTTACTGAGTATTTTACGTTTGACGAGAGCTTGTATTATAGCATACTGCCAACCGCCACGCAATATGCCCGCAACTCCATATTCTCGGGCTTGATGCCTTCGCAAATAGAGCAGATGTTTCCGGATTTGTGGGTGGATGAGGAGAGCGAGGAAGGTAAGAATTTGAATGAGGCTCCATTGATTCAAACCCAGATCGATCGGTTCCGTAAGAAATATACCTTCTCATATAATAAAGTACACGATTCCCAATATGGAGAGAAATTGTTGGCTACGATCCCTTCTCTTACTCGTAATCAACTGAATGTGATTGTGCTGAACTTCGTGGATATGCTTTCGCATGCTCGTACGGAGAGTAAGATGATCCGTGAGTTGGCGCAAAGCGAGGCAGCCTATCGCAGCTTGACTAAATCATGGTTCCAGCACTCTTCTACGCTCGAGTTATTCAAACGAATCGCCGAGCGGGGAGGAAAAGTAATCGTTACGACCGATCATGGAACGATCCGGGTAACGAATCCGATCAAGGTGATAGGTGATAAGAATACGAATACCAATCTACGCTATAAAGTAGGCAAGAACTTGAATTATAACCCGAAAGAGGTATTCGAGATCCGGGATCCGGAAAAAGTAGGACTTCCCTCCCCGAATCTAAGCAGTAAGTATATTTTCGCCTACGGAGAGAATTTCTTCGCTTATCCGAATAATTATAACTATTACGTATCCTATTATAAAAATACATTCCAGCACGGAGGAATCTCGATGGAGGAGATGTTGGTGCCGTTTATTACGATGGAACCGAAATGATAATATGCCGAAAAGTTGCGTATATCATAAATATCACGAACTTTGCAGTCCATATAAACTGTAAACACGAATGCTATGAGCATACTGAAAATAGAAAGTTTGGATAAGATCCATGAGGCGGCTAAGGAGTTTATCGCCGGGATGGATGATCGTACGGTCTTTGCCTTCTATGGTCCGATGGGGGCCGGTAAGACTACCTTTATCAAGGCGATCTGTGAGGAATTGGGTGTGGAGGATGTGATCAACAGTCCCACATTCGCTATTATCAATGAGTACCGTAGCGATACGACGGGAGAATTGATTTATCATTTTGATTTTTACCGGATCAATAAATTGAGTGAGGCGGAGGATATCGGAACAGAGGATTATTTCTATAGCGGAGCTTTATGTTTTATCGAATGGCCGGAGAAAATAGATGAGTTGTTGCCCGGAGATGTGGTAGATGTAACGATCTCGGAGAATCCGGACGGTTCACGTACTGTAGAGGTTAAGTAAGTCTATGGATCCTTCCGAATACTTTATCTTATCCTTGTTTATCGCTTTGGGATTGTTCTCAATCGTAGCGGCGATCTGTAATTTTGATTGGTACTTTAAAACCAGCGGGGCGATGACTTTCGTGAACTGGTTCGGTCGTGGCGGCGCACGTATCTTCTATGCGTTGTTGGGAATCGGGCTGATCGCTTGTGGGGCGCTGGGACTTATGTATTGGTGATAAAAAGTAAATTATACTTACTTGTCCTAGTAAGTATAATCAAAATGCCTAAGTAAGTATAACTTCGTTGTCTGATGAAGTTATACTTACTTTGAGAAAGGCCCTATTCCGCTAATTGGAAATCAAGTTGCTTACGTTCCAGATTCGCTTGCGCTACTTTGATAGTGATAGGGTCTCCCAAACGATATTGACGTTTTTTACGACGGCCCAATAAACAATAATTCTTCTCATCAAACTCATAGTAATCGTCATCCAGATCACGGATTGGTACAAGCCCCTCGCATTTATTCTCGTTCAGTTCTACGTAAAGTCCCCATTCGGTGACACCGGAGATAACGCCGTCGAATACCATGCCGAGCTTATCCTGCATGAATTCTACTTGCTTATATTTGATGGATGCACGCTCTGCGTTGGCGGCGACTTGCTCCATGCTGGAACAATGATCGCATAAATCCTCATACTTCTTTTGTATAACACTACGGCCACCGGCTAGATAACGTTCCAGCAATCGGTGTACCATCATATCCGGATAACGGCGGATAGGAGAGGTGAAATGTGTATAGTATTCGAAAGCCAAGCCATAGTGGCCGATATTCTCCGTGGAGTAACGGGCCTTTTGCATGGCACGGATCGCCACTGTCTCGATCAAGTTCTCTTCCGGCTTTCCTTGTACATTGTCTAATAAGGAGTTAATTCCTTTGGAGACATCCGTCTTCGTACCGTCTGTTTTCAACTTATAGCCGAAGCGACGGATAAAAGAGGCGAAATTCTCCATTTTATCTGGGTCTGGAAGCTCATGGATACGATAAACAAATGTCTTCTTTGTCTTTCCTTTAGGAGGACGGCCCACGAACTCGGCTACGGTACGATTTGCCAATAGCATAAACTCCTCGATTAACTTATTAGCGTCTTTTGAGACCTTGAAATAAACACGGACTGGTTTCCCTTGTTCGTCGATCTCGAATTTAACCTCATAACGGTCGAAGTTGATAGCGCCACTCTTGAAACGGCGTTCCCGCAATTTCTTGGCAAGGTCGTTCAAGGCTAGAATCTCCTCTTTATAATCTCCCTCGCCGGTTTCGATCACCTCTTGTGCCTCCTCATAGGTAAAGCGGCGGTCGCTCTTGATGATCGTGCGGCAGATCCGGGAGTTTTGTACCACGGCATCGCTATTTAGTTCGAAGACAGCGGAGAAGCATAATTTTTCCTCGTCAGGACGTAAAGAGCATATTTGGTTACAAAGTCGCTCAGGAAGCATCGGTATCGTACGGTCTACCAGATAAACGGAAGTCGCACGGCTTTGCGCCTCTTTATCGATGACACCGTCCGTTTTCACATAATGTGTTACGTCGGCGATATGTACGCCAACCTCCCAGTTCCCGTTATCCAAACGGCGTGCGGAAAGGGCGTCGTCGAAGTCTTTCGCGTCCTTCGGGTCGATCGTGAAGGTTGTTATCCCCCGGAAATCCTCCCGGTTCTCAATTTCCTCCGGAGAGATCGCTTCCGGGATCTTATCCGCCGCTTTTTCTACCGAGGAAGGATATTTGTAAGGCAATCCGAATTCGGCAAGGATCGCGTGCATCTCGGCGGTATTCTGTCCGGCGATACCTAATATATCGATGACCTCACCCAGTGGATTCTTGGCTTCATCCGGCCATTCCACGATACGTACGATCGCTTTGTCGCCGTTCTTGCCCCCTTTCAGTTTATCCTTAGGGATGAAAATATCGTTAGCCAACGTCTTGTTTTCCGTAATCAAGAAGGCAAAGCCTTTAGCTACTTGAAGTTTACCTACGAAAGTACGCTCCTTGCTCTCAAGGATTTCCACGACCTCACCTTCCGGCTCGGCACCTTTACGTTTGGCGAAAAGCTGTACTTTCACTTTGTCTCCATCCATGGCATGCCCGGAATTACGTTCAGCGATAAATACCGGCGTACCTCCGTCTTCAGGGATGAAAGAATTCTTTCCATTGCTGCGGCGTGCGAAAGTTCCTACGGCTAGGGTTCCCAATCCGTTGAGACGGTAACGGCCACGGTCGATCTCGGTGATGATATCCTCGGCGGACAAATCATACAGGATGTCTACCACCTGCAATTTCTGCACTTGGTTCTCGACTCCGATGATCTTGCTGATTTGTTTATAGTTGAAAGGTTCCTTGGGAGAGGATTGGAAAACGGAAATGATGGCTTGGATCATCGCTTCTTTTTTCATACGTTTACCAACACCCTTTTCCTTTTTTCCTTTTTTCTCCTTGTTGTTATCTTTTTTTGCTGGTCTATTCTTTGCCATTCTGTATAATTATTTGCATTTGTTTTTGTGGAGACGGGGCACGCCTCGTCTTTTGCACGCCATGTCTACAAAGAAAACAATTTAAATTGATATTTGGTTGACAATTGTGTTAATTAGATTTATTAAGCTCGCGGATTCTTAATGGAAACAATTCGCCGGCACCCCTTTCGCTCCGGGCTTGCAACAGAATACGCTACCGCTTAGTGGATATTCCTCAAGCTGTTCCTCACTCAATCCAGCACGGGCGGTCGTTATATAAAGCGTGTCGAGCTTATCCCCTCCAAAAGCGCATGACGCTACGTGGGGGGCCGGTACGACAATTTTTGTCAACAGGTCGCCGGTATAGGGATTGTAACAATAAACACCGCCACCTCCCCATTGAGCCACCCAAAGGTTGTCGTTGCAATCTATCGTCATTCCATCCGGGGAGCCGGTGCCCTCGGGTATATTTACGGCTACGCCATCGTACAATATGTCACCGGAGCTATCGTCATACCGGAAACGTATGATCTTACGGGTAGGTGTGTCGTTGTAATACATGTATTTCTTGTTGGCGGACCATACGATCCCATTGGAGATCGTGACTTTTGTCAACTTTGTTTCGACGGTTCCGTCTGCCCATACACAATAAAGGCTGGCAGCCCCTTTAGGCGCTCCAAATCCCATGGTGCCGATCCATAAGCGTCCGGACGGGTCGCATTTCCCATCGTTGCAACGAATCTTCCCGTTATTGTCCGGGATTGGGGCGATAGATGCCGTGTTCCCATCCGTTAGGTTTACACGTATGATCTCGTTTTGTAAAGCGACGACTACCGTACTGTCCGTTTCCGGTACGACGGTAGAGACCATGCGGTCGAACTGCCATGAACGGCAGTTTTGCAAGTCCGGTATATACTCATATAACGTCTTTCCTTCAATATCTACCCAGAAAAGTGTATTGCGATCGGGATGCCAAATCGATCCCTCCCCTGTAGTAGCTTCCGCCCGAAACGCCAGATCGGGGCTGATTATAATAGGATCGTTTATACAAGAGGTTCCTTCAAACATGATAAATGCCAATATTAATTTAATAACTATTTTTTTCATGGTATGCTATGAATCTGAGTTTACAAAGGTATAAATTTGTTTTATAATGCCATGATAAAAGATTATTTATGTAACTTTGCCGCTTAAATAAAATTACCGATGAGCGTAGAGATAAGAGAAGTTACCAGTAAGAAGGAGCTTAAGAAGTTTGTCAAGTTCAATATCGAATTATACAAGGGTAATCCCTATCACGTACCGGGTTTAATAGAGGAAGAGATGATGACGCTGGATAAGAAGAAAAATCCGGCGTTCGAGGTGTGCGACGCTATTTACTTCCTTGCCTATAAGGACGGGAAGGTGGTAGGCCGTATCGCCGGTATGGTGAATCGCCCGAGTAACGAGGCTTGGGGACAGAAACGTGCCCGCTTTGGTTTCGTAGATTTTATTGATGATGACGAGGTAGTCGATGCCCTTTTCGGCGCTGTCGAGAAATGGGCCCGCGAACAAGGCATGGAGGAGATCCACGGTCCGATGGGCTTTACCGATATGGATCACGAGGGTATGTTGATCGAGGGTTTCGATCAGATCGGTACGATGGCTACAATTTATAATTATCCCTATTACCCCAAGCAAGTGGAGCGTATCGGATACGGAAAGGATCAAGATTGGCATGAATTTAAGATCTATATACCGGATGGCGTTCCCGAGAAGCATTTGCGTATCGGCGAGATCGTGAAGAAGAAATACGGATTGAAGGTGCTGAAGTTCAAGAACGCTAAGGAGATTATGCCTTACGCCCGTCCGGTATTCCATACATTGAATGCGGCTTTCGCTCCCTTGTATGGTTTCGCGCAATTGACCGAGAAGCAGATCGATTATTATATCAATATGTATATCCCTATGCTGCGTTATGATTTGGTAACGCTGATCGTAAGGGAAGAGGATAATGCGGTGGTTGGCTTTGGCATCTCCCTGCCCAACCTTTCGAGAGCCTTGCAAAAGGCTCGTGGGCATATGTTACCCTTCGGGTGGATTCATTTGCTGAAAGCGTTGAAGAGCAAACCGAAAGTAATCGACCTGTATTTGACAGGAGTCTTGCCGGAATATCAAAGTAAAGGCGTGAACGCTTTATTATTTAATGACTTGATTCCGGTCTATAAGCGTATCGGTGCCGTTTACGCCGAGAGTAACCCGGAGCTGGAAACGAATAGCGCCGTACAAGCGCAATGGGATTATTTCAAGCGAGAGCATCATAAATCAAGAAGAGCGTATATTAAAAAGTTATAAGAGATATGGATGAGCTGAATTCAACGATACAACAACCTACGGAATATAACGATGATGACATCAAGACACTGGACTGGATGGAGCATATCCGCCGGCGTCCCGGTATGTATATCGGAAAACTAGGGGACGGTAGCTATGCCGATGATGGTATCTATGTGTTGTTGAAGGAGGTGCTGGATAACTCTATCGACGAGTACATGATGGGGTACGGCAAAAGTATCGAGGTGACTATCGAGGAAGGTACGGTAGCCGTGCGGGATTATGGCCGTGGTGTCCCTCTGGGTAAGGTCGTGGATGTGTCTAGCAAGATGAATACCGGCGCTAAATACGATAGCAAGGCGTTTAAGAAATCCGTGGGTTTGAATGGTGTGGGTATCAAGGCGGTGAATGCCTTGAGTAGTTATTTCTTGATAACCAGCTACCGTGACGGAGAGTGTAAGCGGGTGGAATATAGTAAGGCGATCGTCACGGAGGAATCGGATATCCAACCGACCGGGGAGGCGAACGGTACGCAGGTGTTTTTTGTCCCGGATCGGGAGATCTTTAAGGATTATCATTATAAGGACGAGTTTATCGAGGGGCTATTAAAGAACTATGTCTTCTTGAACTCGGGACTTTCCATTATTTACAACGGCAAGCGTTTCTATTCCCGCAATGGTCTGGTGGATTTGTTGAACGAGAATATGACCACCGAGCCTCTTTACCCGATCATCCACCTGAAAGGGGAGGATATAGAGGTGGTTATCACGCATAGCAACCAATATGGAGAGGAATATTATTCGTTCGTGAACGGCCAGCATACCACCCAAGGCGGTACGCACCTTTCCGCTTTCAAGGAGTCTGTAGGCCGTGTCATCAAGGAATATTACAATAAGAATTTCGAGTATTCGGATATTCGTGCGGGTATCGTGGCCGCTATCAGCATAAAAGTGGAGGAGCCTGTATTCGAGAGCCAGACAAAGACCAAGCTCGGCTCGAAAGATATAGGACCGGACGGCCCTACGGTAGCGAAGTTTATCGGTGATTTCATCAAGAATGACCTGGATAACTATTTGCATAAGAATATGGAGACTTCGGAGCTTTTACTGAAGAAGATCTTGGAGTCCGAGAAAGAGCGCAAGGCGATCGCCGGTGTTACGAAGCTGGCCCGCGAGCGTGCGAAGAAAGCGAATTTACATAATAAGAAACTAAGGGATTGCCGGATTCACCTGACCGACTCGAAAGGGGATCTGCTAGAGGAAAGCAGTATCTTTATCACGGAGGGTGACTCGGCTAGCGGTTCTATCACGAAGAGCCGTAACCCGAATTACCAAGCTGTATTTAGTTTGAGGGGTAAGCCCTTGAATAGTTATGGCTTAACAAAGAAAATTGTTTACGAGAACGAGGAGTTTAACTTGCTTCAAGCGGCCTTGAATATTGAGGATGGCTTGGAAGGTTTGCGGTATAATAAGGTGATTATCGCTACAGATGCCGACGTGGACGGGATGCATATCCGTTTATTGTTGATTACCTTCTTCTTGCAATTCTTCCCCGATTTGATTAAGCGTAATCATGTTTATATCTTGCAAACCCCGTTATTCCGGGTACGTAACCGGCAGAAGACGTGGTATTGTTATTCGGAGGAGGAACGCTTGGCTGCCATAGCCGCTGCCGGGAAGAATCCGGAGATCACCCGATTCAAAGGTCTGGGAGAGATCTCTCCCGATGAGTTCAAGCATTTTATCGGCAAGGATATACGCCTTGATCCGGTGACAATGAAGAAAGAGGACCTCGTGAAAGATATGCTTGAGTTCTATATGGGGAAGAATACCATGGAGCGACAGAACTTTATTATCGATAACTTAGTGGTTGAAGAAGATGTCATCAATTGAAAATAAACGTATCGCGCTTTTTCCCGGTACCTTCGATCCTTTTACGATCGGGCATCAATCCTTGGTAAGGCGTGGGTTGGAACTGGTGGACGAGATCGTGATCTCGATCGGTATCAACGATAAGAAGCTTACCTATTTCTCCTTGGAGAAGCGGATGGAAGCGATCTGGAATCTATACAAAGATAATCCAAGGGTGAAAGTCATGTCATATAATCAATTGACGGTGGATTTCGCTAAAGAGGTCGGAGCCGGCTTTATCTTAAGAGGAATCCGTACGGTCAATGATTTCGAATATGAGAAGACGATCGCGGACGTGAATCGTAAGTTGACGGGTATCGAGACTTTTATCTTGTTTACGGAACCGGAGCATACGCATATTAGCTCAAGCATTGTCCGTGAGTTGTTACGCTACGGCAAAGACATTTCCCAATTCGTCCCTAAAGAGACGAGATTGTATTGAAAATTATGAAACGAATATATCTGATGAAAAGAATCGTCTTATCCCTGCTGATCGTCCTAGGTGTGTTTACCGGAGCGACAGCGCAAAAAGCGAATATGGATGCCCGGAAGCTCCAATTGGCTTTATTCGCCATCTCTAATCTATATGTCGACTCTACTAGCGAGACGAAGTTGGTGGAAGACGCTATAGTCGGTATGTTGGATAAGCTAGACCCTCATTCCAATTATATGGATCCGGAGGAGACGAAAGAGATGACCGAGCCTTTACAAGGCAATTTCGATGGTATCGGCATACAGTTCAATATGTTGACGGATACGCTTTACGTGATTCAGGTAATCCCCGGAGGTCCCTCTGAGAAGGTGGGGTTGATGGCGGGCGACCGTATTATCCAAGTAGACGATACCTTGATCGCCGGCGTGAAGATGAAGACTACCGATATCATGAAGAAACTACGCGGACCGAAAGGTACCGAGGTGCGTGTGAAAGTAAAGCGAGGCAAGTCGCCGGAATTGATGGATTTCAAGATCGTTCGCGGTAAGATTCCCGTGTATAGTCTGGATGCCGCTTATATGGCGGATAAGAATACCGGTTATATTAAGTTGAACCGTTTCGCCGCTTCTTCCGCCGATGAATTCAGGGAGGCGTTGGAGAAGCTCCGGAAACAGGGCATGAAGAACTTGATTCTGGATTTGCAGGGCAATGGCGGGGGATATTTGAATATCGCCATAGAGCTGGCGGATGAGTTCTTGGATAAAAACCGGTTGATCGTTTATACGAAAGGGAGTAAGCAACCTCGTGAGGAGGCGAACTCTACCGCTCGCGGACAATTCCAAGAGGGACGTTTGGTCGTGCTGGTGGACGAGTCCTCGGCTTCGGCCAGCGAGATCGTCTCCGGCGCTATTCAAGATTGGGACCGTGGAGTGATCGTAGGTCGCCGTACCTTTGGTAAAGGTTTGGTACAGAAACCGATTCCCCTGCCGGATGGTTCCATGATTCGTTTGACGGTTTCCCGTTACTATACACCCACCGGACGTTGTATACAAAAGCCTTACGAGAACGGGAAGATCGAGGAGTACCACCATGATCTGATCGACCGTTATAACCGGGGGGAGTTGATGAGTGCCGATAGCATTCATTTCCCGGATTCAATGAAGTATAACACCTTGGTTACCGAGCGTACCGTATATGGGGGTGGAGGTATTATGCCGGACGTGTTCATCCCGGTAGATACGGCTCGCTATACGGATTATCACCGGAAACTGGTAGCTTCCGGTTTGGTCAATCGGGTGTCCATGAATTATCTGGATCGTAATCGGAACCAGATGATGGCTAAATATCCGAAATTCCAGCAGTATAAGCAAGGTTTCGTGGTCGGAGAGGATATCATGGAGGAGCTTCTTAAGATGGCCGGCGATGAGAAGATTGAGTTTGAGGAAGAGCAATATAATCGTTCGAAGCCGTTGATCATGCTTCAGATCAAGGCGCTTATCGCACGGGATCTCTATGATATGGCGCAGTACTTCCAGATTATCAATGATGATAATCCAAGTTACCAGAAAGCGCTTCAGATTATTAATAATAAAGAAACTTACAATAGGCTTTTAGGACGTTAGCCAACGTAAACTGATAAGGGTATGTATTGGACGCTTTTTCTGACATTCGTGAAAATCGGTATGTTTACCATCGGAGGTGGTTACGCCATGTTGCCGCTTATCCAGCGGGATGTGGTGGACCGGGGGTGGATGACGAAAGAGGACTTTATCGACGTTTTCTCCGTGGCCCAATCGTTGCCGGGTATTTTCGCCGTGAATATAGCGATCTTCGTGGGTTATAAACTGAAGAAGACATGGGGCGGTTTTGTTTGTGCCTTGGGTACGATTCTCCCTTCTTTTGTAATCATGCTCTTGATCGCGTTATTCTTTACGCAGGTAAAGGATAATGTATGGGTGGAGAAGGCGTTTATGGGATTGCGTCCGGCGGTGGTCGCCTTGATCGCCGTGCCTTGTCTGACAACCGCACGCTCTATCAAGTTGAGTTACGTGCAAATGATCATACCTGTCGGGGCGGCATTGCTGATCTGGATGGGTGGGGTGTCTCCCGCTTGGATTATCTTGGCGGCTATAGCCGGAGGTTTGGTGTATGGTTTAAATAAGAAGGGCTGATATGATTTGGTTGCAATTATTATATGTATATCTGAAGATCGGTATATTGGGCTTTGGTGGCGGGTATGCGATGTTATCCTTGATACAAGCCGACGTGGTGGACCGCTATGGTTGGATTTCCTTGCAGGAGTTTACCGATATTGTCGCTATCTCTCAAATGACACCCGGGCCGATCGGTATCAATAGCGCCACCTATATAGGATATACGGCGGTGCATAATGCGGGGTATTCGGAGACGATGAGTATCCTAGGGTCTTGCCTGACGACATTCGCGGTATGTCTGCCCTCTTTCATATTGGTTCTCTTGATCTCTTATTTCTTCGCTAAGTTCCGGAATAATAAATATGTAGAGGCGGCTTTCCTTGGATTGCGCCCGGCTACGGTTGGTTTGATCGCCGCCGCCGCCTTGCTATTAATGAATAAAGAGAACTTCATCGACTACAAGAGCTTCTTGATCTTTGGTGCCGCTTTCATCCTAACATGGAAATTCAAGGTACATCCTATCTTGATGATCATCTTGGCGGGTATCGCGGGTATTATTTTATATTGGTAATCCCGATGTCGATGGAATTGCCCGTTTAATCGGTGAAAACAGCCCCTTTTTCTAGTCTGGTTGCCCATGTTTTTAAGGTAATATAGTTTTGCTTTCGTAAAAAGATAGAAAACGAAGGCAATATGAAACAATACGCTTTATTATTCGCATGTCTGTTCTTCCTCTGTGTAGGGAGTAAGGCACAAGAGCAACCTACCCGATGGACTTTGCGCGCTTGCTTGGATTACGCTTTGGAGCATAATATCCAAGTAAAGAAAAGCAAGGTGTCGCATCTTTCCGGTATAGAGGATACGAAGCAGGCGAAAGCACAGCTTTTCCCTTCCCTTTCGGCTTCGGTTACCCAAGGATTCGTGAATTATCCTTCGAGCGACGCCGCTACGAATAATAGCTATAGCGGTAATTATGCGCTGAACGCTAAATGGACGCTTTTTGATGGAGGGCAACGTGTACAGGCGATCAAGCAACAGGAAATACAAAATACCGTCGATGAGCTAGGTATCGAGCAAAACGAGGATGATATCCAAATCTCCTTGATACAGACCTATATGCAGGTACTATATGCGATGGAGTCCGTTCGTATCAACCAAAATACGGTCGAGGTATCTACGGCGCAACGGGATCGTGCGGTGGAGTTGCTACGTGCCGGTTCGATCTCGAAAGTGGATTTGGCTCAGTTGGAAAGCCAGTTAAGCACCGATAAATATCAATTGGTCGTAGCCCAGACGAATCTAGACAATTATAAGTTGCAATTGAAGCAATTACTAGAACTGGATATAACCGAAGAGATCGAATTGGTGATGCCGGAGCTTACGGAGAAAGATATCTTAACCCCGCTTCCGAGCAAGCAAACGATTTACAATACCTCTCTGGCTGTGATGCCGCAAATAAAGAGCAGTGAGCTGGCCGTGGACATCGCCGAGCTGGAGAAGAAAAAGGCGAAAGGTGCTTTCCTTCCTTCGCTCTCCATGAACGCCGGGCTGGGTACCGGCCATCTTTCCGGAACGGATTACGCTTTCGGTAGCCAGGTCTGGAATAGTTTCAACGAGAGTGTCGGATTGACGATCAGCATCCCTATCTTCAGTAACCGTCAGTATAAGACGGCCTATAACAAGGCGAAATACGCGATTACCACCAGCCAGTTGGAGTTGCTGAATACCCAAAAACAATTGCTGCAAACCGTGGAGGGGATCTATCTGGACGCTACCTCGTCGCAGACCCAATATACCTCGGCTACCGAACGCTTGAGTTACGTGAAAGAAAGCTATAACTTGATCGATGAGCAATTCAGCCTCGGTATGAAAAATACGCTTGAGCTATTGACGGAGAAGAACAATTATCTGACCGCCCAGCAAGAGCAGCTACAAGCGAAATACATGGCCTTGATGAGCGTTCAATTGCTGAATGTTTATCAGAAGAAGCCGGTTGCGGAGAATTATTAACCCACTAATGGATATATTTACTCCACTCTCTTTTTTCAAGGTTACCCTGCGACGGAGGTCGCGGGGGCCTTTTGAACAAGAATACAACGTAAAACAGAAATAAAACGAATCAGAATATGGACAAGAAGAAACTAATCATGGGCGGTGTTGCCGTTATCCTTATAGCGGGGGGCGTGTTCCTTTTCACGGGCAAATCCTCGAAAGGCGGGATCAAGCTGGAGACCGCTAAAGTAGGGCGCAGCACGATCACGAATACGGTTACGGCCACCGGTACGGTAGAGCCCGTTACCGAGGTTGAGGTAGGTACGCAGGTCTCCGGTATCATCGATAAGTTGTACGCTGATTATAACGACGTGGTGAAAGCCGGCCAACTGATCGCCGAGATGGATAAGATCAACCTCCAAGCCGAGCTTCGTTCCGCCGAGGCGCAATTGGCGAGCAGCAAGACGGAGTTCGAGTATCAACAGAAGAACTACGCACGTAGCAAGGTGCTTCACGAGAAACAATTGATTAGCGATACGGATTATGAGACGGCTACCTATAATTACGAGAAGGCGAGGGCCGCTTACGACCAGAGTCAGGCCTCCATGGTAAAGGTAAACCGTAATCTCGAATATGCCACGATCACGAGCCCTATAGACGGAGTGGTTATCAACCGGGCCGTTGAGGAAGGGCAGACCGTTGCCGCCGGCTTCGAGACCCCGACGCTGTTTACCATTGCCGCCGACTTGACGAAGATGCAGGTAATAGCGGATGTGGATGAGGCGGATATAGGTAATGTGGAGGAAGGCCAACGGGTTAGTTTTACGGTGGATGCCTACCCGAACGATCAATTCGAGGGCGTGGTTCGCCAGATTCGCCTTGGGGATAGCGAAAGCACCTCCAGCGCTTCTTCCAGTACTTCTTCTTCTACGGTCGTTACCTACGAGGTAGTGATTACGGCAGATAATCCGGACTTGAAACTGAAACCTCGCTTGACGGCGAATATCACGATTTATACGTTGGAACGTGCGAATGTCCTGACCTTGCCGAACAAGGCACTTCGTTTTATCCCCGAGCCCGCCATCATGGAATCGTTGGGTATGACCGTGACAGATCCGAATGCGGAGGTACAACCCGGAAAACGCTTGGTTTGGTCCCGCCAAGGAAATACCTTGAGCCCGAGGCAGATTACGGTCGGAACCAGCAACAACAGCGTGACCGAAGTAACCGAGGGCCTGAGCGAGGGCGATGAGGTAGCCGTAGATTTAGCGAGCGCCGCTAACATGCCGGAAGTAGGTGCAGGAGCGGAGCGTAGCCCTTTCATGCCGGGCCCTCCGGGAAGCAACAAAAATAAGAGATAGTTTGCGTCATGAAAGAAATTATCAGATTAGACAATATAAAACGAGACTTCCACGTTGGCGACGAGACCGTCCATGCCCTGCGAGGCGTGTCGTTCACGATTCGCGAGGGGGAGTTCGTTACGATCATGGGAACCTCCGGCTCCGGAAAGAGTACGTTGCTGAACACGCTGGGTTGCCTTGATACTCCTACGAGCGGGGAGTATTACTTAGACGGGGTATCCGTGCGCACCATGAACAAGCGGCAACGGGCGACTCTCCGGAATCGTAAGATCGGCTTCGTCTTCCAGAGCTATAACCTGCTGGCGAAGACAACGGCGGTAGAGAATGTAGAGCTCCCTCTCATGTACAACCCCGCCTATAAAGCGGCTCAGCGTAGGGAAAAGGCGGTCAACGCCTTGATCGCCGTGGGCTTGGGAGACCGACTGATGCATAAAAGCAACCAGATGTCCGGTGGCCAGATGCAGCGTGTGGCGATCGCCCGTGCCTTGGTGAACGACCCGGCGGTGATCCTGGCGGACGAGGCTACCGGCAACTTGGATACCCGTACCTCTTTTGAGATCTTGGTGCTCTTCCAGCGTCTGCACGCCGAGGGACGTACGATTATTTTTGTCACCCACAACCCGGAGATCGCCCAATACAGCAGCCGGAATATCACGTTGCGCGACGGTCATGTAACCGCCGATACGGTGAATACGAATATCTTGAGCGCCGCCGAGGCTTTGGCCCGCCTGCCCAAGAATGATGATTAAGCGATAAACAGAAGTAACAATGAATACGACGAATTTACTAAAGATAGCCCTCCGGGCCTTGGCCAACAACAAGCTGCGGGGATTCCTCACGATGCTGGGTATCATCATCGGCGTGGCTTCCGTGATCACGATGCTGGCCATCGGTCAAGGTTCGAAGCGGAGTATACAGGCGCAGATCAGCGAGATGGGCTCGAACATGATCATGATCCAGCCGGGAGCCGACATGCGTGGTGGTGTCCGCCAAGACGCCTCTGCCATGGAGACGCTGAAGCTACAGGACTACGAGGATATCGTGAACGAGACTCGCTACGTCTCCGCCACCTCTCCCTCCGTGAACAGTAGCGGGCAGGCCATCTATGGCGCCAACAATGCCCCGACCACCGTCTACGGTATCAGCCCGGATTATATGGAGATACGCCGATACGAGGTGGAGGATGGCGATATGTTCAGCGATCAAGACGTACAGACCGCCGCCAAGGTATGCGTGATCGGGAAGACGGTGGTGGATAACCTTTTCCCCGGCGGAGAGAATCCCGTCGGACGGGTGATCCGTTTCCAGAAGCTACCGTTCCGGGTCGTGGGCGTACTGAAAAGCAAAGGATATAACAGCATGGGAATGGACCAAGACGACCTGATCTTAGCTCCATACACAACTATTCAAAAGAAGATCTTGGCCATTACCCATTTGCAAGGCATAACCTGCTCGGCGCTCAAGGAGGAGTACACCGATCAAGCCATAGACGAGATATCGGAGATACTGAGGCGTAACCATAGGCTGCGGGAAACCGATGATGATGATTTCACGATCCGGAGTATGCAGGAGTTGAGTACGATGTTGACAAGTACGACGGATATAATGACGACGTTGCTGGCCGCGGTGGCTGGTATCTCTCTTCTCGTTGGTGGTATCGGTATCATGAATATCATGTACGTGAGCGTGACGGAGCGTACGCGGGAGATCGGCCTCCGTATGAGTATCGGTGCGAAAGGCATGGATATCTTGGCTCAGTTCTTGATCGAGTCTATCCTTATCAGCGTGACCGGGGGATTGATCGGCGTGCTTTTCGGCGTGGGAGCCGCCTTGATCGTGAATGTCGTGGCGCATTTCCCGATCTATATCCAGCCATGGAGCGTACTGCTCTCTTTCGTGGTATGTACCGTCACCGGGGTGTTCTTCGGATGGTATCCCGCTAAGAAGGCGGCCCAGCTCGACCCGATAGAGGCCATACGCTATGAGTAGACGGATGAGGCATGGTCTCCTTACCTGTAAAGGGTATGCATCATACGTATGAGGAACGATGCATTAAACCTATGATGTATGACACCTCATAGCTATGAGGCGAAGGCTCACTAGATAAGGCTACATGGCTCATATAACGGTAGGAATGACTATATTTGCGTAGCACTAAAGAGGATAATAAGATGAATGACACACCACAATCCCCCCCTATCAAAGGTTTGGGAAAGTTGATACACATTGCGGGATGGGGTATCCTATTCTGTTCCCCCTTCTTCTTCACGGGGAGGGAGTCGCAAGTCACGTTCGAGGGGTATCTGCGGAGCATCATCGTGCCGCTCTCCTTCATGCTCGTCTTCTACTTGAATTACGGGTGGCTGGTGAGGCGGTATTTGTTCAACCGCCGGACAGGGCGTTTCCTGCTGATCAACCTATTGCTTATCGGGAGTACGATGCTGTTCGTGCATTTCTGCATGCGCTATTTCTACCCTCCGGAGATGCATCATCCGGCTCGTCCGCCCCGCCCGTTGAACGAGACGGTGGGGTTCTTTCTCGTCAACGCCGTTATCTACTCCTTGGTAGCCGGCCTTAGCGTGGCGATCAAGATGACGGACGGATGGTACCGGGTGGCGGCTATCCAGCGGGAACTGGAGAAGGAGCGTGCCGAGGCGGAATTGCAGAACTTGAAAAGCCAGCTTAACCCGCATTTCCTGTTTAATACGTTGAATAATATCTATAGCTTGATAGCGTTCAGCCCGGAGAAGGCGCAGGAGGCGGTGCACGATTTGAGCCGCTTGCTTCGCTATGTCTTGTATGAGAGTAGCCAGCCTTTTGTCCCTTTGGAGAAGGATTTCGACTTCCTTCGTAATTATGTGGAGTTGATGCGTATACGCCTGCCCAAACATGTGGAGCTGAAAACGAATATCGTCGCTTCCTCTCCGGGAACCTTGATCGCTCCCCTGTTGTTTATCTCCTTGGTTGAGAACGCGTTTAAGCATGGGGTGAGCAATAATAAGCCGTCTTTCATCCATTTGGATATCCATCAGGAGGGGGCGGAGGTGGTTTGTACTATCGTGAATAGCTATTTCCCGAAAAGCCCGGATCAAGATAAAAGTGGTTCCGGTATCGGGCTGGTGAATCTGGAGAAACGCTTGGGGCTGCTCTATCCGGGGCATTTCTCGTTCCAATGCGGTCGGGAGGGGGATAACTATTCTTCTTATCTATCAATTACTATAAACGAGACTGAGATATGAGATTGACTTGCGCTATTATTGACGATGAACCTTTAGCGGTTAGCTTGCTGGAAAGCTACGTCTTGAAAACTCCGTTTCTGGATTTGCAGGGGACTTATAATAGTGCCTTGGACGCTCTTTCCGACTTACGGGATCGGCCGGTGGATCTGCTTTTTCTGGATATCCAGATGCCGGAGTTGAGCGGATTGGAGTTCTCCCGTATCTTGAACGCCGATACCCGTGTCATCTTTACGACGGCTTTCGATCAATATGCCGTGGATAGTTACCGGGTAAACGCGCTGGATTATTTGTTGAAGCCGATCAGCTATCCGGACTTCCTTGCCTCGGCGAATAAGGCGTTGCGATGGTATGAGTTGCTCCGTAAGCCGGTGTCTTCGGAAGAGAAGGAGGAATCCGCGTCAATCGCGGAGAGGGGCGGGATGGAGAGTATTTTCGTCAAGAGTGAGTATAAGCTGTTGCAAATAGAGCTGCGCAAGATATTATATATTGAAGGATTAAAGGATTACGTGAAGATATTCGTGGAGGATGAGCCTCGTCCGGTCCTTTCGTTGATGAGCATGAAGAGTTTGGAGGATATGTTACCTTCGGATCGCTTTGTGCGTGTTCATCGCTCTTTTATCGTCCAGCCGGAGAAGATCAAGGTGATCGAGCGGAACCGGATTGTCTTTGGAAAGGAGTATATCCCGATCTCCGACAATTATAAACAGCATTTCCTAGAGATGATAGAGCGTAGATCGATCCTGCCGAAATAACCGCTGGTTAGTTGAACAACTGGAGCAATAATTTCTCTATCGCTACGGTCATAGGACGTCCGTCGCAGGAATAGTTATTTACGAATAGGGCGATGGCGTATTGCTTATCGCCTTTGTTTATATATCCCGCGTATCCTTTTACCCGGCTCATGCTTCCGCTTTTAAGATGGGCTTTTCCTTGGAGGGATGAGCCTTTTAAGAAGTTCCTCACCGAGCCTTCTACCCCCGCTACGGGCAATGATTCGTAGAAGGCTGTGTGTTGTTGTGAACGGGTTCTCATATAAATCAATAAATCAGCCACAAAAGCTGTTGATAACTTGTTGGTAACCGCAAGGCCACTACCGTCGTACATCCAGACGCACGAGAGGTCGAGTCCTTTCCCTTGCCAATAGTCCCGAAGCACCTGGATGCCCCGGTTAAAAGAAGATATGACCTCTCCCTTACGGGGCGTATAGCGTAGGCCGATTGTCTTGATCAAGGCATCGGCGAATAAATTATGGCTGACATGGTTGGTCACTTCCACGATTTCCCGAAGCGTAGGGGAGTAAGTGGTAACAATCTCGGTCCGTTTCCCGGGTTGCCACCTACCGGCCTCCCGCAAGATACGGAAACAAGACGGTGATTCGCCGACCGTGATCCCTTCATGTTCCAATTGCCTAGTGAGATAATCCGCTAGGAAAAGAGCCGGGTCCGGGATATCCCCTTTGAGCGGATACCATTCCCGGTTAGCGGGGACAATTCCGTATAAATAACGGTCCGTGGCGAATGGCGCCCCTACGATAAAAGAACTATCCGAAGATACTTGCTGAGCCGTTAAGTAATTATGGAAATGGATGCCGGATAATTCCGGTTCGGTTCCTTTCAACTTCGGGCGGCTTCCGGGAGCCCCGGTTTGCAGTCCTAATTTATAGAGATTGTCGAATACGCAAAGTCCATAGCTTCCGGCGCCATAATAGCTGCCCATATCTTCGCCAACCCATTTAAAGGAAGTGCCTTCCGTGTCGAATATACTTTCATCAGCGATTACGGCACCTTGTATTTTATGGATACCCACCTTTTTCAAGGCGGAGATCCATTCCTGTAGGAACCGCTTATGATACGGGGCGAAATGCGCTGAGCCAAGGCTGGGATCTCCGCTTCCCTTGATGTATAGATTCCCTTTTAGCAAGCCCTTCTCGATGGAGCCATCGTATGCCAATGTCGTGGGAAAGCGATAATCCTCGCCCAGTATCTCCAAGGCGGTAGCGGTCGTAACCGTCTTCATGACCGAGGCTGGGGTCAGCTGCCGGAGGGTATCGTAAGCGAATACCGTCTCGCCATTGTGAACGTCTTTCACGATCAAGGAAAATGAGGCTCCTTCCATATAAGGCTTACGCAGGAATTGCTTGATAGGTTGTGGAACCTGTGCCCCTACTGAAAGGTATAAGCAAGAAATGAGGAAGAAAAAGGATATTTTACGTATCATGATGTTTATATATTCTACTTTATTCTATCTTTGTCGCAAGCAAAGATATGAAAATAATATGAATCCACTGTTTGACAAGCCTTTTACGTTTGACCGTGTAATACGCATAGTGTTCGGTATACTGGTCATCTCAGGGATTATCTATTTGATAGCCTTATTACGGAACGCATTGTTACCTTTCCTGATCGCTTGGTTGCTGGCTTACATGATGCAACCGTTCGTAAAGTTCTTCCAATATAAATTATGCTTTAAGAGCCGTATCTTATCGATTATGGCGGTATTGGTGACTTTAGGGCTGTTGATAACGTTGCTGATAGTCATGGTCGTTCCTTCCATCGCGGCTGAGGCGGATAAAACGCTAGAACTGATCCGCACACATGATCCCGGTGAAGGTCATGTCCCTTTGATTCCGCATTCATGGATGGAATATCTGGAAAGTAATGTGAACTTCGCTCAGATTATGGAGTTATTGAGTAAGGAGAATTTGTTGAAAGCGGTGAAGCAGATAGCACCCCAGTTATGGTCTATCTTATCGAACACCTTCTCGATCCTTTTCAGTATCACGATCGTGTTCGTGATCTTGCTTTATTTTATCTTCATCCTTTTGGACTATGAGAAGATCGCGAATGGTTGGATCGATTTGATACCGGAGCGTTACCGTCCGTTCCTGCAAGGTTTGGCTGAGGATGTGGAATACAGCATGAACCGTTATTTCCGAGGACAATCGCTGATCGCTCTCTCCGTCGGGATTCTCCTCGCGATCGGTTTTAAGATCATTAATTTCCCGTTGGCGGTCACGCTGGGCTTGTTTATCGGCGTGCTGAACTTAATTCCCTATATGCAGGCGATCGGTATCATCCCGATGATTCTATTGAGCTTATTGCGTTCGGCCGAGACAGGCGAGAACTTCTGGTTGATCTTTGGTTTGGCTATTTTAGTCTTGGGTATCGTACAATGTATACAGGATTTATATCTTACCCCCCGCATAATGGGTAAGGCTATGGGATTGAATCCCGCCATCATTTTACTCTCATTATCCATCTGGGGAACGATCTTAGGCTTTATCGGCTTAATAATAGCCCTCCCATTAACAACCTTATGCTTATCTTATTATAAACGATTTATCTTGCATGAATATAATGAGTTAGATTCCAGAAGCCTTGCTCATCAACCTAAACAAGAGGAAATAAATTCAGATTTAATCGCAAAAAAATAGCCATATCTATTGCGTATTAAAAAAATATCCCTACCTTTGCACCCGCATTACAGAAGTAACGCATAGGATGATTCGCTAGCTCAGCTGGTAGAGCACAACACTTTTAATGTTGGGGTCCTGGGTTCGAGCCCCAGGCGGATCACCAAGAAAGGGTATTCAGCAATGAAGACCCTTTTTTTATATCTCGTAAACTGCCGCTTATAGATATTGGTGTATTCATGCTGTTAAGATAAAGCTCTTGGGGGGAGGAGGAATTTGCTGCGGTTGTCCTGGAATATTTCCCATATATGTTTTTAGGACAAGAGTACTTTTGTTTTATCCCAACATGGTTCTAAGTTAATATGTAAATTTGCGAGCACAAAATAATGAATAACATGTCTGAAATTGCACCTCTTATTTCCGACTTGGCGGTTATATTGATTGCGGCGGGAATAATTACATTGATTTTTAAATGCTTGAAACAACCTGTCGTTTTGGGGTATATTGTCGCTGGCATTCTTGCCGGGCCCGCCGTACCTTATATACCAACGGTATCCGATCCTACCAATATAAAAATATGGGCAGATATAGGCGTCATCTTTCTTTTGTTTGCTATGGGATTAGAATTCTCTTTCAAGAAGTTGATGACCGTAGGAGGTACAGCTGTTATCGCCTCTATAACCATAGTCTCCGGAATGATGTTTCTAGGCTATACTGCAGGAAACGCGCTTGGCTTCTCGCATCTAAGCAGTATATTTTTAGGCGGTATGCTTTCTATGTCATCCACCGCTATCGTATTCAAGGCGTTCGATGACATGGGACTCAGAGGGCAAAAATTTACAGGAGTAGTATTAGGCGTCTTGGTGGTCGAAGATTTAGTGGCCGTAGTTTTGATGGTCTTGCTTTCAACCTTAGCAGTCAGCAAGCAAGTCGAAGGAATGGAAATGCTGGAAAGTATTCTAAAGTTAGGAGCGTTTCTTATATTTTGGTCATTACTCGGAATCTATCTGATTCCAAGTTTTCTTAAAAAGATTAAGCCATTTCTTAACGACGAAACCTTATTAATCATAGCATTAGGCTTCTGTTTAGGTATGGTTATGATTGCGGCTAAAGCGGGATTCTCCTCTGCGTTAGGAGCTTTTGTTATGGGATCGTTATTGGCTGAAACCATTGAGGCCGAGAAGATAGAAAAATTGGTAAAACCGGTAAAAGACCTGTTTGCGGCCATATTTTTTGTTTCTGTAGGCATGATGATACAACCGGATTTATTGATTGAATACCTTGTCCCAATCTGCATCTTAACCATATTGGTTATCATTGGGCAAATCTTTTTTGGGAGTCTTGGTGTCCTCTTGTCCGGACAGCCATTAAAGATAGCTCTACAATCAGGATTCTCTCTGACCCAAATAGGTGAATTTGCGTTTATTATCGCTTCATTGGGAGTTAGCTTAAAGGTAACAGACGATTATCTGTATCCTGTTATTGTCGCTGTATCAGTCGTTACAACATTTCTTACTCCTTATATGATTCGCATGGCGACCCCGGTCTATCAATTGATTGACAATTATTTGCCTTCATCTATAAAACTAATGTTGAACCGTTATTCTTCCGGATCCAACACGGTCAAACATAAAAGTACATGGAATAAGCTGTTGAAATCTATGTTACTAGATGTAATACTATATACAGTATTGACAATATTCAGTATTATCATATTTTTCACTTATGTAAATCCAATTATTCGCGAGAACATATTAGGCTTCAAAGGGGCTCTATTGAGCTTATCTATTATTTTGGCCATTATATTACCTTTTCTTTGGGCTATCATTATGAAGAAGAATCATTCTCCTGAATTCCTGAAATTATGGAATGATAGTAAATTCAACCGGGGACCATTGGTTTCTTTGATAGCGATAAAGCTGCTCCTTTGCGCAAGTATTCTAATGCCAGTCATAGTCCATATATTTAATGTAGCATCTGGTGTTGGATTTATTATCACCCTGTTGATATTGCTAATGATTATTTTATCCAAAAAACTGAAAAAGCGTTCTCTCTCGATCGAGAAAAGATTTATTGACAACTTCAACGGGAAAACAACGGACTCAAACATTGGAAGTCCTTTGACTGATAATATCTTGAAATCTTTGCCTTTCAATGATTTGCACTTGATGGATTTCGTTGTTGGCCAAGAATCCTCCATTGTCGGCCGGAGTTTGAAAGAGATCAACTTCCGTCAAAAATATGGAATAAATATCGTTTCCATCATTCGAGGTGAACGACAAATCAATATACCTAGAGGAGAGGAACGCCTTTATCCTTTTGATAAGATTATAATTGTTGGTACGGATGAGGAATTGGATCTTTTCCAGGAGATAATACAAAAACAGGACAAAGAATATAGAGATCAGTTGGCGCAAAGCTTTAATAATAATATCAAAATAGAGCAATTTAATATTGAACCAGACTCTCCGTTGATCGGGCGATCTATTCAACAGTCTGACATTCGGGATAAGAACGCTTGTCTGATCTTGGGTATTGAACGAGACGGAAAGTCAATGATGAATCCTCCATCCCAAACCGTATTCAAGGAAAACGACAACGTATGGGTTGCTGGAGAATATCGTCAAATTGTTCAATTGAGCGAAGGTTTAAGTTATAATTAAGTGTTTCAGCCAAAGTGTAAAATATATTTTTCATTAGGGAAGCCATCTCTTAAATTCTACATTTAAGACTTAGGGGATTAGGATATTAGGATATATTTGATAGCTTTGCGAAGAAATGGGGGGCGTGCCCCTTTCTCGAATAAATGATAACAATAAAAGTAAATGATAATGAATGAAAAAATGAATACTCCATTGGGTAGCGCTTTTCCCAAGGAACGGGTTCGTTATGCGATGCTTTCTTTCTTTTTAGCGCAAGGTCTTTGTTTCTCTAGTTGGGCTAGCCGTATTCCGGACGTGAAGGATATTTTTGAGGTGAATTACGCTTTCTATTGGGGCTTGGTCTTGTTCCTGATCCCGGTAGGTAAGTTTGTGGCGATCCCGTTAGCGGGTTATTTGGTGTCGAAGTTGGGAAGCCGTATTATGGCGCAGGCCAGTGTGTTGGGATATGCCTTGGCCTTATTCGCGATCGGTACGGCACATAATATTTATCTGCTGGGTGTCTATTTATTCTGTTTTGGGGTGTTCTGGAATCTTTGCGATATATCCTTGAATACGCAAGGGATTGGTATCGAGCGGCTCTATGGACGTACGATTATGGCCTCATTTCATGGAGGTTGGAGTCTGGCGGCTTGTTTAGGGGCTTTGATCGGGTTTATCATGATCGTATCCGGTGTTACTCCGTTCTGGCATTTTACGTTGATTGCTTTATTGATTGTGATGATCGTTTTGGTAAGCCGGAAGTATTTGCAGGAAGACGTAGCGGTTGAATCACCGGAGGAAGAGAAGGAAGCGGAGAAGAAAGAAGCTCCGGCATTGTTGAGCTTTATCCGTAAGCCGGAAATGCTGTTGATCCAGTTAGGTATCGTCGGACTGTTTGCCTTGGTGGTGGAAAGTGCGATGTTTGATTGGAGTGGACTTTACTTCGAATCGGTACTACAAGTTCCTAAATCCTTGCAGATCGGTTTCTTAGTGTTCATGGTGATGATGACGGTAGGCCGTTTTCTTACGAACTCCGCCTATAGTGTTTTAGGAAAGCAGAAGGTGTTGCAATTGGCGGGTTTCTTTATTTTTGCCGGTTTCTTTATCTCAGCCATGTTGGGCGGTATGTTCGAATCGATGATGGTAAAGGTGATCGTGAATTCCTTAGGCTTTATGTTGGTAGGCTTGGGTATCTCGTGTATGGTGCCTACTATTTATAGCTTAGTGGGCGCTAAATCGAGAACTCCGGTGGGAATTGCCTTGACGATCCTTTCCAGTATCAGCTTTATCGGCTCGTTGATCGCACCTTTGTTGATCGGAGCGATCTCGCAGGCTTTCAATATGAAATACGCTTATATCGTGGTCGGCTTGTTAGGGCTTTGTATCTTGCTAATGACTACATTCTGCAAAGCATTCAAGAATAATTAAAGATAGAGAATTGAGAATTGAAAATTAGGAGAGAGCGAATAATTTTCAATTCTCAATTTTCAACTACTCAGGCATTCGTTGTTCCGCTGTCTCTAAACATCGCAACACATCTTCCTTAGTGCCGTTGAATGGGCCTATTCCTTCGATTTTCAATGTTGTCATAGCTGCCGCGAAACGTCCGGCTTCTTCTATGCTTGCGCCTTTGGCACGTTTATAGAGATATCCTGTCATATAAGTATCACCCGCTCCGGTAGCGTTTACTACTTCTTTCGGTATGTAAGCGGGGATTTTATGGAAAGTGGAACCGTCGTAAATGATAGATCCCATGCTTCCGAAAGTCAGCAATACCTCTTTCACGCCCCAATCGTAGATAACTTTTCCTGCGTTCACGGCATCGGTATATCCGGTTAACACCTCCATCTCATGTTCGTTAGCCTTGAGGAAGTGCACGTATTTAAGTACTTCTTTTTTCTCTGGCCAATCCACGGCAAATACATCCTTGTCTCTTACTTCCCGTAGATACCCTTGCGAGTCAATCGATACTAAGCCTTTCCCCGCTAAATACTTTACCACTTCCAAAGAGAAATCATCGGCAAGCAAACTACCAAGGTGGAAGATTTTAGAGTTGATGTTCTCCAGATATTCCACGGTGAAAGGATCTGCTTTCGCCAATACACGTTGCGTACGGTTATCTTGGTTCTCTCCATAAATATTCTCGAAATAAACGGTGTGCTTACTTGGCATCACGGCAACGTCGATACCTTCAGCTCGTAGTTCCTCCACCGTTTTCATCTCAGATTCAGCCAAGGCTGTCACTAGAGTATAGTCGATATCATCGAAATGTTTTATCGCATGCGAGAAATAAAAGGAGGTTCCTCCCGGCATATGGACGGTGTTCTTAGGTGTTACTACCTTATCCAAGGTGATGTGTCCTACGCAGCAAAGTTCGTGTGTATTCATTTTTTACTCAGTTTATTATAAAGCGACAAATTTATGAAAAAAGCTTTCAAATACATAGATTACTCTCTTTTTTGACCAATAAAAGCATGAAAGAGGCGTTTTGCCCTTGTGACTTTAGTTGCATCGGCATCAAGCTATAGTTTTAAGCTTATGGAACTAAAGTTACTTCATAGGTGAACAAAAGTTTCATTATTATAAGACTTGAAGGAATAAGGAATATTTGTTGATTGCTTGATAATTATATTATATATGTACGCTCGTACATATATAATATATGATAAAAGGGTAAATTCTATTGAAAATATAGTATATGCTATTGATCGTATGAAGATAGGTTTATAAAACGACTAGTTTAAACGATCGATTTTTCTAGTCATTTGCAAAGGTACGCGTTTCTTCGACACTTGCAACCCTTCAAGGTTAAAAAAATCACCCCTTATCCGCTTTCTTATCAATCAAATAGGCTATCCATCACGAAACAACCGATTCCATAAACAAACCTTCTCCTTTATCCCTTGAAAAACGCAAGATTTAGACGATCGTTTAGACTAGTCGTTTTGTACCCATTTAGGTGGGATGCATATATAAAGAGCTTTTAATTAACACTAGTATTAATATTAATTTTAGAATTATGAACAAAAAGTTTTCTACTCTTGTAGCGGGCTTGGCTTTATGTACTGCCTTTACCGCTAATGCGAAGGTTGAAAATGGCAAAGTTTACCAATTGACCAATGAGGATGGTAAATATTTGTCTGTCACAGAGTCTTATACAAAGACTGATAGTTTGATCTTGGCTGATGCTCCTACTGCGGATATCAAGAACACTGATTATCAAAAATCCTTATGGAAAGTAACTTATCGTTTTGTCTCTTTGGCGAATACTTGGGCGTACACATTGACGAATAGCGCTACAGGCAGAGTGTTGACATTGGATAAGCAAGCTGAGTGGAACTTCAAAAATGAGGGTGCGTTTATCGCTCCGGAGAATGTGACTGCCGTTACTTTATCTGCTCAGTTGGATAATAAGACAGTTGTTTCTATCATCGCTAAAGATGATGTGGAAGCTGAAAGAACAGATATTGTTACTTTGGAAAAGGGAACGGCTGTATCTGCATCTGCGATTAACTTTACAGTAGCAGCTCCAGCAAAGATAAACATGACTGCTGACTTGTTAAATAATAAGTATGGTTCTCCTTTCGCTTTGACTTTCGACAAAAATCTGGATGGAAATCCTTTGGCAGGCAAAGAGTTGTTCGCTACAGACATTGACGGTTTAGATGGTTATGTTACTTTGCAGGATAGAACTACCGGTAAGTATTTAGTTGTGGACTCTACTTCTTGGTCTTCTAATTTGTCTTCTGAGAAATTCTGGAAACTTACTGTAGACGCACAACCTAAAGATGAGGCTGCTGCTGCTGATAAGGCTACCGGTGTAACAGCTGGTACGATCCTAGAGAATGGTCGTGCGAAAGAGTTGTATGCTTTCAAGGTAGTTTTAGATCCTTCCGATAATAGCAAGATGATCCTTTATCCGTATGCTACTCCTGTATATAAAGGCGCAAATGATACGGAGAAGAAGTCAAAAATGTGTTATGACATGGAGGTTACCGCTAATGGTGAGATGATCGCTTTTGGTAACTTCGCAGGTACAGAGAAATTGACAATCTGGACTAAGGATGCTGCTAAATGTACTTTCGCTGAGGTTAAGCTTCCGACTACATTGGATCCAGAGTATACTTACTTTGTTAAGGATATGAACAATGCGAAGTCTGATGAGGATCATTCCGCAAATAAGAACAAAGGAAAATACTATGTATTCTCTTTCTGTGAGAACGGTACAGTTCATGCTGGTGCTGTAACAGAAGTTCCTACTGCTTTATGGTATTTGACTGAGACTAATAATTTGGCTAATATGTGGAATACTAATAGTACTAGAGGTGGTGCTATTATCCGCGTAATAGATGATGCGAAGGCTATTTATTCTTTTGGAACAGATACAGTTCAATTGGTAAAAGGCCCGAAAGTGGAGGATGCTCAAGAGTTAGCTTATAAGAAAGTTTCTAAAGAAGATTTGGTTAATGGTGCATTGTCATTCCGTTTGAAATCTGATTTATTGGAGAACTTGTATGTAACTGTTAAAGATGGCAAATTGTATGTAGCTGCCGGTGAGTTGGCTTCTGCTTATAGATTTAAGGTAGAAGAGGTTGAATTAGATGAGGCAAATTCAACTGTAGCTGAGTCAAATGGAGTGAAAGTTTACAAGTATAATGTAACAGATCGTTTAGGTAAGGCTACTTTATGCTCTAAAAATGAAAATGGAACTGATTATTATTTAATGGGTGAGCCTGATGTAGAGAATAGTGTTTATCCTGTTACATTATCTTTCTTATCTACTGGTGTAGAGAATGAATATAAGTTGGTTTCTTATTCTGAATATACTGAAGAATATGGTTATTATGGTTCTGCAATCTCTGCTTTAGCTGGATCTGGAATGCTATATACAGCTAGCTGGTGCAACACTGAGAATACTACATTCGAGTTCGCAAAGAAGGATGCTCCTACATATGCTACTTTGAATATCGGTCACGTACAGATCACTTCTTATACAGAGGATGATAACAAGATGATCGCTAGCCAGAAAGATGGTTTCGCTGTATTGAAGGCAGAAGGACAGTCTATCTTGAAGAGCGATGTATATACGCATGATTCTTTGACTTTGTGGTTGGATACTGCTTGCTTGACTTTCGAAGAGACTATGCCTTTGTATTATCTTTCTACTAATGCATTTGCGGAAGAAGGTGTGAAAACTAGAAACTATTTGATGAATACATTGGATTCTGCAGAGGTTAAGGGTTATGCTTATGAGGCTGCTGGCGCTGAGGCTGTTCGTGCTGCATTTATCGCTGGTTCTGTATGCGGTATAGATTCTATCGCAATCAAGGGTGATACAATCAATGCGATGAACTTGAATCCGGCTGCTGTCGCATTTGAGGTCGCTGCTGAGTATAGCGATGAGGCTTACAAGATCCTTTCTGTTCAAGAATATTTGAATCCGGCTTATGATGAGGAAGCCGCTGAAGAGCAAGGTGAAGAGTATGATGTAGAGAAATATTTACCTCGTAATGCTTATTTGGCTCATTTGAACAATGTTGTTTATTGGACAACTGATCCTGAGCAAGCAGAAGTATTCAAGGTAATGACAACTAGCACTCCTACATCTAATGACAAGATCGCTGCTGAGTCTGCTATCTCTGTTATCGCTAACGATGGTACTGTAACAATCCAAGGTGCCGCTGGCAAGTCTGTTGTTATCTCTAACATCTTAGGTAAGGTGGTTGCTGAGACAGTTCTTTCATCTGATAACGCTACAATCGCTGTACCGGCAGGTATCGTAGCTGTAGCTGTAGAGGGTGAGGCTGCTGTTAAGGTGGTTGTTAAATAATTATTTTATTCGAAATGATACAGTAGAGGCGGGCACGTCCCGTCTCTATCTAAATATATTTAATTAAATAATTTCCACACAGCAAAGTATCCCGTGATGGGGGAACGTGTGGTTAATACTAAAGTAAAAAAGTTCTTCCGATAGTATTTCCGTGAGGAAGGAAACCGGATAAAAAATTGCTCCCGGCGATATTCGTATCGTCGGGACTTTTTTATGGTTCGGAAAGCTTTTATATAAATAAATGCGTATATTGCGGCAAGCTTATAATTTTAGAGTTTATGGAATATACCTTACTGATACTTCTATTACTGATCATGATTTGGATAAACTTGCGTAATAAGATATCCAAATCACAGGAGAAGACGGAGGAATTATCGAAAGAGATCGCTGCCTTGCGTAGACGTTTGGAGAATAGTTCGGAAGTTGCGGACGAGATAAAGGAACCGGAGCCTGAGATCTTGAAAGAGCCGGAAGTTTTCGTACAACCTGAACCTGTAAAGGCGATTGTCGAACCTGCGAGAAATCTTCAACCCCGGAAGGTGCGGAAGCCTGTCAATTATGAGAAATATATCGGTGAGAATTTATTCGGTAAAATCGGTATCCTGATACTCGTCTTGGGTATGGGTCTTTTCGTGAAGTATGCGATAGATAAGGAATGGATAAACGAGACCTTGCGTACGATCCTTGGCTTTGGGATGGGCGGATTACTTCTATTCGTGGCTTGGCGTTTGAAGGATTCCTATCGTACTTTTAGCTCTTTGCTGGCGGGAGGCGCTTTTGCGATCTTTTATGTAACGGTGGCGATCGCCTATCATTATTACGGGCTGTTCAGCCAAACGGTCGCTTTTATCTTGCTTGTATTGTTTACCGGGTTTATGTCGTCTTTATCTATACTCTATAATCGTAGGGAACTGGCGATTATCGCTTTGGTGGGTGGATTTATCGCTCCATTCTTAGTGGGCAGCGGGGATGGAAGTTATTGGGTGCTGTTTACTTATGTCATGATCTTGGACCTAGGGATGTTCGGGCTATCTATCTATAAGAAGTGGGGGGAATTGCCTGTAATTTGTTTTGCCTTGACTTGGATCGTCTTTGCGGGTTATACGTATGCTGCGGATCTGGATTTGATGGGAAGTGTCCAATTAACGCATTTACTTATTTTCTCTATCGCCTTCTATTTGATCTTCTTATTATCGGTCGCTTCCATCGTGCGAATCAATATCCGGGGGATCAATCAATATTTATTAGGAGTGATCGGATTGAACAATTTCGTATTCCTGTTCTTTGCCCTTTGTCTCCTGCAGAATATGGAGCTTGAGCAGAATTACAAAGGTCTGGTAACCCTTTTTGTTGCGGCTATTAACTTCGCTCTTTTCTTTTGGATCAAACGGAAAGGGGAACCTTTCACTTTCTTGATGCATACGTTATTGGGTATCGCTCTTACGTTCGTATCGGTGACGATCCCGATCCAACTGGAAGGGACCTTTATTACCTTGTTTTGGGCTTCAGAGGTAATGATTATTCTCTGGTTCTATAGTCGTTTCCGTCTGCGGGTTTACGAGATATTCGTTTGGGTACTTCCGGTCTTGACGCTGGGCTCTTACGGAATGGATGTCTTCCACGGATGTATGAAGGCTCGGTACGGAGATTCTTCCCTATTTATAAATGGCTTGTTCGCTACCGGTATTTTTACGGGGTTATCGTATTGGGTAGACGCTTGGTTGGTACGTCCGACAAGGATCTCGACGAAAGGGCCTCTCTTGACGGGATGTGTCGTATTATATATAGCCTTTGTTTTCGATTTCTATTCATATGTAGATCCTTCGATCGTGTCCTTTAGCTATATCGAGACATTTACGGTGGCGGTTTTATTTGCTGCGAATGTTTTATTAGGGAAAAGCTATTTGCCTGTGTCAAGAAATGCGGGGGGATATGGACTACTCTTGGGGCTATCTTTATCCCTGTTCGGAGGAATGTCTTTGTGGGTCGGGTATGATGATCTCTTTATTCCCCGGTTCCTGCTATGGGTTTCCTTGCTTTTAATCGGGGGGCATATTTTTGTCTTGGGACGGTACTATTATAAGGCATTCGACGCAAGAGAAAAGCGTACGCATGGGATGACCTTATATATTTGTTTGCTGTCTACGATATTACTGGCCGTGGGAACGAATAATTTGTTGAATCAGTTGGGCTTGCCGGATGAATTAAGCGCAGGTTTCTCTATCTCGTTGAGTCTTGCCGGTTTTATGCAAATGGCGGTGGGAATGCGATTGCATCTGAAAGTTGTCCGGATGATTAGTTTGGCCACCTTCTCGATCGTATTGCTAAAGTTGGTGATGGTGGATCTGTGGCTCTTGCCTACGATCGGGAAGGTGGTCGTCTTTATAATCTTGGGAGTTATCTTATTGATTCTCTCCTTCTTGTACCAGAAGTTGAAAACCGTCTTGTTCGATGATAGCTTATAGGATATCCGCTAGTTTCTCCAGCCCCATGCTATGAGAGCCTTTGATCAAGATATGATAGCCCTTTAACGGCTGTTTCCGAAGCTCTTCCACCATTGCCTCCGTGGTAGCGAAGGGGGAGAACTCTTTGCCTACCTTGGAGAAATGCTCGCCGCAGAGGAACACCTTGTCGAACTGGCCTTTCTTGATCTGTGCGACAACCTCCGCGTGTAATTCGTCGCTAGTTGGTCCAAGCTCGCGCATATCTCCAAGGATGATAGCTTTAGGCTGTACGGGCATGGTGATGAAATTGTCCAGAGCTACTTTCATGCTACTCGGATTTGCGTTGTAAGCATCGATAATCAATTCGTTATTATCGGTTTTCTTGAACTGAGAACGGTTATTGGTAGGCTCGTAAGCGGCGATAGCACGGCTGATACGCTCTGCCGGGATCTTGAAGAAGCGGCCTACGGCGACGGCGGCCAATACATTATCTAGGTTATAACTACCGATTATATGTGTTTCGACGGTATGCAACTTTCCTTGTTGCTTCCAATTGAACACTAAGAAAGGATCGCAACTGACTACCTGTCCGGACGCGAAAGCATCATCCCCGTTTCCATATGTGATTTGTTCGATGCCTTTGGCGATAGACTGAAGGTACTCGTTCTCTTTCTTGATAAATATCTTGCCTTTGGAGCGACGGATATAATCATATAACTCCCCTTTTGTCCGGATCACACCCTCGAAAGAACCGAAGCCTTCCAGATGGGCACGGCCTACGTTCGTGATGATGCCATAGTTAGGATGGACGATATCCACTAATTCCTTGATGTCTCCCGGATGGCTGGCGCCCATCTCGATAACCGCCATCTCATGGTCATGAGTCAATCGGAGCAAGGTCAAGGGAACGCCAATATGGTTATTGAAATTCCCTTCGGTATATAGTAAATTGAATTTCGTTGAGAGCACGGCGGCCAATAACTCTTTGGTCGTGGTCTTGCCATTTGTTCCGGTAATCCCGATGATCGGCAATCCCAGTACCTTGCGGTGATGGTGCGCTAATTGTTGCAAGGTCTTCAGCACGTTATCAACAAGGATCGTGCGTTCGCCTATATAATAATCGGGATTGTCTATGACGGCATAGACACAGCCGGATGCCAAGGCTTTCCCGGCATATTGATTTCCGTCGAATTTATCACCTTTTAAGGCGAAGAAGATAGAACCCTTCGGACAGTTCCGGCTATCTGTCGTTATTTGAGGGTTATGTATAAATAAATCATAGAGGTCGATAATACTCATGACTGTATCGCGTTAAATATTTATTCCTGTCTAATTCGGCGCAAATGTAGCAATTAAATAAAGAATGAAGAATCTAGAAGGAGATTTTAAGAGAGAAACCTGTATCTTTGCTGGAAATAAGGAAAGATCATGTTAGATAAAATGCTCAATATTAGAGGGACACTTACTTCTTTAGCGACACCGTTGGTGATGGGAATCTTGAATATTACCCCTGATTCTTTTTATGCGGGCAGCCGCAAACAGACCGAGACCGCTATCGAGGACCGTATCCGGGAAATCTTATCGGAGGGAGGGGATTGGATCGATATCGGTGGTTATTCATCCCGTCCGGATGCCGCTGAGGTTACCCCGGAGGAAGAGATGCGCCGTTTGGAGTTTGCCTTACATATATTAAATAAGCATTACCCGGATATCCCGGTGTCCGTAGATACGTTTCGTGCGGGGATTGCCCGTCGTTGCGTAGAGGAATATGGAGTGGCTGTCATTAACGATATCTCCGGCGGTGAGTTGGATGCGGATATGTTCCAAACGGTAGCGGATTTGAAGGTGCCTTATATCATGATGCATATGCGTGGAACCCCTCAAACTATGCAGAGGCATACTGATTACCCGGATATGATGGAGGAGATCATGCTGTACTTTTCCCGGAAGGTACGCCAGCTTCGGCTTTTAGGGGTGAATGATATCATCCTCGATCCCGGCTTTGGCTTTAGTAAGACGTTGGAGCAGAATTACCAATTGATGAGCCATTTAAAGGAGTTCTCTATTTTTGAGTTGCCTTTATTAGTTGGAGTCTCCCGTAAAAGCATGATTTATAAATTACTGGGTGGAACCCCTGCGGATAGCTTGAACGGAACGACTGTATTGAATACGTACGCTCTCTTGAACGGCGCTAATATCCTTCGTGTACATGATGTGCGGGAAGCAGTGGAAGCCATTCGCGTCATAGGTCAAATGACCAACAAATAATTTTCAATTTTCAACTTTCAATTCTCAATTAACTATGTGGATGCATTTCGGTATAAAAGACTTGATTGACGTATTGCTGGTGGCTTTCTTCCTGTACCAGACCTATAAGTTGATGAAAAGCTCGGGCACATTGGCTATATTCAGTGGAGTCGTATCATTCATCGTCGTATGGATCTTGATCTCGCAGGTATTGGAGATGCGGTTGATGGGGGCCATCTTGGATAAGTTTATTAGCGTAGGTTTCGTGGTTTTGGTAATCCTCTTCCAAGACGAGATCCGCCGTTTCCTGTTGGCGTTAGGTTCGCACCGGGGCTGGAAATTCCTAGGGAAACTTTTTTCCAAGCGAGGAGGCGATCCGGAGAAAGAAGGGAAGTTTGTCGCCCCTGTTGTCTTGGCCTGTATGAATATGGCCCGGAAAAAGACGGGTGCCTTGATCGTGATCCAGCAAGATATGGACTTGACTATCTATGAGCATACGGGCGAGATGTTCAACGCCGATGTAAATGCCCGCTTGATCGAGAATATATTCTTTAAGAACAGCCCGTTGCATGATGGTGCCATGATCATAGCCGATAACCGGATCAAGGCGGCCGGTTGTATCTTGCCGGTCGCCCAGAACGCTACCCTTCCCAAGGATATGGGATTGCGCCATCGTTCCGGGTTGGGGATGTCATTGGAGACAGATGCGCTGGTTATTATTGTCTCGGAGGAGAGAGGAAAGATCTCCGTGGCCCATAAAGGTAAGTTAAGTGTGAATGTGACAGCGGAAGAACTGCAACAAATACTCTCCGGGGAGCGGGAAGTGACGAATTACTGTTAAAAGATCTGAAACTGGTATCTCTACCTGTAATTCTTTTGCCTATTTTGTAAACTCTATATTGCATTATGCCTAATTTTGTAGCCGGATTACGAGTACAATTATTAAATAATATAAAATATCTTCCGCTATGGATTTAATGCAAGACATTATTGCGCGCGCTAAAGCTGACAAAGCGTATTGTTCTTCCCGAAGGTACCGAGGAAAGAACTCTTAAAGCTGCCGACCAATTACTGGCCGACGGTGTAGCAGACATTATCTTAATTGGAAACCCCGCTGAGATCAAGGAGTTGGCGGCTGGTTTCGGACTGAACCACATCGGTGAGGCAACTCTTGTCGATCCGAAAAATCACGAGAAGAAAGCCGCGTATGCAGACTTGCTTTTCCAACTTCGCCAAAAGAAGGGTATGACTCCCGAGAAGGCTGCGGTTCTAGTTGAAGATCCTTTGTTCTTGGCTTGTTTGATGATCAAGGCGGGTGACGCTGACGGTGAGATCGCCGGTGCTGAGAATACGACGGGTAATGTATTGCGTCCTGCTTTGCAAATTATCAAGACGGCTCCGGGCATGAAGTGTGTTTCCGGTGCGTTCCTTATGTTCACGAAGACTCCTCAATATGGGGATGATGGTATTTTGGTATTTGCCGATTGTGCGGTTATGCCAAACCCGAACGCGGAAGAGTTGGCTAGCATCGCTGTCGCTACCGCCGCTACGGCTCGTAATATCGTAGGCGTTGAGCCTCGTGTGGCTATGTTGAGCTTCTCTACGAAGGGTAGCGCTTCTCACGAGATGGTAGATAAGGTAGTGGAGGCTACTCGTTTGGCTAAGGAGATGGCTCCGGATTTGAAGATCGACGGAGAGTTGCAGGCCGATGCGGCTTTGGTTGAGGCTGTAGGTAGCAAGAAAGCTCCGGGTAGCGAGATCGCCGGTAAAGCGAATGTTTTGGTATTCCCGACTTTGGAGGTGGGTAATATCGCTTATAAGCTGGTTCAACGTTTGGGTGGCGCTGAGGCTGTCGGTCCGATCCTTCAAGGTATGGCTGCTCCGGTGAACGACTTGTCTCGCGGTTGCTCCGTAGACGATATTTATAAGATGGTAGCGATCGCTTGTAATCAATCCATCGGTTTGAAATCCGCAAAATAATATAATAATCCTAACGACTTAATAATATGAAGATTCTAGTATTGAACTGCGGTAGTAGTTCTATCAAATATAAGTTATTCGATATGACCTCCGGTGAGGTTATGGCTCAAGGCGGTATCGAGAAAATCGGTTTGCCGGGCGCGTTCTTGAAATTGACGGACAAGGATGGCAAGAAGGTGGTTATCGAGAGAGAGATCCCCGGCCATCAAGAAGGCATCGAGTTTATCCTGAGCGTGTTGACCGACGCTACTTATGGCTGCATCAAGGACTATAAGGAGATTGATGCCGTGGGCCATCGCGTGGTACATGGTGGCGAGGAGTTCGCTTCCAGTGTATTGATCAATCAGGATGTAATCAATAAGGTAATCGAGTGCTCTGATTTGGCTCCGCTTCATAACCCGGCTAACTTGAAGGGTGTTCGGGCGATGGAGGCTTTGATCCCGGGTATTCCTCAAGTAGCGGTGTTTGATACGGCTTTCCATCAGACCATGCCGGATTATGCGTATATGTATGGTTTGCCTTACGAGATGTACAAGAAATATGGCGTACGTCGTTATGGCTTCCACGGAACCAGTCATCGATATGTATCCCGTCGTGCTTGCGAGATCTTAGGTGTTCCTTATGAGGATCAGAAGATTATCACGGCTCACGTAGGTAACGGTGGTTCTATCACCGCTATCAAGAATGGTAAGAGCGTGGATACTTCCATGGGCTTGACTCCGGTTGAGGGTCTGTTGATGGGTACTCGTTGCGGCGACGTGGATGCGGGTGCTTTGTCTTTCATCATGGATAAGGAAGGCATGGATGGTGCCGGCCTTTCCGACTTGATCAATAAGAGAAGTGGTGTTGCCGGTCTTTCCGGAATCTCTTCCGATATGCGTGAGATCGAGGCTGCCGTAGCTGCCGGAAATCCGCGTGCGATCATGACCTTGAACGTATATAACTACCGCATCAAGAAATATATAGGCGCTTATGCCGCCGCTATGGGTGGTTGTGATATCTTGGTTTGGACCGGTGGTGTCGGCGAGAACCAATGGGCGACCCGTCGTGCGGTTTGTGAGAACATGGAATACATGGGCATGAAGATCGATGTAGAGAAGAACGAGGGCATGCGTGGCGAGGAGATGGTAATCAGCACTCCGGACAGTAAGGTGACTATCATCGTCGTTCCTACGGATGAGGAATTCATGATCGCTGCCGATACCTTGGAGATCTTAGATAAAAAATAACCAGTAACGTTTCATATAATTTTAGCTAATCCTCGCAGCTTACAAAACACGGGGTTAGTGTTTAGATCGCCCCGACACCGGTTGGGGCGATCTTTTTTATGCGAATATCGGATTATTCGTTACTTTTGCGGAATTACATATTAAATATATACAAAACATGGCTCAATACAAACGTATCTTATTAAAATTAAGCGGGGAGTCGCTGATGGGTGGTAAACAATATGGGATCGATGAGGTCCGCTTGAATGAATATGCGGCACAGATCAAGGAGATCGCCGAGATGGGCGTACAGATCGGTATCGTGATTGGTGGCGGTAATATTTTCCGTGGATTGAGTGGCGCTTCCAAAGGTTTCGATCGGGTAAAAGGAGACCAAATGGGTATGCTGGCGACGGTAATCAATAGCTTGGCGCTTAGCTCCGCATTGGTCGCTCAAGGCGTGAATGCGAAGGTTTTGACCGCTATCCGTATGGAACCGATCGGCGAGTTCTATAATAAATGGCGTGCGATCGAGTTGCTGGAACAAGGTAACGTGGTCATCATGTCCGGCGGTACGGGTAATCCGTTCTTTACTACGGATACCGGATCTTCCTTGAGAGGTATCGAGATCGAGGCGGATGTCATGCTGAAAGGTACCCGTGTGGACGGTATTTACACCGCTGATCCGGAGAAAGATCCTACGGCTACCAAGTTCTCCGATATTACGTATGATGAGATCTATACCCGGGGCCTGAAGGTAATGGACTTGACCGCTACCACGATGTGTAAAGAGAACAACCTCCCGATCATCGTATTCGATATGGATACCAACGGCAACTTGAAGAAAGTGATGAGCGGAGAGAATATCGGGACACTGGTGCATAATTAGTGCCATTAACCGATGACACGGCAGTGCCATGCTGGTGGTACTGTCGTGCCACAGGCATGGCAAGGTTGTGCCAGCCCTGTGGCAAATACGTTAGACCTTTATTCTTGTATATGAAGCATCCCTTTTTACTAGTATGGTTAACCTTGATCGTCTTGTGTGGCTGCACAAGCTCGGGGAAACAGAAGAAGCACGTTATCGGCCTCTCCCAATGTATGCTGGACGATGCTTGGCGGCAAGCCATGATTAACGATATGCGTATCGAAGCCTCCAACTATGATGACGTGGAAATTATTATAAAGGACGCGCAAAACAATAACGAGACACAAATACAACAAATACGAGACTTGATCCGCCAAAAGGTGGATGTCTTGATCATCTCCCCTTACCAATCCGAGCCGATCACGGCAGTTGCCGAGGAAGCGTACCGTGCCGGAATCCCGACGATCATTACAGATCGCAAGGTAAATACCGATCAATACACCTCTTTTGTCGGGGCGAACAATTATGAGATCGGACTAGCGGCAGGCAATTACGCCGCCAATTATCTTCCCCCGAACGCTATTATCTTAGAGATATGGGGACTCACGCAAACCTCCCCGGCGCAAGAGCGACATAAAGGTTTTGTCGATGCCTTGCGAGAAAGGGAGGATCTTTCTTTCCGTAAGATAGAAGGACAATGGCTGGTCGATACCGCCCGGATGGAGCTTCGGAAGTTAGAGCATCCCGAGCAGATAGATTTCGTTTACGCCCATAACGACATGATGGCCATAGCCGCCCGGGAATACTTTATGGCATGGGATTCCATCCGAGGACGGGAGTTGCGGATTATCGGCGTTGATGCCGTGGCGGGTGCCGGTCTGGAAGCCGTGGAAGATGGACGGATCAATGCCTCTTTCCTCTATCCGACAGGAGGGGAGCAAGTGATTCGCACGGCTATGCGTATCATTCAAGGGGAGCCGGTGGATAAGTTTATCCCTCTTCGTACGGCTCCGGTAGATCATCAGTCTGCCCGCACCTTATTGTTGCAAGCGGACCAACTCCAGAAATATAGGCAACGTATCGAGGCGCAGCGTTCCCGCATCGACGGTTTGTCCGACCGGTTTTATTTCCTGCGAAACTCTTTAGGGGTGATCTCCTTATTGATGATCGGTTTTATCGCCCTTTCCATTTACGCCTTTTACATAAACCGGAAGATGAGGCAGGCGAATCGTAAGCTAATCTCCTTGAACGCGGAGATGAAAGAGGTGACGGCGCAGAAACTCCAATTCTTTACGAATGTCTCTCACGAAGTACGTACGCCCTTGACCTTGATTCTCGCTCCTTTGGATCGCCTGATAATCTCCTTGCGGGAATCTCCTTACGCCTCGGATCTCGGGTTGATCCAGAAGAACGCCAACCGTTTGTTGCGTGTGATCAATCAGATCTTGGACTTCCGGAAGGTGGAAGGCAAGCAAGAGAAACTAGCGGTACGGGAAATCGATTTGGTCCCTTTCGTTGGCGAGATCAAATCTTATTTTGACAGTATGGCCTCGGTACGTGCGATCGCCTATACGTTCACTTCTTCGATAAAACAATGTACGCTATGGATCGATCCGGACCTGTTGGAGAAGGTATTTGTCAATCTTCTCTCGAACGCCTTTAAGTTTACGCCGGAGGGAGGTAGCGTGCGGATAGAGCTGACAGAAGAGGAGGATCGGGTTTTTATACAGGTTATCGATACGGGAAGTGGTATCCAACCCGGTAACCTTCCGCATTTGTTTGACCGTTTCTATACGGAGGATCGGTCGATGGGAACTGGGATCGGATTACATTTGGTAAAGGAATATATACATATGCACGGAGGGGAGATCCGTGTGGAGAGCGAGCCGGGACAAAGGACTACCTTTACGGTTTGCCTGCGGAAAGGAAAGGCGCATTTCGAGGATAGCGACCTGATGGAAACGTCCGTATCCCATCAAGCCTACGAAGCCTCCCGGTTGGACGATTCGGAAACCCATAAGATGCTTTCCAAAACCTATCCTTATACGATACTTATCACCGAGGATGACGATGAGGTTCGCTGCTTTTTGGAACGTGAGCTTAGCCCTCATTTCAAGACCCGGACGGCCGCGAACGGGAAAGATGCCTTGCGGGTATTGGAAGAGGAGGAGATATCATTGGTAGTAAGCGATGTGATGATGCCGGAGATGAATGGTTTCGAACTTTGCCGGATGATCAAGTCGCAACTTCCCTTTAGCCATATCCCGGTGATCTTATTGACCGCCTTGACCGATGAGCGCCAACGGATTTTCGGGATTACCGGCGGAGCGGACGATTATATACAGAAGCCTTTCCATACGGATTACGTGAAGATCAAGATTATCCACCTATTGCAAGAGCGCCAGAAGTTACGGGAACGTTTGTTGGAGAAGTTGCGGGATAATAAGCTCCTTCTGTCCGAGCCGGAGAAGGTGGAGAGCATCGATGACGCCTTTCTGCGTAAGTTCGCGGAACAGATCGAGGCCGTTTACGCGGACCCCGAATATAATGTGGAGAAACTAAGCGAGACCTTGGGATTATCCCGGGGGCACCTTCACCGGAAGATCAAGGAGCTTACCGGAACCGCACCCGTCGAGTTCTTGCGTACCTATCGCTTGAATAAGGCGACCCAGTTGTTGAGGCAGAACGCGTACACGGTGAGCGAGGTCGCTTACCGAACCGGTTTCTCCTCACCCGCTTACTTCTCCAAATGCTTCAAGGCGGTCTACGGGGTTACGCCTACCGAGTATCAATAACATTTGTACGATCTTTATCACAAATGTCATATCTCCTCACCTTTAAGGGATAAGTGTTTTTCTATCCGGAAGAATCCTATTAATTTTGGCGGAGAATCAAACAATATTATCCTTTAATCCGTTCGTTTATGAAACAACAAACAAAGAGACTTCTGAAGAGTTTATGTATGGCTGTCGGTATCATTTTATTGAGCGCGGTCGATCCGTTGGCCGGATATGCGGCAGAACGTACTATAGATATAAAGCATCTGGGCGAAGGGCAAAGCATTGTCCGTGTGGATGCGCGAGCCAAATATTTGTTGCTTCCGGTCGAGGAGTCCTCGCCGGAATCCAAGTTGTATATGATTGTCGATAATGACGTGGTACGGACTTTCAATGTTCGTTTGGCGGTGAATAAGGTGGATTATTTCGTTCCGGTAGATCTCTCGGGGTATGCGGATAAGCATATCTCCTTCAACTTCCAGCTTGCCCCGGAATCGGCTCTTTGCTGGAAAGAGATGAAGCTATCCGATCAGTTTGATTCGTCTAACCGGGAGAAATTCCGTCCGGCCTATCATTTCTCGCCGGCTTGGGGATGGATGAATGATCCGAACGGCATGGTGTACAAGGATGGTGAGTATCATTTGTTCTATCAATACAATCCGTATGGCTCGATGTGGGGGAATATGCACTGGGGGCATGCGATCAGCAAGGACTTGATTCATTGGGAGCATCAACCGGTGGCGATCGCCCCGGATGCCTTGGGTACGATCTTCAGCGGTAGCTGTGTGGTGGATAAGGATAATACCGCGGGGTTTGGCGCTGGCGCTATCGTGGCTTTCTATACCTCGGCCAGCGACCGGCAAGTGCAGAGTATGGCCTATAGCTTGGACAACGGCCGAACGTTCAAGAAATATGACCGGAATCCGATCCTTACTTCTACGCAACGTGATTTCCGTGACCCGAAAGTCTTCTGGCATAAGGAATCCAATAAATGGATCATGGTACTCGCCGTAGGGCAGGAGATGCAACTCTATTCTTCTCCCAATTTGAAGGACTGGACGTATGAGAGCAGTTTCGGGGAAGGACAAGGAGCGCATGCGGGCGTTTGGGAATGCCCGGACTTGATCGAGCTTCCGGTGAAGGGCACGGAATTGAAGAAGTGGGTCTTGATCTGTAATATCAACCCCGGTGGTCCGTTTGGCGGCTCCGCTACCCAATATTTCGTAGGTGCGTTCGATGGGAAACAGTTCGTGAATGAATCCCCGGCCTTGACCAAATGGATGGATTACGGCAAGGATCATTACGCTACGGTAACTTGGAGTAACGCCCCGGAGGACCGGAAGATCGCCTTGGCTTGGATGAGCAATTGGGAATACGCGAATAACGTGCCGACCTTGCAATACCGGAGTGCGAATTCGGTTCCTCGCGACTTGGTTCTTTATACGAAAAACGGGCAGACGTACTTGAGCAGCACCCCGTCTCCCGAGGTGTTGAAGTTGAGAGGGAAAGCCCAGAAGAAAGGTTCCTTCAAGGTGGACCGCTCCCATGAGGTCAATCCGGTACTTCCCGATCCGACGGGAACCTATGAGATCGAGATCAAGTTTAAGAACAACGGGGCCGATATCATGAGCTTCCAGCTGTTTAACTCGAAAGGCGAGGAGGTGGAGATGCGTTATAATCTTCTGGATAATACGTTCACGATGGATCGCCGTAACAGCGGGATCACGGATTTCAGCAAGACATTCGCCACGGCTACCTCGGCCCCGATCTCCGCCGCTAAGGAATATACCTTGCGTTTGCTGGTAGATAAATCCAGCATAGAGGCTTTCGACGGGAATGGGGAGTTTGTCATGACCAACCTAGTCTTCCCGGAAGAACCGTATAATCGCATTAGCTTTCATGCCAAGGGAGGAGCGTTCACGGTTACGTCATTAACCATTTATCCCTTCAAATAATTAAAAACAAAATATATCATGGAAAAGAGTAAACCTGTAGTAGTAGGCATTGGTGAATTATTGTGGGATGTCTTCCCGGACGTGAAGAAAGCCGGTGGAGCGCCGATCAATTTTGTGTATCACGCTACCCAATTAGGAGCGGAAGGTTATGCGATCAGTGCCGTGGGCAACGACGTGTTCGGAACCGAGATTATTCAGGAATTGGATAAGAACGGTATCGATAGTAATTATATCAGTACGGTGGAATATCCGACCGGAAGCGTGATGGTAGAGCTAAAGAACGGCATCCCTTCCTATACGATCATCGAAGGTGTGGCATGGGATCATATCCCGCTTACCCAAGCGTCTATCGACCTGATGAAACGTGCGGACGCCGTATGCTTCGGAACATTGGCGCAACGTGCTGCGGAATCTCGTGAGACGCTTCGTACCTTACTTTCTTATATGCCTAGTCATGCCTTGCGCTTCTTCGATATCAATATCCGCCAGCATTTCTACTCGAAGGAATTGATCGAATCGTTGCTCGAATTGGCGAACGTATTCAAGATCAATGATGAGGAATTGGAAATGCTTCGCCCGATGTTTGGTCTGGAAGGCACGATAGAGGATATGTGTCGCTGGTTCATGAAGAAATATGGTTTGCGCTATTTGGTACTTACGGCCGGGGCGGAGTATAGTACGATCTTTTCCGAGGAGGAGGTCTCTACGATTCCTACCCCGAAGGTACAGGTGGTAGATACGGTAGGCGCCGGCGATTCTTTCTCCGGGGCGTTTATTTCATCGATCTTAACCGGAAAACCTTTACGTGAGGCACATGAGAAAGCGGTAAAAGTAGCCGCTTATGTTTGTACGCAGAGTGGCGCATGGCCTGCTTACCCTAAAGATTTATAAGCCATGAGCGAGAAGACTTCATCCTTGAAATTGATTCCCGTGATGTTGGCGTTCTTCGCCATGGGATTCGTGGACTTAGTGGGAATCGCCTCTAATTACCTGAAAGCGGATTTAGGCTTGAGTGATTCGGAGGCGAATATCTTCCCGTCGCTCGTGTTCTTCTGGTTCTTGATCTTCTCCGTCCCGACGGGGATGTTGATGAACCGTATCGGGCGGAAGAAGACCGTGTTATTGAGCTTGATCGTAACGTTTCTTTCGCTAATGATCCCGATCTTCGACGACGCATATATGGTCATGTTGATATCCTTCTCCCTGTTGGGTATCGGCAACGCTTTGATGCAGACTTCCTTGAACCCGTTATTATCGAATATCGTAAGCGGGGATAAACTAGCTAGTTCTTTGACATTCGGTCAGTTCGTGAAGGCGATCGCCTCCTTCTTGGCGCCTTATATCGCCATGTGGGGTGCTACCCAAGCGATACCGTCGATGGAACTCGGTTGGCGTGTCTTGTTTCCGGTCTATATGGTGATCGCCGTGATCGCTATCCTGCTATTGGGAGCTACCACTATCCACGAGACCAAAGAGGAGGGGCGGCCCTCCACCTTTGGCGAATGTCTGGCTTTGCTGGGCAAGCCTTTTATCCTGCTTTGCTTTATCGGTATCATGTGCCATGTGGGGATCGATGTAGGGACGAATACGACCGCCCCGAAGATCTTGATGGAACGTCTGGGCATGACGTTGGCCGACGCAGGCTTCGCCACGAGCCTCTATTTCATATTCCGTACGGCGGGATGCTTCTCCGGGGCTTTTATCTTGCGAAAAGTCTCTCCGAAAGGATTCTTCGCCTTTAGTGTTTTCTTGATGTTATTGGCGATGATCGGTTTGCTGCTATTTCATTCGAAAGAGATCATCTATGCTTGTATCGCCTTGATCGGCTTTGGAAACTCGAACGTCTTTCCCATTATTTTCGCCCAAGCTCTGCTTTCTATGCCGAATAAGCAGAATGAGGTGTCCGGTTTGATGATTATGGGACTGTTTGGCGGCACGATCTTCCCGATCTTTATGGGCGTGGCATCCGATATGTTGGCTTCTCAAGTAGGAGCAGTGCTGGTGTTGTGCGTGGGCGTAGCCTACTTACTATTCTTTACGCCTAAGTTAAGTAAACAGTGAGGGCGATAAGCTTTTATACGGTATTATAAATCTTTTGTTAGGGAGTATTTTAATTATATGTTTGCGAAGTTGGAAATCTTTATTACTTTTGTTAATTAAAAGATTCGCAAACAAAAAACGTATATTTATGATAGATACGAAACAATTGATCAAAGCAGGGGAAGAGAAGATGACGTTCGCCATTGAGTATCTGGACGAGCAATTGTCTCACATTCGGGCTGGTAAGGCTAATCCGAAAATCCTCGATTGTGTGAAGGTAATGTATTATGGGGCGCCTGTTCCTCTTACTAACGTGGCTACGGTGACGGTTCCGGACGCACGGACTATCATGATCACTCCGTGGGAGAAGAAGATCATCCGCGATATTGAGAAAGGTATTCTGGATTCTGAGTTAGGTATCACGCCGGAGAATAACGGTGAGGTGATCCGCTTAGGTATTCCTCCGTTGACTGAGGAGCGTCGCCGTCAATTGGTGAAACAATGTAAGCAGGAGGCGGAGAACGCGAAGATCAGCGTTCGTAACGCTCGTCGTGACGCTATCGAGGCTTTGAAGAAAAGCATCAAGTCTGATGGGGTTCCCGAGGACGTAGAGAAAGATGCCGAGGCAGAGGTTCAGAAAATCCATGATAAGTTTATCAAAAAGATCGATGAGCTTTACGCCGCTAAAGAAAAAGAAGTAATGACCGTTTAAATAATTGAAAGTTGAAACTTGGGAATTGAGAATTAAGGAACCCCATTGAGTCCTTATTCCAATTCTCAATTTTCAATTCTCAATTTTCAATTCTCATGAGGGGACTGGTAATAAAAAACACAGGTAGTTGGTATACGGTCCGTACGGAAGACGGGCGAGATATAGAGAGTAAGATCAAGGGTAACTTTCGTCTGAAAGACATAAAGAGTACCAATCCGGTCGCGGTAGGAGACCGTGTCGTAATCGATATTAATAAAGAAGGAACCGCTTTTATTACAGAGATCGAGGAGCGTAAGAACTATATCATCCGTCGTGCCTCTAACTTATCGAAGCAATCGCATATTATCGCCGCGAATTTGGATCAGGCGATGCTGATCGTTACAGTGAATTATCCTATAACAACAACGATATTTATCGATCGCTTCTTGGCGACAGCCGAGGCTTATCGTGTTCCCGTTAAATTAGTTTTCAATAAGATTGATCGTTATAATAATGAGGATCAAAGAGCGTTGGAGAATTTAATCGAGTTGTATACCTCGATTGGTTATCCCTGTTCGACGCTATGTGCCCGGGCCGAGGAAGGTTTGGATGCCTTGAAAGCGGATCTAAAAGATAAGATTACGCTTTTGTCCGGCCATTCGGGTGTCGGAAAATCCACGATTATCAATAAACTGGTGCCGGGGGTGAATCTCCGTACCGGTGATATCTCCGAATATCATAACAAAGGAATGCATACGACCACCTTTTCCGAGATGATTTCCCTTCCCGGGGGAGGCTATTTGATCGATACTCCGGGTATCAAAGGATTTGGAACGATCGAGATGGCGGACGCTGAGATCTCCCATTATTTCCGGGAGTTGTTTAAATACTCGGAAGAATGCCGTTTCAATAACTGCACGCACCGTCATGAACCGGGCTGCGCCGTCATTCAAGCCGTTAACGATGGGCTAATCAGCGAGTCCCGCTATAAAAGCTATCTAAGCATCTTGGATGATCGCATGGAAAGCAAGTACCGGGAAGAATTCTAACACATTATTACAACATCAAACGGCCGGCAGGCTCATACCGGTGATTTTACGGTATAGATCGAGCGCATATACATCGGTCATGCCGGAGATATAATCGAGTACGCATTGTATCTTGCCATATGTAGTAGGAGCGTTCGTGTCATATTGCTCCGGTATCCGTTGTAAGAGCAGTTTGCTGTAAGCATGCTCTTGGTTCATCACGGCCTCGGTCAAGCTGTCGATCAGATGGCTGAAAATATGATAACCGGCTAATTCAATGTCGAGTACTTCTTTTGCCTTATATATTTTCTTGTATGCTGTAGCCGAGCAATTAGCGTAAGCCTGCTTGGCTTGATCGCATATGTTACTGATTAACGGAGTGCTGTAGGTACCATTGAGGATGCTTTCCTCGTTCTCTAAAAAGACACGGGAACATTCATCCACTAATAGCCCGATAATACAAGAACGAAGATAGGCGATTTGCTCATTGGTATCGTCTACCATATGCATGACCTTGCGGATATGCTCCAACCGCTCTCCTTCGAAAAATCCCAATAATAGTTGTATGGCCTCTTCGGTGGTCAGGATATGTAGTTTGCAAGCATCTTCTATATCCATAATTTGATAGCAGATATCGTCTGCCGCCTCTACTAAGTAAACTAACGGGTAACGAAGAAATTTGTCCGGGGCTTCCGGGTTATGCCCGATCCCTAGCTCTTGGGCGATTTGCAGATAACTTCCCTCCTCCGACTGGAAAAAGCCGAATTTCCCTTTCTTTCCTGAATAGATGGATGCGTAAGGATATTTGATGATAGAGGCTAATGTGCTATATGTTAAGGCAAATCCCCCTTTCCTGCGTCCAATGAACTGATGGGTCAGCAACCGCATGGCGTTTGCGTTACCTTCAAAATGGACGAAGTCTTCCCAGCGTCCCCGTTCCTTCCGTACTTTCTCTTCTAGTTTTCGCCCATTCCCTTCGGAGAAGTAAGCGGAGATCGCTCTCTCTCCGGAATGCCCGAATGGAGGGTTTCCCATATCATGGGCAAGGCAAGCGGCTGATACGATGGAACCTATCTCTGGGAAGTTGATACTGCCGTCCGGATATTTTTGGATAAGCCCTTTCGCTACGTTATTACCCAATGAACGTCCTACGCAGGATACTTCCAGACTATGTGTAAGTCGGTTATGCACAAAGATACTTCCCGGCAGGGGGAATACCTGTGTCTTGTTTTGTAGTCTTCGGAAAGGGGATGAGAAAATTAAACGGTCATAATCTCGTTGGAAATCAGTTCTCTCATGTTTCCGCTCGTGATACTCTTCCATCCCAAAACGCTTGCCGGATAATAGCTGGGTCCAGTTCATAGTCAATACATTAATATATATATATATCGCAAATGTAGAGATAATCTGTGCAAATCATTGAATATTTGTGGAAGAAATTAGAGTTAATGGTTAATTTCCTGATTGAGTTGTTTTCGAAGCTTGTAAATAGAGCTGTAATTTTATTCCAAGATGATAGTCAGATAGTGATTGGATGTTATAGGAGGAAGAAGATAATGAAGGAAAATTATGTTAATTGAAATTTGTTGTTAGTTTCATTAGAACTAAATCAAATTAACATATTTAATTTATTGAGGCATGATGAAAATTTGACTATGTGTTATCGCAAACACCTGAAAAAGTGAGGAACATACTGATTTTTGTTACGTTTTAACTTGTATGTATAGTTATTATATATATATTTGTCTGTCAAAACATGAAAACGACTTAGTTCTAATGATACTACGTTGTTATTATTATTTAAAATATAACCGTTTGATTTTAAATAGAAAGAGATTTTTGTATGAATATAATAATAACTTTAAACAAAAAAGAGTAAATGCCTATGCACTAAAAAAGAAAGAAAAGAGAGCCCGATCTCTCTAAAAAGAGTATGAAAATTAAAAAAGCACAAATGTAGAATCACTTAAATCAAAAACGATTTTTCATGAGAAAGTCATTTATCTTATTATTGGCGTTTTTTCTGTGTGTTACAGGATATGCACAGAAACTAACGATTAGTGGTGTCGTCATTGACAAGGATCTAAATGAACCACTAACAGGAGTGAACGTGTTAGTAAAAGGTACTACAACCGGTACCATTACTGATTTTGATGGAAAATATACCTTAGAGGCTGACGCAAACTCTATTTTGGTATTCTCTTATTTGAGTATGAAAACGATTGAGGAGCCAGTGAATGGCCGTACGAAAATCGATGTTACGATGGTTTCAGACGCAGAGGCTTTGGATGAGGTTGTCGTAACAGCGATGGGTATCAAACGTGAATCAAAGACTTTGACTTATTCCGCACAAACGGTAGGCGGTAAGGACTTGAACGAGATTAAGAATGTGAATATGATCAACTCTTTACAAGGAAAGAGCGCTGGTTTGCAGATTACCCCGAACTCTACGGGTGCGGGTGGTTCTTCTAAGATCTTATTCCGTGGTAATAAGTCTATTAGCGGTAGTAACCAACCGTTGATTGTTGTGGATGGTGTCCCTATGATGATGAGCGTATCTGATTCGCAGGTGAAGATGGCCTATGGCGGCGAACGTGATGGTGGTGACGCTATGTCTACTATCAATCCGGATGATATCGCGCAGATTACATTGTTGAAAGGTGCTTCCGCCGCTGCTTTGTATGGTGCGGTAGCGGCCAATGGTGCTATCATGATTACGACAAAATCCGCACAAGCCGGTAAGGTCGCTATTAATGTATCTAGTAATACGACGGTCGAATCAGCCATGTCTTTGCCGAAATTCCAAAATAATTATGGTATGAGTGACGAGGGCACATTTAGCTGGGGAAGTAAATTAGGAGCTACATCTCCGAATTACGCACGTAAATTCTATCAACCGGGTTATACAACGAATAACTCTATCTCTTTATCTGGTGGAACGGAGAATATTTCTTCTTATTTCTCTTACGCGAATGTCTCATCGAATGGTATTATGCCGGAGAATGATTATTTAAGTCATAATTTAATGGCTAAGGTTGGCTTTAACTTGTGGAAGAAAGTACATGTGGATGTAAGTGCCCGCTACAACAAGCAGCATATCGAGAATCAGCCTTCTGCCGGTTATTTGAATAACCCGATTACAGGTGCCTACCTGTTCCCGAGAGGTGAGGATTGGGATTACTACAAGAGTAACTATGAAGTATATGACGGGGTTCGTAACGTGAATGTTCATAACTGGACGAATACGAAACAAGAGCAATTCTCCAATCCTTACTGGATGTTGAATCGTCAGACTCCTATCACGGACCGTAACCGTTATGAATTTGGTGGTAGTGTTAAATATGATATCATGGAAGGTCTTTCTGTTACGGGGCGTTTGCGTTATGAACGTGGTGATGAAAAATGGATCTTGAACGAATATGCGTCTAGTACCGCGGGACGAAATTTATTGGGTACCATGAAAGATACCCGGACTTTCAGTGAGCAAACATATGCCGATGCGTTAGCAAGTTATAATAAAACTTGGGATGAGACTTATTCATTGTCCGTTACTGCTGGTGGTAGCTTTACGAAGACAAGCGCATCTAGCATCGAATTGATCGGTTGGGGTGATAAGGAGTTTAAAGTAAATAACGGTGTGATAACCCCGGGTGCTTATTATCCGAACATCTTCTCCCCGAAGAACTATTATACGATGCAAACCACAGAGACTCTGAAAGAAAAACGCTTGAACTCTGTGTTCGCTACTGCTCAGTTTGGATATAAGGAAGGTTTGTTCTTGGATGTCAGCGCTCGTAACGACTGGTCTTCTTCATTGGCGTTTACGGATGGTGTATCCTTTTTCTACCCGTCTGTTGGTGTAAGTGCTCTATTGGATAAATTCTTGGACTTTGGAAAGAATGTAGACCTATTTAAATTGCGTGCTTCTTATTCTATCGTGGGTAACGATGTGCCTATCTATGCTTCCAATAAACGTTATACGATTGGTGACCAAGGATCTATCGACCCGCCAGAAGAAGCTGCTTTTAGAACGTTGAAGCCAGAGAAGACGAACTCTTTAGAGGTTGGTTTTGATGGAACTTTCTTCCAGAATCGTTTCAATGTAAACTTGACGTATTATAAGACCAATACGAAGAATCAATATTTTAATATTACCGCTCCTTGGGAAACTGGTTTGAAGAACCGTTATATCAATGCCGGTAACGTAGAAAACCAAGGTTTTGAGGTTAGCTTAGGTTGGTATAATCAGTTTACGGACAATTTCAGCTGGAGTACGAATTTCAATTTCTCTTACAATAATAATAAAATCATTGAATTATCGAATGAGTTGAAAGATTGGACATTAGCTAGCTATTGTACAGGTGCGAAAGTGATTTTGACTGAAGGTGGTCATTTTGGTGACTTATATGTTCGTGATTTCAAGAGAGACGATAATGGTAAGCCGGTGAAAACTGAATCTGGCGCTCCTGAGTTGGGAGGTACGGATAATAAGGATTTGGTATATGTCGGTGATATGAACGCAAAAGTAAACATGGGTTGGACTAACACGTTCCATTACAAAGATTTTACATTGTCATTCTTGATTGATGCTAAGGTCGGTGGTAAGGTCTTGTCAATGACGGAAGCTACCTTGGATGGTTGGGGCGTATCAGAGCGTTCGGGTGCCGCTCGTGATGCAGGTGAAGTTGTGATTGATGGTGTTTCATTTGATCCTAAAGCATATTACACGACGACTGGAGGTACAAGTTATAACTCTAATATCTTGACTTCTCAGTATGTTTACAATGCGACTAATGTTCGTTTGCGTGAGTTGTCATTTGGTTATACGTTCCGTAACTTATTTGGAGCGAATAAGAATTTGACGGCTTCTATCATTGGACGTAATTTGTTCTTCTTCTATAAAGATGCTCCTATGGATCCGGATGTAGCGGCTGGTACAGGCAATGGCTGGCAAGGTGTGGATATGTTTGCGTTGCCAACATCTCGTAGCTTTGGTTTGAATTTAAAACTTAATTTCTAAATCTTGAGTATATCTTATGAAACTAAATAGAATTTTAAAATATGCCGCTGTATCGGCTTTGGTAGTATCTACCGGTGTTATGACCATGGGCTGTACAGATAATTTTGAAAATTTAAATACTGATCCCTATGAGGTTGATCCAGATGAACTTCCGTTCTCTGCCCAATTTAAGGAGCCATTCTCTTATGTCTATGCTCCGCAGCAGAACTTGTTCCAATATTGCTTCAACCTAAATATTGATTTGTTTAGCGGCTACTTCATGACTCCACATAACTTTAATGGTTCCGGTAATGTTGATTATGCGTTGAACCGTGGTTTCTGTGGTGGTATGTATGAGAATGTATATCTTCATATTTTCAACAATACCCGTCGTCTGATTGCTTCTTGTGATGAGCAAGGCTTAAGTGATTATGGAGCGATGATGCGTGTCGTACAAGCTTATGCGATCCAGATGTTGACGGATGCCTATGGCCCAGTGGCCTATAGTTCTGTTATCGAAGATCCTACGGGTGGAGCTTCTTTCTCTTATGATACTCAGGAAAGTGTCTACAATGCTTTGTTTACTTTGGTGGATGAAGCGATCGCTGGATTTAAGGGAACTGCATCTGTTGCGGATATGCAAGCATTTGACTATTGGTGTAATGGTGATATCGCTTTGTGGAAGAAGGTCGCTAATCAATTGAAACTACGTTTGGCTATGCGTATCGTAAAGGTGAACCCTACATTGGCGAAGCAAAAAGCGGAGGAAGCCGTTCAAGGAGGCGTATTGACTTCCGCTGATCGTGATATCTTGATCAACCAAGGTTTGAGCAATGAGTTGACTCGTATGTTTGAGTGGGGTGATTGTGGAATGAATGCTAGCTTAATCACGATGTTGGAAGGTTTCAAAGATCCTCGTTTACCTTTGTATGTGACCAAGAATCAAGCGGCTGTTACTTGTGAAGATGGCTCGACAATTGAGGAGGGGACAAAGTATCTTGGTGTTCGCGGCGGATGTAACTTACCTTCTAAGCCAAATCAATGGGGTAATTTCTCTAAAGTGATTTGCACTTATACGACCGCTTTCCCTGTCATGAAAGTTGCTGAGGGTTATTTTTTACGTGCTGAAGGTGCTTTACGTGGCTGGAGCATGGGAGGTAGCGCTAAAGATCTATATGAGGAGGGCATTCGTATTTCTATCAAGAACGAATTGGCTTATAAGGGCAGTATTGCAGGTGTAACTTCTATCTCAGATGCGGAAATAGACGCTTATCTCAATGGAACCAGTGGACAGATTGACTTTGTTGACCCGGTTAAGGCGGAAAATAGTATAAAGGCGATGAATACACTAGGTGTTAAATGGGACGAAGGTGCTAGTAAGGAGGAGAAGTTGCAACGTATCATTACTCAGAAATGGATCGCTAACTTCCCATTGTCTTGTGAGGCTTGGGCTGAATACCGTCGTACAGGCTATCCTAAATTATTCCCGAATCGTGTAAACTTGAGTAACGGTGATATCAATACTAACGAACAAGTTCGTCGCTTGATCTACTCAGATACGGAAATTAACACCAATAATGCGGAATTACAGAAAGGCATCGAGCTGCTGAATCAAGAGAATACGGGTTCGATCTCTGGTGATAAAGGTGGTACTCATGTATGGTGGGACAAAGCTGGTGTAGGTAATTTCTAATCGGCATTAATAGGTCTTATTGTTAAATAATATGTAATGAAAGGGCTTCTTCGAGTTTGCGAAGAGGCCCTTCTGAATTTTGTACTACTTTAGAAGGATAAATCTAAGATTATATGATGAACAGATGTATTTATTTATTTTGTTGGCTTTGCCTGGCTTGCTGGTCAAAGCCCGTATCCGCGGAGGGGCAAGCCTTGTTGGTGATCCCGGAACCGGGAGAGAAAACCTTGATTCACTCAGATTGGTATGCCCGGAAAGCGAATGAGGTGAAAATGGATGGGAACCGGTTGAGCGCGGTGCCTTTGGATAAAACAGGATGGTTACCGGCTCGTGTACCGGGTACGGTGTTGACAACGCTTTTGGAGAATGGTTTGTATCCGGCCCCTGAGTTTGGGTTGAATAACAATTTGATTCCCGATATACATGAAGTCGGCAATGATTTCTATACGTATTGGTTTACCCGTCAGTTTACTATCGATGCTTTACCAGAGGGGCGTAATGTCTGGTTGAATTTCCGGGGAATCAATTATAAGGCGGAAATCTTTTTAAATGGTAAGCGGATCAACCGGAATACCCATGAGGGTATGTTCTTGAGGAAGACGTTTAATATAACTCCTTATCTTCGTACGGATGCCCCGAATGTATTAGCGGTATTGGTTTATCCACCTACACATGTCGGAAATCCAAATGGCGGACAAGGGGGTGATGGGCAGATCGCCCGGAATAATACGATGCAATATACGCCGGGTTGGGACTGGATACAACCTGTACGAGACCGGAATACGGGTATTTGGGATGAGGTATCTATTACGACAACCGGGCCGGTATGCCTCTCCTTTCCTTATGTCGTGACCAAGGTACCCGGCGTACGTGATCCGGAAACGAAAACTCAAAAGGAGGCTTTTGTGAATACCTCTGTCGAGCTAGAGAATACCGGGAGCACTTCCTTAAAGGGGCTATTGGTTTGTGAGACGAACGGAACCCGCTTAACCCAGCCGGTTACTTTATCGCCATTCGAGAAGAAAACGGTATCCTTGAATCCTTTAGCGGTAAAGAATCCTCGTTTATGGTGGCCTAACGGTATCGGCGAGCAGCCTTTATATGATATGAACCTCTCTTTTGAGATCGGGAATCAAGTGAGTGACCGGGAACGGTTGCGTTATGGTATCCGGGAGATTACTTCCGATAAATGCCCGGATAACGGGGGACGCCGTTTCTTCGTGAACGGACAGAAAATATATGTCACGGGTGGTAACTATATTAATTCCGATTGGTTGCTTCGTCTCTCTCCGGAACGTTATCGGGATGAGGTACGTTTCCATGCGGAAATGAATCTGCGTATGATCCGTGTATGGGGAGGTGCGTTGGTGGAACGGCCGGAATTCTATAACGCCTGTGATGAGTTCGGTATCTTAGTCTTTCAAGATCTGTGGGGCAGTGGTGATTGCAATGGCGCTTGGGAGGACCCGACCAAGATGGATTCCCGAGAGCGTCGTTGGGAATATCCCGATAATCATGATTTATTTATCGCCTCCGTGGAAGATCAAGTGAAAATGATCCGTAACCATCCGAGTCTTTGTTTCTGGTGTGGGGCGAATGAATGGCCTTTAGCTAAAGATATCGATCAATGTTTGAGAAAGGAGGTTTTCCCCCGGTTAGATCCGGAGCGTCTTTTCGTGAGTTTCTCGACAGATACGTTGTTTACCCGGAATTTTTTGGGGGATAATGGGGATGGTCCTTACGGTATACAAGAGCCGGAATGGTTCTTTAGCTTCCGTTCGCATCCGTTTAATCCGGAAGCCGGATCGGTTGGTTCCCCGGAGGTCGAGAGTATGCGGGAGATGATGACGGAACAGGATTTGGCCGGTTTCCCAAGGAAAGGTTTGACCCGTAATTATACGTGGCGGTATCATAAGGATCTGGGCTATGGCGATCATCTGGAGCGTTATGGGGAGGTGAAGGATATCGAGACTTATTGTAAGTATGCCCAAGTCGTGAACTATGACCAATATCGTAGTTTTATGGAAGGCTGGGCCTCTCATATGTGGGATTGGTATACGGGTATCTTGATCTGGAAAACCCAGAATCCATGGACATCCTTGCGGGGGCAAATGTATGATTGGTCTCTCGATGTAAATGCTTCCTTGTACGGAACCCGGAAAGGCTGTGAGCCCTTACATGCCTATTATAACCCGGTAACCCGTAAGGCGGGATTGTTGAATACGACCCTGAAAGATTATACGGATTTATCGATTGTAGCCCGTATCTATAATCTGGAAGGCAAACTGCTTTGGGAGAAAGAGACGAGAGCGAGCGCCAAGGCGAATACGGTACAGGAATTATTGGATATCCCCGTTCCGGAAGGGATCAAAGGCGCTTATTTCTTACGGCTGGCCTTGAATGCGGATGTCCCCAATATTTATTGGCTGACAACCGAGCCGAAAGACTACACCAGCTTATCTCAACTTCCGAAGTCAAGACCGGGAATCAAGACCGAGATCAAGAAGGAAGGATCGAATTTCGTAGGTACAGTCCGTCTGAGCGCTGATTCGCAGATCTCGTTCTTCAACCGTATCAAGGTCTTTGATAAGGAGACAGGCAAACGAATCTTACCGGTACATTATTCGGATAACTATATTACGCTAATGCCGGGTGACCAACAAGAAATAAGCTTGGAGTTTCCCGCTAATCTGCCGGAAGAGCGAATACAAATCGTGGTGGATAGCTACAATTCTCCTTTGCCTTGACGTACGATCTCGAAATTATCCGTCGTGCAATCTATAACCGTAGAGGCTTCCAATCCTCCGAAACCGCCGTCGATTACGATATCCACTTGATGCTCGTATTTCTCGTGTATCAATTCCGGATCTGTCGTATATTCGATCACCTCATCCTTGTCACGGATGGACATGGTTAGGATTGGATTTCCCAAGGATTGTACCAATGTACGGGTGATGTTATTGTCCGGTACACGGATTCCGACTTCTTTCCGGTTCTTGTAAATCTTTGGAAGCTCGCTGCTGGTGGGTAAGATAAAGGTGAAAGGACCGGGCAGATGTTTCTTCATCAGCTTGAAAGCGGCGTTGCTTACCTTGGCGTATTCACTAAGATTAGACAGGTCGTAGCAGATGATAGACAGGTTGCTTTTCTGTGGATTAACCCCTTTCATCTGACATATTTTCTCTACCGCACGTACGTTCAGCGCATCGCAACCGATGGCGTATACCGTGTCGGTAGGATAAACGACAAGGCCGCCGTCCTGCAGGACTTTGACGACCTTGTCTATTTCTTTTTGATTCGGATTCTCCGGATAGATTCTCACTAACATATTAGCCGTAGATAATGTGTCCGTTCTCGTCTGTATATTCCTCTAATCCTTTACTATATTGGTTCATGGCCCGGAGGCTCATACCCATGCTTGAGAAACCACCGTCGTGGTATAGGTTCTGCATCGTTACCTTGCGGGTAAAGTCGGAGAACATCATTACGCAATAGTCCGCGCACTCGTCGGCGTTGGCGTTACCCAGTGGACTCATCTTGTTAGAAAAGTCCATCAAGTGTTCCATTCCCTTCACGCCGCTACCCGCGGTTGTCATTGTCGGGGATTGGGAGATCGTGTTCACACGTACGCCTTTCTCACGGCCATAGATGTAACCGAAACTACGGGCGATAGATTCCAACAGGCTCTTAGCGTCCGCCATATCGTTGTATCCGAAGAACGTGCGCTGGGCGGCCACGTAACTTAATGCCACCACGGAACCATTCTCGGCGATAGCGTCTTGTTTCTTTGCTACCTGTAGCATCTTGTGGAAAGAAATAGCGGAGATATCCAACGTCTTTTCCAGCATTCCATAGTCCAGATCATCGTACGTACGTTTCTTGCGTACGTTCGGGCTCATACCGATAGAATGTAAAACGAAATCTATTTTACCACCTAATATTTCCACTGACTTCGCGAATACGGTCTCCAGATCCTCTACGCTGGTTGCGTCCGCCGGGATTACCTGCGCATTCAACTTCTCCGCCAAAGCATCTACCTGACCCATACGAACAGCGATAGGCGTATTGCTTAACGTGATAGTCGCACCTTCCTCTACGGCTCTTTCTGCCACTTTCCAGGCGATAGACATATCGTTCAGCGCACCGAAGATAATGCCTCTCTTGCCTTTCAATAAATTATGACTCATACCTCTTGTTTATTAATTACGGCACAAACATACACAAAATGTGCAACATACGCAAATGAATATCATAGCCTGACATTTGAATATGTGCCTTGATATTAAAACAAGGTAGAGCCATTCTTTGTTGGCGGTTACTTCTTATTCCCGGAAATAAACCCTCTTTACCCGAGGCGAGATAGAGGTTAATATCTCATAAGGGATTGTTTTCAGTTTATCCGAAAGTTCGCTCACCGGTAGTTCGTCGCCGAAAATAATTACGGCGTCGCCTTCTTGCGCATGGATGTCGGTGACATCGATCATGCAAGCGTCCATGCAGATGTTGCCGATAATCGGACAGCGTTGTCCATTGATCAAGACCTCCCCACCTCCGTTGCTGAAGTGGCGATCCAGTCCGTCGGCGTATCCGATCGGGATGATAGCGATCCGGGAATCACGTTTCACATAACTCATACGGCTATAACCGATCGAATCCCCTGCGGGTACGTTTTGTATTTGTAAGATCGTTGTCTTCAAGGTGCTGACATTCCGTAAGCCTTTTTGTCCGGATGCGCTTACTCCATATAAACCGATACCTAAACGTACCATATCCATTTGATAAGCGGCGAAACGCTCGATTCCCGCGGAGTTTAGGATATGTTTGATTACCTTATACTCTAACCCGCTTTCTAGTTCCCCTGCGGCTTTGGTGAATTTATCCAATTGTTGATGGGTAAAATCATCGAAGACGTACGAGTCGCTTCCGGCTAAATGAGAGAAGACCGAACGGGCGATAACCCCGGATTGCGCTCTCAAGCGTTCACAGATCGCCGGGACATCCTCCGGTTGAAACCCTAGGCGATGCATGCCGGTATCGATCTTGATATGGATAGGGTAAGAGGTGATCCCTCTGCGCTCGGTCTCCCGGATCATGGCATCCAATAGGCGGAAGCTATAGACTTCCGGTTCCAGATGGTTCTCGAACAAGACATTGAAACTGCTGAATTCCGGATTCATGACGATAATGGGGATCGAGATGCCTTCTTTACGCAATTCGGCTCCCTCGTCGGCTACCGCCACGGCCAGATAGTCGCAACGATGTTCTTGAAGGGTCTTCGCCAACTCGTAAGAGCCGGCTCCATAACCAAAAGCTTTTACCATACAAACCATCTTAGTCTCCGGCTTTAGCTTGGAACGATACTGATTGAAGTTGTGTACGATCGCGTCCAGATTTACCTCTAGGATCGTCTCATGCACTTTCTTCTCCAACAACTCGGAGATCTGCTCGAAATGGAAATGGCGGGAACCTTTAATCAAGATCAACTCATCCTTGAATTTCTTGAAGGAAGGAGACTTGATAAATTCCTCGGTGGTCGTGTAAAACTCCTTCTCGATCTCGAAGACGGAAGCATATTCCTTTAAGTCGCGGCCGATACCGATGATACGATCTATCTTCTTACGGCGAACCAAATCGGCGACCTTCTTATATAGAGATTTCGGCAAGGTGCCCGATTGAAGGATATCGGAGAGGATTAAAGTGCTCTTTAATTGCTTGCCTACCCGGCGGCTTTGTTGGAAATCGAGCGCGATATCCAAGGAGTTGATATCCGAGTTATAGGTATCATTTATCAACAGGCAATTGTTGATACCTTGCTTTACGTCCAATCGCATAGCCACCGGCTCAAGATGCAAGAATTTTGTTACGTCGTTTACGCTGGTGGGTTTTAGGTAAAGCATAACCGCCATACAATGGATCACGTTCTCGATAGAAGCGTCGTCCGTGAACGGAATGGTAACGACCCGGTTGAAGCCCAGTAAAGTACAGTGAATGATCGTCTCAAACTCTTTCTTATCGATAGACTCGATAAACAAAGGAGCCTCGGAGTCCGTACGGCTCCATGCGATCGCTTTATGAGAAAGGCAAGCCGATTCGATACAATTGGCGATAAATAAATCATCCCCATCATAAATAATGGCTTCGCAATCATTGAAAAGCGTCAGCTTCTCCATACATTTCTGATTGGAGGAGAGGAAATTCTCTTGATGAGCCTCCCCGATATTCGTGATGATACCGATCGTGGGGGCGATAATGGGTTGCAGGCGTTCCATCTCGTCCGGTTGTGAGATACCGGCCTCGAAGATGCCCAGTGTATTTTTCTCGCTCATCTGCCATACCGAGAGAGGAACCCCCAACTGGGAGTTGTAGCTCCGAGGCGAACGTACGATGTTGAACTCGTTATGCAACAGTTGATAGAGGAATTCCTTTACGATCGTCTTTCCGTTGCTACCGGTGATGCCGATCACGGGGATGTTGAATTGCTTCCTGTGGTGAGTCGCCAGTTTTTGTAAAGCTCGTAACGTATCTTTTACGATCAGGAAGTTTGCGTCCTTCATGCTCTCGAACTCCGGTAGCATATCGCTTACCACGAAGTTGCGAACACGAAGTTTATAGAGTTCCTGTATATATCTATGTCCGTCGTTCGTCTTGGTTTTCAAGGCGAAGAAGAGGCTTTTTTCCGGGAAGGAGAGACGACGGCTGTCAGTCAACAATAAACTGACCGTATCGTCAAGCAATTGGTTTGTTTTAGCACCGATAACTCTTGCTATTTCTTTAATTGCGTATTCCATTCTTTTATTTTAGTTTAGACTTTACTATTTCGATCTCTTTTCTGATATCAAAGGAAGGAATTTTCTCGCTAATTCGTTCCATCTTTAACAAAGTTTGAAGGATAAACCGCTTATAGGCCTCGCTATCCGGTTGAAAGGGCTTATGGTTAATAGCTTTTTGAATATCACCCCATTCTTTAAGGATTGCCGAAGTGTCTGTGGATAAGAAATTTTCGATAAAACGTTGCCAAATATAATCAATGGCCAATGGGGAGGGATGGAGCATATCGTCCGCATAGAAACGATAATCCCGGAGCTCGTCCATAAGGATCTCATAAGCGGGGAAGTAGGCGATTCGGCCGGGATAATCTTTCTGTAAGGCGTCCGTGGCTAGCAATAGGGTGGCTTTGCTGAGTTGGTTCTCGTGCGCCCCGTCTTTCCAGTGGCGGATTGGACTTACGGTAAATAAGATTTTCAAGGCGGGGTTTTGTTCCCAAAGGGCTAGTAACAGAGGTTTCCAGTCCTCGACGATCTCTTGCGTGGATAATCGTTGCCGATCGAACATCTTTTCCGGTAGCTTATGGCAATTCGACACGATTCGCCCGTCGCTCTTGAGGCGGTAGACGAAAGCGGTTCCCAACGTGATTACCAACCGGGTCGCTTTTCGCAGGAAATCGGAGGATTCGGATAAGCGGCTGTTTATATGGCCTAGGCATTCTTCTTCCGAGGGAGCGGAGAAACGGCTATGATGGGTAAAACTATGGTATATGCCCTCATGCTGGAATAAATCGCCGGGAGTGAAATACTCCGGGCGTAGCAGCATCCGCAATCCTTCCGCTACGGAAGCCGGGTTATACAGAGTACCGAATGGGTTTATATCTACGGAGAATTTATTCTCTTCCAGTTTCCGCCCGATATTCTCGGCGAAGCAGGAGCCCATCATCACGACCCGGTCCTCATACGAGAAAGAGAATCGTGCTTTCGGCAACAGGATTCGGGTATAAAGTTCCATATTTACTTTTTCGCAAAAGTAGATATATGTTTACGGAAATGCAAATAAGGAAGGTGTTTTAGGGGAATAATGTAACAATGCCCATTGTAAGGTTGTTAGGATGGGCAGTATAAGGAGCTTACGATGGGCATTGTTGCGACCTTATAATGCCTATTGGCGGAAGGTCGGGAGTGATACTATAAAAGAACGGCGGTAACTTGTTGAGTGTTACCGCCGTTGGTCGTAGCCTTTGCCGGGGCTACGCTTCATCTCCCATCGTTGCCATATATTCTTTCCATAAGGAGTCTATGTCGTAATCATTGCCGAGCGCATATTTCACGCCACCATCGAACGACCAAGGAATAACCTCTAATGTGCTTCGGTTGAACTTCCGCAGGAAATCCGGGCTCTTGGTTTGCGTAAGCCATGCGAGGAAGAAGCCTGTCGTGCGGTAACCATCCATATAATGGCCGCCTTTGGGACGATCTTCCAAGGTAAAACCGCCGTTTAAGTATCTTACGGCATCCGCCACACCTTCTATCATGGCCCAGAAAGTCTTATTAGTCCCATAGCTACCTATGCCTTGAGGCTCCAATTGGAAACCATGCGTCAGCTCATGGTATAATACGCCACGGGTCTCGTAATCCACTTTCGCGGTGTCGTTATTGGCAAAACTTTTCTCGATCCATTTCGTGCTGTATACGATACTGATGGAAGGGGGCGCTCCGTCTTTCGCGGATACCCCGTCGTATTCCTTTAATGTATAGTGGATCTCCTCGATGCCCGGGATACTATCTTCCGGAGTGAAATAAAGCGTCTCTACGACCTTGCGGGCGTGCTTGGTAATATAAGCTTCCGGATCAGGGATAACGGCGGCATAGATTGCCGAGCCCTTAGCCTCGGGGGAAAGATTCTTGAAATCGATCTTTCCGATGTAATAATTATCCCAAGGATTTGAGGTGGCTTCCGCTACTGTAGCCGCCTGTTCCTTTTTGCCGGAGCAAGCGATGCAAGTCCACAGCAGGAAAGCACCGCTGATTAATTGTTTATACTTCATGAGTCTTGTCTGTTTTTTCTGATAAAATGGGTTAATCCGTCAGTGAATAAGGGCGATCCTCTCCGTTGAACAATCGCTTTTTGTTCGGGCTGGAAGTCATCTCGAAAGTGAGCGTTCCACCGTTCATGATGTCATCCTGCGTGATGTATCCTTTGGTATAGGGTTTCCCGTTTAGCTTTACCGCTTTTACATAACGGTTCTTGTCGCTGACTTTATCGGCTTTTACCTCGAAAGTCTTACCATTCTCCAAGCGGACCTTCATATAGGGAAGGTAAGGAGCGCCTAATACGTATTGATCTGTACCCGGGCAAACCGGATAGAATCCCATGGCGGAAAGGATATACCAAGCGGACATCTGGCCGCAGTCGTCGTTACCGCAAAGGCCGTCGATATTGTTGCGATACATCTTATTCATGATCTCGCGTTGCCAGAATTGGGTTTTCCAAGGCTGGCTGGTCCATGCGTATAAGAATGGGATGTGATGGCTGGGTTCGTTACCGTGTACATAACCTCCTAGTAATCCTTCTTTGGTTACGTCTTCGGTCTCGGCAAAGAACTCATCGGGAAGATGCATCGTGAATAAGGAATCCATTTTAGTGATGAATGCTTGCTCGCCTCCCATCAACTGAATCATACCATTGACATCTTGAGGGACATAGAAGGAATAATTCAAGGCATTTCCCTCGATAAACCCTTCACCGTGCGTGCTTAACAAACTGAAGTCCTCTTTGAATTTACCATTCGTATAACGGGGACGGGCATATCCGATCGAGGTATCGAATACATTTGCGTAATTGGACGCACGCTTTTTATAGGTATCGGCCACGGATCGGTTTCCCACTAATAAAGCTGTATTATAGATTGTCCAATCATCATAAGCATACTCCAAAGTCAAGGAGCCTGCGCTACCGTTGCGATCTAAAGGAACATAACCTAATTCCATAAACTCTTTGGTTCCCTCATAATACGGAATCGTAGAGCTGTTGATCATCGCTTTTAACGCGGCGTCTTTATCGATCGGTAATCCTTTGGCGATAGCATCTGCCAAGACAGAGACGGAATGATAACCGATCATGCACCAGTTCTCGTTTGCCATATGGCTCCAGATCGGCAAGGCATGATGAACGCTTTGCTCGCAATGTTTCAACATAGATTTGGCGATATCCGTGTTAACTTGTCGGTTGATGATATTGAACAGGGGATGTAGGGCACGATAGGTATCCCATACGGAAAAAACCGTATAGTTCGTGAATCCGTCCGCTTGATGGATATTATGGTCGAGTCCGCGGTATTGACCGTCAACGTCCGTATATACGCAAGGATTGATCATCGTGTGATACAAGGAGGTGTAAAGCATAGCCAATTGATCATCGCTTCCTTTTGCGTCGATGACGGAGAGCGCTTTATTCCAAGTATCGGAGGCTTTGGCGGCTAATTGGTCGAAGTCCGCACCGGAAGCCTCGGCACGTAGATTTTTCAAGGCTCCCTCGGTGCTGACTCCGGAAAGGGCGACTTTCACTTCCAACTCATCAGACGTTTTCGGATCGAAATCAAAATAAGCGACGATCTTACGTCCTCCGATATCCGGGAAGTTCTCTTTCATATTGAACTTGGCATAACCGCCCCGATAATTAACTTTCGCTTTCTCTTCGCATCCGTAATGCGTGATCGGTTTGGAGAAAGACATGGCGAAATAAGTATAGTTGGTACGTGCCCAACCGTTTGTGATACGATAGCCGGTTACCAGCGTATCGTTCTCTACGCGAATATTGGTCCAAAGAACTTTGCCGTCATAGTTATAGATCCCGTGAATCATATCAAGGATAATGCGTTGGTTCTCACTGTTCGTAGGGTATGTGTATTTGTGGATGCCGACCCGTTGGGTGGTGGTCAGTTGTGCCTTTACGCCATAATCGGTGAGCATCACCTCGTAGTATCCGGGACGGGATATCTCGGTGCCATGCGAGAAACGGGAACGGTAACCGCCATCGGGATTCGTGGCCGTTCCGGGGTTTAGCTTCAACGTTCCGGTGGTAGGCATAATCAAGATATCCCCGAGGTCGGAGTGGCCGGTACCGCTGAAGTGGGTGTGGCTGAAACCTACGATGCTACTGTCTTTATGTTGATAACCCGCACAATACTCGTAGGAGCGAGGTTGGTATTTACCATCTACGTTGTGTGGTATGGTATCTGTATCCGGACTGAGTTGCACGAGTCCGAAGGGTACACAAGCGCCCGGGAATGTATGTCCCATTCCATTTGTCCCGATGATCGGGTTTACAAGATCAACTACACTGGTCTGTGCGATCGCTACTGTTGAGCTGGCTGCCAGAAAGAGGCAACACATCGATTTCTTGAGATTTATCATGTCGTATCAATTAGTTAGAAAAGGATGAAACATAAAAGGTCACCTTTGATAGTTCCAAGGATAACCTTTGATAGTGACAAAGGTAACCTTTTATATTTTCAGATCAATAAGTATAGTAGTCCTCTATCATTGTCAAGTGCTAATTTGTTAATAATGGATTTCTACTATACTTAGTTGATATTTAGAACAATGAGTTAGCCTCGTTCGGAGATAAGTTTGCGTTAGCATCCAATTGTCTTTGCGGAATAGGGAAGATATTACGCTTTGGTTCGTTGGATGCAGTCTTGTCCCACCAAGAAGTGGTTACGAACTTGTTAAAACGAACCAAGTCTGTACGGCGGATTCCTTCGAAAGCAAACTCTCTACCTTTTTCGGCTAAGAACTCATCCATTGTCAATGTAGCGGTCGTATATTTCGCTTTCTCCCAATCCTCTGCCTTGAAAGAACGTTGACGAACGCTGTTGATCATATCTACCACTTCTTGCGTTGCTTTGCCCCCGTTCTTACGCATCAAGGCCTCCGCTTTGTTATAGATAACCTCGGAATAACGGAACATCACCCAGTCGTTGTTCATATCGCCGGTAGTACCCGGTTGGATCTCATACTTGATAGAGCGAGCGCCGCTGTTTTCTTCGCCCTCGGTCATGGACTTAATGTAGTTTACGAATACCAAATCCTGCCCATTGTACTCCTCTGAACCTTTCAAAGGCTCTGCGGTCGTGTCGTAGTAGTAATTACCGTTTTCATCTACTTTGCGAGGATATTGCTTACCGATCAAGAAACCCTCAATTTTTCTCAAGTCGTTGTCAGCGAATGAGTCATAAAAGGTCGGTTGTGTCACCAAGCCGTTCCAAGGACCGGATTGCAAATCCCAGCCAGTTTGGTGTGCGTAATGCAACCAACGTTGATACCAACCCATTCCTTTGGCATATACTTCATCATACACGATTGACCAGATAATCTCGGTAGATCGCTTGTCGTTATCCGCACGGAAAGTGTCGTTCCACTTCTTATCCAATGCGAAACCTCCCTTAGCTAATTCATCGCAAGCTGCGATACAATCATCCCAGCGTGCTTGTCCAGTATAAATTTCCGCATTCAAATAGAGACGAGCCAATAATGCGTAAGCCCCCCATTTGGATACACGTCCGTAGGTCTCTGTTTTACTCTCTGACAAAGAAGGAATACTCTCGTTTAACTCTTTTTCGATCCAAGCGAATAACTCTGCGCGAGATTTGGAGGAAGGATTGATTTCACCGATTTTCTCGCAAATTGGAGCCGTACCGAACATATCCATCACATACCAATAACAGTAAGCGCGATATACACGCATCTCCGCTTGTGCTTGTGCTTTAGACATTGGAACTTGGAGTGCTTCAAAATCTATATTCTCTGTATCTGTAAGGAAGTTGTTAGCATATCCGATACCTTCAAATAATTTTTTCCAAGCATCCACTACTTGACCATCCGTAGGAATCCATTGATGGCGGTGTAAGCGAATCCAGTCTCCATTGTCATAGCCGTGGCGACCTTTTTGAGGCCATGCGGCACAGTCGGAAGATAACTCGTTACATGACCAAGGCGATTGGGCTACTTGCATAGTTCCACAGAAGTGTCCCCATGGACGCATCATGGCGGCCATTACCTCGCCTGCATTGTTGTAATAATTCTCAGCGATTACCGAGCTATGTATTTCCTCTGTCAGGTCCGTACAAGAGGTAAATGCGGTAGCTCCCAGCAATAATGAAATTGCGCATATATTTTTTAAAGCTTTCATTGTATTGTCTTAAATCTATTGTTACTTAATTAGAATCCAAAATTAACGCCAAACGTGAAGGTACGGGTGGTGGGATAAGATCCGCGCTTCTCTATACCTGCTTGTAGTCCTGTTACGTTTACGTCAGGGGTTAAACCAGAGTATCCTGTAATAGTCGCAAGATTGGTGACATTACCATAAATACGTAAGTTGCGCACATATTTATTATTTTTGAAGTTGAATGTATAACCTAGTGTCACGTTATCGATCTTCAAGAAGTTCCCTTTCTCTAGATAATAAGAAGAGAACAATGGTTGCTCTGTTACCTTGTTCTTCAAGGCATCCTTGTATACGTTTGTGCCAGACTGATCAATATTAACAGTCGTTCCGAAATAAATAGCACCCTCGTTCAATACGTCATAATCAAACATACCGCGCAGGAAGAAGCTGAAGTCAAAGTTCTTATAGGTAAATGTGTTCTGTAAGCCAGCCTTGAATTTCGGCAAACCATTACCGATAAAGGTACGGTCAGCGTCAGACAGACCTTCCTTTCCGTCTATGTCGCGAAGATTCCAAGTTCCGTCCGGATTGATACCATCGCATACATAACCGAAGAATGACGCGATCGGCTGTCCTTCTTGTAGGCGGTAAGCCTTGCCCGGGTTACCCGGAGAGGGCAGGTCATATTGATCCTCGTAAGAAGATTTGTACACGTCGTTAGACAAAGATGTCAATTTATTATTCTCGTATGAGAACGTGAAATTAGCCGTGTAAGAGAAATCCTTAGTCTTTACGACCTCTGCGTTTAATGCTAATTCTATACCTCTATTTCTCATCGTGCCTACGTTGGTGGTGATCGTGTTGTAGATCAAGGATGGCTGTTGGGCATTGTAGCTACTGATCAAGTCGCGAGTCGTACGACTATACCAATCGATCGTACCATTTAGGCGTCCACCTAGCAAGCCGAAGTCGAAACCGATGTTCAAGGACTCATTCTTCTCCCATTTCAAATCCGGATTCGGGTTGATATTCGGACCGTAAGTGGCGGTTAGCCATGAACCGGTGTAAGCGTTCCAAGCTCCAGCACCTGTGCCGTAGGTAGCGAGAGACATATATGGATCGGTAGGTAGACTACCCGTGATACCGAAACCGGCACGGAATTTCAATACGTCGAATACTTCTTGGCTCTCCATGAAGTCCTCACGAGAGATCATCCAGCCTGCGCTGACAGAGGGGAACCAAGCCCATTTGTTGTTCGCTCCGAACTTTGTGGAACCTTCACGGCGGATAGAGGCGCTGGCCATGTATTTACCGTCGTAATTATAGTTGGCACGGGCGAAGAAGGCGATCAGTTTGCTGGTCTCTTTTTTACTCTTCATCTCGGCCTTACCATCTTTTAGGTAACCGCCGGCTTCTAGGTTATTGGTACCGAATACGTCCGTCAAGAAGTTTTTGTTCTCGGCGCTGAATTGCTCGTATTCAAAATCTTGGTAACTGTATCCCAGCAAACCGGTAATATTGTGTACGCCGTTGATGGAAGTATTGTAGTTTGCTGTCCATTCAGTAGTACGATTGGTATTCTGATAATATTCTTTTTTGGCGCGTCCGTTTGTACCGTCTTTATATTGGCTATATTCCTCACGCATACTATAATCGTTAGTTAATGCGTCGTTCTTCTCCATAGCGAAGAAAGCGGCGGCTGTCAGACCGGGGATAATCTCATATTGAGCCTTGAAGTTCGCCAATAAATTCTTGAATTCCTTTTTCTTGGTACGCTGGTATATGCGGGCTACCGGGTTGAAATCTTCGTAACCGCTGTAAGTTTCCCAGAAGGAGCCGTCTTCCTTATAAATAGGCATCGTCGGGTTGATACGGATCGCCTGGTATAATATGCCGTAATTAGGGATATCTCCTACCTTATCCACATCATCGGAAACCGCGTCCACTTTCACGAAAGAGTTTGCTAGATTGAAAGAAAGCTGTAGTTTATCATCAAACGCACGGTGGTTCACGGCGATAGAGCCATTGATCGTTTCACGGCTGGTGTTACGGATCATACCATCATTCTTTTTGTAATTTAAAGAAGCGCGATAGTTTGTCTTACCATTACCACCGGTAGCGGTCAAGTTGTGTACATGGGTGAAATTACTCTTATTCAATAAAGCGTCGTAATGGTTATCCCGTCCACCAAAGTCGCGGATATTGGCGTTGTTGGTTTCCTTGCCATAAGCGACGAACTCGTCTCCATTTAAGATTTCCGGCCGTTTATAAACCGCCTCGTGCATGATATATCCTGAGTAATCCACTTGAGTAGTTCCGGCTTGCGGACGTCTCGTGGAGACGATGATCACACCGTTATTACCCCGGGTTCCGTAGATAGCGGCTGCGGAACCGTCTTTCAATACGTCGATCGCCTCGATATCCTCGGGTGCGATAGCGTTCAAAGAAGTCATATTACCCGGCATACCGTCGATAATAACGAGAGGCTCATTGCTACCTTTCAGAGATGAGGCACCACGCATCTGTACTTTTACCTCGCCATTCGGGTCGGTGCTACCACGTGATACAGTCAGACCAGCTACACGTCCTTCCACCAATTGCATCGGGTTCACTACCGGTGCCTTGTTAAAGTCGGATGCTTTCACGCTGGTAACGGATGAGGTGATCTCACCTTTCTTTTGGGAACCGTAACCTACGACTACTACCTCGTCTAGTGTCTCAGAGTCTTCAGCTAAGACTATGTTCAATGTTTTTTGCCCGGTATAACGAACTTCTTGGGATTTGAAGCCGATGAAGGAAAATACCAATGTGCTGTTATCCGGCACATCCAAGGTGAAATTTCCGTCAAAGTCCGAAGCTGTTCCGTTCGTGGTTCCTTTCACAACAATACTAACGCCAATCAGAGGTTCACCCTTTTGGTCTTTTACTACACCTTTAATGGTTGAACTTTGCTGTGCGATCTGATGAATCTCCATGTTTCCCATTTCAGGAACAGTAGAATCTTCGGCCGCATAAGAGGACTGAAACATTAAAGATAAACAAAGTAACAAAGAGGTTCGTCCACCTAATAAAGTCAGGCATTTCCTCGTCTTACCTTCACTCTTTTTTTTCATAAAAACATTAAATTAAAAGTTAATAATGTGCTTCCCGAAGGAAGAATACATACAAGCGGTTTGCTTTGTTATTCGACAGCAATATTAATAGGTCTTAACGAATTGAAGAGTGCTTTGAAATACCGAAGAAGTGTCATGAAATGCATATGGCAGATTATGATACTCTTTTGGTAGATTATGACACTATTTAGGAATCAATGATTTATGCCTCTTTTGTGCGGTATTCTTTAGGAGTCATGTTATATTTACGGGCAAACTCCCTATAGAAGTATGATTTGTTAGAAATCCCTACATTATAAATAATTTCCTGAACGCTCATGTTGGTATTTACGAGTAATTGCGCTGCATAGTTTAACCTATAATCCTTTATAAAATCACTCGGCGTCATGGTAGATATTTTCTTGAAACGGCGATATAAGATGCGGGTGTTTATATTCAGTGCGTCCGCTACCAGCTCGGGACCGAGTCCTTCCTTGCTGACATTTTCTTTGATGATAGCGGTTACGGCGTCAAGGAATTCCTTGTCTTCTTGATGTAATAATTGCCCTTCCGTATATTGATAAGCACTTTCCGGAGAATAGAAATACTCTTTTAATTCTCTTTGATTTGTCATCAATCGGTTCACGACGGATAGGAGAACTGTTGGCGAGAAAGGCTTGGTTAGATAGGCATCCGCTCCTATATTAAGTCCTGCCGCTTGCTCTTGGTCTGATATTTTGGCAGATACGATAATAAGCGGGATATGACGGGTATATCTATTTTCCTTGATAAGAGAGATCAATTCCAATCCGTCGATATTAGGCATCATGATATCGGTGATGATAAGGGAGGGAGTGTATTGCTTGAGGAATTCCAGAGCCTCCTCCGCATTATAAGCTTCCTGAACCTGATATTCGGAAGAGAGGGTTTCCGTGATTAGCCAGACGATGTCTTTATGATCGTCGATAACGAGTATCATCGGTTTATCTTCCGTCTCTTTTTGTGCCGTATGTGAGATTTGCGGCTTTTGTATATCCGTGTTTGGGGAAGGAAGCGATACGGGAATATCTTCGTCTATCGTGTCGTCTGAGCTCTCCTCTACGATGCCAAAAGGTAAGGTAACTGTAAATTCAGCATATTGGCCGACCTCACTCTCTATGTCGATTTTACCACCTAAGGATTGTACGAGGCTGTGGCAGATAAATAAGCCGAGGCCATTCCGTGCCGTATTTTGCCTGTTATCGTCGTTATCCATCGTGCCAAGGATACGATATCGGTCGAAAATATTTTGCATGTCTGCCTCCTCGATTCCTTTGCCGGTGTTGTAAACTTTAAGGACGAGGAAGTTCTCCTCCTCATGTAAGGAGATACGAACCGTGCCCCCGTCTTCCGTATACTTAAATGCGTTGGAAATCAGATTTGCTAGGATCTTCTTGAAATAGACGGAATCCGTATTCCAATAAAGCTCTTTGGGAGCATCGATCTTGAATTGGATTTGGTGTTGCTCGGATAGTGGGTAAAACCATTCGAATTGAGTTCGCAAAAGAGAGGATACGGATACTCTTCGGATGTGCGTATGACTGAATCCAGCGTCTTCCGCTTTCCGGAAATCAAGGATTTCTTGGATAAGCCCGTTCAGTTCCTCTACATTTTCCCGGAGGACTGAAGTGTATTTTTCTAATGTCTTGTCTTTTGAGGTGGCGGCATAGGCTTGGATATAATTCTCCACGCCATTGATCAAGGTAAGCGGGGTACATAACTCATGCGTGATATGGGTAAAGAAATTCAGCTTAGACTCGTATAGCTTCTCTTTTTGCTCCTCCTTGATCTTGTCTGCTATTTGTTTCTGTTTCTTTAGTATTTGGTAATGGATGCGATAGATGGCAATGATGATTAAAACCGTACCGATAAAAAGATACGTGAAAATAGCTAATGAGCTTAGATAAATAGGAGGTAATACCTTGATAGGTAGGGTGTATTCTTTTGCCGACGAATCAATGACATCGTTACGATAACGGACTTTCAGCAAGTATTCCCCGTACGGGAGGTTCATGAAAGTTACCTTGTTTGTCTTTTGCAATTTTTCCCAAGAGGAATTATAGTTGACCAACTGATACGAATACTCGTAATTCTCCCCGTTGATGTAATCCGGAGCGACGAACGCAATCGTTAACGATTGCACATCAGCCGGAACCGTTACACCGTTCCGGCTGATGTCCTTATATAATGGAAGGATTTGTTTATCCATTTGCAACTCGAAGAAACTTAATTCGGGTTGATAGGTATGCTCCGGCTCCGTTTGTTTATTTACCCAGACTAATCCGTTGATGCCTCCAAAGAATAAACGCTCGGAGTATGGGCATTTCCAATAAGCGTCATCAGAGAATTCCGTGACGCTAAAATAAGGTTGATGATAATTATGGAAAAAATTATTCCGGGGATTATATTTGGTGAGACCTTTATTGGTGCTTAACCAGATACAGCTATCATTCCCCTCATGAATGCCATGGATCATGTCGTTTGCGATCCCGTTGCTTTTATCGAATTGGCGTAAATGTATCTTTCCTCTTTTAAATTTAATCCGGGTAAGTCCGGAGCTGGCGCCTGCATAGAAAGTAGAATCCTCGGTCTGGCATACAGATAACACGTCTCCAATGGCCGGATTCCTTAAATTGTTGGTTTGCAGGAACTCATATTTCTGGTTGAATATGTTAAAACTAATAACCCCATAACCGCCACGACTCCCGAGAAATAAGGTCGAGTCGTTATCATATATCATGGATTGAATCTCTTTGCAGGTATTCTCCCCGTTTTTTAGCGGGAAGGTTTGTATCTTACTGATTGTAGGCGTGACTTTATCCATACGTAAAGTAACCTTCAGTAATCCGTTGCCGGTTGTCGCCAACCATAATGTCGAGTCGTTTACCTCACAAATAGAATGGATATAGCGGATAGGGGGAGTGTCCTCTTGCTGCGGGATCGTCTTTATTCGATTTTCTTTATAAGAATAATAACAGAGCCCCGGGCCTTCCGTACCGATCCAGATACAAGGATGGAATTCGCTTCTCTGGAAGCTATATACCCGGTTGCTGGATAATCCGTCGGCGGTGGTGAAATGCGTGATAGCGCTTTGTGGAATCGCCTTTTTGTTTGGGTAAGTGTCATAGGCTTGTATCCGGACAATTCCGTCTCCTTTTGTCCCGAACCAAAGGGATCGATCATTGTCTGTATATAAAGAACGTATGGGGTTCTGTATATTAATCGGTAAATCCTTGAGTAAGATAGAGCCGAAAAGATCGGGTTTATCGTAAAACATCCGTATGCCTTGTCCATCGGTCCCTACCCAAAGAATCTCCTGTCTTTTATCGTTCATCAGGCAAAAGATACCGATGCCCGTGTCTATCGTGTTTTCCGGTTGGCTTAGGTCTAGAATATTGCCGTTACGGAAAACGATATATACATTGGATTGGAAGGTACATATCTTAATGATGTTTCCATATTTATTTGTCATTCCAGACAGATCAAACAGGAATTCTTTCCCGCTTCCGTCTACCTGTTGGCGATATAACTTATTGTCGGTATCGACAATGAAGATATGGTTATTCTCATGAAATGCGGATAAGATCGGTTTATTATGGAATTGGCGTTCTTCCGATAGTAAATTAAAAGTTGTATTGGAGAAATCCGGTGTTAACTTTTTCAGTATTCCCGAGGTCAATAGTAAATAAAAATATCCGTCTGTTCCGGCGAATAAAGTCCGTACGGTTTGAGGGCCTATCCCTTCTCTCGGCAGATCCCGGAATCCATCGCTAAATGGGGTGTAACAAGATATCCGGTTTTCTTTACAAATGGCTAATGTGATACCGGATGAATCGGTCGCTACCAGATCACTCTCCATGTATCCCGGGTAAGACTCGGTGACTTTCCGTTTCTTTAGCGAGAATTTATTGATACCTAAAGAGGTTGATATCCATAAAAAGCCGGGTTCTGCGTCGGATATTTTGTGAATGATATTACTACAAAGAGAGTTTTTGTTATTTAATTCGAAACGATATACATACGTATCTTTTCCGTTGTATAAGTTAAGTCCGTCGTAAGTCCCGATCCACAAATAGCCATCCGGATCTTGATGCATGCAAATAATGGCATTGTTCGACAAATTAATCATATTTGCCTTATGCAAAGATTTAGACGCGAGTGAGATAGGAGATGCGATTAAAGATAGTATTCCTATAAATAAAACGGTAAACAGGATATTTCTCATGTGTTTGATCCAGATTAACTTTTACGTTCTGTAGGCAAAGATAGTGAATAAAATGGAGACTTCGTGCAAAGCATCGCATTACTATCCCGTTTCTTCTTGTATATTTTTAATACCTATTTATAGGGATTTTAGAGGGGTGTCGCAAATGTTACAGGAACATGAGGATAAAAGTTTTACCTTTGTGCCGGTAAAAATGTGGTATTAGATAAGATTGTTTATGAAATTTGAGAATGAGTACTGGGATCACTTTAAGGGTGAGACCTGGAAGAGAGAGATCAATGTAAGAGATTTTATCCAGAGTAACTATACGCCTTATGAAGGGGATGATTCCTTTTTAGTCGCTTCTTCCGAGAAGACCCGTAAGGTCTGGAACAAGCTGACCGAGATGTTTAAGGTCGAGAGAGAAAAGGGAGTTTATGACGCCGAGACAAAATTACCTCAAGGGATCGATGTATATGGTCCGGGCTATATTGATAAGGAGAATGAGGTTATCGTTGGGTTACAAACCGATGCTCCGCTGAAACGTGGTATCTTCCCGAAGGGTGGTATCCGTATGGTCGAGAATAGCTTGGAAGCCTACGGTTATCATTTAGACCCGATGACGAAAGAGATCTTCACGAAGTACCGTAAGACGCATAACGAGGGCGTTTTCTCCGCATATACGGAAGAGATGGTTGCCGCACGTCGTTCGGCTATCATCACCGGCTTGCCCGATGCGTATGGTAGAGGACGTATTATCGGTGACTATCGTCGTGTCGCTTTATATGGTACGGCAATCTTGATCGAGGAGAAAAAGCGTTTCTTGAATCGTTTGGATATCCAAGAGATCACGGAAGAGATTATCCAGAGCCGTGAGGAGATTTCTGAGCAAATCAAGGCGTTGAAAGCGTTCGAGAGAATGTGCGCTAGTTATGGCTTCGACGTGACCCGCCCGGCGCAAAATGCTCGTGAGGCGGTTCAGTTTGTGTATTTGGCTTATCTGGCAGCGGTAAAAGATCAGGATGGTGCGGCAATGTCTATCGGACGTACCTCTACATTCTTGGATATTTACATCGAGAAAGACATCCGTGAGGGTAAGATGACGGAAGAGGAGGCGCAAGAGTTAGTAGACCAGCTGATCATCAAGTTGCGTATCGTTCGTTTCTTACGTACACCGGAATACAATGATTTGTTCTCCGGTGATCCGGTTTGGGTAACAGAGTCGTTGGGCGGTCAAGGAGTGGACGGACGTTCTTTGGTAACGAGAACTTCCTATCGTTATCTCCATACATTGTATAATTTAGGTCCGGCACCGGAACCCAACTTGACGGTGCTGTGGTTCAAGAACGCTCCCGAGAACTGGAAACGTTTCTGTGCCAAGGTCTCTATCGATACGTCGGCTATCCAATATGAGAATGACGATTTGATGCGTCCGGATTATGGGGATGATTATGGTATCGCTTGTTGCGTTTCCCCCATGAAGATCGGAAAGCAGATGCAGTTCTTCGGCGCTCGTGCGAATTTAGCGAAGTGTTTATTGTATGCGATCAATGGAGGACGGGATGAGCGTAGCGGCGTACAGGTAGCCCCGATGTTCGAACCGGTTCGCAGTGAGTATCTGGAGTATGATGAGGTGATGGCTAAGTATGAACAAATGATGCGCTGGTTGGCGAAGGTATATGTGAACGCCTTGAAGATAATCCATTATATGCATGATAAATATGCGTATGAGGCATTCGAGATGTCGCTTCACGATGGGGATGTAGAGCGTATCCGTGCGACAGGTATCGCCGGTCTTTCTATCGTTGCCGATTCGTTGGCCGCTATCCGTGATACGAAAGTACGTGTGATCCGTGACGAGCGTGGCTTGGCGGTTGATTTCGAACGTGAGGGCGAATATGTTCCTTTCGGTAATAACGATGATCGTACGGATAGTATCGCTGTGGAAATCACTGAGAAGTTCATGGAATATTTGCGCCAGCACGAGACCTATCGCCATGCGAAACCGACTCAGTCGATTCTTACGATCACGTCTAACGTGGTGTATGGAAAGAAGACCGGTACGACACCGGATGGCCGTATCGGTGGAACTCCTTTCGCTCCGGGCGCGAACCCTATGAACGGTCGTGATACGAAAGGTGCTATCGCTGCGCTAGCTTCGGTAGCGAAGCTTCCGTTCCAGCATGCGCACGATGGTATCTCTTATACTTTCGCTGTTTCTCCGGCTACGTTGGGTAAGGAGCGTGAAGTGCAGATCAATAATCTGGTTAACTTATTGGATGGCTATTTTACTCCGGATGGAGGTCAGCATCTGAATGTTAACGTATTTGATAAGGATTTGTTGATCGACGCTATGGAACATCCCGAGAAATATCCGCAACTTACGATCCGTGTATCCGGATATGCGGTAAACTTCGTGAAACTGACTCGTGAACAACAGTTGGATGTTATTTCAAGAACCATTAACCATTCACTGTAAGTGATAAAAGGTAAGATACATTCATTAGAGAGTTTCGGGACCGTAGATGGTCCCGGAATTCGCTTTGTCGTTTTTATGCAGGGCTGCCCGTTGCGTTGCCTGTATTGCCATAACCCGGATACTTGGAACCCGAAAGGGAAGGTGAAATATCAGATGACTCCCGGCGAGCTATTGACGGAAGTTTTACGGTATAAGAGTTTTATCGCCCGTGGGGGGGTGACTGTTACCGGTGGGGAACCTTTATTGCAACCTGAGTTTCTGAAAGAGTTTTTCCGTTTGTGCCAAGAGCAAGGTCTTCACACAGCTTTGGACACATCTGGTTTCGTATGTACCTCAAAAGCTTGGGAAGTCTTGGATTATGTGGACTTAGTGTTATTGGACATCAAAACCTTAAACCCGGATTTACATCCGTTACTGGCGGGTGTCAAGCAGGATAATACGCTTCTGTTCTTGGATGAATTGGAGAGACGTGGCATAGATACTTGGATTCGCCATGTTATTGTCCCCGGATATACGGATAATGACGAGTGGCTGGAGGCGTTAGCTCGGTATGTCAGTTCATATAAAGTGGTTCGCAAAGTGGAATTATTGCCTTATCATACGATGGGAACCTATAAATATGAGCAATTAGGCCTCGATTATCCGTTAAAGGGGGTGGAACCCTTATCAAAAGAACGTTTAGATAATGCGAAAGCGATATTCTCTCGCTACAAACCAGAAAATAACAAGGCCTGATCTCTCGATCAAGCCTTGCGATTATGCAACAGCTAATCAGGGAAAACAATCTAATCCGATTAGCTTTTAAACGATAGTAATAATTTTTTGCCTAGACTAACCTTGACTATTTAATATGTGTTTGTTTTGTTATATGCAACAAATATCTATTTTTGTAAGGAGATAAAAAATGATATAGATCAGAAAATGATGAATAGTATGAAGACACCACAAGAAATAGCCGAAATGATATCCAAACGTTTTTATCCATTACCCAATGCGGATTTGGATTCTCTGGCCTCGATCATAGAATCAAGTAAGGCTGCGAAAGGAGAATTATTGTTGGATAACGGACAAATATCTAAATATTTATATTATGTGGAATCGGGATTATTACGCCAGTTTTACTATAAGAATAAACGTGATATTACCGAGCATTTCTCCTGTGAGGGAAATATCGTTATTTGTATAGCCAGCACATTCCAAAGAGAACCGACGCGTTTATTAATCGAGGCATTGGAACCGACGGTTTATCACCGGATCTCTTTTTCGGAATTTAGCGATTTATTGAAAACATCTTTAGCTATTAATAGATTGTACCAGAAAATACTGGAGTGGGCTTTGATGCTTTCGCAAGAGAAAGCGGACTCTTGGCGTTTTGAGTCGGCAAGAAAACGTTATCTGCGTTTTCAACAGGAATATCCGGAAGCAGCGAAACGTGCTTCTGTCAATCATATCGCCTCGTATTTATTGATGACACCCGAATCTTTGAGCCGGGTGCGGGCGGGAGTGTTGTAGTCTCTACCTACATTCAGGTATTATTGAGGTGAAAATAGCAATTTGTGGTGATTTCACGGTTCAAGTAATCCATCTATATTTGCGTCAGTTTAAAAAACGTAGAAGCAATGAAAATAGAAAAGATTACAGGACGTGAGATCCTAGATTCAAGAGGTAACCCGACAGTAGAGGTTGATATTTTACTAGAGTCCGGCGTTATGGGCCGTGCGTCTGTGCCTTCCGGTGCGTCCACCGGCGAGAACGAGGCTTTGGAGTTGCGTGATGGCGACAAGAAGCGTTATGGTGGTAAAGGCGTATTGAAAGCGGTTGAGAATATCAATACGATTATCGCTCCGGCATTGAAGGGGATGTCTGCCTTGGATCAGATAGGTATCGATCATGCGATGTTGGCTTTGGACGGTACGAAAACTAAATCGAAACTAGGTGCGAACGCTATCCTTGGCGTTTCTTTAGCTGTAGCGAAAGCTGCCGCAAATTATTTGGATATTCCTTTATATAGATATATTGGTGGAACGAATACCTACGTGATGCCTGTTCCGATGATGAATATAATCAATGGCGGTTCGCATAGCGACGCTCCGATCGCTTTCCAAGAATTTATGATTCGTCCGGTAGGTGCCGCTTCTTTCAAGGAAGGCTTACGTATGGGCGCTGAGGTATTCCATGCGTTGAAAAAGGTATTGCACGATCGTGGGTTAAGTACCGCTGTTGGTGATGAGGGTGGTTTCGCCCCGAATTTGGAAGGTACGGAAGATGCCTTGAACTCAATTATCGCCGCTATCAATGCGGCTGGTTATGAACCGGGCAAGGATGTGATGATCGGTATGGATTGCGCTTCTTCTGAGTTTTATAAGGATGGAATCTACGATTACACGAAGTTTGAAGGAGAAAAAGGCGTGAAACGTACTTCCGACGAACAAGTGGATTATCTGGAAAAACTGATCAACGAATACCCGATCGATTCCATCGAGGATGGTATGAGTGAGAATGATTGGGCTGGTTGGAAGAAACTGACAGATCGTATCGGTAACCATTGCCAATTAGTCGGAGATGATTTGTTCGTGACAAATGTAGAGTTCCTTTCAAGGGGTATTAAAGAAGGTTGCGGTAACTCGATCTTGATCAAGGTAAATCAGATTGGTTCCTTGACGGAGACACTGAACGCTATCGAGATGGCTCACCGCCATGGATATACGACCGTTACTTCACACCGTTCCGGTGAGACGGAAGACGCTACGATCGCCGATATCGCTGTCGCTACCAATAGCGGACAGATCAAGACGGGATCATTAAGTCGTTCGGACCGTATGGCTAAATATAACCAGCTGCTTCGTATCGAGGAGGAATTGGGAGACCGTGCCGTATACGGATACAAAAGAATCAATTAAGTATATAAAGTAAATTATAATCGCTAATTATGTAGTAATCCAAAACCCAAGATATTGAAGGGCTTATCCGTGAGGATAGGCCCTTTTTATTGATTGATAAAGTGTTATCTATAACCTCATAAAATATATCGATTAGAAAAATTGTTTTAATGAAGAAATATGTTATATTTTTGTATCGGAAATAAAAACAAATAGTATTCATTTAAAAATAGGAACAAGTATGGAACCGATTATTAATTCTCAACTTCCGGAGTTTAAAGTACAAGCTTTTCAAAATGGTAATTTCAAGACTGTAACCAACGAGGACGTTTTGGGTAAGTGGGCTATCTTTTTCTTCTACCCGGCCGATTTTACATTTGTTTGTCCAACAGAGTTGGTCGATATGGCTGAGAAGTATGAGCAGTTTAAATCAATGGGAGTAGAAATTTACTCTGTAAGTACAGACTCTCATTTTGTACATAAAGCTTGGCATGACGCTTCCGAGACTATCCGTAAGATCCAATATCCGATGTTGGCGGATCCCACTGGAGCACTGAGTCGTGCGTTTGGTGTGATGATTGAGGAAGAGGGTATGGCATACCGTGGCACTTTCTTGGTAAATCCGGAAGGAAAGATCAAAGTGGCCGAGATTCATGATAACAATATCGGTCGTGACGCTTCCGAGTTACTTCGTAAAGTTGAAGCCGCTCAGTTTGTCGCTTCACATGATGGTGAGGTTTGTCCCGCTAAATGGAAGAAAGGGGAGGCTACCTTGAAACCTAGCATTGACTTGGTAGGGAAAATCTAAATAATTAAGAGTATAGATCGTGTTAGAATCAACATTAAAAGAACAATTAAAAGGTATATTCGCAGGGTTAAATGCGAATTATACCTTTGATATATCGATCTCTCCTGCGCATGAAAGTAGACAAGAGTTGTTGGATTTATTAGGTGATGTTGCCTCTTGTTCGGATAAAATATCTATGCGAGTATCTGATGGGGATGGATTGGAATTCATTTTATTAAAGGATGGAGCGAAAACGGGGATTAAGTTTCGTGGAGTACCTAATGGACACGAGTTTACTTCCTTGCTGTTGGCGATCTTGAATTCAGATGGGAAAGGCAAGAATTTTCCGGACGAGAGTATTTGTAATCGTGTTAAAGCCTTGAATGGCTCGATACATCTGACGACCTATGTCTCTTTGACTTGTACGAATTGCCCGGATGTGGTACAGGCATTAAACGCTATGACGACTTTAAATCCTCAGATCCATCATGAGATGGTAGATGGGGCTATCAATCAGGCGGAAGTTGATGCCTTGAAGATACAAGGCGTCCCCTCTGTCTTTGCGGATGGAAAACTGATCCATGTAGGACGTGGGGAATTCGGTGAATTGTTATCGAAGCTGGAAGCTCAGTATGGAATCAATGAGAGCCTGACGGAGAAGACGGTAAAACGATATGACGTGGTTGTGGTCGGTGGGGGTCCGGCTGGTGCTTCTGCCGCTATTTATTCCGCACGAAAGGGGCTGAGTGTCGCTGTCGTGGCGGAGCGTATCGGCGGGCAGGTGAAGGAGACGGTAGGAATTGAGAATCTGATTTCAGTTCCGGAGACAACAGGTACCCAGTTGGCTGACAATCTGCGCTTGCATATGCGGCAATATCCGATTGACCTGCTGGAGCATCGTCGTATAGAGAAGGTAACGATAGAAGGAAACGAGAAGGTTTTATCTACGGCTGGAGGTGAGATATTCAAGGCTCCGGCGGTTATTGTCGCTACGGGCGCTAGCTGGCGTAAATTGAATGTACCGGGTGAGGCAGAGTATATAGGGCGTGGAGTGGCTTTTTGTCCTCATTGCGACGGTCCGTTTTATAAGGGAAAACATGTTGCCGTGGTTGGCGGTGGAAATTCCGGTATCGAGGCGGCTATTGATTTGGCGGGGATCTGTTCGAAAGTAACCGTTTTGGAGTTTATGGATGAGTTAAAAGCGGATCAAGTCTTGCAAGAGAAAGCGAAGAGTTTGCCGAATGTCGAGATCTTTGTTAGTTCACAAACAACCGAGGTGGTTGGAAATGGCGACAAGGTAACCGGTATCCGTACAAAGGATCGTAAGACAGGGGAAGAGCGTGTTATTCATTTAGACGGTATTTTTGTTCAAATCGGCTTAGCCGCTAATAGTGGTGTCTTTAAGGAGATTGTCGAAACAAATCGTCCCGGTGAGATCGTGATTGACGCACATTGCCGGACGAATGTCCCGGGTATTTATGCAGCGGGCGACGTTTCCACCGTACCCTTTAAGCAAATCATTATTTCTATGGGAGAAGGCGCCAAAGCGGCCCTTTCGGCCTTTGAAGATCGGGTACGTGGTGTACTCGGTTGATGAAATACCTACAAATAGGTAATTTTTGAACAGCGTATCTCTTTTATCGGTTATATTACTATATTTGCGATCGAGAGAAAAGAGATGGATAGATTAAGAAAATATCTGAGGATATTACTCCCTGCGCTGTTCATAGCCTATTTGGGATGTATTATTGCGTTTACCCACGTTCATATTGTCAACGGGGTAACAATCGTCCATTCTCACCCGTATCATAAAACGGACGATGGTCGTCCGGACCATGAACATGGCTACGCCGAGTTTCAGTTGCTTCATCAGTTATCTGTCTTGCAGATAACAGGTGCGGCTTTCGTCGCTATTCTGCTGGCGGCTTTTTATTCCTTTATCCGTAACTTATCTTTCGCTCCGGTCTATCCGGACTATATCGTTCCCTTCCGGGGAAGACGTACGCTTCGGGCTCCTCCCATATTCTGATATTGTGAGATTAATAACATTGTATTACTTATCAGAATAAATTAAAATGAATAAATTTTTCATCTTTATACTATGCCTGTGCTGTGCCCTAACGGTAGCTCAGGCCACGGGAGAGGACCGTCTAAACGACTCAGACGCAAATGTTTTCGGACATGTCTTGGATAAGAAAACAGGGGAACATCTTCCCTTTATCAACGTATTGTTAAAAGGTACCACGATCGGTACGACCACCGATAACTCGGGACATTATTTCCTGAAGAATCTGCCGGAAGGTAAATTTACGCTGGAATATAAAGCGCTCGGGTATAAGACTGTCTCTAAAGAAGTGAGCCTAAAGAAAGGAAAAACCTTAGAGATTAATGTAGAACTGGAAGAAGACCAGATCGCCTTGGATGGCGTGGTGGTATCTGCGAATCGTGCGGAAACTTCCCGCCGGTTGGCTCCCACATTAGTGAATGTATTGGATGCGAAGGTTTTTACTACGACCAATGCGGTGAATTTGGCACAGGGACTAAATTTCCAACCGGGTGTACGGGTGGAGACGAATTGCCAGAATTGCGGTTTCCAGCAAGTCCGGATCAATGGATTAGACGGACCTTATACCCAAATACTGATTGATTCACGTCCCATATTCAGTGCTTTATCCGGCGTATATGGGCTTGAGCAAATACCGGCGAATATGATCGAGCGGGTAGAGGTGATGCGAGGAGGGGGATCGGCACTGTTCGGCTCGTCCGCTATCGCCGGGACAATTAATATCATCACGAAGGAGCCCTTGAGAAATTCCGGGGAATTGTCGCATACATTAACCTCGATCGGTGGGACATCTGCTTTCGATAATAATACGACCCTAAATGCCTCTTTGGTATCGGAAAATGGGAAAGCGGGCTTATATCTTTTTGGCCAGAACCGTCATCGTTCGGGTTTTGATCAGGATGGAGATGGTTTTACGGAGTTGCCTAAATTGAAGAATCAAACGGTTGGTTTCCGTTCGTACCTGAAAACGAGTACTTATAGTAAATTGACATTCGAGTATCATCATATGAATGAATACCGCAGGGGAGGAAATCTGTTGGATCGTCCGCCTCATGAAGCGGATATCGCCGAACAGTTGGAGCATTCGATTGATGGAGGAGGTCTGAAATTCGATCTTTTCTCCAAGGATTACAAACATAAATGGAGTGTTTTCACTTCTGCCCAGAATACAGACCGGGATAGTTATTACGGGACGAACCAAGATCCGAACGCTTACGGCAAGACTACGGACCTGACGGTTATGGCCGGTACGCAATATGCTTATAGTTTTGATAAATTCTTATTTATGCCATCGGATTTGACTGCCGGTTTGGAGTATAGTTTCGATCATTTGAAAGACGAGATGATCGGGTATAATCGCTTTACGAATCAGAAGGTGCATATCGAGAGCGCATTTTTGCAGAATGAGTGGAAAAATAAGCGATGGAGCTTCTTGATTGGCGGTCGTTTGGATAAACATAATATGATGGATCATGTAATATTCAGCCCTCGTGCGAATATCCGTTTTAACCCGACGGAAGATATCAATATCCGGGCTAGTTATTCCAGTGGTTTCCGTGCCCCGCAAGCGTTCGATGAGGATATGCATATCTCGGCGGTCGGCGGAGAGGTCGCTATGATCCAGCGTGCGAAAGATTTATCCGAGGAGAAATCGCAAAGCTTGAGTGCTTCGGTCGATTTTTACCATCGTTTTAAGAATGGTATCCAGTTGAACTTCTTGGTGGAAGGTTTTTACACCAGCTTAAGTGATGTGTTTGTCTTGGAAGATATCGGGAAAGATGAGCAAGGCAATCTGATTAAGGAACGTCGTAACGGTTCCGGGGCGAAAGTGATGGGATTAACCTTGGAAGGAAAGTCGGTGTTAACTTCATGGCTATCTTTGCAAGCGGGCGCTACTTTCCAGCGAAGCCGTTATAAAGAGGCCGAGAAATGGAGCGATGACGAGAATGTGCCAGCCGAGACAAAGATGTTCCGTACGCCGGATATCTATGGTTATTTTACGGCTACTCTCACGCCTTTCAAACGTTTCACGGCTTCCCTGTCGGGAACCTATACGGGAAGTATGTTGGTGCAGCATTTGGCGGGATATATACCTTTGGATAAGGCGGTGGAGACTCCGGATTTCTTTGATATGAATATCAAGCTTGCGTATGAGTTCCCGCTTTACAAAGAGCTGAAACTAGAAGTAAATGGGGGCGTGCAGAATCTGTTCAACGCTTACCAATCCGACTTTGACCAAGGTAAGAACCGGGATTCCTCCTATATCTATGGCCCGGCTAGCCCGAGAAGTTATTTTGCCGGTGTAAAGATGAGCTTTTAATCATGTAATGCCCTTTGAAAAAACATGTACGTGTTTTTTTGAAGGCAAAATAAATAAAAAGACAGTGTTCCCAAGCGTATGATCGCCCTACGGAAACACTGTCTTTTTTATGGGATAAATCGGGATGTTTTATTTAACGAACGGAGCGGCTTGCAAATAGGCGGCGCTCTTCTCTACGCCCTCGAACTGGGTACGGCCTTTTTTGTCACCTTCCAGTTCCACGTAGTAGCCGAGGATACCGATCTCGTACGCTTTTTTGAATATATTCGGGAAATTCATCATACCGGAATCACCGATGATCCAACGATCCTTGATGTGCAATAACTTAAAACGATTCGGATAATTCTCCATCCATTCCACGGGATCTTGCTGCCCCATAACGGCCCAATATACATCCAACTCGAACATAACCTTATCCGGATCGGTATTTTTCAGGAATAACTCCTCGATATAAGTACCCTTAGGAGGTGCCCACGGATTCGGGTTCTGTTCCGGTTTCTCGCCGGCTTTCAATACCCGTTTGAACTCATTGCTGTGATTATGGTAGCCCCATAGGATTCCCGCTTTCTTCGTGATCTCTCCGGCACGGTTGAAGATCTCCGATACTACTTTGGCGTCATCCTCGTTTTCGATACGGGGTAAACTCGGTTGTACCATACAACTAACACCTAGCTCGGCATGGATATCGGTTGCCTTTTTCCAGAACTCGTCGAATTTGGGCATATTCTCTTTCGTGTACTCACGAAGAGAAGGGGTCAGGTGTGAGCTACTGATTCTCAAACCGGCATCATCCACCATTTTCTTATAATCCTTGGAGGCGATGAATGTCGTATTTTTAGGATTATAATCACCGAATTTACCAGTGTCTTCCCTATATCCGAAAATCTCCAGATCGGTATATCCCGCTTTTGCCAATCGGTTCAATCCGTTAGGCATATCTTGCAGTAACTCCTGTCCGAGCGAATAGGTTTGCAACCCCATCTTTTTCCCGGCGGTTGCCGAGGATATCGCATCCGTGGCGGGTATGGATCTGGTGGGATTTGAAGCCATTACTTTTTGGCTGGCTATGCCCCCTAAAGTAAGTAATGAAATGTTTCTCAAAAATGTTCTTCTGTCTGTCATGGTGATAAAGAATTAAAATTAAACATCTGTTTCTCGCAAATATAGTTAACCTTTTTGAAGTTTATTAAGAAAATGTCTCTCAAAAACTTGCGATTGGGTTTAAATAGATTTAAAATTTGACATAACTCAATTTTACGAACTTACTCCATACATCCAATTACCTGAATAAGGGGATTGTTTGGTATACCTCCGTGGATTTTTAATGTGATTTTACCCATTCTTAGGTATTGTGGGACGGTAGTCTCTGATCGTAACTTTGCAGCGTTTTAAATAACATAATTGATTAAATGATGATGAAGAAAATCAGAGGGCTTTTCCTCTCCTTTTTACTGTTGCTTATTTCCATCTCGGCTTTTTCTCAACATAAAACAATGATATCGGGTAAAGTCCTGTCCACGGAAAAAACAACCGTGGATTTCGCTACCGTTTATCTAAAAGGTACGAATTACGGCGGGACTACGAATGAGGAAGGTATCTATCATCTTCAAGCTCCCGCGGGAGAATATACATTAGTAGTATCGGCTATCGGATATAAGACGGTAGAGAAACCCGTGAAACTGATGCGTGGGGAACGGACAAAGATGAATGTGGTAATCAGCCCTCAAGCTACGGAGTTGGATGAGGTGGTTGTCGTTTCTAATGGCGTGACCCGGCTCAAGCGTTCTGCGTTCAATGCCGTGGCCCTCGATACGAAAGCCTTGCAAAATTCAACCCAGAACTTGAGTGAAGCCTTGGCTCAAGCGCCCGGAATGAAGATCCGGGAGTCCGGCGGTGTCGGCTCGGATATGCAACTGATGATGGATGGATTTACCGGCAAGCATATCAAGATCTTTATCGATGGGGTTCCGCAAGAAGGTGTCGGCAGTTCTTTCGGACTGAATAACATTCCGGTGAATTATGCCGAGCGTATAGAGGTCTATAAGGGTGTGGTACCGGTGGGTTTCGGAACAGACGCTATCGGAGGTGTTATCAATATCATCACCAAGAAGAACCGGAACAAATGGTTCTTGGATGCTTCTTATTCATACGGGTCTTTCAATACGCATAAATCTTATGTGAACTTCGGACAAACTTTCCGGAGCGGACTCACGTATGAGATCAACGTTTTCCAGAATTATTCGGATAATAATTACTATGTGGATACTCCGGTGAAGGACTTTACGACCGGAGCGATCAATAAGAAAAAGATCGAGCATGTGAAGCGTTTTCATGATACGTATCATAACGAGGCCGTTATCGGGAAAATAGGTTTCGTGGATAAGAAATGGGCGGATCGTTTGATGTTTGGGTTTACCTATTCACATATGTATAAAGATATACAGACGGGCGTACGCCAAGAAGTGGTGTTTGGCGGCAAATATCGGAAGGGATACTCGATCATGCCGTCGTTGGACTATCGCAAGCGTGATTTCTTCGTTAGGGGCTTGGATGTGGTATTGACGGCGAATTATAATAAGAACATGACGAACAATGTAGATACCTCTTCCTATGAATATAATTGGCGTGGCGAGATGCGTCCGCTCCGGATGCCCGGTGAGCAATCTTATCAGAACACCCGGTCGGATAATAATAACTGGAACGGAACCTTAACAGCTAACTACCGTATCGGTAAGGCGCATACGTTCACGTTCAATCACGTGATCAACGCGTTCCGGCGTTCGAATCAGTCTCTTTTGAACGAGGACTCGGAAGCGAACGCTATCCCGAAGGAAACCCGTAAAAATATCAGCGGTCTTTCGTATCGCTTGATGCCGACGGAACATTGGAACTTGTCTGTGTTCGGTAAATATTACAACCAGTTTATCGCGGGGCCTGTCGCTACTTCCTCGGCTCAAGATGACTATATACGTACGACCAATTCGGTAAGCGCGATGGGATATGGGGCCGCGGGAACTTACTTTATCTTGAAAAGCTTGCAAGCGAAATTGTCCTATGAGAAAGCCTATCGCCTGCCGACCAATGAGGAGATGTTTGGCGATGAGGACCTTGAGACCGGCGATATTTCCTTGAGACCGGAGAACAGCGATAACGTGAATCTGAATTTAAGCTACAACGAGACATTCGGTAAGCATTCCGTATATGTGGAAGGCGGATTGATCTACCGAAATACGAAAGATTATATCCAACGGAATATATCGGATTTGAGCGGCGGTAAATATGGCGCTACCTATGTGAATCATGGTCGTGTAGAGACCAAGGGTTACAATATCTCGGTTCGCTACGGTTTCGCTAACTGGGTAAGCGTAGGAGGAAACTTTACGCAGATGAATGTAAGGGATAACGTGAAGACGGTTACCAGCGGGACGAACCAAGAGAGCTTGACATATGGCGCACGTATGCCGAATCTTCCTTATCAGTTTGCCAACTCGGATGTGACCTTCTACTGGCGTAATTTGTGGAAGAAAGGCAATACGCTAAGTGTCACTTACGATAATTTATATATGCATAGTTTCCCGCTGTATTCGGAGGCAGTAGGCAGTGAATCCGAATTTGTGGTACCAACTCAATTCTCGCATAATCTGACACTCTCTTATGGTATACAGAACGGGCGTTACAATATCTCTTTCGAGTGCAGGAATCTCACGAACGAGAAATTATACGATAACTTCAGCTTGCAGAAGGCTGGCAGGGCTTTCTATGGTAAGGTGAGGGTTTATTTCGGTAATTAATTTAAAGTGTGACTATCTTTTATTTATCAATAATTAATTCAAAACATAATAGATTAAAACAACATGAAGAAGAATTATTTAATGACAGGTCTTGCCGTCGCGTTATTGGTTGGGGGAGTATTTACTTCTTGTAGTGACGACGATCCTGTAAACCCGGATAACGGAGGCAACGGGAATGGAAATGGCGGAGGATCGACCTCGGAGGCGGTTTCGAGCTATGTAGTCGCCGCTTCTGTCGGTGACGCAAATTACTTGTTGACAGCCGATACGCTGGGGGATGGCTCTATCTCCGCTAAAAACAACGGACTCACTACGGAAAGCGGTACGCAATGGATCTTCTATAAGGATAAATATTTGTATCGTTTGGTTTACAACCAAGGAAATGCTGGTGTTACTTCTTCATACGTACTGAATGCGGAAGGTAAGATTAAAGAGCGTGATAATACTTACGAGATCAAGCGATTTACTTCTTATGGTATCTATGGCGACTATATCATTACATCTTCTACCGGTGATCTGGGTGAGGAATATGCGGACGAGAATGGTTATCTGCCTAAAGGCTTCTTGCTCTCTTATCTGGATGTGGCCAAAGAGACGTTTACGACAAACACGAATACGATCTTGTCGGAGAATTATTTGGGAAATGGCGAGTTCGTTACGTTAGCGGGTATTCTCCAAGCGAACGGCCGGATCTATTCCGCGGCTATCCCGATGGGATTGAGTAAGTACGGCGTGAAAGCGGAGGGAGGTAAATATGTTAAATACCCGGAGCTGGTAAAGACAGAATCCGGAGGAAGCGGTAGTGGCGCTTACGAAAAAGGGGAATTGCAATGGACGCAATATCCGAACGAGGCTTGGGTCGCTATTTATGCGAACGAGAAATTCGAGAACCCGAAACTGATAAAGACGGATAAGATCAGTTATGCTTGCGGACGTAACCGTTCTCAATACTACCAGACCATTTGGACGGCAGACAACGGCGATGTGTATGTGTTCTCGCCCAGCTATGCCAAGACGATGACCGCGGAGGTACAGAAAACGACTTTGCCGGCCGGTGTAGTTCGTATTAAGGCTAACGCGGAGGAGTTTGATCCTGATTATTATTGTAATTTGGAGGCACAGACGGGTGGTAAGGCATTCTTGCGTTGTTGGCATATCACGGAAGATTATTTCTTGTTGTTGATGTATGATCGTCCGTTGACTGAATCCGGATTCGCCGCGAAAGAGTTGGCTATTTATAAAGGAGAGGATAAGAGTCTTACTTACGTGAAGGGGCTGCCTTCCACGGATGTTATTTCTGGATTTGGCAATACTCCGTTCTCGGAGGATGGTATCGCTTATATGGCGGTTACGACTACCGATGGGAGTCAACCGGCCGTGTATCGTATCGATCCGAAGACAGCTACCGCAACAAAAGGTCTTACCGTTGAGGCAGAGCAAATCAGTGGTGTAGGTAAATTGACTGCCGCTCAAGAATAATAAGCAAGTATGAGTCGGACTCACATTCTTTTAATATTCCTCCTGCTCCCACTAACCCTGCGGAGCCAGGAGGATATTTGTATAGGAAAGGAACTGGTTTTGTACTCTACCGTATTGCAAGAAGAACGGAGTTATTGGATACACTTGCCGGAGCATTATAATATGGATACGAAACAACGCTATCCGGTTGTTTACCTGCTAGATGGAGATTCTTTCTTTCATTCGCTGGTAGGCATAAGGAAAACGTTGGCATCCGGTAGAGGTAAATATCTACCTCCCTGTATTATTGTCGGGGTATTAAATTCGGATCGGACACGTGATTTTACGCCTACCGCTTCAGCCGCCGGACGGGATGGTAAAATCTCCATAGATGCGATTCCGCAAGGAGGGGGAAGTGAGGCTTTCAGTAAGTTTCTTACGGAAGAACTTCGCCCCGCTATCGATAGTGCCTATCGCACGAACGGCTGGAATATGCTTATCGGTCATTCGTATGCGGGGCTTTTCACCTTGAATACGTTTCTTCGTCATACGGAATTATTTGATACCTATCTAGCGGTCGACCCTAGTTTGTGGTGGGATCAGGGGCGGTTGGTCCGGGAGGCGGAGGCTTTGGTTGCAGGCAGGGATTTTAAAGGGAAAAGCCTGTATATCGGTGTCGCGTCTAAAAAAAGGACGGACCGGGTGGACATTCATCTTGACAAAGTGAGTTATCTTCTTTCGGAGGTTTTACCACAAGCGGAGAACCTGCGTTTCTTTAGTAAATCATTTCCCGACGAGAACCATGGAACGGTAGCGGTTCCGGGTATATATGACGGGATTAAACAATTATTCGGAAAATGAGAAAATTCTTTGCGAAAGTACATTTATGGCTATCGATACCTTTTGGCATTATTATTGCGATTGTCTGCCTGACCGGGGCGATTCTCGTCTTTGAGACAGAGATATTAGAATTAGGCTACCCTTCCCGTTATTTTGTAAAGGAAGTAAAAGGGGAACCTCTCTCGCCTGCCGCCTTGATAGAATCGGCGCGCCAACAATTACCCGATTCGGTTCGAATAAACGGTATTCGGGTATCGTCTGACCCGAGACGAACTTATCAACTGGTATTACCGGGGAAAAAGGCCGCAGGTTTTATTGATCCCTACACCGGGGAGGTGACCGGGATGGATGACGGACAAGGTTTTTTCCTGAAAATGATGCGTCTTCATCGTTGGTTACTTGATGAGTATAAACGGGATGGAAGTTTTTCTTGGGGAAAATCAATAGTTGGCTATGCGACTTTGGTCTTGGCGATTATTATTATAAGTGGAATCGTAATTTGGTATCCCCGTAATAAAAAAGTATTGAGAAACCGGTTGAAAGTAAAGACCAAGGCTGGTTGGTTCCGTTTCTTCTATGATTTACATGTCTCCGGGGGATTCTATGCGGCATTGCTCCTGCTTATCTTAGCGTTAACCGGATTAACATGGTCGTTTGGTTGGTATCGAAATGCCTTTTATAGTGTCTTCGGTATTAGTGCAAACCCGCCTCAAGCGCATCATGCTCCAGCTTCTTCCAATTACACACAATGGGCTGAGGTGTTATCGGCATTGAAAAGCCATTATCCGGACTTTAACTCAATCACGATCCAAGATGGCTCCGCTACGGTTTCTACGGCCCGTTATGGAAATACGAGAGGAAGCGACCGTTACTCCTTTGATCCTGCTACGGGTGAGATTACGGAAGTCCAATTATATAAAGATCTCCCAAAATCGGGGAAGATAAGAGGATGGATTTATTCTGTACACGTCGGCTCGTGGGGGGGAATGACTACCCGTATATTGACTTGCTTAGTTTCCTTGTTGGGGACGATCTTCGCGATAACCGGCTATTATTTTTGGATAAAGAAACAATTCAGGAAACTGAGATGAAAAGAAAGAGGTATGTTTGACCCACATACCTCTTCATAAATCTAAACCAATCAAGTTGAATACGCAAACGTTGTAATATTAAGGTTAAACAGTTATGTATGTAAAAGTGTGCGTCTATTCAATTCCTTCTTTCCTTATAGATGCCAACCACTGGTCGATCCGCCCTTCTGTTTGATCGTCTTCATTCATTTCATCCAAAGGAAGTCCGACGAACATACCGTTTATGCAGGCGGTGGAACTGTCAAATGAATATCCCGAAGCATCTACAGCGCCAATGAATTTGCAACCTGTATTTCGCAGGTCGGAATAGATCGTACCGATGGCGTCACAGAAAGTGTCGCTAAAAGAGGCTGAGTCTCCGCAACCGAATAATGCGACGGTTTTCTCACTTAAGTCCAGCTTTTTCAGTTTCCCTAGATAACTATCCCAATCATCTTGCAAATCTCCGGCGCCCCAAGTGGAACAGCCCAATAACAAGATTTCATAAGGCGCTACATCAGCGGGAGAAGCGTTAGATACGTCATGAATATCTTTGTCTTCCACACCCAGCTTCTCTGCGATACGTTTCGCGATCCCTTCCGTCGTTCCTGTAGACGAGCCGTAGAATATTCCTATAGTCTTCATTCCTATTTGTTTTTATAGTTTAATAACGAAAGCAAATATCCGATATCTTATTAGTCTCGGCAATACCTACAAATATGTATTTTGACGGTCGGGAATACCCACGAATGATCAGTGATGGTTGGGGGAAGAAAGCATTTTGTGAATTTGTCGATAATTTGAATTGTTTTTCATAAATTTGCTGCCGTATTGGTTCGCCTACTTTATTCAGGGTACGGCGATTAAAAGGGAATCAGGTGAGAAACCTGGACAGTCCCGCTGCTGTAAGCTCCAAAAAAGCTTTAGACATCAACTCATTGCCACTGTTTCCGGAAGGAACGGGAAGGAAGTTCTAAAGTGGAGTAAGTCAGAAGACCTGCCAATGCCGGATAACTGCCGCAATTTTACGCTACCGGGGTTTAGCGTATGATTCAAATATGGAATACAGAGAACATTGTTCTAAAGAGGTAATTTTGATAGGGTAAGTTATGCCGTAGTTCGTGGGGAACTATGGGTAATTTATTTTGTGTTAACCTGTTAAAGCCATGTCTTTTTATATCATTCAGTGTATTTGTTTTTTTGAGTTTTACATTAATATTATGCTTATGAGAAAGTTTTTATCTTTTTTCTTTGTAATGGCTTTTTACGTAGTTGGAGCCTATGCGCAAGTATTGGTCCAAGGTCAACCGCATCCTTCCGCAAGGAATATCTCAACAAAGCAGGAGTCTCAGTTAAGAGCTGATGCCAGTTTTACTTTCGATGACATCCAATATTGGGTTGGTAACGGTAGCAATAAAGCCGCTTTAGTGATTGAATGGCATGATGGGAATCGCCCGGATGCCATGGTTTGGGGATATCGCTGGGATGGCGAGGCAACCGGACATGATATGATCGTGGCGATTGCTCAAGCAGATCCTCGATTGGTATTGCTCACCCAATACACTGGCTGGATGGGATATACGATCGATGGAATCGGGTATGGTGAAAGTAGACTTAATATTTCTTATGATCTAGAGGGAGCGAAGTCTGAGCCTAAAAATGCGTTTAAATTTGAACCTCCTATCACAAATCCGCTGTTGGGGCAAACTTCTCATCCAGAGCATCCGGCAGAGGATGTTGCGGCCGCCATTCGGCAAGGGGTTCAAACAGGAGTTATTTATCACCCGATAAATGCGGAAAGATATGGATATCCATCTTATGACTATGACTATTGGAGTTGTAGCAATGGCATTCATTGGCAAGCCGGTTGGTATTATGGCTATTGGAGTTATTTTGTGAGAAGTAGCCAAACCTCTAATTTTAGCTATTCTGGTTTAGGTGCGACAAGCCGTGTATTGACGGATGGTTGTTGGGATGCGTGGAGCTGGAATGGAAATATGAATACATCAGAAGGAACTCAGCCCGGGGATGTCTTTGTCGCTGCGACAATACCCTCTGGAGGTGGAGGGGATGAACCCGAGATCCCGGTGATACACGTAACATCCATTTCTCTCAATAAGTCTTCTTTGCGTTTACAAGCAGGAGCAAACGCAACCCTTGTAGCTAGTATCTCTCCTGTAAACGCTGATAATAAGCAGGTTATTTGGAGTAGTTCCGATACAGGCATAGCAACCGTAGAAAATGGGGTCGTAACAGGTGTCAAGCCCGGTGTGGTGAAAATAACAGCCCAATCGGTAGATGGCGGATATACCGCTGTTTGCGAGGTAACGATAACGGAAGTTGTTATTCCGGAAATAGATTTCAATGGTCTTGATGCTGTTTTAACTTTTCCGAAAGTAGAGGAAGCCACCTCTTATGAAGTTCGTGTTTATAGAAATGAGGATAGTGGTCATAAAAGAATCGCTACTTATGTAATCGATGCCGAAGGTAATATAATCACAGAATTAAGAGCGGTGAGCTTACAAGGCTCTTCTGGGACAATTTTGGTTCCATTGAAAAATTTAGACATAGACGGTGTTTATACGATAGAGATACAGGTGCTGAATGGATTGGATATAATAGATACCTATACAGTAGAAAAAATATCGAATCCAGTAAGTAATGAATATTTATCCGCAAGTGGTAGTCGGGTAATTTATCAAAATGGGACATTGTCTTTGGAGCATTTGGATGGATATCATTTTTATTTAATGACAATGGAAGGAAAAATATTGAGAACCTTTATAGCTCGAGTTCCCCACGAACTTTATCCTATATCGCTTCCCCCCGGGAATTATCTGTTGACAGGAGAAAAGGATGGAGGCCGGAAGGTCTTTAAATTCCGTATTAATTAATAATTAAATTCATTTACATGAAAAGAACACTTTACTTAAGTATGGTTTGCTTACTATCGGCCTTTTCGGCTGTGGGGCAAACCGGTTTGCGGGGGCTGAATCCGATAGAGAAGCAGAAACTGCAATTGCCTGAACTTCCGGCTTCGCAAAGCCGAGTCACGCTACTACGTTCAAGTGAAAACGTAGATTATACACAGGGAGTCTTTATTTTGAACGAGGACTGGTTTGGTCATAACAACAGTACTATTAATTTTATGACTTCTTCTGGTGATTTTGCTTATAGGATTTTCCAGACAGCAAACCCTGGTAAAGAATTAGGTTGTACATCTCAGTTTGGTACTATTTTTGGAGATAATATGTTTATTACTTCTAAACAGCCAAAGGATGGTGGAGCCAGTATTGAAGGAGGTCGCCTGAATGTGGTGGATGCCAAGACAATGAAAGTGAAAGCTCAATTTACGGATATAGGCGGAGGCGATGGGCGTGCTTTTTTAGGCGTGAATGACTCTGTTGGCTATATTGGCGCTTCAAACGGTATTTTTTTGTTTGATATAAAGAACTTGACGGTTGGAGACCAATTGAAAGGTGCCTCAAATTCCGGGGGACTTTATAATGGTCAAGTAGGAATGATGGTCCGGACAAAAACATATGTGTTTGCGGTTCAGCAAAGTAAAGGCGTTTTAGTGATAGATCCTCTAAAACATGAGATTATCAAATTGATAGAAGGAAGTTTCAGCACTTTGACACAAAGTAAGGATGGCAGTGTTTGGGTAGGTGCTGGATCACGCCTGTTATGTATTGATCCGGAGACTTTGGAAGAAACTTATCTATCATTACCCGATGGCTTGACTATACCGGATTCATGGTATGCTTGGACTGCGGGTGTTCTTTGTGCAAGTGCGCAAGAAAATGCTATTTATTGGACAAAGGGAGGTGGTTTTAGCAGTGGTAATGAGATTTATCGTTATGAGATCGGTAATCCTTCTTCTATGGATAAACCGTTTTATACCATTCCGGAGAAGGGACGCGTATTGTATGTGGGTGCCGGTTTACGTGTAAGTCCAGATGACAAATTGTATATTTCCGCTTTTGAGAATTTTGGCTCTATAAACTATTGGCAATATGTTGTAGATGCTAAAACTGGCCGTCAATTAGGGTGTTATCCGCTAGAACCCAGCTATTGGTTCCCTGCCATGCATATCTTCCCTGATAATGAGGCTCCGGTTGTTAAAGATTTTACTTCGATAGAGGCTGGTATTAATGATGCGCCTATAACTGTATCTTTAAAAGATATGGCTACGGATAAAGACAATATAGCTGAAGCTATCTATAAATCCGTTAAATCAGTATCGAATGAGAGTCTGTTATCTGCATCTATTTTAGGTGATAATCTGACTCTAACATTGAAGCCGGATCAAACAGGAGAAGCTACCGTCTCCGTTAATTTCGATTCGAATGGAAAGATTGTCACAAAGGATTTGAAAGTGACGGTGAAAGGAAAAGCAGTTTATTTAGATAAGCATGAGTTATCTCTGAATGTGGGTGAAAAATCCACATTAAAGGTGACTGTTCCCGAAGGTGTTTCTGCCGTATGGACTTCTTCGAACAGCAATGTGGCGAGTGTGGTAAATGGAGAAATAACCGCTGTTGCTCAAGGTTCTGCCAAAATTATCGTGTCAGCAGGTAATGAGAAGGACACTTGTCTTGTAAATGTTTCTCTTTCAGTCCAAAGTTTGACTTTAGATGTCGAGAGTGATACGACCCGTGTACAGCGTGATGGTACACTCCAGTTAAAAGTTAAATTACATCCTGAAGGAGCGGTTCTACCTGAATTGCTTTGGAACTCCTCGAACACAAAGGTCGCTCATGTGAATAATAAGGGATTGGTTACGGCTTTTGCGGATGGACTAGCTGTTATTAAGGTTATGAGTGCAGATTCATCCAAAATGGATAGCTGTGTTATCAAGGTTCTAGCCAATATTCAATCCGTGAGTTTACCGAAATCAATATCCCTAAATACGAATTCGAATGGAAAGCAACATACTTATACATTGAAACCTACGTTTATACCTGCTAAGCCTACAAATACGGTTGTTAGTTGGAAATCTTCGAATGAGGATATTGTCACGGTTTCAGAGAAAGGCTTAATTACGGCTATTAAAGCAGGTGAAGCTACCATTACGGTGACTACGGAGGATGGATCGAAAACTGCGGAATGTAAAGTGAATTGTGTACAATGGCCGGATGCGGTTAAATTGGATTTGACATTTGTTTCTATGAAACCGGGTAACACGCAGCAATTGACGATAACGACAACACCAGATTCGATAGGTGCCGTACCAATGAAGTATGTTTCTGATACGCCGGATGTTGTTACGGTTGATAAGAATGGTGTATTGACCGCAAAAAAATATGGTGAGGCAATCATTACGGTGTCTCCGTTAAGTGGTGCGGATGTAAAAGCGACTTGTAAAGTTGCGGTTGAGATTCCTGTAACGAGCATCCAATTGGATAAAGATACGATTTGCCAGAAACCGAACACTTTCGCTCAATTGACCGCAACTATTAATCCGGGGGATGCTACATTCCAAGAACTGACATGGAAGTCTACCAGTATGAGCCCCGTGCGCGTGTCTAGCGATGGCAAGGTTTCTTTCGTTCGTCCGGGTAAATCAAATGTCGTCGTTACTTCAAAATACGGAGGAATAACCGATACTTGCGTAATAATCGTTGATTCAATCCATGTGGAATCTTTTGAATTAAAACAGCATGAGATGACAATCGATATCTCGAAGTCTGGTCGCTTAGAATGGATTTATGCGCCTGATGACGCATCTCAGACAATGCCCGATATAACGGCCGCTGATGAAGATATATTATATATTTATTATGATGGACGTATTCGTGGAGAAAAGGCGGGCTCTACTTGGGTCTATGCGAATATGGAAAATGGCAAGTTTGTCGATTCTTGTTTAGTCCATGTCGTATGTGATATAGATACTGTAACGTTGAATAAGAATCAAGCTACGATAGAACTAGGTCGTACGATAACGTTAACTCCGACAGTTAAAGTAAAACCAACCGTAGAGAATCCGGAAGAAGTGGATCAAACAGTTTATTGGAAAAGTGATAATAAGGAGATCGCTACCGTTGTGGACGGTGTAGTGACCGCTATTTCAGAAGGTTCTACTCGCATTTGGGTATATACGAATTACGGAGATATCCCTGCCTATTGTGATGTAACGGTAGTTCCGGTTACGGAGGCTCCTTCCTCTTCAGTTACAGGGGTTTCTTTAAATGCTTCTTCTTTGTCTTTAGATAAGGGCGAGACGGCTGTTTTAGCTGCGATTGTCACTCCTGCAAATGCGGAAAATAAATCCGTGTCATGGGGTAGCTCGGATATTTCTGTCGCTTCGGTAGCCGACGATGGTACGGTTACCGCCGGAATTGCCGGTGTCGCTACGATAACCGTAACAACAGATGACGGCGGTTATACGGCCACTTGCGAGGTAACGGTAACCGACCCGGATTTGGATAAACCTGTGGTTGAGGCCGCTGATTCCACGGCTACGCTGACCTTCCCGAAAGTACCGGATGCAACCTTCTATGAGGTGTCCGTATATAAATATGTGAATGAGGTTCCCGTATTGTTCAGCGTTTACACGATGGATGCGGATGGGAATATCATCACGGGCTTGCGAAGCGACTTGCGTTCGGGTACGCCGGATAGGATCGCTATATCCTTGCTGGATTTGGATGAAGATTCGGATTATATCGTGAAGATCACTGCCGTTAAAGAGAAAGACAGCAAGAAAGAGGTTGTCGGCACATTCTATAGTGAGCCTTTCTCTACCTCTTCCGGTACGGTCGGCAATGAGACGATAGGTGCGGGTGAGGCTCGTATCTATTATTACGCTGGCTACCTGCATTTGAATAATCTGGAAGGCTATCGTTGCTATATCGTAGGATTCAACGGTACGGTATTGGATGCTTTTGAGGTGACCGATTTGAATGAGAGCCGTTTGATGAGTTTTTCCAAAGGATCTTATATCATCACTGCCATCAATGGCAATGATCGGATAACGAGGAAGTTCGTAATCAAGTAATATCGAAACAAGGTGAAGGAGAGTCAAAAGGCTCTCCTTCCTATCGTTATAACAATGTGATATGAATGACATTTTAAATTAATTAGCTTATGAGAAAATTTTGTTGTTTATTTCTATCTTAGTACCCCGTTATTGAGCAATTTTAAGCATGAAAAGATTCATAGTTCCCGCATTGCCGGACGAAACCTCTGAGGAAGAGGATGTTTACGAGCTAACGCATATCGATCACTTGTTTATAAGAGACCGGATCGAGATTCCGGGATTCAGTAATTACGAGACGTTAAAATGTGACTTTCATACCCATACGGTATTCTCCGACGGCTTGGTATGGCCCGATGCCCGGATATATGAGGCTTGGCAGGAGGGATTGGATGCGATAGCGATCACTGACCATATCGAGCACCGGATCAACAAGGTTATTTTGAAAGGAGATTTAAACGAATCTTACAAAATCGCTAAAAAAGCCGCTGACGACATGGACTTTATCGTGATTCCCGGAGCGGAAATAACACGTTCCAAGCCCTTGGGGCACCTAAACGCCTTGTTCGTACAAGATGTCAATCTTATGGAGAAAGAAAATCCTGTGGAATCTATTGCCGAGGCAAAAAGGCAAGGGGCATTTATTGTGTGGAATCATCCCGGCTGGCCGGATCATAAGGCCACTTTATATCCCATACATGAAAAACTGATTCAAGAGAACATGATCGACGGTATAGAAGTCATGTCTTACAAGGACTTTTACCCGATTGCATTTGGATGGTGCTTCTCTTTTAAGAAAGCGTTTATGGCAAGTAGCGACGCTCATTGTGTTCTTTCCGGGATATACAGGAAAGGGCTACGGCCCATGACGCTGGTATTCTCGGAAGAGAGAAGCGAGAAAGGGATACGGGAGGCATTGTTTGCCGGTCGTACGGCCGCGTTATTCGATGGGAAAATCGCGGGAGAAGAAAAATACTTGGCCCCATTGGTCAAGGCCTGTATCCGGGTTAAGCGAATGAGGAATACGTGTTTGGAGGTAACCAATATATCTGATATTCCTTTCATTATATATTGCGAAAACAATTTATACCTGCTCCCGGAAAGAAAAACGATTATAATGATGAATCCTAAGGAAAATAGTTGGATAATGAAAAACTGTTTTATCGGCAGGAATAAGAACCTATCGATTTATTTCGATGATTTTTCGGTATGAGTCAATTTTCATCCAGCTCAGAGACCGGGCCCTAATGCGGCATATTACGTCTCTACAACTAGATATAAATTTCTCGGAAGGGCTAAACTTTTCGATCCGTAATTTCTCTAGTGCTTCCGACAATCCTCTGGCGGTAGCACGCTCATCGATCTCCCCTGTTTTCATCCGAACTGATCATGTGGGTATCTATATTAAATCGGATTACTATTGATAGTAACCGCATTTTTTATGGATAGTAGTCGGTATTTCCCTCGTCCTTATTTTTTAGTTTATACAATATGCAGTATAGTCAAAAAAAAGCATTTAATAATATTGTGTATATTTTGAATTGTTTTTCATAAATTTGCTGCCGTATTGGTTCGCCTACTTTATTCAGGGTACGGCGATTAAAAGGGAATCAGGTGAGAAACCTGGACAGTCCCGCTGCTGTAAGCTCCAAAAAAGCTTTAGACATCAACTCATTGCCACTGTTTCCGGAAGGAACGGGAAGGAAGTTCTAAAGTGGAGTAAGTCAGAAGACCTGCCAATGCCGGATAACCGCCGCGATTTTACGCTACCGGGGTTTAGCGTAGGATTCAAAAAGGGGAAATATACGAAGTGAATATTGCTTTACATGAAGGATTGATCGGGTGAATCGTGACTTAGTACCTCCCGGACTATGGAAATATTCATGATTATTTGATCTTTCTTTTATATTCCCTCTTGATCGTTTTTTGGAGTTTTACATTTAATATAAAAGCTTATGAGAAAAATTCTATCTCTTTTCTTTGTAATGGCTTTGTGTGTAGTAGGTCTTTCGGCGCAAGGATTGGTTCAAGGGCAACCACATCCCTCGGCTCCGAATGTGCTGGCGAAAACAAAGTCCCAGTTAAGGGCTGACGCCAGCTTTTCTTTTGACGACATCCAGTTTTGGGTAGGAAGCGGCAGCAAGAGAGCCGCTTTAGTGATCGAATGGCATGATGGGAATCGACCGGATGCTATGGTTTGGGGATATCGCTGGGATGGCGAGGCTACCGGACACGATATGATCGTGGCGATAGCGAAGGCCGATCCGAAACTTCTTTTATTAACCCAATATACGGGTTGGATGGGTTATACGATTGATGGTATTGGATATGGGGATAATCTGGACGTTCGATATGATTTGGATGGGGCCAAGAATGAACCGAAGAATGCTTTCAAATTTGAACCTCCCATTACGAATCCTTTGTTGGGGCAGACTGGTTTTCCTGAAAATCCGGCGGGGGACGTAGCGGCGGCTATTCGACAAGGCGTACAAACCGGGGTTATCTATCACCCGATAAATGCGGAAAGATATGGATATCCATCTTATGACTATGACCATTGGAGTTGTAGCAATGGCATTCATTGGCAAGCCGGTTGGTATTATGGCTATTGGAGTTATTTTGTGAGAAGTAGTCAAACCTCTAATTTTAGCTATTCTGGTTTAGGTGCTACAAGCCGTGTATTGACGGATGGTTGTTGGGATGCGTGGAGCTGGAATGGAAATATGAATACATCAGAAGGGACTCAGCCCGGGGATGTCTTTGTCGCTGCGACAATACCCTCTGGAGGTGGAGGGGATGAACCCGAGATCCCGGTGATACACGTAACATCCATTTCTCTCAATAAGTCTTCTTTGCGTTTACAAGCAGGAGCAAATGCAATCCTTGCAGCTAGTATCTCTCCTGTAAACGCTGATAATAAGCAGGTTACTTGGAGTAGTTCCGATACAGGTATAGCAACGGTAGAAGATGGGGTCGTAACAGGTGCCAAGCCCGGTGTGGTGAAAATAACAGCCCGATCAGTAGATGGCGGATATACCGCTGTTTGCGAGGTGACGGTAACGGAGACGGTTACTCCTGAGATCGATTTTGAAGGGACCGGGGCGGTTATCTCATTCCCTAAAGTGGAGGAAGCCACCTCCTATGAGGTTCGTGTCTACAGATATGAGAATGGAAGTTATAAAAAGATAGGCACTTACGTAGCGGATGCGGAAGGCAATATCATTACTGAACTACTGACGAAAGGCTTACGGGCTACTTCCGGCACTATATCCGTCCCACTGAAGAACCTAGGGAGGGATGACGCTTATCGGATAGAGATCCAAGTCATGAATGGCTTGGACGTGATCGATACCTATATGGTAGAAAAATCTTCTGATCCGGTGAGCAATGAGACTATGGCTCCCGTTATCCCAAAGGTTTCCTATCAGAATGGAGCGTTGCGCTTTGAGCATTTAGCCGGATATCAAATCTATTTAATGCAGATAAACGGGAAAATACTGGAACGTTTTGTGATTCAAGTTCGGGAGGAACTTCATTCAATATCTCTTCCATCCGGGAATTATCTATTGATAGGCGAAAAGGATGGCGATAAAAAAATATTTAAGATTCATATTACTCAATAATTAAATTCATTAACATGAGACGAACACTTTACTTAAGTATGGCCTGTTTGCTATCGGCTCTGTCGGTAGTCGGCCAAACCGGTTCGCGGGATCTGAATCCGATAGAGAAACAGAAACTGCAATTACCGGAATTACCCAGTTCGCAGGCACGAGCCTCGATGCTTCGATCCAATGGAAGCGTGGATTACACGAAAGGTACCTTTATCGTAAACGAGGATTGGTACGGGCACCAGAATAGCTCGGTGAACTTCCTCTCGGAGGATGGGACTTGGACGTATAATGCGTTCCAAAAAGAGAATCCGGGACATGAATTGGGATGTACGAGCCAGTTCGGTACGATTTATGGGGATTTGTTGTATATCGTGTCCAAGCAATCAAAAGATGGTGCGGCATCTGTAGAGGGAAGTCGCTTAGCGGTAATTGACGCGAAAACGATGCAAGTGAAGAAGGAATTCCAGACGATCAACAGCGCAGGAGCTGATGGACGTTCTTTTTTAGGAGTGGATCTGACGAAAGGTTATATCGGAACGAGTAATGGTATTTATGTTTTTCATACAGGATACGATGAAAAGACCGGAAAATATGATGAAAACCAGATGTCTATAGAGGCCAGCGCAATCGAAGGAACGACGGGAATTTCTTCCAGCGATTTGTATCATTCACAGATTGGAACCATGATCCGTGTTGGAAAATATGTATTTGCGGTACATCAAACGAAAGGATTGTTGGTGATCGATCCGAAAGAAGATAAAGTTATCAATACGATATTGAAGCCCGAGGAGGATAGTAATCATGGCTTGGGCTCTATCGTGCTTTCTAAAGATGGTAATTTATGGGCTAGCGTGACATTCGAGTTAACTGGTACCGGAGCGACAATGCCTTATATGTGGAAAGTGAATCCATATACGTTAACAACGCAAAAGGTAGATATACCAACAACGGATGGTATTGAGGAGATTCCCAACTCTTGGTATGCATGGACCGCCGATGGTTTCTGTGCCAGTACGAAAGAGAATAAGATCTATTGGAAAGGACAAGGCTCCGGTAGTTGGTTCACGGGATATAAGATTTTCTGTTATGACATAGATAAGGATTCTTTTTATCAAGTATTCGACTTTACAAAGCTAGATAAAGGAGATTGGCGTCTTTATGGTACGGGATTCCGTATTGATCCGGTGGATGATAATATGTATTGTTTCCTTTATCATGAATTCTTAAACCCGGAACATGAATTAGCGGTAATTAAAACAGACGGAAGAGGGGATACGAACGGAACAATGGTAGGTCGCTATCCTTATGAGAAAGTGAATTATTGGTTCCCTGCTTTGCCTGTGTTCCCGGATAACATGGCTCCGACAATCACAGACGGTTTACCTAGCGAAATTACGTTTTCCGCTGAAAATACGAAGTATAGTAAATCAATGGATGAGATTATAGAAGATGGTGATAATATGATTTCAGCGGTTGTTACTACGATTGTGAATCCGAATCCGGAACTAATTAGTGCGGAGGTGATAAATAACACATTGACAATTGCTCCGATTGTGGAGGAAGTTCAAGAAGCCAAGGAAATACAACTTAAATTGAGTTTTAATTCAAATGGAAAACTGGTAAATAAAGATGTACTGGTGAAATTAACAACTTCATCAACAGCTCCTTTTGAGTTTAAAGAAAAGGAGATCACGCTGGATGGTAAAGGTAAATCCTTGGCTTTGACTATTAGTGGGTTAGCAGGGGAACAGGCTAGCTGGAGTTCTTCTCACCCTGAAATAATTAACGTGTCAAATGATGGAATAGTAACAAGTGTTGCTTATGGAACGGCAGAGATTCGTGCGACAAGTAAGACTCGTCCGGAAATGTCCGATGTTTGTATTGTAACAGTTAAACGTCCTGCAATGATATTACAGACTCCTACGGTTGAAATGTATGAGAATGAATCTAAAAGTTTGATCGCTTTGAGTAATGGCGTAGAGAGTGCTACGGAAGAAATAGAATGGATATCTTCTAACGAAAAGGTTGCTAAAGTAGGAGCGAGTACGATTCCTGGATCTCCTCATCCAATGATTTTTGCATATACGGAAGGAACCACAGAGCTTAGTGGCAAAATAAAATCGACAGTAACAGGGCAGGAATTATCTGTCACAAAATGTCTTGTAACCGTGAGGCCATTTGTGGCTATGACTGAGATAAAATTGTTTGGTGAATCAGGTGAAGAACTTCAAGAGGGTACTCCTATTCAATTGGAGGTGAATAAACGTACCACATTAATTGCAAAATCTTATCCGGAAAATGCTACGGATAAAACAATTAAATGGAGTAGTTCTGATAAATCTTTATTTACGGTGGAAGATGGGGTTATTACTGTCTGTGGAGCTGGTACTGCTACTATTACTGCACAATCAGAAGATGGAAAAGTTTCTGCCTCATGTGAAGTCTCTTGTTCTTTTAAGGTAGAGAAGGTGGCATTCACGAATAGGGTTAATGGTTTTAAAAAAGCTGGTAGTAGTTTAAAAATACCCATCTCATTTTATCCGGCTATCTCAAATACTCTTGAAATAAAAAAAGAAAATGTAAAAATTGAAAGTCAAGAAGGTACATTGAGTTGGACTGTCAAATCTGTAAGTAATACAGAAATAGTATTACGAGCAACTCCTTCCAACGCTTACGGAAAGGCTATTCTTTCCGCAACTATAACAGGTGTTGAAACAGGTCAGGCTTTTGGAGATCCAATTCAGTGTGAAGTTCTTGTATCTAAGTGGGCTACATCTTTGGTGCTTGAGGAAAATACTTGTTTCTTAAAGCAGGGTGAAAAATATCAGATTAAACCGACTGTTGATTATGGGTCACTTACAGAGGTAGAGCAGGCAGAAAAGGACATACTTTATTCTTCTGCGGACGAATCTATAGCAACAGTTGATAAATCTGGTTTGGTTACTGCTGTTGGCTCTGGAAAAACAATCGTAAAGGCTTATCTCTCTGATGGAAGTAATGGGTCTGCTTTTAAGGGAGAATGTGTCGTATGTGTAGGTAGTCAGCCTGTTACAGAGGTGAAGTTTAAGCAAAAGGAATTTACCATTAAAGTGAATGAATCTTTGAATCTTTTAGATCAAGTTTCTGTTCTCCCTGAAAATGCGGATTTTAAATCTATAACATGGAAGGTTTCGTCTTCTGGTTTTAATATAAAAGATGGAATTGGTAGTAGTAATTTTATCGGTGTATATGAAATAACTGCGCAAAGTGAAGATGGTCAAGCTTCTGATAAATGTACAGTCCATGTGGATGGAGATGTTCCGTTAAAGGGCTTTTCTGTTGAACCTAAAGATTTGTCAATAGATATTTCTGTGTCGACATTTGACCGAGATGCTTTACTTAATATGTTGAAAATTAATTTTAATCCTACTAATGCATCTGTGCTGTTTGGGTCTGTACCTGCGATTCGTAGCATAGAATTCGAATCAAGCAATCCTGAGGTATTAGAACAAGAATCTCGTACTAAATATAATGTGAAAAAAGTGGGAACTTCTAAATTGACACTAACCTATACGACTTATGGATATGAAGACGAGATGTTCGTTCATGTAACGGACAAAAGTAAAGGGGTTTTGGGTATTGTATTAGAGGCTTCTCAGAGAGTTGCCGCTATAGGAGAGTCGTTTAAACTAGCTTATACCCTTCTAAAAGATCCCGATTTTAAAGGAGAGATAGATGAATCCGTTACTTGGTCTAGTAGTAATGAGGCTTGTGCTTCGGTTGATCCGAAGACGGGTGAGATTCTGGCATTAGGAGATGGAGAAACCGTTATTCGTGTAAGCTCTGATACAGGTGGTTTTGTTGCGGCTTGTACACTTTCTGTAGGTAAAGGGATCGTGAAAGTAACGGGAGTCTCTTTGAATCAGGATCGCTTAGAGTTAACAGTCGGCCATGCGGTACAATTGGTGGCTGCTGTAACACCAAGTGACGCAAAAACAAAAACGGTGAATTGGTCAAGTGATAATCGATTTGTTGCGGATGTAGATAAAGATGGCAATGTGTTGGCAAGTAGTGAGGGTACGGCTACGATCACGGCGACTACGCTTGATGGAGGCTATACAGCTACTTGTAAAGTGATTGTTTCTGCGGAACCGGAAAAACCGGGGGCAAATGTTACGGGTGTTAGCCTAAATGCGTCTTCTTTGTCTTTGAATAAAGGTGAGGAGGCTGTATTAGCAGCGGTGGTATCTCCATCCAGTGCGATTAATAAATCAGTAACTTGGAGTTCTTCGGATGCCACGGTAGCCACAGTAACTAACGACGGTACGGTTAAGGCTGGTATCGCCGGTGTAGCTACAATTACGGTGACAACAGATGAAGGTGGTTATACCGCTACTTGTGAAGTAACGGTAATAGATCCGGATTTGGAAAAACCTGTGGTTGAAGTAAAAGACTCTACGGCTATATTAACATTCCCGAAAGTTCCGGAGGCTACTTTCTACGAGGTGTCTGTTTATAAGTACGTAAATGAGATACCTGTATTATTTGGTGTTTACACGGTTGATGCAGAGGGTAATATCCTTACTGGCTTGATGAGTGAGCTTCGTTCTGGGGAACAAGAAAAGATCAAGGTCTCTATTCCTGAATTAGATGGAAGTTCAGAATATATCGTAAAAGTTACAGCTATCAAGGAAGGTGATGGTAGGCAAGAGATATTAGGAACATTCTATAGTGAGCCATTCTCCACATCCGGTCCGGTGGCTAATGAGGCTATCGGTGTTGGTGAAGCGATGATTTATTACTATGAAGGTCGATTGCATTTGAATAATCTGGAAGGTTATTCTTGCTATATTGTAAATATGAATGGCGCTATATTGGATCTTTTTAAGATATCGGGAATTAACGAGTCTCATCCAATCCAATATTCAAGAGGTGCTTATATTATAGTAGTGGTAAAAGATAATGATCGGATGAGCAAGACGATCGTTGTTAAATAATAATGTATTAACAAATTAAACATTGATGAGCATGAAAAAGCTTTATCTTTTTCTCGCATTAATCTTAATGGCGGGAAGTATCAGCGCACAGCGTATGGTACAAGGTGTGTTACGTTCGGATTTACCGGCGGAAAAACAGAAAGCGGCTTTGATGTCCGCAAGGAGTAACCGTACTTTTTCTTTTGACAGTATTGATTTCTGGGTAGGTGATGGTGAAAACCGTGCGGCTATAGTTTTGACTTGGCATGACACGAATAAAACTGTACCAGATAATATGGTTTGGGGATATCGGTGGTCTGCTGATGTAGATACTATTTCTGGATTGAGCCTATTTGAGGCAGTAATGAAAGCGGATCCTCGTTTGATCGGTTTAGTGCAATACACCGGTTGGATGGGATCAACGATTAATGGTATTGGATATAGCGAATTTAGGAGTGATGTAGAGGTGACCTTTGATTATGAGGGAGCAAGTGCTAAATTCAAATATCCTTATGATAAAGAGACTACAGAGGAAATGGCTGCTACCGCAATTTCGGAGGGTGAAGATGATGGCGTGATTTATCATCCTTTTGATGCAAATATTTCAGGTGGTCCATATTATGATTATGACTATTGGACAGCTTCAACAGCATCAAATGTTCATTGGTTCGCTGGTTGGTATTCCGGTTATTGGAGTTATTTCGTTCGTGATTCCTATACTCAAGATTTCTCTTATTCCGGATACGGGGCATCAAGCCGAAAAGTCCAGAATGGTACTTGGGATGCTTGGAGCTGGAATAGTTTTATGGGAACGACATCGGGAACAGAACCGGGTGATAATTTAGTAGCGGCAACTCCTATCATTTGGCTTAATAAGAAAGCCATATCCTTAAGTGGAAACGTAACGGAACAATTAACAGCATCTGTACAATCTACTTATGCTTCTTTGACTGGTGCGGTATGGTCTTCTAAGAATACTGCTGTTGCGACAGTTGACCAAACGGGTAAAGTTACGGCTGTAGCTCCGGGTACAACTGAAATCAAATTAATTACAGCTAATGGTAAATATAACACGTACTGTAAAGTAACCGTAACCGGTACAGCCACGAAATCAGCGGCCGCAACCGCAAACATCTCTTATTCCGACAATACCTTGCGTGTAAAAGATCTAGCCGGTTATACCGGTTACATCACGAACACCGCAGGTTCTGTAGTATCTACTTATGTGATCACCTCTTCTGATGACGTGAAAACAGTAAACTTGAATAAAGGTGTTTATGGCTTTACAGCGGTAAAAGGTACAGAGAAAGTCTCTGTTAAGTTTGTTGTGAAGTAAATCATCTCTTGATTTCGCTAGAGTGCTCTCTCTTGCTCTTGAGAGTACTCTAGCGTTACAGATTCCGTGAAAGATGTATGATCTTACGGCGATAAGATTATACATCTTACAACGGTAAGATCATACATCTTATAATGGTAAGATCATATATCTTTTATCGAACTACAAGCTAGCTTTTGGATTAATTTGCGTTCTTTGCGACGATCCCGGAGTATACCACCATAATACCATGCCATTGTTTTTTCATTGAAAGCTTCACGTGTAGCTGTACTGTGTTCCCTGTATTATAATGTATGTAGTTGCTGATTTTTTTATTTCTTTACAAGAAAATTTTCTTTTCATATGATCGAATATAAAAGTTACGATTATACAAGAACCATCCCTGTGGATGATTATATCTTACGTTATCGGGATGAGCGGCGTTTCATGGCCTATTGCCGGGAGTGCCGTAGGTATGGAAACTGTTGGAGTTGTCCGCCTTTTAATGATTCGGAGGACTATTTATCCGGTTTTCGGAATCTATTGATTGTTTGTACGCGGATTACTCCTGTCGTATTGGATGTGCCGGATGCGGTGGAAGCGGGGCAAGAGTTGATGCATAGGGAAAGGAGCCGATTGGATAAACGTCTTCTTGCGTTGGAGGAGGAATATAATGGGCGGGCGTTTTATGCCGGTAGTTGTATACTTTGCCCTTGGGAAGAGTGTACACGTAGATCTGGTAAGGCTTGCCGCTACCCCTTGCGGATTCGTCGTTCCCTTGAGGCCTGTGGGTTCGATCTGGGACGTACTACCTCGGAGTTGTTCGGTATAGAGATGAAGTGGTCCGAGAATCGGAATTTGCCGGAATATTTACTTTTGGTTAGTGGATTCTTATATGATTGGGAAACCCCGATTTGGTAAGTTAACTTACTTTGCCATTTAAGTTAACTTACTTTGTCGATGGAGTTAACTTACTTTACCGATGAAGTTAACTCCGTGAAATGGAGGAGTGGCACGGCTAGGCTTTATTCGGTAACCTCCCAGCATTTCCATCCTTTATTAGCGCAGATATATACAATGTACGAGCGTACATTATATACAGGGAATTTCTGTTTGGTATCCTTGGCGTAAGCACGTACTTGCGCCACGTCCTCGGGGCGGGGATCGTTTAGCGCCAGCATGTGTTCGGCCTCTTTCGCCTTGAAATACTTGAATTCCACCAATCGGTCATCTTTATAATAGTTTGTGCCGGGTATGCCGGTCATTTCGAAATTGGAACAGCCTACGGAGTTGTTCTGCTCGATGGCGAACGTATAATAGCTGCTTAGGTAGCGGGAGCAAAGCTCGAAGAAGGAGCAACGGATAAAGTTCTCGTTGATCTTGTCGAACACCTACGCCGGGAACTGCCCGAGATACTGCTCGAAATAGTTTTGCACCAACGGCTCGAAACAGCGGTCTTCCGTGAAGCGTTCGTAGGTGGGTACATAACGGGGGGCACCACCTTCTATATGGTTCGTCTCGTTATAATAGTCCATGTAGATACTGCGCATCGTGAGGTTGGGCTACCATGCGATAATTGTTACGTAGCGTAGTCATACCCAGATAGAAGAGGCTGACAGGATAAAAGGTCTTATCGAAGAACTTCTTCTTATTGAGCTTACTGGATAGGTCGGGAACGTTATACGGCAACTCGTCGTTTCTTTATAACCTTGAAGAAGGTACGCAGGAAACTATCCTTCGTGGTTATTTGCTCATACAGTGGGTCCTTGTAGGCGGTCAATAATTGGTTGGTGAAATTATCGTACTCATCGATCAAGATATATACTTTTGGAAGGCCATGCTCGCGGGCGTACCCCAAAGCCTCCTCCAGCATTTGGGAGGCATTGCCTTTGGTGGTAAACTGGAAGTCTTGGAATAAGTCCCGGTTGTGTGTTACCATGATTTCTACTGGAGAACAGTTCAAGAGGTTGAAATTCCGCTCCAACCCTTCCATGTCATTGGCCATGACCATAGCGGAGAAGCCATAACGCACGACCATGTAGCGGCTATGTTCCTCCGTTGGGTATTCCCCGATCCAAGTGCCGCCGAACAATTCTTCGAAGCGATCGGCCTTGGTGCGATCGTAGTAACAGGCAAGAGTGGATACGAGTAGGCTTTTCCCGAAACGACGGGGACGCAGGAAGACCGGGGCATTATAATTCTCCAATCTGGGGATAAAGTTCGTTTTATCCACATAATAGAATTTACGCTCCCGTAAATATAAAATCCGCTACCGCATAAGGAATCGTTATTTGTGCCATGACATTTCTTTTTTCCTAATTACACAATATTACGAATATACGAAATTTCCTTATGCGATGCGATTTACTGGACTTATGTTTACCGGAAAGGGAAATGTTTCTGCCGATTGCGAATAACCCAAAGGTAAACTCCCGTGAAATAGAGGAACGGTACGGCTAGGCTTATGAGGATCCATAGGATTCTGGAGAAGTGCCCGAGGAAAGTGCCGAAGTGGACAAAGTACATGGAGCGGACAAGCTTCTCGGCGGCCGGTTTGTCTTTCCAGAGGTTTATGGCGACGACCTTGCCGGTAATAGGATGGATGTAGATATGGTTGCTTCCAGTTCTTTCGAAGTCCCCTTCCCGATACATCCGTACGGAGAAAACAGACGTGTTGTCTTTCGGGAAGAATATCATTGTCGGGGTTCCCTCTTTGAACTCTTCTTGGGCGGTCGTTAAAACGGAATCCAATGATACCCAATCACCTGTGTATTTATCAGTTTTTGGTGCCGGTGCGACTGCTTTTCCTGCGGATATGGATTCAAAGAAAGATTGATATTCTTTCTTGAACCCGAAGTAGGAGCCGGTAAAAGCGATGACCAGCAAAAAGAGGGATGTACATATACCTATGATGGAATGTGACTTGAAAAGCTTGGCTCTCAAGCCCATCTTTCGGTTCACGGAGAAGATACGACGCTTGGGTAATAATAGAAAGCCGGATAGAGTTAGGAAAATCAACAGGAATCCCGATAAGGCGACGATGGTAGCTCCTTGCTTTTTCAATAGCAGGTTCACGTGAAAGTCGTATAACCATTGAAAAACCTTATGCCGGTATCTGTCCACTCCCGTAACTTCCCCTGTATAGGGATTGACATAGATCTGGATACGGCCTTTCTCATCCGGGAATGTAGTACGGAAACTGTAGGCGCAATCCTCGCCTCCGTATAAGACCATATTATTGATCTTAGCTTGTGGATATTCGTGCCTTACGTTCTCTAGCAAAGTTTGCGGCGACACGGTTCGGGAGGCTGGCTTGACAAAAGCGATATCCTTGACAGATAGTTTTTCAAGTTCCGGCTTGTACACGATCGCTGTGCCGGAGAGGCATATTAGGGTTATTATTAGCCCTAATATGAGTCCGGTGTATAAATGTAACTTTACTATGATCTTTCTAATGATCGAATTATGCGACATGTCTTGTGCCTTTTTTAGAAGTTGACCGCTAGCATAACCATCAGCATCCTGGCCGAGCCGGGGAATAAAAGATAGTTCCCTTGGGATCCGGTATAATATTCTTGGTTGAATACGTTTTTCAAGTTCGCCGAGATCTTGTAGAAACTGCGCTTGTAAGCCACGAAACAGTCAACCAGATGATAGGCGTCCAGATCGATCGTATGTGCCATGTTTCCGTAGGATTTACCTTGGAAGTACCAACCACCGCCGAAAGATAAGCCTTTAACCGGGCCTTTACGGATTAGGTAGGAGGTCCATAGGTTGAACTGGCTTGGTGAGATATTGGCCAGTTGCGTACCTACGGGATAGGTCTCGTCGTTCGTTTTCGTTACCTCGGCATGCGTATATGCGTAATTGAAGGCTACGCTCCAACTGGGGGTGATCTCTCCGTTTACCGAAAGCTCTATACCTTTGCTGGTCTGCTTGCCGATCAGTATCTTATATTCCTCGTCTTCCGGGTCTATCGTCGGCAAGTTGGTCTTCGACAAGGTATAGAAAGCCAGACTGGTGCTCAAGCGATCGTTGAAGAATGATTTCTTGACTCCCGCTTCCCATTGTTTAGAGGTAATCGGGTCGAATGCCTCGCCATCCTTCGTTTGCCCGGATTGAGGGACAAAAGACTGACTGTAGGTAGCATATAGGCTCAAGTCGGGCATGGGCAGATAAACAAGACCCACACGAGGCGAGATGGCAAAATTGTTTTCATCCGTTTTTTTATCCTTAATATAATTATCTTGTTTATCGTTCACCCAGTCTGCACGGGCGCCAAGCAATAACTTCCATTGAGCGGAAAAGCTTACTTGGTCTTGTAGATAGATCGCGTAGGTACGTTGGGTGATACGTAAGTCTGTACTCTGTTCCATCTCGAAATCAACTGGTTTTTCGGAATATTCCGGATGAACATAACTAATCGGGGTGTACATATTCCCTTTTACTTTCCTTCGGTTGGTAAGCCATCCGTATTCCAAGCCCGCTATTACTTTATGCTGGATGAAGCCCGTCTTGAAGCTGCCGTTCAATTCCTCCAATACATTGGTATAATTGATTTTTGCGTCCCAATGTGCCAAACGGCGGGTAATCGTGCTGTCCTTCTGAGGGGTTTTCATCTGGAAATACAGACGATCCTCATGCGTGAAATATTGGCGGGCGGAACTTCTGAATGACCAGTTCTGGTTGAAACGGTGGGTCAACTGGAAACCAACGCTATTATTGGTAAATTTGCCATAGGCCCACGGTTCGCCGAGGAATGTCTTGAATCCGTTATCTATCACCTCATTGTTGATATGCAAAACGCCCGGATCCTGTGTCCTTTTATCCCGGAAGATATCGGCATCGATATTAAGGGTGGTCTTGCGTCCTAAGTCAATGTCGATGACTGGGGTGATGTCGTATCGTTTGCTGTTTTGCGGTTTCCTGAATTTATCGGCATCCTCATACATTCCGTTCAAGCGATAACGGATGGTCTTTTTGGCGTTCAGTGGGCCGGAAATGTCGATAGAGGCTTGCTTATAGTCGTAACTGCCGTATCTGATCGTTGCGCCATACCGGGGCGTATATAAGGTCGGCTTGGTGATAAAGTTGATGATACCTCCGGGCTCTACCGCTCCATAAAGGACAGATGCTGGGCCTTTGAGGATCTCTATGCGCTCGATACTGGATAGAGCGTCGTTCGAGAACTTTAGGTATCGTACCCCGTTCCTGAAATAGTTACGGGAGTTCGTCATGGAGAAACCACGGGAAGAGAAGACCTCGTTGATGTTGGAAGCCTCACCGGAAGGTCCGCCTTTCACGCCGCCTAGGTTCCTTATGGCCTCGGTCATGGTGGTAGCCTGTTGGTCTTCCAATAATTTCCGGGTCGCTACGCCTACAGTTCCGGGTATTTCCATTACGGGGATATCCATACGGGTAGCCGAATTAGCGATGTCGGAGTTATAACTCTGTGGTTTCGCCCCGACGATATCTACCTCGGGTAGTCCTAGTAGCTTGTAAGATAACTGGATATCCATCTCGTAATTCCCTTCTCCCGCGGGAATATCTCGGATTGCCGAGACGGTGTTGTAACTGTTGGTGATCAGTACGTGGTCCTTCGTGTCCTTGAGTGGTAAGGAGAAATACCCGTCCGTATCTGAAATAACTCGTATATCAGTACCCTTGATGTAAATGACAATGTTCGCCATCGCCTTGTTATTCTCATCTACGATCGTACCGGATACGACTCTGATACTTCCCACCGATGGCCTACTTTGAGCGATCATTCGGGTGCCAGACAAAACAATCCCGCTAACAATTAGCAGGAACAAATAAAAATGTCTCATAATGTATAAAAATTAATTACGCAGTTTACATCTCCAGTGCAATCGATCCAATGATTCCCCAAAATCCCGGAAGAATCTATTCCTTATTTTTGTCTGGCAGGTTTCCTGACTAACCTAGAAAGCGACCTTCCCATCTTTAAAAAAGACAGTGGTATGAAGAAGCTTTCCTCCTTATGGGTTTTACAGTAGCGGGCTCTGTTCCGGAATCTAACCGAAATTCCCTTTTATAGACTTGCGGAATGCAACATCTATCACCAAAACGTCACAAAAATATAGTATTGATAGGACTTTTTTTAATGAAATATGTTAAATATATTGAACGTATTAAACAATTTGGCATATCCTTATGCGACAGTTTTTCCCGGACTAATCTTTATGGAAAAGTTTTTTCACCATTCAATGAACTTCCCTCTTTCTCGGCGCTTTTCCAGTTCCTCTTGTAAATGTCGTTGGCGATCTTTGGCGATGTAACGACGGGCGAAGATGTTCGGGACAGCTACACCGAGTGAGATACAAAGAATGATGAGTGCGGAATTGATCCCGTTGAAGAATGCGTTTGTGACCTCACCGACTACTCCATGCAGGTTTATAAATGCCAGTAATGAGCGATACATGAGTACTCCCGGAATCATAGGAATGACAGATGGAATCGTCAATACGTGATTGGGAACATGGCACCAATGAACCGCTTTCACAGCCAATACACTGACTACGAAACTTCCCATAAACGAGCCGATCACAGGACCATAACCTAATTCGAAGTTCACAAAGTTACGGGTACATACCGCAATGATACCTCCTACGGCCACTACCCATAATAGTCGACGTTGGATGTTGAATATCATGGAGAAACCCATGGCTGAAATTGCCGCCGCTATCGCGTATATGTAGTACGGATCATGTGGAACCATACTCAATTCACTGAACTTATGATCGATCTCGACATCGTTCATGACAAGTACCCGCATGGCGAATGCGATACCGAAAGTCATGGCGGCTACCATCATGACTGTATTAGAGGCTCGGGTAATACCGACCAGCAAATGATTGTCCAGCATATCATCCACGAAGTTGATCAAGGGAACACCCGGTACGATAAACAGGGCACAGGCTAATAATGGATGATAAGGCGTATCGGATAGTCCTGAGAAAGAGGATGCGTATGCCAAACAGGTGGATACGAAAGCCGCCGCCGCGATACTCATATATACGTTAAGTCCGGCCTCGACACAGCGGGCTCGTACCCTAAACCCGACGAAAGCGCAAATGGAAGCGAATAGGAATGCCATCCAGTCGCATCCGAATAATTTACAGAATCCTCCGCAAGCAAATCCTGCTCCAATGGCTACGATATAAGGGGTATAATTCCGGGGTTGGTGAACGATCTTCTCCAGTTCTTCCTCATATTTATCCAAGGAATAATCTTGTTCGATCGCCCGCCAAGAAAGCTTGCTTACCTGTGAGATTGTCGTCATGTTAATACCGTGCTTCTCGCATTTCTGGAATTTAGAGAAGGAGTTTCGCTCATCGCTTACGTTCACCATGATCATGGTCCATCGGATATCGATATGCAACTTCTCCTCGGGGATACCCATAAAGGCGGCAACTCGTTTCATGTTTCGCTCGATACGATTCGTGTCAGCGGCACTTTCCATCAATAATTTTCCCGTACGGAGCAAAAGATCCAATTTGCGCCGTAACAACAATACTTCCTTGTCTGTCATCATTTCTTTTAATTCTTATGTTGTACTCTATATCCTAGCCCACGAGGATATGAATCTTAAATGAATGGCAGGTCTTCTGACTAGCTCCCATCCTAATGCCTTCCCGACTACCTTGAGCCAGTGGCGAAAGTAGTATTAGAATGTTAAAGGAGTTTCACAGCAGCGGGACTGTTCCGGATTCTCACCGGATTCCCTTTTAATCCGTATGCCCGAATAGGCATTACGAAACCAATTCGGGCACAAAGGTAAGGAATTTTTTTATTTCTTAATCATCCTTACGGTCTCTGTCTTTTCTCCAGTGATCACACGGATGAAATAGAGACCTTGGGATAAATGGCTTACGTCAATAAATTCACCCGGATTGATCGCCGTTTTTTGGACCCTAGTACCGTTCGTCGTGTAAATCTCTACGGTGGCGGTTGTGCCGATATTGATTTGTATGGTATTTACCGCTGGATTGGGATAGAGATTAAGTGTTGGCCGTGAGACTTTTTCTACGCTTGTCGGAGGGTTCCCCGTGCTAACAAGAAGGTCTTTCGTGACGATCTTCCCATTGGAGTTGAAGCGGATCGTTATCGTGGACTTATGATCCTCATTGATCGTGGTAGTAGTACTGACAATTAATGAGTCGTTACGAATAATTGCGCTGATAGGAGATGAGGGCGTAACGGAGGAGATTGATTTCACGATGGCGGCATCCATATTGTCTGCGTCACTAACCATATTACCTAGAGCAAGTTTATAGACAGGCTTGTCTTCCGTCAGACTTATAGAAGAAGGGAAGCTGGAGGAAACGACAGGTACTGCGTTATCCGGGAAAACCGGGATAGCGGGGAACCAATAGTTGACGATCATCGAATATTCTTGTACCACTTCGCCTTTGTTATTTATACGAGCTAACATGTGCGTAGGATCTTGGAACTCATGATACAAGAAGGTGTATAGCTCGTCGGTTTTTGGGTTAAGGCGAAATCCGGTTCCGTACAAGCGCCAATCCCAGTCCTGTTTTCGGAGGTCGATTAGCTGGAAAAATTGCTTCTTGTCAATATCATACCCACAGATTTGATACCCCGTGAACCAACTGCCTTCTTTCGGTTGTCCGTTCCAGTAAATCTTATTTTCTTTGGCACTGGCGCAGAAACCGTCGGCGGTCCATGCGTACCAAGAGTTCGGAACGACACCGATGGTCTCGCTTAACGGGATCTTTACCGTGTCCACCTTAAAGGTATAGGGGTTCAAGTTTAGCATATATTCCAAGGCGGAACCATCCCCGGCCGTATTCTGGGTCATGCTGATCCAAAGTGTACCATCCTTGGACTGAACGATAGAGCCGAAGCCTCGTTGAATCTCCTTCTCTTGCCCTTTTACGGTCTCTTTCTCGATCGGGGCGGCGATGGTACGGATAATTTTATCGGTTTTCGGGTCTATTATTAATAGACCATATTGTTGATGGACGGCAAAGACAAGGTCGTTGGCACGTACCATGGTTCCGATCTGGGCATAATACAATTCACCGTATCCATCGGCGTTCGGATTTCCGGAACCTTCTATTTGTTTGCCGATCGTCATCTTATCGCTATCGTAGATCCAGATACCGTTGCTGGTTCCTATATAGCCTTTGTGCTCGTCTACCGGAAGATAAGAGCGGCCATCGGCTATGGATTTACCCTCGGCGTTTTGGGCGATATATTTGAACTCCTTGATCACCTTCATGGTCTTGGCATCGCATACGGCAAATCGGCTTCCGGTGATTTTTGCCCCGGGATCGCGCTCTTGCTTAGAGACAAGGTAGAATTTATCGCCATAGATGGTACCGAATTGCGTGGTACATCCCAGCTCATGACCCGGATTCTCGGTCTGGAAGACACGATAGTGCCATTCCCCATCATGGGTGAGGAAATTGACGGTGCTGTTCTGATGGCCGTACCAGTCCTCGTTTACGATAAATGTACCCTGACTGTAATCCATATCCGTAGAACGCAGGATGGAAGATTGTGACGGTACATCCCTCATTTGGGCCGGATCTATGCCGGCGGCCATCCATGAGGTGTTGCCTTGGGCCATTAGGCCGCTCGTGGCGAACGTACAGAGAAATAAGGTAATCGTCTTTTTCATAAGCCTTTTATTTTTAGGATTGCTTGATCATATTGTAATTTCATTTGCTCGCTTACCGGATCTGGAACGATGATGGAGGGGGGGGCGATGTGTAAATCCTGCGCACGGATGATCTCTGTCGAGGTTTCCCCGATCCAACCGCAATATTGGTTTACCGCCGTGTACACCTTGATAAAATCAATACCGGGTAATTCTACTTTATTACCTTCCGCATCTACGGCCCATTCGATATCGAAGCTATTTAGATCTTGATAATCGTTCGGGTGGTTATCTACATATCCCCATGGATAGGAGTAGAGCACGTAGTATTTGCCTGTACCGCTTTCGTCCGTGGCGTTATCCCTCAATCTGGTTCCGGTAAAAGTCAAGGTGCTCTCCTCGATCCACTCCGGATAATAGCTCTGCGTGTGGTACACGTTTTTTGGCAAATAGCCGGTATTGCCTTGGTTATCCTTCCACGACAGATAGGTGGCATCACTCCATTGCTGGCTCATGTCCGGCTCGGGAATCTTGTCGGGATCCGGGCGATCATAGGTAATACGATAATTCTTGACGGTTTCCGGTTTATAGTACTCGCTACCGGCCAGCTCGTACCATTCGTCGTCCGGTAAGCCGTTCTGGTTCGTGTCGAAAGAGACCATGACAATGCCGGGCTCGCAACTGCCTCCCTTTTTCTCTTGATACTCCGGTAGGTCGGAATAGAAAGAGTTTCCGAGGATCATAAAGTCCTTTTTCCCTTTGACGTTGATGACCGTATGATCGAAACCGAAGATAACATATCCTCCGTATCCTCCGAGGGAGATCATCACGTCGTTCGTACCGGAGATATTCTCCTCTACCTTTTTCAGTATGGTTTCTTTCGTATCGCCTTCCTCGTATTCGGGCATCGTATTGACAAACTGACCCGGTGCGGGACAAAAGTCGTACACTTTGGATAAATAAGGGCTATATTCTATTTCCTCCTGCATCACCTCGAAACGAAAATCGTGCTTATAGGGGGTCTCCTTATCGATGATTTCGAAGGTCATCTGATAGGTGCCCGTATCTTTTGCGAGGAAGATATAAGAACGTTCGGTAGATACGAGAGAGTCCGTCCCGTTCCGGTGAAGTGTCCACCGATACTCGTCGCCGGTAAAAGCCGGGCTGAGTAGATAAGTTTTCATGCGGGGCAGATAATAGACATCATCGATACCCAAGCTAACCATCTGTATCTTGTCTTGGGTACAGGATAGAAATGCTAGGAAACCTGAAATGAATAGATATAAAACTTGTCTCATAACGCTGTTCTATTTATAAAGGAAAACCATATGGGCGGGGATATCCCCGGTACGTACGCCCCATTTCCGTATCCCGTTCTTATCGTAGCAATAGAGGGTTCCGCTGGATACGTAATTCTTGGCGTCGGTGACGAAGATATCTTTTGTATAGGGATGGACCATGATCCCGTAAGGGATACGGATGTCTTTCTCGCTACCGTCGGTGATAAAGTTCGTGCTGATCACCTCTTTCGTACGGACATCTATGATCCCGTACGAGATGGTGTTGCTCTGCGTATTCACGTTCCATTCCGTACTGTAATAGAAGAGGGAATCTCCGCTGATGCAAAGGTTGGAGCAAGGGATATTCAGGGTATCGGTAACCACCATCTCATTATATCCTTTTCGCTTTTCCAGTACATACAGGTTGGAATGTACCGTATCGTAATCTCCCCGAGAAGTTACCCATAATTTACCGTATTTATCCGCACGGATACGGTGCAGATTGATCCCTACCGGAATCTTTTGGACTTGCTTGAAACGGTTTAGTTCGATGACGGAAACCGTATTGTCGTACTCCGGAGCACGGTAGCCTCCGGAATTCGCTACGTAGATATATTCACCCAAAATCTCTAATTCATCCGGCTGGTAGCCGACAATGACTTTAGCGTCTATTTTCAGGCTGGTCGTGTCTACCCGATATACGGCTCCTTGTGGAGCATTCGGGTCGATTTGCACGGGGCCGACATAAGAGGTTACATAGGCGTTTCCCCGGTAAAAACGGATGTACCGGCAGTTAGGAATGTCTATTTGCGTGATCCGCTCACAAGTCCGGGCGTCCAATACTTCTACTTTATGGGAACAATTGACTACAACATATAGCTTACTTCCGTAAATCTGGATATCATTGCCTACATCGCCCAACTCCTTGACCACGTTTGGGTTCCGTTCCGAGTAGAGGTTACGGATATAATAACCGTTCACGTAATCCAGATAATCCAGCGTACATTTATTGCTTCCCATATTCCCCTCGTTCACTAAATACATCCCTTGAGGATTCGCCTCGGGGTGGATACCATCGGAGACCAGCTCGTATTCCGATGGAACTACGATCTCGATCTTACGGCAGGATGAAAAAGCGCAACCGATCAGGATACCTATTATATATAATGTATGTCTTTTCATATCTCGATCGTTAAAGACACTTTGTAATTTCGTTTCGGCATCGGATAATTCAGGATCACGTCGTAGTCTTGGCTTAACAGGTTGTTTACCTCTACGGCAGCCTTGATAAGTCCGAATTTGAATTTCAAATCTTTCGACAAGGAGATGTCGCTGGTGTACCACGGTTGCGTATAATTGTATTTGATATTTTCCTGCTGGTTATACCGCTCTCCCACATATATGAAACTATAGTTGAGGTTCCATCCCTTGAAAGAGGCTTGTGCGATGGCGGAGCCGCTATGCCAAGGGATATAAGGGATTTGATCTCCGTAATAGGTATCCGAGGGATCCGTGAAGTCTTGGGCCTTTTGATAGGTGTATTGTACGCGTAGCGTGACGAACAAATCTTTTACCGGATTGACGGTCGTTTCCGTACTGACATCTATACCTTTGATTTCTACCTTACCCAAATTCAGCATCGTCCAACGGAACTGCTGGCCTTTGGGGTAAGCGATGATCTTGTCTTTCACCTTGTTGTAATAACCATCCGCCTGTATCTTGAAGCGATAGAAAAGATAGTTCTCCCATGTTTTCGTGTAAGCGAAGCCGGCATCATATTGGGTTACGTATTCCGGGTTTAATTTGGAGTTTCCCATATCGGCGTAATACAAATCGTTGAAGGTAGGCATACGGAAGATCCGTTTATAGAAAGCGCGTACATTAAAGTCTTGTTTCTCGAACGGCTTGTAGGAGGCGAATACGGCGGGTGTAAGGATTTGCCGGGCTTTCGGTGCGGGGCCTTCTTCTACACGGTCGTTGATAAAAGTCGCCAGTCCGCTGGCCTGTAATTTTACTTTTCCTAACCGGAGCGCCGTAGCGACCGAAAGGAGGTTGGTGAAGCGTTCCGGGTAAACGAATCCATACATATCGGCGTTCATCTTGTTCCATTGCAAGTCGTAAGAAGCAGAGACATCCCAGTTCGAGAGGATGGAGTAGACATTAGCGGAAGATAGGTAAATCTCCCGTTGCTTATACAGGTTATCTACATGAATCAGCTTGTCGTCGTTGTTCACATAATGCGTACGGTAGAAAGCGTATTTCGCATTGACCTGTGTCTTGAATTTACTATTGATTTCTTTGATATAGGAGCCTTGCATGAAAGAGTTCGTATCCCATACTCGTTCGCCGCGTCGCCATACGTTGTTTACGATAGCCCCCGGGATACCTCGTTCGGAATTGTAGTTGTAGAACTTAAGATTCCAAGTACCGTCGCTCATCTTGCCATACAATCCGGCCTCTAGGCGGGTGGCGTTGATATCCCCGTTTTCCCGGACGGCGGTCGTATCGTAAGCGATCTCTCCGGCAGGGTTGATACGGCGGTAACGAAATTTGTATTTACCGCTTCCGCTTAACCATTCGGCGCTGAAAGAGGCGGCTATGTTTTCTGATATCTTATATTCGAACAGCGCCGAGGGGTTGATAACGTCGAAAGAACCGACTTTCATCGTGGCACGGATATTCGTTGTTTTTCCATCTTCGAAACGAGGACGACGAGAACGCAGATAAAGCGTACCGGCCGCACCGAAATCTTTTGCGGATTGGAAAATATCGCTCTTCTGGCCATTGTATAAAGAAATCTCCTCGATATTGTCTAAGGAATACATTCCAAGGTCTACTTGTCCGTTTTGCGCGTTGCTTAATTCGATGCCGTCGTAGAAAACACCCATGTGGTTCGTTCCCATACTTCGGATATTTACTGTCTTGATACCTCCTACGCCCCCATAGTCTTTCAATTGGACACCCGAGAAGTAGCGTAAAGCATCCGCTACCGTGTGACTGTTCAAATTTTGTAATTCTTTCCCCGATAGTTTTTGGGAAGGAATTACCTCTTTAAAGCTGAAACTCCGGGCCGTGACCGTAACTTCGTCCAAGTGTTGGATAGAGTCGAGTTTGCTTTGTCCATGGGACATACCTATCGCCAGCATCGATAATACGCAAGCGAGGTATCCCTTTCTAGCAAAGGATAACACCATTATTTAAAACCTGTTTAGAAAATGATTCGTACCAAGCCGCTCTGTCCTCGCGAACGACTTCTCCCTAACTGGCAGGTCTTCTGACTGACTCCCATCCCGAAAGCCTTCCCGATATATATCCTTATATACCAGTGGCGAAAGTGTTTCCGGAATGTTTGAAATAGAGCTTCACAGCAACGGGACTGTTCAGGAATTACACCTGATTCCCTTTTAATCCGTAACCCCGGTTGGGTGAAACGGAACCAATTCGGGACAAAGGTATGAAATCTTGTTAATATCCGGGCTATAATTGGAGAATTTCCTTAAATGAAAGGGTTGTACTTGTATGTTACGATTTCCTTTTTATTTAAAGAAGCTTGTACGTCAATTAACCGTTGGTTGCTGCTTCCCCGGAATAAAAGGCTCTCATCCCGAAGGGTTTGTTTGTAGCGGCCATCTACCAATACGTCGATATAGGATAATAAGGCGGCTTGTGCCGGGTTCTTTATCAGGTCCTCGAATTTATATCCCGTGTAGCACCAGATCGTCTTTTGGCTTTTTGCCTTGATCGCCTTGGCTACCTCGGTGAAGCCTTCCGGTTGGAACATGGGATCTCCTCCACTGAAGGTGACGTTGGCGAATTCGTCAGCCAGCACTTTCTCCACGATCTCTTCCGTTCTTACTTTCTTCCCTTTATGGATGTCCCATGATTCGGGGTTGTGGCAACCCGGGCATTTGTTCGGGCAACCCGCCGCATAGATGGCGGTCCGGAATCCCGGACCGTCTACGGTGGTATCTTCGATGATATCTATGATGGACAACATGGTAATTGAAAATTAGTTGTGGGTGACACGGTCGTTCAGCTCGGATAGCTTGGCGTTGTTCCAACGGTCGGTGGTTCCTACCAAGTAACCGGTGATGCGTTGAAGTTTGTCCAAGTGTTTGCTGCCGCATTTCGGGCAGGCTTCCAGATTCGGGGTGGAGTTCTCGTAGCCACAATCCAGACAACGGTTACGGTTATGGTTTACGGAACCGTATCCGATATTGTATTTATCCATCATATCCACGACACGCATGATCGCTTCGGGGTTATGGGTAGCGTCGCCATCCATCTCTACGTAAAAGATATGGCCGCCACGAGTCAAATCATGATAAGGAGCTTCCACTTCGGCTTTATGACGGGCGCTGCACTTGTAATATACCGGGACGTGATTAGAGTTCGTATAATAATCCCGATCCGTGATACCGGGGAGCGATCCGAACTGCTTACGATCTTTTCCCGTGAACTTGCCGGACAAGCCTTCTGCCGGAGTTGCCAGTACGCTATAATTGTGTTGGTATTGCTCAGAGAATTGGTTGGCACGATCCCGGATATACGTAACGATCCTTATGCCTAAGGCTTGCGAATCCTCATCTTCGCCATGATGCTTACCGGTAAGGGCCACCAGACATTCGGCCAGTCCGATAAAGCCGATACCCAAGGTGCCTTGGTTGATAACGGAGGCAATCGAATCGTTAGGCTTCAATTTTTCCGAGCCTAACCACAAGGAAGACATCAACAACGGGAATTGCTTCGCGTAAGCGGTTTTCTGGAACTCCATACGCTCATGCAACTGACGAGCCGTAAGTTCCAGCATATGATCCAGTTTAGCGAAAAATAGGGCGATACGCTCTTCCTTGTTCTCCACCTGCATGCACTCGATAGCCAATCGCACGATATTGATCGTCGAGAAAGAGAGATTACCTCGTCCGATAGAAGTCTTCGGTCCGAAACGATTCTCGAATACACGGGTACGGCATCCCATGGTCGCTACCTCGTGGATATAGCGCTGAGGATCGTCCGCTTTCCAATCCTCGCTTTGGTTGAAGGTTGCGTCGAGATTCAAGAAGTTCGGGAAGAAACGACGGGCGGTGACCTTGCAGGCCAATTGGTAAAGATCGTAGTTGCGGTCTTCCGGCAGATAACTTACGCCTCGTTTCTTTTTCCATATCTGGATCGGGAAGATAGCGGTTTCGCCGTTACCTACGCCTCTGTAAGTACTTTTTAATAACTCCCGGATGATGCAACGACCTTCCGCCGAGGTGTCGGTTCCATAATTGATGGAGCTGAATACCACTTGGTTGCCTCCACGGGAATGGATTGTGTTCATATTATGGATAAAAGCCTCCATCGATTGGTGTACACGGCTTACCGTGCGGTTGATGGCATGTTGTATAACCCGTCTATCACCGCTTAATCCATCCAAGGTCTGTGTCAGGTAATCGTCGATAGGCTTATTATATAAGTGGGAGAAATCCTGCCCGTATAAATCCTCTAAGGTCTTTACTTCCTCGATAAAGCTATTACGTACGTAAGGTGCTAGGTAGAAATCGAACGCCGGTATCGCCTGTCCGCCATGCATCTCGTTTTGGGCGGTCTCTAGAGAGATACAGCCAAGGATACTAGCGGTTTCGATTCGTTTAGCCGGACGTGATTCGCCATGACCGGCGGAGAACCCGTATTTTAGGATGCGATCCAACGGGTGTTGTACGCAGGTCAAGCTTTTAGTCGGATAATAATCTTTATCATGAATATGGAGATAGTTGTTTGATACGGCTTCCTTGACCTCCTCGCTCAATAAATAGTCATCGACAAACGGTTTGGTGGTCTCGCTGGAGAATTTCATCATCATGCCGGCGGGTGTATCGGCGTTCATATTCGCATTCTCACGGGTGATATCGTTGGATTTGATATTGATAATCTCCAAGAACATATCCCGTGTTTTCGCCTTGCGGGCTACGCTTCGCTGATTTCGGTAAGCGATATATTTCTGCGCTACGTCCTTCCGGCTACTGGCCATCAATTCCAGTTCCACGGCATCTTGAATCGCCTCTACGGTCATTTGAGGTTCTCCCTTGAATGAGATATGATCTGTGATCTGGCGAATCAGTTGCATATCTTCTCCCTTGTCTGTATGCAACATGGCTTTACGGATAGCGGTTACTATCTTCTCCTCGTTGAAGCCAACGATACGCCCGTCCCGTTTAACAACTGTCTGTATCATGATGTCGATTAATTTGTGATTGATTATGCGTGCAAAGGTATCTTATTACTCCATATGATTTTCTTTTTGGAAAACTTTTTGCTGATTAAATTATGTTAAGGTGTTAATTTGTAGTGTATTGTAAAAAGTTTTGGAAAACTTTGTGTCTTGTATGATTGCTTTTGTTTTCCTTTTTTGGTGATGTGATGTGTTATAAGCTTCTCTTTGTAAAGCTTTTAAAGAACATAAGCCGGGATATATTTTTGTTTATATAAAATAATTCATACTTTTGCCCCCGTTTTGGTGATGACGTAAAACCATCCGGTTTCGTCATAAAGAGGGAATCCGGTGTGAATCCGGAGCAGTGCCCGCTACTGTAAGCTTTTGTAAAGTAGAAAACATTTCTCATACCACTGTCTGTAAAAGACGGGAAGGTCGTTTTCTACGAGGTAAGTCAGGAAACCTGCCAAGCGTTTTTATTGCTGTTTTTCTCGGGGTCAGGAAAGCGGAAATATACATAATAACAAATCGTTTATGAGAAGAAAGTGTTTGTGCGCGGCTTTAGCTGTAAGCTGTGTGATAAACGTATCACTTGCGCAGGTGCGTTTACAGGGTAAAGTCGTGGATGAAAGTAATGAGCCGATCCCGGGTGCGAATATCCGTGTGTCGGAATCATTAAATGGTACAACTACGGATGCGGGCGGAAAATTTGAGCTGAACCTTCCGGATGGCAACCATCGTATTCGTGTGACTTACCTTGGCTATGAACAGGGCGTGTATCAAACGGATCACTCGGAAAAAGATGTCGTTATTAAGTTGAAAGAAAAGTATGTGAATATCGATCAAGTGGTGGTAACCGGTACCGGTTCGCATCGCCGCATGAGTAATTCCCCTATTCCCGTGAAAGTGCTTACGGGAAAAGACTTGAAAGAGGCGAGCGTAACCAATTTCCAAGATGCGATGACCAAGCTGAATCCGAGTATCGTATTTATGGAAAACGGACAGGGGGCTACGATGAATATGAACGGATTGACGGAGAAATACGTGGTTATCTTGGAAAACGGTAAGCGTTTGGCCGGCGATGATACCTATTCCCGTATCGATATGTCTAACGTAAAGCGGGTAGAGATCTTGAACGGGGCCGCTTCCGCTTTGTATGGTAGCGACGCGATCGCCGGCGTTATCAATATCATCACGGATGATTCCCGCAATAAGGTGAACGTGACGAGCAATAGCCGTTATGGTAGCAAGAACCAATTCTTGCAGTCGGTCAACGCGGACGTGAATGTAGGGAAGTTCGGTTCATATACTTCTTATCAATATCAACGGGCCGATGGTTGGCAATTAAATCCCTATACGGAGAGTAAAGGCGAGTTGGTTCCTACCAATAAGCAAGCTTCCGAGGGATTTCACCGGAACGTGATCAACCAACGTTTCACGTACGACGCTACGGATCGTTTGTCTTTTTATGTGCGTGGTACTTTCTTCGGACGTTCCAGCGATCGTCCGATGCCGATGGATAAAGTGAATACGACCAACTATGATATGAGAAGAGAGACGTTCACTTATGGGGCGGGCGCTCAATACATGATTAATAAGAACTCTTATTTGAACGCTGATTATCTGTCGGACAATCATAGTACGTATAAGGATTTCTTTGATGGAAAGAAAAGCGGAGAGAGTGATATGACGAAACGGATTCATTACCATAACTTGAATGTCAAGGGAATCTTTCGTTTGGGCAAGTATAATAAGCTTTCGGCTGGTGCGGAGTTCATTAAAGAGTTACTGAGCAGTGAGACGGATAACATAACGGGTAAAAGTATGTACACGACCGCATTTTATGCGCAAGACGAGATCAATATCAATGAGCATTTCCAAGCATACGCGGGTTTGCGCTATATTTACCATGAGAATTTTAAGAGTTATGCGACTCCTAACGTGGCTTTGCTGTATAAGGTAGGCGGTTTTAATTTCCGCGGATCGTATGCGGCTGGTTTCCGTACACCTGAATTGAAAGAGTTGTATACGGAATCGGAGAAGAAAGCGTCCGGAGCGACTCGCCTTACGATCGGTAATCCGGATCTGGACCCGGAGAAGAGCGACAATTTCACGTTGAGCGCTGAATATACGATGAGGTTTTTCTCTTTGTCCGTGTCTGCTTTTATGAATAACGTACGTAGCTTGATTAACTATAAGATATTGGATACGGCGGAACGGGATGCTTATAACACCGCCCATGGTACGGATTATGATGAGATACAGATGCGTGCGAATATCGATAAAGCGAAGATCAAAGGTATTAACGTGGCCTTCAATAGTTATCTGGGAGCGGGCTTTACCTTGAATGGTGGCTATAGTTTCATGGATGGAAAAAACGTATATGAGGATGAGCCTTTGGATAAGACCGTTAAGCATAGTGGTACGGTAGCGGCTATGTGGTCTCATACTTGGAATAAGTATAAGCTGAACGTGAATTTTAACGGACGTATCCAAGGGGAACGTTATTCTACTTCTTATGGATATGCGCCGAAATATTCCTTGTGGAATCTCAATACGAGCCATACGTTTAGAGCCGGCGATTTCTTGTTGGAACCGGGAGTAGGTATCGAGAACCTTTTTGATTATGTAGACGATCGCCCCTTTAATTACAATTACGCTACATTGACCCCGGGCCGTACCTATTACGTCAGCCTTCTGGTCCGTTTCAAGCAGTAAACTGTCACATGTCAACTATCAACTAATATAATAATGTATAGGGGATTTTTACGATCCATGTTTGTTTGTTCACTCCTGCTTGGGTTCGCCTGTTCATTATGGGCGAAACCCGGGCGGGAGTTTTACGCTTCCGATATCCGGGAGAGCATGGAAAAGGGAGATAAGTTAGCGATCTTGATGGTACATTTCGGGAGTGCTTACCCGGAAGCTCGTACCCAAGTACTTGATGTGATGAACAAGCGTGTCAAGGAGGCTTTCCCAGACGTGGAAGTTCGGCAGGCTTATAGCGCCCGTAGCGTAGTGAGTCGGTTGAGGGCGCAAGGTGTTTGGGTTCAGTTGCCGGCGGACGCCTTGGTGGAGTTGCGTGATCAAGGGTTTACCCATGTAATTATCCAACCGACTATCATTATAGAGGGTGTGGAGATGGAAGCGATCCGCAAAGAGGCGGAACAGCGAAAAGGTTTGTTTAAGGATTTGCGTGTAGGTAATCCCTTGTTATATGATGATACCGATTATGAGGCGGTGATGAAAGCGGTTTCCTCACCTTCTGGAGTGACTAAAAATGGGGCTAAGTTATTGGTGGCGCACGGAACTTATCATGCCAGTAACTCGGCTTACGCGAAATTGGGGTATATGTTCCAGACCAAAGGAATGAAAGATTATTATACCGGAACCCGTGAGGGTTTCCCTGCGATCGAGGATGTAGGTGAGCAAATGCGCCAAGCCGGTCATAAGCGTGTGCAGTTGATTCCTTTTATGTTCGTACTGATTCGAGGTACGGAAAATACGGTTACGGATTTCTGGCAGAAAGGGCTACGTCAACAGGGTTTCGATGTGGATATTTATTTAAAGCCTCTAGGTGAGAATCCGGCGATCCGGTCTTTATTTATCGATCACATCCGTTTCGCCATGAAATATAAACGGGCGACGATTTTTGATCGAAAGAAATTATATACACACTGAACAATTGAGAATTGAAAATTAGTGAGTACTTACTGAACCAATTTTCAATTCTCAATTCTCAATTATTTACTGGTAGTCTTCTCCGGTTTCCCAAGCCTCCGCATCATTATATAATGCTTTTAGATGGTTCACCCAGATCTGACGAACAGCGTCGTAATCGCCTAAGCCTATGATCTTACAGTTCTCTAAACTTCCGTTATGGCTTTCTTTCGTGTCAATCTTGAAGCCCATCTTCAAAAGTTTTAGTCTCCAGCAAGCGTCGGCGTTAGGAGCGGCAGCGCTGAAATCATCACCCTCCTCGATACCCCAAAGGTCATTATGCGCATGGTCTCCGGCAATAGACATGAACGGAGCTAAGGAGATCGTGATCTCTTCCGGTTTTAAGTTGTGATCCTCGCAGTATTTGGTAAGTTTGGAATAGACACATTCCTCATTTGGTTCGCCTTCTTCCGGCCAGAACAACATATCTCCGTAATCAACGGTACCTACGAATACATTCTTGTTAGCGGCCAAGGCTTGCATAGCCTCTTCTGTTTCCGTGTATTTCGTATTTGCGTTATAGTTTTTATCCGGGTTACCATGTCCCATTAATAAAAGGATGTTCTTGTTATCAGCCAATTTATCACTGTAGTGGCTGTATAGGACTTTCGCTACGGCTTCCACATCATCCTCGTCGTATACCAAACAAGGGCTTTTTACGACTTGAACACTCGGGAAAGACTCGATCATGAATTTCTTCTTCACGTCCGTATTCATCAAGCTTAGGTATTCCTCACCCGGGATGATGTGTAAGGACTGTACCGCTACCTTCTTGTAACCGGCATTTCCTAGAGCTTGTAACCAAAGGTCCGGTTGATAACGTGCGATACCGGTCTCTGCCTCTACACGATTCACGCAAGTACGGGAGGTAAATGACAAATAGATGTCCGCGTCGGGAAATGCGTTCTGGAAATCGGCCAATGTTGCGTCGTAAGTCTTGATAGACTCTTTGAATGTGCTACCGAATGTACACAACAAGATCGCCGTGTCATGTTTCTTACTTGCCTTTACGACTTCTTCCGCCGGGTTTGCGGTATTGTCGTCGTCTCCATCATCACAGGAGGTAAAAACTGCGCTTGAGGCAAATAGACTCGCCGCAAGCAAAAGGTACTTAAATTTGTTCATCGCATTTAACTTTTAAGATTGTTTATAGTTTATGTTTATTCTGAAATTTCACGATAAAGGAGGCGTACCAAGTCCGTCCGGGAGACGTAGTTCCACGATGGCGTCCGAACGGGGTACGATCCACATAATCGAAGATATTATCGATACCGACATTGATATCTAGGTTCCATTTTTTCTTTTTCAATACGTTATGACGGGTATTCAATCGCCATAGCTGATAACTTTTTCCATCACCGTCCGTGATATAAAAGCGGGTGGATTGGTATCGGCCGAACAAGGTGACATCCAATTTATACTTTTTCCACGCATGGTTCCATGCTAGTTTCCAATTGGCATTATGGAATGAGGTTCCGTTGATCGGGGTGTAGAGCATATAATTCGGGTCGGCTGGATCATCCGTATATTGCGCTTTGGCATCCGTATAGCTATAGCCTCCACCAATAGCCAAGGAAGATAGGATTTGATAGGTGAGCGATATATCTCCCCCGAAAGAGCGGGCTTTGGATAAGTTCTTGTGTTGCATGCTGGCCTCGATCTCATCCAATCGGTCTTCGGCGCTTGTCGGGATCTCGGTCAGGGCGATCATGTTCTTGATACGGTTGTAGAATCCTGTTACCGTGATCTGCAGGTTCGACGCATGATATTCTACGCTCGCCGAATAATAATTGGACTTTTGCGGTTTTAAATCCTTATTACCATAATAATGTTTCCACGGGCCGCCGCCGATCTGCGTGATATAATCATCGTGCAACTCCTTTAAGGTAGGAGCCTTAAATCCATTTGAGTATGTGGCTCGGATATTGAAGTCGCCTAGTTTGTACATGGCGGAGACTTTAGGGGTAAACGTAGCCCCGAACTCTTGGTGCACGACGAAGCGCCCACCTACCGTCACATTCAACCGATCTGTCGGGTTCCATTCGTCTTGTACATAAGCGGAAGCCGTAAATACGGAGGCTTTCCCGTTCTCGATACGCCGGGGAGATTTCAAATGATCGTATTGATATTCGAGTCCGGCGCTTAGGATATTGTTTTCCCCGAGGTGGAATACGCTTTTGGCTTGTCCTAGGAAACGTTGTTGAGAGGTTTCCAGAATATGTTCCCCCGGATAACGGGTAATACGTAAACCCGTCTCCGGATCGAAGAAGTTCGTGACATCTTTATGATGGTAATTATAGAAATAACTATAGTTACCATAAGTTAGGTCTACCGAAAGAAAATTCAGTCCTCCCAATGTGTATTTAGCTCCTCCGGCCACATCGAAGTTCCGGTAGAATTGATCATAGGTATAATACTTGAATGCGCCGTGCGGACGATAATTCCATTTCTGGTAAAAAGAGCCATCGGCCGAGAGGCTCAGCCGGTCGTTCACTTTGTAGGTTAAGTTCTCCCTTAGCGTAAAGTTCGTGGATCGGTTTACGGTTCGTGTCACGGTTCCATCCATTACCTCGTGATGGTCCCATTCTTGGGTCGTATTTCGCCAGCCGTCCGTATGGGTCGTACTAAGTGAGGTGGTGGAATTCACTCTCTTATGCCCAAAGCCGATTTGTACGCTTTCCAATATATCTCCATATGATCCGACACGAGTCGTATTCGATAGGCTCACTTTATCCCGGTTCTTTTTCGTGATAATATTGATAACACCGGCGATAGCGTCCGAGCCATACAGGGAAGAGGCGGCACCTTTTACGATCTCGATACGTTCGATATTGGCGGGGTTGATAATACTCAAGTCGTTTTGTCCGCCGGTATCTCCGTTGATCCGTTTGCCATTGATAAGGATCAATATGTAATCGTTGCCTAATCCGTTCATCTGGATGCCACTACCCATGTCGCTCGGATTAAAGGTGATGGAAGCGTTCAGCCCTTCCAGAATATCTTGCATACTGCGTCCTTGGTAACTGTCAAGGGCTTTGCCGGTGATTACCTCTGTTTGCACAGGGGCGTCTTTCAGATAGTGTTCGGTACCCGTACCGGTGACCACGACCTCGTTCAATAGCACGGAAAGTTCCTTCGGATCTTTCAATATGCTTTGGGCGCATACGGATTGTACGCACAAAGCTAAAATAGCAGATGCTAAAAGCCTCATATAGTGTTTTATTGGTTCACGAAATAAAACAACAAGCTTCTATTGATAATGTCTCAAAAAATAAACTGAATTGTTTTTTGTATGACACGTGCTCTTATCCTGAAAGCTTGATGTTATTGTAAGACTTTAGCAGGTATTCTGGCTCTCCTCTGGTTAGAAACCTTCCCATTCCAACTTAGGAACAGTGGTTTTTGAACTTCTAACCAACTTCATGAGGATTACAGCTGCAGGAACAGCTCCGGATTCACACCGGATTCCCTCTCACCAAACTATGTGATAGTTTGATTACTAAAATCGGAGGCAAAGATATGAATGTTTTCTAATATTTAGAAAATATATATGAAAAAGTTTTTTTGTAAGGTATGATATGTCTGTCCACTTCTATTAAGGAGAAAGAATATTTACATCATAAAGAAGATATCGGTAAATGTAATAGGCTGACAATTCGTAAGTAATACTGTTTGTTGAATCTTACTTCAAGCCTCTCGATTGATAGATCCTTTCCTTGGCCTCATTTATTTTCTGAAACTTCTCGTTGGCGGCCTTGCGGATGTCTTCTCCCAAACTGGCTACTTTGTCCGGATGATGCTTGACGGCCATCCGGCGATAGGCGGCACGGACTTCCTCGTCCGTGGCGGTCGGTTCTATCTCTAGCACCTTGTAGGCATCGTCCAAGGAACTTCCTTTTAGGTTCAACATGGATTCAACTTCTCTATCAGACATTCCCATCGCCATCGCTACCTCTTTCAAGGCATTGATCTCGGCTGCGCACACATTCCCGTCACTCTTAGCGATCTCGGCGAGGAACGCGAGCAATTGCAGCCGCTCCTCATAACTTAGGTTGTATGCGATCTGGGTTCCGCATTCCCGGATGGTATTCTTGAATCCCATGTTGTTCTCCTGATCCATGCGTTTAGCTTGGTCGAAAAGCTTTAGCAATATCTCCTCACCTTGGCTTACGGCGATCTCGCCGAAGTTTCTCCGAAGGAATTGACGGACGTATTCCATCTCGCTATGCATGATCTTCCCGTCGGCACGGATGATATAGGATGCCATAACCAACATGGAGAAAAGGAAACTGTTACGTTCCCCGGCGTATGGGTCTCTTCGTGTATATTGATCATCGTAATTGGTGCCGCCACCGAAAGACTGCCCCGTCATATTTGCCCCTTCCTCGAAGAAAGAGCCTAATATAATGCCGGCTAGAGCGCCTAGCGGTCCGAACGCCATAAATCCCAAGACGCCACCTATCCATTTCCCGATACCCATATTCCTGTTTATCTTATTTGTTGATTACCGATATGCAATATTCGTAAAAAAACGGGAGATATGCAAATGTAAAAGGCGGGTGCGTGAAGCATACCCGCCTTACGGTTATTTGGAGAGTTGGATCTTGAATGTTTTCTCATTTATCCGGATGAGATACGTTCCGAAGGGCAATCCCTCGTAGCCCTGTAAGCCTATTCGCTTTTGGTAGCGTACAATCTTTTCATTGAGCGCGATCACCATCACTGGCTGTAGCTATTATTGTTCAATTTTGATCCCGAAAATTCGCTCTATTTCAAAAATATACTTTTTGGTTGTTGTAAACAATACAGCTTCCATTCCAATCGCCTTTGCACCCAACACATTCACCATTCTGTCATCCGTAAACAAACATTCCGACGGTTTAAGGCTATATTTGTCACAAAGGCGAAGATAAATTTCCTTTTCAGGCTTGATGAAATGTTCCTCACACGATATTACCACACCGTGAAGCAACTGGAATATGTCGAATTTCTCCATGACCCGGTAGATTGTGTCGCTCCAGTTCGTCAACCCATATAGTTTGAATCCGGATTGCTTTAATTTTTTTAGAAGTACATGCATACCTTCAATCTCTCCTGTTATCTCTTCAAGATAATTATCCTTGAAAAACGTGAAGGCATCGCTATATTCAGGATACCTTTTTATCGCTCCGTCAATCATTTTCTCAAACGGGATTATTCCACGGTCGCACATGTTTATAAATTCCGGATCTGATAGAATCTTGTGAAAACCGATTAGCGACACTTCATCATCCCCGAAATGTCGTTCAAGCAAGGGTTGCAAATCGTGATTTACAAGGACCTTGCCAAAATCAAAAATGAGGTTTTTAATCATTATCTTCGATATTTTTAATTACACGGCAAGGATTGCCGACAGCTATGGAATTGGCAGGAATATGTTTCACGACAACACTGCCTGCTCCGATGACAGAGTTTTTACCGATGGTCACACCCGGAAGGATTGTAGAGCCGCCTCCTATCCATACACCATCTTCTATAAGGACGGGTCGGGCAATTGTGTCGCAGATGGACGCTCCGGGACATGTCCTTTCCGGCATCCTTTCCGCGAGGTGAACGGAATGAGTAGCGGTATATATTTTTACATCGGGGGCTATCATCACGTTGTTACCGATAATGATATTGTTATTATCGAGGAACGTGCAGTTCATGTTCACGATCACCTTGTTCCCGAAATAGATGTTTTTCCCATACTCGCATCGGAAGTCTATGTCGATGTAAACATCCTTGCCGATACTTCCGAACATCTGCCGATAGATGCGCTGCTTTGCCTCATTGTCGGCATAATCCGTTTCTCTGAGTTGGTGTAGTAGCCTTTTGTTACGGACAGTCATTTCCGTTATTTCGGGCGATGAGCCGTCGAAAGGCTCCTCATCCATACATTTTTGATATTCAGTTTTCATGTGTTCAATTCATCTCATTGTAGAGTCTTATTCTTTATTTGAGCCAATTATTACGACAAGGTAACGCAAGCAAGAATAGGCAGCTTCAAATTGATATGCCTTCAAGCATACGCAAAGTTACACAAAATAGCTGAGAACACGAACAAACGAAATGTATAAAAACTGTACTTGCCTGTTGACTCTACAAAAAGTAAGGCTTTTTCATTTAACATCTCATTTAAGTGGAGCTTCTTGTAAATTTTAGCATGCGCTATTGTTTTCGGTGGAAGGATTCAGGAAAACACGTACGACCTTTCCAGAAAACACGTACGACTTTTTTCAAAAACATGTATGTGTTTTCGCAGAAAGATTATCCTGTTTTTTTAATGTTGATTTTTAATGCTTTATGCATAAGCTTCTCTTGTGAGCTTATTGTACGGAATTTTACTTGGGATCCGTGTATTCCGTATATTCCGGCCTGGCTGAAGTGGATGGTTAAATAAAAAATACTATCTTTGCCCCCGAATCGGTTCCGCATATACCATTCGGGTATGTGGATTAAAAGGGAATCGGGTGTGAATCCCGGACAGTCCCGCTGCTGTGAAGCTCCGAAGAACATCTTGAAACAACACTATCGCCACTGGTTCTAGCGACCGGGAAGGCCTCAAGATGGGAGTCAGTCAGAAGACCTGCCATTCATTAAAGGCTGTTTTTGCTCGAGGGATTAGGAAAGCAGTACGAAAAGAATAAGAATCAATAGTTAATGATTTATGGAGAATTTATGTCCTCGTGGCGACATGATCCGTAAAGTGCTTGTTGCGAACCGAGGTGAGATCGCTATCCGTGTAATGCGCTCATGTAAGGAGATGGGGATTCGCACTGTTGCCGTATATTCGGAGACCGATCGTACCGCTCGGCATGTAATGTATGCGGATGAGGCAGCCTTGATAGGCCCGGCGGCTTCCAAGGAAAGTTATTTGAATATAGACAATCTGATCGCCGCGGCGAAACGGCACCATGCCGATGCGATACATCCCGGTTATGGTTTCTTGTCGGAGAACGCGGACTTCGCACGCCGTTGTAAGCAAGAAGGATTGATATTTATCGGCCCGTCAGCGGAGACGATGGAAGCGATGGGAGATAAGATCGCCGCACGCAAACGCATGATCGCCGCAGAGGTTCCTGTGGTTCCCGGTACGGAGCAACCGTTGCAAAGTGCGGAAGAAGCGCTTCGGGTTTGCGAAGAAATTGGTTTCCCTGTTATGCTGAAAGCTTCTATGGGAGGTGGAGGAAAAGGGATGCGCCTGATACATGAGAAGGGCGAGGTTGTCGAGGCTTATCATACGGCTCGTTCAGAATCGTTGTCCTCATTTGGTGATGATACGGTATATATAGAGAAATTCGTAGAGGAGCCGCATCATATAGAATTCCAGATATTGGGAGATAACCATGGTAATGTCATTCATCTATTTGACCGGGAATGTTCGGTTCAACGTCGTAACCAGAAAATAGTAGAGGAAAGCCCGTCTCCATTCCTAACAGCGGACTTACGTAAAGAAATGGGGGAAAAGGCTGTGGCTGCGGCTAAAGCGGTTCATTATTCCGGAGCGGGAACGATAGAGTTCCTTGTAGATAAGGACCGCCATTTTTATTTTTTGGAAATGAATACCCGGCTACAAGTAGAGCATCCTATCACGGAAGAAGTGGTAGGGGTGGATTTGGTAAAGGAACAAATCCGTATCGCCAATAATGAGGTTTTGCATCTTCGTCAAGAAGATCTTTTCCAACGAGGACATGCCATCGAGTGCCGGATCTGTGCGGAGGATACGGAAAATAATTTCATGCCTTCCCCGGGTATTATCCGGCAATTAACGGAACCGAATGGTATCGGGGTACGTATCGATAGCTATGTATATGAAGGGTATGAGATTCCGGTCTATTATGACCCTATGATCGGTAAATTAATCGTATGGGCAACGACACGTGCGTATGCGATCGAGCGTATGCGCCGGGTTCTATATGAATATAAAATCACGGGCTTAAAGACGAACCTCAGTTATTTGAAACGTATCATGCATAATCCTGATTTCGTGAAAGGGGAATATAATACATTATTTATCGCTAAGAATGCCCGGATGCTACAACGGTCTAACGGTAATAACGAGGAAATCGAGAATATCGCCATGATCGCCGCTTATATGGATTATTTGATGAATTTAGAGGAAAATACTTCTACCCAATTGGTGGATACACGTCCTATCAGCCGTTGGCGGGAGTTTGGTTTACAAAAAGGTGTCTTACGGATTTAACGGGTATTGGTTATGGAAATACATATCGGAAATCGTGTGGCCGATGTGACATTGGTCAGTAAAGAAGGGAATAAAGTCCGGCTTTCTATCGACGGGAAGCCGTATGATGTGGATATCGTGATGACGGAGAACGGCAGTTGTTCTGTCTTGCACGATGGGAACTCATTTAATGCGGAGATCATCTCCGGAGAAGATCATCGGAGTTATGACGTGAATATGTTCTACCGTTCCTATCATGTGGATATCGTAGATACCCAAAAGAAATATTTGCGTATGCGTAAAAGTGCGGAAGAGAAGCAAGATGACAAGATTGTCGCCCCGATGCCGGGTAAAGTCGTGAAAATACCTGTGCGGAAAGGAGATCGCTTGGAAACGGGGGATACCGTGGTCGTACTTGAGGCGATGAAGATGCAGAGTAACTATAAGGTAAGCTCAGCATGCGTGGTAAAAGATATATTGGTATCCGAGGGAGATTCCGTTGATAACAATCAAGTGCTTATGACTTTAGACCTATTAAAAGATGATTCATATGAATAACGAGCAATTATATAAAGATTTTGAGGCTTTGAATAAAGAGGCCTCGTTGGGAGGAGGATTGAATCGCATTGAGAAACAACATGCTTGCGGGCGTATGACCGCCCGTGAACGAATCGAGATGCTGTTGGATAAAGGGACTTTCAATGAGCTGGATAAATTCGTGGTGCATCGGTGTACAAACTTCGGGATGGATAAGAATAAGATTCCCGGTGATGGAATGGTAAGTGGTTATGGAAAGATCGATGGTCGTTTGGTATTTGTTTACGCTTATGATTTTACCGCATACGGTGGGACCTTGAGTGCCACGAATGCCGCTAAGATCGTGAAAGTGCAACAATTAGCCTTAAAGAACGGAGCGCCGATCATCGCCTTGAATGACTCGGGGGGTGCCCGGATTCAAGAAGGGGTGAATAGCTTGGCTGGTTATGCTTCTATCTTTTACCAAAATACGATGGCCTCGGGAGTCGTTCCCCAATTATCGGCTATTTTGGGGCCTTGTGCGGGGGGCGCTTGTTATTCCCCGGCTTTGACCGATTTTATTTTTATGGTCAAAGAGCAAAGTCATATGTTTATCACGGGGCCGGATGTCGTAAAGGCGGTGACTCACGAGGTGATCGATAAGGAAGAGCTGGGCGGGGCGCAGGTACATAGCGGAAAAAGCGGGGTCGCGCATTTTGTGTGTGATACGGAAGAGGAGACTTTGATGAGTATCCGGGAACTTCTGAGTTTCCTGCCTTCTAATAATATGGAAGACGCTCCAGTTATAGCTTGTGCTGACGATGTGCGTCGGGTAGAAGAGTCGTTGCAGCATGTGATTCCGGAAGATCCTAATGTCCCTTATGACATCAAGGATATTATAGAGCCGATAGTGGATAATCATTACTTCTTCGAGGTTATGCCTCATTTTGCTCGCAATATTGTAGTGGGATTCGCTCGTTTGGGAGGCCGTACCATAGGTATCGTAGGGAACCAACCTGCCTTTTTAGCGGGAGTCTTGGATATCGATGCTTCTGATAAGGCCGCACGTTTCATTCGCTTCTGCGATTGCTTCAATATTCCATTGATCACGTTCGAGGATGTGCCGGGCTTCTTGCCGGGCTGTACGCAAGAACATGCGGGAATTATACGCCACGGGGCAAAAATTGTCTACGCTTATGCGGAGGCCACGGTTCCCAAAATCACGTTGATTACCCGGAAGGCTTACGGGGGAGCCTATATCGTAATGGCAAGTAAGCCTACCGGTGCCGATATAAACTTGGCATATCCGATGGCTGAGATTGCGGTGATGGGGGCTGAAGGTGCCGTGAATATATTATACCGGAAAGCCAACGATGAGGAGAAGAAACAAGCAATTCGTGAATACACCGAGAAATTCTCAAATCCTTACCGGGCAGCCGAGCAAGGATTTATAGATGAAGTCATACAACCTAGAGACACACGTTTTAAATTGATTCAGGCGTTGGAAATGGCGAAAAATAAGAGCCAGAGTAATCCTCCTAAAAAACATGGAAATATTCCCTTGTAGTAATTATTATTTAAGGAAAATCAAAGCCTCTTCCTGTCGGGAGGATAGCTTAGAGGTTAAAAGATCCCGGTTCAATTGTTTTGTCCCGGGATTTTTTTATTTGGATAATAAAAGTAAACAAAAAAGCGAAAAGATATGATATATACGGAAAACATGCTATCTTTGTTCCCGAATCGGTTCCGCATATACCATTCGGGTATGTGGATTAAAAGGGAATCGGGTGTAAATCCCGGACAGTCCCGCTGCTGTGAAGCTCCGAAGAACATCTTGAAACAACACTATCGCCACTGGTTCTAGCGACCGGGAAGGCTTCAAGATGGGAGTCAGTCAGAAGACCTGCCATTCATTAAAGGCTGTTTTTGCTCGAGGGATTAGGAAAGCAGTACGAAAAGATAAGCAATATCTTAAAAGGAACAAAGACGTATGAAAAGGATCTGTTCGCACTGTCGTGCGACATTTGAATGGCCGGTAACCCTTTTGCCGGAAGAGGAAAGTTTGTCTAAATTATCAGCATAAGAAATAGAAAATATATTAGTAAATGTTGTTAGAATGGATGCCAGATTAAACTGGGATACTAAATGTTCAATATGTGTATCTCTGCCGAAGTGATTCGCCAGAGGTACTTTTTTATCTTAAATTAATATATACATGAATAGATATGGAATGGATTAATGAATTGTTATGGGGAGAAGGGGTAGGGCATTCTATCCTTTTGTTATCCGTTGTGATCGCTCTGGGGATCCAGCTTGGTAAACTGAAGCTATTCGGTATCTCTTTAGGGATTACCATGGTACTGTTTGTCGGGATCTTTCTCGGGCATTTCGGTTTTACGGCGAATCCGTCGGTCGTTCATTTTTTTAGAGAGTTTGGTTTGATCTTATTTGTTTACTCGGTAGGTATGCAAGTAGGCCCCGGATTTTTCTCTTCGTTTCGAAAGGGAGGGATCACGTTGAATATGCTTGCTTGCGGTATTGTTTTTCTAGGGGTGATTACTGCCTTGATTATACATTATATTACAGGCATTCCTATACCGACAATGGTAGGTATCTTATCCGGAGCAGTGACGAATACACCGGGATTGGGCGCTGCTCAACAGGCTTATTCAGATATGACGGGGATCTCGGATGAAACGATCGCTTTAGGATATGCGGTTGCCTATCCGTTAGGTGTGATCGGCATTATCTTGTCGATGATTTTTATCCGTTATGTTTTCCGTATCTCTTTTGCGAAGGAGACGGAACAATTGGAAGAAGAGACGGATACGGAATCGGGAGGAGAGGCTGTACCTATCTCTTTGGTGGTGAAGAATCCGGCGATTTTTGGTCGTAGCGTAAGTGAGCTATCTAAATTGTTGGAACACCGTGAATTTGTTATTTCCCGTATTTTACGTAACGATACGAATCGGATAGAGATCGTGGCGGGGAACACGGTATTGAATGGGGATGATAAGATTTTTGTTATTACCGCAGAGCATGACGTGGAGGCGATAAAGACTTTTATCGGTCAAGAAATACAGATGGATCGTAAGCAATGGATTCCGGCGGAAAGCCAGTTTATCAGCCGGCGTATTTTGGTTACCCGGTCTGAAATCAACGGTAAGCAATTAGGGGCTTTGCAGTTACGCCGTTTACATGGAATTAACGTGACTCGGATCAATCGTGCGGGGCTGGAGTTGGTAGCTACTCCTAATCTGGTCTTGCAAATAGGCGACCGGGTGACAGTGGTCGGTAGTGAATTGGCGGTGGAGAAAGTTGCCGAGACGCTGGGTAATTCAATGAAACGCTTGAATGAACCTAATTTGGTGACTATTTTTGTTGGTATAGTTTTGGGTATTATCGTGGGAAGTCTTCCTATTAGTTTTCCGGGTATTCCTCAACCGGTGAAATTAGGATTAGCGGGAGGTCCGTTGATCGTTGCGATATTGATAAGCCGGTTCGGTTATCGTTATAAATTGGTTACTTATACCACGCAAAGTTCTAATTTACTATTGAGGGAATTAGGAATCACGTTGTTTCTCGCCTGCGTGGGATTGAGTGCGGGTGAAGGTTTTGTCGATACGATAGTCAATAAGGGTGGTGTAGCTTGGATCGGTTATGGTTTTATAATAACGTTATTGCCTCTACTGATTATCGGTTGTGTGGGAAGGTATTTTTATAAACTGAATTATTTTACGTTGATGGGATTGATTGCGGGAAGTACGACCGATCCTCCTGCGTTAGCCTATTCCAATATGGCGGCAGGAAATGATGCGCCGGCGGTTGGATATGCGACGGTTTATCCATTGACCATGTTTTTGCGTGTGTTGACCGCACAGTTAATGATATTATTCTTTTATACATAGAATAAATATTTTGTTGTTAGTAATGTTTAGAAAAGTGTAAACTCCCTAGCCTTCCGCCGAAGTGATTCGCCGGGGGGGCTTTTTTGTTGCTAATCAAAAAGTAAACATGTATCTTTGCGGCCAATCAAGGTGTAGATGTTATCGATTCCGATAATAATCAGTAAAAGGGAATCCGGTGCGAGTCCGGAGCTGTACCCGTAGCTGTAAGTCCTTGGAGCCCCGGCAAATCTTGTTGCCACTGCCTATCGGATAGGCGGGAAGGTAGCCGACAGAGGGTGGACGAGCCAGAAAACCTGCCATGATTTTGTTATGCGACGTTTCGGGTGAAGACGTTGGTAAACCTAAGAATTATTATGCGAGATTTATATCTTATAAGATGTCTGTGCGTTTTTAGCGTATGGTTATTTTCTTTGGGTGTCGCTTTCGGTCAACAGATCGATACGACGGCCTATCACGAGCTTTCCGGGGTGGAAGTAGTGGAGAAGGTACGTCCGTCGGTCACCCGTGAAGGTACGCCTTTGCAAATTATGGACCGGGCGGGAATCGATCGCTTGGGAGTACAAGACCTATCCGAGGCCGTGAAACGCTTCTCGGGAGTTACAGTACAGGATTATGGGGGGATCGGAGGATTGAAAACGGTCTCGGTACGTAGCTTGGGAGCGAAGCATACCGCCGTCAGTTACGATGGGGTGACGATTACGGATGCGCAAAGCGGGCAAGTCGATATCAGCCGTTTCTCGTTGGATAACGTGGAGATGGTTTCCTTATCGATCGGACAATCGGATGACATCTTCCAAACGGCAAGGGTGTATGCCTCGGCAGGAGCCTTGAATATACAAACCGGAAAGCCCACGTTTAAAGACAAATCGTTTCATACTTATCTTAAGGTTAAGGGAGGTTCCTTCGGGCTTTTTAATCCCGTGCTGCATTATGATCAAAAATTAGGAAAGCGTTGGAGCGCATCCTTACATGGTGATTTCGTGCGTGCGGATGGGCAATATCCCTATACATTGATTAATGGGGAATTGGAGACGAGAGAGAAGCGTAGAAATAGCGATATCCATGCTTACCATTTGGAAGGTAATCTATTCGGCGATTTTGGAAGGGGAGGCGAACTTTCCTTTAAGGCGTACTATTTTGATTCGGAGCGGGGGCTTCCCGGTTCTGTTAATTTATATAACAAGAACACTTCTGAACGATTATGGGATAATAACTTTTTCGTGCAATCGGGGTATAAGAATGTTCTTAATGAGAAATTTACGCTACGGGCCATGGCTAAGTATAATTATGCTTTTACTCGTTATTTAGATATAAATGATAAATATGCTGCGGGCGAACAAGTCGATTTGAATACACAGAATGAGTATTATGGCTCTGTAGGTTTGCTGTATACTCCTATAAAGTATGTATCGGCGACGTTGACTACGGATTTAACTCGCTCTATGCTGGACAATAATTTTGTGAACGGCCCTAATCCAAAGCGAATGGCCTCTCAATCAGTACTAGCGGTGCAATATAAGAACAGTCGATTCACGGCTACCGCTAGTTTATTGGGAACATATATCACTGATAAAGTGGAGCAAGGGGAAAAACCGGATGATAAGAGGCGTTTATCCCCGGCTGTAAGTTTGTCTTGGCGGCCATTCTCGGAAAGTACTTTGCGGATACGTGCCTCTTACAAAGATATATTCCGGGTTCCTACATTTACGGACTTGTATTACCTCCGTATGGGAAATACAAATTTGAAACCGGAAGAAACTTCCCAATATAATGTAGGGGTAACATGGAGTTCTTCCTGTGGGGATTGGCTGCGGCATTTCAGTATTTCGGCGGATGGATATTATAATACGGTGAAAGATAAGATCGTGGCTTTACCTACCATGTATGTTTGGAAGATGATGAATATGGGCGAAGTGGATATTAAAGGGGTAGATGTAAATTTATCTACACAATTCCGATTGCCCTTACGAATGAGCTTGCTTTTGGCTTCCACTTATTCTTTTCAATACGCGGTTGATGTGACAGATCCGGAAGCTAAGAATTATAAGGATCAGATTCCTTATACACCTCGTCATTCTGGCACGGTTTCCGTAACCTTGGAAAATCCATGGGTAAATGTCTCTTATATACTGACTGCGGTTGGTGATCGTTATGCATTGCCGCAAAATATAGATCGGAACAGGATTGATTCTTATATAGAACAGAGTATTTCTATAAATCGAGATTTTCGTTTTCGATATTTCGGTTTGCGTTTGCAAGGTGAATTGTTAAATCTTGCGAACGTGAATTATGATGTTATTCAGTATTATCCCATGCCGGGCCGTTCTTGGCGTTTAAGTATTTGTTTATCCTATTAGTAAACTATAAAAGTAAAGTAATGAAAAAGAAGAATTTAGTTTGTGTCTCTGCCTTGTGTGCATTGATGTCTTTCTCGTTTGTCAGCTGTGATGATGACAATGAGCCTTCACTGAACATACCAAATGTATCTGTAACTAATGTCAGTTTTACGGATGAGAATCCGGAAGCTTTAAAAGTTAGCGGAACCTTAAATTGGACAGCTCCGTCTTCTGTTGACAATGTAACAAAGTACGTGATTTATGGTTCCTCTGATGGAACCGCTAAAGATATGAAAATTGCGGAGGTAGAAGTTGGAACACATTCATATGCTATTACGGATGTCGTAAATATAGGCTATTTATTAGTTATAGCCGCAAATGCGGAAGGTGAGTCTTCTGTTTATGCTTCCGTAAGAGTTATTGATTTTGTGAAGGATAGTTCTTTCATGGCTTTATATTTCTTGAATTCGGGCAATATGGGAAATAACAACTCTTCTTTATATATGTACGACATAGAAAAGGATGAGGTTGTCCCCGATTATTTCTTGGCTCAAAATGGCAGGGGGCTGGGAGATACGGCACAGGATATGATCGTGTATGGCGATAAGATGTATATCGCGGTATATGGAGAGTCTACGATAGAAGTGACAGATCTGAAGGCAAAATCCATTAAGCAAGTCAAGACAGAGGGGCAGCCCCGTTATATGGTATCAGAGGGTGGAAAAGTCTATATTAGCTATTATAATGGATATGTCGCTCGTTTGGATACCGCATCCTTGGAGGTTGAGGCGAAAGTAAAGGTCGGACGGAATCCGGAACAATTGGCGGTATCTTCTAATAAATTGTTTGTCTCAAACTCCGGAGGTATGGATTACAGTACCGAGGTTGGGTATGATAAAACGGTATCAGTGGTTGATCTGTCTACTTTTACAGAGATAAAGAAGTTGGATGTAGTATTGAATCCCACACGGATACAGGCGGATGAGCAAGGAAATGTATATGTGGTTTCTATGGGTAACTATGCGGATATACCCAATACGGTACAAAAGATAAATACGGAGACTTATGAGGTTACTTCCCTTACGAATTGTCCAAACGCAACGGAGATGGCCTATGAGGATGGCAAGCTATTTCTGTTCTATGCGCAATGGGGAATGTCTAGCCCTGCATTTTTAACATTTGATACAAAGAGCCAATCTGCGGGAACGAGCTTTATTACAGATGGAACCTCAATACAATCCCCTTATTCAATCAGTGCCGTGGGTGGAAATGTCTATGTCGCAGAGTCTGATTATAAGAATAATGGCGATATCTATTGTTTCGGAGGTGACGGTAAATTGTTCAAGAAGTTTGAGGCTGGTTTAAATCCCATGAAAGTAGTCCTCGCTCAAAAAGATAATATCTAATGCGATTACTGATTCTCTTAGGGTTCGCTTTCTGGATGGTGGCATGTACGCCATCCGGAAAGCAAACTTCTTCCAAGGAAGCTCTTTCCTCTGATAGAATTCAATATGCCCAAGGTTTCACGGTTCAGCGCTTTGATACCTATACAATGGTGGAAGTTCGTGATCCGTGGGATAGTACTCGTCTGCTTCAACGCTATTTATTGGTAGACCGGACAAAGTCGGTTCCTGGCGGATTACCCAAAGGGACGATCGTGAAGGTCCCGGTAAAAGATATTGTGGTTTATACTTCTGTTCATGCGGCTATTATTGATCAATTGCACGAAATCAATAAGGTTATAGGTGTTTGTGAGCCTCGTTATATGGATACTCCTGCCATACAAGAGGGTATACAGGCCGGAAGAATCGCTGATTTAGGTGAGGCTACCTCTCCGAATATAGAGAAAATGATAGAGATCGGTGCGGAACTCGTGATAGCTTCCCCGTTTCAGAACAGTAGTTATGGGCCTGTCGAGAAGATAGGGATACCCATTATCGAAGGAGCCGACTATATGGAGGCATTTCCTTTGGGGCGCACGGAGTGGATTCGCTTTTATGGTTTGCTATTCGGAAAGGAAGAGATGGCCGATTCTATATTTAAAGAAACAGAGCAAGCCTATCTGTCCCTAAAGAACTTAACCGTGAATATAGATAAGCGTCCTACTGTTTTGTCGGAGAAAAAGTTCGGTTCCTCATGGTATATACCGGCTGGAGATAGTTATATGGCCCATCTTTTTGAGGATGCAGGAGCCGATTATATGTTTAAGGATTTACCGGGTGCCGGAAGTACCCCCTTAGCGTTTGAGACCGTGTTTGATAAAGCGATCCATGCGGATATTTGGCTTGTTAAATATAATCAGTCTTCCGAGATGACCTATAACGATTTACGCTCCGAATATACTCCCTACGAGAATTTCGACGCTTTTAAAAAACAACGGATTTATACCTGTAATACAGGGATAGTTCCTTATTACGAGGAATTCCCATTACATCCGGAATATCTATTGAAAGATTTAATCTGGATTTTCCATCCGGAGCTAGTACCCGGATATTCTCCCCGTTATTTTAGTAAAATGCCCTGATTGTCTTAAAGGTTTCATATCTTTGTTGAAATGTCGTTACTAGACAAATAAAGGTATTAGACTATGAAGATAAAAAAGGTATATGTTGATGTTTTAACTGCATTAGCGAAGGGAACAGATGCCGGGATTTACAGGTTGAATCCCAAACGAGTTGAAATCGTGAGTTGTGAGCAGGATGTAAAACGTGTTCTTGCTGAATGTGAGAAGACTGGTAAATCTGTAACCTTTAAAGCTGGGGGGACCTCTTTATCCGGCCAGACTATTACAGATTCTGTATTGATGGAAATCAGTCCTGACTATGGAAAGGTTAAGATTTCAGGAGATGGGAGTTTGGCTAAATTCCCTTGTGGTATAACTGGAGAAGAGGCGAACCGCTGGTTGAAACCTTATGGCCGTAAGCTAGGGCCTAGCCCTGCCTCCATCAAATCCGCACGTATCGGCGGGATCGTAGCGAATAACTCAAGTGGTTCTAGCTATGGTATTATCCATAACTCCTATAATACGGTCCGGGATATGGAGATTATCTTTGCGGATGGAGCCTTTTTGGATACCTCTTCGTTAGCGAGTCGCAGGGATTTCATGCAAACGCATATAGGCTTATTGGAGAAGTTGATGAATTTCCGTTTGGAGATTTTGTTGAATCCAGACATGGAAGACCGGATTCTATCTAAATATGAGTTGAAGAATACCTGCGGTTATGGAATGAACTCTTTCTTGGATTATACCGATCCATACGATATACTCATGCATTTAATGGTTGGCTCGGAAGGAACCTTAGGGTTTATTTCTTCTGTTACTTTCGAGACAGTCCCCGATGAGGCTTTAAAAGCTTCCGCCTTGATTTATTTTCCCTCTTTGATGGAGGCGTGCAGAGCCATAGCCCCGTTACGCCAATGCAAAGTGTCCGCCGCCGAGTTGATGGATAGAAACGCCTTACATGCGGTAGAGGATGAACCGGGGATGCCGGAGATATTACATTCTTTACCCGAGGATGCGGTAGCGTTGCTGATCGACACGTCTTCTAATTCGGAAGAAGAACTTCAAATCCAATTCCGAGATATAGAGGAGCGGCTAGCAGATATACAGACCTTATATCCGGTATCATTTACGACCGATCCGAAGCTTTACGCTACTTATTGGCGGGTACGAAACGGTTTATTTACTTCCGCTGCGGGAAGACGGCCACGGGGGACGGTATCTATTATTGAAGATATTGCTTTCCGGGAAGAGGTTTTAGGAGAGGCTTTGGAACAAGTGCGTGGGGTCTTGTCGGATTATGGATACGGAAATGCGGTGATGTGGGGACATTTATTGGATGGAAACGTTCATTTCACGATTTTTCCGGATATAAACGCACAGGAAGGTATTGATCATTACGCTTCTTTTATGCGTAGCCTTGTAGATGTGGTACTTTACTACGACGGTAGCTTGAAAGCGGAGCATGGCACGGGACGAAATATGGCTCCATTTGTTAAAGATGAATGGGGTGAGGAGATTTATGAGTTGATGTGGAAGATCAAAAGGCTCTTTGACCCGGAAAATATATTAAATCCGGGTGTCCTTTTAAATCGGGACCCGGATGTGTTTATAAAGAACTTAAAGCAAATACCGTTGGCGAATGAGCTGATCGATAAATGCATCGAGTGTGGTTTTTGTGAGATACAATGTCCGTCAAGGCATGTGACATTGACACCCCGGCAACGTATCGTGATCTATAGGGAATTATCGGCTTTGGCGGAACAGGGGGAAACAAACTCTAAGCGATATAAAGAACTCAAGAATGCCTTTAACTATAAAGGTAACGCTACCTGCGCTACCGATGGCCTATGTGCTACGGCATGTCCGGTTGGCATTAATACCGGTTTATTGATCAAAGAGTTACGGTGGGAAGAGAATGGTACCTTGGCGAATGCTATCGCTTCGGGCATCGCCGGGAATATGGGAGTCGTAACGGGTATGCTTCGTCCTTTGCTTAAGTTGCCCCATGTGCTTTCAAAGCTGGTGGGGTATAATGCATTCGAGAGATTTGCCTCTTTCTTGTTTAAGGCTTCCGCTCATAAATTCCCGCTTTGGACTCGGCATACACCTTCTGGTGCGTCAAAGTTCAAGGAACTGACGGGTGTAGAGAATGGGATGGAAATGGTTTATTTCCCGTCTTGTATTACCCGTACGATGGGAGCTTCAGCTGATTATGAAGATGTGGATTTTGTAAGTGTAACGGAACAAACAATCGCTTTATTGACAAAAGCGGACTTTACGATTCGTTATCCTGAGAATCTAAGTAAGCTTTGTTGCGGCATGGCTTTTAGCAGTAAAGGGTTCCGGAAGCAAGCGGCGCAGAAGGCAAAGGAATTGAATGAGGTTCTTTTACGAGCGAGCGATAACGGCCGCTTGCCTATTTTGTGTGACATGAGCCCTTGCTTGCTGCATATGAGGGAAACCTTGGATAAACGTTTACGATTATATGAACCTGTGGAGTTTATCTATGACTTTATGCGTGATCGTCTGAACTTTAGTAAGTTGCCGGTTACGGTAGCGGTACACTCTACTTGTAGTACAACGAAGATGGGAGTACAAGACAAGCTGGTGGAACTGGCAGGCTTATGCGCGAACCGGGTGGTCTCTCCCGCTCAAGTTACTTGTTGCGGTTGGGCGGGCGATCGTGGTTTCTTCTATCCGGAACTAAACGCTTCCGGTCTTCATTACTTGAAACCGAACTTGCATGGGGCGACGGAAGGATATAGCAATAGCCGTACGTGCGAGATTGGTTTGACGATGAATAGTGGGATATCCTATAAGTCGATCGTATATTTAGTGGAAAAGGCTACCCGTTAAAAATCAAAAACCCCGGTTTCGTACAACTGAAACCCGGGGCTTTGTAGTTTGGCATTCGAAATTATAGGGAGTTTTATTTCATAGATTCTTTATTCATATTATGCGTAACCGTTAAGCATTCCGTTGAAATACATCGGTTTTAAAATATATACCTTTAAGATCCAAGCAAGCCATTGCTCTTTTGATGTATCGATCATCGAGAATGGGAATGAAACGTCGGGTTTCTTTTCGTAGTCAAACTCACAAAGCAACACGTGTCCATAATCCGTAACGATCGGGCAAGCGGCATAACCGTTGTATTTCTCGGTCGGCTCTTTACCTTCCATGAGCGCGATCAGGTTCTTGGCGGCGATAGGTACTTGCTTACGGATAGCGGCAGATGTTTTACTGGTCGGGATACCGGCTACATCACCCAGAGAAACGATGTTCTGGTATTTCTTATGTACCAAGGTCTCTTTATCGACCATTACCCATGCGTCCGCGGCCAATTTACCTTCTGTCCAACCTAATCCGGCATCACGAACGAAATCGGGAGCGGACATAGGCGGGGTGAAGTGTAAGAAATCGTAATCCTCTACGAACGGCGTTACGATCTTTTCTTCGCCTTTTGTCTCTATTTTCTCAAAATGCACTTGTTTTGCGGATGTGTCTACACCTTTTACACGTACATTCAAGTTAATAGGTATGTTACGTTCATTATATATTTCCAGCAAGCGAGGCGTGAAATACGGAATATCGTATAGCTCCTTCGATGCGGTAAAATAATTCAATTGCAGTTTGTCGCGAGTCCCTTGTTTCCTTGCGTAATGCTCGGATAATAAACAGATCTTTTTGGGAGCGCCACCACATTTATGTTTTGTATAGGTATCGGTATAAATACCTTTGCCTCCTTTTTTAGCGAATTCTTGAAGAGCTTTCCATGTCTTTTGGGCTCCTTCGAAATCGTAAATAGAGTTTGCGTTTCCTTGTCCCAAGGTGTCGTGGGTAATGCCCTCTACTTTTTCCCAGTTACATTGTAATCCCGGGGTCAGTACTAAAAAGTCGTACGGAATCTTTCCGTTACTTTTGGTCGTTACTTGATTCCATACGGGATCAACCGCGGCGACCGAGTCCTTTATCCATTTTATACCGCTAGGCATACAATCCTCTTGCTTCTTCCAAACATCTTCCGGTTGGTATACACCTGAGGCGATCAGAGTGAATCCCGGTTGATAAAACTGACGATCGCTGGGGTCAATCAGGGTGATATCCGGTTCATCAAGCCAATGTTTTAATCGGGCAGCCATACTGATACCAGCGGCTCCTCCACCGATAATAACGATTTTACCTTTTGCGCTGCTTGAAAAAGCGTTTGCTTTTCCGGTATTAGCTCCCGCGATCAGTCCTGTCGCCGCTAATAACTTAAAGAAATGCCGTCTGTCGACACCTTTCTTTTCTAGCGCATCTAATTGTTTCTCCAGTTCGTGTTTCATCATGTCGAAAGAATTTAAGATTTTATTCGCTGGCAAAGGAAACACAATAAATTACGGTAGCCATGAAAATGACTACTACACGACTTGCGCAAATGATTTTTTTATTGGATAAGACTACTACAAGACTTTCTCAAGCTCCTTTTGTATATATATACTATGCTGTTATATAGTATATTATATGTCAAATAGATTAAAATTATATAAGACTCACTTTTTGCGAGATTCTAAAGTGATGCGATCCGGAAGCCAGAGATACGCTGGCACATCCTCCAATTCCAACACGATTCTTTCTTCGATCATTCCTTCCGCTTCCTCAAAGCTTCCGACGATGATCAAATCCTCCTTCCCATCCTCGTTAACAGCCTGCGGCTTAATATCGTACGATCAACCGCAATAAGATCTACCACATTTTTTTTATCTCTTCCAGATAAATTAAAGTAAGTCGTGGGAGTGGTTTATTGTGAATATGTAAATATTTAACACATAAATCTTTATCCATAATGAATAAGAAAGGAGCGAAAGAATCTTCTAGTTCCATAGGTAGCCCTAAATTCTTATTATGTAAGCTCAATAGTTTTTTCCCATAGCAATCGTTTCTTAATCGAGCAGGATAATCAGGCGATACGAAAACTATTTTTGTTTTTATTTCCTCGTCTGTAAAAACCTCGTTCATTATATCGACAACTGCATCGATACAAGGAGGACATGTTTTCTCTGAAAAACAAAAGAATAATTTTTTATCATTACATAAATTACTTAAGGAGAAAGAATCTAGAGAGTCTGTTCCCCAATAGGCTATTTGATCAAGGCATTCATAGTGTTCATTTTTTAGTTCTTCTCTTTTAAGGATACCCAGACTTTCTTTCTCGTATTCAAAATTGTCAACATACACATCCTTCGGGGATTTTCTAAAATGATTCACGCATTGCATACAAATTATGCCTGCCAGTATCCCCAAAAGGAAAATATAAATTGTATTCTCGTTAACCTTCATTTTTGAAAACATATTTTACTAAGACAGGATTCTCTTGTTCCGAATGTGATTGAATAATTCTTTGCTGATCCTCATTTCTTAACTTCTCGGGAAATAGATCATTTAATGGAAGCCCTCCTTCCGGAGTACAGAGGATGAAGTCTTCTCCGAAGTAGATCGGGTAAAGTTGCAAGCCCTCCTTGGTTCGCTCGAATTGAAGCAAGTCATGGTTTTTCCTGTTATAAAACAGTTGGATGTACTTGTTTTGGCGGACTACCATGGCGTATCGATATCTGCTGTTTTGTCCCTGAGAGTCTATTATATAATTTACGCTCTTAGAGGAATAGACATCCTTCGCGTATTGAATTATTTCTTGCTTGCTCATATTGGGATGGAATTCTAATTTTTCGATGTCATTATTTAAATCACCAAAATCCCAACGATAAAGCTCTGTAAAGGTCGCTCCCGATAGTGAATAAATCGTATTAGTCAAAGACCTTCGAAAAGCGTGTGGAAATGGAAATACACCCCTACAAAATACATCTTTTATGTCTTCAGGAAAATATTCATCGAGTATCTCGTTTCTTGATAGGGAATAAAACTTCAAGCGATGGTCGTAATCGTATGTGAAGAAAGCTATCGTATCCTTGTTTTGGAACTGTAGGCTGTTGTAGGCCCCCGCTATTTCAGGAAGTTTCTTTTTCTCGATGAACTTGCCCCCTAGATCATAGAAAAAGAGAGCGTTGCTGACGGCGCAAAGTACTACAAGGTTCCTGCGGGTCGTATCGATCGCGAAATCTGGTAAGTTTAAATACTCACCCGGGCCGTTTCCTTTCTCGTTAAGTGCGAATTGGAAATGTCCCTCCCTATCGAAAACAAAGATTTGGGATCTCGAATAATCGTGAATATAATATCGATCCTCAAAAAACTTGATTTGGGTTATATTACGGATCAGCGATTCTGGCGTTGTCTCTAACGGAATGAGTTGGATCTCAGAAAATAGATCTTTAGTGGAGATCTCGTCTCGCTCGTCCAAATTCACGGTGATGATATCTGATTCCATGTTTTTCTTATCCTTCCATCCCGTACAAGAAAGAAAGAAAAATATGGATATCATCGAAAAATAATAGATGATACTTTTCATACTTTTTAATCTGGATAACAATGATGTTCTTGCATTCCTGAGAAATAACAATGCACATAATAAATACCACTTATCCAATCTACATTCCAGCAAGTCCCCTCATATCTGCCGCAGCTTATGACTGGGCCTTGGTCGCCATCCGGGCAAGCATGATCATCACTGTCACCTTCTGCTAAAACATCTACGTTTATAGCGAAAAAGATCAAACTGATTAACACCGTGAATTTAAAAAATCTCTTTCCCATACATCATTAAATTTAAGTGAAACAAAAGTTTGAATACAAATATATATATATTGATAGTGTAATGATTTCCATGTGAAAATTTCCCGGAATAAATTATTCATGTTAGATGTTGAGTTTGTCGAGAGATCATTTTCGGGAAGAATTTTTTACTTCAATACGATCTTGTAGCTTTCTTCCCCTCCGGTAGCCATGTGCAATTGGAGGACGTATAACCAACCCGTCGGGCGTTCTGGTGAGATTCTCGGAAAATATTTTTAGTAGTTCATCAGGAAATCGACAAGATTCGTATCCCCATCAAGGGCTAATCGCTTTCTTAAGCGGTATCTTCTTAGCTCGATAGCCCGTACGGATACATTCATTAACGATGCGATCTCCTTCGTGGAAAGGTTCATGCGGAGTAAGCAACAAATACGCAAATCGCCTGCCGTTATATCTGCGTATTGCTGGCGTAAACGATCCATGAAATTCTGGTGGGCGCTATTGAAATAGGTCTCGAACTGCACCCAATCCGCTTGATCGTTCAAGGTAGATTCGATCAAGGAACGTAAACGGGTATATAACTTATTGGGGTATCGGTCACCCAATGTCTCTTTCTGCTTATCCAGTTCTTCCAACAAAGCTTGGATTGCCTCGTTTCTTTTTACCAAAGCTGTTGTCTGGAGAGTAAGCTCATTGTTTTTGTTTTGCAACTCCGTTTCCAGCATCTCGCTTTTCATTTGTTGAAGCCTTTGCAGTTCGGCTTGTCGCTCTGCCTCCAGCTTTTCTTGTTCTTTTTTCCGCAAATTCCTTAAATGGTACCGAAGTCCTTCTTGAATGGCGAACCATATCAAAGCGACGTAGATCAAATAGGCCCATACGGTATTATACCAAGGAGGGCGCACCGTGATTTGCATCGTGATCTCGGGAAACGGCCCACGGGTTACATATTTACGTACCCTTAGCTCATAAGTTCCTTCCGGAAGTTGTAAGAAGGTAATTTTGCCGTCTTTCTGCCAAGAAGACCAATCGGCGGATACCCCTTCCAGCTTATAACTGATTTGGTGATTAGGGGTGAATACCGTTGTTCCGATGTATAGCGAGAGTTCTTGGAAGTTATGGGGCAGGTCGATTCTTTGCGTGTCCGGATATAAATAATGTGTACCTTCTTGATCTTGATACTCGATGCGCATAAACCGTGGCATCGTCAATCCTCCTAGGCTTCCCTCTATTAATTGACGAGTGTTGATTAATAGGGTTCCTTGCATGGCAGATACCAAATCAAGAGAATCATTCAAGGGGATGATCCGTTTGCCATTGGTTACCAGATTCAGATCGTAATTATCGAATAGGATCCGGCATTTTAAAGTTCCTGTACCGTTTTCCCGATGGAAGAGTCCGGCCTCATTCTGGATCGTGAGCCAATACAAATTGTCTGGAACCGGGTAAATACTTTCTGCGTTGGCGAATACGCTCAATACGTCTTTATTCTTAAATAAAGAGCTTACCGATAAATGATTATCGGTCGTATCCGGATGGATATATGAACGTCCGATCTCATCGGATATCGGGGTAAACTTATCACCAAACATCAGGCTCCGGCTGAAGTAGCCGACATTGGTCCGGATATAGAGGCGGTTATCCTCTTTTACAGCGTCTTCCAACTTTCCGATCTGGCTTCTTTTACCTAACATGGCGATGGGAGGATTGATATCTATTTGGGAGATACCATTATCCAAGGCGACCCAGATTAAATTATTATCCTGTACGCAGATGGAGCGTACGATATTATCTTGTAACTGATTATTGATGTTGAGATGTTGAAAGATCTCCCCTTCGTCGTTGGTGATATAAATACCGGACGTAGATGTTCCCGTGAAATTGAGACCTCCGGCGCTAGCGAAGGAAGTTGGGTGCTTCTCCTCGATTTCTTTCGGGATCGTGTAATTCGTCTCGGGATCATCGAAATTTATATATGACGGGAGCGTATCGATCGGATGGTATTCCAGATTCCCGAGTTTGTCGTATAGCCAATAGCCTAACGATGATTTGCCTTGGGTATAGATAGAATCGTTCTGGAAAGATACTTTATAAATAGGGGTTTTATCCGGTAATGGATATGTGTTCCATGTATTCCCGTCAAAAGTAACCAGACCGGAATTATTAGCTACATATAAGATGCCATGATAGGAAACCGCTAAATCCCAATTTTGGCAACTAGCCTTGTAATCGTCTACGGAATAATTTTGTACGAGGATAGAGGGAGCGACCACAGACGCACGCAAGGCGAAAACCGCCAGTATAGATAATAATATGATAAAAGGTAGCCGTCTGTACATGGTCTTTAAACTATAGAGACAAGGCATAAAGCCTTGTCTCTTTCTATTACACGCATGCAAATATAATCAAATTTTGATTATTTGTACTCCTGCCAGCTCTTAATCTGAATATCTTCTACGTTCATATTGCAGAAAGCGTCGATAAAGGCGCTGGCCAGACGGGCGTTCGTGATCAATGGAATGTTATGATCGATCGCCGCACGGCGGATCTTATAGCCATTGGTCAACTCACGTTTGCTATGATCTTTCGGGATATTTACTACCAATTCGAAAGCGTGATTGCTGAACATATCCATGATGTTCAAATCACCTTCCTCATCCGGCCAGCAAACGGCGGTTGCCTTGATTCCATTATCGTTCAGGAACTTGGCGGTTCCGTGCGTACCATAGATCGTGTAACCCTTGGCATCCAGCATCCGGCAAGGCTCCAATAAATCGACCTTGCTCTTAGCTGCGCCGGAAGAAACTAAAATGTTCTTCTTAGGAATACTGTTGCCTACGGCGATCATGGCGGAAAGCAAAGCCTCGTTGAAATCGTCGCCGATACAACCTACCTCGCCGGTGGAGCTCATGTCCACACCTAATACGGGGTCTGCCTTGTGCAAACGGGCGAATGAGAACTGGGAAGCCTTGATACCGATCCAGTCGATATCGAACGCGCTCTTATCCGGTTTCGTATACGGAGCGTCCAGCATGATGCGGGTAGCCGTCTCGATAAAGTTGCGTTTCAATACTTTAGATACAAACGGGAAACTACGTGAGGCACGTAAGTTACATTCGATTACTTTCACGAAGTTATTCTTCGCCAAGAACTGGATATTGAACGGACCGCTGATGTTTAACTCCTTCGCGATCATCTTGCTTACTTTCTTGATACGACGGGCTGTCTCGAAGTAAATCTTCTGAGCCGGGAACACCAAGGTAGCGTCACCGGAGTGAACACCGGCGAACTCGATATGCTCGGAGATCGCGTACTCAACCACCTCGCCATTCATAGCGACAGCGTCGAACTCGATCTCTTTCGTTCCTTGCATAAACTCGGATACGACCACCGGATATTCCTTGGAAACCTTAGCGGCCAAATCCAAGAACTCGATCATCTGCTCTTTCGTATGGCAAACGTTCATCGCCGCACCGGACAATACGTAAGACGGACGGATCAAGATCGGGAAACCTACTTTCTCGATAAACGCGTCGATCTCTTCCATGCTGGTAAGCTCTGCCCAACGAGGTTGGTCGATACCTAGCGAATCCAACATCGCGGAGAATTTATGACGGTTCTCGGCACGGTCGATTGATAGCGGGGAAGTACCCAATACCGGAACATTCTGGCGGTAGAGTTTCATCGCCAAGTTGTTCGGGATCTGTCCACCTACGGAGACGATCACGCCCTTCGGCAATTCCAGATCGATTACGTCTAGCACGCGCTCGAATGAAAGCTCGTCGAAGTAAAGACGGTCGCACATATCGTAGTCGGTAGATACGGTCTCCGGGTTATAGTTAATCATGATCGATTTATAACCTAGCTTACGAGCGGTCTGGGCGGCATTCACCGAACACCAGTCGAACTCAACGGACGAGCCGATACGGTAAGCTCCGGACCCCAAGATAATCACGCTCTTCTCATTCGGGTAGTAGGTAATGTCGTGCGGCGTACCGTCGTAAGTCATATATAGATAGTTGGTCAATTCCGGATGTTCGGAAGCGATCGTGTTGATACGTTTCACGGTAGGGAGAATGCCCATTTTCTTACGCAAGTTGCGTACGCGGATATTCTCTTTCTCCATATTGCCTTCCGGGCTCTCTACGTAACGAGCGATCTGGAAGTCCGAGAAACCAAGGCGTTTAGCCTCTTTCAATACATCCTCCGGAAGATCCTCGATCTTGTTGTAGCCTTTCAATACGTTGGCGTAATCCACGATATTCTTCAAGCCTTCCAAGAACCAGCGTGTGATCTTTGACAACTCATGGATCTTGTCTACGCTATATCCTTGTTCCAAGGCTTGCGCCACGGCGAAGATACGCAAGTCGGTAGGGTTCGCCAACTCCTCGTCCAAGTTATCGAAGTGGATATCGTTGTTACCTACGAAACCATGCATTCCTTGTCCGATCATACGAAGACCCTTCTGCATGATCTCCTCGAAGCTCTTACCGATCGACATGATCTCGCCGACGGATTTCATGCTGGAACCGATCTGGCGGCTGACACCCACGAACTTCGTCAAGTCCCAACGAGGGATCTTCACGATCATATAATCTACCTCCGGCGCTTTGTACGCGGAGTTCGGGGTACCCATCTCGCCGATCTCGTCCAATCCGTAGCCCAACGCCAACTTAGCGGCGACGAAAGCCAATGGATAACCGCTGGCCTTGGATGCCAAGGCGGAAGAACGGCTCAAGCGAGCGTTCACCTCGATCACGCGGTAATCGCAAGTCTCGGAGTTGAAAGCGTATTGGATATTACATTCACCCACGATACCTAAGTGGCGGATCGTCTTGGTAGAAAGTTCCTTCAACAGGTCTAATTCTTTCTCGGTCAAGGAGCAAGTCGGAGCCACTACGATACTCTCGCCGGTGTGTACGCCTAGCGGGTCAACGTTCTCCATGCTCACTACCGTGAAGCAATGGTCGTTCTTGTCGCGGATCACCTCGAACTCGATCTCTTTCCAACCCTTCAAAGATTCCTCGACCAAAATCTGGGATGAGTAAGCGAAAGCGCTTTCCGCCAAGGTGCGAAGCTCGGCCTCGTCCTTGCAGATACCACTGCCCATACCACCTAATGCGTAAGCGGAACGGATCATTACGGGGAAACCGATCTTGTAAGCGGCAGCCACGGCGTCGTCCATGCTTTCTACGGCTTGGCTGATCGGGGTCTTCACTTCTATCTCGTTCAGTTTCTTAACAAATAGGTCACGGTCCTCGGTGTACATGATCGCCTCAACGGATGTACCCAATACTTTCACGCCATATTTAGCCAACGTGCCGCTGGTGTAAAGTTGAGTACCGCAGTTCAAAGCGGTCTGGCCGCCAAACGCCAATAGGATTCCGTCCGGTTGTTCTTTTTTGATAACTTCCTCAACGAAGTAAGGAGTGATAGGCAAGAAATATACCTTATCGGCTACTCCCTCGGATGTTTGGATAGTCGCGATATTCGGATTTAGCAATACGGTACTGATCCCTTCTTCTTTCAGAGCCTTTAACGCTTGCGAGCCAGAGTAGTCAAACTCCCCGGCCTGTCCGATCTTCAGGGCACCCGAGCCCAGAACAATCACCTTTTTGATATCACTTTTCGACATAGTAATTTGGGTTGTTTTGTTTATTATAATGATTTTAGAATATTATACCTTTATATTATATCACCGGACCGCTGGACACAAAAAAAATGCGTTAGTAAAAGTAACCAACGCATCTTATATAACCAAATTATAATCCCGTAAAATAGAGAAAAGAGCCTCAACCTCCGATATATAACCGGAATAGAACTTCGGATTATCCTTATGTGTCTTGTTTGTCATCTGCTCTCTCTTCAAAATTTCGGCAAAGGTATGGATTATGTCTGAAAGAACAAAGCTTAAATGCGAAAATCTATGCTGAAATAGTATTGTCTGTGTTTAACAGCCTCTAAATCCAGCTTAACACATCCATTATTTAAAAACAATCTTATGTGTTTCATAAGTATCATTGCCTATTTGGAGTCTTAATACATAGATGCCCGAAGGTAATGTATTAAAATCTAAGAGATCTCCTTCTCTCAAGAATGTCCCCTCCCTTACTAATGCTCCGGTTGATTGGTTATATAGAGTATAGGTTGGCCTAGTCTCTAACATAACACTGAATTGATCTTGGATTTGAGTTTCTTTTGAAATATTAACCATATGAGTGGACGAGGAAGTTGAAACAGAATAATAATATCCCGTAACAGATACTGTTTTTATCACATAAGACCCGGGTGTTCCACAAGTGCTGGTTGAACGACAGCCCACAATATAAGTTCCTGGTGCGGAGAAGGTAACACTGTTTGAATACCGATAGGCAGACATGCTAGCCGTGTTTGGACTGACCATCCATTGATAATTCCCTTCGTCTTCCATAAATATAGGGCTAGCCGTAAAAGATGCACTACCACCAGCCCCTACTTGATCCGGACCGGACACGGAAGTTATGGATGGGGCACCGATAGAAACAGTTTTCGCTACAGAAACTGAAGAGCCATTAGGAAGTACCACATTCGCATAAATCGTACCACTCATTGTTCCTCCCGGATTAGAGATAGCCCGAACCGTGATTGAATTACTATTCTGTCCTCCACTTACAATTTGTAGGCCACTGGTTCCTAATGTCCAATTCCCCTTATAATTACGATTTAACGTGTAGGTTTTATTTCCGGTACATGGCACTAAATTATCGCCGGATATTTGGGGATATACTTCTCGGACAGCCGCCTCTGCATCAAGCAAACCATATCCCATATTGGCATTCCAAGTTCCAAATGGATGTCCTGAAACTGTTGAGTAAGAATAAGATCCAATTTTTCTGGCAGAGTGTCCAAGTATATTTCGAACTTCAGCTTCTGTCAATTTTGGATTAATAGATAGTAGGAGTGCTGCAACGCCTGAAACTTGAGGGCAACTCGCTGAGGTTCCTCCAAAAGTAGAGAGATAATTTCCGGGATAAAGCCCGGCACTCCCCATTAAATCCAATGTGCGAATATCCCCTGTATAATCCAAGGCACCAGAAGGTGCAACCAGATTAATTTCTGAACCTCTTGCACTATAAGAACACAAAGCACCATTTTTATCAACTGCGCCAACTGCGATAACCCCATTAACAGTTGCGGGAAACGAAACAGAGGAACCAGAATTTCCTGCTGCAAAAACAACTACACATCCCAGTCCACCGCGTCCATTCGTTCTAGCATTATTTATGGCTGAGGTAATTGCATCAGCTACAGAACCACCCCAAGAGTTACTAATAACATCTGCTTCAGCATCATCCCACGCATAATTTATCGCAGCTGCAATATTAGAACTAGATTGACTATAAAATATATTAACAGGGACTATTTTCACTAGAGGGGCAATCCCTGCTATACCTAAATTGTTATGAGAAGCTCCAATAATACCAGCGCAGCATTCTCCATGTGGATTATTTGAGACTGGTGCTCCATTCCCATTGGCTAAACCCGGCGTAAAACCCGGCAAAAGTCTATCACCCAGATCCTCATGCCCTGCCACACCTTGATCGATAACAGCCACTTTTATCGAAGAACTACCTTTTGTCATACTCCAGGCTTCAGGAGCATTAATATCGATATTCCACGTCCCACCTAATTGTCCCGTATTATTTAAATAATATTGTTCGCTATAAAGAGGGTCATTCAGAAATTGAGTTATTCTCATTATAAAGTCAGGATGACAAAAATCGACCAAACCATTCTCATATATTATATTGGCATAAGTTAAAACATCAAACCCTTGATTCACGGATAATGTGTAAACCCCATATTTAGTTTGATCAACAACTTCTACTATCTCATTCATACCTGCTAATATAGAATCAATACTTACGCCATTTTTAGGCTTAAGCAGAATATGATTAGTTACATATAATGTATCTGTTCCATTTACTAAATAAGCAGGAGAAGCTCTTTTCACTAAAGGATCCGACTCGTATGCTTTAAAATCATTTTCAGAAAAGATATTGGATTTATTTTCTTTTACAATGATGTTCGGCGATATTTCATTAAATCCCTTATAATCCGAACTTAGCATTGGAGTTCGGATTAAATCGGCTTCTATATTCAACACAAGGTGTGATGAGTCTGGGGTTAAAGCGATTTTCCTATTTTGTGACCAATAATATTGCGCATTAACATCGCAATGTATTGAAGACAAAAGCACAATCACTAAAAGATATATCAAATTATTTGTTTTCATTCCAGTTCGTATTTAATTATTTCAACATTTTCAGCAATATACATAGGGACTTTGTTCGAAAGATATTCAGAGTTTGGGTCCCGTGGGTCATAAGATTCCGAAGGGTGAGGTATGGTAAAAGCATCCAATATCACACCATCTATGGCTGGATCATAAGCTCTACAATTGAATTTTATTGTATAGGCAAGCTTAACTGTACGATTATCGGGGATATACAGTTGTATGGCATTCGAGAAATTCAAGCCGGTTACACCAAGCTTCGGACCTTCATGAATTGCTACAAGACAGATATTATTATTTTCGAGCGCAATCATGCTTACAAAGCCGACCAGCCTATCATCTTTATCACAGCTTATACATACTATGACTAAGAAAAATGCAAGTCCTGTTATTTTTGTTTTTAGTTTTTGCATATAGTTGAATTTTAAGTTAAACAAATTTATTGGATAGTCATGTAACTGATGAATTAATTGAGAGGGACCGGATAAGTGATTATACCGGTTTTTTTCATTTTCGTTTGCTATATTGCAATATAGCTATACGAAAAGCGACCTGTAAGCAGAATGATAAACGTTATCTACGTTCTAGTATGTGCGCAAGTTATCAAAAAAAATTAAGCGTGCAAGAAAAAAATAGAATATTTTAGGTCCTAGATTCAACTAGAAGTGAATATTCAGAATTATAGTTTCGCCTAACCTGCCTCGTGAAGGATATAACTTTATCTCACTTTTTATTTTTATCTTTGTGCGACTAATCTGAAAAAAGAAAGCTTATGGCACGGATAACGATTCCTTATGCGGTAGCGGATTTCGTAGATTTACGGGAACGTGGTTATTATTATGTGGATAAGACCGATTTCATCCCGAGCTTGGAAGATTATAACGCTCCTGTTTTCCTCCGTCCCCGGCGTTTCGGCAAGAGTTTGCTTATCTCTACCTTGGCGTGTTACTATGACCGCACCAAGGCCGATCGGTTCGAGGAGCTGTTCGGCAGGACTTGGATCGGTGAGCACCCGACGGAGGAACATAATCGGTATATGGTCGTGCGCTATGATTTCTCCAAGATGGTGATGGCTGATGACATGGAGGGGTTGGAACGGAATTTCAATGACCTGAATTGTTCTGCGGTGGAGATCATGGTGACGCATAACCGGGACTTGTTTTAAGGACTTCCGGTTCTCTAGCCGTGGTGATGCTTCCAAGATGCTTGAGGAAGCTTTGGGGTACGCCCGCGAGCATGGATTGCCAAAAGTGTATGTGCTGATCGATGAGTACGATAATTTCACCAATCAGCTATTGACGGCCTACAAGGATCCGCTCTATGAGCAGGTAACCACGAAGGACAGTTTCCTGCGCACCTTCTTCAAGGTGATCAAGGCGGGTATTGGCGAGGGGAGTATCCGTACCTGTTTCTGCACGGGGGTTCTTCCCGTTACGATGGATGACTTGACAAGCGGATATAATATAGCGGAGATCCTGACCTTGGAACCGGAATTCCTGAGTATGCTGGGCTTCACGTATAAGGAAGCGGAGGTCTACTTGCGTTACGTGCTGGATACCTATACGGAGGGGCAGGATCGGTTCGATGATGTTTGGCAATTGATCGTGAATAATTACGATGGTTATCGCTTCTTGCCGGAGGCCGAACCCTTGTTCAATTCCACGATCCTGACCTATTTCTTCAAGAAATTCGCCGTTCGTAAAGGTGGAATCCCTAGTGAGCTGGTGGATGAGAACCTGCGTACGGATATCGGTTGGATCCGTCATCTGACTCTTTCCCTTGAGAACGCCAAGGAGATGCAGGACGCCTTGGTGATCGATGATGAGTTGTCCTATAACGTTTCCGACCTGTCCAGCAAGTTCAACAAGAGGAAATTCTTCGACAAGAGCATCTATCCGGTCAGCCTCTTTTATCTGGGCATGACCACGCTGCGGAGTAATTACCGCATGGTGCTGCCCAACCTCACGATGCGCAGCATCTACATGGACTATTACAACGAGATGAATCATATCGAGGGAAATGCCCAACGCTATGTCCCCACTTACGAGCGTTTCACCGAGGAGCGTCGTTTTGAGCCGCTGGTGCAAAACTACTTCGAGCAATACCTCGGTCAGTTCCCTGCGCAGGTGTTCGACAAGATCAACGAGAATTTCATCCGTTGCTCCTTCTTCGAGCTTTGTTCCCGTTACCTGAGCAGCTGCTATACGTTCGCCATCGAGCAGAACAATTCGGCGGGACGTTCCGATTTCGAGATGACCGGTATCCCCGGCACGGACTATTACAAGGACGACCGGTTGGCGGAATTCAAGTATTTCAAAGCGAAAGAAGCGGAGCGCATGCTGGCGCTCAGCGATCCCCGTCCCGAGGACGTGGCGCAAGTGCTCGCCTACGCCAAGGATACCAAGGTGAAGTTCCCACACTATCATGTCCGTTCCTACATTGTATATATCTGTGCCAACAAAGGATGGAAATGCTGGGAGGTGACTCCGTGATATTATTCCAATTGCTTTATTAATAGTACTTTGTGGTGCCAATGATGTGCCATGCTATTGGCACAGTTGTGCCACCTCGATGGCAAAGGCGTGCCACTGCGATGGCACACGCATGCCACGGTGATGGCACATCCGTAACATGGGTAATGGCACAAGCCTCTCTTCCTTGGTTTACCAGTCGTACTCCTCGAAATAAGCGTCGAAGTCTTTTGGTTCCTTCACCCCACAGCGTTTAAGCGCATTCAATACGACCTGTTGCTCGGAGGGTGAGAGCGGCCTTTCTCCCTTGCGGACACGGTAGTAAGTGCGCCGGCTGAAGTGCCTCATGAGTCCCGGGATAACGGAGAGCATCTGTTTGTGTGGCAAGCTCTCCAATAGGCTTACGAATCCCGCGGCATAGCGTACTTTCTTGTTCGGACGGTAATAAGGGCAAGTTCCCTTCAATGAGGCGAGGTGTCTCCTCGTTAAAGGTGATTGTTTGTTTCGGCGTTCTGGAATAGGGGTGTTTACGCATACGGCCTGCCTCATGAATTTACGAGGTAGGCCGCGTAAAAATAGCTATTATCAAGTACTTATTTAACCGTAACATTCCATCCGGAAAGAATACCTCCGTAGAAGTAAAAGTCTACGCAGAATGTCTTTCCTGTGTTCAGCTCTTTGACCTCGTAGTATTTCGTGGCACCTTTTTCGTTCACCAATTTATAATCGGCGATATTCGGAATAGGCACGTTGGCGAGTTCTTTGATCTTTGCGTTTATCCTATTCAAGATATCCATGCTCTCGAAAGGATTCGTTACTTTGGTGCTCTTGGATAAAGCCGGATTCACCCCATTGTTCTCGGCACGAACCGCACGAACACTATCTGCATAAGCCTTGAACATCGCACGGCTTTCCGGAGTGCGCAAAGCGGATACGGTAAAGATAGAGATTCCTTCCGCCCCATGATTCAGTGCGGCATCCATGGCATTCTCTATATCGTCGGCTACCATCAGTCCGCAGTAAAGCGTGGTTTTCGGGTTCTTATCCCGGACATCCTCTATCATACAGTCTGAGATAAAACTAATATCTTCCGTGTAGAAGTTATGGTATACCATGGGGAAGACAATGTCCAGATTCCATTTCCCCCAGTCTTGACGAACCATTTTGGATGCCATCTTGGGCGTAGGGAAAGGAGAGGCTGCCATTTTCTTGCCGTAAGAGTGAACCACGTCGGCGATCATATTAGCGACCTCGGTAATCTGGTCACAACGGAATTGGAGCCATTTCTCGTCTTGCGAGGGATCTTCTTGTTCTTTTGGATCATATCCGTAAGCGGCCTTGAACTTCTCGATCATGGCCGGGTGATAACCAAAATCCCATTGCGGATATTCTTGGTCTTGCACGATACCGTATTTCGGCCAAAGGGTAGTCGGCAGGATAACATCCACGAAACGGTTGTAATCGATAGCGATACCGTTCAAACCCTCTACCTCGCAGTAAGCTTCTATTTTCTTCTTGATAAACTCCCGTACCTCGGGTAAGGCGGGGCACATAAATTTGTAGTAATCCACGTAAGCGGTCGTATCGGCCAAGCTTTGTCCATTGCGGTTTACGCTGAACCATTCGGGATGTTCTTTTAAGATAGCGTCTCGGTCATGTTCCGGATTCATCGTCCATAACCAAGCGTAGACCTCTATACCATGTTTCTGGGCGATGGGAATAGCGGCCCGATAATCATCCGGAGTAGGGGCGTTTAGCATGACACCGTCTATCCCCGCCTCATTCATGATCGTACAGATGGAGTCGAAATTCATTCCGGGCTGGTAATCCAACCAAGTCCAGAACATCGGATAAGCATCTTTCGTATCATTTTTCGGGGAACTGCAAGCACCTACGCAGCAAGCTACCAGAAGCAATACTAAATAATTTATGTGTCTCATAAGTTTAATGAATTTGATTAACGATTTATCCGTTAAAGATACGTATTCCTGTTTAATGCCGTTCTTTTTTCAGCGTAAATATCGGTAAATAAAAGAAGATGCCTAGGATAGACATGATAAGGCCGCCTATCGTTCCGGCGGCGAGCGGGAACCAAAAGGCTTCTTTATCGGTGCCTAGCATGAACGGGATAAATCCGAGTATGGTCGATATAACGGTTAGGAAAATCGGTGTGATCTTGGCGTTCCATGCCTTTAGATAAGCACGGATTGGGGAAATAGCGGGTATCCGTTCCCGAATTTGGTTATATTCGTTTAAGATATAGATACTGGCGTTTACCGTGATACCGCATAATAAAACGAAGGAGGCGAATCCACCTTGGTCGAAGTTCAGTTTGAACCAATAGAAGGTCAGGAATACCCCGATATAAGAGATCGGTATGACAAAAATGACCGCCAGCGGTTGTTTCAAGGAATTAAACAAGATACTGGTCGTAAAGAAAATAATAACGATGATCAAGAATAATAACGCATATTGTTTATTATCTTTCTGATCCCATGACCAATAGTTCTTTTCCGCTTTAGCCGTATATCCCATAGGCAGGATCTTGTTAAACTCTCTAAGTTCCCTTTTCTGTATCTTCTCGCCTTGTGAGGAGGCTCCGATATATTCATATTGCAGGCAGAGCCTGTATTGCTGGTTTACTTTCGCTATCTGTTGAGGGGTCTGGCTTTTCTCGACGATAGCGAGTTCGGACAACTTATAGGATTTATCACGGATGGTTTGAGGTACATATTGCATACTCCAGATATCGAACTCCTTTGATTGGCGAGAAGAAAGTTTTAGCTTTTCCGTCTCGTTATCAACGACGATGGTACCTGCGTAGATATCTTTACCGAAAACAGGCCGGATAGACGCGAATAAATCGATAGGCAATATATCCGCTTGCGCCATACGGGATTTATTCAAGTTGAAGTAGAATTCCTGATAATCATCCTTCCACCAAGAAAACTCGGAATTGATCAATACTTCCTTGATACGGCGATACGTAAGCAATTTCTCCCGTAGTTTCTCCGCCCATTCGTATAACTCGTCATAATTATATCCGTACATCTCGATCCGGAAAGAACCTGCGTTCTCACGGACATCATTGCTGAAACCTTGGTCCATAAGTCCCCATACGCCCCAACTTCCACCACCTAATTCCAACGCTTTGCTAATCACCCTGCTTTTCAAGGTGTAGGGGAAACCACTTCGCTCGTTCTCACGGGTGAAATAGACGTTGATACTGGCTTGACGTGCGTTATAGATACTGGTCTGGAATTGCCGTATTTCCTTATAGGTACTCAAGTAAGCCTCCATTCGGTTGATCAAGTGGTTCATTTGATCAAGGGTCGTACCGTTCGGCATGGAAGCGCTGATACTTAATACCGTTTCTTCATTCCGGGTAAAATAACTTCCCTCGTATACCTTTTGGACAAATAGGCGCAAGGTTCCTCCCAAACTCTTATCGACGATAGGTTTTATCGTTTCCTTCCAAATACCTTTCGCCGCGAATTCATTGTAGCGAGCGATCCACAAAGAGTCCCTTGCGGATAGATCCTTCTCTTCCGGCTCGATCTTCTCCGGCAATAAAAATATCGGTAGTCCGAAAGCCAGTACTAGAATAAGGCAAGCCAGCTTTTTCCAATTGCAAAGGAAACGGATCTGCGCCCGGTAATAATGAGAGAAATAGACTGGGAAACGGTGTATGAACGACCGTATCGGACGGACCACCGGATGTTGTCCCCAATGACTCCGGGCTTTTGGGGAAGAAGAAGCGACTTTCTTCCGGTGCAAATTCATCTTGTCGATCAATGCCGGAACCAAGAATAGTGCGATGAACAAAGATACCGCCAGATTGATGATCACGACAGCGGCGAAATCCTGTAAGTTCAACCGTATCTTCTCATCCAAGAAGAAGATGATCACGAGGGCGCCCATAGTCGTCAAAGTGGCCGCCAGAATAGACAAGAACGCTTTCCGGTCATGATGGTGCCGGATATGATCGGTCATCACGATCGTATTATCGATCACCAAGCTGAGAGAGATCGTGATACCCGCCAGCGAGTACAATTGCATCTCCAACCCTAATAAATAATAAAGGATAACGGCTATACACAGGTTGATACTTAAACTGATGATGATCAAGAACAGATAACGTACATTCCGGGTAATCAGCAGAACGAAGAGCAAGAGGATCAAGATGGTCAAGCCTGTACGGACGTAGATTTTATCCAATTCTTCTTGGATAAATTCGGTAGCGTCGTAACTGGTATGGATCTCGTAACCGGGAGGAAGCAAGGTGCGGATATGTTCCATTTCTTCCTTCACTTTCTTGGCTAATTGCAACTGGTTGGCAGTCTCTTCCGCACGGATAGACAGGTAAATAGAGTTTAAACCATTGATCCGGTAGTAACTTTGCGGGGCCTCTTCTTGCCGGGTTACCTTTATCAATTGATCCAGCCGGATTAAGCTACCATCTTTGTTTGCGACGGTGATATGCGATGGTTCGAACCCATTCGTGATCTTTTCCGGCATTAACGCCAGACGAATCCATTCCTTGCTGGTATCTCCTTGTCCCATATTAGCGGTTCCAAGGAACTCTTTTTTGTAATATTGGCTGATCGCCGATTGGATATCCTCTATCGTGATCCCCAGATCCCGTAGCTGGCGGCTATCGTATTCCAAGCGCCATTCCATAGGGGTCGCTCCGCTTACATCGATACGATAAATACCTTGCACGCTGCTAAGCCGGGGCTTTATCTGATCCTCGGCGAATCGCTGGATGAATATCGGGGTAGCGGAAGCGTTCAAGGTATAACTCATGAACGGGCGTGATTCCTTGTCGTCCGGACGGCTCATCTCTAAAATCGGATAACTTAATTCTTTCGGAAGGTCCGGCCACGTCTGCCTAACAATTGTTGATGCCTCAAAACGTGCGGCATCTATATTCGTATGTTTATCTAGTTCTAAAGTAATCCTTCCCCATCCGTTTCCCGAGGTCGAGGAGATCTCTTTGATTCCTTTGATACGGGCAAGCATCGCCTCCAACCGTGAGGTTACCTCCATCTCGATAACCCTCGCTGAGTTGGAGGGCATATTATAGCTGATACTTAATTTCGGCAGCGTACGGGAGGGAGATAGCTTGATCGGCAATAAAGGCACGAAAGCGATCCCCGCCAATGCGATACAAAGGAAGGTGACGATGATCGTAAAGGATGATATGTTCGGCTTAGAACCCATGCTCGTAATCAAATTCGTTGGCTAATGAGATGCCTGTCTCGAAATCATGTAAGGTGAGCTTACGTATTTTGTAATAGCTCAACCAATAATTTTGCAAGGCCGTGATATAATTACGTTGCGCTTCCTGCTGTCGGTTCAAGGAGAGCGTAAGGCTATTGATATCCGCTTTGCCGATCATGAAACGTTGCTTGGTCTCGTTATAGGCCATGATTGCGATGTCCAAAGCCTCTTCGGCGCTGGCGATCAGGTTTTGCTGTACATTGAAATCGCCGACAGTCATGATTACGTCTTCCTCCAGAGTGACTTCCGTCTGCCGTGCGGATATTTGCGTAACATTTAGATTGCTTTTGGCTATATTGTATTTACCCTTCCGTACTCCCCAGTCTATAAGGGGAATAGAGATAGATATCGATACCAAGTCCTGCTGCAGCGGATTCTTGTAAACTTCCTTAAACTGGGTCGCTACTTGATTGAAACCGATACTGGCATTCAAGGAAGCGTTGAATAAGGTTTCCTTTTTGGTCTTATCCACTTGTTGCTCGGCCTCTAACACCTCTTGCCGCACTTCCAGAAACTTGGGGTTATTCTCCCGGGCTAACGTCAATGCTTGATCCACCGGAATATCCATATCATGGGGGCGTGACGGCAGACGAAGCCGTATCTTCGTATTCTTATCGAAATTCAAATACGAGGCCAGACTGAACATGGCTCGCTTCAAGGCTATATCGGCGTTTTGTAACGTATTGCGGGCATTGATCGCATCCAGCTTGAGTGTCAGTAAATCCGCTTGACTAATAGCCGCGATCTTATGCCGCTCTTGGCCGGTACGGTATAACGTATCGGTTGTCGCTACATTTTCTTTGGCCATATCATATTCTACTTGAGCCATGGCTAAAGAGAAAAAATAAGTGGTGGCTTGCTCGCTGACGGTCTCGATATTATAAAGCAACTCTTTCTTTACTTTCTCATATTTTAGAGGCTCTATCTTCTTCTCCCACCGGAAAGGATTGTATCCCAATAAATCTTGGCTGTATCCGATACGGATTGGAACGGAGGTGAACTGATTATAAGTATTCGAGCCGAAATAGCGCATATACCCCAGATCCGTATCCACGAAGAAACTACCACCCAGCATATCGAAGTTCTGCTTGATCTTTAAGTTTCCTCCCGCATAAAAGGACTGTTGCTTACGGTATTCGTCAATGTCTTTTTCTGAATCGTATCGTTTCGTGATATCCCGGTAATATTCGGCGGGTGTGATATTCAATGTAAGACTAGGCAGTCGCTCCGCTTTGTAATTACGAAACTCCCAGTAGCCGGACAAGAATAGGTTTTTCGTACGAAAAGCCTCCAGCGAGCTATCGGCGGCCAATGAGATCGTCTTCTCAAGGGAAAGGACGAGCGATTGGGCCGATACTCCTTCGGCTAATAGCGAACAGAACGCGTATAAAACTAGGAATGTCCTCTTGTATCTTTTTTTCATAATGCATGTCTCCTATAGATAAACCAATAAACCAAAGGGATAATAAATAAACTGACTACCGTACCGATCAGCATCGCCGAGATCATGGCAATGGAGAGTGGCTTTTGCAACTCACTACCCATATCGAACGTGAATAGTAGCGGTACCATACCGAATATAGTTGTCAATGAGGTCATGATAATCGGGCGCAGACGGCGACGACCCGCCTCATGGATCGCTTCCATCAAGGGTACACCTTCTTTCCGAAGCTCATTGATCGCGTCCAGTTTCAAGATAGAGTCGTTTATGATGATACCGCAAGTTACCACGATACCGATAGCACTCATCAGGTTTAAGGTATGCCCGCATATCCATAATACCAGTAAGGAGGCGGCTACGTCTATAGGTATTTCCAGCAGGACGATCAAGGGCTGCAAGAAGCTCTCGAATTGCGCCGCTAAGATAAAGTACATCAAGAGAATGGATATGAACAAGATGACGACCAGTTCATTCAGCATTTGTTGGTTCGAGAAGAAGCTTCCCGAGAAATCGATGTCCCAATTCGTCTTATCTTTGGATTCGCTGCGGACGAGCTCCCGAATATTTTCCATTAACTGTTCCGCATTCTCTACTTGATAGAAGCTAAAAGGAATATATTCCCCGTTCTTTCCAGCGGTGAGTATCTTCAAATCCTCTCCGGGAGTAATTTTTGTTACTGCACTAAGAGGGACATGATTCGTCTTTTGGTTTTCGTCCGGTTGCGTACGGATTAACGTATTATGTAGGATATGATCGACCGTTTGCTCGTTTCCGGCTAGCGTGATCGGTAAATACTGTTGATAAGAGCGTAAAGTAGCGACTTCATTTTCCTTGAAGGCCGTCTTAAGTACCCGGTAGACCTCTTCATAGGAGATATTATAAAGTAATAGTTTCTGATGGTCTATGGATATGTTTAATTGATTCTCGAAAGCTACGCCAACGGGAGCGAGACCGGTCTTACTCTCTAGTGTTTTCTCTAGTTTTTGCAAAGTAGGGGCATCCGGAGCTTGTTCTTTGTTACGGGCATAGAACTCGGCTACGATATCGGCCTCACCGGTTACGAACAGTTTCTCAAACACGGTCTCCGGCGGAGAGAACGATAATACGGCTGTCGGGTAATTTCGCTTTACCCAAGCGGAGATTTCTTGTTGTAAAGGAGCGATAGCATCGGTCTCTTCTGTCTTGAAATAAAGCTCTACTTCCGAGATGGATAATTCCCTGTCTCGGTTTAGCAGGAATTGTTGCTGTCCGATATAGGCCGTGTGTTGCGCACCTAACCGATCGGCCTCACCAAATAATTCGGTGACTCTCTTTCTATTCTCATCAATATGGATGTTCTCATTCCATTCAACATGTGCGATTAACTCATTCTGATCGATTTCCGGCATCCGGCTTTTGGGGATCATATAGAATAGGATCGCGCAAAGGGGGATGGTGACAGCTACAAATAGTAGGCTAGTGGTCTTATGCCTGAATATGAAATCAACCCCTCCGTCATAGAATCGGTCCAGCGTATGCTCCTTGATCAAATTGTTTATTTTCAGGTTGAAAAAGGAATGCTTGATCTCCGGTATGCTGTAAACTAATTTGTAAAGTACAGGCAGTAACATGATTCCAGTGAAATAAGAGACCATTAAACCAACCGTAACAGCAAACGCCTGATCGAAGAAAATCGCTCCCGCTATACCACTCATAAATACCAGCGGGACGAATACGGCGATCGTGGTAAATGTGGAACTAAGCATGGGGGTGATTACTTCTGTGGTCCCTTTTATACACGCTTCTTCCAGATTATCTCCTTTTGCCCGGTATTGCGCTATATTCTCCGTCACGATGATGGAACTGTCTATCATCATACCCAATGCCAAAATCAATCCGGATAGGGAGATGATATTTAAGGACATATTGAAAAGGTAGAAGAACAGGAAACTAATGATGATACTGACTACCATACTTAGTCCGATTACCGCCGGGCTTTTTACGTCCCCGAGGAAAAGGATCGCCACGATGCAGATAAATAAGAAACCTAACGATAGATTCTGTTTGAGGTTGGAGATCGTATAATCCAATAACTCGGTCTGGTTTCTTGTGATCGTAAATTCAATATCCGGGTAAATAGACTTGAAATAATCGGTAACCTCGGCAAGCGCCTCTTTCATATTGTCCATATTCTCATCCGCTTGCTTGATAACGGCTAATGTAACGGCCCTTTCCCCGTTGGCTAGCGATAAGCCGGTTTCTTTTTCCGGTACGACAGCTACTTTTGCCAGATCTTTTATCTGGAAGATTCGGTCATTCTTACGGATATAGATATTTTGTACGTCTTCCGGTGTACGTAATAAGGTAGAAAATTTAATATTGTACTCATAATAACCATCCCGTACGGTCATGCTTCCCGGCTCTATATTATTGGCAGACAAGGCTGATTCCAAATCATTTAACGTAATATCAGCCATATCCAAGAGTTTCATATCCGGTACGATCTGTAATTGCCGTCCTAATATGCCCGTGATATCCACCATCGCGACTTCCGGCAACTGTTCGATCCTTCGCTTGATTACTGTTTCTGCGAATTGGCAAAGATCGAGGAAAGCCTCGTCGTTTTCAATTGTCTTGAGTGTGAGGTTGAGGCAAAACACCGGAATGTCCGTAGCGCTCGCCTTGACTACCCGTGGACGTTCTACCTCACGGGGCAGGTAATTCATGGCGGCGTCTATTTTCTCATTGACCTCTATAAAGGCAAGATCCGTGTTCGTGCCAAAGTCGAAGCTAAGGCGGATAATACCCGCTCCATCGCGAGTCTCGCTATGGATATCCCGTAATCCTGCCACTTGCATCAATTGCAAACGGACCGGCTTTACGACAGTATTTTCCAATTCCCGTGCGGATGTATTTTGTCCGGATATCTGAACGGTAATCTCAGGTATGGCGATATCAGGCAATAAGGAGACCGGTATGGTGAAATAAGTCACCAACCCCACGATAAAGCAGGCCGTAAAAGCCATCAATACCGCTATCGGACGTTGTAGCAGGAAGCGAATCATACGCAACTAATTTTCAATTCTCAATTCTCAATTCTCAATTTTCAATTACCTTGACCGGTGACTCATGCGCCAGATTAATATTGCCGCTTGTAATCACGACATCCGCTTCTTTCAATCCTTCCAAAAGGGTATAACTATCCGCGTTTTCCAGTCCGGTGCGCACGTAGTTCCAATAAGCGTGCCCATCAACTAAAGTAAATACGACTTGTTTTCCGGAACGTAATACCACAGCCGTTTTAGGTACGACCAATTGCTTCCCAAGCGAGCGTTGTACGCTAACCCGTACATTCATGCCTTCGAATAATTTACCTTTGTCGTTTACCGCCGCTTTCACTTGTACCATCCCGTTCTCATCCACTAGCGGGTTGATCTCGGATATACGTCCTTCAGTCTTTAAGCTGGTGGTGGCGAAAGGGGTAACTTCCACTTTATCTCCGTTTTGGATAAGCGGCAACTCACTTTCCAATACGGTGAAAGAGGCTTCCAGACTATGAGGATCGATAACGGTACAGAATGCGTCCGTCGTAGACGCCACGTTCTCTTGTTTAGCGAAAAGGTTTGCGATAATACCGTCGAAAGGCGCGATTAGCGTCGCATTCTGTTCCTCATATTGGGCAAGTTGATATTGGGCGAGCGCCAGATCATATCCACTTTTTACCCGTGCTAGGTTGAGCGTCGCAGGCGGGACTTTCGCTGAGTCTTCCAGCATATATCCTTGACCGATCAATACGTCTTTTAATTCAAGCCTCGCTTTCTCTAGGGCATCCTTGGCTTGCGCTGTTTTGTTCGTGAGCCGGAAAGTAGCGAGTTCCGCTATTTTCTGTCCTTTGTTTACCCGGTCTCCGTTCTTCACGTAGATGCGGGCGATGGGTTCTGCCGACTCAAATTGTAAGTCCACCAACTTGCGAGCGGACAGTTTACCATTGCTTATCAACTCATGATTAAATTCCGTTTGCTTCAAAGTCATGATCGTGACTTCGTTCGCCTCATCCGGCAATACGGTTTCTACGGAATCCTGTGTGGTATCTGTATCTTTCTTTTCTCCGCCGCATGCGCTTAAACAGAATAAAAGCGTAAAGGTCAACAATTTATAGTATTTCATACTCGTATGATTGATCGGTTTGTACAATTTGTCATTCGCAAATATAAGTATTTATTGTTACGATGTAGTCGTAATTGCTATAAAAATAAGGATATTGTATTCATATTGATGTGTTGTTTAACATACTTCGTGCTTTCTCTTTCATTTCTTTAATAGCGGAACTTTCCACTTTGGGTTTCTTAGTTAATACGGAATCAATCGCCATTTTCAATTTTGCAGGTTGAAAATAAGATGGTTCCGTATAAAGATTCATTAACAGATAATACGGATAGATACGTTCCGGTAAAATATCAATGGCATGTAACAGGTGCTTTTCCGCTTGTCGGTATTCACCTAAACACTGCTCATTTTTAGCCATTACGTAATAAAGCATGGGATCGGAGCTTAATAAGACAGCTCTTTCCAGATATCCATTCGCTTTCTCGTATCGTCCGGTCTTGCTTAGGCATTGAGCGACCTCGAAAAGGAATTCCGGTTTATGCTTCAATAATGGATACAAAGGTTCATATACCTCCAAGGCCGCTTCGTAAGCTTTATTTTTGTAATACATTTGCGCCTTGTTCCATTGTTGATAAGCCTTATAATGATCTTTTTGCATCCAGAACAAACCAATTCCAAGGATAGCGATTCCCATAAAAAATATCTGTTTGCCCCATCTATGGCCATTTGATTCGGCTTGGTTCTCACGGATCTCATCCTTGTCCGGTGTTACGCTCATCACCCCTAGGAATATCAATACTACCCAAAACTCCGGCAATTGTAATGGATAAGAAGAGAAGGCGAATATAGCCAGAGACATCAATCCCCCGCAACAAGCATACCTTTTGTTCTTTATTCCTTTATAAAATAGAAGCCCCAGCCAGCCTATAAATAGGGCTAATCCTACTAACCCCTGTTCTAATCCAATCTGCAAGTATTCATTAAATGCGTACTCCGGGCATCCGGCAACCAACTTTTCCTGTTCAGTCGCTTTTCCCGAAGCCATGTATTCCGCTTGTGTTTCAGCGTAAGCGGCAGGGAACCCACCTAGGCTGGTACCTGTAATCGGTTGTTTTTGTATCGCTTTCGTCGTGATCTTCCACATCAGAAACCTTCCGTCTGCCGAATCTTTCTTTAATGTATAGAGTGATGCGCTCCCGCCAAGAAGCAATATGCCGCCTAGGATACCGCCTATGATATACCACCTTTTGTGTTGTCTCAGTCTGGTCGCTGCCTGTTTCCTGTCAAGGCGGTACAGGGCATATACCCAGGCGCAAGAAACGACCACCGCTATCCATGCCGATCGGCTCATTCCCGCAGGAAGTACAACGATCGCTGTGCCTATACATCCCATGGACAGGTAATAGGGCATATTTCGTTTGGACTGTTCCAGCAAGATGCCAAGAGCCACCGGTAATGTGATCGCCAAATATCCGGAATAAGGCCCCGGATTGAAAAAAGAGCCGGTCAGCCGAAACAGGGAATGGTTCGAATAGGCCCATCCCTGTAATTGACGGAAGCCCCAGATGGCTTCTATAAGGCCTGTCGCGATAAAGAACATTGAAAAATATCCTATGAGCACCGGACATTCATGGAGTACCTGCCGAAGCAGATACCACAAGACAACCATTTGTCCGATAAACAGGAGCTTTTCCGGCTCCGGGTGTATGGAGTAGGGATAAGAGAGGAGGATAAGCCCCAAGAGGGAAAGGGGGAGGATATCCACGTAAGTCCATGGGCACAGCTCCTTGCTTGGATTCAACCACAAACCTTGTAGGGACACGGCGGATAAGAACAGGGTGATTAGTTGAATCCAAAAGGTTTTCTCTGTCACCAAGTGTGTGGATAGCATTCCCAATCCTGCGAAAGGGGCGCTTAGCAAAAGTGTCCCAAGTAGGGTATATACGCCGAGTTTCAACAGTTCTTTCATGGTTAATATCTTTTTACCGTACCGTTTTCCACCAAAAAGATACGATCTTCCGCAGCCTTTTCCGGTCGCGAGATCATCGCTTTCAACAGGCTCCCTTTAGGTATCTTGCGAATGAGGATGCCACCGGGTATCGTGTCTGTCGGGAAATATCCGTTTTTAAAACACTGCTGTTCCTGTTCCCAATAAGCGAGTGTATACGGCACTTGCTGTTGATACGGGTTGTCCGAGGCGATAAAGATGGAATCGGTTCGGGCCGGATCGGGCTTAATTTTCGTGATGATCCCCGTATTGCTCACATGGAAAGGGGATGTGATGAAGCGTAGTGAGCCATAAGCCTCTTTGTCATATTCGGCGATGATAAACACATCATCGCCTACGATCTTCGGGAAGGTACAGCGGTTGCCGATCCGTTCGCTCATGGCGAAAGGCCTCCAGTTACCATGATTATAGGTACAGAGGTAAATAGGTGCTCTTTTTGATCTCACCGGGAGGTCGCAAGTCGTATGGATATCTGCGACAGGTGGTAGGTATTGCTCCGTGACAGCGGTCAATAACGGATTTTTTAAGAACGTACGGTATTCATCGGTCGACTCGGTCGTTACCGGATGTAAGGGGGCGAATCCGTATCTGTAAACCTTGGCCGGGGTCAAGAACGGCTTGGTTAGGTTGTAGATCAAGGAATCCGGGCCTTCGTACTCCGGAGCGAAAGGTAGGAATCGCCCATCCTCGTTTAAGAATGCGCACCAATAATGTTCCCCGTTCCTACGAGTCCAGATCGTATGTTCTGCTACAGTGGGAATACCGGCCGCACGCATCAGCTGGATACCATACAAGACTACCCCATCACAACGTCCAACCCCTGTCCGGTGGATCTCCTCTGCGGTTGGATAGTGGATGGGTATCTCCGTTTGATAGGTGACTCGGGTTCGTAGTATCTTTTGTAACCTCACGGCCGCATCGTACGTGTTATCAATATGCGAACTATCCAGCAAAGGGAGGTACGTCCGCATCAGCTCCTCACGTAAACCGGAGGGCGGTTCGTATAACCCCCGGTAGGGAAGTATATACCTGCAAAAATTCTCGAAACTTACCGATTTATTCCAGGGCTTGGGCCACGCCTGAAACGCCAGCTCGATATTACGGATTAGATAGTCCGAGGATAGGGTGGTGATGTCTGATACCCTCTCTCGCTTCTCATATCCGAAATGATAGACCATATTGCGTATCAAAAAGCGGGCGGCCTCTCTTTTTAACGAATCCCCTTCATAGTATTTGATGACATATTCCAACTCTTTCCTGTTATCGCCGGCTTGCGACAACGCATATTCCAACATACTTTCTTCTTGGCTTTTTGAGAAACCGCAAGAGTGCAGACAGATCCAAGCGCATACATATAAAATAAGCTTATTCATAATTCTTCAATTGTTTCGAATATTTTTCCAAAAACGTCCCTTTCTGTATTCCCCCGTGTAAGGGTCAACGGATTTCCACACTTTCCAAGCTACCCCTACGATAAATTCCTCCGGTATAAGTCCGAGATAACGGGAATCTCTAGAGTTTTCTGTCTTATCTCCGGCCACGAAGTAATAGTTGCTTTGGAACTGGTATTGTCTTACCTGTTTGTCTCCTATATAAACTTTACTATCTTTCCACGATAGGGAATCTTTTGATTCCCACTCGATCATTTGTTTGTATAGCTTATAATTTGTTTGATTCACGGTAATTCTATCCCCTTTTCGGGGGATATACAAAGGACCGAAATCATGAACATTCCAATTGAATGTAGAATCAAAAGGGAAACAACGGTAGACACCGTCCGGCATCCGATCCGCTTTTTGTCTGGATAAGTTCGCTTGACTTTCCACATTCCCCAAAGGCTCTTTTGTATGGTTGTTTCGGTAGAATCCCTGTTCGATCCGGATGGAGTCTCCCGGTAACCCGAGGCAGCGTTTGATATAATATTGCATGATGTGCATTTCGATCCGCTCCCATGAATAGGGATGCGGGTAGTTGAATACGAGAATATCATTCCGTTTGATTTGCCCGACTCCGGGTACTCTGTATATATCTACCCGCTTCCCTTTCATAGATGCGAAAATATTGAATAACCTAGGTCCGGCTATCCATTTGTTTACTAATACTTGATCTCCGGTTTGGAGTTGAGGCTCCATGGAATCGGAAGGGATTTTGAACGTGCTGAAACAGAAGATGAGGAGGAATGCGTATATGCAACCAATACCAAATACCCCATAAAATATAAGTGTCAGATATCGTAACATCTGATTTATATTTGTTTTGTATATACGTTTTTCTATTCCCATTCTTTTATGTTTATGCCTCATTTCCTAAATCCAAATTCTTTGGATATCAGTCATCAATAGTCGAACACTACGATATGATATTCCGGATCATCACTGATACCATAGATCTTCCGTTTTTGATTGTCTACAGCGATGGAGGAGACTCCTTGGTCTAATGTGTAATGGCATTCAAGGCTACCGTCCCATCCGATTACAAATAATTCTTTGCATAATATATTGTAATTAGGCTCTGTCACCATTTTTCCATTATAAAGAACAAATAAACTATTCCCCACGTTTACAGGACTATAAAAAGCGTCTCTATAAGTTTGCGGGCTCGCTTTACTTCCGATAATGTCTCCATCCCTAAATTCTTTGAAAACAGATGCGAAATGATCCGGTCCCCGTAATTGTTTTTCCAAGGTCCCGTTCACGTTATAGATGCAAATTAAATCAGTGAAGTAGTGAGTGATTGCAACCTTCTCTTTTCGGTTGGTGGTTAGGTCTGCCCGAAACGCATTGATTAATTCGGCAGGAGTATACTCCTGCTCAGTTTTAGGATAAGTACCGAAATCCATCGTTTTCTTACCTGTTTGATCAAAAAGGAATCCAGGACTCGTCTCTTGATAGGATACGCCTAAGAACCCGTTGCCCAAGCTTCGAATATTGCTCCATAGCGGTTTTGTATCTAGGGAGATACGGCTGGCGTATTCCGGTTCTTTTCCACTGGTAAATTCCGGGATAGAGTAAGTGAAAATCGTAGAGGTCATCATATCAAAAATGACTACGGAATCGTTCCGATTGACGAAACATGGTGTCATCATCTCTTTAGGCCCTTGTCCTACAGGAATACATTCTCCTTCCTTATGTGCCGTATTGAGGTTGAAGATGTGGAATTGTTTTTCCGCCCCTTGATTGCAAGTAACTAGGAAGGAGTCGAATAATTGGATTTGTGAAGGTCGTAAAATAAGACTGTCAAATTCAATAGTTTTTCCGGATAGTGATTTTCGGACTTTGAAATCACTTCTCTGGAAGGTTATGTTTTTGTCATCTTGTTTTTGATCATCGGTACAAGCGATGAATACTAATAGGATGAGTGAAAGATGTAAGATAATGTATTTCTTCATGATACTGATTTTTTAAGGAGGGCATGCCAAATTAAGGGATTGAACACATTTTCTTCTTGCTCAAGATACCTAGAGTCTATGAAATACAAATTAAAAATCAATGAGAAAACATCTGCATTCCATTGATTTACCGACTGTATTCCATTGTGATTTTTTTCGTTTTGGCACACCCTCCTTTGATTAAATTTTAGTTCCAACGTCCCGGTATGTAAGTGGATGTCCCATCGGAATATTTGATAATACATCCTCCCCCAGAGTAACTGCAATATCCGCTTCCACCTTCCCCACTAGCCAATGCCTCCACATTGTCAAGCGCTAAATCAGAGAGTTTAATCTCGTTTTCACTCTGGTTGATGTTCCATGCCGCAGCTACTGCTACGACTGCCATTACGGCTATTCCTAAAATCTTTTTTCTCATGATATTTCTTTTTTATAGTTTATGTTTTTGAGAATTTAATCTCTTGCTTACTATTCTTCTGCAAGATAAGGATATTCTCGAATTCCTCTTTCAATTTAATTTACTACTTTTGTGTCACCTCCTTTCTGCTTCATGAGTAAAAGTGGGGTGGGAGGCTTGCTTGTGATCGTTCCAATATATCCGGCAAGCTCTCCCTTCTCTTTTATTTATTGAGCCATCCCCCGAATGTTTAATTTTATCAGTTGATTCGTATTGCATTTCACGGAAATCGTCTCGTCAAAGACTCCTTTGTCTTTCGGTGTCATGATGACTCTTACTTGAAGGATCTCTCCCGGCTTGGCGGGATGTTTGTCGAAAGATGGGCGGGCACAGCCGCAGGTTGTAGCTGCGTCTAGTATGACTAACGGGTTGTTTCCTGTGTTTGTTAATCGGAAAACAGCTTCTTTGCTTTCTCCCATTTGGATAGTTCCTAGCTGTATGGATGCCTCTTCCACTTTCACGGTGGTCTGTATTTGTGAAGCGGGTTGTTTTCCGGTGATCTCTTTTAGGTATAGCTCCCGGATATTCGGGTTGTGGATAGGATTTCCTATCACTACGACCTTATTGTCCTTATCCAATAGAAAGGTTTGAAATCTCCCGTCGGCCGGGAAATGATTCAGTTCGTTCAGTCTGTCTGATTGATCCATGCAGATAGGTTTGTCGAAATTGTCTTTTTTCAATAGATACCGTATTTCTTTCTTGTCATCGGACTGGAAGAAAAAGAGGAAGGGAACCGTTCCTTGGGTAATGGAGTCGGTGTATTGAATCAGTTCTTTCCATCGGTGCAGTTGGAGTTTGCAACTGGTACATCCTATGGAATCCACGAAAACCAGCACCTTGTGGGGGGATTTTGGCAGGGTGAAGTCTACCGTATCGGTTGCAAACCGTGCAAAGACCATGTCTTTCGGAAATCGTATCTCTTTTCCTTGCCATTCGGATACTAAATACTTGATCTCGTCTTTTTTCTTGTCTTGGCAAGCTAGAAGGAATAATAATAGTATGATTAGATTTAAGTATTTCATGATATTTTGTCGTTATATTTTAAATGAAAGAATCGGATCGTTGCTGTTTACATCCGTGGCAAGGATCGTCCCCGTATCCTCATCTACGTCGATACCATAAATGGCATGGTCGAGCACGTACTTCCGGACGGGGTTTCCTTTGAGGTCGAATACATAGATGTATCGCCCGCCATCCTCGATATCTTCCCCTCGTTGGTATGCCTGCCCGATATCTTTGAAACTACGGCCATGAAATACGGTATAAATGAAATGGTCTGTGATATGAACATCACTGAATCCCATGATACCCGTTGGAATTCCCTCCGATTGTGAGATTGCGAATTGAGGTTCTCCATTAGGTCCGTATCGTACGGTTTGTGTAGTATCTGTGAAGTTGTATATTTCTAATGCCTCTCCTAGTTGGGTTGCCATGACCAAGATGCCTTTTTGGGGATTATAGTCGAAGAAGCTTCGCCACGCTTGCGCCAATGCAGGGCGTGCGATGTCTTCATAATTATTTTCGGTCGGGATCTGATTAGCGGAGTGAATCCATTTCCCTTCTCGGTCTGTCCACTTTTGTCTATATTCACCGAGGTAGTCAGATACTAAAAAGCCCGATTCCATCGGGTAAAAGTCCAATGCCCTAACCAGCCGCTTGTCCATATCGATCGTTTCTACGGGAATGATGTTGTTCATATTTTGTTCAATCTTCCACCGGGTTGTTCGCATTTTGTTCGCATCGAGCGTCCAGATAGAATCCTTGGAGATAAACCGGAAGCAATCTGCCGATACCATTTCTTCGGGTCCCTCGCCTCGTTTGCCAAACGATGTCATATATTCCCATTCGGGGTAAGAGAAGGCATGGAAGAAATAATCTACGTTGTGCAAGTCCATGATAATAGCGATACCATCTTTGACCGCTATCCGGAATGGATAGCGGAACAAGGCGGTATCTAGGTGGATAACCTGCGCATTTAATACCTTTTCATCGGGAAAATCCTCGTAGCGGGGGAAGTGCCGTGAGGATTCCGAACAGGATACCAGACTACCTATTAATAGAACTATGTACACGTAGTAGTTCATGTGTTGTTTTAACGGTTGTATATATATTTGTAATATCCTCCATTACATGATAGAGAGCCAGCCATATAACAATCTTTGGATCCACTTTCACCGGAAGCTAGCGCTTCAATATTAGAGAAAGTAAGATCTGAGAAATTTTGTTTTCCTTCTTTCAAAAGAAAATACGAAGCACACAAGGCGCAAATGAAAATGATAGCGAAAGCTTTCTTGAAAGTAATTTGTTTCATGTCGTTTCTAATTTTTGTTACAAACGTACGGCTTGGTCTTTGGATAGCCAATCTTTTTAGGTGACTTTTAGCTGACAGTTGAAAAATAAGCCTTTTGTCTACCTATAGTCATCTTTCATCTTGCGAGTTGAATGAATTTATTCGTAGAAAGGGATGGAAAACGTATCTTTGCAGTTTCAACGAGGAATAATTATGGAGAAGCAAAATTGGAAATTTTATTGGAAGTGGAGTGTATTTGTTCTGATGACGATGATTTGCTTGTTGTCTTTTTATAAATCATACCAAAATGTAAAGTATGAATTACAAGAAGAGTCTCAAACGTTATTTCAGCGGGCAGTTCAAGATGATACAAATAGGCGGATAAAAGATTTAGGGGATGCTTTTTGTTTTTCCTATTCAGGCGCTAATCGATTGGAACGAGATAGCATTACAATCAAGACTGCCGATGCGATTATACATATGAGGAATAATAAGGAGGTGGCACGGAGGATGTCTTCACAGGAGAAGTCTGATTTTTGTCTCCAACATTGTTTGTCTATGGAGAATCCGATTCAAGTAACCTTGCTGGATAGCGCTTTTCGTGCATCTTTGTATGAACATGCGATTTCGGCTCAGACCGTAACTTGTTATACCTTTATAGACAAGACGGAATGTAGCTCTTCAGATACTTCTTTTTATCAATCTTTCATACCATTAAAAGATATTGTTTTTGGAGCGAATCGGACGATCGTTTTACAAGCGTTTGTTCAATTTCCTTTCCTTTATATAGTAGGTGAAGTGTTTTTGCGAAATATATTTTGGATTCTGGCAATGGTTATTCTCTGGGTTATTGCGATTGTCTTGACATGGAAAAGACCAAGGATAAATATCTTACCGCTACAAGAAGCACCTAAAGAGATGATACAAATAACAGAAGATATCTTGTTCGATGAAACACATGGCGTATTGCATTATCATAGGCATCGTATCGAATTGGCAAATCAACGGCTGAAACTGTTTTGTATTTTATTAGAACATAAAGGATATTTCATTGAGTCTAATCGGCTGAAAGAAGAAATCTGGCCGGATGGAAGTGTGTCCAAAGACGCTCTTACCGCTACGGCTAAAAGGCTTAAAGAGGATTTGTCTCCTATTCCGGATCTGGTGATTGAGAGTGCTCGGGGGCATGGCTATGTGCTGAAGTGTGGTGGGTAGGTTTTACAAGGTGGGTTAGTGTATTTTTTTGAATGTTTATATTCTTCTCGACTTCGTCTTCTAAAAAACACGTACGTGAATTTTTAGAAACACGTACGACTTTTAGTAAAAACACGTACGAGTTTTTCGGAAAATATAATGATGTTTTTTACACGCTGATTATCAGTTATTTATAGATAAAATTAAAATTGCCTACTTGTTGTAATTAATTTAATATGGTTCTCATGGAATAATAAAGATTACCACCAAACTTGTTTGTCATTTTCATATGTGAATATGCGTTCTTCTTCTCCTTTGGTTAAGTCTTTTAACAACAAGAGAGCATTGTCTGGTACATTTGTATAGGTTAGCTTTGATTCAATAGCTCTTTGTTGGCCTAATGACATCCAATGGTTATATTCCCAATAGAATAGCTCATATAGATCACCTGCGTGGATGTTATTATCATCGTTTCTTGGCGTATAAATGATCTTATTGATAGATACCGGTTTGTTGAAGTCCAAGCCTACCCATGGATAATCAACCGTAGAAGGGGCTTCATAGTAAGTTAGGATATCTTTGTCAAATACTTTGGATTTATCCATTGGCATAGTATCGTAACGAACCGAGGCATTTGTTCCAATGATTGTGCCGGTTAATTCTTTTTCCTCCTTGTCTGAGTAGAAAGCGAGTTCGGCTAGATTACAACCCTTGTTTTTTGCTGATACATAGCGCCAATAGCGATATGTTTTTTGAGGTTTTATCTCGAAAGAATCTGCGGACAATAACCAATGAGAAATCGTATGTATTGTATCAGGATCGGAGAAATCCGGATTATTGGAAGCTTCAAAATGTCCTCCGGTGAGAGTTTTTGCATAATCGAAAATATGTTTTGCGAGATAGTATTTCCTAGATAATATAACTTTCTTTCGTTTACTGGTATCTGCATGTAGATATTTTATTCTACCTCGTGAATCAAGTATGAATGGATCTGTAATAGGATGAATACCTTGATTGTCATAATAAAGTGGGAGATAGGCAATATCTTTTCCTATTTCATTGAAGTAACAAACTTTTCCTTTTTGTGTACCGTAACATATAGGTACCCATTTCTGATTGTCGAAAACGGCTAGGTAGGCATGTTTATGGTTTCGTTTTTTTTGTGTTGGAATCATGATATCACAAGTTTTCATGTATTCGGAGGTAACATCTTTCATGAAAATATTCCGGAAGAGGTCGGGCACGACCTCTTCGGTTGTATTCAGCTTTACGAGATCTTGATTAATAGCGTATGTTCGCCTATACACTTTAGCCATCTTCTGGCTAGGTTTATGCAGTATATCCGGATCTGTTTTTGTCTCGCATCCTCCAAACGCTAGATTCTTTCCTGTATTATCTAAAAGTACATTCCAATAATGCCCCATCGAGCGGAAAGGCCATTGTGGTGTGAAATCTAGCATGACGGGAATTCCTATGCTTCTCATCATAGCTAACGCTATTAACGAGAATTGATTACAAGTGCCGAATGATATCATGCTCCTAGTGGAGGTTTTTGCTATGAACGGAATGGAATATACCGAGTTTTCAGGAACTAATTTCTTCTCTAAAAACTGATTGATATGCTTACAAGCCCAAAATGCTGAGTTTTGCATATCGGAAGAATAGCTGAAGTCGTTGAGTTCTGTTAATGTCGTAGAATCTATTTGTTGGTACATGCCAGTCCTCCAATCCTCCAGTACATCCATGGCTCCGATAGAGTAGGGCAATAGGTATTCACAGAAGTCATCAAAATTTAAATGTCGGCTCCAAGGGGCATCTTCCCATAGGTGGAAAGCCTGCTCGATATTTTGAATAAGAAAATCAGCTGTAATTATACGAATGTCTTCTTGTATCGGGAATGAGGTGTTCTCGTGGATTTTAGAGATTCTATCAATGCGATTGGCAAGATAAGGTGTATCATGATAACGCCCCTCTTTTTGTGTTTGAAGTATTATAGAGTCAATTTGTTTATTATATGTGTTGGTGATTTTCCCGCAATAAGAATAATGCCCGGGCATATTCTTAATAAGAAAGCAAGCTGCACGATATTTCAAGGAATCATTTTTGTAATGTTCCAATACCTGTTCTAATTCACGGCGGTTTTCGCCTGCTCTTTCAAGAGCGAATGAGAGTTGTCTGTCTTCTTTGAAATTGTGACAAGAGACTAAACTAGATATAAGTAGCGTGATCCAAAAGAGTTTCATTCGTTTTATTTGTTCTTTTTGCGAAGGACGGTGTTTTAATAGATTGCTCGTTTCATATCGTATTTAATTTTTCACAAACATAAGTTTATTCCTTTTCATGGCCAATTGTTTTAGCTGACTTTTAGCTGACAGACAAAAAATGAGGGTTTGTTGGCATAAAGTTATGTATTTGTATTGCTATCATTTCAACAGGTAGTCCAAGAGGATACAGATCGGCGTATCAAAGAACTTGGGGATGATTTTTGTTTTTCTTATACAGGGGGGGCACTTCAGATATTATCATTAGATAGTACTTTTCGTGCATCTTACCGTTACGGCTAAAAGGCTTAAAGAGGATTTGTCTCCTATTCCGGGTTTGGTGATAGAGAGTGCTCGGGGTAAAGGATATTCACTAAAGATCGTTTCGGGAGAGTAAATTCTCCATTTCAACGTTCATTTGATGGTTTATTTGTGTGATGAGCTTGCTATCGGCAGTAGTACTGACTTGGCTAAGTAATATATACTGTGTCGGGCAAGTCAGTATATATTACTTAGCCAAGTCAGTATTGCTCTTAGGATTGCCAATCTAAGGTCACCTATTTATATCGTGAGTTGAATGAATTTGTGCAAACAATGTTAATTATTTTTGTCCGGGTAAACCTCGTTCATCAATAGGATAGAACATGGTCAACCTATATAAAGGAAATTGCACGATGCGATGTGCAATTTTGTATGAAAATTGCACATCGCATCGTGCAATTTTGTATATTTGTCCTTTAAACATGAATCAATATGGAGACCTTATTTCGTTCCTTTAGAACTCAATTAGAGCATACTTCGACAGAAGTCGTGCGTTTTCTTCACGATCAGATCGCATGGGATAGCCGATTGGTTGCGATTTTAGGTGCTCGTGGTGTTGGGAAGACTACCCTATTGTTGCAGCATATCAAATTGTATGATCGTGAGGATGAGTCTTTGTATGTTACGGCAGATGATTTCTATTTTACCAAGTATCGGTTATTCGACATGGCTTATCAATTTTATAATCTGGGTGGGAAAAAACTTTATATTGACGAGATTCATAAATACAAGGATTGGTCTAGGGAGGTGAAGAATATATACGATCAAATTCCTGGTCTTCAAGTTATCTATACAGGTTCGTCTATTCTTGATCTGGAGAAAGGTGGTGCGGATTTAAGTCGCAGGAAGGTAGAGTATAGATTACCCGGACTTTCTTTTCGGGAATATTTGAATATATCGCAGGGGTGGCAGCTTCCATCGTATTCGTTGGAAGAGATTCTTGCTGGGAAGGTTGAGTTCCCTTATAAGGAAGCTCGTCCACTCAAATTATTTAATGATTATTTATCGACAGGTTATTATCCCTTTTTTCAAGATACGGAATATCTCTTGCGTCTGCGTAGCGTGATTAACCAAATGGTGGAATCTGATATTCCGATTTTTGCGGATATGACGGTGGCTTCTGCCGTAAAGTTGAAGAAATTATTATATGTATTAGCTCAAAGTGTCCCTTTCAAACCAAATTATACGAAGTTGGCGAGAGATTTGGATATCAGCCGGAATGTGTTGCCCGACTACATGAGTTATTTGGAGAAGGCAGGTTTGGTTAATTTACTGCGGGAAAAAGCGCAGGGCTTGAAATTATTGGAGAAAGTAGAGAAGATCTATCTGAATAATACGAATCTGGCTTATGCGTTGTCGGAGCAGGTACCGGATATCGGTTCCGTGCGTGAGACGGTTTTTCTATCTTGGATGCGAGTCGTATGCTTCGTTACTTCTTCTGCGATTTCAGACTTTGAGATAGATGGCCGAACCTTTGAGATTGGGGGAAAGAATAAGACGCGGCAACAGATCAAGCAAGCGGCGGATGGGTATGTGGTGAAAGATGACATAGAGTATGCTTTCCGCAATATGATTCCTTTATGGATGTTTGGCTTTATCTATTGAATATCCATCAAGGTCTTGCCACGATCATTACATAATCCCTCTCGAACACTTTAGGATCGTCTAAGAATTTGATTAGGTCTTTTTGGCGGGAGGAGCCTGTTCGTTTAACGGTCTCACGCATTTCGGTGACGGTACGAATCATATAAACACAGTCATCGGTTTGTCCGTCTGGCCAGAACGGAAGTCCATCATCTATATCATTGATAAATCCTCCGGAGCTTTTGGGTAAGGCGTATGTTTTCTTCTCTTTCTTGAGATAGACTACTCGATGGGTGATAACCGGTTTGTAATCGTCCAGCCATCCCAGCCAATTATAGATGGCGGGAGAACCTTTTTGAAAGACTCCCATAAATAGCCCATTCGGATTCTCCAAGAAAGAACGAAGACCGGTCGGTTTATCTTGATTGTCTTTATGAAGCGTATATAAAGGGGTGATCGAGTGGGAACTTGAAAGCTGGTATACCGTATCTCGATAAGGAATCAAGAAATTTATTCGGTCTTGATCCGTATTCCAATAAAAGGTTTGAAACCGGGTGATCGTATCCGGAGAGACGTTAATATCCTTGGCATCCGCAAGGATGAATTTGCAAAGCGTATCTCCTCGAAGGTTGAATGTCGTTATTCCTTTCGGGATTTTAGAGCCTTCCGCGTAATCACAAAGCATATATCCCGAGGAGGAGAAGCCTACTATTTGACTGGCATCCGCATTTATCGAATATTTGGTAGGCAGGTTTTCGGGGAATATATAATTCTGAATGGTCAGCATCGTATCTAATGTGGATAATTCCCCGATACATGGCCTTATATCGTTGAATGTGGTCGAATCTTTTTTATTATCTTGGTCGAGGCCGCTCAAGGCGCAGTACATACGGGTTGTTTTCTTGTCGTAAAATAGATTAAGGCCGTTCATCCCATGGTTCCATTTATAATCCAAGGCCTTAAATCCATATCGTTTGCTGGGAATGCCTTGCTTACGATAATAAATACGTGGGTTATTGAATGTGATAAAAGCGTCGCTATCCGGAATAGTGATCGCTTGTGTTACCGTGTAACGAGCGTCTCCAACATTATAATATTCCAGCTTAGAGGCTATTTGACTCAGTTTCAACATCGCCGGATGGTTCAGCGCCTTTTCTATATCAATGAGGGCCGGAGTCGTTGAACTATTATATTCCGGTTCATATTGGGGAGAGGTGGGTTGATTCCTTTGCTGGCAACTATTTAAGAGCAATGCAAGGAACAATAAGCATGTTGAGAACTTGGTGATCATGATTGGATACGTATTGTTTATCGCAAACATATGTAAAATAATTGATTGTAACAAATGATTTTACGAATTTATCATAGATTTGCGATAGCCCCGTAAATAGTATCTGGATAGAAATGATACCTATTGTGATTTTATGATTTAGCGTTCTTTTTCTTAAGCGGAAGCCTTGGGAAAAGCTTTCGAAAACGAACTAGGTGGCTTGTTACGTTACTTCCTGCGATAATGAGGGTAACGGCTAGGATGATCAGGATGATTCCGCAACACAATCGTAACGTTAATGATTCACCGAAGACAGTCACTCCGAAGAATACGGCGGTCAACGGTTCCAAGGCTCCGAGGATCGCCGTCGGGGTGGAGCCGATATATTGGACCGCCAGTGTCGTGCAAAGGAAAGAGATAGCGGTTGGGAATATGGCTAGAGCGATCAGGTTACCCCATAAATACCAATCATGGACAATGTGAAGGCTCCTGCCGAAATCTATACGGACTAAAAACAAGGTCATTCCGAAAAGCAAGACATAGAACGTAAGTTTCAACGTAGCGATATTCTTCAATAGCGGACGATTTGCGCCTACGATATAAATAGCATAGGAAAGAGCGGAAGCCATGACCAACAGGACACCGGTTAAACTAAGAGTCGTTCCGTCGCCACTTTTATAAAGTAAGCCGATACCGCCTAATGCCAGCAAGATACAAAAGATGGTTTGTAACGTTAATTTCTCCTTGAAGACAAACGCCATGATCAGCGCCACTAAGATCGGATAGACAAACAGCAAAGTCGAGGCGATGCCTGCTTCCATATAATTATAGCTTTGGAATAACGCTAGGGAAGAGAAGGAAACCAACAGCCCCATGAGGATTAAAGGAACGATCTCGTTGGGTTTCAACTTAAAGTTCCGCCCTCTCGCTTTGATCATGATACCTAATACCGGGATCGCGAATAAATATCTGAAAAACAGGACTGAATCCGGATTCATACCGGCTTTATACAAGGGTAGGGCGAACAAGGGGTTCATTCCATAAGTCGCGGCGGCGATAGCCCCTAGAACATATCCTTTTGCTTTTGCATTCATGATTAAAAATATTAGCGCGCAAAAGTAGTATATTCATGATAAATATTATATATTTGTAGATTATCATTTCAATAAATCGTTAACTAAAAAGTAATAAATATGCCTCCAGCAGCAAGATTGACAGATATGCATACATGTCCTATGCAAACCCCGGCTTGGCCATCACCGATACCCCATGTAGGCGGTCCTATCGTAGGGCCGGGAGCGGCGACTGTTCTAATCGGCAAGCTACCGGCGGCGGTAATGGGAGATAATTGCGTTTGTGTAGGCCCTCCGGATACGATCATTAAAGGATCTTCCACCGTGATGATCTGCGGTAAACCTGCCGCCAGAATGGGAGATACGACAGCTCACGGAGGGCAAATCGTATTGGGATGTCCCACCGTTATAATAGGTGGTTAGGAGGATCTGCGGCATATAATATATGTATATTGTGAGAATATTACTATCTTTGCCGCCACTTGAAAACTAAAAATAACAAGACATGGAAACAGTAGTAAGTGGAATCAGACCAACAGGTAATCTGCATCTAGGCAATTACTTTGGTGCGGTAAAGAGTTTCTTGCGGATGCAAGATGAGTATAATTGCTTCTTCTTTATCGCTGATTGGCATTCGTTGACTACTCACCCGCATCCTGACAATATACGAAATAGCGTAAAGACGATCCTCTCGGAATATCTGGCTTGTGGTATCGATCCGGAAAAAGCTACCATTTATATTCAGAGCGATGTGCCGGAGGTGGTAGAGTTGTATCTATATTTGAATATGAACGCCGGTATCGGCGAGTTGATGCGTACGGCTTCCTTTAAGGATAAGGCCCGTCAGCAGTTGCATATCAGCCGGGAAGGATGTGAAGGCGATGTAGAGAAAGAGATTTTTAATGAAGGTAATAAACATAGCGTAAGCGCTGGTTTGTTGACTTACCCGACCTTGATGGCCGCCGATATTATTATCCATAAGGCGTTGAAGGTTCCTGTAGGTAAGGATCAGGAGCAGAATATGGAAATGGCCCGTCGTTTCGCCCGCCGTTTCAATTCTACGTATGGCGTGGATTTCTTCCCGGAACCTGCGTCGTTCCATTTGGGCAATAAGTCCGTGAAAGTACCGGGCTTGGATGGCTCCGGTAAGATGGGCAAGAGTGAGGGTAACGCGATCTACTTGATCGATGATGAGAAAACAATCAAGAAGAAGGTTATGAAAGCGGTTTCCGATGCGGGACCAACCGAGCCGAATAGCGTGAAGCCCGAGCCGATCGCCAATTTATTCACGATGATGGAAATTGTCTCCGAGAAAGAGACCTATGATTTCTTTAATGAGAAATACAACAATTGCGAGATCCGTTACGGCGATATGAAAAAGCAGTTGGCCGAGGATATCAATAAGTTCTGCGCTCCGATCCGTGAGCGTATCTTGGATATGGCCGCCAATACGGAATATCTGGATAAGGTAGCCCGTATGGGTGCGGAGAAAGCTCGTGAGAGCGCTTCTAAGACTTTAAATGAGGTACGCCAGATTATCGGTTTTCGTCCATATTGATGCTTATTAATTAAAAATAAGAAAAAGCGTTTAGGGATAAGTCCTTAAACGCTTTCTTTTTATTAAAACCATTATAAAGAACCTGAAAAGCGATTTGTTAAAAAGAAAAGGTTGTTACTTTGCGGTGAATAGTTACAGATAACAAACGTATGGCTGCTATTACCACCCAAGAATTTGAACATCATTTCAAGAGTTTATATAAGCCCTTGTGTTTGTTTGCGCTTCGTTATACCGATCAGGTGGACGATGCCGAGGATATCGTGCAACAGGCTTTCGCGGATGTATGGGATAAGAACCGGGCTGGTAATGTGATCGGGAATCTCAAGGCTTATTTATATCAAGCGGTGAGGAACCGTTCTCTTTCATTTACCTCACAACCCGTAAACGCTGAGGCCACCGAGCAGTTACCCGACGTAGAAGATACCTCGGAAGAGGAAGACATCCTGCGATCGGAGCGTGACGCTCGCCTGTGGGACGCTATCGATCGGTTACCTCCCGAACGGAAGAAGATTTTCTTGTTATCCAAACGGGATGGCTTGAAATACCAAGAGATCGCGGAGGAATTGAATTTATCGGTAAAAACGGTTGAGAACCAGATGAGCAAGGCATTGAAAGCTTTGCGAGAGACCGCTATCCGTGTTTATATGTTCTTTTTCGGATAAATTTTATAGAAAGGAATGGGGGTTTTTCATATTTCTCTGTCTTAGAGATAAAGGTTACTTGTTTATTTCATTAAAGCATGGAGAGTGTATGAGGAAGTTGGTGGTATTTGTGATGTTGATGATGTGCGTGATCTCGGCCCAAGCGCAATGGAAAGTGACGCCGGAAGCCGGTATGAACGTGACAAAGTATAAGGGAGATGTCGCTAAGGTAGGCTTTAAGGCTGGGGCTGCGGTCTCTTATACATTCGGATCGGGCTGGTTCTCGCTTCAATCCGGTTTGTATTATGTGCGACGGGGGAAGGGACTGTCTTCTTATAGTGAGATTTATGGAACTAGTGAGAGTCCATATGGGGGACGGGAAGGTACGAGTATATTTCTCTATCCCGTTTCCAGTGATTATTTGAATCTGTGGGGATACGGTTATGGTAATGGTTACGGCTTTACGGGCTTCTATTATGATACCTATGGAATTAAGGATTTTGATGTAGAAGGTATAAGGCATCGCAGTCAGAAGGAGCATCGTGAATATATCCAATTACCGATCTTGGCTCGTTTCGATTGGCAGGTAAGTAAGGATGTTCGGTTACATTTGGCGATCGGTCCCTATTTGGCGGTTGGCTTGGGAGGAAAAGTGACGTATGAGGAAAGTGATTATTCTTTAAAAGGAAAGCTGCCCTATAATAAGGAAATATCATATAACCCGTTTAATCCCGGCCAAGGATATGCGGTAGCGCCTCGTTTTGACTGGGGAGCTACCATAGAGGCTGGTATAGAGGTGAAACGGGTCGCTTTTAAGGTTGGCTATGATCTGGGTATAGATAAGCAATACAAGGGATATGCTTATAACATAGGTCTGAACTATCATACGGCTAGTTTTACCTTGGGATACACATTTTAAAGAGAAAATAGGATGAAAGCGATGGTTTGTATAAAGTGGGTATTTATATTCGCGGTGTCGATGATGATTTTCTCATCTTGCGTATCGTCTAGGATCTCGCCGAGTATGAGCGTGGGAGTTCCATTGAAGAAGGGGCAGGCCCCAAATGTCGGATTCCAATGGTATGAGACTGGAAGGACTTATTAAATAGAAGGAATAGTTATGAATAATAACGAGCATGACAATAAATTGGAACAACGCATCCGTTTCGTAGCGAAACGCTATCGGGAAGGAAGCCTTGACCCGGATAAGGCATGGCAGAAGTTCGCTTCTGAGCATGCGATTAGCCGGAAGGTCTCGTTTCGCCGGTATTGGATCGGGGCGGCCGCTGTCGTGTTAGTGCTCGTAGGTCTGGGGACATGGTTTACGGTAGAGAGAAACGCCCCGGATTGGGTTGCGATTACTACCGCCCCCGGACAAATGAAAGATGTTTATCTTCCGGATAGTACCTTGGTCGCTTTGGCTGGCGATTCATGGATCCGGTATGACGCGAAGAGATATGATAAAGAGAGGCGTGCCGTGGAGATGAATGGAAAGGCCTTTTTCCAAGTGACGAGGAATGAGGCACGCCCTTTCTCAGTGGAAACGAGCCAAACGGAAGTTACGGTACTGGGAACAAGTTTCCAGATAGATGAGAAGCCTACCGTTACGGAAGTCAATGTAGTTACCGGCAAGGTATGTTTTACCGCCGGGGAGGAAAAGGAGAATGTGATACTTACCGCTGGAATGTCGGCTCAGTATTCTATGGAGAACAAGGAGATAACGGTAGTGACGGAAGAAGACGTGAACAAGTTGGCTTGGAGAACGGGGCAACTGCGTTTTATGGAGACGCCGCTGGATAAGGTGATTGAGGACTTGAGTGATTATTATCAAGTCAAGATCGCGAACCGGACAAAGAATGAGGGAGCGAGATTGACCGCTACTTTTAATAATCTGCCCTTGGAGGATGTATTGCAGGTTGTTAACCAGACATTGGACGCACGTTTGGTTTCCACTTCGAAGAAATAAAATTAGATCATTTTATGAGATCTATTGTTGTATGGCTGATAGGGATTCTTTTGCTTCCCGGTTGGATGGGACATCTATATGCGCAGATGCCCGAACCTACGCCGACGGTTACGTTGGATATGCGGCAGGTTCCCCTGTTGGATATATTGATGGAGCTTGAGAAACAAACCGGATTGTTCTTCTCGTACGAGTCTTCTCTACTGAAAGAGCTGCCAGAGGTTTCCCTGTCTGTCCGGGATGAATCCTTGTCGTACTGCTTGAAGCGCTTATTTTCCCCATTACCGATTATCTATCGGGTTACGGGGCAATATATCATCTTAAAGCGAAAGCCCCGTCAATATACGATCAGCGGATTCGTCAGGGATTCAGCCTCGTATGAGAGTTTGTTGGGGGCCTCGGTTCTGGTGAAAAGTTCGAGGGGAGGGACGATGTCTAATAATTACGGCTTTTACAGCTTGATACTTCCACCCGGTAAGGTCCGCCTTAGGGCCTCGTACGTGGGCTTTAAGGCGATGGAGATAGAGATCGATTTGCAAAGGGATACGATGATCGACTTCCCGTTGAGGTCATTGGCCTCGTTAGGCGAGGTCGTTATTCGGGGGAGCCGGCCTCGCTACGAGATATTGAGTAGCCGCACGGGGGTGATCGACGTACCTGCCGAGCGGGTGAAGTCGATGCCCGCTTTGCTGGGAGAGGCGGATCTGGTGAAGACCTTACAGCAGTTGCCGGGCGTGGCAGTAGGCACCGAGGGAATGACCGGCTTGTATGTGCGTGGGGGCGGGGCCGATGAGAATTTGTATCTGCTGGATGGAAATCCGGTCTATCATGTGAACCATTTGTTGGGGTTTTTCTCGGCGTTCAACCCGGATGCGATAAAGAATACCCGGTTTTATAAAGGGAGCTTTCCGGCGGAATACGGCGGAAGGCTCTCGTCGGTTGTAGATGTCCGTATGAATGACGGTAATCGGCAGGAGTATCACGGGAATATCTCCGTGGGTTTGCTTTCCGCACGGGCGAATCTGGAGGGGCCGATTGTTAAGGATCGCTCCTCGTTTAATGTCTCGGTACGTCGTACGTGGTTGGATTTGATAACAGGGACGGCTTTGGCGATCATTAATAAGAACAGTGATACCAAGGAGAGTTTCGGTTATCACTTTTTTGATATAAACGCGAAGGTGAACCATTCTTTCTCGGAACGTAGCCGGGCCTATTTGAGCTTTTATATGGGGCAAGATGCTTTTCGGCAGGGAAGCAAGGAGAAGCATGAGGATTCGGATGATATGTTTCTCTGGCGTTGGGGAAACTTGATCGGCTCCGCAGGGTGGAACTACGTGTTCGGGCAAAAGCTGTTTGGTAATCTAATGGTGGGCTACAGCCGTTTTCGCTCGCATATCCGGCAAGAGGCGAAGGGGTATGAGATCGAAGGAAATAGGGAAGAGCGGCAATCAATTAAGCGGGATAGCCGTTATAAATCGGAGATGGAGGATCTGAGCGTACGGCTGTCAGTGGATTACACTCCTTCAATGAATCACCGGATACGAATGGGCACGGATTACCTGTATCATAATTTTCGCCCGGAGAATAGCCAGCAACGGTCTTGGGTGAACGATTCGTTAGTAAATCCCGTATATGAGCTTTTGTATGATTATTCCTTGATAAAAGGGCATGAGTTCTCTTTGTTTGCCGAGGATGAGATGCGGGTCACGGATCGCTTGCGGGTGAATGCCGGATTGCGGTATACCTTGTTTCATGTAGAGAATGAGATCTATCATTCTTTTCAGCCTCGTTTGTCGGCACGTTATTTACTTCGTCCGGATCTATCGGCGAAGATATCCTACAGTAAGATGAACCAATATGTCCACTTATTATCGAATACCTATGTGAACCAGCCTACGGATATTTGGGTCCCGGTGACGGAGCAAGTCCCTCCGATGAGTTCTCACCAGATTACTGCCGGGCTTTATTATAATCTGAAACGGATGTATGATTTCTCGATCGAGGGGTATTATAAACGGTTGAATAACTTGATTGATTATAAGGATCATTGGCCGGTTGAGACACATTTCTCCGGTTGGGAAGACCGGGTCGGTTTGGGAAAGGGTAAGACCTATGGTGTGGAGTTTATGGCGCAAAAGACAAATGGGAAGACAACCGGATGGATCGGGTATACGCTCTCTTGGTCGGATCGGTGGTTTCCGGATGGTTCCGTGAATAAGGGGCGTCATTTCCCGTTTCGCTTCGACAACCGGCATAAGGTGAATGTGGTCGTTTCTCGTAAGTTATCCCGGAAGGTGGAGTTGACGGGAGCTTGGGTGTTCGCCTCAGGAAACCATATTAGCTTGCCGGAGTATAAATATCTGTCTCCGATTTATCAGAAAGAGAACGGGTATGCCGGAGTAGATTCATACAGACCGATGAATTCAGGTTTGAGCGCTCGTAATAATTATCAATTGTCTCCTTATCACCGTTTGGATCTGGGCGTGAATTTTTATCGATATAAAAAGAAGGGTCGGATGGGGATTTGGAACATAAGCATATACAATACGTATTTGAAACCGAATCCCTTCATGACGGAGGTTATGGTAAACCAGGATATAAATCAGCGATATCAGGTGGTGCTACAGGAGACGATTTTGTTCTATTGCATGCCCTCAGTTTCTTATACTTATAAATTCTAGCTTATGAAAAGATATTTACCTTACCTGTTTGTGTTAGGATTATTGATGGTCTCTTGCGTTCGGGATGTGGAGATTGATTTGGAGGATCTACCGGATCGGATTGTACTGAACGCATCGGTATGTCCCGGAAAGGAGGTGTGTGCTCATCTCTCGAAAACATGGTTTATCATGGATAGCGTTCCCGATTTTGAGTTATCCGATGCGAAAGTCCGTGTCTATGTCAATGATGAGTTTCAAGGTCTTATGCGCAATGATGACCTGCCGGAAGATTCTATACATTCACGGGGGCAATATGTTCTGCCCGGTTGTTTCGTGAGACAGGGGGATTGTTTGCGTATAGAGGCCGAGGCCGATGGGTATGAGCCGGTATCCGGGGAAACTCGTATCCCCGGTCGGGCACGGATTTATGAGGTGGATACCTTATCCTATCGATCTTCTGCCTACTATGCCGAATATCTGCGTTTCTCTGTTAAAATCGGGGTTGAGACGGATTCCTATTATCGTTTAATCGTGGAGCAGATCTTGGACTTCCGGAAGGGGGATAGTACCCGTACCGTAACCTCTTTCCGTAGCTTAGGAGGATATAGTTGGTATTATTCCGGTTTTAGCGTGGATTATGAGGATCCTGTTTTCCAGTCTTTTGGAGGTAGTCCTATCACGAGCCAGATGGATGGGCGTTACTGTATGGGCGTATTTAGAGGGGAGGATCTGGTTAATACGAATGCTATTAAGGTTTCTGTTTTTCCTGTTGAATACTCGTATGAGAGTGATACCCTTTCTCTGGACGTTCATTACGATGTGCGCCTGTTGTCTATCTCCGAGGATTATTATCGATATATGAAGATTATGAGGGGGTACTCTATCACGATCGGCGACGCGAATTTCGGGGCGTTGATAGAGCCTTCCGATACGTATTCGAATGTGGAGAACGGCTTTGGGATTGTCACCGGATATCAAGAGGATAAATCGCGTATCACGATGCCGAGAGACACGGTGCCTCCTTATTGGAATCCTTGGGATGGATAAGCCCATCCTGCGTTGACGACCTGCGCTTGCCGGTTCATACATCATGAAGCGGTAAGTTCACGAGGTATGAAAAAAAGGCTTTTCCTTGATAGGGGTATTTCCGGGAGATCCTGTCTTATCAATGAACTCAATAAAGTAGAATGATGACAGAGTGGATGAATAAATGGCTTATGGCCATTTTTTGCTGGATGATTTTTATGCCTGTTCCAGACCTCTTGGCCCAATCAGCCAAGACGAAGGATGATCCCCGGATTACGTTGCGTATGAAGGAGGTTTCGTTGCCGGAGGTCTTGTCAGAGATCGAAAGACAGGCGGGCGTGACCTTCTCGTATGAGTCTTCTTTGTTGAAAGAGCTTCCGAAGATCAGTTTCCAAGTGAAAGATGAGACATTGACGGATTGTTTGACCCGCTTGTTCGAGTCGTATCCGATCGTGTATAAGGTGAGTGGAAAGATCGTGATTCTGAAGCGTAGACAGAGACAGGTAACGATCAGCGGCTTCGTGAGGGACCAAGCGTCCTCGGAGTCTCTGATCGGAGCCTCTGTTTATGAGGTCGCCAGCCGGAAAGGCTCGGCTACGAATAGCTATGGTTTTTTCAGTTTGACGCTTCCGCCGGGGAATATCCGCTTGCATGCTTCTTACATTGGTTATGAGAGCTGTTCCTTTAATTTCACGGAATTGGATAGGGATACCATATTAAATATTGAGTTGCGTCCGAACGCCCGTCTGGAGGAAGTGGTAGTTACGGCCTCGGAGCGGGATCGTTTGTCTGTAAATAACACCTTGATGGGAACGATGGAGTTTAGCCAGAAGACGATCAAGGCGACACCGACCCTGTTTGGTGAGTCCGATATCGTGAAGACCTTGCAACTGACTCCGGGTGTAGCCAGTGGGACAGAGGGACTGGCCGGTTTATATGTTCGTGGCGGCGACCAAGATGGAAATTTGTTTTTGATAAACGGTAATCCGGTTTACCAGATCAATCATGTCGGCGGGCTATTCTCCGCTTTCAATCCGGAGGCGATCCGTAATCTGGACTTTTTCAAGGCGGGTTTCCCTGCGAGATATGGCGGGCGACTCTCGTCTGTGGTAGATGTCCATACCAAAGAGGGCAATATGAAAGAGTACCATGGTAGCGCTACGATCGGGCTGATCTCCGGTAATCTGAGCTTGGAAGGCCCTATCATCAAGGATCGCACGGCTTTTCAGATAGCGCTTAGACGCTCGTGGCTGGATGTATTCTCTGCCCCGACGATAGCGATCGTAAACAGGGTCATAAAAAAGAACGGGAGCCGGATCAACCTTCGTTACGCTTTTCACGATTTGAATTTAAAGCTTAATCATCGTTTCAGCGATCGCAGCCGGATGTTTTTCAGCTTATATAACGGGAATGATGTATTAAAAGGAGGGGGAACGGATTTCTCAACAGAAGAAGAGCAAGTCCCTTATACGGATGGTACCCATTCATCGCTGCGTTGGGGTAATTTGATGGGAACCTTGGGCTGGACTTATGTCTTCAATAACCGTTTGTTCGGACGGGTTTCCGGGGTCTTTTCACGGTATCGCTCGAATGTACGGAGTTCAAAAGAATATAATTATGGTGTGGAAGGAGAAGATAATTATCTCTCTTCTTCATCGGAAACGAGTAGTTCTACCTCTATCTTGGATATGGGCGTCCGTTCCTCTTTTGATTACACGCCTTCTACGTCGCATGTGATTCGTTTTGGAGGGGATTTCTTGATGCACCGTTTCCGCCCGGAGTATAATGAGGTGAAAGCAGCCGGTTCCGGTATGCTGGAGTTTTCGAATATAGGGAAAATATATACGAATGATCTGCTATGGGCCCGTGAGGCGGCTATCTTTGGAGAGGATGATTGGAATGTCTTACCTAGCTTGCGTTTGAATGCGGGGATTCGGTTTAGCCTGTTCAATGTGGAGCGGAAGGCTTATACCTTATTGGAGCCTCGCGCTTCCTTGAGATGGTTGCTACGTGACGATCTTAGCTTCAAAGCCTCATACGCCCGTATGGGGCAATATATCCATTTATTGGGCAACAGTTATATAAATTTGCCGACGGATGCGTGGATGCCTGTTACCCGTAAGTTGAAACCTTTAATCAGTGATCAAGTCTCCGCTGGTTTCTATTATAATCTGATGCGTTCTTATAGTTTCTCGGTAGAGGGGTATTATAAATGGATGAAGAACCTGTTGGATTATAAAGACGGCTATTCCTTCTTGCCCGGTACGGCGGCTTGGGAGGAAAAAATGGCGGTCGGCAAGGGACGTTCGTATGGCGTGGAGTTCTTGGCTCGCAAGGAAAGCGGACGTACGACCGGTTGGATAGGATATACACTTTCATGGTCGGATCGGCGTTTCGATGAGATCGATAACGGGCGACGCTTTCCGGCACGTTACGATAACCGGCATAAGCTGAATATCGTGGTTTCGCATAAACTGTCGGATAAGGTGGAACTGACAGCCGCTTGGACGTATACTTCCGGCAATCGAATGACCTTGTCGTTGGAGAGTTATGAGCAAGCTGGTACGCTTACTATTTCCAACCAATACAAGATGAATAACTGGTGGGAACCATCCGGGGAAGTGGTGGATTTGTATACACGTCGTAATAATTACCAGATGCCGGCTTATCATCGTCTGGATTTGGGACTTAATATTTACCGTCCGAAGAAGAAGGGACGAATGGGCATCTGGAATATCAGTATTTATAATGTATATAGCCGGATGAATCCGTTTATGGTCTATAAAAGTGATAACTGGGAACGAACGAATAACTTAGTCCCAGATTCTTCTTCTCCCTATAGCGGTAAAACAAAACCTTGTTTTAAGTTGATAGGTATTATGCCTATCATACCTTCCCTATCATATACTTATAAATTCTAGGAAGATGAAACAGATAAAGAATATTCTAATAAATACGATTTGTATAGTAAGCCTGTTTGGTTTGATGTCTTGCATCAAGGAGATCGACCTTGAATCCTTACGGCCGGATCCTACCTTGGTAGTGAACTGTGTCGCTATAACCGGCGAACCCTTAACCGTAAGTGTCTCCCGTACTTGGTTTTTCACGGATGATCATCCGAACGTGACTTTGGATAAAGCCGAGGTGAATTTATTCGTGAATGGCGTTTTTAAAGAGCGTATGAGCTTTCAGGAGGGGGATGAGGCATTTAACACGAAAGGTTATTTCAAGTCTGATTTTATACCGGTGAAAGGGGATCGTATCCGTGTGGAAGCTTCTTATCCGGAATATGGTGTGGCAAGTGCTGAGACGGTCATGCCTGAGCCTGCTCAGGTCTTGAAAGCGGGGGTAACCTATGCCACGGTAGCTGGCTCTTTTGGTTCTGCTCGCCAGAATGCGATTTATCAGGTAACACTCAAAGATAACCCTGCCGAGGAGAATTATTATTTACTCCGTATGGAAGAGGGCATTCCTGTTTTTGATGGAATAGCTAAGGAATATACAGGAGAATATAAATGGTTCTCGGTGAGTCCAAACTATGCGACTGAACCTGTTTTTGGTCAATCGTTGACAGCCTTGGATCAAATCTTTGGCAATGACTGGATGTATGGGTATGATGGAAAGGTCTTTTCTGATGAGTTAATAAACGGGCAAGAATATACCTTGCACTTAAGGGATGAGTATTATTATGAACCTTATTATGGATCATATCCGCTAAAAGTAGTCCCGGATTCGATAGGGATAGAAGATCTAAATGAGGAAGATTTTCTTCCGATTCCTCCTAAGCACCTACGGGTACACCTATATGCTATCTCGGCGGAATACTATCGATATCTGAAAGTTTTGCAAGATAAAGACACGGATTCAGTTTCGAACCTTTTGATCGATGGCGGTCTGGCCGAACCGATCCGTGTATTTAGCAATATAGACGGTGGCGTCGGTATCCTAGGCAGTTGCCACGTAGGAATGTTTGAGACGGAAATAGCGTCTTCCTCACATTCCAATCTTGAAGCGGCCCGATTTGAAGACGGGATAGACTAGGAACTGTGGTTCCATCTTCCGTCGTACCGGGTTGTATTCATAGTTGATACCGGCTCCCATCCAGAAATTATCAGTAACCTTGAACTCCATTGAGCCGCCCACTTGGGTATGATAGAAAAAGGGATTCCTAAGCATATGGGGATTGTTGTACTCGTCGGCGTAATAAGCGTATTGTCCCCATCCTTTCAGTTTCAACCAGTCCGTAGGTTGATATTCCACTTGTACGTTTGCGCCGGCTGTTATTCCGGGACTAGGGTTGAAGGGACTAAAGAAACGACCACCGAATCCTCCGCCATAAAGACTCCAATTGCCGCTGTGCCAAGAAATACCCCCGTTCATGATCGTCATGCCTCCGACTCCCGGCCATGTATATTGAACACCGTTAGCGATAAGATCGAAGCTCTCGTTTAGCCGTTTCATATAAGTCTCATTGAAATCCAACGCCATTGGCGATACCTCCCGAAGCATCGGGGTATATACGTTAAAGAACGGCTGATAGGCGGCGGAAGATATCTGCATATCCATCGGACGCTCTTGTAGGGACGTATGGGGAATATCGGGCGTGAACTCCCGCAGTTTAATATCGATATCCCGTGTCCCCGCAGGGGTAAATGTCTTATAAGAGGCTTTCGGGATGTTCAACTCATACGTCTTGTTTTTAGGCAGGACGATGATTTTACCTTCTTTATTTAAAATAAACGAAAAGTCAGACTGTGCCTGAATTCCAACGACACATATCCATGCCATGAATATAAATAATCCTCGTCTCATACACTCTCCTCCTATTTTTGATGTGAAGGTAATTTTTTTTTGAATAAGATGCAACTTTTAGGATACCTATTTCATCCATATAATAGAGAGCATAAGTACTTATGGATGAACAACTGTTAATCGATGGATGTATGCGAGGCGAATCATGGGCTCGTAAGGAATTGTACGAGCAATATGCTCCTGCTATGATGAGTGTTTGCATGCGTTACGTGGGTGACAGGGAGACGGCCCGTGATCTTCTGCAGGACGGGTTCGTGAAGATATTTACGAAGATCCGGTCGTATTCCGGCTCCGGGGCTTTCGGGGGATGGATACGGCGGATCTTTGTCACTACGGCTCTTGAATATCTCCGGTCTTCAGAGAACACGAGGCTAAGTGTAGGTCTGGACGGCTATGACGACAGTTTGGAAGATATCAACTACTCCGTATTAGACCGTTTATCGGCAGATGACTTGTTGGCTTGCGTGGCCCAATTGCCGCCGGGATATCGTACGGTCTTCAACTTATATGCGATAGAGGGATATACGCATAGCGAGATCGCCGAGATGCTGCATGTACAGGAGGCGACTTCCCGTTCCCAGTTTATCCGGGCGAGGAACGCTTTGCAAAAGAGTGTACAATCTTTAATAAGGCATGAAAATGCGGGACGATAAGGATCATAACGAACGGCTGGATGATTTCAGCGGCTATATGCGGCAGCGCTTGGAAGAGCACCGGTTGCCGGTAGATGCCGGCTGCTGGGATGAGGTGGAGGCCCGGATGAACCGGAAAGCGAGATCACGGGGTTGGTTGTGGACGGGAGGCTTGGCCGCCGCCGCAGTGCTGGCCTTGGTTATTTGGCTGCTACCTTCCCCGGAGAAGATGCCATTGGAGGAATTGAGCCCCTTTCAGAAAGAGATATCGGAGAAAGCGGAGGAAATGAATATTCTTCCGGAGCGTCCCGTTTTACCTGTAGAGCCTGTAAAGAAACGTATAGCGAAAGTGCTGAAATGGGAAAAAAAGGCTAAGCTTTCCGCTATTGTCGGGGAAAAGGAAACGATCCGGGAGGATGAGAAGTGTGAGACTATCGAGATTATTGAGAAGGATGCGATTGCGGCTATCGTAGAAGAACCGTCTGTGAAGGAGGATGCGTCCGAGGATTCGACGGACATAGTCGTTAAGCGAGGTGACTCTACGGTTCCTCTACCGGAAGGCGAACGGAGTCCCCGACGAAAAGCCTCTTTGAAAAAGAAAGCCAAGAAGAGTAAACGGAACAAGTGGTTATTGGCCGCCGCCGTTGGCTCTAGTGGTTATGTAGATAGCTTTTTAAATACGGATATGAGTTATGGCGATGCTTCTTCTCCGGGAGATATGAATAATTCGGCAGGAAGCCCCGATCCGGATAAGCCGGATAAAGACGATGATGAAAAGGAGAGTGGTAATACGCCTCCCCAAACGGTCTCATTCCGTAATGCCCCGGTATTACGGAGTTCTAAGGTGGATGAGAACTTCTTGGATAATCGTTCGTTCGAATCTTATCCGGACGTTAGCTACTCCCTTCCGATATCATTCGGTTTTACGGTACGGAAGGATTTGAGCCGGCGTATAGCCGTGGAAAGTGGATTGATGTATACGTATTTATCCACTACATTCAAGAGGGGAGGGGATTGCCCGTCAGAGGTGAAATCGTCTTTGCATTATCTGGGTATTCCCTTGAATCTGGTGGTTTATTTATGGAAGAATCAGCGATGGAATGTCTATCTCTCCGGAGGCTTTATGATGGAGAAGGGCTTGCAGGCCGTGTATAGTGGCTATATCGCCGGAAACGGAACGACTATCTCCAAGAGCAAAAAGGAGGATATCCATGGTATGCAATGGTCCGTGAATGCCTCGGTCGGTGCTGCTTATCGTTTTTATGGGGATTGGAGCCTCTATTTCGAGCCTCGCTTCTCCCATTATTTTGACTGTGATCAACCGGCTAGTATCCGTACGGACAAGCCGTTGGGATTTGGGTTGAGCGCAGGTATACGATATGCTTTTTAATGATTAAATCTATTATAATTATGCGGAAACTTTTTTATTGGGCGTTTGCCTTTAGCCTTTGCGTCTTAATGGGATGCAAGGATGATGGAGTGAGAGTGGAGGTCGTGCGGTATGCTATCAACGAACCGGTATTCATGTCGATCTCCGAGTTTCGGAATTCAGTGAAGGTGACGGATGAGGTGGTACCAATCACCAAGCGGGGTAAGATCTGTTTCTATAAGGATTACCTGTATATTTCTTCCCCGGATAAGGGCATCCATATCGTGGATAACAGGAATCCGGCATCTCCCCGGATAGCGGGCTTTGTAGAATTGATCGGTAACGAGGATCTCTCGATCAAGGATGATAAATTGTATGCGGATTCGTATGTGGATCTGGTCTGGTTCGATATCTCCGATCCGGAGAGACCTGAATTGGAAGGTCGTGTGGAGAACGCTTTCCGTTATGCGCTTCCGACCATAGAGAATGGCTATGGGTTCGATTATAATATGTGTTATTCGGAGGAAGCGAGAGCGAAAGGTGTCGTGGTTGGTTGGGAGCCGAAGGAACGGGAGGAAACCATTTACCATTATCCGAGTTATGGCGGTGATCTGATGGCGAACGATGCGGCGCCGGGTACTTCCACGCAGGGCGTGAACGGATCTATGGCTCGTTTTTCTATTTATGGTAAGTACTTATATACGGTAGAACAGAATATCATGTGTGTTTTCGACCTGTCTGGAGACAAGCCTGTCTTGACGACAAACGACATTTGGTTGCAACGTGATGTCGAGACTCTTTTCAACTATAAAGATAAGATGTTCATGGGAACTCCGACCGGCATGTTGATCTATTCGCTGGAAGATCCGTTAGCGCCTAAGTATCGTTCTTCCGTAAGTCATGTCTTTGGTTGTGATCCGGTTGTCGTGGAGGATGACTTAGCGTATGTGACCGTGCATTCCGGAAATACTTGCGGGCAAAATACCAATGAACTGATGCTCATAGATGTAAGTGATGTGGACCAACCGAACCTGCTGGTTACTTATGGCATGAAATGTCCGAAAGGATTAGGTATCGATAACGGTACTTTATTCCTCTGTGACGAAGGGTTAAAGGTCTTCAATGCGAAAGATCCTATGACCTTGCTGGCTAATCAGCTTGTTCATTATGCAGGTATGGAGGGTTACGATGTAATCCCTTTTAGGAATACCTTGATGATGATCGCCGATGATGGCCTTTACCAATACGATTATTCCAATTTACAGGCAATATCTCAGTTAAGTAAATTGCCAATGGGCGAATAGAGTTTAATATTCCTCTTCACTATTTGCTTTGTAAGGCATTTACGGGATTACGAGGTGCCGCTTTATAACTATGCCTGCTTACGGTCAGTAACGTAACCATCAGTACGATACCGCCGAATAGCAGGCTTGTTTCTATGGAATACGTTCACGAAAATTCGCTACTTTTTATGTGTTATTTATACGAGAATGTAAATAAAATGAGCTTCCTACTTTGATGTTATAATATTTATTCTGATCTTGCGGATGTTATTGTGTTTGATAAATTAAAATCTAAAACTATTATTATGAATCTTTTTGACAATATGCACGGACTAAAAGGATGCATTCGTTGTTTGACTTTTAAAAACGTGCTTTTAGCTCATTTTTTATTGGCTTTTTCAGTGGCAGGTAGTGTTTCTGCCGAGGCTTTGCCTACTTCTTATTTAAATGGCATTGAACAACAATCCCGGAAAGTTGCAGGACGTGTTTTGCAAAGAATTGATAACGAGCCGGTCATTGGTGCTAATATTGTTGTGACAGGTACAACAATCGGTACAATTACAGATGTGGAGGGACGTTTCTCATTGGACAACTTGCCGGCAAATGCCCGTACGCTTACCGTATCTTTTGTTGGCATGACTTCGCAAACGCTTCCGATCAAATCAGAGATGATGATACTTCTGGAGGATGATTCGGAAACATTGGATGAGGTGATGGTCGTGGCCTATGGTACGGCTAAGAAAAGTACGTTTACTGGATCTGCCAGTTTGCTGAAGTCAGAGAAGATAGAGGCTCGTCCTGTTACATCGGCAACTTCAGCCTTACTAGGATCTACGCCGGGTGTGCAAGTAGCCTCAGCCAGTGGTCAGCCCGGTTCAGATTCGGATATCTATATTCGCGGATTGGGCTCTATTTCTGCGACGAATACCCCTTTGATTATACTTAACGGTATGCCCTACGATCAGAGTATCAGTAGTATCAATCCCAGTGATATAGAGAGTATGTCTGTTTTGAAAGATGCCTCATCTGCAGCTCTGTACGGCGCACGAGGTGGTAATGGTGTTATCTTGATAACCACCAAGACGGGTAGTAAGGATCGTATGTCGGTGAATGTGAAAATCAACCAAGGATTCACGAATCGGCAAAGTCAGGATTATGAACGATTGGGCGTGAATGATTATTTGAAAGTATATTGGGAGAGCGCACGCAACCAGTTGATAAGTGGTGGTGCGTCACCAGAGCAAGCGGGAATGGCAGCCGCTCAAAACTTGATTTCAGGAACGCTGGGCTTCAATCCGTTTAACGTGCCGGACGATCAGGTCGTGGATGCGAACGGTGTGCTTAACCCGAACGCTACGTTCATGTGGGCGGATGATACCGATTGGGAAGACGCTATCCAGCGCACGGGCAGCCGTACGGATATAGGCGTGAGCGTGAGCGGAGGTAATAATAAGTCGGATTATTATCTTTCCGCCGGTTATCTGACGGAAGGTGGTTATATCATCGGATCGAAGTTTGACCGATATACCTTGAATACGAATGTTAACTCGCAGATCACCTCGTTCTTGAAGATTGGCGGTACGCTCTCTGGGAATATCAGCAAGGCGGAAGGGCAGCAGTCGCAAGCTTCGGGAAATAACAACAACCCTTTCCGATTCACTCGCTATATCGGACCGATCTATCCGATCCATGTACACGATCCTCGTACCAAAGAATATGTGCTGGATGCCAATGGTAATAAAGTGTACGACTTCGGTCAGGCCTATACGATCGAGGAGGGTGTGGAAGCGCCTTCGCGTGCGTATATCTCTGGTAATAACCCGGCTATTGAGTTGCAAAATATCAGCAACGGATACAAGCGGAATCAATTGAACGCGAAATTGTATGCGGAGATCCGTTTCTTGAATGATTTCAAGTTTACGGTGAACGGAGCCGTGGGAACAAGCTCTCGTTTAGGGCATTCGGCCAGTATCTATTATCCGGAGAAGACTGAGGTGGGGTCAAGCACGAAGACCGTTTCGTTTGAGACAACTTGGACGTTCAACCAATTGCTCTCCTATACAAAGAATTTCGGCAATCACCATGTCGATGTCTTATTAGGACATGAGAGTTATGATTATGAGTACAATTACCTGAAAGGCTCCATGCAAAACCAGACCATCCATAATGGCAACTTTGAGTTCAGCAATTATTCGGTGCCGGACGAGCAAGACTCTTATACGAATACCTACAAGACGGAGGGATTCCTTGCCCGTGCGAACTATGACTATAACAGCCGTTATTTCCTTTCTGCATCCGTGCGCCGCGACGGATCCTCCCGCTTTTACAAGGATTCCCGTTGGGGTACATTCTTCTCGGTAGGAGCTGGTTGGCGTATTGACGAGGAGCGTTTCATGGAAGATATTGATTTCATCGATTTGCTGAAGTTGCGTGTCGCTTACGGTGAGGTGGGTAATGATGCCATCGGTAGCTACTATGCGTGGCAAGCGGCTTACGAGCAGGCCATGAACGGATTGGAGGCCGGTTATATCCAGCAACGTGTCGTTCGTAATAAGGATTTGCAATGGGAGGTGTCTCGCAATGGCGATGTGGCGTTAGAGTTTGAGTTGTTTAAAAGCCGTTTGTCGGGTAGTGTAGAGTATTTCGATCGCCGTTCCAGCAACTTATTGTTCTCGATCCCGCAAGCACCGGATACGGGTACTACCAGCGCATATAAGAATGCAGGTACGATGTACAATCGAGGTGTGGAAGTTGATTTGAACGGAAGAATCATCCAGACGAAGGATTGGACGTGGTCTGTGGGAATTAACGCTACATGGTTGAAAAATCGGATTACCTCTTTGCCGGTAGAACCTTATAACAGCGGAGTACATCGGGTGGAAGAGGGACATTCGCGCTATGAGTTTTATCTTCGCCAGTGGGCGGGAGTAGATCCTGCTACCGGAAACTCTATCTATGTGCCGGATCCGGAACTGACGGTGGAGTCTGTCGACCTGGTAGAGGTGGATGGAAAAACATATACGACTAACGTGAATGAGGCCATTTATGATTGGGCCGGAGAATCTACACCGAAGGTATCGGGAGGTCTTAATACGAACGTATCTTGGAAGAATCTTTCTTTAAGCCTGTTGTTTAACTTCCAGCTAGGTGGCAAGATGTATGATGTAGGATATTCTGATTTGATGACACAGCCTTCAGGATCCGCATCCTTGACTTCCAACAAGCATGTGGATATCTTGAATCGTTGGCAGAAACCGGGCGATGTCACGAATGTGCCTCGCATCGAGGATTTCGCAGATACGAATATGAATGCGGGAACTTCTACTCGTTGGTTGATCAGCTCGAATATGTTGGAGTTGGCTTCCGCTACTTTGAGCTATGATCTGCCGAAGCAATGGCTGGAGAAGGTTTCCATGCAAGGACTCCGGGTATATGCGTCAGGAGAGAATCTATTCTTGCTGACGAAACGAAAAGGTATTTTCCCTCGTTCAAACATATTCTCAGGATATAGTGGTAATGCGGATGTTTATTTGCCTGCGAGAGTATTTACTTTTGGTTTGAATCTTACTTTTTAAATCATGTTCAATATGAAAAATATATATATAGTAGTGTTGCTATCTCTTGTGGTATTATTCAATGGCTGCAAGGAGGATTTTTTGGAGACAACTTCCACACAAACGGTGGATGAGCAAGCAGTGTTCAATGATACCCAATCGGCTATGTTGGCTGTAAATGGCTTGCATAAATTGATGTGGACGGGTGATCTGTCTAGTTCGGCTTTTTATGGCGGTTACGATATGTTGATGATTTGGTATGAGGTGATGGGGGATGATTTGGTATATACGTACAGCAATGCGCAGTTCCAAAAGCAGGCTCAATGGTCGAGCCATCGGAATGCGACGATCGGTAGCGCGACCCATTTTTATCGCTTGTTGCAATATTTTATCTCTAACAGTAGTATGATTATCGATAATATCGATGCTGCGGAAGGTTTGGAGAGCGAGAGGAATTATATCAAGGGGCAAGCCCATTTTTACCGGGCTTTCGCCTATTTCACGATGGTACAGATGTATGGCGGCCGTTATAAGGCAGAGGGCGATAACACGCAATTGGGTGTGGTAATTCGTAACGATAACTCAACGGAGCCGAGAGCGAGAGCTTCTGTAGAGGAGGTGTATACGCAGATCAATGAGGATATCGACTTGGCGATCCAATTATTGGGTGCTACGGAGGAGAAACGGACTAATAAGTCGCATATTGATTTGCACGTGGCTCGCGGTTTGAAGGCTCGTATCTTATTGACGCAAGGTAAATGGTTGGAAGCGGCTGAAATGGCTAAATTGGTCGTTGATCTATCAGGAGCCAAATTGCAAGATGATACCTATACGACATTGAATGATCGTTTTAGCGATCAATCAAATACAGAATGGTTGTGGGGATCGAATCCTTTGTTGCAGCAAGCTCCGAACTTGACTCACTTCCATGGATATATGTCGAATGAGATCATTTCGTATAATGGCAATACCCCTCGTGCGATTTATAATAAGTTATACGACAAGATCAGTGATACCGATGTGCGTAAAGGAATTTGGTTTCCGAGGGCGACCGATCCCAATACTCTTCCGCGACCGATCCGGGCGGAGTGTAACAGTAAAGCGTATGCTAATTATATGGCCAATAAGTTTATCGTATCGGATCCTACGACGAAAGGTGGCCGGGATGTTCCTTTCATGCGCTTGCCGGAGATGATGTTGATCATGGCGGAGGGATATGCACGTGCTGGGGAGCCAGGCAAAGCGGCTCAGGCTCTTTATCCGCTGGCAAGTCATCGGGATCCGGAGTATACATTGTCTACGAAAACGGGCGAAAACTTGATAGAAGAGGTGATGACTCAACGTCGCATAGAGCTTTGGGGGGAAGGTTTCCGTTGGTTCGACTTGAAACGTTTGAATATGGATTTGGACCGTGGACCGGCTCCTCGTCCTGAGGTTTTCCCGAATGGTTTGATTGAATATTGGAACAAAGACGCAATGCCTAAAGTGGTGGATCCAGAAGCTTCTAATTACAATATGTATGGAGATGGAACGGTGACGGGTAACGGGAACAGATATCGTCCGGCCGGACATAGGGATTGGCAATGGGCTATTCCTGATAAGGAGACTCAACTGAATCCGCTTTGCGAACCGAATCCATAAAGTAAATAAATAGTTATGAGAAGATTTTTTTTAATGTGCCTGTTGCCAATCTTCTTGGCGACAGGTGTTTTTGCTCAACCACAAGCGGATGAGTATCCGTATGATTTAACGTATTTCTTGCCGGAAGGTTCTCAGGTTTATGACCCTCAGGTTCCTACCCCGGAAAAAATCTTGGGATTCCAGCTTGGAGAACAACATGCCGGATGGGATCAAGTAGTGGAATATATGAGAACATTGGCGCGATGCAGCGACCGTGTCACGATTAGGGAGACGGGGCGTACCTATCAGCACCGTCCTTTTATAGAGGTCGTGTTTACTTCGGCCGAGAACCAAAAGAATATAGATCGACTGAAGGAGGAGCACTTAAAGTTGAGCGACGTGGCGAAATCGAGAAGCATAGTGATAGACGACATGCCTGTGATCGTAAGCTTGATTTATAGCATTCATGGAAATGAGGCATCGGGTGTGAACGCTTCGTTGGCTGTTGCCTATCATTTGGCGGCGGCACAAGGGCCTGAGATCGAGGAATTACTAGACCAAGAGATTGTCGTGATGACTCCCGGAGCCAATCCGGATGGAATCAATCGGTTTGCGTCGTGGGTGAATTCCTCTAGAAGTTTCACGAATGTTAGCGATATAAAATCACGTGAGTTTACCGAGCCTTGGCCTTCCAGTCGTACGAACCATTATTGGATCGATTGTAATCGCGACTTGCTTATGGCACAACATCCCGAGGGGATCAATGGCTTAAATGGATATTTTGAATGGTTGCCCAATGTGGTCGTGGATCAACATGAGCAAGGGGCGTTACGTCCTTATTATTTCAGTCCGGGACATCCTAAGCGTACCCATCCGTTTACTCCCCAGCTTAATCAAGACTTGACAGCCGAGATTTCTTCTTATACGGCAAAGGCACTCGATCGGATTGGGACGACTTATTATTCGAAGGAGGGTTATGATGACTTCTATTACGGAAAAGGGGCTGCTTATGGAGATGCGCATGGATCCGTTTGCCTGCTATATGAGCAAGGTTCCACGCGCGGACATTTGCGTAATACCCCGAGCGGGGAATGGACCTTTGGCTGGACGATCCGGAATCAGGCATTAGCCTCTTGCGCTACGCTGGAAGCGGCCAAGGCGATGCGTACCCGTTTGCTGGCTTATCAGAAGGAATATTATGAACGTACGGCTTCTGAGGCGCGGAAGGAGGCGGTACAGGGCTATGTGTTCGATACACGCGGATCTAAGTCTGTCGCTTTTCATTTCTTGGAGAATATGGCCCGTCATCATATCGAGGTCTATCAGTTGGCGAAGGACTATCAAGCCGCAGGTAACAAGGAGTTCCAAAAAGGTTCAGCCTATGTCATTCCGGTGGCGCAAAAATACAGTACGATGGTTAAGGTGCTTATGGAGGATTGTTTAGAATATACGGATAGTACTTTCTATGATATCTCTACATGGACGTTCCCGCATGCGTTTAACTTGGAGTGTGCTCCGGTGAAGAGTGTCGCCGGATTGATGGGTGATCGGATTGAGCGAAATGATTTTCCGCAAGGACGGCTCATCGGCGGGGAAAGCCGGGTGGGGTATGTGTTTGAGAACCGGGAGTTTTATGCGCCTAAGGTTGTCTATGAGTTGCAGCGTAAGGGGATTCGGGTCAGTGCGACCAACCGTCCGTTCCAATTTAAGAACGAAGAGGGAGAATGGACGATGGGCTATGGTACCTACCAGGTATTGACGCATAATCAGCCGCTTCCTTCGGATGTGCTCTATGCGACATTGGATGAGTTGGCGAAAAATACGGGAGTGGATATCTATTCGGCCAACACGGGATTGATGGCTGATGTGGATTTTGGCAGCCCGGCTTTTAAACCATTGGAGCAGCCGAAAGTGGCTATGTTAGTAGGACGTGGCGTAAGTATCCCGGAATCGGGTGAGATTTGGTTCTTGTTGGATAAGCGTTTTCAGATGCGTCCGGTATTGATAGAGAACCCGTCTTTGACAGGCAAGGACTTGAAGGCTTACAATGTTATCATTTTGGCTAATGGTGTTCCAAATCTAACTAAGGGTACCGAGACTGCCTTGAAGGAGTGGGTTGCTGCCGGAGGAGTGTTGATCGCTACCGGAAAGGCTAGCGCATGGGCTAGCAAACAAGGGCTTATCTCTTTAAAGACAAAGGAAACATTGCTTGAAAAGGCGGACAGCTTATCGGTTTATCGTTCTTTTGCGGATAAGGCGGAAGCAAAAGCCGGAAAGTTGATCAAAGGGGTAATTCTGAATTGTCATTTGGATAAGACGCATCCGCTAGCTTGGGGACTTGATCAAGATGAGATCGCTGTTATAAAAACGAATGATATCATTTTCCAGAAAGATAGGGATCCATATATTTCGCCTTTATATTATACCAAAAAGCCCTTGTTGTCGGGATTCTTGTCGGCGGATAATGCGAACCTATTGAGAGAGGAGCCTGCTATAATGGTGAAACCTTATAGAAGCGGTAAGGTGATTGTTTTTGCTGATGATATGAATTTCCGTTCTTACTTCTTTGGAACTAGTAAGTTGTTCATGAATGCGTTGTTTTATAACAAATGTATGTAGTTGTCGGATGAGTACGCAACGAAATATATTGTGTCTCATGGCTCTTGTTTTATCAGGAGCCATGGAATTTGCCAATGCTTGCACGTCGGCTATCATTTCTGGCAAGGTAACACCTGACGGACGTCCGATTATGTGGAAAAATCGCGATGCGGAAAACTTGAAGAATTGTGTGCGGTCCCATTTATCTCGCTCATTCCATAATCCTTTGATGGGTATCGACTTGAAAGATGGAAAACATAATAAGCCAGAGACTTCCGGTTGGTTTGCGGAGCAGGATTTTATCGCTCGTAGAAGTACCTCTTGCGCTGTGGCTATTCAAGGTGTACGGCCGGACGAGGATGCTTCGTTCACTACGATGTGGACGGTTATCGGTTACCCACCGGTTACTCCTGCGGTTCCGGCTTGGTTGAAAGGCGCCGATAAGAAGTTGCCCAAGGCGTTAACTGTCGATCAAAATAAACATGCTCCGTTATGTGACGCGTCGAACATGCTTCGGGATAAGATTTACAGTTATCATCGGGGGACGAATACGGAAAGTTATTTCCATTGGGAATTACTTTTCAATCTAAGCGGCAATGGGTATATGCAGCAAACCGAGCGATTGGAGGAGGAGTTATTCGAACGTTTTTATTCCTCCATCGAAACGTGGCGATCAAGGTCGGTAATTCCCGAGGAATTAGTTTTCAATTTGTATGATGATTGTGATGCATTCCTTGATGAGAAGACACTGAGGTGAGTATCCAAAATATTCCTTTTCGCTATTCGCTCTGTAAGGCATTTACGGGATTACGGGATGCCGCCTTATAACTATGCCTGCTTACGGTCAGTAGCGTAACCATCAATACGATACCGCCGGACAGCAGGCATGTTCCTATGGATATGTCCACCCGATATACGAAATTCTCCAGCCAACAACTCAGCGAATACCACGTGATAGGAACGGCAATCGCGAAAGCGATCCCTACCCAGCCGATAAACCGACGATTTAATAGATACAAGATCTCCCCGGCCGTAGCCCCGTTTACCTTACGGATACCGATTTCTTTCGTACGCTGCTGGATGGCATAGAGAGCCATGCCGAATAATCCGAAGGCGGTTAGCAGGAGGCTGATGATCGAGTACATGATGAGCAAATGTGCCAGTTCGATCGTTTTTCGGTTAGATAACATAAATTCCTCGTATATATCTTGGTATTCGAAAGGTACGTTGGGATTGATCTTTTCCCATGTTTGTTGCAGTAAAGCTAGAGCCTCGGCTCTGTGCTCTTTTTTCAGTCGGACTTGGACGAGGTTATAGGGGGGAGTATGCGTTAGGTAGGTCAAGCTAGGGTAAACCTCTTGTCGTAAGGTTCCTGTATATAGATTCTCCACGATCCCTGCTATAATCGCTATCGGTTCTCCCTCCTTTTCCATCTTCCCGAATTCAGTGTCGTAAAGGCGGACAGGCTTACCCACGGGATTCTCGCCTTTGGGCACGAGCAAACGTGCGTATTGTTCGTTAATATAGACGGGTGTGCTGTATTGTTTTAGAGCCTCTCGCTCTGAGAGCCCTTGAAGAATGTTTATCTTCATAACCTTTAGGAAAGTACTATCACCTTCGTATTGGCCTAGCGTATAATTTAGTTCGTTTCCGTTTTCGTCTTTCAAGACCATTGTCCGCAAGTTGAACTGTATGATCCCGCTTCTCGAAAGGCACATCTCTTCTATGGAAGGATAACGCCGGATCTCTTCAGAGAAGGTCTGTATATGATTCCCACTCCAGTCGGCTATTTCGATGAGGTCCCGGTAACGTTCACCGTTTGTCTGAGTGAGCGTTAGTTGCTGCCGTACGGTTAGCGTGGCGAATACCAGAGCTATTGAGATGGCGAATTGTAAGATGGAGAGCCCGCTTATGATTGTCCGCTTCCGGGTACCGGTGGTGAATGATTTATACTCGGAATGGGAAAGGGAGTTGATCTTATGGCTCATATATAATGAGGGGATAATGGATAGAGCTAGGATGAGTGCCACGATCACAGGTAAGACCTGTCCACTAAAGAAAAATCCCAAGGAGATACGTCCGGAAACGATCCGGTTGAAAGCCGGCAGGAAATCTAGTGTAAGTAACAAGGATAAAAAGAAAGCGATCAGCACGGTAAGGAAAGTATCCAAGAATAGCTGGCGATGGATTTGCCCAGCCGATGCTCCCATCACCTTCTGGGTGTAGATCATCCTTACCTGTTGCAAAATGCGGGAGAAACTTAGGTTGGCATAATTGAAACAGGCGATCACGAGGATTAGGATGGCTGAGAACAAACCAACGTACAGTAAGTCTTTCTGGTTTCGGTGGATATAGGGGATGTATTCTTGTGTATAGGTTTGCTCTTGGAAATAACTCTCTTGGAGGGTATAGAAATAATACTGTCCGGTTCCGTTGAAAGTAGGTACCTTATCATCCTTTAGTTTTTGAGTGAACGTATCAATGTTGAAGAGATCGTTTACCAGTAATAAGGTAGGGCCGCCATTGAATTGGGAGGTAGTACCTGCCAATGCGTTGAACTTCAAGAATGATTGAGGGTACTCTTTGATAACGGCGGCGACCTCGTAGGTAATCGTCTCGTTCTCATAAGCGTACTTTGCCGAAAAGGTTTTACCGATAGGATCCTCGTTCCCGAAGAATATCTTCGCTTGGTATTCGGTCAACGCAATTGCGTTTGGTTGGGTTAATGCCTTGTTTATATTTCCTGCCATTACCTTGTAAGGGAAAAAGCGAGGAAAGGAGGGATCAGCTCTGACGATCGAGATTGGGTCGAAGCGCTTTTCTCCTATCGTGATGGAGGCGGCATTGTCTATGTTCAGTCGTAAATAATCCTCAACTTCAGGGTATTGGTCTTTTAGCTGCACAGGGATCTTCCCTTTAATAAAAGATACTTTCTCTCCGGAGGTCAAGGGAGAGTCTTGTGCCATATAGATGATATGCGACTTATTGGGATTATGGGCTTCTATCCTAGATTCATAAATGACGTATGAGATCAGTAGGTTGGTACAAGTGATGCCTGCCGCCAGACTCAATAAGGAAATGACGGCGAACGTCTTGTTTCGCCACCAGCTACGGAATATAAGTTTTAGAGATATGGATTCCATGGTTTTATCTGTTTGTTGGTTCAAAGCTATCCGGTTGCGTGGAATATGGCAAATAAAATCGGAGGAAACGTTCGTAAAGGACTGGATTTGTCTAAATATTGGACACTGAGAGCCGGGAAAAGATCGTATCTTTGCGTGCGAAAAAAGAGGAGGCTTCATGCGTAACGCGAAGATTATAGTCGTAGATGACAATGAGGCGGTATTGAGAAGTCTGCGGACGATCCTGTCCCATGAGTTTAAGACGATCGTTACCGTATCATCTCCTGTTCTATTGCCTGCCCTTTTACGGAATGGAGATGTAGATATGGTTTTACTGGATATGAACTTCGGCGCTGGAAAGCAAAGCGGTGGGGAAGGGCTTTTCTGGTTGGATCGTATTTTGGAGCTTAAGAATCCTCCGGCCGTTATCTTGATAACCGCTTTTGGGGATATCGAGTTGGCTGTATCTTCCCTTAAAAGGGGAGCCTCGGACTTTATCGTGAAACCTTGGGATAACGAGAAACTTATTCAAACCTTTGTCCATGTGTGGGAACACCGTATGGAATCAAATACAGATAAGGCTTCATCTGTGGCCGAATCTCTTATTAATGCATTGCTAAAGAAATATACGGAGGCTTATGCGAAACCATTGCCTCGTCTGACAGCGGAGGCGGTCGATAAGTTATCCGATATGGCCGGGCGGGGTGATTTGGCCTTGTTGCAGCAAATCGTCGAACGTACGGTCTTACTTGTGGATAAATGCCGTTTGGATGCCGATGATTTCTATGTGGAGGAGCTTTCGGAAGTCTCCCATCCTTGTACGTTGGAGGATATGGAACGGCAGTTTATCGCCGAGGTATTGAAAGAAAAGAAAGGGAACCTGACGCTTGCGGCTCAACAATTGGATATTAGCCGCCAGACCCTTTATAATAAGATGCGGAAATACGGATTGTAGATTATAAGGAGAGTAGCTATGGTTAACCGGAGTTTATACTTGAAGATTATAGGAATCGTCTCCTTGATCGTGTTTCTCGCGTTACTTGGGTCCGTATTGTTGATAACCGGTACCTCTTACTTCTTATCCTTTGTATGTCTGTGTATTATCCTGTTGATAACTCTGTTACTAATCCGGTGGATGAACGGTATAAACCGTAAGATAGCTACCTTCTTTGAGTCGGTTCGTAATGGGGATACAGCTTTGCGGTACCCAAATAAAACGAATGATCCTTTTGTAAAGGATTTGTATACGGAAATGAACCGGATTATCCTCCTATTCAGTCAAAACCAGAGTGAGATGGAAGAGAAGCGTTTATATTACGAGAGTATCTTGCGGGTACTGACGCATGAGATTCGTAATTCGATTACGCCAATCCGTTCCTTGTCTGCTGACCTATTGAAATATTCCGATACATATACTCCGAAGCAATTACGGGAAGGTTTGGAGGTTATTCATGGGCAAGCGCAAAATTTATCCGCCTTCTTGGATTCCTACCATCGTCTGACGCATCTCCCGGAGCCGGAAAGAACCGAGGTGCCTATAACCTCTTTATTTCAGAAGATGGAACGGTTGTTGTGTGCCGAGCCGGGTAGCGACCGTATCCGTTTCTCCTCTGCGGAAGCTTTAACGGTACGTGTGGATCAAAACTTGATCGTGTTGGCTCTGATTAATTTGATCCGTAACGCATTACAGGCGATAGAGGGGCAAGCGGATGGTATCGTCTCCGTAGAAGCCTTGAAGACAGATGGTAGGGTATATATAACTATAACAGACAATGGCCCCGGTATTTCTCCTGAACTATTGTCTGCTATCTTTACGCCTTTCTTCTCTACGAAGTCCGGTGGTAGCGGCATCGGCCTCAGTATCTCCCACCGCATAATGCGCTTGCATGGCGGCGATTTAACCGTTGATTCCTTACCCGGTGTCCGTACCGAGTTTCGTATGAAGCTGTAATTGTCTGATCAATACCCCAACTCAAACGGTTGCTCTACGGCAGGTACGCCCTCGGACATCCATTTAGGCATCTTCTGGTTCTTCAGGTAATGGTTGAAGAATTGGAACATGCGGCGTTGGAAATCGATGCGGTTTGCCATATGCATCGGCCAATGCGGTTCACCTGTATAATTCAGTAACCAGCAAGGTTTACCTAACCGTTTCATGGCAACGAAATACTCGATACCTTGGTACCAAGGCACATGACCATCGGCATCGTTGTGCATGATCAATATTGGGGTCTGCACCTTATCCATCGTGAACAACGGCGAGTTTTCCAGATAACGAAGTGGAGAACTCCATGGCGTAGCTCCTAAACGGCTTTGTGTATGCTCGTATTGGAAAGAGCGGGCCATGCCGGAACCCCAACGGATACCGCCATAAGCGCTAAACATATTTACGACAGGCGCCCCAGACTCGATAGCGGAGAATAAATTCGTGCGAGTCGCTAAATAAGCTACTTGGTAACCTCCCCAGCTATGTCCTTGCGCACCGATCCCTTTTTCGTTGATATATCCTTTGGCGATCATCATGGTGATACCCGGCATCAAGCAGTTATAGCAGCTTTCTCCCGGATAACCATCTACATAGCGAATGTCCGGGTTGAAGATGACATATTCGTTGCTATTGTATAAGTGATAATCGATCGTAGAACGATGCGGTTCCGGCATACGGTAATTATATAAAGTCTCCGAATTCCGCTCGTAGAAGTTTACCATCATCGGGTACTTCTTGTTCGGATCAAAATTCGCCGGCTTATAAACGACACCTTCCAGTGGACGGCCGTCCAAGGAAATCCATGATACCAACTCGGCGGTACCCCAGATAAAACCTTCCTGCTGTTTGTCTCCATGCGTCAATTGCACGGATTTCTTGAACGCCAAGGTCGAATAGTGGATATCCGGGTATTGCTGGAAGGTTTCCATCGTATAGATCACGTCGTCCGTATTCTTCGCCTTGTTGATAGATCGCAACATATAGTTGCCTGCCAGCAAGGTCTTCGGGGCTGCTGGAGCGGAGAGGCGTGCGTTATAGAATCCGTATCCTTTCGTGGTCTCGTTGAATCCTTTTAATAATTGCGGTTTGCCGAGGTCGATAAAGCGAGCCTCTTTATCCAGTTGTTCCAAGCGGTAGGACAGTTTCTCCTTCCTTCCGTTCACGGTCAGGTTGATCGGTGAGGTAGCTGCGGTCGGATCGAATTTCCAGATGTCGTAACGATCATAGATCAATAGATTTTGATCGTTCGCGGTCCAGCCGGCGGCTCCATGCGCATAAGGATGATTAGGAACGTCGTTCTCCTCGTCCCAAGCCGGGAAGCTTTCCGGGGTGGTTAGGCGATATCGCTTACCTTCTGCCAAGGCGATCGTGTACCAGCAACTATCCGTCTCGCCATACCAATATGCGTATTTACCTTGTGGGGAGAGGCGGAAACGTCCATAATCCGCTTGGGCGATTTGCTTGCGCTCCCCGTTATCCAGCGATACGGTATAATAGTCGCTGCGTGTGCGGGCCTCCCACATGGAAGACAAAGAATAGGGACGGGAAGTGGAAAGGAGCGCCAAGGCTGCGTCACCCTCGTTACCCAATTGGATATTCGGTAATTCCTCATTCGCCAATTGGAAGATAGAGCCGTTGCCCAGATTATAAACCGCTTGATAGCTTTTCTTTAAGTCTTTTTCCTTGTTATAATTCTGTACGGTATATTGTACGGGCTCATCCCAACTCCAAACCTGTACGTTCGGACGATTCTCGGCTAGTTGGGTCGTGTCTTTTTGCCTCGGCTCCGGTGAGGTACCGAAGAACAGACGGGAAGCAGATTTCGAGAATTGAAGCATCCCGTTCTCATTGATTACCCATTCAGCGGGGAAAGCCTTGTTTCCACGGGTGGCGATTTCTTTTGCGGGAGCGTTATGCTCGGATAACCATAAGCTTAACGCTTTGTAAGAAGAATCTTTGTCGGCGCAATATAAGAAAGCTAGCCGTTCCCCTTTCTCGTCGAACGTGGTTTGTTTGAATACGCCTTTTCCCTCTTTGATGAGCGCCGGACTTCCTTTCTCCGGGTTCAAGGTGAATATACCTGCTTCTCCTTCCGCTGCGCTCGTGTAATATAGCATACCGCTTTTCTTGGCGAATTGGAAATCCGTTACGGTCGGGAACTGGAAGGTCTTGCTTCCATCCAGCGAACGGACGTACAACGTGGAGTCCTTCCGGCCTCTTTGATAAGCGATCCAATCCGCCTCGTCCGCTAATTTGAAGGTTTTGAGGGAGTCTATCGTCTCCTTTTTACCGGCGACGGAATAGATTACCAAGGTGTTCATCGGCATCTTGTCCTCTTTCGTCTTCAATACTTTCAGGGAATCTACCGTGGACTTTCCGGGTGTTTGCGTGACAACCAGATAACCCGAGGAAGCGGAGAACGCGAACTTATCGGCCGGAGAAAAAGTGGCGGTCTCTTGCCCTTGGGCCGCATACAAATAAACGGTAGCGTCACCTTCCCAAGGTTCCATCTTGCAAGCTACCCATTTTCCGTTGTCCGAGATCTCCCGGTCCGTGATTCGTTGCCAAGTGACTAGGTCATCAACTGTTAGGCTTTTAGAGGCGTTTTGCGCGAAGGCTGGGGAAAGACTTCCCAGACATGCTACAAAAGCCAAGTACTTTAAGTGTCTCATCATGGTTATGTATTGATTTTAAAACAAAGATAATGGCTTTATCAGAATCTTTGTTGCTTTTGACCGGAATTTGCTTCTGGAAAAACACGTACGTGTTTCCGAGAAAACATGTACGTGTTTTTTGTAAAAGTCGTACGTGTTTTCTGGACAAGGTAATGGCGTTTTTAATGTATTGATTATCAGTGTCCTTTTTGAGCGTTCTAATGATCGCAGTTATAAGCGGCTTACAATGGGCATTATAAAGGTGTTACATTGCCTATTGTAAAGACCTTATAATGGGCATTATGATGATAGGAAATTCCTTTGGTCAACGGTAGGAAAAAAGGTTTGTAAGTGGTTAGTTATTCACTTCCCAAGCCGTAAGTTATCCACTAGGTATAGCCGTTAGTTATTCACTCGACAAGCCGTTAGTTATTCACTTCCGAGGCCCAAAACGGGGGAGTTTATATTGAATATGTTATTTATTGCAAGGAGATATTTTAGTACGCTATTATAATGTACGCATGTACATTATATTATATATATGAAAATGATTGTTGAAAACGATCGTTATAATTAGTCATTTGCAAAGGTACGCGTTTCTTTGACTTCTGCAACCCTTCCGAGCTATTTTTTTGTTCCCTTATTCGCTTTCTTATCAATAGGATAGCCTATCCTTTACGAAACAACCGATTCCGTAAACGAACCTCCCGTTTTTCTTCTTTAAAAACGCAAGATCTAAACGATCGTTTAGACTAGTCGTTTTCGAATAGGAGGTGATCGGTTAATATGTTGAATGATATTTAATTAACACTATTATTAATATTTAAATTAGAGATTATGAACAAGAGAATTTCTACGTTGATGACAATGGGCTTGCTGACCGCAGGTGCATTGTTTACTACTGCGAATGCTCAAACAACCAAAGAAGCGGCAGATACCCAATTCAATGGCAGCAAGTATTATTATCTTGCGAATGAGAATGGCGGAACTTACAGCTACATTGGTGGACAGAGCGTGAAAAAAGGTACTGCGGAGCAATACACCGCATTGAATACTACGGCGGAAACTGATAAGGATGTAGTTAGTGGCGATGGTGCGTATTTATGGGCTATTTCTCATGTAACTCGTAATGGTAAATCCTATTTTACGTTTAAGAACAAGGAAACAGGTACTTTATTGTCTTTTGCCACGGATGGTACAATCACTACGACGGTGGATGCAGGCAAGGCTAATGAGTTGACATGGTTGGACGCAAACAAGTATATTCAAGCAGGTAAGGCTATCCAAGCCGTTGACGCTTCTCACCAAATCGGGCTTTCGGGTACAACTTGGTCAATGAACTCTAGCGGAGTAAATATTCAAGTTTTCGTACAGGATGCAGCTCCTGTTTCTGTTGATGACTTAAATGCGGCTTTAGGTAATGGTTTCGCTTTGAGTTTTCCGGCGATTAATCCACAGCCGAAGGAGAATATCTTCGATCAGAAGATTAGGGCTTATAACTTTGCTGGAGAGACTTGGGCTACAAACTTGTCTTTACCGTCAGGAACTTATTTCGCCGTATCTGCTCCGAAAGGTGGTATTGTAGATGAGGCAACTTTCAAGGCTTCTACCTTTATCGCTGTAGACCCGGTAAACCATTTTGGTATCAATGCGCTGAAGAGAGCGGATGGCGTTGGTTTCGCTTTCAAGTTGGTATCCGGAGAGAATTTGGTAATGACTGCAAACACGTCTAAGGAGCAAGTTTACGCCGGTAACGCTGCGTTTACGGTATCAGAGATGGATAACGTAAACAAACCGGGTGAATATACATTGAAACTGTCTTCCGTACGTGTGAAGAAAGATGCGGCTAAAGACGATCAAACTACAGTTCCTGATGTTTATGTAGACGCTATTACCTCTACAGGCACTACTTATGTAACAACGACTAGCAAGCCGACTACCGCAAAATGTACGATTAGCACTTCCAATATGCTGAAAGCTTCTGAATTGTTGAGTAAGGATGCGCCGTCCGTATTTAATGTATTGTTCGTAAGCAATGAGAAGAATGTGACTAAATCCGGTTCTTCCGAATACGGTAAGTACTTAGGTTTAAAAGTAGGAACGAGCGATTATGAGTTGTTCGCTCAAGGCCCGGATTATGTAAACTTGAACGCTCCGCAGAATCAGTGGGTAGTAACTAAGATTGACGGGCAGAAGTTCACGTTCACGAACCGTGAGGTAAATACCTATAATACTTCTACGGGTGCTGCCACAGGCCTTTCATTCACGGCTTCTTTACGTAAGACCGATGAGGCTAATGTTTACGAAGTAAATGCGGAGTCTAAGACATTCACTTATGCTTATGTTGCAAATAACTCATATACGATTTCTAATGACAAAGATTTGGCAACAGTAGATGGCTTGAAGATCAAATTGATCCCTGCTACGGTAACTCCTTCCGCAGGTTACGCTGATTATTCAGACGCTGAGCTTGCTGAGTTAGCTAGACTGAAATTTACGGTTGGATCGAATGTTCTTTATAAGGATTTGTACTTGAAAGCTAAATATACAGGCTCTACTCCTTCTTCTGTAGAGGCTACTCAAGAAGCGTTGGATGCCGCTGAATGGGAAATCATCAAGTTCGATTGCAGTGCCGCTGAAAGCGACGTGGCTAAATCCGATACGATCTATGGATCTACAAAATACGCTTATATCGTAAAAGACGAAGAGACTAAGACGAAAGACGTGAAAGATATCGCTATCGTATCTTACGCATTCAAATTGCATATGGACGGTAAGGCTTTCTATTTGAATGAAACTCGTGGAAGCTATTCACTTATTCAAGAAGATGACGTGGAAGACGCTCCTAGATTTATCGTGAAGGAGAACAAGAACGGTTCCGCTTATTTAATTAAGGCTGGTACAGAACGTAAATACACAGAGATCATTAATAAGAATACGCAAGGTTTGGCTTTGAGTAGTACGGATGGCAAGTTGACGCAGGAAAGTATTTATGCGACAGCAAAAGACGTAAAAGCTAGTTTCTTCGTAGTGAGAGATATCACGACTCCTTCCTTGCCTTCTGTTCTTAGACATGCTTCTTTCCAAGCATTGGAAGGTGGTTTCGTGGCTGTAGGCGAGGCTAACGACGCTGTTATCGCTCCGACAAGCGCAGATGCGGAGAACTTGACATTCTGGTTGGATACTGCTGATACGAAAGCTTATACTCCTTCATTCTATATCTCTAAGGGTGTTGATACGACAGCCAACGCTCCGAGAATGTTCTTGTATAACGCTAAGGATTCCGCTTCTTATTACAACCCGGGTTCTGCTAGCCTAGTAACAGACGATAGCTATAAGTTGGTGGATCGCACCTCTATCAAGGCTATTTTCCGCCCGGCTACTTTGGTAGGTATCGATACTTTGTCTACTACTGTAAAAGGTAAGGAAACAGAGGTGACCGCTAAGAATGGCTTGAACAACTTTAAGTTCCAGATCGTATTGAAAGATGCTACTGTAGAAGGTGAGTATATCATCAAGAGTTTATCTAGTTCAAACTATATCTTCAACTTGAACGGTAAACTTGGATTCACGAACGATAAATCAGAGGCTTTGGTCGTAAGCGTTGAGAACGGTATCATCCCGACCGGTAACGAGTCTATCGACAGCTCCGCCTCTTCTATCGTAGTGATCGGCAACGCCGGTTCCGTAACGATCCAAGGCGCTCAAGGCGAGACGGCTTATGTTCGTAACCTGTTGGGTATGCCATTGGCTGAGACAGTGGTTACTTCCGATAACGCTACGATCGCTGTTCCCGCAGGAATCGTTCTTGTAACGGTTGGCGACGAGACTGTAAAGGTGGTCGTTAAATAAGACATGTAAAGGAATAATGAAAAATAAATCGAAAATCATCCCCGTGCGGATTATCCAAGTATCCCGTGAGGGCGAACAAGCGGGAATGGATTAATATTAATACTAAAGTAATAAATTAAAGTTCATCCCTTAGTACTTCCGTGAGGAAGGAAAGCGGGAAAAGAATCAGCCCCGGTCGTTTGTTCGATCGGGGCTTACTTTTTCGGCTCAGTCCTCACTATATGGAAATCTTCACAGTCATATTTCCTATCGCAAAAGTAGGAGATGATAATAACAGTTGCAAGGACAAATAGTTAAAACATCTCAGATGTTCCATTATATAGGATTTTGCGATAGTATGATTTGTACTAATGATTTGTCCCCTCGAATAAATCCTTTGAATTGTTGGATAAGCCATTCTTTAGCTTGAACTGGTTGAACGTATAGCTAAGGGTCAAGCCTATCAACGGGTAATCGGGCCGGATTCGTGTTTTGGAAATCAAGTTCGAGGAAGTGATCGTATTGACATAACGGGCCGTATTGAAGACATCCCGGAAAGAGAGGGTGGCCGTCAACTTCCGTTTGAAGAATTGTTGCCGTATCGCTAGGTTGACAAACCAGAACGACTGGGTTCTTCCTTGGGTGGTTACGGAAGGACCTACGAAATTGCCGTCAAGCTGTATCCTTGTGTATTTCCCGGCCGTGAAAGCGTTGTTCCAAGCGATCTCGTAATTGGTACTGGTCTCATTCTTTCCGTCCGTCTTATACTCGTTCTCTACCCGGTAGTGATAAAGGCTACCGTTTATTTGCGTATTCCACCAACTGGTGGCCTGCAAACTGCCCGATAGTTCTATTCCGGTGGAATAATCATGTCCCACGTTCGCCATGGAATCCAAGGTAATCCCGGCTTGGTAAGGAACCCGTAATCGTTCGATCTTGTCTTTGCGGGTTCGGTGGAATAGGGAGGCAGACAAGGCATTGTCGCCGGAAGTCAAGGAATAATTCAACTCGAAAGAATGAATGTACTCCGGGCGTATATCCGGGTTACCGATCTCGGCTGTATAGTAATCCTTGTAAGTGATGTATGGCTCCATGAAATAAAGCTCCGGTCGGGTCGTACGACGGCTGTAAGCGAATAGAAGCTTCTGATTTTGTGTGAGGTTATAACCGATATGGGCGGATGGGAACAACTCAAAACGCTTTTGTAGGCGGTTCGCCCAATCTTTGGAGCTACGTAATACTTGATGCGTATGTTCTCCCCGTAATCCTACTTGAAAATCAAAAGACCGGTAGCTATCCCCAACGATCGCATAAAGGGAGTTGATCCCTTGTTGGAAATAGAACGTGTTGTAAATATCGTCACGCCAGAAGAACTCTTTGGTATCCGGGTTCCAAAACTGCATACTATAATCGCCGTCTTCCGAGTATGAGAAATATTGATAACCCGCCTTGATTTGTCCGGTTTTGCTGTATGGAAATACATAATCGGCTTTCGCACGGACGGTCCAACGATGTTCGGCCTCCCACGCACGATGACCTTGCTGGCGTACGTTGTTTTTGTCGAACAGATCGCTTTGGAAATATTCCAGAGCGTCGCCTCCATATTTCAAGAAGAAGCTACCGCTAAGGTTATGCCCCTTATCATTGAACTTATGATCCACGGCCAGATTCCCTAGTCCGAAAGTCTCATGGATATCAAAGTCGTCAAGGCTCTTGAACTCTCCGTTCTCGAATTGCTCGCCATTAGCGGAACGTTCTTCCGTATATTCCAGATCCCCTTTTCGCTTGAGTCCGGCATATCCGCCTTCCGCGTTAATGGAAAAAGTCGTTTGTTTTTGTGTATAGCTCCAACCTCCATTGAGAATATATGCGTAGCCGTTACTTTCACGGGGGCCATTGGAATAAGAAGTCGTTGTCGTATCGTTTACCAACGTCGTTTTCTCTTGGGTAAAATGACTTTTGCGAAGTCGGTTTCCCACATAACCGCCTATACGCCATTGAGACGCCTTGTTTTGTCCGGTCAACAAGAAATCCAAGGTCCGGCTCCATACTGTATTCCCGCTTAGGTTGATTACTCCGCTCAACCCTTCCCCGAAGTTCTTCTTGGTAATGACATTGATGATCCCGACATCACCCCCTGTATCATGTTGGGCGGACGGGGTAGTTATGATCTCTATATTCTGGATTTGTCCGGACGGGATCTGTTCCAAGGCTTGGGTCCCGGTAAATATACTGGGCTTTCCATCTACGTAGACCGTGAATCCGCTACTTCCCCGGAAGGTAACCTCTCCCTCGGCGTTCACCCGGATGGAAGGCGTGTTCTCTAGAATATCGACAGCGGTTCCTCCCGAGGAAAGCAGGTTGGAAGAAGCCTCGATGATCTTTTTATCCAGTTTATAGATGACTTGTTTCTTGTTGGCTACGACCTCCACTTCCTGTAAGCCTACCTCAAGCATTTGCATCGGGATAATACCCAGATCCTTGATCTGCTCTGTAAGGATAAACTCCTCTCCCATATAAACATCATATCCCAGAAAATGGATACGGATCGAATACGTTCCCGGTTTTACGGGCTGGATTAGAAAAGAACCGTTCGCTTCAGTCATAGCTTCTTCGACGATATGATCTCTATCATATAATACAACGTGAGCGTAGTCTAATGCCTTACGGGTGGTTTGATCGATTACGATTCCTTTAATACCCGGATTCGCATGGATAGATAGTAGCACGCTAAGGAATACTAGCGATAGAAAAAGTTTTCTCATATTTTACATTCGTTTTAGAATTGATACCGCAAAGCTAGGGAAATAGGGAGGGAGCGGGCCGGACATATGTTTCATAATACCGTACAAATCGTTCAATCTTTCTGTTTTCTGTGATTTTCACCCACTTAATCTTTATATTTGGGGCATTAATCAGATGAATGGATGAGAATATACCTTTTACTGCTGTTTGTACTTATGATAACGAGAGCGCAAGCTACCAACGTTATTTTTGACCGGATAACAATGGATAGCGGGCTTTCTTCTTCTTCGGTGACCTCTATTTTGAAGGATCGTACCGGGTATGTCTGGGTTGGGACGACTGAAGGCTTGAACCGCTACGATGGATATACGTTTAAAGTATTCTTGCCCGTACCGGATTGTCCGGAAAGTATACAAAGCAGTTCTATCGATAAATTATTCGAGGATTCAGATGGAGGTATCTGGATCTTTTTTTCCTCGGGTGGGATTAGCCGTTATGACAGAGGTTCGGATACATTTCTGAATTTCACGAAAGAATGGCTTCGACAACAGTTACGTGTGTATGGTAGTCCTACTTGTTTCTCGGCCTCCGTTCCGGGACATATCTTTATAGGTACGGAGAACGGGATGTTGGAGTATGACGCTAAAGAGAAGAAATTGGTACGCCTTTCTTCGGCGGGTTCGGTAGTCTCGTCGTCTCCTGTGAATTGTTTGTATTCGGCGCCGGATCATTCGTTTTGGGTAGGGACTTTAGCTGGTTTTAGTTTGTATGACAAAGAAACAAACCACTTTCAAGATTATACGATACGGACAAATGACCGGGAGGATATCAATGCCGGCAATTTGAATGGCGTTAACGCAATCTATATCGACCGGTTTGATTATATGTGGTTAGGTACGGGACGTGAAGGGGCTTTTCGTTCGGTTGATATGGGAGAGCGAGAGATCTTCCAATCTGTCGGTCGTGAGGATACTCGGGTATATCAATTCTTGGAGACCGGTGATGGTGATTTCTGGATCGGACATAATAAGGGGACAAGCTTGATTAGCCGGATGAATCGGCTTGCCTTGCGATGTGAGCATTTCTTTGACCGGCCGGAGGATCTGGAACCTACGGGAGAATGCCAAGTGAGATCCATCTTCGAGAGTAAGGACGGAACGGTCTGGTTTGATGATAGCCGTTTCAATCAAGGTCTTTTTTATTATTCTCCGAAGGAGAGGAAAATGGGACAGTTGAGGAACGTGCCGGAAGACGCACATTCTATCAGCAGTAACCAGATTACCTGTTTGTTTCTGGATGACTCGGATCATCTGTGGGCGGGGCATTCCACGTATGGGGTGAGCCATGCGGATTTAACACCTTCCTTGTTTCGATATACCTTGGGATACACGGAAAAAGAGAATCTGTCTTCTCTTCATATCCTAGCCGTTTATGAGGATTCGGACCTGAATCTTTGGGTTGCGACCTCTAGGGGATTAGATCGGATTAACCATAAGACTTCCCGGGTAGATATGCGTTTTACCTTCTCACCCCGAAAAAGTCCGTCCTCTTTATCCGGAAAGATTATAGGTTCTATCCGTGAGGATTCGGAGCGGAACCTATGGATCAGTTATCAAGACGCCAACCCGGACCGGTTGAATCTGGATGATTTCCGAATCCGCCCTTTTATACCGGATTACCAAGTCTCTTATGATTATCCGATCAACTCGTTGTCGGAGTTATGTAACTTATGCGTGAGCGAAGAATCTTGGTTTTGGGGAGGAGCGGATGAGGGGCGGCTTCGGGTGTGGGATACGAAGACGAGAGCACTTATCACGTATCGATATATACCGGGTGAGATGAATCCCCTTGCGTCGAATCATATTCATTGTCTGTTTGTGGACTCTTCCGGTTATTTGTGGATCGGTACGAATGCGGGGTTGGATCAATACGACAAGCGAACCGGGCGATTTGATCATTTCACGGTACAGGATGGCTTATCGGGAAATATCGTACGAGGAATCCGTGAAGGTGAGCCGGGCATCCTGTTTGTCAGCACGAATAAAGGGCTGAGTCGCTTGGATATACAAAACCGGCATATCGTTAATTATACGACGGCAAACGGTTTATTATCGAATGAGTTTATGGGTGGCGCTTGCTGTAAGCGCAAATCGGGTGAACTTGTATTTGGCAGTAATGAGGGGATCGTTTCTTTTGATCCCGTTCAGTTAACGGACGGTTTGAGAAAAATACCTGAGTCTTTGCGAATCACGAACCTCACGATCGGAGACTCACGTGAGAAGCAAGGTTTACAGGTGGGTTTTATTGCGTTCGATTATTCTCATCCCCGTAGTATCCGATACCGGTATCGTCTGGATGGATATGATACGGATTGGCGGGAGGTGGACGCCAGCGATCGTACGGCTATATATAACCGTCTACCACCGGGAAACTATGTGTTTCGGGTGGAAACTTCCGGCAATGGTTCCTATTGGAGCGCTCCCATTACCGAACCTGTCAGGATCTTTCCTCCTTGGTGGTGGACGTGGTGGTTTATTTTGCTGGTATTCGTGGTTGTATGCGTACTGTTGTGTATCGCCTATAAGAGCAGGGTGCGCTGGTATCAACTTCGCCAAGCCGAGTTGGAGTGTAAGATACAAGAACGTACACGGCTGTTGAAACAGGCCAAGCAAGAACTGGAGGAAAAAGATGCGTTGAAAACTCGTTTCTTTATGAATGTCTCTCATGAGCTTCGTACCCCTCTGACGATAATCAAGGGATTGACGGAGGATCTGGAACGGCATTCCGGTTCAGAAGAATCTTGTGGAGATAAAGAGATTTTGCGTACGATCTCCCGGAATACCAATCGCTTGATTCGGCATGTCAATGAATTGCTGGATTTATCGGTATTGACCCGGGGAGTACCTTCCCCGCATATCGTTTGTGCGGATCTCAGCCGATTCTTAGAGGATATTTCGGAAACCTTTATTCCTTTGGCCGATTCCTATAAAATCGCGTTTACGTATTCGATTGCCCCGGATATCTCAATCGCTTATTTTGACAAGAATATCCTAGAGCAGGTTCTATATAATTTACTGTCGAACGCATTTAAGTATACGCCGGATGGTGGTTCGGTAAGCTTTTCCGCTTCATTGGAGCAAAGCTCATCCGATGCGGTCATGACTTTACGAATTACGGATAGTGGAATCGGCATTCCTCCCGAATCGTTACCGTATATTTTTGATCGATATTATAAGGGGGCATCGATAGCGTTTCGCCGCTCGGAGAGTTCGGGGATCGGCCTTGCGTACACAAAAGAGCTATTGGAGTTACATAAGGCAACCATTCAATGTGAGAGTGAATTGGGGAAAGGTTCTGTTTTTACGGTTGCCTTGCCTATATCGGAAGAGGCTTATCCTGAGGAGTGGTTGGAGTATTCGGAACCTAAAATGGAAGAGGTATCTTTGCGGGAATCAGTTCCATTGGAAGAAACAAACTCGGTCCCGGAGAATCTACGACAAACGCTTTTGTTTGTAGAGGATAATGAGGATCTATGTCGTTATTTGATGAATGCTTTTCAAACGGATTACCGGGTCGTGATAGCGAAAAACGGAAAGGTCGGCTTGGAGAAAGCCTTGGAGATCCTACCGGACGTGATTGTCTCGGATGTAATGATGCCGGTCATGAATGGGATTGAATGTTGCGAGGCTTTGAAAACGGATGAACGGACGGCCCATATACCGGTTATCCTATTGACTGCTTTAGCGGAAGAACGTCAACAATTGGAAGGGTATGGAGCCGGAGCGGATGATTATCTGCCTAAACCGTTCAGTCTTGCTGTCTTAAAAGCGAAGATTAATAATCTGCTCAAACGTAGTGAGCGACTAAAGTTATATTTCAGGGATCGGTTCGATCTGCGTACCCCGGAGCAAACAGTTGCCAATCCTGATAAGGAATTTGTTTCGAAAGTGACAAGGGTCGTTCTGGCTCATTTGCAGGACCCGGAGTTTGATGTCGAGCTTTTCTGTTCCGAGATGGCGATGAGCCGTGCCAGCTTATTTCGGAAATTAAAGTCCACTACCGGTTGTTCCGCTTCCTCATTCACCCGTAATATACGAATAAAGCGTGCCGCCGAGTTATTGGGGCAGCACGCTTATTCGATCGGGGAGGTAGCTGCTCAGGTCGGCTTCTCCGATCCGAACTATTTTACCCGTTGCTTTAAAGAAATTTACGGGATCACTCCGAGTGAGTTTATTCAGACTTCACCGAGTTCACAGGATTCTCATTCGCCGCTTGCCAGTTCCGGAAAGTAACGGTACCGATCGTAACCGAGAGAATGATTAGGAAAGCTACGATGAAGACCCAAAGATGGAGTGGTGTTTTATAAGCGAAATTCTCTAGCCACTGTTGTGTTCCCATCCATGCTATCGGAATCGAGATGATGAAGCAAACGGAGACAATCCGGATATAAGTCTTGTTGAACATCAAAAGAATCTGTCCGGTAGTCGCTCCGTTGATCTTGCGGATACCGATCTCTTTCCGGCGGTATTGCGTCTCAAATAGCACGAGTCCGAATACACCTACGATAGAGATCAAGATCGCCATTATTCCGAATAGGGAGATTAGTTTACCCAGTGTTTGTTCTTTCTGATATAAATTATTTAAGATGGTGTTGTAGAAAGAGATCTCGAAAGGGAAAGTCGGATCGATCTCTTTCAATGTTTCCCGGACGTGGGCGACAGCTTCCTGTAAATTCGTTTTCGAATTGAAGCGGATATAGGATACCAATTTAGGATTGGGTATATCGTTATTCAATGCGAATACGAAAGGCGAGCTTGCGATCCGGCAAGAGTTAAACCGGAAATCCTTGCTGACTCCTAGAACCGTACGATCATTGAAACGATCTCCGGGATGTAAGTGGAAATCCCGCTCTGCCGCCGGATTGATGATATAATCACTTTGTGCCTTGTTTAAATCCTCCCGTGTAAAATCCCTTCCTTCCTCTACTTGGATATCCATGACGGAAAGGAAATTCTCGGAGGCATAGAATACCTTGAAGAATACATCCTTATCTTCATGACGGGCATATTCGAGATCGATCATGTCATCTTCTTTCGATAATTCGTAGACGGAGAAGGCCACATCCTCTATTCCCGGATAATCTTTAAGTTTCTGGATATATTGGGGCTTATGCTTGGCGTAGATCTCCGGTGTCAGGTTCACGATGGCTACTTGGTCTTTATTGAATCCTAGTTGCTCGCTAGAGGTCATGAAATGGTTCTGAAGTCCCATGAATAAGGTGACAATAATCAAGGCGATCGATACCGTGTATTGGAAACCGATCAGGGCGACACGTACTTTTTTCCCTTTGGGACTAAGACCGAAAGAGCCCTTTAGTACCAAGGCCGGCGCATAGGAGGTACTTCGTATAGCTGGATAAAGTCCCGCCAAGCAACCCGTCAAGATAGCGATCAGTGCTGTGAGAAGGATCAGGCCTTTGTATTGACTAAGACGTATATCCGCATCTACCCAATTAGCGATCGGTGTGTAAGACAAATCGTTTACGATGAATAAGGCGAGAATGTAGGATATCAAGCAGATCACGATCGATTCAATCAGTGAGATGGCTCGTAACTTATAGATGGAGCATCCTAATACCCGGTGCGTATTGATCGTTTTCAATCGTAGGGGAATCAACGAGGTTGTGAGATTGGTAAAATTGATTCCGGCGATGAATAAGATGAGGAAAGCGATACCCAGTAACACATAATTTGTCTCCCGGTGACCTTTCGGATTAAAGTCGAAAGTTGTATCATGCGTGTAATAAACATCCTTTAAGGGGGTTAGACGTAATGCGATCTCTTGCGCTGAACCCATTTGGCTTTTAGCGAAATCGAAAGTCTTGTTGAAATGATCCAATACCTCCTCTTTATTTAGGGGATCGTCTAGCGTGACGTATATTTCGTTGGCATACATTTGCCAAGAACTTTTTAATAGATCCAGTTGGTCCATCGGGACGTAAATACGGTTTTGTACCGTAGTATTTCCCGGGAAATCCTTATAGACACCCCCAATAGTAAGTATCGTGGTACTTACAGGTTGCCAGCCACTACTGCCGGACATCCGGATACGTTTACCGATAGCGGATTGTTTGTCGAACAGCCTTTTGGCGACACTCTCCGGAATGAGTACGGAGCCGGGAATGGATAGGCATTCGACGGAACCTTCTTTCATGTGGAAATCAAAGACATCTGAGATATTGGGTAGACAAAGCTGGAAGTTTTCCTTAAAGACTTTCGCTTCTCCTTGATCGTCTACTTCGTCGATTTGGCAATACCGTTCTCCTCCGTAGAATGGATAACGGTAGGAGTAATCCGTGATATGAGCGGATGAGTTAACAAAAGCATCGCTAAACATTAGGCAATGGATGGCGTTATGCTCGAATTCTCCGTGATTTGCCTCTAGCCGGAAGGTTCGGCCTGATTTGCTGTGCATGGCATCGTAATTCATCTCGTAATCCACCTGCATTACTATCAGGAGGAAAGCGGCGAAAGCGATTGTTAAGCCAAAGAGGTTTAACACGACAGCGGTCTTAAACCGCTTGAATAGATAAAGTAAGTTTCGAATCATTAGTTTCATTGTAACAGGTTTTAAATATATTCATTTTTTAGAAAGGAGGCAAATAATGTGCCATCGATGTAACGTTCTGCTAATCATAAGATAATAGAAAAATGCTTAGAAACGATTGTGTGTGCCTTCGCACGGTGCACGTTCGCTTCCGCACGTTATTGGATTTTAATTCGTAAGTTCGCGGATGTTTTACATACAGAAAGATAATTCGGGAATATTAGCATGGAAACTTCAAATAAACTCTGTTATTGGTTCCTTTTTTATAAAGACCAACTGTTGCTTCAGAAAGAGAATGATACGTATACCATCCCCTATGGCGAGAATCCCCCAGTTCCGGTTTCTCATACGCTGGAGGTTGATTACCGGGATGGACTTCCCGCACGTACGGCAGAATTAGATACTCCGGTGGAGGGGAATGACCGTTACGTACATATGGGGTTGCGTGCCTCTTGGGATTATATCTCGAGAGCGTGTTACGAGAAGGCGGGTAAGGCTTATCAATTGCTTTATTGGGATAGCCATAGCCGTTTCTGTCCGGTATGTGGTACTCCTACCGTGCAGACTACGTCGATCACGAAGCAATGTCCTTCTTGCAAACATGAGATTTATCCGACAATCTCAGCAGCGATGATCGTCTTGATCCGTAAGGAGGATTCGATTCTTTTGGTACATGCCCGTAATTTCCGGGGAACTTTCCATGGATTAGTGGCCGGATTCTTAGAAGTTGGCGAGACCTTGGAAGAGTGTGTGCGCAGGGAGGTCCGTGAGGAAACGGGTTTAGAGGTCGATAATATCACTTATTTCGGAAACCAACCTTGGCCTTATCCGAGTGGCTTGATGGTTGGCTTTGTAGCGGATTATGTAAGTGGGGAAATTAAGTTGCAGGATGAGGAACTAAGCTCTGGTGCCTTCTATACCAAAGATAATCTACCGGAGATCCCCCGTAAGTTGAGCTTGGCCCGTAAGCTAATCGATTGGTGGTTGGATCATCAATGAGGAGTCCTTTTTTGCGGCCTCTGCCTGTTGTCTTTCGAATTTCTTTTTTTTAGAGATGACATCCGGGGTAGGGAGGTTGCCGTAGTTTTGCCAAGTTCCGTTGCGTTTTGCGTTGCGTTTATGGACATATGTTTTCCGGCTGGTCATCCTTCCTAGATCGAAGGTAGCTAGTGAGGTACGACCACTGGACGGAGTCCTTTTCAATTCATCTAAGATAGATTGATAGACAGGCAGTATCTTTTTATACGGTGGATTATGTCGCCAGAATACCGATGGCGGTAAATCCTTCAATGCTACTTTTCGGTGTGTCGTATCGTCTTGTTGGATATATTCTGAGAAATCTTTGGTGATAGGGATATTGCTGGGAGCGGCCAGTTGAGGTTTCCCCATCGGTTTTCCCGGTTCCGGGTTGAGGAAAGAACCGCTTTGGATTGCTTTTTGGAATTCAGGGTTCAATTTGATGGAATCTTTGCCTGCTAATACATCCTTTAGCCAGATCGAATCTTGCTCAGTCCATTGCGCATAGCCTAAGTGTATATTTATACAGACGAAAAATCCAATCAATAGTGGTCTCATGAATGCCTGAATTGTTAATTGTGTTCAAAGATAGTCTTCCTTCTTTCTCCTCGTTTTTTCTTTCGCTTAAATAGTCTTACCGTTTACTTAATCTTAACCCTCTTTGCGGACTATTAATTTAACAGTTCATCTGCGCACGATAATCGTTCGATTACGCACGCTTCTTCCATTGATTTAATACCTACCTTTGAGGCATCACAAACTAGTTCAGCGCTTATGAAAAAGGGAAAACTATTAATTATAGATGATAATGAGGACATCCTTTTTGCCCTTAACTTATTACTGGAGCCCTATATGGAACAAATAAGAGTGGCTACGCAACCGGAGCGCATCGATCATTTCATGCGGACTTTTATCCCGGATATTATCTTGTTGGATATGAATTTCAAACGGGATGCTATTAGTGGTCAGGAGGGTTTCTATTGGCTGGAGAAGATAAAGAAGATAGACCCGGACGTGGTGGTTCTTTTTATGACTGCCTATTCGGATACGGATAAGGCCGTGCGGGCGATTAAGGCGGGAGCTACCGACTTTATCCCGAAACCTTGGGAAAAGGAGAAATTACTCGCTACACTCTCTTCTGCATTGGAACTTCGGGAGAGTAGGGCGGAAGTGCGAAATTTAAAGAAACAAGTTGAGATTCTTAGTTCACCCGAGGATGCTGGCTTCGAGATCATCGGTGAAAGCGAACCGATGCAGGCTATTTTCGCTACGGTCGATAAATTAAAGAATACGGATGCCAATATATTAATCTTGGGGGAGAATGGAACCGGTAAAGATTTAGTTGCCCGCGCCTTATATCATCAATCTCCGCGTTCGGAGAATCTTTTCGTCGGGATCGATGTGGGCTCTATTCCGGAACAACTTTTCGAGAGTGAATTATTTGGCTATGAGAAAGGGGCTTTTACGGATGCCCGTAAGGAAAAGCCGGGACGAATGGAGGTAGCTTCCGGTGGTACCTTGTTCTTGGATGAGATCGGGAACTTAAGCCTTTCCATGCAAGCGAAACTGTTGACCGCTTTGGAAAAACGACAGATAACCCGCTTGGGAGCAACGCAACCCATACCGATTGATATCCGGTTGATCTGCGCAACGAACGTGAATATCCATCATCTTGTGGCAGAAGGTACTTTCCGGCAAGATCTTTTATATCGTATTAATACGATCGAGTTACATATTCCTCCCTTGAGGGAACGAGGAAATGACGTGATCTTATTGGCTGAACATTTCTTGTCGAAGTATGCCCGTAAATATAAGAAAGACTTGAAGGGCATTAACAGGGATGGGAAGAATAAGCTACATAATTATGCTTGGCCCGGTAATGTACGTGAACTGCAACATGCGATTGAACGGGCGGTTATCTTGTCTGAAAGTAATTGGCTAAGGCCGGAAGACTTTATTCTGCGTTCTGTCCCGCTTAGGGATAAGGAACCATCCGATGAGTTAAATTTGACGGTATTGGAGAAAGAAGCGATCGAACGTGCCTTACGTCGTGCCGAGGGGAATATCACTCGTGCCGCCGAGCTTCTAGGGATTACCCGCTTTACCTTGTATCGTAAATTGGAGAAATTTGGCTTATGATACGTTACTTGTTGTTCGCTCGTATTTTGGGGATCGTGGTCTTGTCTTTTACTGCCTCATTCTTAATGCTGAAAGGGTTTTTGTTTATTCCTGCGCTGTTCGGATTTTGTATTCTTGCGCTTTCGGTTTTCTTATATAAGGATCAGCAAAAGACTGTTAAGCGGATGGAATACCTGATAGAGAGTATTCATTACGGGGATCTGAGCCTGTTTTATCCTTCCGATTCAATGACGGAAGACGAAAAGGCTTTGGCCTCTTCTATGAACGCTGCCTTGGAGGCTTTGCGGAGTCGATTGTATAGTTCGGTGGTCGCTGAGGCGGAAACCGAGGCATGGCAGAAACTTATCCGGGTATTGACGCATGAGATCATGAACTCGATCGCTCCGGTAATCTCTTTATCGGAGACGGTAGCCGAGCGTGCGACGATAAATGGCATGAATGAGAAAGACTACGCTATTATGGTACAAGCCATGCAAACGATCCACCGAAGAAGTAAGGGGTTATTGGATTTTGTCGAGAATTATCGGAAATTAACCCGTCTGCCTTTACCTACTTTACGAAACTTCTCGGTTTCGGCTCTCTTTGACGATATCCGGCTTCTATTCCCGGAGAAATCCGATATCCTCTTCTTTCATGTAAAGCCGGAAGACTTGAATTTATATGCGGACCGGATCATGGTGGAACAAGTATTAATTAATCTATTGAAAAATGCGATAGAGGCTTGTGAAGAATCCTTATCCCCTCAAATTATAGTGGAGGCTGTCCAAAAAAACGGTATGGTAATTATTTCGGTGATTGATAATGGTAGCGGAATTGTTCCCGAGGCAATCGACAAAATCTTCGTTCCTTTCTTCACGACTAAATCTAAAGGTTCCGGCATCGGATTAAGTCTTTGCCGGCAGATCATGAACCGTCATAGAGGAAGTATTAGTCTCGACTCTCAAGTAGAGAAGGGTTCCTCTTTCGTTTTGCGTTTTCCGATTGTTACCAAACGGATTCTATAAATAAGTATTAATACATGCGATTAGCTTATCCGGCTTGATCGGTTTAGCGATGTAAGAGGAGAATCCGCTTTGTTTTACCCGTTCCTCATCTTCCGCGAAGGCGAAAGCTGTTACGGCGATGATAGGAATGGACTGGTTCTTTTCCCGAATTACCCGTGTAGCCTCATAGCCGTCTACGATCGGCATTTTTAGGTCCATTAGGATTAAGTCCGGTTGATATTTATTGAATAAATCGATCGCTTGTTCCCCGTTCCATGCGTGTATAAGGTTATAATCTTTCAACATGGCTTGGAATAAAGTATAGTTGCTTTCGTTATCTTCCGCTATTAATAGGGTTGCAGATTTGGATGACTGGCTCTTCTGTACATTCTCGGTCTTTGGTTTCTCATGCGGGACTTCCTGCATCTCTAGTATCGAATAGGGCAACGTAAACCAGAATGTAGAACCTTTTCCTTGCTCTGATTCCACCCCTATATCTCCACCCAGACGCTTGATAATCATCTGGCAAATCGATAATCCCAGCCCCGTTCCTTGCACAAAGCTATTTAACTTAACGAAACGGGTGAAAACTTGACCGATCTTATCCTTGGCGATACCGCATCCCGTATCTTTTACATAGAAATACAACTCATCGTCTCTACGGCGGTAGCCAAACAGGATGCTACCTTGAGTTGTGAACTTGATGGCATTGTTGATAAAGTTGGTAATGACTTGGGAGACCCGGTTACGGTCGGTGCGTAAGATACAATTCGGGATCTTCTCGACAAAGCATACCTGCACACCATCTTGCGCCTTCAAACGGGAAGACTGCTCGATATCGGAGAATAGTTGATTGACATCTACGTCTGAATCCACGAATTCTAGCGTACCCGCCTCTATCTTGGCTAGATCGAGAATATCATTGATCAATTGCAATAGCAGGTCGTTGTTGCTATTAATGATATTGATATATTCCTCTTTATCCTCCATATTCTCGGTTACGGCCAATAATCCGGAGAAACCGACGATCGCATTCAATGGCGTTCGAATCTCATGACTCATATTCGCCAAGAATGCGGATTTCAAACGATCGGACTCTTCCGCTTTCTCTTTCGCTTTCCTCAGTTCGTTCTCCGCCTGTTTTTGTTTTGTCACGTCTTCTTTCTTGAAAATAACCCCGATAAGGTTGTTGTGCTCGTCTAATACAGGGTTCGCCAAAATATGAAGATACTTTCCATCGCCGAACTCATTCGTGATATCGACCTGCGTTTTGGTTTCCATGGCCTTTGCGACCGTGCAACGGGTACAATAAGGCTTTACTCCGTTCTTGACCAAGAAGCAATTAGTCGGACCGAATTCAGGGATACAGTCATGGAACTCTACCTCGTTTCTCCATTTTACGGTATAATCCGGCTTGATGAAATAGATAGAAGCTTGGATATTATTCATGATTAGTATATTATCTTTCTGTAGATCCAATAACTTATCTTTCAGCTTATTGGTCCGGATAAAGAAGATTAATATCATAATCAGGAAAATAAACAATACGGTGATTACGCTTAGCAAGATCTCGAACCTGTATTTGGAGAATAGGCTCGGGTCCTCGTTGATAATAGTAGCGTCGTGGGGCAATGACAGTCTGCTGATATCAAAAGCCTTGATCTTTGAAGCGTCGAACACATATCCATTGGGGATGATTTGGGGATGGATATCTTTAGGGGCGATTTTCTTCTCCAATATACTTAAAGCCTCTTTCGCCAAATCGGAACCTATAGGCCTGTATTTGGGACTGAAACCTCCGATGGCCCAGTGCCCTATGCCGACGGATGCCAATGTGAATGTCGGGATTCTGGGATTGGCGGTCATCATGGTATACGTGGCATTTCCAACATAATACCCGTCGTTCACGTCTACACGCCATGTACCGATCAATATCACGGTCTGATCCGGCAGGTTCTTGATTTGCTCAACGATGGTGTAGATATTATTCTTTCTTCCATCCAGTAATATCAAGTTCAGATCCTTGATATTTTCCATTTCCTTTTTTACCAAGGTCTGCATAGCTAAACCACCGTAGGTATTATCGGTGATTAATGCTATATTTTGAGTTTTGGGATATAGCTTACGTATTAACCGGATATTTTCTTTTACGTCATAAGAATACAAGAACCCGCCAAGGTGTAAACCTTTATCTACGTACTCTTGGATATCGATGTATTTCGGCTCCCATTCGGCGACATTTAAATCCGAGTCGGGTAATAAGATCGCATTCTTACTGATCATACCGCATAAAACCGGTATATCAGGCTTGTATTCTTGGGAGATATAAGAAGCCCATGCCTCTTGACCTAAGATAATGATAAGCTGAGGAGTGTTATTTTCCTTATATTTATCCAATATACCTCTCATCTTACCGTCCCATAAGGGGGCTTCCGGGAGGCTCTTACAGTTCATGTTCTCGATAACCACCGGCGAGATACCACCTCCCCGCTTATATTCCTCCATAAACTCGGAAATATTGGCGGTCGTATTACGTGTATCGGGATTGTAGGAGCTAATGATTAAAATAGGGCCTGCATTATCTGTAGCGTATAAGTGGAAAGAAAAGACCAGACTTAACACGATAAAGAGTACGAATCGTATGTAGTTTTTTAATAATGTCATTCTTTACCTACCTATTCATGTGCTTATTTGCGATTAAAGTACTATTTGTTATTAATACAGACCACAAAAATAGGAAAGATTTATGATTAATTGCTGAAATTCAAAATAAAAAGAATCTATTACGCCTAAAATCTATAACTCGATCATCACTCCGATACTTGGGAGAAGCGTTCCTGTAAGACGTTCTATCGGTCTTAATTCGTACCGTTGTTCATATATGGGAGCTTCCGGGTTGATAATTTTACCCGTTTTGATATATACGTCTTGCTCTTTGTATTTGGAATTCAATATGTTTTGGATGTCGATATAGGCTCCAAGCATGATCTTTTTGAAGTAAAATGTTTTATCGATACGGATATCTAACTGCGTGAATGGCTTGAGCCGTTCGCTGTTAAACCGGCTGTAATCATAGTATAGCCCGTTATTAGCGTCCCAAGCTTCTACATAACTACTCTTTTCTACATCGTAAGGCGTATAGGGAGCGCCTCCTACTATCCGGAACTTGGCGCCTACGTCCCAGTTCTTGGGTAAAGAATAAGTCCCGCTAAACGTGAACAGATGCTTATTGTCCCAAGCCGAAGGAAGATAAGTGTCCATATTTCTCCCATCCTTGAATTCGCTTCTTACCAAAGTGTAGGACGCGATGAAAGTAAGCCCTTTATAATTATACCAACGTCCCATGATCTCAAGCCCATAAGCTCGCCCTGTAGCGGTAGATGATACGGCCTCATTTCCCAAGACACCATAGTCCGTACCTTTCGACGCGAGTGGGATACTGTCGAGTATGGACATCGGATAACGATCATAATGTTTATAGAATCCTTCGGCCGTGAATTTCAAGTATGAGGTAGGACGGTATTCCAAGCCTAATCCGGCTTGGTCGCTTCGGATATAGCTTAAATGATTTGCCCGGTTTACATAATTACCTTCATTATCCTTGAATCCCAATGTCGTATAAGGAGGAAGCTCGTAGTAGCGTCCGATATTTGCGTTTATATAAAGCGGATCGGACAAGCGGTAGGATAAGGATAGGCGAGGAGATAACTGATCTAACAAATTATTCATATCCGAGGAATAATTGTTTGCGTCCGCACGAACACCTAAAGAGGTGGTAAACCGCTCGTTATAACTCTCATAAATAGCCGTGGCATAGATACCCCACTTCCATATGCCAAGGTCTGTTTGATATACGATGGTACGGGGGATAGAGGTAAATTGCTTTTGATAGGTGTCATTCGTGTATTGGGCGTATTCGATGTTTCCTCCGACATTCAATTGAATGAATGGTAAGCGGAACGTGTTTTCCGTTCGGAACTTATTCTCAATCTCGTCCGAACGGTAATTTAAGGAGAGATTCTCTACTTGGCTTTCATCATTGTCTTTGTATTTAATATTCTTATTGTTGGTCTGGCTGCGGCTAATAATGACCGAGTAGAGATTTTTACCGGCGTAGTGTTTATAAACCGCTCCAAGGGTATACGTTTTTTGTTTTACGACCGGCAAGTAAGAGAGGATATATTGGTTTTTCTCGCTCATGTCTTTCATTCCTGTATTCAGCTTCATATCATCGATCGCCCCTAATCCGAGAACTGTAAGCTCATTCTTGGGGTTGAAGGAGTGCTTAATCTTGAATTGGGCATCCGTGAAAGTAGGTAAGAACGGCAAGCCGATCATATCGAAAAGGAATTGAAGGTAAGAGCGACGAACAGACACTTGGTAAGTGGTCTTTTTTCCTAGCGGTCCATTAGCGGACACACCGATATCTGAGGCTCCTAGGACTCCTCGCAATGAGAATTTCTCCTTATTTCCATCTTGTAGTTTAAAATCCAATACCGAACTTAAAGTGTTCCCTTTGGATGCGGGGAATGCGGCCGAATAAAAGTTGACCTCCCGGATAAAATCGGGATTGATAATACCGACCGGACCTCCGGAGGCTCCTTGGGTAGAGAAATGGTTGATATTCGGTATCTCTACGCCATCCAAAAAGAAACGGTTCTCCGAGGGACCTCCTCCTCTTACCATCAAGTCGTTACGAAACGCTGCCGTAGACGCTACTCCCGGAAAGGTTTGTACTACCCGGGAGATATCCCGGTTTCCTCCCGCGCTTTTCTCTATCTCCTTGAAACCGATTACACGAAGTCCTAGCGGACTTTCGGCGGTTTTACGGAACGGAGAGGCTACTACGCTAACCTCTTGCAGATTCTGGCTGGCTTCCTCTAGCTCGATCGGGAAGAATATATCTTTATTCGCTAGTCTGAATTCGGCGGTAACGAAGGGCTTATATCCCAGAAAGGAGGATTGGAGACGATAGCTTCCGGGTGATATGCCGGATATCTCGAATAATCCGGTGGAATCGGTGACCGCCCCTTGCGTCGTGTTCCATACCACTACGTTAGCGAAAGGTATCGGCTGTCCGCTTGACGCGTCTTTTACAACTCCCTTGATAGAGAAGGAGCGCTGTTGACCGATAGCGGCTTGTATGGTACATAATAAGAATAGTAAGAAGTAAAGATGGCGTCTATCCATATCTTATATCATATTTATAGCGGTAAAGATAAGTATTATTCTGATTCGTATGTATTATCTTTGCATACATATGGAGAAAGAATTACAGATAACGGCGGATGGAAGCCATACACTATATATTCCGGCGATGGATGAACATTATCATTCCGTGAACGGGGCCCTGCAGGAATCAAGACATATATTTATAGAGGCGGGATTGCATGCGCTTGAAAAAGACTTTATCCGAATCGTGGAGATTGGCTTCGGTACAGGGCTGAACGCCTTCTTGACATTGAAGGATGTCGAGCTATCTCAAGCACATCATATTGATTATCATACAGTAGAGTTATACCCGCTTCCTTTAGATACGATTCGTGCCTTGAATTATGGGGAGCTGATCTGGCCGGAGAGAAAAGAGTTATTCTTAGCCTTGCATGAGGCGGAGTGGAATACTCCCGTTTCAATCTCAGAGCGCTTTACACTTCATAAAATAGAAGGAAATAGTAACGCCTGTGAACTACCGGATGATATCGATTTGATCTATTTCGACGCGTTTGCGCCCGAGAAACAACCGGAGATGTGGAATCAAGAAATCTATAATCGTTTGTATGCTCATACCGCACCGGGCGGAGTGATCGTAACCTATTGCGCAAAAGGAGAGGTACGCAGAGGTATGCAAGCGGCTGGTTTTGAGATGAGCCGTCTTCCCGGTCCTCCGGGCAAGCGACATATACTTAGGGGAATTAAAAATTGAGAATTGAAAGTTACAGAGCGTATTCCTCGGTATTTTCAATTCTCAATTCTCAACTTTCAATTATTTAAGCATTGCCTCGATCTTTTCTACGAACTTATCCTTAGCCGTAGCGCCTACTACTTTATCAACCATCTTACCGTCTTTGAAGAAAAGAACGGTAGGGATGTTGCGGATACCGAATCGTCCGACTACATCGTCATTCTCGTCAACGTTCATTTTACCGATCGTCACACGACCTTCGTATTCGGTTGCCAACTCATCAATGATAGGAGATACCATGCGGCAAGGGCCACACCACTCTGCCCAAAAGTCAAGAACCATGGGCTTTCCGGAGTTAACCAACTCCTCGAAATTAGCGTCTGTAATTTGTAGTGCCATTTTGAATTACGTATTATTTAATTATGAATTATAATCTAATGATTGTTATGACGCCAAAAGTACAAATTCTTTCAGCGTCGTACAACTTTAACCATTAATTTTAAAATCGATATTCTCGTTCTCCTGTAAAAAGTCTACCAGCTCACGGGTCACGTTTAAGCGGATATTTTGGGAGAAGAGATTTAGGGAAATATTATGTTCCCCATCGACAACCTTAAAATATAACAGGCTATGGCCCGGATTGTTCTTGATCAATACCGAAAGCTCATTGATAGTCGGCTCATCCAAATCATGGATCGGGACCGTGATACTGATTTTCTCGATCAGCTTGTCTTTCTCGTCTTGCAAAAGGTTGACGGTACCAATCTTGAAGTCCAGTTTATTGGGGTCCCAGCGGCTAGGCTCTACACGGGCTGTGATCAAGAGATACATCCCTATTTTACCATACTTGCTGTATTCGATATAATCCTGTCCGAAAAGAGGGATCTCGCCACTACCCGTGAAATCCTCGATCTTCAAGATTCCGTAAGGCTTTCCGTTCTTGGTCATTCCTTCCCGGAAACCGGTGACGATACCACCTAATAAAACCTCCCGGCCTTGTAAGGTTTCCCGCTCGTTAAGTTCTACCATGCCGGTATTACATACATACTTTAATATGATACGGTATTCATCCAACGGGTGGGCGGATAGGTAAATACCGACCAACTCCTTCTCTTTATTTAGGCGTTCGAGATCGCTCCAACGCTCGCATTGCGGGATCTCCGGTTTAGCGATGGCGATCAAGGCGTCTCCACCGAATAAAGAGTTGACTGCCGTGCTCTTATCCATCTGGTATTTGTTACCATAGCGAACCAAGGTATCCAAGAACAATTCCCCTTTTCCACTGTCGGTGAAGAACTGCTCACGCTGGATACCGAAGTTATCGAACGCTCCGGCCAAAGCCATGGACTCTATGTTTTTCTTATTGCAAGCGGTCAAGTTCACCCGTTCTACGAAATCGAAGATACTCTTGTACGGGCCGTTCTTCTTGCGTTCCTCTATGATATTTTGTACGGCTGACTCACCTACGCCTTTCACGGCGCCTAGCCCGAAGCGGATGTTCTTGTTCTTATCTACGCTGAACTTCAAGATAGACTCGTTCACGTCCGGTCCCAATACCTGAATACCCATCGCTTTACATTCATCCATGAACTTCGTGATATCCGTGATATTGGATAAGCTTCGGCTCAAGACGGCGGCCATATACTCGGACGGGAAGTTCGCTTTCAAGTAAGCGGTCTGATAAGCCACCCATGAATAACAAGTAGCGTGACTCTTATTGAAGGCGTATGAGGCGAACTTCTCCCAGTCAGACCAGATCTTGTTTAAAGTTTCCTCTTTATAGCCGTTGGCTTGACCACCGGCCATAAATTTAGACTTCAAGTGGTTCATCTTCTCGATCAACTTCTTACCCATCGCCTTACGTAAGGCATCACTCTCACCACGCGTGAAGTTAGCGAGTAAACGGGATAGAAGCATGACCTGCTCCTGATAGACCGTAATACCGTACGTATCTTTTAGGTAGCGTTCCATGACGGGAATATCGTACTTGATCTCCTCCTTACCCTGTTTACGGGCGATAAAAGAAGGGATGTAATCCATTGGGCCCGGGCGATACAGGGCGTTCATGGCGATCAAGTCCTCGAATTTAGATGGTTGCAACTCCTTCAAATACTTTTGCATACCGGCGGACTCGAACTGGAATGTACCGGTTGTCTTTCCGTCGCAATACAATTTATAAGTCTTGGGGTCCTCCAGACTGATATGGTCGATATCCAGATCTTCTCCGGTAGTCAGTTTCACGTTCTCGATCGCTTCCTTGATGATGGACAAGGTCTTCAAGCCCAAGAAGTCCATCTTGATCAATCCGGTTTCCTCGATCACGGAACCCTCGTATTGGGTAACCAGCATCTCCTCACCGGTATCCTTGTCTTTCGCCGTACTGACAGGTACGACATCCGATATATCATAACGTCCGATAATGACACCGCAGGCGTGTACACCCGTGTTACGGACGTTGCCTTCCAGCATCTGGGCGTATTTCAAGGTATCCCGTGCCAGCGGATCATTTCCGTTAGCCGCCTCTTTTAGTTCCGGCACATACTTGATGGCGTCGCCCAATTTGAACTTCTTCATGTCAGGGATCTTATCCGGAACCAATTTGGCTAACCGGTTCGATTCGGATAACGGTAATTTCTGTACCCGGGCGACATCCTTGATAGCGGACTTGGTAGCCATCGTACCATAAGTAATGATATGAGCCACACGCTCGGCACCGTATTTCTCCGTTACCCAGCGTAAGACCTCGCCACGGCCATCATCATCGAAGTCGGTATCGATATCGGGGAGGGAGATACGGTCCGGATTCAAGAAACGCTCGAACAGGAGGTCATATTTGATCGGGTCGATCTTGGTGATCCCTAAGCAATAAGCTACGGCAGATCCGGCGGCCGAACCACGTCCCGGTCCTACGGATACACCGAGTTCCTCACGAGCGGCACGGATGAAATCTTGCACGATCAAGAAGTAGCCGGGGAAACCCATGGTCTTCATGATATGTAACTCGAAGTTCAGACGCTCCTTTACTTCATCGTTCAAGGGGTTTCCGTAAAGCTCCTTGGCTCCGTCGTATGTCAATTTCGCCAAATAGTCGGCTTCCAGCTTGATGCGGTATAGTTTGTCGTATCCACCTAATTTCTTGATTTTGGAGTGCGCCTCTTCCTCGCTTAATACGACATTACCGTTCTCGTCTCGGGTGAATTCCTCAAATAAATCATGCTCTGTCAATTTCTGACGGTAGGACTCCTCGGTACCGAACTCCTCGGGAATGGCGAAAGTCGGCATGATAGGACCGCTGTCGATGGAGTAGAATTCTATTTTGTCGGCTATCTCGAGCGTATTACTCAAAGCTTCGGGGATATCGGCGAAGATGGTGTTCATCTCGGCGGTTGTCTTCATCCATTCTTGCTTGGAGTAGCGCATACGCTTGGGGTCGTCCAAGTCTTTGCCGGTACTAAGGCAGATCAGGCGGTCGTGAGCCTCAGCGTCGTCGGCATTGACGAAATGGACGTCGTTGGTGGCGATTAGCTTGATATTATGTTTGTGAGCAAGTTCGATCAGTACCTTGTTCACCTCTTGTTGATGCGGGAAAATCGTGCAATCGGCGTTGGGGTCGTGTGTCTCGTGCCGTTGCATCTCAAGGTAATAGTCTTCTCCGAATAAGTTTTTGAACCATTTGATAGACTCCTCGGCCTTATCGATTCGTCCGTGCATGATATGCTGCGGGATCTCTCCACCTAAACAGGCGGAGCAGATGATCAGATCCTCGTGGTATTTCTCCAACAACTCTTTGTCGATACGCGGACGTCCGTAGAATCCTTCCGTCCATGAGAGGGATACCATCTTGATCAGGTTCTTGTATCCGTTCTTATTTTTGGCCAGAACGATCAAGTGCCAGCCGCTACGGTCGTCTTGCGAGGCCAGCTTGCTATGCCTTCCGTTGCGAGCGCAATAACATTCGCACCCGATGATCGGCTTGAAGATGGAAGCTTTCGCTTCGGCGATTTGTTTTTGTAGTTCCGTTATCCTTTGTTGTTCCTCATCGGTTGGAGCATCCTTGGCCAGCAGCGGTTTTAGTTCTTTCTCGGAGTCCTTGATGATCCCGAGAGGTTTACTGTTCTTTTTGCTAACCTTATTGAAAAACTCCTTGATACCGAACATAACGCCATGGTCTGTTACGGCGATCGCACGCATTCCGTCTTTGTACGCTTTGTCGATCAACGCGTCGATGGATGCCTGTCCGTCCAGCAAGGAATACTGGGTATGTACGTGTAAATGAATAAACGGTTCCATATATATTAATGTATAGTCTGGTGCATATTGAAATGAGTGCATAAAGGTAGGAAATATTTTTTAGTACGAGAGAGGTTGTTTTGCTTTTAAAAAAACACGTACGTCTTTTTTCGGAAACACGTACATGTTTTTGGAAAAAGACGTACGTGTTTTCTGAAGGATATAATGAGGTTATAATATGGGTGATTCTATAGAATCTATATGTTATATAAACAGATGTTGTATTGATATTTTGCTTGATATAAGCCGTATATCGTGACAGGAGGTTTTCGTGAGGTGCTCGAACTAGCGGATGGAAGATAGTTATGAATGGCGTTTTTCTGTGTGAAAAGCCGTTTTATACTGTACTTATGCTTGGAAAAAGCGAATCTCAGGGAGTTCTGTTTACAAAGTGTCATTTTGCTAGAACAAAGGAAACTAATATTCCGATCTATCGCAAAAGGTGATCTTACTTTTGTTGATTATTGGATGGTGTATTTACTAATGTACGCATGTACATTAAATAATAAAAGAGAAAAATGATTGATTTAAACGATCGTTTTAATTAGTCATTTGCAAAGGTACGCGTTTCTTTGACTTCTGCAACCCTTCCGGGCTATTTTTTTCATCCCTTATTCGCTTTCTTATCAATAGGATAGCCTATCCTTTACGAAACAACCGATTCCGTAAACGAACCTCCCGTTTTCCTTCTTTAAAAACGCAAGATCTAAACGATGGTTTAGACTAGTCGTTTTCTAACGGTAGTCTGCTATCAGAAAATAGCTAAGTGCTTAATTAACACTATTATTAATATTAAATTCTAAATTATGAACAGAAAGATTTCTACATTGTTAACGGCGGGTCTGCTTGTGGCGGGGTCGCTGTGCGGTAGTGCCTTCGCTCAGACGCCGACGGTTTCCATTAAAAATTTGACCGGAATCGGATCTACAGTAGCGAATGAACTGAAAAACGGGGCTCGATATGTGATGGTAGATGCCTCTTCATCGCTAGCCTATGGTCATGAAATAAGCACTACTACCGGTAAGATTGTTGAGGTAGGGGAGGCTATAAACACTCCGATTTTTTACGATGACAGCGATAGCAAAGACGGCGTTAAGAAGTACATTTGGACGGTCAGCGTGACAGAGGCTCCGAGAGGTTTCTTCTCTTATACCCTCACCAATGCGGAGACTGGAAAGGCGTTGAGATACAACAGCGCATATAATGCGATAGAGACAGACCCGGCAGCGAAAGCCGAGGATACCTTTAAGGATTTCGTGTTTGAGAATACAGGTACTGTCACTTCTACTCCCACTGGTGCGAAGTATTCTGCCTCTAATAAGTACATGGTTGCCTATAAAGCGGGTGCGACTGTTTGGAACGGTCTGTCATGGTCTGGCAGCCCATTGGTCTCTACTACTACGATCTCTGCTCCTGCGTTCTATGAGGTTAAATCCGAGGAACTTGAGGATGTTACCGAGTTGAACGCATTATATAACACTTCTGGATTCTCATTCGCCTCCAAGCCTTATGATACGGATCAAACCGAGGAGCCGATCGGCAACTTGTTCAATACGAAGAAGGTGGTAGCTCGCTATGTATCTACCGCTATTGAAGTTGACGCTACTCAGTATCCTTCTTATTCGGGTAATACTCGTGATTTGAGGATCGAGCCGGGTATGTATTTCTTCACAGAGAACGCTCCGAAAGATGGTGCTGATTATAAAGAATGGATGAACGCTACGATCTTGGTCGTAAGCTCAACGGAGACCGTTGAGGCTACAAATGCGGGACGTGCCTCTGGTGATGGTTTCGCTTTGGCAGAGGTGAAAGTCAGCGACTTGAACTTCTATCAAGGTTCGGATAATGCTTGGATGACAGCAGGTAACGATATCTCTATCAATAACGCTAACTTCCGTGTGCAAAAGAGCTATGTGGACGCTTATCCGTATGAGTTGAACGTTGATGATTTCCGTTATCGTGAGCAAGCTAGCAAGGCTAAGCACGTTACTAAGCCTGTTAAGTTACATGTGTTGAAACATAGTGACAAGTACTATCTGACCACTACACATGCTACAGACGACCAGTTCATCTTCAAGTTGGCTGCCGCCGGTATGAAGAAAGGTATCGAGTTGTTGAACACGGAGGCTAAGGTCGCCGCTTACACGATCCGTATCTTAGACGGTAAGGAATTTGGGTCATCTACCGATAACATCGACAAGAAAGACATCAAGAGCGTATACGGCAAGTACTTGACGAACGCCGTTAAAGCTTCTCAATTCGAGTTGGTAGCTAAGGCTAAGGTTCTTTCTCAATTGGAGACTCCGGCTTATCAATGGGCTATCTCCAGCGTAGACAATGAGTATGAGGTGACATTCACGAACCGTGAGACCGGCGAGTATTTCACAGCAAGCTTGTTCCCGAAGGCTGATCTGGGCGAGAACGTTTACGAATTGTCCACAAAGAGCAAAAAGGTTACCGCTATCTATGTAGACGCGAACACATACAATGAGACAGAGGGTGAAGTCGCTGAAATGCAACAACTGATCGTCGAGTTGACTCCGGCTGAGGTTGATCCGTACGCAGGTTTCTTGAACCTAGACGATGAGACTTTGGTGACGATGGCTTTCGCTCGCGATAACAACGAGACTTCCAATAAGTGGTATGTGGCAGCTAAGAAACAAGCAAGCCCATTGACTGGATATGAATTGAACAAGAACGGTAAGTTCGCTAACGAGGTATCCGATGCCGCTCAATGGCAATTGGTGAAAGATGATAAAAAATGTACGATCATCGAGCGCAGTTTCGTTTACAATAAGGATGGCCGCGTGACGGTACAGGCTAGAGCAGATAAGGGCTACGCTTATGTTTATCAGTTGCAGTATATCAATGATGGTATCGAGACTGATAAATATTTCCCGCAAGGAACTACTCCTGTAACTAATGTAACAGAACAGGAAGCGTTAGTTAATGAAGGTCAAGCTAAGTTCGTGATCAAGCTAGCCGCCGATGGTTCTGTTTACTTGATTCCGGTGGGTGACACAAACAGTTTTATCGCTTCAATTTTGAATGAGAATACGAAGTCTGTTGTAGACGCTACTTATAAGGCTTCTATCGACGAATGTCAATATACTACTCCGTCTTCAGTTTACGCATGGCCGTCAACTTCTACACAACAAGATTGGTTATTGAACACCTACTTGATCGTAGAAGCACCGGAGATCAGCTACCCGGCAGAGGAAGGTCATATCTCCTTGGTAAGCGATAAGGGTAACTATATCTCCATGAACGAGAATCGCGATGGTATCGTGGTAAACGAGAATCAATACTCATTCTACTTGCAAGTAACCGATGAGGACGCTGTTGTTCCTTCTTTCTATATCTCTAACAAGGGTACGGTTGAGAATGGTGACAGATTGTTCTTGTTCAACCCGGCAGACTCTGTAAACTATTATGTCGCAGATGGTACATACGACAGAAAGTATGAGTGGATCAAGGGTGAGACAAAGGCGATCTTCAAGCCGGCCACTCTTTGGGAGACTAAGGATACTTTGACTACGGTCGTTAAGGGTAACAAGGTTTCCGTGGCTGAAGAGGCTGATGATGAGGGCGTATTAGGTGGCTTGGATTACTTCAAGGTTCAGATCATCCAGTGCGAGGACAATGAGAACGAATATCGTATCCGTTCTGTAGCCAAGAAGGGTTCTTATCTGTATAGCTTCAACGACCAGTTGTCTTGGAGCGGTAGCAAGGAGAAAGCAATGCGCTTCACTATCACTACAGGCGATCCTACAGCTAACGAGTCTATCGCAGACGCTGCTGAAGGCGTTAAGGTAATCGCAGGCAACGGTGCTGTTGAGATCCAAGGCGCTGCCGGAAAGAACGTGGTTATCACGAACGTTCTTGGTAAGGTTATCACTAGCACGGTTCTTACATCCGACAACGCTACGATCGCCGCTCCTGCGGGTATCATCGTGGTAGCCGTTGATGGTGAGGCCGCTGTTAAGGCAGTCGTTAAATAAGAACAATGACGATAAATAACATAAATCGAAAATGCATTCCCGCGGGAGTTGTAGTGATTCAAGTAGCCCGCGAGGGCGAACAGGCGGGAATGGATTAATATTAATACTAAAGTAATAAATTAAAGTTCATCTGTCGTCACCTCCGTGAGGAGCGAGGGCGGAAAAAAATAAGCCCCGGCCGGTTCGTCCAGTCGGGGCTTTATTGGTTTGGAGATTCCGGTTTTACTCAGTAGGGGAATCAGCTTCAAAACAGTTCTGTTGAAGATGTATCGTGTTGTGGCAATAAGATGTATCATGTTGTGCCATTCGTTAAAGCTTAAATGGCAAAGCTGCGCTTTTTATACCGCTTTCTTATAGGTTTCAGTAGGATAAATGTAGATGTTATTGAAAAATGTATATCTTTGCTTGCTATTAGAAGGAAAAGCAAATGAGGAAGTTTATGAGAAAGATCGGATTGTTGTTGATTGCCGTGATGATGATTTTACCGGCGATGGCTCAGGTTTCTTTCGGCGTACGTGCCGGAGGCGCTTATTCTTCGTTGATCCAAAAGGTAGAGGATCGGTATGAGGCGGGAGCCCGCTTTGGTTTTAGCATAGCGGGTTTGGCGGATATTCCTTTGAGCAAGAATAAGAAATGGTCGCTTCGTCCGGAGGTGGCGTTCGTGAACCAAGGGGGCGCTTATTATTCGAATCAGGATATGCATGGGATGGCGCTTCATAATAAATGTTGGTATTACTCTTTGCAGATTCCCGTGAATGTGGCTTATACGTTTACCTTTACGGACGTTCATCTGTCCGTATTCGCCGGTCCGGCCTTTGATTGGTCGCTGTTTGGAAAGATGAAAAGCCGAGAGACCAATCCGGATCTCCATTTTGGCGTGTCCGAGGAGAAAGACTTGAAGCCTTGCGACTTCAGTATGAATGTGGGGCTGGCGGTGGAATACAGCAACTTTTTTTTCTCGGTAAGTGCTTTGTGCGGTATGATAGACCGTCGTGCCTTGAAACGTGAGGGCGAGACTTCTGTCTTTCAGAATAACGTGACATTCTCTTTGGGGTATTACTTCCGTAAGTGATGAGTATCTTCATAATAACTTGAAAAATAATTAGATTTGTTTGGTATTTCGGATAAAACCCGTACCTTTGCAAGCCGATTATTATCAAATTGTACTAAGAGTTTAGTTCTTAGCACGTTGTTACATCATGTGTCCGTTGTGACAATGTTGGTAAGGCTAGTTTTTTGAGTTATTAATTAATTTAATTTTTAAGCAGTGGATACTTTAAGTTTTAAGACCATTTCTGCAAACAAGGCAACTGTAAACAAAGAGTGGGTCATTGTTGACGCCGAAGGTCAGACGTTAGGTCGCCTTTGCGCTAAAGTAGCGAAGCTTTTGCGCGGTAAGTACAAACCCAATTTCACTCCGCACGTTGACTGTGGTGATAACGTAATCATCATCAATGCAGACAAAGTCGTTCTGACTGGTAACAAGTGGAACGATCGTATTTATTTGAGATATACCGGATATCCCGGTGGACAGATCGAGTATACTCCGGCTGATCTTTTGAAGAAAGGTGGCGACCGTCTGTTCCGTAAAGTAGTAAAAGGTATGTTGCCGAAGAACCGTCTAGGCGCGAAGTTGCTGGGCAACATGTACGTTTATGAGGGAACTGAGCACAAGCACGAGGCTCAACAACCTAAGTTAATCGATATAAACTCATATAAATAATCACGATGGAAGTAGTAAATGCAATAGGAAGACGTAAAGCGGCAGTCGCTCGCGTATTCGTTAGCGAAGGTACGGGAAAGATCACGATCAACAAACGTGAGCTGGAAAAATACTTCCCTTCTTCAATCCTTCAGTTTATCGTAAAGCAGCCGTTAGCAAAGTTGAACGTCGCTGAGCAATATGATATTAAGATCAACCTTGACGGTGGTGGTTTCAAAGGTCAGTCTGAGGCTGCTCGTTTGGCTATCTCTCGTGCGTTGATAAAGATTAATCCGGAAGATAAGGCTGTCTTGAGAGCGGAAGGATTCGTAACTCGCGATCCTCGTGCTGTTGAGCGTAAGAAACCGGGTCGTCCGAAAGCTCGTAAGAGATTCCAGTTCAGTAAACGTTAATGTTATTTGTGAGTCCCTTACAAGTAAAGCGAAGCGTTTAGTATCTAAATTATCGGGATTCTTTTTACATGTGGACATGCGGAAAGACTACCTGATGGTTGAAATTAAACAAAGAAAGTAAACGATTTAAGAAAAAAACAATGTCAAGAGTAAATTTTGATCAATTATTAGAGGCTGGTGTACACTTCGGACACTTAAAAAGAAAGTGGAATCCCGCTATGGCTCCTTATATCTTCATGGAGCGCAATGGTATTCATATCATTGACCTTTATAAAACAGTTGCTAAAGTAGACGAAGCCGCTGAGGTTATGAAGAACTTGGCTAAACAAGGCAAGAAAGTTCTTTTCGTGGCTACCAAAAAACAAGCTAAACAAGTTGTCGCTGATAAGGCTGCTTCCGTAGGTATGCCTTACGTTATCGAGCGCTGGCCGGGTGGTATGTTGACCAACTTCCCGACGATCCGTAAAGCTATCAAGAAGATGGCTACTATCGATAAGATGACAAAAGATGGTACATTTGATAATCTTTCTAAGAGAGAAAAACTTCAAATCACTCGCCAACGCGCTAAGTTGGAGAAGACTTTAGGTTCTATCGTAGACCTTACTCGTCTTCCGTCAGCGTTGTTCGTTGTAGACGTGATGAAAGAGCATATCGCTGTTCGTGAGGCTAACCGTTTGGGTATCCCTGTATTTGGTATGGTTGATACGAACTCTAATCCGAATAATATCGACTACGTTATCCCGGCTAACGATGACGCTACAAAGTCTGTAGAGGTTATCTTGGGCGCTATCTGCGAGGCTATGAACGAAGGCTTGCAAGAGCGTAAGGCTGAGAAAATTGACGCAGAGGCTGCTGAGGAAGCTCCGAAAAGAGAGCGTAAGGCAAAAGCTGCTGTTAAGAAAGAACGTACGAAGAAAGAAGACGACGATGCGTTGAACGCTAACGTTGCCGGTAAGTTCGCAAAAGACGAAGAATAATTCGATTGACAATTGACGTTGACAATTGACAATTAGAATACAAATACAATGGGCAGTTGGCTTTTGACAGGATTTGTCAATTGGCAACTGTCCATTGTCAATTTTTGAAAGTATAAACATTTTAAAGATAAAGGAAATAAGATTATGGCTGTAACAATGGCTGATATTACCAAGCTGCGCAAAATGAGTGGAGCTGGTATGATGGACTGTAAGAAGGCTTTGACAGAGTCTGACGGTGACATCGAGAAAGCAATGGAAATTATCCGTAAAAAAGGACAGGCTATCGCCGCTAAACGTTCTGATCGTGAGGCTGCCGAGGGTTGTGTGTTGGCTAAGAAGGATGGCGAGTTCGCCGCTATCATCGCTTTGAAGTGCGAAACGGACTTCGTGGCTAAGAATGAGGACTTCGTGGCTTTGACTCAAGCTATCTTGGACGCTGCCGTGGCTAACAAATGCCGTACTTTGGACGAGGTGAAAGCTTTGCCTATGGGCAAGGGTACTATCCAAGACGCTGTTACGGATCGTAGTGGTATCACTGGCGAGAAAATGGAGTTGGATGGCTACTGCGTAGTTGAAGGTGCTTACACTACTGTATACAACCATATGGGTAAGAACCAACTTTGTACGATCGCCGCTTTCAACAAGGAGTCTGAGGAAGCCGCTCACAATATTGTTATGCAGATCGCCGCTATGAACCCGATCGCTATCGATGAGGCTGGTGTTCCTGAGTCTGTAAAAGAGAAAGAGATCCAGGTTGCTATCGAGAAGACGAAGGCTGAGCAGGTGCAGAAGGCTGTAGAGGCTGCATTGAAGAAGGCTGGTATTAATCCTTCGCATGTAGATAGCGAGGCTCACATGGAAAGTAACATGGATAAGGGTTGGATCACGGCAGAGGATGTAGCTAAGGCAAAAGAAATCATCGCTACTGTTTCCGCTGAGAAGGCTGCTAACTTACCTCAACAGATGATCGAGAATATCGCTAAGGGTCGTCTGGGCAAGTTCTTGAAAGAGGTTTGCTTGTTGAACCAAGAGGACATCATGGATGGCAAGAAGACTGTAAGAGAGACAATGAAGGAGATCGATCCTGAGTTGCAGATCTTGGCGTTCAAACGTTTCACTTTGCGTGCTGAATAATTGCGGTAACGTATTTGATATAAAGAAAAAGGCGGTACAACCCAATGTATCGCCTTTTTTATGAAGTATAGCTTACTTGCCCATAGAAGATATACTTACTTTGCCAATGCGGTATATATTACTTTGCCAAGTAAGTATATCTGTTTTATTTTTTCTTATTTCAACGCGACTAACGCATCCTTGATACGTTTGATCGCCTCCACGATATTCTCATCGCTGGTAGCGTAACTCATGCGGATACACTCAGGTGCCCCGAAAGAGGTACCACCTACGCAAGCCACGTGCGCTACTTCCAAGAGATACATCGCTAAGTCATCGGCGTCGTTGATTACACGGGTTCCATCTGTCTTGCCGTAATAATGACTACATTTGGGGAATAAGTAGAAGGCGCCTTCCGGTTTATTCACCTCGAAGCCCGGAACTTCTTTCGCTAAATTAACGATTAAGTCGCGGCGGCGTTCGAAAGCCTTACGCATTTCCTCAACGGGTTCTTGTGAGCCTGTATAAGCCGCTTCCGCCGCTTTTTGAGATACGGAGCAAGGGCCAGAGGTATATTGTCCTTGTAATTTATTAACCGCTTTCACGATCCATTCCGGTCCGGCAATGAAACCGATACGCCAGCCAGTCATCGCATACGCTTTGGAAACGCCGTTTACGATAACCGTACGGTCTTTCATTCCTTCGATAGAAGCGATGCTGTTGTGTTTACCAATATAGTTAATATGTTCGTAGATCTCATCCGCTATAACGATGATATCCGGATGTTTTTTCAATACTTCCGCTAAACCTGCCAATTCCTCGGCGCTGTAAACAGAACCCGTCGGGTTGGAGGGAGAGCAAAGGATTAACGCTTTAGTCTTAGGTGTAATAGCGGCTTCCAATTGAGCCGGAGTGATCTTGAAATCTTGCTCGATACCAGCCGGAACGATAACGGGAGTTCCTTCCGCTAACTTCACCATCTCCGGATAGCTTACCCAGAAAGGGGCAGGGATGATAACCTCGTCCCCCGGATTTACCAATACCATGACCGTGTTACAAACGGATTGTTTGGCACCGTTTGCGCAAGAGATCTGGCCTGCTGTATATTCCAGTCCGTTCTCGTTCTTCAATTTGGCAACGATAGCATTACGTAATGCCGGATAACCCGCTACGGGAGAATAACGTGAGAAATTATCGTCAATCGCCTTCTTGGCGGCTTCTTTAATGAAGTCGGGAGTATTGAAATCGGGTTCTCCCACACTTAAGTTGATAACATCGATACCTTGAGCTTTCAACTCACCGCTCTTTTGTGACATCGCCAATGTTGCTGAAGGCGATAAACTCGCTAAACGATCTGAGACTTGTGTCATGACATTGCTTTTTGTATAGGTTGTTTTATTATTGCGCGACAAAAGTAATCAATAATCGGAATTCTTGCAACGTTCTGATAACTATTTAATGTTATGCAGCACATGCCCCATACGTTCTTTTTTCGTTTTCATGTAGAATTCGTTGTATGGATTCGGTTTCACCTCGATAGGAACATTCTCTACTACCTCAAGGCCGTAAGCTTCCAGACCTACACGTTTTACCGGATTATTGCTCATCAAGCGCATTTTCGTTACGCCGATATGACGTAAGATCTGTGCTCCGACACCATAATCTCGCTCATCCGCTTGATGACCTAAATGTAAGTTCGCGTCCACCGTATCCAAACCATCCTCTTGGAGCTTGTATGCTTTCATCTTCTCCATCAATCCGATACCTCTTCCTTCTTGGTTCAGGTAAACGATAACCCCTTTGCCTTCTTGGTCGATGCGGCGCATAGCCTCGTGCAATTGCTCTCCGCACTCGCAACGCATGGAACCGAAGATATCGCCTGTAGCGCAAGATGAGTGCACGCGCACTAAGATAGGCTCGTCTTTCTCGAATTTACCCTTTATCAAAGCTATATGTTCTAAGCCATTGCTTTTCTGGCGGAAAGGAATGAGACGGAAATGTCCGTACTTGGTAGGGAGATCTACCTCTACGCCGTTCTCCACGATCGATTCGGTGCGGAGGCGATAAGCGATCAGGTCCTTGATACAAATAATCTTTATATCGAATTTCTTGGCTACCTCGATTAATTGCGGCAGACGTGCCATGGTTCCATCCTCGTTGATGATCTCGATCAAGGCTCCGGCGGGATATAAACCGGCTAACCGGGCCAAATCCACGGCTGCCTCTGTATGACCCGCACGGCGAAGCACGCCACGAGAGCGGGCACGGAGCGGATTGATATGTCCGGGACGTCCCAGATCAGATGGCTTGGTCTTTGGATCGGCCAACGCCAAGATCGTTTCCGCACGGTCGTACATGGAAACGCCGGTCGTACATTTCCCTCCTAATTTATCTACTGTTATCGTGAAAGGAGTACCTAGTAAAGAGGTGTTATTGGCAACTTGCATATCCAGCTCCAACTCTTGGCAACGTTCTTCCGTGATCGGGGCGCATAATACACCTCGTCCGTTTTTCAACATGAAGTTGATTTTTTCCGGGGTTACTTTCTCGGCCGCGATGATAAAGTCTCCTTCATTCTCTCGGTCCTCGTCGTCTACAACGATTAAGAACTTTCCTTCACGGAAATCCTCGATAGCTTCTTCGATGGTGTTTAATTGAATCTCGCTCATATTTATTGATTATTTATATCCGAGTTATTTTTTAGCAAATGTAATGAATATATCATATTGATCAGCTCCTTACTGGTTTTTTGTACCATAACGATATCATGCCGTAACAATTTGCGTTGGTACGTGGCCAATAGGTAGATCGGCAATCCCAGCGGGAGGAAAATACCGATAGCCAAGGCAAGCTTCCCGTTTATATGCTCGCTTAGCTTGCTATTGTAGCCCCCGATGATCGGGTAGTCCATCAATTTGTTCAGTAGCAAGTTCTGGTCGGAATTACTTAATTCCTCCACGATATTTTCCGTGTCTTGAGCCAACAGTTCCGCAGTGTTGTCTTTTCCGCCTTGTCTCCAGAATGTCAGATAATTGATCCAACGTTTATGGTTTGCCAGATAGGTCGTGCTTTCTTCCACCAATTTCTCCAGTTTGGGAAGGGTAGCCTCATAATCCGGGGTGTATATGATCACCTCTTTCCGTTCCACTTTTCGTCCTTCACGCTTACCTATTAAGTTCTTCAAGGCGTTCACGTAAGTATCGGCATTCAAGATAACAGAATCTTTTACCGCTTTGTAGGTTAGGAATATCCCCATGGGCGTTAGTACCACGGAGCTAAGCCACATACCTTCCCATGCGTCCCAAACGCCGTCTCGTGCCATCTTGAAGCCCATATTATCTATAATATAATAAAAGATAAACAAGATTACCGAGATAACGACCGGTACGCCCAATCCTCCTTTACGGATGATGGCTCCTAAGGGAGCCCCTATAAAGAAGAACATGATGCAAGCGAACGATACCGTGAATTTCTTATGCCATTCCGTTAAGTGGCGGCGTACCTTATAGGCCTCGTCGCCAACCGTGGCCGCACGGAAATAGTAATCCGTCTTGATATTCTCGATCGAGGATTTGGCTCGGCCTAATAAAGCCGCTTTGCTACTCGGTGCCTGCGCTTGGTAAAGACTGTCGAAATCTAACTGGATGGTAGGAGTGATTACCGGCAATTTTTCCTGCTGCTCGCCTGGTTGCCCCTCGGCTTCACTCTCTTTTTTAGCCCGTAAGGACTTTAGTGTTTTTACGTATGAGGCATCGTAAATGCTTTTTGCGTTCACGTCCTTGATGCTATCCAAGCGTACGCCCATCGAATCGATAGAGGTTTGTAAATCCTTCAAGTTTTTTCCCATATATTGGTTCTGCATGAAAGATTCGTCGGTACGGTTGAAATTCGCGTCGAATTCAATCAAGATATCCTTGCTGCTGAATGATTCTCGTCGATAGGGGACGGCGGTTCTCGCTTGCGTCGTGTTTGCTTGGCTTTTACCTACGTTCTCGAAAGATTCTCCGTTAAATAAGGACAGGACAAGGAATAATTTATCGGCGGATGTCTTTAGCCGTCCGGAGTCCGCTACGATTACACGGGCGTTATTGAATCCTTCCGAATAATCATAGATCATCACGTCTTTTAATAAACCGTCCTTCGGGTCCTTTTTCTTCACATATACATTGAATCCGGGAATATCTTTGTAGAATGAACCTTCCGGAATATCCAATTCCGGTGATTTCTGGCGCATGGAATATAATAATGTATATAGCTTGACTTGGACAACGGGCATTACGTTGTTTTGGAAGAAAAAGGCGCCCACGCTCACGAATAGGAGCGTTACGATCAAAGGACGCATGATATGTATCAATGATACCCCGGCAGACTTCATGGCCAGTAATTCCAGACGTTCCCCTAAATTTCCAAAAGTCATTAATGAGGCTAATAGAATAGCCAAGGGAAGTGCCATCGGGACAAGAAACAAGGCCGCATACATAAACATCTCCGCTAATACAGGGATGCCAAGGCCTTTTCCCACCATATCGTCGATGTATCGCCAAAGAAATTGCATCAACACAATAAACAGACAAATACCGAATGTCATAAGAAACAACGGCAGGAATGTCTGCAGCATAAATGTATATAATCGTTTTATTCTCAACATTGCCTAATCTGGTTGAAGTGGCAAAAGTAGTGTAAAAAACGATAACCCCCCACAGATTTCTGTAAAACTACTCTAAATACCAAGCGTTCGCTTCAAATCTTCCACTTGCGAGTCCCATAAGTTAATGGAATCTTTTTTCTCCCCGGGTTCGGAGAAATCTGTAATCTCAAGTGCCGTAGAACCTGTTAATTCGATTGTATGGATTATAAATTCGAAATAAGCGTTCTCATCTTCCTCGTCTACCCAGCGGTAACGGATAAAGTTCTCCGGCTTGGAGTCGATCACTATTGCCTCTTGGGCCTCTTTTCTCCATTTAAAGGTATAGAGATTATCATTTATAATGACCTCGTCGGCGAACCAAGCGGAAAGTCCCAAAGCGGTGGTTAGGTGATTCCACAAGCTTCGTCGTGAAACTTTATCGAAAATGTATTCGATATGAAACTTCTCTTTCTTCATTGTTCTTATCCTTATATTTGCCGCAAGATACGTAAAAGATTTGAAAACGACTAATTTTAATGATGAAAAAAGTAACTAATAACTAACTATTTAGGTGGAGACCTTAAAAAATAAGCGAATTTTTTTATTGAAAATGTTGTGTAATTCAAAAATAACCCCTACTTTTGCACCGTCAATAAGAGAAATAGTGACAATAAAATGATGGCGAGATAGCTCAGCTGGTTAGAGCGCATGATTCATAATCATGAGGTCCCCGGTTCAATCCCGGGTCTCGCTACCTATAAGAGGAGATCGAAATAATCGATCTCCTTTTTTTATATCCTTTTCTCTTTTCGTTTTGCTATTGGATGGTCTTTAGGGAAAATAAAAAAACCTGAACAATCTTTCTCGTAAACGATCTTGATTGTTCAGGCAAAATAATTATGTAACCTCACGGTTATATTAATTAGGTTTGCCTACATCATAATTTAAGGGTAATTATATATGTAAGCAGGGTCATAGGGTAAAATTTCGCAAATTGCTTTGCTTGATTTATAAATACAAAGATATGTATGTCTAAATGTTTTGAGTGACGGTGTTTGTCTCAATAGGTGAATGTATTTCTATCATATAAATAACGCACGCCTCGGAAATCATCCGAAGCGTGTGTCCCGCATATAAAATTTAAATCTTGTTACCCATGTTTATGTAGTGACCCTGCTGTGATTTTATATGCTTACCCTTAATGTCTGTTGCGAATATATTCATAATATTCATAGGTTGTATCATAGTTTGATAGGTGGTTATATTAATTTAATATGTGAAACTATCAATGGGTGAAGAAAACCTTGCAGTGAAGCGGGTTTTCGTTGATGTTTAAATAAAGTTAAGATGGTGTTTGTATCAATATCATAGGTATTCCTATCACGGAGACTGCGATTTTTGAGAGAAAAACAGCGCACGCCCGAAATTCTCTAATCTCGTGACGTGCGCCAAAGCATATAAAAATTGAGGGTATCTTAATTCAATGTTACATGTTGGATAACGGTTCCCCAATCAACAACTACAACATTGGCTGAAACTTCTCCTGAATATTTAAAAGTGATCTCGGTACGTTTTCCGGGGTTCGCGGCAAATAATTCTCCATTTTTGTCTTTTTCGCTAGAAAAAAGAAGATTGCCGTCCTTGTAAAGCTCTACCGTTATATTTTGAGCCGGAAAAATAGCTTGGGCTTCTGTCGTTAAGTTACCTTTCTCGTCAAAAGAAGCGGGGAAAACGAATTCAACCTCTTCTCCTGTCGGGTTGCCGTTGTAGTCCAATGAGCATTTTGTGTTTTTTATTCTATATTCAAAATTTCCCGCATTACTCCCTAAATACTTGATTAGTCCTTTCGTTGAAAGCTGGAAAATTGAAGTTTTGCGAATGATTTGCAATTCGTTTGATACGGTGGATTTTGTCGAAGAGTTCTTATGAAGCGTAACTTGTCCATAGAACAAGTCGCTCGGAATATTGGCTATGCCGTTATTTTCTTTTAGGCTGACTTGCAGATCGGATATAATATTGGCTTTGCTCATGTTTGAAACCTCTTCGTTTCCGGAATTGATCCCACTCCATGCGATTACGGTTATATCATTACTATTCGGGCAGTTAACCTCTATAGCCCGACGTGATAAGATAGTGGATTTGTCTACACGAATCTGTTCGAAGAAATCATTGTTTTGATCGAAGACGAATAATGTAGCGCCATTCACGTCTCCTTTGGTCGTAATGTCGTTGCCATCTGAACTCATCGCTTTTAACACCACGGAGAATGGTACTTCGGCTTGTTTAATAACCTCGCTTGTTGTTGCTACTACGTCATTTGAATCATCCGTGCATGCGGAGAATGACAAAACTGTTAAAATAACAGAAACCACAAATACGCAATTTGCGGAAAAATTACCCTTTTCATGACCCTACTTTTTATATGCTTTACCCTTAATCTAAGTGATTTGGTTTTTTTGACCGCCCCTCAACGGTCTTTCCTTATCACTACATCGCAAATGTATGTATAAAAATCATAGGTTGTATCTTTTATGATGGGTATTTTTATCAAAAAAGTGGGTAAAACTATCAATATGCCTCTATGTCCCTTTGTTGATGCGGATTTTGGATGGTTGTTAAATAATATTAATCATCTAATTTCTATTCATTTGAGTGGTAAATATATCATTGCCAGCCTTTATTGATAGCTTTACCTTTGTTGTATGATAGGAATGTGATTGTTGTTAATGTCTATTAAAACGCCAGTAGAAAACGATCGTTTAAATCTTGCGTTTTTATGTTCAACTCTTTTGCCGCCTTACAAAGGTCAACAATTTTATTTAAATTTCAGTTATTCAGTTGGATAAAAATAATAAAAATCAATATGATTATCAATAATACTCCACAATTTGTACATATAAAAACGCAAGATTTAAACGATCGTTTTCTACTGGCGTTTTATATATAACATCTTAATAATCAATAATATGAAATCTGAAGGTTTTAAAGTGAAATTTATGTTTTCATTTTTGGGCTTGTTTGTTGAAGCCCACTCTATTTTTGCTGCGAACAATGATACCATGGAAGGCTCTCTAGAAAATCTACCTTTTATCATTTTACAGATAGTGGCCATATGTGTAATATCTTTTTTGAGTTATTATATGTATAGGATGAAGAAAGAGAATATAACTAAAGAGGAGAAGCTTGCCGCGAAAAATAGTGAGCTTCTTCGTGCTGTGGATGTGTTAAGCATGAAAAATCGGGAGATCCAACAAATGTTGGTGAATAAAATCCGTGAGACTGATAATTGGAATAGGGACAAAGAGGTAGAGCGGGAGAATTTGAGAAAGCGCCTTGAGGAAATGGAAAAGCTCCATAATTCGTTTTTCACTGAAACGATTCATGAAATGCGTACTCCGCTATCGCTTGTACTGGGCTCGTTGAGTGAGTTGTTGCAACGTAAAAATGATATTGACTCTAGTGAGGCGACTCAATTATTGTCTGCTTACCGTAATACCTTGGCTCTTCAAGACCTTATTGAGCAGTTGCGTAATACTCGTCATGGTGACGATGTGGCGAATCACCTCCGCATCGCTCGATATGACATGATCAGTATAACGAAACAGATTTGCGATTTATTTGTGGATTGGATTGCCATGAACAATGTTGAGTTCCATATCAACACTATGACCCCTGTCCTTTGGGTTTGGATAGATCGGCGGAAGATGGAGTTTGCGCTGCGTGTACTTTTATCTAATGCGTTGAAAAATACCTATCGTTTTGGAAAAATTACGATTAATCTGTCTGTAGTTCGTGTGAAAGGGAAGGCTTTTTGTTCTTTCTCTATCCAAGATGATGGATTAGGTGAGAGTGAGAGTACACGTTTGGGACTGAAGCAGATTGCGGATATGACTGAGAATTCTGGAGCAATTTTTGAGGGTTATTCTTCCAAGGATGAGACAGGAACCCAATATACGATATTAATTCCGTTAGGCAGAAGCCATCTTATGGAACGTTCGGTCGAATTTATCGAGCCGGATGGCGATTTGGTCAAGTTGAATGAGATGCAGAAGGAGGAGATCGCGGAGCTTATCCAAGTTGTTCCTAAGAAGAAAGAAACCGGAAAGAAAATGCTGGTGATCGATGATAGTGACCAAATCCGTTGGTTCCTGCGACATGTTTTTGCTAGTGAGTACCACGTGCTGGAGGCTCACAATGGCTTGGAAGGAGTAGATATTGCTAAAACCGAGCGTCCGGACATTATTTTATGTGATGTGATGATGCCAATAAAAGATGGCCTTGCGACTTGTCGGGAGATCAAGGCTTTTCCGGACTTAATCCAGGTTCCAGTAGTTTTGTTGACTGCCAAGGTCGAGAGTGAGGATGTGATTGCCGGAATCGAATGTGGCGCGGATGATTATATCACCAAGCCTTTTGATGTCGAGGTATTGCGCAGCAAGATCAATAGCCTTTTGAAGCGTCGTGAGGAAATGAAGCGGTTCTATGCCGGTTCCGGGAATACCGTTACCGAAGGAGAGGTCGCGTCGAAGAAGGATGACTCTCCATCCAACCTCTTTATGGAGTCTGTGATCTCTACGATCGAGAAACATTTGGATGATCCGAGCTTTGAGGCGAAGGTTTTGGCGGATTCCTTAAATATGAGTCTCCCTACATTATATAGAAAGATAAAACTACATTCCGATAGCAGTATCTTGGAGCTTACCCGTTCGGTTCGCTTGAAAAAAGCGGCTGAGCTGATCAGCATGCAACGTTACTCTATCCAAGAAGTCTCGGAGATGGTCGGTTTCAATGATACCGCTACGTTCCGCAAGCGTTTTACGGAGCAATACGGTGTCACGCCGTCGCAGTATGTACCCGGAAAGGCGTGATGGCTGGAAGGTTATTAGGCAAGGTGGCCACACCGAGTTTAATCCTTAAAAATACAGAAGCCCAATCTATTAAAGTTGTGACCAGTCTGTCTGATAATCAGTTGTTAACAAAATGACGCTGATAAAGAAACCGATTACTATTGATGGTATTTTGAATTTCTATTAATAGTAATCGTGGTTTCTATAGATGATAAACAGGATTACTATGTAATCGTTTTCAAGAAAAAGTGCGTTGATACATTTTACTCCTATTTTGAGAGTCTTACAATCTTCAAAAAGAGTTCGAAAAAGCCCACGGTCGAAAAAAATAGATTTACCCCTTATAAATGAAAGTAACGCCTATTTAGATTTTTTTATACTCAAAATACCTTTGCGATGTCAACCGAAGGAATACGATACGGTCATGGGGAAAGACTTGAACGAAAGTTTCATAGGTGACAACAGATAGAATCAACATAGGATAAGAGAGATTTAAATAAAAGATTTATTAACACATAAATTTATATGTATATGAAACTGAGAAATTTATTATTCGGAACAATGATCGCTTGCGCATTCGCGGCGTGTTCAAATGAGGATGATCCTATTCCTAACGTGGATCCGACACCGGAGGCTGGAACGGCAACTGCTAGTTTAACGGTATCTGTGAAGAACAGTGTGAGAAAAGTAACAAAGGCTGGAGACAGTGAAGGATTGCAAACAGCAAATGAGGCAAAGATCAATACTTTACTTGTCGCTTTGTATGATAATGCTACTGGAACGTTAGTCGCTACTAGCTCTGATATAGCGACCGAAGACGCAACTGCTGAAAATGATGAAGTTAAATTTGAGGGACTTAAAGAAGGTATGTCGTTGCGTGCTATCGCATTTGCCAATATGGAGGATATATCCTTGACCGGTACAACTACCACATCTTTTACTTCTCCGGTTATTACGATACCAACTACCGGATTTTCTGACGACAATTTGCCGATGAGTAGTGGTTTGTCTAAGGCTTTCACTTTAGCTAAAGGTAGCAACTATTACGGGTATAACAAAGAAGGTGTTACATCGCTAGCGGATGATCCTCTATATCTAGTTAGAAACGTGGCACGTGTAGATCTTAAGGGGCTTAGCTTAGATATGACTAAAGCAAAAAAAGATGTATATGTGTCTGGTACGGCTACAATCACTCCGGAGTGCGTGTTTATCATGCATGCCCGTACAGAATCAAATGCGGCAGATCTGGGACTTGATGACGCATGGTGGAATAAACTTTCAGAAACGATTTGGGGTAATGTATCCACCGCTTATGAACAGACAAGTACAGACTATATGTCTGGTTATAAGGGAGAATTCGAAGATGACGCAATGTTTAAATATATGAGAGGAGTTGTTTTGTCAGAAACTGATGGTGTAAACGCCTATAAGTTATCTTTACCTACAACGGCATTAGTTCAAAAGATTGAATCAGATAAGGCTCAAGCTGCCACCTTTACGACTGTTCCCAAATTTTACGTGTATGAAAATCCTCAAATTTCTGTGGCACGTGAGATGAATGGGGATGATTTTGTCTCAGGTAATCTTGCTACCGAATTAGTAATTAAAGGAAAATACAAGTTGGAGAATGCAAAGAAAGAAGGTAGCAGCGCTACATATAACTATAAAGAAGAAACAGCTTATTGGCCTATTAAGATTGCGCAAGCAGATCAAATGTCTGAATCTGTTTGGTCAGATGGAGTAATCCACCGCAATGTAATCTATTCAATCGACGCCACATTAGCTGGTAAAGGTTTCAAAGATCCGACAATTCCTACAGAAGACTTCGTTGAGCTGTTTGTTAGAACTAAAGTTATTGATTGGGGTAATGCTACGCAATCCGTAGTTGTCGAATAATATCTTCATCCAATAATATCAAAAAGGCATTCCTGTGAAGGGAGTGCCTTTTTTGCATATTGATAATCGTGCGGTTTGGGTTCATGCGATGTAGCTAGCTTAACAAATATCGTTGAACAGGTCATTTCCTTATGGTGTTAATTAGTTATCGCACGTTTCACACCCACTATCAATCAGTGAATCAGCGATATCTTGTGACGGGTGTGAAGCTTCACACCTGTCACAAGATACTCTTGACACATAGTGAGTTGAGAAGCGTGAAGGATAATTGATTTTAAATTAATACACTGGTATGAGAGGAATATCCAGTAGGTTTGATAGGAAAAGTCAATGGATCTCACTCGAAAGTCAATAGGATCTCAGACGGAAACCAATGGTTTATGGTACCCAAACACTATAGTGTTTGGATTAGAAGACATAAGTGTTTATCAATGAATACTTAAGTGTTCAAAGGTAAACATATAAGTGCATAAGCTTTGTCAGCCATATTCGTATATACTATGATTTTTACAGTATCTTTATTACCGAGTGATCCGAGTACCATCACTATGCCATAAAATACACTCGTTGAGCTGTTTTTTATAGGTAAACGTTGCATAAGGTAGGGAAACCTATCACTTTTATGAAATTGATACATTTATCCATTAATATAGAGAGTTCCGCCTATCAGCGTAGCTCCATATCCTTCCTATTTTTGCCACATATTAAATGTGGAAATAAAAAAATATTATACTATGAGATTCAAGAGATATATTCTTTTATCATTGGTGTTATGCGGTTTGGCTGCCTGTTCGGACGATAACACGATAGAGATTCCTGAAGCGCCGGTATTGGAGAAAGCGCAACTAGCCTTGGCGATCAAGAGCGAGAAGGGCACGACGACAAAGGCGGGAGAGGCAGTCGTTCCTACGGATGCGGACGTGAATAAGCTTACGGTCGGGGTGTTCGGTACGGGCTGGAACGTGGTGTATACGGTGAGCGGTAGTGACATTACGAAGACCACGACCGATAATGTAGCCACGCAAGAAATTGGCCCGAAAGAAGTATATGCGGGCACGGCGGATGTCATTGTCGTGGCAAATGCTTCAACAGAAGTTCAAACGGCGTTGAGCAATGCTGATACAAAAGATGCGTTTCTTTCTACGGTGATTAAATTGGAGGAGGAAAATCTCACGAAAGGTTTAACTATGAGTAGCGAGGTGCTTACCGTGAGTTTGGTCGCAAATACGACTAACTTTATTGGTTATGCTTCGGAAACGGGTGATATAACGGTTGGCGATAAAACCGGTAAGGAAATTTACGGCGACGGCCCTGTCCGATTGGTTCGCGACGTGGCTTCGATCGCTTTGGCTTCTGTACGTACAGAAAATCCCGATAAAGCAAATTACGAAAGTAAATCATTCACTTTGAAAGAGGTCTTTATCGCTAGCGCGAAGGGTGTTTCCAGTGTGGCCTCTAGCGGTTATTGGGGATCGATAGAGAAAGTATTCAGCTTCACTGAAAGAGGTTTTGGATATAGCGATTATAAGGTTGGTCAAAACTTTTCGAAAACTCCTGCAAATATAGATGAGGGCTCTTACAAGAGAGGAACGCAAACCGTATTGGCTAGTTTATTCGTGAAGGATACGGAAGGTTCCGCTTGCAATCATGAATTCTATGTGTATGAAAATAAAGAGGGTGAGATAGAAGAGAAAAGCGAGACAGGTGCCAATAGAGATTACGCTAACCACACCTTGCTGATCGTAAAAGGAGATTATACCTACTTGCCGAAAGGTCTAGCCGATACTGATGCTAATTATGTAACGAAAAAGGATTGCTATTATGCCGTACCTGTAGGAGCGGAAGTTACGATTAATAATAAGACAGAATTAAATTTCTACGTTCAGCGAAACTACAAATACGCGATCGACTTGACCATTATCGGTCCGGGTTCCGAGATCCCATACGATCCGATGGTATCTGCCAACGTAAGCACTTCTGTCAAGGTAACGCCATGGAATGTGAAGGAGATACACGAGAATGTAGAATAAAGAATAATAGATAGGGTAAACATAGATAAGTAAAATTAACGATTATGAAACACATACTGTTTACAAAGAAACTGCTTCTTTTGGCGATGGTTCTGCTGGGAATCTCTACGACAGGCTGCATCAAGGAGGATTTGGATGAGTGCTATACACTCAAATTGAAGGTGGAGAATATCAAGGGAGACGATATTACGGAGTCTGGATGGATGGAATCCACCAACCTGTATATCTTCGACGAGAACCTGAATTATTTAGAGACACGTAGCTTGGATAAGAACTTTATCCGTTCTCGTAACGAGATCGTACTTGATGGCTACACCGCTGATCGTAGCCTCCGCATCGTGGCTTGGGGCAACGTGAACGCCTTGGGGGAGAACCAAACCGTGTCTGAGGCGCAAAAGATAGAGGACCTGAAGGTAATGCTGAAAAGTGATAATGGACTGGCCGTGAACCCGGATAGCCTTTATTACGGCAGCGAGCAAGTCCTGACGAAAGCCGGAGGCGTATCGAAAGCGACCGAGATCGTGATCCGCCCGAAGATCGGTACGGTTACGATCGAGACCAGAGGTTTGCAGGAGCAGCTAGCTAAACGTGGGTTGAGAAGCGCCGGTAGCGCCGATTGTGATTTCTTCTTGAATAATACCATGAGCGGTTTCGACTACCGTGGCGAGCAAATCGGTGATGACGTGTATTATAATCCTGCCGGGACTTGGGATGAGGCGGGTAGCGAATGGGTGACTCCTACTATGCAGACAGCCTGCCCGGGAGAGGATATGACTGTCTCGATCAGCGTCAACGGAGTTTCCCTCGGATCGGCCAATGTGGATGAGAACGGGGATCCTATCTATACCACAGCCGGAGAGAATACGCATCTGATCCTCGAGTGGGATGAGGGGGGTACCTTATCCGTCCGTGCCATCGTCCGTCCGTGGGGTGTGGTAGAGGAGGATATACCGTTGCACTAAATCATTCTTCATCGTAATCTATAATAAAGAAATATACTAAGCATATGAGACTATATAAAAACATACTATTACTGGGCTTGGCCATTCTCGCTTGTGTGAGTTGTTCGAAGGAAGACGATCCGGTTCTTCCCGATGGGGCGAGGTTGTCTGTTCGTGTGAAAACGGCGGGTACGATGACTAAGGCATACAATCCCAACGACGTGAATGAGCTGGAAGGTGAGGCTTATATCAATAACTTGGCGGTGGTCGTATTTAACGAGGACGGTACGGAGATGCTAGGCTCTAAGTGGGAAGCTTTATCCGGAGCCGAACATTCCGCTCTCATCGCCGACGTGCCCACTACGAAAGCCGTTAAAGCTCGTATCGTGGTATTGGCCAACGTGCCGAGGGATCTGGTCTCTTCCGTATCCTCATACGGTGACTTACAGGCTCAGATGCTTGATCTCTCCTCTCAGGCACAGACGAACCTGACGATGAGCAGCCAAGCGATCGTTACGAAATCGGCCTTGACGGGCGATGATAACTATTTGGGTTACGAAGACTTGGGTGATCAGAATATCGATGGCATCTCCGATCCGATCCTGCTTACCCGTGTGGCGGCGCGTGTCGACTTGGTGAATATCGCTACCCGCTTCGCTTCCACTCCTCTTGCCGGACGTACGGTAAAGATTGAAGGAGTTGGTATATATAACGTGAAGACGAAATCGTATTATTTCAGCGAGGATGATTGGGGAGCCGTGGAAACCTCGGATGCCGTGGTTAATTCCGAAGAGACAACCTTCGAGGATATGGTAGTGAGCGACGCTTCCTCCGTCTCCAACACGCCGTACGTGCATTACGTGATGGAGAACATGAAAAGCGACGATCATACCCGCATCGCCGTGCGTGCTACCATCGAAGGCGATTCCAGCTATAAGGCACAGACAAAGATATTCACCGCCGCGATCAATACGAACGGTATTCAAAACGGCTATGATCATAATTATGTGCGCCGTAACTACGTGTATCGTTTGAACCTCTATTTCGATGGGGATAGTTTTGATAATACGCCGGTAGATCCTACACCGGATCCTACACCGGAACCGGAGCCGGAGGTGGATGACGCCAGTTTGTATATCGCCGTTCAAGTGGTAGGTTGGGGTCCTGTGTCGCAACATCCGGTAATCGATTAATGACAATTGATGAGTATCATAATCATAGGGAATTTAATAATAGTATAAACAAGAAAAAATTACAGATATGAAACTAAAACATTTATTCCTAGCCTCCTTGGTGGTTTGCGCTTTCGCCTCTTGCTCCGACGACAGCTCAAATGGCATCGATATACCGGACGAGAACTATCAGATGATAGAGACGAACGTATCCCTCACGGCTACGGCCTTGGACGGGATAAAGACAAAAGCGGACGCGACAACGGACGAAGGTAGCGGCAATGAGCGATTTATACATGAGTTGACCGCCTATTTGTTCTATGTGGATAATGGCGGAAATGAAGACAATTATAAATTCGCCGCTATGAAAACGGTCTCCGCTATGGGTAAAACATCGGTAACTACCGTTGAGGATATAGTGGTAAAGGTGAAGGCTACAAAAGCGGGAGAACTATCCGATACGCAGTTGAAAGCCGTATTTTTCGCTAATACTAAACTAGGGAATACTCCTGAAAAACTAGGGGATTTAACAAGCGCTTTATTACCGGGCGACAAGCCTGTGGCTTTTTCTGCTGTAAATGCCGGAACAGCATATGTACCGATGTTCAGCCAAATAATAACGATCGGTGGTGGAGCGAATAAACTTTTAGCCGGAACCGATTATGATAATTGGGTAAAGGCATCTACGACTCCTACTATCGCATATACGAAAAATGCAGCAGAAGGTCAGGGGCATACTATCGTTATTCCTGATAATAGCGGAGCGTGGACTGAAGGTTCTACTACTTATGATCCGGCAACGATCCCGGATACTGATAGGATTTCGGTAACCCGCCACGTAGCCCGTGTACAACTGGAAGGATTGGATTGTAACTTCACGCAGAATTATGCGGATGCTATATTTACTTTGACGGGTGTGTATGTAGCGAATGTCAGCACGAAGTCTATGTTCTATGGTTCTTCATCCACGGGTTATTCATTAGAGGTGGCAGGAACTGATCCCGCAGCGGTTTTCGTTCATGGATGTCCTTATATTAGAGATGATTATTTCTTGGTGAATGGCAACACGGATGGTCAGTTTGCTAAAACATATCAGGCTATTGATCTAAATATGACTAATAATGATCATTCTAGAAATATGACATCCGGTGCTATTGATTATAATGGATCAGCTTGGAAGAAGTTCAAAGATGCGACCATTAGTTCCTCTACTTATACTGATGAGATGGCTCAATTCTATGTATATGAGTACGATGGTGAAAAACATGAGATGACTAAAGATAAAGAAGGTGATAATCCTTCCGGAAATATCCAGACCATGTTGATTCTGAAAGGAAACTGGACAAATAATGGAGTAACCAAGGAAAATCGTTACTATCGTATCCCTATTAGTGACGGTTCTTCTGTAGGCGTTCAACGCAACAATATATATAAGGTATACGCCACCATCACTGGCGAAGGATCACCGGACCCCGATACGAGCGAGTTAAACGCTTGCATCAGTTTCAGCGTAAAGGTTGAGCCTTGGACAGTTATCAACCAGTACGAGGAAGACGTGAATTGATAAATATAGTACACCGAATAGACTACCAGAGGCGGAGTCCGGAATAGTCCGGGCCCCGCTTTCTTTTTTCCTGCTTCTTTCCTTATTATATAGGTGGAATCGTGCGCTACATAGGTATCCCTATCTCGAAAGATAGCTTTAACCACACCCTTAAATACCTATATTCAATATGCTAGTTTTACCCCTTAAAATTGAAACTTACGCCTATCGTAGCTACTAAGGCTTTCTTCTACTTTTGCTTCTGTAAAACAACAAGAAAAATTCAATCCATTATGAAAATAAAGAATATACTAGCACTGGTATGCTTCCTCTGCATCGGAGTATCCTGCTCCATGGAAGACGATATCTTGAATGATGTGGATACGAAAGGCTCGGATACGAATATCGCGGATACCGAGGCCGTTTTCTCTATCTCCCTTTCCGGTAATGGCCCCATGACCAAAGCCGGTGAGAAGGAAGACCCTAACATTGATACCTCTACGGAAGCTTCGATCAGCAATTGCTTTGTGGCTATTATTGAAGGAGAAAACGTGCTCTCTTCTTATTGGTTCGAGACGGCCGATTTGCAGGCGAGTAGTGAGTCTTTCACTACAGAGATCAAACGCCATATGATCGTGAAAGTTCCCAGTAAGAACCCACCGACGCTTAGTGCTTATGCGGTAGCGAATCTGAGTGCAGAGACGGCCAGCCGCTTATTGGCTTGTAAGACCTTGAACGGCATCAAGAATGTCGAGCTGGCAGAACCCCCCACTCTTTTAGTAAAAGTAGGGGGACAACCCATTGGCGCTTATAAGACAACTTCTCAATTGGCTACCCACGATGATGCGAACTGCAATAAAGTGACAATCCCCGTATCGCAGAGAGCCGCCGCGTTCGAGCTTGCCTTCTTCAAGGTGGTAGACGCGAGTAAGGAGAAAGTGAATGGCCAATATCCGGAAGTGAAGAATGTGGAGGTCGTTTCCGTACAGATGCTGAACATCAAGCAAGGCGCGAAAGTGGTGGGTGAGTATGGCGACTCGTTTCTCGATATGACGGATATAAGGAAGCCGAGCGACGTGAATCCGATGGATCCCGATAAAGCACCTTATGGCACTTACGATAAGATCCGTTTCTATGGCTATGATAATACGGACGCGAATACTCTTACTTCCATGAAAATAACTTATAAGGTAGATGGTGGTGCGGAAATGGAACGTACCTATCCGATCAAGATCGATGGGGTAGGTGCAGCGGGAGTTGAAGGAGGAAAGCTTTATAAGCTGAATGTGACGATTGGCTATGCCTCGGAAGAGATCCGGTTCGTGATCGATGATTGGATCTTGAATACATTGGAGGTTGGTGATATCTATGGTGAGCCGGTAATGTAGTAAAAACAGGGTAAAATATATATAACATGAAGCAGTTGAAAAATATACTATTGACAGGATTTCTGGCGCTCTTGGCCTTTGCCGCATGTACGGAAGATAAGCTGATTGATGAGCAGCCGATGGAAACAGGTACGGTTTCGATCTCCTTCTCTACGGAAGGCGTGGAGACTAAAGCGATAGATGCCGGGGGCAATTATGAGTACGCTACGGCAGAGGAACTCAATATAAACGAAATCTTCGTCTCGATCTTCAAGAAGGAGGGTAACGAGTGGAAATATTTGACTTCTAAATCGGGTACTTTAGGTGATGGCAGCTTCGTTGGGGAGCAAAGTCCCGGCTCCTTTAAATTGACAGGCTTAACCTTGCCGCTTAACACGGACCTGAAGGTGGTAGCCATCGCGAATCCGTTGGCGGGGAAGGCCGCGTCTTATGCCGAGATGGATTATAATACGTTAAGTGCGGAGAAGGTTGCTTATTCCGCTACATTGGGTGGAGAGGGCTATTATACATTTGATCCGAAAACCTTGATAAAGGTAGGTGAGCAGGATATGCGCTTTACCGCTAATAACGGTGCTATTTCCGGTGGCGAGGATGTTCATTTGAAGCAATTGGCGGCAAAAGTTCAGTTGAGTTTAGCTGTTGAAGTGCCTTCTTCTAAGTTGCCTCCTAAACCGGATGAGGAAGGTTTGGTATTTGGTGATTATGATGCGGGTGAGATTGTGCCCTTGTTTAATAAAAACAATATGCAAAGTGCCAATGATCTAAATGATCCCATGATTGTAAAAAATATAAAAGGCTCATTTGTGATCAAACGTAAAAGTGAGTGGGGCGATGACACAAATCCTGTAATTGCTACGGCTTACAATGCATCTGGAGATACAGATCCTATTATACCGAAAGAGTATCAGGGAAGTAATATAAAGAAGGCTAAGATTACGGGTGCGAAATATAAGAACACAAGCTATACTCCTACTTCTTATTTTGAGTTGAAAGGGGTGGAAATTAAAAATATAGAGAAATCCTCAACATTATTGATACCTAGAGGGCAGCTACCTTCATCTACTTTAGATAATATAACTAAAAGCATTACAGAAGGAGTAGAAAACGTGGATATAACTTTCTACACGTATGAGAAGCCTGTTTATGTATCCGATACCTCAGAAGCTTTGACTGTAAATATCACTGGACGATTAGCTGAGGGCTATGCCAAGACTATCTCCATTTATGAGCTTAATAAGCTATATCTTCACTGGCAAAATAGTAGCGGATGGGCTGAAGGAAGTTCTTCGTTCTCTATCATAAAAGAGACTACAGGTGAGGGTGAAATGATAGGGCAGGGTTATGAGTTTAATTCGGCTATTTCTTCTGCCTATTTATATCCTATCATTATCAATCCTAAATATGTGGAGGGTAAATGCACGGACGGCTTGATCCATGGCAATTACTATAAGGTGACAGGTACCTTGAAGCGTTCGACCGGTGAGTTCAAGTTATGGGTGACTCCCTGGATCGGTAAAGATGTTAGTGCAAACTTTAATTAAACAGTAAATAGAGTATTATGAAAGCGATAAAATATATATATGCCTTATTCTTGGGCCTGTTAATGCTAGGATTAGGTTCTTGCATGGAAGAGACGGAAGTTAATGGGGGAGAGCCGAAAGTTGAAGGATTGCGTCTGTCCTTGAGCGTTTCCACTAGCGACGTGATTTCTCCGTTCACGAAAGCCTCTGCGGATGATGCTAACGCTATTAATGATTTGAATATTCTTGTATATAATAAGGATAATAGTGAATTAGCCAAAGGATTGTATTTGACCGGTACTGGCTTGAACGGCCTTTCCGTGGATAATAATGAAAAGGACAAGGCTGTTAATTACGATATGATCTTGCCGAACGGTTCTTATCGTGTACGCGTGATCGCGAATGCGGGTTCCAATTTGACATCGAAGTCGTTCGATGAGATAAATAATCTATCGTATGGAATGTCTGGTAATTTGCCTAAGATGATAATGAGCGCATCCTCGGATGATGTATCCGTTAGTGGAGGAAAAGGTTCTGCCATTCTTTCGTTAAAGCGTATTTACGCTATGATATCCGTATCCGTGAATACTTCTGGATTGAAAGATCGTACGATCAAGCCCCTAAAAGTATCTTTGCATCAAGTGCCGACTACTGGTAAATTGTTTATGAACAACTTAATTCCGAAAAATCCGTCACCTTCAGATTATATAACGGAAGCTGATATGATCGAATTTTCCAATCCAGTAGAAAATATTAGTTCAATGAAAGATAACAATATATTCTTCATGTATGAGAATCTGCAACCGGATGGTGTGTGCTTACAAGAAAATGGAAAGTATGTAGAGGCTTATAAAACCCCTGCAAGTTTAGGTACCACCCCAATAAAGGATGTCGCCACTGTGGAAAAAGATAAAACTTGTTCTTATATTAGTGTGGAAGCAGAGTATTCAGAAATGGGTGCTACAGGGAAGATTGTTTATCGTTTTTTCTTAGGAGATAACGCTTTTACCAATTTTGCGGTAGAGCGAAACGCTCACTATAACGTGACACTTAATCTTACCGGTAAGGGCGGGGTTGACGAGGCTTCTTGGCGTGTGACGAAAGATTTCAACTGGGATTTTACGGCAGATGATATTTATATCGGATATCGGATAGGTTCTATGAGTGATATCCAAGTGAAGTTGCCGACAGACCATGGTTGGTTTGATGGTTGTACATGGAGAGTGCAAGGTTCAAATGGTGAGGATTTCCAGATTGATGAGTATGATACAAATACGAATACGATTCGAGTTACCACAAGGAAAACGAATATTAGTAGTAAAGATCACATAACTAATACCGTGACTATTACGGCTACAGGGGCGGATGGAAAATCAGTTTCTAAAACAGTAACTGTCAATCAAGTTATTCGTTTGGTTGATCCGATTGCTTTCTATAAGAAATGGGATAACACGGATCTTGTCGAAGTTAAGGTTCGTGAATTTAATAAGGGGAAGAGAAAGTATGAGATATTGAATTCTATTGGTCCTTGGACGGCTACTATTACCGCCGGGGATTGGTTTACGCTATCAACGGAAGACGGACAGTCTGCCGTTGGCACATTGAAGTCTGTTACAGGTACAGGAGGTGATGTTATTTTTAATTATAAACCGAATAGCACTACGAAGGGGGCTAGTTATAATCGTTATGGAGCTATTAAAGTTACTTATCACAACAATCGTTGTGAGCATATGATTTATTTGCGTCAAGGTTATGCGGATACACAGTTATTGGATGGCGGTGCAACTTGGTCTTTATTCAACTGTACGAGAAAAGGATTTATCACCGAGGCTCCGACCCAATCTGGATATTTTTACCAGGGAGGGGCTTCAGATTCTTATTATACACCATGGGATGTGATTTATGGTAATAAACATTTGAATTGGAAAGATAAAACACCAGATGAGATGCGCAGTGAAAAATACAAATGGGATAATAAACAAGGTCCATGTCCGAGTGGTTATAAAGTCCCTGTGTCTAGTCATTATAGTGCGATTAAAAGTGCTACGGAGAAAAATACATTATTTACATATGGAGGATATGTGTATGATGATAGTTGCCCGGTTGAAAATACTCCTTTTGGTTGGCAATGGGATTCAAAAGGCAATGCGGTTATAGATAAAACTATACATTGTAATCCGGCTAAAGGGACATTAATGGTTCGTTCTTCTGGAGAGCCAGTCAATTTGTTCTTCTCTTATGGTAAGGCAGTTATGACTGAGCATGGAAGTGCTGCGGAGGATACCGGGATTGATGAGATTGGCATTGGGTATTTGGGCAGTGGCCAACTTCTCTATAATGAAGACCATCGATATGGGGCTTTTTATTGGTCTGGATCTGGAGACTCTAAGGCTGATACGAATATGCATTTTATCGATTTCTGGTATTCTTTGAATACAAATGTGCCTATTAATGTTGGTTCATCAAATACGAATAACGGTATGTTTGTCCGTTGTGTAAAGGAATGAAAAAATAAATTAATATATCTAGTTGTAGAGACGCGGCATGCTGCGTCTCTCTCTATTTAGTTGAAATCAATCTGACACTTTGTATCCTTATCCCCCAGAGAATCCCCTTTTCCGTACAGACCTCCAGTCCATCCCTAAATACGCGAGAAAAAATAAGCAATCATCTGGCGTATAGGCATATGCTGAAAAACGCCCTTTCATTCTAGCGAAATTGGTTCATCGTAATTCATATTTAGTGGCTTGTTTGGGGGATTTTAAGGGGTTAGAACCGGGGTGTAACAGGGTTATGATGCCCAACGGCACTATCGGTGTTGCCCAACGCGACCTGTCGCATAGCCTTTCGCCGCCTATCATGTCCTAAAAGGGGCTTTTTCCCGCGAAAAACGTTACTTATAGCGATCGCCTTTCCCCTATTTTGCCCTTCTCGTAAAAAGGATGTGTCACGATACACGTCTCATTGCGATCAAAAAGACCGGATCGTACCGGTTTGGCTGACGGGAAGATCTTTGGCTATAACCATGTCATGAATGGTTTATTTTATCGGGATAAGGTTGTTTATCCGGGAAATAGTCTTTACCTTTACGGTATAGATACGTTTTCAAGTATTAATCAATCAAAACCCATACGAACTATGGAACACTACGTGAATATCATGCTGGATAGCGGCTTCAAGGCCGTTTTCGGAGACAAGCAAGTGATGCTGGATTTCATCAACGCCGCCTTGCATGGCGAACGTGAGGTGACCGACCTCACTTATATGGACAAGGAGATCTCCCCTGAATTATCGGATGGACGTACCGTGATCTTCGACCTTCTTTGCGAGGATACGGACGGAGGCAAATTTATAGTGGAAATGCAGAATTGCCCCCAGAATTACTTCTTCAACCGCGGTTTTTATTACATTTGCCGTATGATCTCCCGTCAAGTCGAGAGAGGTCCGGAGTGGAAATACGACCTGCTTCCGGTGTATGGCATCTGTCCCCATTGAAAGAGAAAGAGGCCCACTTCCGCCACCTGCAGGACGTGGCTAACCTGGGTTCCCTCACCCCGCAGGAGCGTGCCGTCTACGACGAGAACCTGAAGATCTATCGGGATTGGCGGGCTACGATGGAATACGCGGTGGAGAATGCGGAGGCGAGAGGCGCACGTCTAGCGCTCTTAGGTACGGCTAGCAACTTGAGGAAAGCCGGCGTGGATTCGTTTGTGATCGCCCAATCTACAGGGCTTTCCTTGGAGGAGGTAAACGATCTGGAGAATCTCATTCGCGAGGAAGAGATTAAGAGTTAGATGTGGATGATACGGATTGATGATGCTAATAAAATCCGAGTCTGATAAATGTGGTATCACTGGTAAGGGGACAGGCTTACACAAGTCTGCCCCCTTACTGTCTTTATAAAGTATCGGTGTTCCTATCACCTTCTCGGAAATGAATAGGTGTTCTTATCAATCAAGGATAGTTGGTAGGTTTACCCTTTAAAGTTGAAACTCACACCTATCGTGCTAAGAAATGTTATAATCTATTTTTGTGATGCAAATTAAAAGTGAAAGGGATGAATAGGAGAGAACTTATAAAAACATTGGCCGATAAATTGTCGATAACCCGAGTGGAGGCGATGCGGTTTGCGCAAGCTTGGGAAGAGGTTACGACAGAGGCTTTGGAAAATGATGGTTCTTTGATGCTATTGGGGTTTGGAACGTTCTCCGCTTGGGAACAAACCGAACGGATCGGTAGAAATCCTAAGAATGGGGTGGCTTACATGATAAGAGCTCGCAAGAGCGTGAAGTTTAAGCCCGGTAAATTATTACTTAAACAGTTGAATGTGAGCTCGTCGAAGTGAAGGCATTCATGAATGTATAATAAAAACGAAAAAATATTCGATATGAAGAGAATTCTTTTCCTAGTCCTGCTCTTGGTAGCTACGACAGGCGTTTACGGCCAGAAGTTCGCGGTGAAGTCGAACTTGCTCTATGATGCGACAGCTACGATTAACTTGGGCGTAGAGGTTGGCTTGGCGAAAAAGTGGTCGCTGGATCTGTCCGGCAACTATAATGGGTGGAAGTATGGCGACGAGGCCCGTATGAAACATTGGCTGGTGCAACCGGAAGCCCGTTATTGGTTGTGTGAGAAGTTCAACGGACATTTCTTCGGCTTACATGCGCACTATGCGGATTACAATGTTGGAGGTTTGAAGTTCTTGAGCAAGAATATGGAGAATCATCGGTATCAAGGTAATTTGTATGGAGCCGGACTTTCTTATGGTTATCAATGGTTGTTGAGCGACCGGTGGAGCATGGAAGCCGTGCTGGGTATCGGCTGGGCGCATCTGGATTACGATAAGTATCCATGCGCTACTTGTGGTACGATATTGAAGAGCGAGACGAAAGATTATTTCGGGGTTACGAAGGCGGCTATTTCTATTATTTACTTTATTAAATGACCCAAGCGATGAATAAAAAGATAAATACATATATGATGGCGGCTATGATGGCCGTCGTGTCTCCGGCGATCATGGGACAGACTGCCTCGGATGGGGTTAAAGTGATTTGTAACGACGTGGTGCAGAAGGGTGACTCGATATATATCGATGCCGTGGTGACAGTAAGTGGTGATGCGGTGAAATCCCGTAGCTATTTGGAACTGACCCCCGTCTTGGAATCGGCATCGCAAAAGGAGGGGCTTCCTTCTATTTTGGTGAACGGACGTATCCGCCAGAAAGTATATAACCGTGAGGTCGCTTTGGATAATTTGAACGACGTACCTCATTATACCATATTGAAAGCCGGTAAGGAAGATCAAGTGGTAAGTTATAAAACCGCCGTGCCTTTTGAGGATTGGATGAAAGACGCACGTGTCGTGTTAGACCCGAATCTATGCGGTTGCGGTAAGGAAGAGGCCGGTAGTCCGTTATTGATCGCGGATAAGATTCGCCGCCGTCCGGATAAGCGCTATGAGGTTCAGCCTACATTCTCTTATATCACGCCGATGGCGGAGACGGAGAAGCATCGTGCGGAAGTCGGTACGGCTTTCTTGGACTTCCAAGTGGATAAATATCAGATTCTTCCGGATTTCCGGAATAATGCGGTGGAGTTGGCGAAGATCAATAATACGATCCGTACCGTTACAGAGGATAAGAACGTGAAACCGACAGGTATCGTACTGAAAGGATATGCCTCACCGGAAGGCTCTTACGCTAGTAATAAGAAATTGGCGGATAATCGAGTCAAAGCGTTACGTGACTATATCCGCCAAAAGAATGACTTCAAGGCTGATTTCTTCACGATGAGCTCGGAACCGGAAGACTGGGCCGGTTTTAAGGAAAAGGTAGAGGCCGATCCGAATGTACCGAATCGTAGCGAGGTATTGGCGATTATCGATAGCTCGGATGATCCGGATCGCAAGGAGGCTAAGTTGCGTGCCTTGGGGGGGGGCGCCGCTTTCCGTTATGTATTGAAAGATATTTTCCCTTCGTTACGTCGCTCGGAATATAAGATTGATTATACGGTACGCGAGTTTACGGTGGATGAGGGGCGTGAGATCATCAAGACCCGTCCGCAACAGCTAAGTTTAGGGGAGATGTTCGCGGTGGCTAACAGCTATGAGATCGGTAGTGACGAATATAATAATGTATTTGATATCGCTGTCCGTATGTTCCCGAATGATCCGGTAGCGAATCTTAACGCTGCGAATATCGCTATGGGCAAGGGTGATTATGCTTCCGCTAAGAACTATTTGGCGAAAGCGGGGAACGCCCCAGAGGCGGTTCACGCAAAAGGAGTGTTAAGTATGTTGACCGGTGATTTGGCAGAAGCGGAATCTCTATTGAAGCAGGCTCAGGATATGGGCGTAAAGGCCGCAGCTATAAATTTAGAGGAATTACGCAAGAAAATAGAGGATAATGCGGTATTTGATAGTTTCAACGCTGTAAAATGATAGCTATTCCTCCCTACGTATAGGGCAGAAGGCACTTAATTTGTAAATGTCATGAAGACAAATATTAATAATAATTTCTTTTATATGGAACAAGCATCAGATGTAGTAGAGTTGGTTCTGCCTCATGAGGTAGATAATCCAAACAATGTCTATCTGTATCTGGAAGGAGATGCTTGGTGCGCATACGAACGTTCAGCCTACTATCTGACTCAGATGGAGGTACCGGTTGTATTAAAGAAAGAAGTAATCCACGATGACTATGACGTGGTCTTACTGAAAGCTTTTTTCGCCGTGAATGATATGTATTTGCCGCTTTCTCCCACGGCTGTGCTGAAGTTGGTTGCCGACGATAAGCTACAGTTCCAGATAAGGGATAGGGTAGAAGGTTTTTCCGAATGGAAAGAGAATGAGTTAAAAAAATTATCTGCTTGATAAGGAAGCGAACGCTTCTTATTTAAGCATGTAAAGTTGAGGGGTGTAAGGGTCCTGGAAAGTAGTGATACTTTTCAGGACTATTCTTTTGTATGGGATGCCTCCCTGTAAATGATTACCCGGCAATCCGGGGAGAGAGTGACAGTGAATTGGTCTCCCAAAGCCTCGTTGAGAGTTCCTTGCCACCATGAGGTGAGCTTTCGTCGGCGAATGGGCCAACGGAGTCCTTCCGTACTAATCTCCCCTTCGGGATAAAGAACGAAAATGGAGATTTGTTGTCCCGGATAAGAAGCGAAGGTTGTTGTTTCTAAGATAGGAGTGAAAAGGCCATAGTCGGATAACATCTCCACCCGCTTGAATAAGTGGGCATAGTCCATAAGAAGGGATATATTTCCCAATGTATGATCCTCACGCAATCCGGTAGCTCCTAATATGAGAACTTCTCGATAGCCTTGGGTATGGGCGAAACGGACGGATTTGGTGAGGTCGTTGATCTCTTGGTCCTCTACATGATGGATTCGGTCTGCGTAGCGTTCGCGCAGGCCGGCGGGTATGCTGTCCAAGTCTCCTACGATAGCGTCCGGATGAATACCCTTTTCATAAAGTGTCTTTACGGCTCCATCACAAGCGATAATCGTTTTCGCTTCCTTTAATAATCTCAAGGGTAACTCAGCGGAAGGAAATCTCCCATTCGCTACGATCACACATCCTCCTTCCAGACTTTCCATATTATCTCCCATAATTCAAAATTCATAATTCAAAACTCTTCCCCTTTCTTCCGCCAATTGTAATAGCCTACTATGGCTAGTGTCGCATAGCAAAAATAGAGTAGCATCGTCGGATACAAGCCCCGAAGGTAATAAAGATATACGGAAACGAGGTTTACGATTACCCAAAAAATCCAATGCTCGATAATTCGCCTTGCCAGCATCCAAGTAGCGACAATGCCTACCGACGTGGTGAACGCATCGCCTACGGGGATGGGAGAGTCCGTGAATTGATGAAGGAGATACCATAAGATGGCGAATACAACGGCCAATGTTCCGATAATCCCCACGAAAAGCGGAAGGCTCAGATGGGTGTATAGGATACGGTCGGAGGGAAGACTGTCGTTTTCCGTGTGTGTCTCATGTTTCTTCCGGGTCCATTGATAGAAACCGTATATGCTGATTCCTACGTAATAGGTTTGCAATCCCATGTCCGCATAGATCTTAGCGGACAGGAAGACAAATACATACACGAGGGAGGTGAGGAATCCCACCACCCACATGGCCTTATGTTGTTTAATCTCTAGAAAGAGATAGAGTAGACCGGTTATTACTCCGAAGTATTCTAGCCAAACCATTTTAGTAATTGAAAATTAAGTTAGAATTTGAAGGTGATCCTGGCCATGGCGTTCGTGCCGGCTTGGGTGAAATAACCGTCATCCTTTTTACGTGTGCCGTTTTCGATATACGAGTATACCCATGCGTTGGTCTCGTACTTCTCGTTGAAGAGGTTGTTGATAGTCACGTCTAGGGTTATTTCTTTCATGAACTTAGGCTGGAAGGCGTAACCGATACGTAGGCTATTGATAAAGTAGGGATCGATGGAACGATCCTTGCTGCTTGAATTGTCTATGTATTGGCGGCCTACTACTTGCGAGTTGAAACTAGCGATAAATCCTTTGTAAGCGAAATCGAACATGCTGTTTGCGATTAGGTCTGGGGAGAAAGCGATATTCGTTGTACCTAGATCGTTGATCTCTTGTACTCCGGTATCCCAGTTATCCACGTATTCCACGAAATGCTTGATTTTATTTTGGCTGAGGGTTACGTTCGCGTTCCAATTCAGCCAAGAGGTGATTTGTACACCTCCGGTAAGCTCGATGCCCATTCGGTAGCTATCCTTTATATTGGAAGTGAGGGCCTCACCGATCTCGCTGATCTTGCCGGTCAGGATTAATTGGTTGTTGTAATCCATGAAATAGAGATTGGCTCCAACCCGGAAACGGTTGTTACCAAAACTATAACCGGCCTCGTAATCATATAAGGTCTCGTGGGTAGGACGTTCTTCGGGGCCTGCCTCCGTGAAATTGTCACGGTTCGGTTCCCGATTTGCGACGGAGAAAGAGACGAATGCGTTATGGCCGTTATTATGGAAGTTTATACCGGCTTTCGGGTTGAAGAAGTTCCAGTTCTTATGAATGTCCAGCTCTTCCTCGGCTTTGTCATCGTTTCCCTTAATGGTGTAATGGATCCCACGGTATTGTAAGTCCAGATAGCCGGTGAAAAGAGGGGAAAGACGTTGGGTCAATTTTGCGTATGCGTTGTAGTCTAATTTCTTACCGGTATTGCGGTAATATTCGTAATCCGGTTGTGGCAAGACGTTTGCGCTTTTGGTCCACATTACCCGGCCAAAATGGTCGCCTACATAGTTGTTGACGGCGGTTCCCAGCGTAAGGCGGGTATTGTCACGTTGATAGTTCGCGCTATAAACGGTCCCATAGAAATAATTGTCGAGCCATTTACGGCGCACGAGGTCGGTCTTTTTTACGGTATTACCCTCCGGATCGATATATTCCGGTAGCTTATAACTGCTGAATTTGGCTTTCGATTTATAATCCTCGTAATATCCGTTACCATCGGTGTAATGAAGGGTCAGGTTCATATTCCAGAAATCTCCGATACGCTGGCTGGCCATTAAATGGTAGTTGTGTTGCCAATAATTATCCGTCTGATTGTTATAAAACTTCTTCACTCCATCTTCCTCATATTCTCCGCATGGATTATAGCTACGATCTGTGTCAAGTAAATAAGACGGAACACCGTTCCATGCTTGATAGGTCTTCTCGCTGTTCCCGAAGGCTTGGAATTTAATCAATGTATTATCGGCATAGAAAGCGGCGGAGGCATAGTAAGAGCTCATACGGGCGGAGGCACGATCGATAAAGCCGTCGCTACGGATATTGGAGTAGCGGGCGTCGAAAGCGAAATGATCGTAAAGTAATCCGGTACCGCCTTTTACCGTATGCTTCAGCGTACCGAAAGAACCTGCTGATACGGAATATTCGCCGTAAGGCTTTAAGGACGGTTTCTCGGTTTGCATGGCGACCGTAGCGCCAAAAGCCGCGGCTCCGTTCGTAGAGGTTCCGGCACCTCGTTGGATCTGGATCGATTCTACCGAGGAGGCTATATCGGCCATATTAGCCCAGAATACGGTATGAGACTCGGAGTCATTAACCGGTACGCCATTGATCGTGATATTGATACGGTTCGCGTCTGTCCCCCGGATACGAAAACCGGAGTAACCTATACCTGTTCCGGCATCCGAGGTCATGATAACAGACGGGGATTGGGAGATAAGGAATGGGATACCTTGCCCGTTGTTCCGGCTGCTTAGCTCTTGTTTGGAGATGTCGCTATAAGCTACCGGGGTTTCTTTCCCGACTTTGGTAGCGGTAATAACTACTTCATCCAAAGATACGTCTTTTGAGATTTTCAAGGAGTCGACCGGACTGGGCATTTGTGCCTTGACGGTTGTAGCCAGTAAGGAGCCGGCCAAGATAACCAATACATTTTTCATCTTTTCATCTTTTTGCTTTAAAACTAAATAGATGAATAGAAAGGATCGGAGAAGCATGAATCCCTACGACAGCATTACCTGTACAGGTTCTATGGGTATGATCTCAGCCCGCTCCTTTCGTGAAGGATTTTGCGAGCACCCCTTCGTATTCGGCAGCAAAGATAGGCATAAAAGTGTTAATAAATATTACTGTCAATAGTAAATCGGATTTCTATAGATATTAATTCTGATTACTATGGATAGTAATCCGGTTTGTGTCGTATTAATTTTTTCTGTAAAAAGATGAGGATATTTTGAGAACTCATTGATTTTTTGTATATTTGCGGGCGATTAAGTGAAGTTGAGGAGGGGGCGGGTAGTCCCCTTCTTTTGTTCTTAACAGATATGTGTATGATAGAAAAGAAAGTGGTAAGCCAATTAATAGAGGAAAAACTAGCCTCTTCAAGCAATTATTTAGTAGACGTGGTGATTAAACCGGGAAACCTGATAGTCGTTGAAATTGATAACGATGAAGCGGTAAGCATTGATGATTGCGCTGAGTTGAGCCGGTATTTGGAGGAGCATCTGGATCGTGACGTCGAGGATTATGAGCTGGAGGTTGGCTCCGCCGGCATTACTTCTCCTTTCAAGGTACTTCGCCAATACGTCAAGAACATCGGAAACGAGGTGGAGATGCTGTTGAAAAACGGCTCGAAGCTGACCGGTGTGTTGAAATCTGCCGACGAGAACGGTGTGGTTGTCTCTGTCGAGAAGAAGGTGAAACCGGAAGGCGCTAAGCGGAAGGTGACTGTGGTGGAGGATGAGTCGTATACATTTGATGAAATAAAATATACAAAATACTTAATAAGATTCAAGTAAGATTATGGCCAAGAAAGAGGAAACAATCAGTATGATTGACACCCTTGCGGAGTTCAAGGAGTTGAAGAATATCGATAAAGATACGATGATTAGCGTTTTGGAAGATTCGTTCCGTAACGTGATCGCCAAGATGTTTGGCACGGATGAGAACTATGACGTGATTATCAACCCTGAGAAAGGTGATTTCGAGATCTGGAGAAACCGTACGGTTGTGGCTGATGATGAATTGGAGGATGAGAACTTGCAGCTTACGTTGACGGAGGCCCGTAAAATCGATGCCGACTGTGAGGTGGGCGAGGAAGTGACCGACGAGGTGCATTTTGCAGACTTCGGACGCCGTGCGATCTTAAACTTGCGCCAAACTTTGGCTTCAAAGATACTTGAATTGCAGAAAGACAGCTTGTACGCTAAGTATAAGGATAAAATAGGCCACATCATCGCCGCTGAGGTTTATCAGGTGTGGAAGAAAGAAATCCTGTTGCTGGATGACGATGGTAATGAGTTGCTACTGCCGAAATCCGAGCAAATCCCGACCGATTTCTATCGTAAGGGAGAGACCGTACGTGCGATCGTTCAACGTGTGGATAACTATAATAACAACCCGAAGATCCTTCTTTCCCGTACGGATAAGGTCTTCTTGCAACGGTTGTTTGAGTTGGAGGTTCCGGAGATTAATGACGGCTTGATTACGATCAAGGCGATCGCCCGCATCCCGGGAGAGCGTGCCAAGGTGGCTGTCGAGTCATACGATGACCGTATTGATCCGGTAGGCGCTTGCGTAGGTATGAAAGGCTCTCGTATCCACGGAATCGTTCGCGAGTTGAGAAACGAGAACATTGATGTGATTAATTACACCTCAAATCTCTCTTTGTTTATCCAGCGTGCCTTAAGCCCGGCTAAGATCTCTTCTATCCGTGTGAATGAGGAGGAAAAGAAAGCTGAGGTTTATCTACGTCCGGAGGAGGTTTCTTTAGCGATCGGTAAGGGCGGTCTGAATATTAAGTTGGCTTGTATGTTGACTGAGTATACGATTGACGTATTCCGTGATATCGAAGGAGCGGACGAGGAGGATATCTACTTGGATGAGTTCTCCGACGAGATCGACAGCTGGGTGATCGACGCACTGAAGAATATAGGATGCTATACGGCGAAGAGTGTCCTTGCTATGGACCGCAATGAGATTATTGAACGTGCCGATCTGGAAGAGCAGACCGTGGACGATCTTTTAGCTATCTTATCTGCGGAATTTGAAGATGAAGGTAACGAATAAGTATTACGACAAAGTTAGATATGCCTATAAAATTAATTCAAGTACAGAGAAAATTGAACGTGGGAATCAACACGGTGGTTGAGTTCCTGCACCGGAATGGGTTCTCGGTTGAGGATAATCCCAACACGAGGATCAGTGATGAACAGTATGCTTTGCTCGTAAAAGAGTTTGGAAAGGATCTGCCAGAGAAAGATCGTAATTTTGCGGCGGATCGTGTGCGGAAAGAGGTTCCTTCTGTGAAAGAAGAGAAGACCGCGGAAATAAAGACAGTGATACCGGAAGAATTCAGACCTAAGATCGTAATGAAGGGTCATATCGATTTGGATGGTGGACAACATAAAAAACAGCAGGAAGAGCCGAAGGCTAAAGAGGAGCCTAAGGTGAAAGAAGAGCCTAAGGTAAAGGAAGAGCCGAAAGTGAAGGAAGCGCCTGCCGCTCCCGCTGCTCAAGCTCCTGTTAAACCCGCGCAGCCTGCGCAGGCTCCCACGGAGAAAAAAGAAGAAAAAGTTATAGTAGTGGAAGTGGAAAAAGAAAAAACCGTAGAGAAGCAACCGGTTGTTGCGGAACCTAAGGTGGAAAGTGTGAAACCGGAACAGGAAGTAGAGAAGACCGAGGAAAAGGATGATAATCTTTTCCGTTTGAACTCGGTTAAATTGGAGTCAAAGATCAAGGTAACCGGTAAGATTGACTTGGATGCGCTTAACCAATCGACTCGTCCGAAAAAGAAAACGAAGGAGGAGAAGCGGAAAGAGCGTGATGAGAAGCAAAAGTTTAATAACAATCGGCCGGGTAATAATAGCAACGGTCCGGGCGCTCCTCATAAGAGTCCGAATTCGCCGACTTTGATTAAACCGAACGCTCCTGCTAAACCGGGTGAGGAAGGTGACGCTAAGAAGAAGCGTAAACGTATCAAGAAAGATCGGGTAGACGTGAATAATACGCCGGGTACGAATTATCCGCGCCCGAATCGTGACGATCGTCCGAATAACGACCGTAAGCCTCGCTTGAAGAAGCCGGTGAAAGCGGAAGTTAGTGAAGAGGATGTTCAAAAGCAGATCAAGGAGACTTTGGCTCGCTTGACCAACAAGAATAATAAGAATAATAAGGGGGCTAAATACCGTCGTGATAAACGTGACGCCGCTGTGAAACGTGAGCACGAGTTGATGGAACAGGAAGAACTGGAAAGCAAGGTATTGAAGCTGACCGAGTTCGTTACGGCCAACGACTTGGCGAACATGATGGACGTATCTGTAACGGAGGTTATTGGTACTTGCATGAGCATCGGCCTTATGGTTTCGATCAATCAGCGCCTGGATGCGGAGACGATCAATATTGTGGCTGAGGAGTTCGGTTATAAGACTGAATATGTAAGCGCGGATGTTGTCGAGGCGATCAACGCTGATGAGGAAGATGATAACGAGGAGGATTGGGTAGCCCGTCCGCCTATCGTAACGGTGATGGGACACGTTGACCATGGTAAGACTTCTTTATTGGATAATATCCGTAGCGCGAACGTAATCGCCGGTGAGGCCGGTGGTATCACGCAGCATATCGGAGCCTACAACGTGAAGTTGCAGAATGGCCGCCGTATCACGTTCTTGGATACTCCGGGTCATGAGGCGTTTACCGCTATGCGTGCCCGTGGCGCAAAGGTGACGGATATCGCGATTATTATCGTGGCCGCTGATGATAACGTGATGCCTCAGACGATCGAGGCGATTAATCACGCTTCGGCTGCCGGTGTTCCTATTGTTTTCGCTATTAATAAAATCGATAAGCCACATGCTAATCCTGAGAAGATCAAGGAGGAGTTGGCGAATATGAATTACTTGGTGGAAGACTGGGGGGGTAAGTACCAGAGTCAGGAGATCTCCGCTAAGAAAGGTATCGGTGTCGAGGAGTTGTTGGAGAAGGTCTTGTTGGAGGCCGACCTGTTGGATTTGAAAGCGAATCCGAAAAAACGTGCGGTTGGTTCTATCATCGAGTCTTCTTTGGACAAGGGACGTGGCTATGTATCTACCATATTGGTGGAGAACGGTACGTTGAAGATGGGAGATATCGTTTTGGCGGGAACTCATCAAGGACGTATCAAGGCGATGTTCAACGAGCGTAATCAACGGGTGGAGAAGGCCGGTCCTTCCGAGCCGGTATTGATCCTCGGTTTGAATGGTGCTCCTCAGGCCGGTGATACATTTAATGTATTGGAGACTGAGCAAGAGGCGCGTGAGATAGCTAACCGTCGTGAGCAATTGCAGCGTGAGTTAGGTCTTCGTACGCAGAAGATGCTTACTTTGGATGATATCGGACGTCGTATCGCCGTGGGTAACTTCCAAGAGTTGAACGTGATCGTGAAGGGTGATGTGGATGGTTCCGTAGAGGCTTTGTCCGACTCCTTGATCCGTTTGTCTACCGAGGAGATTCAGGTAAACGTAATTCACAAGGCGGTTGGCCAGATTTCCGAGTCGGATGTGGTTTTGGCAGCGGCTTCGAACGCTATCATTATCGGATTCCAAGTTCGTCCGTCTTTGCAAGCACGTAGAAACGCCGAGAAGGAAGGTGTGGAGATCCGTTTGTATTCTATCATCTACGATGCGATCGAGGAGGTGAAGAGCGCTATGGAAGGCATGCTTTCTCCGGAGATCAAGGAGGAGATTACCGCTTATGTGGAAGTTCAGCAGGTATTCAAGATCACCAAGGTCGGTACGGTTGCCGGATGTATGGTTAAGGAAGGCAAGATCAAACGTACGAACAAGATCCGTTTGATACGTGACGGTATCGTTATCTATGCCGGTGAGCTAGGTTCTTTGAAACGTTTCAAGGACGATGCGAAAGAGGTCGTGGCTGGCTTGGATTGCGGTTTGAATATTACGAACTTCAACGATATCCAAGTGGGCGATATGATCGAGGCTTACGAAGAGACAGAAATAAAGAAGACGTTATAACGATGAACTGGTTGGACATTACATTGCTATGTCTGGCAGGGATAGGATTTGTGAAAGGCCTGTTTGATGGAATCATCAAACAGGTTGTTTCGCTTATAGCCCTAGTGATCGCGATCTTTTTCTGCGGGAAAGCGGCGGCTTGGCTGAAAGGATATATCTTGGCGTTGGGTTGGTTTCCGGAAGAAGGGGTTACGATCTTGAGTTATATAGCGGGTTTTATCTTGATTATGGGGGTATTTATCCTAGCGGGTGAACTGGTTACCAAGGTGGTAGGGGCGACACCGTTGAGCGTTATCAACCATTTGTTTGGGGGTTTTTTCGGGTTGCTGGTCGTTTTGGTCTTTACCAGTTTGCTGTTGAATGCGCTGGAGTTCGTGGATCGCGGATCGGTCTTGATTCATCGCCAATCGAAGATAGAATCTCGTTTTTATTATAGCGTGAAGCAAATAGTACCAACAATTTTCCCACATAATTTGTTTTCATTAGGAGAATGAAGGGCTTTTATCAATGGTTAATTTATAATTATGCAGGATTCAAATCATATCATTAATGAGGTAACGAGCGGAGATTATAAATATGGCTTCGTTACCGATATTGATACGGAGGTGATCCATCGTGGATTAGACGAGGAGACGGTCCGTATTATCTCTGCCAAGAAGAACGAGCCGGAATGGTTACTCGAGTTCCGTTTGAAGGCTTTTCGCCATTGGCAGACGTTGGAGATGCCTACATGGCCTCACTTGAATATCCCGCCGATCGATTATCAGGACATTATCTATTATGCCGCCCCTAAGAAAAAAGAGGGACCAAAGAGCTTGGATGAGGTAGATCCTGAGTTGTTGAAAACATTCGATAAACTGGGTATTCCTTTGGAAGAACAGAAGCATTTAAGCGGAATGGCGGTAGACGCCGTGATGGATAGTGTTTCCGTGAAGACTACTTTCAAGGAGAATCTCGCGGAGAAGGGGATTATTTTCTGTTCGTTCAGCGAGGCTGTACAACATCATCCGGACTTGGTGCAGAAGTATTTGGGCAGCGTGGTTGGTTATCGTGATAATTTCTTTGCCGCCTTGAATTCGGCCGTGTTCTCGGACGGTTCGTTTGTTTATATACCGAAGGGCGTACGTTGCCCGATGGAGTTGAGTACGTATTTCCGTATCAATGCCGCTAATACCGGACAGTTCGAGCGTACCTTGATTGTCGCAGACGATGAGGCGTATGTAAGTTATCTGGAAGGATGTACGGCGCCGATGCGTGACGAGAACCAATTGCATGCCGCTATCGTGGAGATCGTGGCGAACGAGCGTGCCGAGGTGAAGTATTCTACCGTACAGAATTGGTATCCGGGTGATAAGGAAGGTAAAGGCGGTATCTATAACTTCGTGACGAAACGAGGTTTGTGCAAAGGTGAGGGTAGCAAGATCTCTTGGACGCAAGTAGAGACCGGTTCGGCGATCACTTGGAAATATCCGAGCTGTATCTTGGCGGGTGATAACTCGGTAGGTGAGTTTTACTCGGTTGCCGTGACCAATAATTACCAACAGGCCGATACGGGTACGAAGATGATTCATCTGGGTAAGAATACGAAAAGTACGATCGTATCCAAGGGTATCTCTGCCGGTCATAGCCAGAATAGCTATCGGGGATTGGTGAAGGTGTCCGCCCGTGCGGAAGGCGCCCGAAACCATAGCCAATGCGATAGTTTGTTACTAAGCTCTACTTGTGGAGCTCATACGTTCCCTTACGCTGATATTCAGAATGAGACGGCGATCGTGGAGCATGAGGCTACGACGAGTAAGATCAGTGAGGAGCAATTGTTCTACTGCCAGCAACGGGGTATCTCGGTAGAAGAGGCTGTTGGTTTGATCGTGAATGGATATGCCCGCGAGGTAATGAATAAGTTACCGATGGAGTTTGCTGTCGAGGCTCAGAAATTACTAACGATCTCGCTGGAAGGCAGCGTAGGATAGAATAATTTTCAATTTTCAACTTTCAATTTTCAATTAGAAAAGATGTTAGAGGTTAAGAATTTACATGCCAACGTAAATGGCAAAGAGATATTGAAAGGTATCAACCTGTCGGTGAAAGCGGGTGAGGTACATGCTATCATGGGACCGAACGGTTCTGGAAAAAGTACGTTAAGTAGTGTATTAGTAGGTAATCCCGCTTTTGAGGTAACGGAAGGAGAGGTTATCTTCAACGGTAAGAATCTGCTGGATCTTTCTCCCGAGGATCGTAGCCGTGAGGGTATTTTCTTGAGCTTCCAATATCCGGTCGAGATCCCGGGAGTTAGTATGGTGAACTTTATGCGTGCGGCGTTGAACGAGCACCGTAAATATAACGGTCTGGAACCGGTTTCGGCTACGGACTTCTTGAAATTGATGCGTGAGAAACGTGCGATCGTCGAGCTGGATAATAAACTGGCCAGCCGTAGCGTGAACGAAGGTTTCTCCGGTGGAGAGAAAAAACGGAACGAGATCTTCCAGATGGCGATGCTGGAGCCGAAATTGGCGATCTTGGATGAGACGGATAGTGGTTTGGATATCGATGCCTTGCGTATCGTGGCGCATGGCGTGAACCAGTTGAGGACTCCGGAGAATGCCGCTATCGTAATCACGCACTATCAGCGTCTGCTGGATTACATCAAGCCGGATGTGGTTCATGTGCTTTACAAAGGCCGTATCGTGAAGACCGCCGGTCCGGAATTGGCCTTGGAACTGGAAGAGAAAGGTTACGACTGGATCAAGAAAGAGATGGGAGATGAGTAATATGAAGGCCGAGCAACAATATATCGATCTTTTCGCCCAATGTGAGGATCTGGTATGTCGTCATAGTACGCCGGTGATGAATGCCCTCAGGGCTGAGGCCTTGGCGAACTTTGAGCGACTCGGATTCCCCTCCACGAGAAGCGAGGATTATAAATATACGGATGTAGCCCAAGCGTTCGCTCCGGATTACGGTTTGAATATCAACCGGGTCGCTATCCCGGTGAATCCTTATGACGTATTCCGTTGTGACGTACCGAACCTGAGCACATCGTTATACTTTGTAGTGAACGATACGTTTTACGATAAGGAATTGCCAAAAGCGCATTTGCCGGAAGGCGTGTATGCTGGAGGGTTGAAGGCTTTTACGGAGCAATATCCGGAGATCGCTTCCAAGTATTACGGAAAGGCGGCACCGAGTAGCAAGGATGGTATTATCGCATTGAATACGATGTTAGCCCAAGATGGTTTCGTGGTGTATGTACCGAAAAATGTCGTGGTTGAGCGTCCTATCCAATTGGTGAATATTTTCCGTAGCGATGTGGATACGATGGCGAACCGTCGTGTTCTGGTGATTATGGAACCTCATTCGGAAGCGAAGCTATTGGTTTGCGATCATAGTATCGATGACGTGAAATTCTTGGCGACTCAAGTGGTTGAGATTTTCGCAGAGGAAGGCGCTCGCTTCGATTATTATGATTTGGAGGAAAGCAGTGTGTCCACGACCCGTTTCTCCTCCGTACACGTAAGGCAGGCGGCCTCGGCCAATGTCTTGGTAAACGGTATTACGTTGACGAATGGCTTGACTCGCAACAATTATTACGTGGAACTGAATGGCGAGTATGCCGAGTCTACCTTATGCGGTATGTCCGTTCTGGACAAGGAGCAACAGATGGATACCTATAGCCATATTACCCATGCGGTTCCGAATTGTACCAGCAACGAGTTGTTCAAGAATGTACTGAATGATCATGCCGTAGGTGTCTTCAGCGGACGTATCTTGGTGAAAGAGGATGCCCAGAAGACCGCCGCTTACCAGACGAACCGTAATCTGTGCGCTACTCGTGAGGCCCGTATGTACAGCAAGCCGCAACTGGAGATTTATGCGGACGACGTAAAATGCTCGCACGGTATGACGACCGGTCAGTTAGATGAGAACGCTTTGTTCTATATGCAAAGCCGCGGTATCCCGCGTGACGAGGCCCGTATGCTATTGAGCGTGGCTTTCACTTCCGACGTGATCGACCATGTACGCTTGGAGGCGTTGAAAGACCGTTTGCATAAACTGGTGGAGAAACGTTTCCGCGGTGAGCTGGCCAAATGCGCCGGTTGCCGGATTTGTAAATAATTGCGAATAAGAGGAAAACTATAATCAGGCATGGATTATCCCGACGATAATGTAGGGAACCATGTCTGATTTTTTTATATCTTTGGCAGTGACAAATTAAAACCTCCAACTTATGCAGTTAACACACATCGCCTTATGGACGAATCATCTGGAACGTTTACGGGATTTCTATGTAAAGTATTTTAATGGTAAGAGTAATGAGAAATATGTGAATTCGAAAAAAGGATTCGCCTCCTATTTCGTCTCTTTCGAGAGTGGCCCCGCCTTGGAGATCATGCAACGGCAAGATATTACTGAGGCTTACGACAAGGATCATATCGGCTTGGCTCATCTGGCCTTTCATGCGGATAAGAAGGAGCAAGTGGATCAAATGATCGAACGTTTCCGGATGGATGGATACACGATCGCCGGTGAGACCCGCGTTTCCGGGGATGGTTACTATGAGGGCGTGATCCGAGATCCTGACGGAAATATAGTAGAGATCGTCGCTAACGGGGAGCCGGAGATACAAGTAGCTTTATTTCCTCCTTATGAGTTACTGCTGGAAGCCGATCCGGATCGGGAGAAAGTCGAGGCTTACCTAAAGGATTCGGATTGCTTTATCGCTACGGTACGAAATTCCGTTGCCGGCGTGATCGTGGTTCGCAAGGAGGAGGGTCGCAAGGCGGAGATCATGAATCTTGCCGTGGCGGATATCTTCCGTCGGCGAGGAATCGCCCGGAAACTATTACGGCATGTATCTAATAAATGGGCTCCGGCTCAAGATGTCGAGCTTTTGCGTATTTGCACCGGAACCTCAGCCGCCGGCCCGATGATGCTTTATCAACAGGAAGGCTTCGACTTGGTTGCCGTAGATCGCGATTATTTCGTACGGAACTATGCCGAGCCTATCTGGGAGAACGGCATTCAATGCAGGCATCAATTGATTCTTGAAAAGCGATTAAAATAGTATATATGAAAAGAAAATCGGGAGGTTTAAGGCCTCCCGATTTAATTATTAGTAATCTATGAATAGGTCCTCGAATGAAAAATCATCGGGGCTAATGGCATCACATTTCCAGTACGAAGATCCCTTTCGGTGCCAAGGATAATTCGTCTCCCAATGGAATCTCCTTTCCGGTTAATATCTCTTTTCCGGAGGTTTTACCTCGCAATACTTCCGCATAGCGGGCCAACGGGAGGTTCACCTCCTTGTCGCTGCCATTCATCAAGATCAATACGCTCCGGCCATCCAGACTGCGCTCGTAAACATAGACACCTTGGTTCACCATGAAATGCTTCATCTTGCCCTTAGCGATGACAGCGTTGCCCTTGCGCCATTTCAATAAAGTGCGGAGGAAATTCCACGCGTCATTTTGTACCTCGCTGCGACCGGATGCCTCGAATTGATTCACCTTGTCGCCGGGCCAGCCACCGGGAACATCCAGACGGATATATCCGTCTCCCTTCTCCTTGGTGCCGTTCATCAGCAACTCCTGCCCGTAATAGAGCTGGGGAATACCGGGGATCGTCAACAAGAATGTCACCCCTTGCTTGAACGCGTACAAATCATCGACAGACTTAGGCATGGAGGGAAGAAAACGATCCGTATCATGGTTCTCCAAGAAACGCAATACGTTATAGATATCGGGATATACATAATCATAGCACATATGCTCGAAGATCGTGTGCAAGCCTCCGGAATACCCGGTCTCCTCATGGAACGCCTTGCTCGCGATACCCATCAAGCGGAAATCCATTACCGATTTCAGCTCGGTATCCTGCCCGAAGTTCAACCGGCTGCCTTTCTGCCAATAAGCGGAACCGATCGTGTAGTTCATCCACGCCTCGCCTACGATGTTATACTCCGGATACTCGTTCATGACCTCCGTGCACCAATTCCGCATCATGTCCACGTCGGCATACGGATACGTATCTTGACGGATACCATCCACGCCGCAATACTCGATCCACCAGATAGAGTTCTGGATAAGGTATTTGGCTACATGTGGGTTCTTTTGGTTCAAGTCCGGCATGCTCGGGACAAACCAACCGTTCAGCATCGTCTCCTTATCATAATCCGACACGTAAGGATCGAAATAAGCCTCTTTATCGTGGTTGGTCTGCACGTAGTTATCGAGATTATTAAACCAGTCGTGGCTAGGGATATCTTTCATCCAAGGATGATCGCTTCCACAATGGTTGAAGATCATATCCATTACGACACGCATGCCCCGCTCGTGCGTCTTCTCGATCAAGCGGACGTAATCCTCGTTCGTGCCGAAGCGTGGGTCTACCCGATAATAATCCGTCGTGGCATATCCGTGATAAGAGCCTCCCTCCATGTCATTCTCCAATACCGGGTTCAGCCAGATAGCGGTAACGCCCAGATCCTCGATATAATCCAAATGCTGCTCGATACCGGCCAAGTCACCCCCATGACGGGCGTTCGGGCTGTTACGGTCTACCTTATAAGAGGTACGCATCGGGATTTGATCGTTCGAGGGATCTCCGTTTGCGAAACGATCCGGCATGATGAGATAAAGCACGTCGGAAGAGTCAAACCCCTTGATCCGATCGGCGTTCGGTTTACGGGCCTTCAACTCATACGAGTAATTGAAACTCTTTTTGTCCTTCGTGAACGTGATATCAAACCTGCCGGGCTTGGCGTTTTCCACGTCCAGATAGATCAATAGGTAATTCGGGCTTTCCAACGCTACCGAGCTTTTCAACTGTACGCCGGGATATTTCACGCTAGGGAGATATCCGGCGATATCCTTACCGTATACCATCAGCTGGAGTTCCGGGTTCTTCATACCACTCCACCAGAAGGTCGGCTCGATTCTAAGGTTATCGGCTGAAAGCGTACTGGAAGCGAAAAGGGCCAGTAAAAGGCTCAAGAATAAATGTCTGTTCATGATATATGTTTATTGATTTATATGACAAGGTTGTACATACGCGAAGATAGAAGGATTCCATTGATAATAACACGCTTTCGCCCGGCGAAAAGGGAATAAAAATCACGCGAACGTTTGCGAACCCTCGTAAATTAAGACTATCTTTACTGCCTAAATCTAATCAACTAATTCAAATGATAAAAAGTCTAATTGTATCCATGTTTCTGACAGGTTGCGTTTCCTCCCTGTCCGCACAACAAAGTTTTTGGAAAGAAGATTTCTCCGCCGGGAAATTACCCGACGGCTGGATGATTGTCGATTCAACGAAATCGGCAAAGTGTGAATGGATTGTAACCGATCAGCCTTATCCCGGCTCTTTCCAGTTCGAGCAACAAGCACCTCCCATCGCATCTACGAGCCGTGGCTATCATATGCAATTCCGGCCGGGCGTAGTCACCGGGGAGGAGATCACGAAGTGGAATCAACGGGAGGAATACCCGAACGGCTATTTCCAGACCAGCGCTATCGATTGCGCGGGAAAGAACGATGTGGTATTGAAATTCCAGCACCTGTTTCGTTGGAATAATTGGTTCACCGGAAAACGTGCCGGCCTTTGGGTAGGCGTCAGCAACGACGGGGTGAATTGGAAAGAGTATAACGTGATGGATAAGATCCCCGCCGCTACCCAGCTTCATGCCCCGGTGAACGAGGAGATCAACATCAGCGAGGTAGCCGCGAATCAGAAAACCGTCTACTTGCGTTTCTTCTGGCGGGATATCTTCTCTTGGTATTGGATGGTCGATGATATTGAGCTGACAGAGCCTTTCGCGCATGACTTGGCCTTGGAGAAAGTGACCTCACACCAAGAAACCGGGAATACGTTCACGAAGGAAGACGTGTTGAAAGTGAAGCTGAAGAACGTTGGCTCCCAGCCCGTAGACGAGGATTTCACGGTAACCGCCTCTTTAAACAACGGTCAGAAACTAACCGCCACGGTAACCGCCTCCGGGCATCCGATCGCTAAACAAGAGGAATATGAGGTAGCTTTCCCTGCTACCGACCTAACCCAGATGGGCTCCTATAAAATAGAGTTCGCTATCCAATACCCGAAGGATGAGCGTTCGTCAAACAACATATTAAAAGCGAACCTGTTCGCCGCCCGTATGAACTTGGGTAAGTTGACGAAGTTCAATAAGATCAGCAACACGGAATATGAGTTCGTCTCCGGGTACGCTAAGGTTAAGTTGATGTTTTACCGGGATGATATCTTCCGTATCTGGTTGGCACCGGATGGGGAGTATACCAATCCGGCGGCAAACTCGATCGTTGTAGATTATGGGGTAAAGAACCCGAGAGTCTCCATGGCCGACAACGGCAGCTATTATAAGTTCACGACTTCCCAATGTGTCGTACGTGTCTATAAGAACCCTATTCGTTTCGCCATGTATGACAAGAATAACCGTGCCGTGATCTACGAGGAGGCCGAACCACTTGCCTTCGGACTAAAAACGACCCAAACGATGCGCCGTAGCGGTGATGAGGATTTCTACGGTTGCGGTATGCAACAAGGTAATTTCTCATACGCTGGGAAGGAAGCGGATATCGAGGTGACCGGTTGGGATGAGGATCAATCCTCTAACCCGGCTCCCTTCTATATGTCCACGAAAGGATATGGCGTATTCCGCAATACGTTTGCCCCGGGACATTATGCCTTCAACGGCACGGAGATGTTGGACAAGAACTATGATGATGGCTTTAAGCTGATGGGCTTCACCAGTCAGTTGACGCATAACGAGAATCGCTTTGACGCATTCTACTTCTACGGCCCTTCCTTGAAAGACCTATTGAACGACTATACGGATATCACCGGAAAACCTTTTATGCCGGCGATGTGGATGCTTACGATGGGAGATGCCGACTGCTATAACAAAGGGGAACAGCGCACCGGATGGCCTCAATCCACCCCGGACGTAATCAGCCAAGTTGCTGATAAATATGTGGAATATGATATGCCCCGTGGCTGGATCTTGCCGAACGATGGCTATGGTTGCGGCTATGTGAAATTGGATTCTGTTGTGACGGAATTAGGTAAACGAGGCTTCCATACGGGCTTGTGGACAGAGAATGGTGTGGATAAGATCGCCTACGAGGTTGGTAAATGTGGTACCCGCCTGTGTAAATTGGATGTGGCTTGGGTTGGAGAAGGCTATGAGTTTGCCTTGAACGGCTGTAAATCCGCATTCGAGGGGATCGAGAGCAATACGAACGAACGAGGCTTCGTATGGGCTGTTTGCGGTTGGGCCGGAACTCAGCGGTATTCTACGGTATGGAGCGGTGACCAAGTGAGCAACTGGGATTATATCCGTTACCATATCCCGACGATCACGGGTGCCGGCCTTTCCGCTATGAACGCCGCTACTAGCGATGTGGACGGTATCTTCGGCGGTTCCCCGAAAACCTATACCCGCGACTTGCAATGGAAGGTCTTCACCCCGATCTTTATGACCATGAGTGGCTGGGCAGATGCCGACCGTCAGCCTTGGGTATATGGGCATCCGTACACGGATATCAACCGTAAATTCTTAAAGCTGAAGATGCGTCTGAACCCGTACGCCTATACCTATTGCCATGAGGCGCATATGACCGGTGTACCGATGGCTCGTGCGATGGTATTGGAATTCCCGGACGACGTGGTTACCCGTGATACGACTACCCAATACCAGTTCATGAGTGGTGAGTGGATGATGGTTGCCCCCGTATATACCCGGAAGAACGTACGCGACAGTATCTACTTCCCTGCCGGAGAATGGTACGACTATTGGACCGGAAAGAAATACGAGGGTGGCAAGTGGTTGGATAAATATGAGGCTAAACTGGATATTTGCCCGGTATTTATCCGTCAAGGCGCCATTATCCCGATGTATCCGGATATGAATTATGTAGGCGAGAAACCTGCGGATGTCTTGACCTTGGACTTATATCCCTACGGAAACACCTCTTTCAATTTATATGAGGATGACGGTCTCACCCGTGATTATAAGAAAGGCGAGTTTGCCCGTACCTTAATCTCTGTTTCCTCCCCAAAAGGTGAGAAAGGAACGATCACCGTGGATATAGCGAAAGCGAAAGGAGATTATAAAGGACGTTACCAAGAGCGTACTTACCTATTGGATGTCCGCTCAGAATCCAGCCCGTCAAACGTAACCGTAGCCGAAAAGCCCCTATCTGCCATCTCCCCCGAAGCGTTCAATGCCGGACAAGAAGGCTGGTACTTCGATGCCTCGGATCGTATGGGAAGGGTTAAGGTACGGACGAACCGCTTGTCTACGAATCAGGATCAGAAGATTGTAATTGGTTTCTAACACTTCTATTTATTTTAAAGGTATATGAAAACACAATTGACTTTATGTATATCCGGGACATTGCTGCTTGTCGGAATGTCCGGTTGCGAAAAAACTCCGGAGCGTCCTATGAATGTTGTGTATATCTTAGCGGATGATTTAGGATATGGCGATGTGGGTTGTTATGGCCAGCAGATTATCAAGACGCCCAATATCGATCGGATGGCGAAGGAGGGAATGTTGTTCACGCAGCATTATGCAGGATGTACGGTGAGTGCCCCTTCCCGTTGCTCCTTGATGACCGGATTGCATACGGGACATACGCAAGTCCGGGGAAACCGGGAGATCACGCCCGAAGGCCAACAGCCGATGCGGGAGGATACCTATACGTTGGGTAAATTAATGAAATCGGCCGGTTATACGACCGGTATCTTTGGTAAATGGGGATTGGGAAATCCGGGCTCTGTCTCCATTCCCAATAAGATGGGCTTCGATGAGTTTTATGGGTATAATTGCCAACGGCAGTCGCATTCCTTCTATCCGGATCATTTATGGCATAATGAGGAGAAGGTTCTTTTTCCTGAAAACGAGAACAATGCTTGCAAGACATATTCACAAGATTTGATTCATGAGCAAGCATTGAAGTTCATCCGGGATCATAAGGAGCAACCATTCTTTGCGATGCTTACTTATACGCTGCCTCATGCGGAATTGAATCTTCCGCATGATTCTATTTATAAGATGTACGAGAACTCATTCGAGGAGACTCCTTATATTGGTAAGTTTGATAAAGTGTATGGCGGTTATAACACCTCGGAGAAGCCCTTGGCCTCCTTTGCCGCCATGGTCTCCCGGTTGGATAAATACGTGGGGGATGTAATGGCTGAATTGAAAGAGTTAGGTTTGGATAAGAATACGATCGTGATTTTTACCAGCGATAACGGCCCGCATCATGAGGGTGGAGCTGATCCCGATTTTTTCAAGAGTTACGGACCTTTTAGGGGGATCAAACGGGATGTATATGAAGGAGGCATCCGTATACCTATGGTGGCATGGTGCCCGGGTACGATCAAGGCCGGAGCCCAATCGGATCATATAAGCGCATTCTGGGATGTCATGCCGACATTGGCAGAACTTACAGGTACGGTTTTGCCCGAGAAGACGGATGGAATCTCTTTCTTACCAACCTTGTTATCAAAGAAAGATCAACAGGCCCATGATTATTTATATTGGGAATTTCACGAGTTGAATGGCCGGGAAGCATTACGCTCCGGTAAATGGAAACTAATCCGGCAACCGATCGTGGGTGAGACTATATTGGAACTGTATGATTTAAGTAATGATATACACGAGGATACAAATCTGGCGGAGAAATATCCCGATAAGGTAAAAGAACTGGCAGTCTTGATGGACAACGCCCGCATAGAGTCTCCGTACTTTAACTTTGGAAGAGAAAAGTAAACGTGCGAGAAGAGAATAAAGTGTAGGCGTAATATCTGTTAGGTAATGATAAAAAAGGCTTTCTTTCAGCGAGAAAGCCTTTTTTTTGTATCTTTGGCTCTCGTAATTTTAAGACAAAAAGAAGTAAGACTATGTTAGACGTTCAAGCGATCCGAAAAGACTTTCCGATCTTGGATCATAAGATATACGATAAACCGCTGATATATTTCGATAATGGTGCTACTACCCAGAAACCTCGTCAAGTGGTAGAAAAGATAGAGAATGGATATTATAACGTAAACGCTAATATCCACCGAGGCGTACATTTCTTGAGCCAAGCGGCGACAGAGGCGCATGAGGAGGCTCGCAAAACGGTACAGCATTTCTTGAATGCCCGTTTCTCGAATGAGATTATTTTTACCCGGGGAACTACGGAATCCATTAATTTGATCGCTTCCAGCTTTACGGATGAATGTATGTCGGCAGGGGATGAGGTGATCGTGTCCGTGATGGAGCATCATTCCAATATCGTTCCTTGGCAGATACAAGCGGCCCGGAAAGGTATTACGTTGAAGGTGATCCCGATGAATGAGAAAGGGGAGTTGAATCTGGATGAGTATCGTAAATTATTCTCGGATAAGACTCGTTTGGTTTCCGTGACTCATGTGTCTAATGTCTTGGGTACGGTGAATCCGGTAAAGGCGATGATCGAGATCGCTCATGAACAAGACGTGCCGGTGTTGATAGACGGGGCTCAAGCCGTTCCGCATATGAAGGTGGATGTGCAGGACTTGGATGCGGAGTTTTATGTTTTCTCCGGGCATAAGATTTACGGACCGACGGGTATCGGGGTCTTGTATGGTAAAGAGGAGTGGTTGGATAAACTTCCTCCGTATCAGGGAGGAGGCGAGATGATCGCTACGGTCTCGTTCGAGAAGACAACTTTTAATGAACTTCCCTTTAAGTTCGAGGCGGGAACTCCGGATTATATTGGTAGTACGGCGTTGGCGGAAGCTTTGCGGTATGTAGACCGGATCGGTATAGAGAATATAGCTACTTATGAGGATGAGCTTCTACGATATGCGACCGCTGGATTAAATACGATTGAAGGGATGCGTATTTTTGGACAAGCGGATCATAAAGGAGCGGTGCTTTCTTTTTTGGTGGGTAATATCCATCATTACGATATGGGGATGTTGCTGGACCGTCTGGGAATAGCGGTTCGTACAGGGCATCATTGTGCCCAGCCTTTGATGCATGCCTTAGGAATCGAGGGTACGGTGCGGGCGTCTTTCTCCTTTTATAATACGAAAGAGGAGATCGATACGTTCATCGCAGGTGTGGAACGAGTTCGGAAGATGTTTTGAGTATGATGTATTATATTAAGAAATATCCGTTTTCACTGGCGATTATATTGGTCGTTATTTACTTGTCGTTCTTTAAGCCGCCGAAGATGGATGATATCCCTTTATTCCCGGGTGTGGACAAGGTGGTTCATTTCTGTATGTATGGGGGGATGTCGGGTATGCTATGGCTGGAGTTCTTGCGGAATCACCGGAAGTATGAGACGGTATTATGGCATGCTTGGATCGGGGCAGTTTTATGCCCGATCGTTATGAGTGGGATTATTGAGATATTGCAAGAATATTGTACGACGTACCGGGGTGGGGATTGGTTTGATTTCTTGGCGAATACTTGCGGGGTGATCGCCGCTACGGCATTCGCTTGGTTCGTGCTTCGCCCTTGGATTGTGAATGAGCAAAAATAATGTACAACCTTGTAGAGACGGGGCGTGCTCCGTCTCTACAAAGCTATATATACGATAAATAATAAACTGGGATATGTTATTACCATATATGGAAACCGGGCGTATAGAGGCCGGGTGTGATGAGGCGGGAAGAGGCTGCTTGGCGGGTGCGGTATTCGCCGCCGCCGTGATTCTTCCGGAAGATTTTAAGAATGAGGATTTAAACGATAGCAAGCAATTAAGCGAGAAGAAACGGTATAAGCTTCGTCCTGTCATCGAACGTGAGGCGATCGCTTGGGCGGTAGGCATCGTCAGTCCGGAAGAGATCGATAAGATTAATATCTTAAAGGCTTCTTTCTTGGCTATGCATCGTGCGATCGAGCAACTGAAAGTACGGCCGGAACATTTATTGATCGATGGAAACCGTTTTACCCCTTATCCCGATATTCCGCATACGACCGTAGTAAAAGGCGATGGCAAATACCTGAGTATCGCCGCCGCCTCTATATTGGCTAAAACCTATCGTGATGATTATATGAATGAATTGGCCTTGGAATACCCCGCTTATCATTGGCTGGACAATAAAGGTTATCCTACCAAGGTCCACAGGGAAGCGATTCGTACCCACGGAATCACGCCTTATCATCGCAAGACATTCACGCTTTTACCGGAGCAGCTTACACTAGGTTTTTAATACGTATATAGGCATAACCTTATGCGTATATACGTATGAGGCTATGCCTATATCGGTGTAGGCTTACACGTATATACGTATCGGCTCGTGCCTATATACGTGTGAAAACACCTATTTTTATTGTTGTTCCTTTGCCCGGTAAGCCATTGCGTACAGACGCATTTGCTTCACCATCGCTACCAACCCGTTGGAACGAGTAGGGGATAAATGCTCTTTTAATCCTACCTTGTCGATAAAGTAAAGATCGGCATCCAGTATCTCCTGCGGGGTATGGCCGGATAGGATATTGATCAAAAGGGATACGATACCTTTTACGATCACGGCGTCGCTTTCTCCTTGGAAAATAATCTTTCCATCTGCATAATCCGCTTGGAACCAAACCCGGCTTTGGCAACCCTCGATCAAGTTGCTTTCCGTTTTATATTTCTCATCGAGCGGGGGAAGGGAGTTTCCCAGATCTATTAATAACGCATATTTATCCATCCAATCATCGAAGACTGAGAATTCTTCGATTACATTGTCTTGAAGTTCATTGATTGTCATTTTATCAGTATTTTATCGATTGTATATTACTTCCAGTACGGTTTGACCGGCAGCTTTTAGAGTCTCACGGTCTATATTCTCCATATTATCTTTTTGAGTATGCCAATAACTGGCGAAACCTGTTTTAGACTCAGGGTCGTAGTTAATGATGTCGATACTCGGGATATTACGTCCGCTAATCACATATTGGTGATCGTCTGTGATGGCTCCACCTGCGGCGTTAATGAAATATTTGCCATATCCCAGATCGCGGGCCGCGCTCCATACCATCTCGACGATCGGGGCTGCCGCACGTAAGGATTGTTGCTCCTTGAAAAACGTGGCGTTCTTGCCGCCCACCATATCCAATAAGATTCCGTATTCCGCCGTATAATTAGGGACATGCGGATTTTTTGCCCAGAACTGGGTACCTAGGCACCAGCTATCCGGTGTATAATCGGTTACGAATTCCGGCGTACCATAATCCTCCGCATCGAAGAAAATAATATCGATACCGATACCCGGGGCTTTTTGTCCGATTTGGCGGGCGATCTCCAATAAGGCACCTACGCCGCTACCGCCATCGTCCGCCCCGTCCAATGGGGTCCGGTGCTTGGAAGGATCGGGATCGTGGTCCGAATAGGGACGGCTGTCCCAATGCGCGAATAGTAAAACACGTTTACTATTCTCCGGATCAAACGAGCCTATGATGTTTCTCGCTTCCAGCTTCGTTCCGTCGTAGGCGGTCAGTATCGCTTCCTGTTGGTAGACTTTGGCGCCAAAGCGCTTCAATTCAGATGCTAAGTAATCCCCGCATGCTTTATGAGCCGCCGTGTTAGGTACACGGGGACCAAAAGCGACTTGGTTCGCTACATAGGCGTAAGCGCTGTCTGCGTTGAAATCGGGAACAGCTGAGGCGATCGGTTGTTTTTTGATCTCCGGCATATTACCTGTCTCTTTGGTTCCTTTGGCTCCACATGATAAAAGAGCAAAACTCAATAACGCAAAAAATAATCTGATCATAAATCTGTTTTGTTTATAATGTTTTTACGGAGGCAGTCGCTTGAACCTCGTCTAATACACGCATCAAGTTTCCACCCCATATCTTGGCGATATCTTCCTCTGTATATCCTTTCTCTATTAATTTAACAGTGATCTGTATGAAATCGTTGTCACTTTCGCAACCGATAATTCCGCCACCGCCATCAAAATCAGAGCCGATACCTACATGATCGATACCGGCGACTTTCACCATATGATCGATATGTTCGATCGCATCGGTAAGGCTCGCGTTTTTATAATCCTCATTGATATAGCGGTCGAGCAAGCAAACTTGCGCTACGCCTCCATTTTGGGCAAGGGCCTTTAGTTGTTCGTCGGTCAGGTTACGGTCGTGCTTGCACATCGCCATGGATGAGGAATGCGAGCAGATGATCGGGGCCTTGGACAATTTGATAACATCCCAAAATGACTTCTCAGAGGCATGAGACATATCCACCATGATACCTTGGCGATTCATCTCTTTCACAACCTCTTCACCAAACGGACTTAAACCGTCCCATTCTTTCTTGGTATGGGTGGATGAGTCGCAAATATCGTTATCGTAGGAGTGGCAGAGCGTGATATAATTGACACCTATCGCCTTGAACTTAGCGATATTCGCCAGATCCTTACCAATGCCGTATCCATTCTCTATACCGATAAAGAACGCTTTTTTCCCTTCATTCTTCAAGCGGATGAAGTCTTGGTTCGTAACGGCGATGCCACATAAATCCTTATTCAATTCAGCTTGCTTGCGAATACCTTCGATCAAGCCTGTTACTTTTTGTACGGCTTCTTGTAAAGAGACCTCATCACGTTTACCTTGTCCGATGAAGGCCGCAAGGAACACCCCGTCTAGTTTCCCTTCTTGCATCTTAGGGATGTTTACCCGGTTACGTTCCCGGTCCGCGATGCTGAATCCGGCACGTTTGAACCAGAAAGGAGTATCGGTATGTGTATCTACGGAAAGGAAATGCTTGTGCATCTCTTTGGCTTGGTGGAAAGTCTCGGCCTTTCCTATCAGATGGCGGAATATCCTTAACATCGTAGTGTCGCCTCCGTAAGTCAACGCTTCCGGATGCCATTGAACTCCCATGATGGATCGATTCGGATAAGCGTCGATAGCCTCGATAATACTGTCGGGCGCATAAGCGGTAGCCTTGAAGATAGGCGCCAACTCCTTGATCGCTTGATGATGAAGAGAGTTTACGGCTAAGGTATCTTTCCCTAGAATAGAGGCTAGCTGTGAGTTCGCGTCAACAAAGACACGGTGTGAGCCATACGAACTGGGTAAATCTTGCCTATGCTTGACAGAATGATCGCCACGTTGTGAGGGGATGTCTTGGTAAAGCGTACCGCCAAACGCTACATTCAACAGTTGCAATCCCCGGCATATGCCTAAGACGGGAATATTTTGATCGGTAGCCATCTTGATTAGTTTCAACTCATACAAATCGCGTACCGGATCGACTTCCTCCAGCTTTTCCCGAGGCTCCTCCTCATACCATAGAGGGTTTACATCCGCTCCTCCTATAAGAACTAACCCGTCTAAATTCGATACGATATTCCTGAGTACTTTACCGTCAGTAACAGCCGGGATGATAATCGGAGTTCCCCCTGCCTTTACGATGGATTGGATATAGGTGGCCCCTACCCGGGAAGCACCATTGGAGATACTGGCGGAAATCCCGATCAATGGGGAGAATCGTGCCCGCACGTTTACATCGCAAGAGTCTGTCAACTCATATAGCTTTTTTAAGTTGGGGACTTCCGATCCGGGTGTCTGTGCCTGTGCTCCACATAAGATACTACAGGCGCATATTGCTGTGTATAAGATATTTTTCATAATATGTAGTTGTTTTCGTTTGCTATTTGTTTGGAAAATCTTGTATAGCGGTCATAACCCTTAGCAAGTTCCCACCCCATATTTTCCGTATATCTTCTTCTGTATATCCTTCTTCTAAAAGTCGGACGGTAATGTTAATCAACTCATTGGTAGCCGAGCAACCGATCAGTTCCCCGTCTCCGTCAAAATCCGAGCCGATTCCTACATGATCGATACCGATTAAATCTACGATATGATTGATATGGCGGATAGCGTCGCTTAAAGAAGCTTTTTCCTCTTCCTTATTGATGAATCCTTTGTATAGGCAGATTTGGGCGACACCCCCTTGAGCGGCCAGCGCTTTCAGTTGATCATCCGTTAAATTGCGGGGATGATCGCAAAGCGCACGTGCGGAAGAGTGGGAGGCTATGATTGGCGTCTCGCTCACTTCCAGTACCTGATAAAAGGTACTTTCCGCCGCATGCGAGATATCAACCATGATTCCTAATCGGTTCATCTCTTTTACCACTTCCTTACCGAAAGGACTTAGTCCTTTCCATTCCTGTTTTCCTCTAGCGGAATCACAAATATCGTTATCCCCATTATGGCATAAGGTGATATAAGAAACTCCCATCTCCTTGAACATTCGTAGGTTTTCGACCAGCTTCCCTAAAGCGTACCCGTTCTCGATGCCGAGGCAGATCGCTTTTTTCCCTTGCGCCTTAATCGTCCGGATCTCTTGGGGGGTAGTCGCTATAACCATCCGGTCCGGATGTAAGGTTTGCTGGCGTTTTACTTGATTCAGCCGTTCTATCGCATACGCTGTCGCTGCCTGTAAGGATGCCTCATCTCGTTTACCTTGCGGGATATAGGCGACCATAAAGGTTGCGTCGATACGCCCTTCTTCCATAAAAGGAAGATTCACTTTCCCTCCTTCTTTCTCCCCGATATTAAATTCACCGGGAAAGATCATTGGGGTATCTGTATGGGAATCGATCGTCACGATCCGTTGATGGATCGCTTTGGCTTTTGCGAAACGGCGGGCATTCTCGATATGGTAAGCGAATAGGGCTTTCATGGCCTCATCCCCTTGCGGAGCCATGGCCTCCGGATGCCATTGTACACCGAATATCGTTTTCTCCGTATGTTCCATAGCCTCATTGATTCCATCCGGGGCGGTCGCTGTCGCTCTAAATCCGGGGGCGACCTCTTTTACCGCTTGATGGTGGAAAGAGTTGACAAGGATTTGTTCTTCTCCATTGAAAATAGTACGTAGGCGGTTCATTCCCGGTTCGAGTGTTACCGTATGCGACGGATATTCCCGAGCCAATGTCTGGCTGTGTTTCAATAGAGCATGATTGGCTTGTGAATGGATGTCTTGATAGACACTTCCTCCGAACGCTACATTCATGATCTGATGCCCCCGGCAAATACCCATGATCGGAATTTGTCGGTTAGCGGCCAAGCGAAGCAATATCAAATCGTATTCGTCACGTAACGTATCTACGTCTTGCAATTGCGGGATAGGCTCCTCATGCAAATAGAGCGGATTGATGTCTCCACCCCCGCTCATAACCAATCCGTCTAGTTCGGAAACCAGTACGGTCAATGCTTTCAGATCCGTGATCACCGGGATAAGTACCGGGGCTCCCCCCGCATCCAGCACGGCTTGCACGTAGGTCTCCGCTATACAGGAAAGTCCGTCTCTCCGGTTAGCGGATATTCCTATTCGGGGAGGTTGAAGGCTTTCTTTAGCCGGTATATAATTATCAACTTCTTTGTATAGGGCCTCTAGATTCGGACGACGGACTTTCATGATTTTAAGCATCTATGTTAGCATATGTAGCGTTTTCCTCGATAAACTCGCGGCGAGGGCCTACGTCTTCACCCATCAACATGGCGAAGATTTGGTCAGCCTCGGCTGCGTTGTCGATCGTGATCTGCTTTAACGTACGGTTTTCCGGGTTCATGGTCGTATCCCACAATTGATGGTCGTTCATTTCTCCCAAACCTTTGTATCGTTGTGTATGGATCGAGTTCTCGTTGCCTCCTCCATATTTTAAGATGAACTGCTGACGTTGTTGCTCGGTCCAGCAGTATTCCTCAACCTTACCTTTCTTACACAAATAGAGGGGAGGAGTCGCCAGATACACATATCCGTTCTCGATCAAGGAACGCATACGGCGGAAGAAGAAGGTCAAGATCAATGTGGCGATGTGGCTACCGTCCACATCGGCATCGGTCATGATAATCACCTTGTGGTAACGCAGCTTCTCCATGTTCAACGCTTTCGGGTCATCCTCCGTACCGACGGTTACGCCCATCGCACGATAGATGTTCTGGATTTCCTCGCTTTCGAAGATCTTATGATCCATCGCTTTCTCCACGTTCAAGATCTTACCGCGCAATGGTAGGATCGCTTGGAAGTTACGGTCGCGTCCTTGCTTAGCCGTACCACCTGCGGAGTCTCCTTCGACAAGGAACAATTCGCAGATCGCTGCGTCTTTAGAGGAACAGTCCGCCAATTTACCGGGAAGCCCACCTCCTGTCAGCGGAGATTTGCGTTGTACCAATTCGCGAGCCTTACGAGCGGCATGACGGGCTTGAGCGGCCAAGATCACCTTGTCGACGATTATTTTCGCCTCTTTCGGATGTTCTTCCAAATAATAGCCTAACGCCTCACCGATCGCCATATCCACTGCACCGGTAACCTCGCTATTACCCAGCTTCGTCTTTGTCTGTCCCTCGAACTGAGGTTCGGCTACCTTGATAGAGATAACGGCGGTCAAACCTTCACGGAAGTCATCCCCTTGAATCTCCACCTTGGCTTTCTCCAATAATTTAGAATCCTCGGCGTACTTTTTCAACGTACGGGTCAGGCCACGGCGGAAACCGGCTAAGTGTGTACCACCTTCTATCGTGTTAATATCATTTACGTAAGAGAATACGCTCTCATTGTAAGAAGTATTATAAGTTAACGCCACCTCGACAGGGATACCCTGCTTCTCGGTAACGATATGGATTACGTCTGGAATCAGTTTCTCTTTAGAACGGTCGATATAGCGGACAAACTCTTTCAATCCCTCATCCGAATGGAATACCTCGGACTTGAATGAACCGTCTTCTTTCAGAACTCGCTTATCTGTCAGACGTAGCGTAATACCAGCGTTCAAGAACGCTAATTCACGCAAACGGGTAGCCAAGATATCATACTTGTATTCCGTGACCGTAAAGATAGAACCGTCCGGCTTGAAAGAGATCGTAGTACCTGTTTTATCCGTATTATCGATAACCTGTACGTCGTGCAACGGCTTTCCGCAAGAGAACTCCTGCATATGTACTTTGCCGTTCCTGCGAACTTCCGCTTTCAGATAAGTAGAGAGGGCGTTTACGCAAGATACACCCACACCGTGCAAACCACCGGATACTTTATAGGTTCCCTTGTCGAACTTACCGCCGGCGTGCAGCACCGTCAATACTACCTCCAAAGCTGATTTACCTTCTTTCTCATGAATATCCACGGGGATACCACGGCCGTCGTCGGTAACCGTGATCGAGTTGTCCTCATTGATTACCACGTCGATGTATGTACAATATCCGGCTAGCGCTTCGTCTATGGAGTTATCTACGACCTCATACACTAAGTGATGGAGACCTTTCTCGCTGGTATCGCCAATATACATGGATGGCCTTTTTCGTACTGCCTCTAACCCTTCAAGTACTTGAATACTATCTGCGGAGTACTCTGTAGAAGTATTCTTAATTTCTTCACTCATGAGTTTATCTTTCTTTAAAATCTGTAATTATCTATGTCCTCAAAAAAAATCTAACAAATGTAGTGATTTTTATCGAGATAGCGAAGTGGGGGATGTGAAAATAGCGAAAAAAGGACGGGTGTAGTAAAAAAGGAGAGAGATAAGCCATAAACTTATCTCTCTCCTTTTGATTGGTAGCCCATAGGGGAATCGAACCCCTCTTTCAAGAATGAAAATCTTGCGTCCTAGCCGATAGACGAATGGGCCATCAGGTTTAAAAAAGCCGGGCTTATTGAGAGTCCGGCTTTATACTTGTAAAAGTAATTACCTTCTGCTTATGCTAGCGCATTAACGTGCTTAGCCAACTTAGATTTCAGATTACCGGCCTTGTTCTTGTGGATAACGTTCTTTTTTGCAAGCTTATCCAACATAGAGCATACCTTAGGGAACAAAGCTTGTGCCTCATTCTTGTCTTCAGTAGCGCGCAAAACTTTCATAGCGTTTCTAGCTGTCTTTGCGTAATATCTGTTACGCAAACGTCTTGCGTTTGTCTGTCTGATTCTCTTGATTGATGACTTATGATTTGCCATTTCTCGATCTTCTCTTTATTGTTTTTTAATCCTGTTTATTGTAGCCCATAGGGGAATCGAACCCCTCTTTCAAGAATGAAAATCTTGCGTCCTAGCCGATAGACGAATGGGCCAAAATGTCAAAGCTCTCACTTATAGCGTTCTAAGAAAGTGATTTCCCGATTGCGAGTGCAAAGATAGACGATCTCTCCGAACTGGCAAAATATTTCGAAGGAAAATTTAATGCTACTCACTGTTTTAACTTCTCTTTAGAACTTATATCTTCCAGATGAATTTCCAAGGCTTTAACGGAAATATTTATTTCCCAGATACATACACATAACGACGCCGCTAATAGCAATAAGGCTATGCCAAATATCCATGCGGCGAAAACCTGCCACGATACATAAATGAAGAACATAGCGATCACGCAGAGCAGCAAACTGAGTATTCCTAATATTTGCATGGAACGGGTCAGATAGAGCCTTTTCCGCAGGTTCGCTATCTGGGCGATATCCTTGGGGTCATGGGTTTGCTGATGCTTTTCTTTCAAGGCACGCACTACGCTGGCGTATGAAAGGAAGCGATTCGTATAGGCCAACAATATCAATGATATGGCGGAAAATAATAAAGAAGGGGTCGTTAAGTCCAACATAATTCTATACTTTAATTATATGTATAACGTTAATTTGAGTATCTTTGTTCTTAATCATCGTCGCAAAGATACGAATTATGTTGTGTAAAACGAGGGGGATTGTCTTGCATACGATCCCTTACAATGATAAATATTCTATTATATATATGTATACGGAGGCGTTTGGCCGGGCCTCGTATCTGGTTAGTCGTAGCCGAGGGAAGAAAAGCACGGTATCGAAGGCTTTGTTTATACCTTTGTCCGTTCTGGAAATGGAGGTGGAGCACTTGAATAAGCGGGACTTGCACCGGATTAAGGAGACCCGCATTTGTTTTCCGCTGAATGATGTTTGTTGTGATCCGGTTAAGAATGTATTGGCGCTTTTCCTCTCGGAGGTTCTTTTTAGGGGCGTGAAAGATACGGAGCCGGATCCCCGTTTATTTGATTATTTATACGAGTCCATACATCTATTGGAGTATGCGGATAAAGGTATCGCTAATTTTCATATGGTTTTCTTGTTAGGTCTTCTCCACCATCTCGGTATTTTCCCGAATATGGAATCGCATAGGGTGGGATATTATTTCGATATGTTGAATGGGGTGTTTACGGATCATATCCCGATGCATCGGCATTATTTAAATAAGGTGGAGAGCGCTTTCTTTTCCCGTTTGCTGCGTATCAGTTTTGAGAATATGTCGCTTTATGGTTTTTCCCGGCAAGAGCGGGCCCGTATTATTCATCGTATTCTTGAGTATTACCGTCTACATCTCCCGGATTTTCCGGAAATCAAATCGTTATCGGTGATGCAAAGCTTATTTGATTGATCTATTTGATGTTATATTAGCTCTTGAAAACACGTACGTGTTTTTTGAAAAAGACGTACATGTTTTTCCGGAAACACGTACATGTTTTTTCGGAAATAATGAGAAGCTTCCGGATAGGCGGGAAAAACATCCGATAACGGTTGCCTATTTGAGGAAAAGATTATACTTTTGCAATCTCAAAAGAGTTGGTCTTGTAGTTCAACGGATAGAATAGAAGTTTCCTAAACTTTAGATCCGGGTTCGATTCCCGGCGAGACTACTTTTGCCCTTCTTTCTTTTTATCTTATTTTATTAATAGATAGCGAGTTATATTTGACTTTTGAGTGTTTTGTATATCGTTTTTGTAAAGAGAAAATAAATAAAAGAAGATTTTTTCTTACCGCAATTCTTACCGCATCCTTGTTTTGTCGATAAAATATTGTCTATATTTGCGTAAGTTAAATAAACAGATATATTATGGCAACAGTAAAATTCTATTTGACACGTCCGAAGTCAGATAAGCCTACCGCTATTTTTTTTCTGATGAATTACGGTGCATATACTATTTTACCCGATGGGAAGAAAAAGTACTTACCGTTGAAGTATTATACTAATGAGACAATTTTGCCGGAAAGATGGGATACGAAAGTTGGTGCTCCGATCGCTCCTACAGCGAGGAATCACCGGATGAACGCTGGTGAGTATAGAGAACTGAAAGCGGCTTTGGATAATATCGAAGTTACGGCTAAAGATGTGCTACGTCGGTTGGAGAATGACGGTATCCTGCCAACGAATGAGCTACTAACAAAGGAGTTGGATAAGATATTTAAAGGTTACAAGGAGATAGAACCGGATAGAGATGTCAAGGATTTACTTTGTTTTGTCAAATCCTTTATAGAGAAAACTGATAAGAAACCTAATACTGTGAAGGGGTATAAGCAAACAGCTCGTGAGATTGAGGGGTATATTGCATTAACAGGGAAAAGGCTACAATTTGAGAATGTAGACTTGGATTTTTATTTGTCATTTGTTGAATATTTAACGAATAAAGGTTATTCTCCAAATACGGTTGGTGCTCGTATAAAGGATTTGAAAATGTTTATGAATGAGGCTTATGAACGTAATCTACATACAAATATGGATTTCAAAAAGAAGCGTTTTAGTAAGCCTAAAGAGGAAACCTATTCTGTCTACCTCAATAGTGATGAGCTAAAGAAAATCTATAAGTGTGACTTAAGTGATGAACCTCGATTGGATCGGGTTCGGGATTTGTTTTTGATAGGCTGCTGTACAGGATTACGTTTTAGTGATTTGTCTTTGTTGAGTTCTGATAATATTGATAATGTAGAGAGTGTAATTACTATAAAGACTGTGAAAACCGGTAGGACTGTAGTTATCCCTTTGCATGCGATAGTTCGGCAGATATTGCAGAAATATGATAATGAGTTGCCTCGTGTTCCTTCAAATCAAAAATTTAATGATTATATCAAAGAGATTGCGAAGAAGGCTGAGATTAATGAGCCAATCTTATTGCAAAGAACAAAAGGTACTTTAACTTATGCTGAAACGAAGCCTAAATATGATCTTGTAACGAGTCACACGGCTCGGCGTTCTTTTGCCACGAATGCTTATTTAGCAGGATTGCCACCCATTAGTATAATGAAGATAACGGGACACAAGACGGAATCTTCATTCATGAAGTATATTAAGATCTCGGAGAAGGAGAATGCTATACAGTTGAAAGGACATGAATTTTTTAATCAGATAGTAACTTGCTAATTGATTATTTTTATGGAAAATGTAAGATCGTATTGTGATGATATTCTAGATGTTATACATAAATTTGGGGAAGAGTATATCTATGACCCCAGAACTAAAATCATTGATGGGAAAGATTTGTTTGTTTCTGTTGATAATAATATCAATAACGATATTGCATACTCTGATGATTCGGACAATAGATCGAATGAGGCTTGTGTGAATTTGGGTTTAACTTTTGCGGTTGGTCAACATTGTGAGAAATTACGTGTAAAATATGTAGATGCGATAAAATCTCGATTGTTAGGGATGGATCCTAAAGCTAGAATGGTCTATGCGGAGGAAATATTACAGCGTTTATATGAAATACAGCTAAATCATCCCATTTTTCATTCCAAAGTATTTCAAAAGTTTGTTATACCAATTTTCTTCTCAGATGTCACAGAAGCTTTTGAACGATATGATATTAATTTGCGAAATGTTCTAATTGATTGCCAAAAAAGGCATGGTACGTTCTTTTGCTATTGGTTAAAGTTCTTCAAACCCCATTCTGATACGATAGGGGTACAAAGATGTATTTATAGTGAAAGTGATATTATTGATGATTCGTCAGATGATTCTCAAGATGAACTATTGAATTACTCTCAAAGTGAACTGTCAAATGTTTCTGATAACGGTAGCGATAGATCATCAAGCTATGGTGAAAGTGATATTCATGATAATTCGTTGGATATTTCTCAAAAAGAACCGTTGAATTACTCTCAAAGTGAACTGTCAAATGTTTCTGATAAGGGTAGCGATAGGTCATCAAGCTATGGTGAAAATGATATTCTTGATGATTCGTCGGGTGTTTCTCAAAAAGAACCGTTGAATTACTCTCAAAGTGAACTGTCAAATGTTTCTGATAAGGGTGGCGATAAATCATCATATAAGGAAGATAGGTTCTACAACCTATTTAACGGCTATAACGAGGATGTTGTACATAAACTGATAGAGAAACTGGAGGAGTTTAATATCGTAAGAGAACAGCGGTATGTCCATAAGACGAAGAATCATTTGGCCAAATTAATAATATTCATGAAAGACCAGGAGATTCTTAGATATAGTAAAATGATAATTGTAGCACGCATCTTTTATGACTATTTTAATGTCGTAGTTAGTAAAGCGTCAATAGGAGAAAATAGTGTTACTGAGAGAAATTTACGTGAGATAGAGAAAAAGGGGATTGAAGGACTTTCGAAAGAAGAAATCTCGAATTTTAAGCTTATTTGTGCTCATTTCTCTAAATAGTTATTTCCATTTGGAAATAATGGAAAAAGTGGAAATGTGTGATTGATAAACTTTGTGCCATTAATTTAAATTATTTGTTAATGAAACAAAGTATATTAATCCAACAGGCTTCACTTTCAGATATTGAAGCTGTAGTACGTAAAGTATTAGATGATATATTAGATGATCTAAAGCTTCAGAAGAGCGAAGATTCTATCCGGCTTCTTACTCGTACGGAGGCTGCGAAGATGTTGCGGATTTCTTTGCCAACTTTGGCCGATTGGACAAGACAAGGAATGATTCCCGCTCAACGAATAGGAAGACGTGTCCTTTATGCTATTTCCGATATCGAGAATACTTTAGAAGGAAAGAAGGGAGGACGTAAGAATGGATGAGATAGCTTCTAAATACTATGTGTATCTATCAAGCTGTAAGGAAGGACATGATTCATGTACTGAATATAGTAGTATGGTTCATGATATGGTACATGGTCATATGTTATATGATACGGTTGACTTTGTTCTTAATCAGAAAGATGTTCCAGAAATAGATTTGTTAGCGGAAGTGTCGCCATATTTGATGGATAGAAGTGATTGTATTGGTAATGATGGCCTCCCTTATGTACGTGGGAAATATAAGGGGTATAATGTGTATGTAAATACTCATATTCTAAAAATCAATGCTTGTAGCTTATGTAAGTATTACTACGGTACCAACATGCACGATTTCCCTTTAGAGGACGTACGGAAAGCCATTGAGGGGATAGGAGAGGATTTAAACATCCCTATGGATAAGGTCACTGTGACTAGAATGGATTCAGCAATGGATTTGGAGTTACAGCGGTCTCCAATAGAATATTTCAATCGGATGTTAGATTTACCTTATTTTAGGCGTCTTTCATATCCTACAGGAATTACGTTTCAAACAGCAGAGAAAGAACTTTCGTTTTACGATAAAGGAAAGGAACAGGGGAGTAATAATAAGAATATAGCTCGATGCGAGTTTCGGATAAAGAAAGTTAGGAAGTGCTTTGGGAAATCGGTTACTGCGTCAATGTTATATGATCCTAGCTTTTGGAATGATTTGCTGGATCGGTTCTTGTCTTGTTATTCCAAAGTCAAGGTGAGTAAAGAGTCTTTGCCGCTTGATAAGATAGATGGAGTAAGAAGTTTGCTAAATAGTACCTTACGTGAGTCTGTTAATCGTAATGGATTTGATCCGTTGAGGTCTAGATTGAAGGCTCGTGTGCGTGATGGAAAATTGACGCAAAGAGCCTACAAGTCTATTATAGAGAAGATCAAGAGGTGTTGTTTCTCTTCTCAAGGAAAAGACGTTGGCCCAGAGATAGAAGAATTTGATGTGAAATTCAGGTCATTTTTGAAGTTAAAGAGATTTGATTAAATATCATTGTTTTGCCCATATTTGAGGCTTACAACGTATTTAGGCTTAGTTTTTTCCTAATAAAATGTAGGAAATAATACCCTTGTCGGGGATCTGTCAAATAAATTTAGAGAGGTGGGGGATATTTCCGGGGAGGTGGTATCTCTCGCTTCTTTTGTTTTTAGAGGATATTGTTCTGTAAATGATTTTCCAAAAAAGAATCACGATAAAACGGAATTTAGAAAATGTTCGTTATATTTGCGTGAGGTAATCACTAAAAGATGAAACAACAGATAATTAATAAGCTAAGAGGCTTTTTCTCTTTGCAACCAATAGAGAAAGCATGGGTGTTTGGTTCCTGTTCACGTGGAGAGGAGACGAAGGATAGCGATATTGATATTCTGGTTCGTTTTGACTCCCACGCTCGTATTACATTATTCAAGTATGCGGGTATGGTGGAAGCTCTAAGCCAATTGTTGCATCGTAAGGTTGACTTGGTGGAGGAAGGACAATTGAAGGATTTCGCCGTTTCTTCTGTAGATCGGGATAAAATATTGATATATGAGAGAGAAGCCTAAAGACGATACACGTCTACGGCATATGCTGGAGGCGATAAATAATGTCATTGAGTTCACGACAGATGTGACTTTTGAGGAGTATTCAAGGAACAAGATATTGCGTTTTGCGGTCATCAAGAATTTGGAGATTGTAGGGGAGGCTGCTTATTTGATTACAAAGGAATTTCGGGAGGAACATCAAGAGATCGCATGGAATGAGGTCATAGGCATGCGCCATGTGTTGGTGCATGGATATTATCAGATTCGGGATGAGATTGTGTGGGGAACCATTCAAACAGATCTATTTCCGCTTAAGGATAAGATAGAACGGTTGCTCTGTAAATAACTCAATGTATTGTTTTAGAAAATAACCCTTTATTGGGGGGGATATCAAATAAATTTAGAGAGGTGGGGGATATTTCCGAGGAGGTGGTATCTTTCGCCTCTCTCATTTTTAATACGATCACTATCAACCAAGTTACCAATCTCGTACTTTTCGGCAAACTGCTATACGATAGTGTATCGTTGGCGTATAAGGCGTTTTTAAGCCCGTTTTAGGCTATATAACCCCGCCCCTATATTCCTATATGTTTTCTTGAAATGTTTTGTGAGTAGCTTTAAATAAGATTCTCTGCGATTTTCTTTGCCTTTTGTTTTATATGTAATACATTTGCGATGTATTGAAAATAACGTAGAAGCGTTAAGATATTATCTCACATTTGGAATCTGGACAATTTCATCGAGCGGGATAATAGCCAAGATGCTCCTGCGCTTATGTCGTTATATATTTCCTTTACGGGAGAACTATATACGCTCATAAAGCGTGGGGCTATTGTATATTATCGTTCGATGGGCAGTCCAGAGCCTCAAATGTGATAATATCAATAGTCCCTACGCTTTTTATTTAAAAACCACCGAACGAAGGGGACAGGGAGGAACAACTTGTTTTTTTATGATTCAAAATATCTGGTCTCGTATTGTGGATTGGTTCTCTAACGTAACAGATAGAAGAGAACTGTTATCTTCGTTTAATAATGCAGCTAAAAATGCTTATATATTGGGTATAACCCCAACTTTAATTGAGGCAAGAACATCTGTTGGCGAAATTAGTTATCGACATGAATTCTCAAAATTCTTATCTGGAGGATTTAGAATCAAAGCACTTTCAGGAACAGCTCTTACTCGTGAGGAACAAATGCAAATAGGTCTTGTCATACTATCGGATGAAATGTTAGTGAGGCACTTGATTTCATTAGGTTGGGATACTTTAGAGGTTCATGATTCAGTAGGGAAAAGGGGACTCAAATGGGAATTAAAGAAATTTTCAAATATAGGAGGAGCATTGTCGTGTGGAAGATATTGAGGAATTTTAGTAAGAAAAGAGAGAATCATAAAGACGATTCTTTTAAAGAAAAGATAATGTCATGTAGAAATCAAGAAATCAGTATGGATGCCGTTATGAATAATCTTTTTCTATCAAAACGATTATATGATCTTTTGAAAGTGAAGTGCCATCCAGATCGATTTATTGAGCCAACACAAAAAGAGATAGCAACAGGGATATATCAAAATATCACTAAATATAAGACAGACTATCAACAGTTATTGAATATAAAAGAACAAGTAAAGGAACAACTTAATATAACATTTTAAATATAGTACTTATGAAATGTAGAAAGAACTTATCAAACCCGAATGTAAAAGATTGTATGCAATGTGAATATCAAGATCTTTGTAAGATGGAATCTATCCTTGGATCAGCGAAAGAGATCTCTAATATTCACACAGAAAGCACAAAAGGTATCATGAATAAGATAGATGAAATAGATACTACCGCAGAACGAAAGATTGGGCCTTTATGGAACATTTTTAGAGCGCTTGTTTTTTCTATGATATTAGCTGCGATTTGCTTATCAATAGGTTATGCTTGTAATGGACATGTTTGATGATTATTTGTAAAAATATATAGATATGTTTGGCTTTTTAAGAAGAAAGATAGAAGAGGCTACATTGAATGCTATATTTAAAGTGGCATTAGAGGGAATGGAGAACTTTAATTTTCCTGGGGGGCTTACCAATGCGGGCAAATTTGAACTATTGATGTTTGATATATGGTTTGGAACAATATTTGTAGAAAAACGAGGTCTTGACTTTGATTTTGATTTGAAGTTAAAAAAGATAGATTCTTTCTTGACACAAATAGCTGAAAAGTTACATTTGCCTACTAATGGAGGCTTTGAAGCTCTATACCTTCTTCGACAAGAAGGCTGGGATTATGATTTATATCATTTGCTTCATTCCGATTACCCTAGAACAAAGCAATATATCTCGAGATATTTATATTTATGTATAGTTGTAGAACCTTTTATGTTATATGATATGGGAGAATGTTTCTATAGATTAGCGCGACTTTATGAGGAGAATAAAAATAGTAATGAGGATATTTTATTTGTTGGAGCTTTTTACGATCATCATAGTTGGCTTGTGAAACGTTTACGTCAACAAATAGATCACAGTTAAGGTGTTTGCCAATAGAGAAGGAGTTGGCGGAAAAGCTACGATCTTACTTCTCTGATAAAAAATTGATTCTGGTAGCTGGTTTCGTACCCCGGTCTCATGTTTTGAGTATTGGCAAGTGATGAAACGTTTTTTATGGGAGGACTATCGAATAGAGTGGAGATCCCCGGTTGAATTGAATCCTACTATATTCAAGGATGATCTTTAGGGGGTATTTGGGGTACGAATGGCTTTATTTGGCGTGGATCGGGGCGGCACCAAAGGAGGAGGCTGCGAGTGGATGCGGAAGGCGGCGGCGGGGACACCAGCCCCGTTTTCTCTTGTGGTGCTTGGCGATGAGGATATGAAACATGAGCCTATTCCTTGCGAATAAGGGGTGATAACTGATAAAGGGGTTATTTATAGATCCGTCCTATATCGTGTCTTAGAGGGCAAAAGAAACGGCCTGAATGCAAATAACACTAATTAAAAGAAAGCGGTAAAGTTGTGAATATGGTAAAAACGAGGTTTTTGATCTTCTATTCGATAGTGTGTACTATGGTATTAAATAAGTTGTTCCTAATTTGAGGCGTTATGGTGTTTTTGGTGTTAGCTTGTATAAGTTTGATTATCTTTGAATTATCGGTTTTTATAATCCTTGCATTTAAGACAAGGCCGGTGCGATGGACATTTAAGTCTTTTTGTCTTTGGTTGGTTTCTTTGGTCTCGTGGTGTTGTTTTCCACCATTGTACGTATGGATTGAGCGGAAGTGGCGGCAGGCTAGTCTAAGAAGGGCGCTATTTGTGCTGTTATCCCCAGTCTCTTTTCTTTTCTTGGTGGATGCCTGTACGCTCGATCCGCATCGCTTCATCCATAACCTTGATAGCCTGATAATAGATCTCAATGCTATTAATAGAGACTGGACAGGGATTGATACGCTGTTATCTCTAATCTCTCTTATTTACTTAGTATATATCTGTTCATTGGTATGTAAGTGCGTCAATAAGCCTTTCTATAACCGAAGAGATCTTTCAAGCAAGGTAGGGATAGGGGCAGCATACAAGATTGTAAATTCTCATGGCCGAAATGGGGATACGGATGAGGTTGACATTAGGCTTGATTCGGGTAGTGAAACGGAGAGTTCCAACAAAGGATGAAGACGAATCCCCCGGCTCATTGGAGTATATCGGAAGATGGTGATTTCCCATTCGATGAGAATTAGATGATGGAATTTACTTCTTTATGGATATAGATCCTAGAGAGAATAAGGCATATATGTGATATGGAGGGACTTCGATAATTGGAGTCGGAATGATTTTCGCCATACAAGATCCTTGGTGGTAGGTCGAAAATGAAACAAGTTACCGATGGTAAATCGAGGTTTTTTGCAATCTTTGTGTTAAAGAATTTATGTATAGAGAGAAGTTAGCCATGATGAAAAATACTTACAGAACTATCTATGGAGCGATTGCTGGTGATATTATAGGTTCGATGTATGAGTTTCGTTCTGTCAAGAGCAAAGACTTCGAGTTATTTCCGTATGGTGCCTGTTTTACAGACGATACGGTGATGACATTAGCTATCGCACGATGGCTAATGGAGGATGTCACCCGCTCAGAATACACGCTTGTAGACACTATGTGTGAATTTGGCAACCGTTATCCGGCTGTTGGCTACGGTGGCCTTTTCTGCAATTGGTTATGTAATGATCCAACCCCCTATAACTCATGGGGGAATGGTTCCGCTATGCGTGTTAGTGCGGTAGGCCTTGTTGCTAAGACTTTGGATGAATGCTTGCGCTTAGCGAAACAAACAGCCGCAGTATCACACAATCATCCGGAAGCTATAAAGGGAGCGCAGGCTGTAGCTGCAAGTATATTCATTGCGCTACATTGGACTGGGGAAATAGACGAATTAAAAGTACACATAAGAGATTTTGTTACCAATCAGTTCGAATATAACATGAACCGTACATTGAATGAGATTCGGCCCCGATATGAATTTGATGTATCTTGCCAAGGTAGCGTGCCTGAGGCTATCATCGCATTTTTAGAAGCCGATAGTTATGAAGATGCGATAAGAAATGCCGTGTCACTCGGTGGTGACGCTGATACGCAAGGTGCTATAGCTGGCGCAATAGCGGCTTGTGTTTATCCAATTCCTGAATACATTATTAAAGAGTGCCAGAAACGTTTATCCGATGATCTGTTGAAGGTCGTCATCCGTTTTGAGGATTATCTTGACAATGAATGGCAAAATAAGATTAGTTTGCCCTGTTCGTGCTTGCAACCCAAGCGTGAAACGGTTGAGCCTGAGAAATATGTAGATATTATACGAGACAATATTGATTTGATACACAAATCAATTAAAATCGCAGTGGTGATGGTTGCATTTATATTGGTCAAAATATTATGGGTTTACTGGTCGTGTACTGATAATGGTACATGGGAGGATGAGAAGGGGGAACTCATTCAACGTCGGGATTTCCTGATCGATCGTGTAGTAACTTCACCACGTGCGTTGTTGTGTGAAATGCCAGAAGGAATTGGAACGCAATTTCAAGGTGAGTGGGCGTTGTATTCTTGTTCAATGCTGGCGGCAGCCTTATTCAATATGTCGAAACTTTATCCCGAAACAAAAACAGAGAATCTAGAGAACATAGATAATCTTATTGAGATGGTACTTTCCTTTGAGTTGAGAAAATATGATGCTGAGCGTTGGGGCGAGGATCCTCTGGAAACATTGGATGGTGACAGGAGTCATATTTCATATATCAGTCATCTTGCGTGGATGATAAGCGAGTATAAGATGGCCGGAGGAAATGATAAATATAATAACTTGTTTGATGATCTTTGCGGAACTATGAATCGTCGGCTTCTTCGAAGTAAAAGTCTAAACTTACCAACATATCCAAGCGAATGTATATATGTCCCTAATATGCTTGTTGCGATTGTCGCACTGAATAATTACTCGAAATTAAACAAGGGAAAATATATTTCTACGGTACGTAAATGGGTACGAAAGGCTAAATCTGAATGGCTTGACAAAGAAACAGGCCTACTTGTCTCATTTTTGAGTGAGGATGGCATACCGTTTAAAGCCGCCCCGGTGAAAGGCTCGTACTCCGCATTAAACTGTCTATACCTCACGCAGATAGATTCAGTATTTGCAAGAGAGCAATATCATAGGCTCAAATCCCATTTTTTGCAATCAGGTTTATTGTCTGGTATACGGGAATATCATGATTATTCGTGTTGGTTGGGATTTGACATTGATGCAGGCCCGGTACTGTTCAACCTCAGTCCATCCGGAACAGCATTCGCTGTGGGGGCAGCAACATATTTCAATGACGTGAGAGTACGTAATAATTTCTTACGTACGGCGGAAATTGCAGGACATAGTGTGATGTGGAACAATACTCGACATTATTTACTAGCGGAAATAGCACTTGTTGGGGAATGTATCATGTTGGCAATGCGAACAACAACTCCATAGGAAAGAAATGGAACTTTATATGACCATGTGATTTAATTATAAGGGATAGCTGCCCTAAATAGAAATGTAAGTGTTATAGATCTATTTTATACAGAACCTTCGAGTGCAAAAGAATTGGATTGGATACGAGATTATGATAATTATAAAGAAGGAGTATGAATAAGGTAAAATAGTAGTTCTTAATTTGAGGCGTTATGATGTTTTTTTTATTAGTTAGTGTGATAGTTTGGGGTGGTGGGTTACTGGCTTTCATAATCCTTCTATTTTGGGCAAGGCCGGAGCGATGGACATTTAAGTCTTTTTGCCTTTGGTTGGCTACTTGGGTCTCATGGGGATGTTGTCCGCCTTTGTACGTGTGGATTGAGCGGAAATGGCGGCGGGCGAGTTGGAGAAGGTGTTCTTATGCGCTGTTATCCCCTATCTCTCTTATTAGCTTAATATATGTTTGCTCGTTTGTATCAGATATCGTCAATAAGCCGTATGGGAGCCGTATGGAGATCTCATACAAGGTAGGTGTAGGATTGCCAGCGTACGAGGTTATAGATCGCACCTATGGAAAAAAGTCGTTCACTTTGGACTATATTGATCGGATAGATATTAAGTTTGAACCGGGTCGTGAAACGGAGAGATTCTATTGGTGGATGAAGACGAATCCCCCGGCTCATTGGAGCATGTCGGAGGATGGTAGTTTTTACTTTAATGAGATTTCGGAAGATGGAACCTTCTTCACAATGCGTATAGATCCCCAGAAGGGTACGGCATGCATAGAATATGGAGCGTGGTAGATAACTGGGGTTCGATTGTTAGGGGGAGGCCTTGTACCTGTGGACGGCAGCAGGGGGCTTCTATCATTCCTCTGTTTCCCTTTGGATGTTTATGAGTTAAATAAACTACTTGCGATACCGCTGTATGGCAGTGTAATTTGGATATAAATATTGATTTCGCAGTGCAAATGTGATGTTTACAGATACGATTAAGGAGAGGTTTTATTACCGCTATTCTTACCGCAGGATCTTTGTCTTAAATTATTAAATTGATTTATAGGTGTTTATAGTGATTATTGGTATTCCCTGCGAGACTACTATATGAATATTAGATGTATTTCCACAAGCTCGTTGTTCATGCAATCTTCGTTTGTCATAGCTGTAATGTCTTAATTTTGATCTTATGGAACTTTATCAAGTATTTTCTCGCCGATCATGGGTGTAAGAAGTTTATAGGATTGCGGTTTTGATGCTTTATGGATATTTTCCAGTGGCTCGTACCAAGGATGTTTGCTCAAGGCATATTTGGAATGATGTACCGTGAGCACCTGTTTGGGGTGCAAATCTTTGATAGCGAGTGGAAGATCATCAGGCATTAGATGTATATAACGCCAGTCTTCATTATATTGTCCGTTTTCCATGATGGCTAGATCTATTTGTGGAAATCTTTTGCCGATCTCCGCAAAATGGGTATCGTACCCTCCGTCTCCCGATAGATATATTTGTTGCTTACCGTCTATCATAAATGAGGCCCATAGCGTTTGGGCGTTTTTTAATAATCGGTTTGAGAAATGACGGGCGGGCAAGCAGTATATTTGGCAGTCGTTATCAATGCGATAACTATCATACCAATCCATTTCCACGATGTGTTCCGGAGAGAATCCCCAATATTCAAAATATTCCCCTACGCCTAGTCCGCAGATTATGGTTCCTATACGATCTTTCAGTTGTTTAACCGTATAATAATCCAAATGATCCCAATGCTCGTGGGTAATTATCAAGAAATCAATATCAGGGATGTCCTCCGGCTTGTAGAGATCTGTGCCTTTAAATGGCTGAAACATCAAGGAGGCCGGAAACCTATTTGTTAATACGGGATCTATCAGAAATCGCTTGCCCCCGTTTTGGATCAAATAAGATGAATGACCAAACCAAATAACAAGGTCTTCATTTCGGTCCAGATGAAGTAAATCCGTTTTTACGGTCGGTAAACTTTTATGGGGTTTTAAATCGGGTTGTTTTCCAAAGAAGAAGTCCCAAAATACTTGTACCCCTCCTTTTTTCATCGTTGTAGTTGGTGTAAGATGGATATTATGGAATTTCCCATCCCGGTAATTGGGCGAGCGCTTGATTCGCTCCAATCTCTCTCCCCGGGGTAAATGTCCGAATGCGGGATGGTAGAATATAATGGATGCCGTCCCTATCAGTAAAACTACAAATAGTAGAATTGAGATCATAACTTTTTTATGTTTCATTTTTACGATCGTGGAGAGTTGGGACAAGGCCGGCGCCTCTATGTGATTGAGTACATAATTGGTAGTGTATTCTTTAATAGGCCTTAAACGTTACCCATTCGCCATTATATAGACATTTAAAAGTCCGACCACTAATCCATACGTTCTCTAGTGTTGTTTGGCCGTCTTCATAGTCCATATAAAGTATATCGGTATAGTAATTGTCCCAGTCCCAGTAGAATGGAATTTCCTCTCGATCTATGCGTCCGCTTGGGTAATGATAAATTCTTGTATCCCATCCTTTCCCATCCGGATTAAATGTAAGTTGCTGCTCACAATCCAAGCCGTCTACGACAAACCAATCTGTCCATACATAATTACATAAATCATAGGTGATTTCCTCATACGGATCATAATACGGATCCTCCTCGCAACTACTGAACCCGCATAAGACGGCGATCAATAAGAATATGTTTATTAAATATCTTTTAGCCATAACTCTATACCTTTAAATACGATTCGGAGGTAAAGATACAAATTTAAGGAAAGGATATTTCTTTTTTTTATATCTTTAGCGCAAAATTTTCAGATATATGCAAAAAACATTACGCATTAAGAACGATATTCATGAGCTTTCCATGATGAATGAGTTCTTGGAAGAAGCTGGAGAAGAATTGGGATTAAGCACCGCTTTCATGATGAGCCTGAATCTGGTGATGGAAGAAGCTGTCTCAAATATAATTTTTTATGCGTATAAGGGAGATGTTGAGGATGCCGTAGACATTTCGTTGGTCAGGGAAGGTGGGGAATTGATCGTGACTTTGATAGATCATGGGATTGCTTTCGATCCGACTTTAAGAAAAGACCCTGATATTACTTTATCTGCCGAAGACCGTCCAATCGGAGGGTTGGGTATTTTCTTGATCAAGAAGATTATGGATGAGGTCTCTTATCAGAGAGTAGATGAGCGGAATGTCTTTATCATGAAGAAAAAAATAACCGAATAAAATATAAAGATATGGAAGTAGTTATTGACCAAAAAGGCGAAGAGACTGTAATTAAGATCAAAGGAAGATTGGATACGAATACGGCTCGCGAATGCGAGGAAAAGGTTTTGCCGGTATGGGAGAATCCGGGAGTAAAAGTATGTGTCGATTGTTCTGATTTGGAATATGTGAGTAGTGCGGGCCTCCGATTGTTTTTAATATTACAAAAAATGACGACTGCCAAGAAAGGGTCTTTACGTTTGATCGGTATGCGGAATGTGGTTCGTGAGACCTTTAGTTTGACGGGATTTAACGCTCTCTTCAAGATAGAAGACGCAAAATAAGTGTGAAGGTTAGGAAAAAGGTAGCCGGTGTGTCAAATTTGGCACACCGGTTTTGTATTAATCTTTTAGATCTTTGTCGATGGGGCTATCCCATTTGCCACCGTTTAATATATCAAGGGTGAAGGTATCGTCTGATTCCTTCGGGGTGTAGAGAATCCCAGTATAACGAATAATGTGATTTATGAGAGGCAGGATGTCATTAACCTCTCTTTCCCGGGTTACTTCATTTATCTGATTTTTGGCCGAGAGGTGTGCTTTGAGCATGAATTCCGGAGCCGGGATAAACGTGAAGAAGGAATGGGAGAAATTTGTTTTCCCGATATCAGAGTCGTTAAAAGTGTCGGTTTGTGTATAAGGCGTGTTTTGAGAAATGCCATTCCCGGTGGTTAAGTCAATCTTGTTTTGATAATTGGAGACATTTATCGTGAAGCTTTTTAGGGCTTTAGATACGGCATCGGCGGATATGAACTCTATTTTGCCGACGATTCTTTGTAAGGTGATATCTTTAATGATTCTTTCTCCCGCTTGTACTTCTTGGGTGAGAAAAAGATGAAACGTATCTGATACTTTACTGAATAGTGCGGTTTGTCCGGACACGGAGATATTCTTGTCTGAGTGGGCTAGGAAACAAATATGATAGTCGCCGGAGGGCAGTGAATCATAAATGATCGTGAAATCCGGATCTTGAGGCGTGAATTGCTTATGTTTTACCAGAATGTCCGGTTTTCCGCTTTGGTATACGATATAATCGATCCGGTTGTATAAATTATCCGGATCGATATCCGGTGTAGAAGGATCTTCCTCGGCATCGGGATTTTGGGGAATAGGCTCAGGGATATTCAGCTCGGGAATACTCTTGGTTACGGGGAAGGGTAATACTTCCTTTTGTAAATCGATCGTAAACTGTATGGGGGATAATTCCTCTTGTAGGTCGGGGTTAGGTACTTCCTTTTCCGTTTCATTACAACAACAAAAACAAAGCAGACAGGCGATAGCCACTAATTCATTTTTCTTCATAGTTGATATTTTTGGTAAATGTTTGACGCAAAGGAACGATATATTTTGTGAATTAAAAAATATTAAGCTGTTAAATTGGCGTACGCAGGGTTATTTTTCATAGCTTTGTGAATCAACAATGTAATTACCTTAGTTTAATAAAACGGAATAATACCATGAAACGAAAAATCAGAATGGGAATGGTCGGTGGAGGACAAGGCTCGTTTATCGGGGCCGTTCATCGTATCGCCGCTAATTTAGACGGACAGATCGAGTTGGTCTGTGGATGCTTCAGTTCTCGCCCGGAGAATTCATTGGCTACCGGACAATCTTTATTTTTACCGGATAATCGTATTTACGCATCTTATCAGGAAATGATAGAGAAAGAGGCCGCCCTGCCTGAAGGCGAACGGATGGATTTTGTGTCTATCGTTACCCCGAATCATGTGCATTTCGGTCCGGCCATGATGGCGTTGGAACATGGTTTCCATGTCGTACTGGATAAACCGATGACATATACCTTGGATGAGGCGAAGCAATTACGAGACAAAGTGAAGGAAACCGGAAAATTGTTTATGCTGACTCATACCTATACCGCTTACCCGATGGTGAAGGAGGCTCGGGAAAGGGTACGCAGGGGCGATTTAGGTAAGATACGCCGTATTTATGTGGAATATCCTCAAGGCTGGCTATATAATGACTGCGCTGATGTTAATAAGCAGGCGGCTTGGCGGGTGGATCCCAATCGGTCGGGTAAGGCCGGTTGCATGGGGGATATCGGGACTCATGCGTTTAATCTGGCGGAATATATAACAGGGCTGAAGGCCGTGGAATTATGCGGTGAATTGAATACCTTCGTGCCGGATCGTCTTTTGGATGATGATGGGGCGGCATTGATCCGTTATGAGGGAGGCGCGAAAGGGGTGCTGACCGCTAGTCAGATCGCCGTAGGTGTAGAGAATGGCTTGAATATTCGTGTGTATGGAGAGAAAGGTGGGTTGGAATGGCGTCAAGAAGAACCGAATACGATGATTATGCGTTGGCCGGATCGTCCGGCGGAGATCATCCGTACTTCCAATGGATATATGTCGGGTATCGCCGCTCATAATTCCCGTACGCCGGGCGGGCATCCGGAAGGCTATATAGAGGCATTCGCTAATTTGTATCGGAATTTCGCCTTGGCTTTGCGATCGATTCTGGCTGGTGAGGAACCGGCTCCTGAAACCTTGGATTTCCCTTCCGCCGAAGACGGTGTCCGTGGCATGCGGTTTATCGAGACGATTGTAGCTACCGGATCGACAGAGAATAAATGGATAAAAATAATCGACTAAAAATAATACTATATATGGCACGTCCTGTAACATTATATACCCTCCAGTGGGGAGATTTATCACTGGAAACAGTTTGTCAAAAAGCGAAAGAATTCGGATACGACGGTGTGGAATTGGGACTTCCCGATCATGTGGATGTCCGACGTACGGATACGGCTTATTATCAAGGAATCAAGGATCTGTTAAAGAAATATGACTTACGGCTTTATGCGATCTCTACCCATTTGGTAGGACAGGCTGTTTGCGATAATATCGATGAGCGCCATAAGGCGATCTTGCCGGATTATATTTGGGGAGATGGCGATCCGGAAGGGGTTCACCAACGGGCTACCGAGGAGATGATCCGGACCGCTCATGCGGCAAAGATGCTGGGAGTCGATACGGTTGTAGGTTTTACGGGTAGTTCTATTTGGCATTATTTGTATTCTTTCCCTCCGGTAACGGACGCGATGATACAAAAGGGGTATGATGATTTCGCCCGTCGCTTTACGCCCATCTTGGATGAGTTTCAGAAACTGGGTGTACGTTTTGCGTTGGAGGTACATCCTACAGAGATCGCGTTCGATACTTTTTCCGCACGCAGAGCATTGGAGGCGGTAAATAACCATCCTGCTTTCGGTTTTAACTATGATCCGAGTCATCTAGGATATCAAGGGGTGGACTATGTGGATTTCATCTATCAGTTTCCGGAGCGTATCTTCCATGTGCATATGAAGGACGTATATTGGAGTGATACCCCTAAGCAGGTGGGTATATTCGGCGGTCATGTTACTTTCGGCGATCCCCGTCGATATTGGAATTTCCGTAGCTTAGGACGAGGAAAGATTAATTTTGAGGAGATTATCCGTGCTTTGAATTCAATTGGCTATCAAGGTCCGCTTTCCGTGGAATGGGAAGATAGCGCTATGGATCGGGAACATGGGGCACGGGAATCTTGCGAATTGGTGAAGAGAGTGGATTTCCAACCTTCCGCACATGCGTTCGACGCTTGTTTCGGAAAGGAATAAATAATTATTAATTACAAAAAACACGAGATTTGATGAGTGTGAGAAAGTGGATGTTTGCCGGGGCCTTGTTATTGGCCGCCGGCTTGAGTTCTTTGGGATTTGCCCAAAAACCGGGGTTGAAGTTTAATCCGGATAAGAAGTTTAAGATTGTACAGTTTACGGACTTGCATGTGAAATGGCAAGACCCTCGTTCGGACATCGCTTTTGAGCGTATGAACCAAGTGTTGGATGACGAGAAACCGGACTTGGTGATTTTTACGGGAGATATTATCTATAGCAAGCCTGCGTTGGAAAATATGCGGAATGTATTGAAGACAGTCTCCGACCGTAAAATACCATTCTCCATTGTTTTCGGAAATCATGATAATGAGCAGGGGGCGACAAAAGAGGAGTTGCTGAAAGTAGCCGAAAGCCTACCGTATAGTTTAACGGCGGATGAGGTTCCCGAAATCTCAGGCGTGGGTAATTACGCCTTGACCGTACGTTCCTCCGACGGGAAGAAGGATGCTTTCGTCTTGTATTGCATCGATTCGAATACCTATTCAACTATCAAGGGGGTAAAAGGATACGATTATATTAAGCGTGACCAGATCGATTGGTATTGTAAGAAAAGCGCAGAGTTTACCCGGAATAACGGGGGAGAGCCGGTTCCTTCTTTGGCTTTCTTCCATATTGCGTTGCCGGAGTTTAATCAAGCGGCTTCCGATGAGAATGCCCAACTCTATGGCATACGTAGGGAAAAGGCATGCGCTCCGGCCTTGAATTCCGGCTTATTTACGGCGATTAAGGAGAACGGGGACGTGATGGGTATATTTGTCGGTCATGATCATGACGATGATTATGCGGTTTGCTGGTATGATGTTCTATTGGCTTACGGTCGTTTTACCGGAGGTCCGACGGAATACATACATTTGCCTAACGGAGCTCGTATAATCGAATTGAACGAAGGAGCTCGCACCTTCAAGACTTGGATTCGTACGAAAGCCGGTGTAGAGCAGCTTACTACCTATCCGGATTCGTTCGTGAAAGAGTGAGGATCTATATCATTCTGAAAATGATATAAAAACTGTATTCCTTATTGTTAAAGCTCTAAATTATATCTAACTTTGCGGTTGGTTGAAAAGTAAAAACTAGAGTATGAAGAAAATTAGAGCCGCCATCGTAGGTTATGGCAACATCGGGAAATATGTGTTAGAGGCCCTTGAAGCTGCCCCGGATTTTGAGGTAGCAGGTATTATTCGTCGTAATCCGAATGATATTCCGGACGAGTTGAAGGCATACACGGTTACTGATAGCATCACCAAGTTAGATAAGGTTGACGTAGCGGTTTTGGCTACTCCTACACGCAGCGTGGAAGAGCATGCGAAAGAGATTCTGGCTTTAGGCATCAATACGGTCGATAGTTTCGATATCCACGGAGGTATCGTGGATTTACGTCGTTCTTTGGACGCTGTAGCGAAGGCTCATAATACGGTAGCTGTAATTTCTGCCGGTTGGGATCCGGGAAGCGACTCTGTGGTACGTGCTTTGTTAGAAGCGATGGTGCCGAAAGGTATTACTTATACGAACTTCGGTCCGGGAATGAGTATGGGGCATACGGTTGCCGTGAAGGCTATCGAAGGCGTGAAGGCGGCTTTAAGTATGACGATTCCTTTGGGAACAGGTGTACACCGTCGTATGGTTTATATCGAGGTAGAAGACGGATACGATTTCAAGCAAGTGTCTGCCGCTATCAAGGCGGATGATTATTTCGCTCATGATGAGACTCATGTAATGCGGGTTGAATGTGTCGATAATTTGTTGGACATGGGACATGGTGTGAACTTGGTTCGTAAAGGTGTATCGGGCAAGACTCAGAACCAGTTGATCGAATTCGATATGAAGATCAATAACCCTGCCTTGACCGCTCAAATCTTGGTTTCTGTCGCTCGTGCGAGCTTGAAGCAACAACCGGGCGCATATACGATGATCGAATTGCCGATAATCGATATGCTGTACGGCGAGAGAGAGAACTTAATTAGAAGACTCGTTTAATATAAGTTGATGGTTGACAGCTGGCAATTGACAGTTCGGGAAATCCTGACTTGCGATTGTCGACTGTCAATTGTCAATTGCCAACTGAAATAATTATGCTTGATTTTATTACATGGACTGCCGATCCCGCTATCTTTACCATCGGTTCCCGGGAGATTCGTTGGTATGGATTGGCTTTTGCGATTGGTTTCGCTATTGGCTATATGATTGTAGAGCGGATGTGGAAAAAAGAGGGACTGCCGCCCGCATGGATCGATTCCCTTTTGATTTATACGATGCTCGGTACGGTGATTGGTGCCCGTTTGGGGCATTGTTTGTTTTATGCTCCGGAATATTATTTAGCCAACCCGATTGAGATTTTCAAGATTTGGGAGGGAGGATTGGCTAGCCATGGTGGTACGTTAGGTATAATTATCGCCATTTATTTCTACTCGAAGCGAGTAAGCCATAAAAGTATGTTATGGGCTTTCGATAAGTTGGTGGTTCCGACAGGATTGGTAGCTGCTATGATTCGTCTGGGAAACCTGATGAATCATGAGATTTACGGTCATTCCACTGATTTGCCTTGGGGATTTCGTTTTATCGATAATTTACACGCATGGAGAATGGGGGCGGAGCCTATTTTTACAGCTCCGAGCCATCCGACGCAATTGTATGAGGCCGCTTGTTATCTGGTGACGTTCGCTATCTGTATGTGGCTATATTTCAAGAAAGAGGCATGGAAAAAGCAAGGACTTATCTTCGGCGTATTTATGATATGCGTATTCGGGTCTCGTTTCTTCATCGAATTCGTGAAAAATGACCAAGAGCCTTTCGAGGCTGGAATGATGTTGAATATGGGGCAATGGCTAAGTATCCCGTTTGTTTTGGCAGGGTGCTGGTTTGTCTGGAGAGCGCTAAGAAATGGAAAATTAAAAATTGAGAATTGAAAATTAGAGAGCACACGCTTTGTTATTTTCAATTTTTAATTATCAATTATCAATTAAAAAAGATGTACAAGTTAAAAGAAATTGCGGATAAAGTTTATTATGTAGGAGTTAATGACCGTCAAAAGGCCCTCTTCGAGAATATGTGGCCGTTGCCATACGGCGTTTCCTATAACTCGTACTTGATCGTAGACGAGAAAACCGTATTGATCGATACGGTCGATGTTTGTTACTCTGATATTTTCTTGAAAAAAGTAGCGGATGCCTTGGACGGACGTTCTTTGGATTATCTCGTGGTAAATCATATGGAGCCGGATCATGCGGGAAGTATCCGTTTGTTGCGTCAGCAATATCCGGACGTACAGATTGTCGGAAACAATAAGACTTTCGGAATGCTGGAAGGATATCATGGCATCAAGGAAGGCTTGTTTGAGGTGAAAGAGGGTGATACCTTGAATACGGGTCGTCATGAGCTTGTATTTTATATGGCTCCGATGGTGCATTGGCCGGAAGTGATGGTTACTTATGACGTTACGGATAAAATCGTATTCTCCGCGGATGCGTTCGGTACGTATGGCACATTGGATGGTGGTGTGATCGATACGGAGATGAACGTGGAGCATTATTGGGAAGAGATGATTCGCTATTACTCCAACATTGTCGGAAAATATGGAAGTCCAGTACAAAGGGCATTACAGAAGCTTTCGGGCTTGGATATCCAGACGATTTGCTCTACCCATGGACCTGTTTGGCGTGAATATGCGTCGAAAGCGATCGATATCTATGACCGTATGAGCCGCTACGAAGGTGAGGAAGGCGTGGTTATTATTTATGGCAGCATGTATGGTAACACGGAGCAGATGGCTGAGGCGATCGCCGCTTCTTTGGCTGATAATGGCATCAAGAATATTGTGATGCATAATGTTAGCAAAAGCCCTTCTTCTTATATCTTGAAAGATGTGTTCAAATATAAGGGAGTTATCGTAGGTAGCCCGACTTATAGCAATCAATTGTTCCCAGAGGTGGAAGCTGTGTTGAGTAAGATCGAGTTGCGTGAGGTGAAAAATCGTATTTTCGGTTATTTCGGGTCTTTCACATGGGCTGGAGCCGCCGTGAAACGTTTGGCGGCTTTTGGCGAGAAGATGAAGTGGGAGACTGTCGGTACGCCGGTTGAGCAGAAGCAAGGTTTAAGCGCTACTAAATACGAGGAGTGTTTAGCTTTGGGCAAGGAAATGGCTGGGAAATTGAAAACAATTAACGACAAATCTAATTTATAAACAAGAAAGTTGATACAACTTTCAATTAAAAAACATAACGTTATGAGACTAATTATCGAACCTAATTACGAGCAACTCTCAAAATGGGCTGCCAATTATGTAGCAGCGAAGATCAAAGCCGCGAATCCAACCGCTGAAAAACCATTCGTACTGGGCTTGCCTACCGGATCTTCTCCGCTGGGTATGTACAAGAACCTGATTGAATTGAACAAGCAGGGTGTCGTATCGTTCCAGAACGTGATCACTTTCAATATGGATGAGTATGTCGGCCTTCCGAAAGATCATCCGGAAAGCTATCATTCTTTCATGTGGAATAATTTCTTCAGTCATATCGATATCAAACCGGAGAACGTAAATATCTTGAATGGTAACGCCGAGGATTTGGAGGCTGAGTGTGCGTCTTATGAGGCTCGCATGAAAGCGGTCGGTGGCGTAGACCTGTTCTTGGGTGGTATCGGTCCTGATGGCCATATTGCGTTCAATGAGCCGGGTTCATCTTTGAGTTCTCGTACTCGTATCAAGACGTTAACTACAGATACGATTATCGCTAACTCCCGTTTCTTTGATAATGACGTGAATAAAGTTCCGAAGACTTCTGTAACGGTTGGTGTAGGTACGGTTCTTGACGCTAAGGAGGTATTGATCATGGTAAATGGTCATAACAAGGCTCGTGCGTTGCAACAAGCCGTTGAGGGTGCCGTGAACCAAATGTGGACAATTACCGCCTTGCAGTTGCATCCGAAGGGAATCATTGTTTGCGATGAGGCGGCTTGCGCGGATCTTAAGGTAGGTACTTATAACTATTTCAAGGATATCGAGAAGGATCATCTTTGTCCTTGTTCATTGCTAAAATAAACGAATCTCAGATAGGGCTTTCTTTGAATGCCCATCATAAGGAGTTAAGAATGCCCATTGTAAGGAGTTTACGATGGGCATTCTTATAACCTTACGATGGGCATCGTTGTTTTAGGGCAATTGGTGGCTGCCGGCTGGCTTCCTCATAGAAGATATACTTCACTGGTTAGAGGAAATATACTTTTCCTGTCAGAGGATATATACTTCATTGACAAAGTCAGTACTACTTACTTTTTTGCGTTCTTGACGTAACGATCCAGCCATAGGTCACATTCATACAATAGATGTAATATGTTCTCTTTGGCGGCGTAGCCATGACTCTCATAGGGCAATACGACATAACGTGCGATCGCCCCGTGGCCTTTTAGGGCACTGAACAGGCGCTCGGATTGGATCGGAAAGGTTCCGGAGTTGTTATCCATCTCACCATGTATGATTAATAAAGCTCCATGTAGTTTATCGGCAGACATGAATGGCGACATGGCATTATATATTTCCGGTACTTCCCAATAAGTACGGGTCTCTGTTTGGAAGCCGAACGGGGTAAGCGTACGGTTGTAAGCCCCGCTACGTGCGATGCCGGCTTTGAACAGCTTGGTATGTGTTAATAGATTCGCTGTCATGAAAGCTCCATAGGAATGTCCTCCTACGGCTACACGATTCGGATCACCTACACCCATCTCGGAAATAACTTTTACGGCCGCCTCGGCGTTCATTGTCAATTGCTCAATGAAATCATCGTTCGGCTCCGCTCCCTCACTGGTACTAACGATCGGCATCTCGACATTTTCCATTATACAGAATCCACGTAAAACCCAATAGACGGGAGAACCATAGTTGATATTCGTAAACATGTATTGAGAACCTCGTACCTGAGAAGCCTCGGCCTTGCTTTTATATTCTCTCGGATAGGCCCACATTAAGACAGGTAATGGACCGTCCTTCGCTTTATCATATCCGGCAGGGAGGTATACGGTCGCTGTTAGATCCAAACCATCCGCACGTTTATACTTGATCTTTTGTTTGCTAACGTTTGCCATGGCCGGATATGGATTGGCGAAATGAGTCAATTGAGCGAATTTTTTCTTTTTCAAGTCACGAGAACAGAGATTCGCTGGTTCTGTAATGGATTGACGTGAAGTGATCAATTGAAGCTTTTCTGGATTCGCTACCTTTAGGATGGTCTCATAATATCCGTCCTCGCAGCGCCAAAGTTCCGTGTTCTTTTTTGTTTTCAAATTGTAACGGCTAAGGTAAGGCATATCCCCTTTAGGTGAGGCTCCTTGGGCAAGCATCAATAACTCATTGTGGGCTTTATTGGTATAAACGATATATTTACCATACGCATTTTTAATCGTAAGTGGATTTCCCGGATTGTTGTAATTATCGTCGGTGGATACATTGAATAATAGAACCGGAGACTCAGAAGAGCAAGGCTTAAAAGTAAATGTCCTGTTTTTACGAGTCTCCCGGGAAGTCTCGATCAATAAAGCGAAAGCATCGTCATTCCACAGGATGTTGCGGAAACGTTTCTCTGTCTTTGCGACTTCCTGTTTCTCGCTGTTGAACGGATAGCTTATTTGGTAGATAATATCCATGAAATCGGTCTTGTTTTGCTTAGGATCTCCTTTATCTTGCGCTTCCGCCCAGTAAACGGTAGCCGGTTGATCCGATCTCCATCCGAATTGACGGGGATAAGGCGAGGTCGTGTCATATCCCATCGGAATATTGACGGTTGGATTATCCGCTAACGTATAAATGGAATTACCTTGTAAGTCGATAACCTCGAACTTTTGTGGGAAGTTATAGATCGGTACTTGATAGGAATACGGACGATGGACTGTCGCGATAAGTAGCAAAGATTTATCCGGGGATAATGAAAGTGTACTGCCGTAGATTGCCGGTTTTCCGATCTCGTACACAATGCCCTCTTTTATACGTACCAATTGGGAGGTGAAATAATAGTCGAATAATTGCTCGTCGTATGGATTTTTCAGCAAGTCTTGATAGGTACGAGCGGGCATCACCTTTCCAGTACTTTCTTGAATGATGGGACCGGATGGGACTGTGGGTTTCTCCGGTGCCTTCCCCCTGTTTTCTGGAACCATAAGCGTAATAAACTCATTGTCGCTAATCCATAAGATCTCCGCTCCACTTGTCGCATTGATTTTACGGGTACTTACTTTCTGAGCTACGGGCTGTTCCGGGGTACAGTTATAAAGATATACGCCATTCGCTTCTTCCACGAATAGAGCTACCTTATTGGATGAAGGAGAGAATGAGGCTTCTGTGATTACCGCGTTGTCAGGAATTCCTTCAATCTTGATTTCTTCTTGAGTAGCGATGTTCATTAAACTGGCACCCGTATATTCGGCTTGCCGGCTCGTATTGAATGTTTCGGGACTGATACGCATTCCCGCTAATTTAAGCTCCGGTTGCGCAAGCTTGGCGATAGACCGGTACGGGGAACGCTCTAACTGGAGTGCCCACTGATTGTTATCACTAATTCGGATGATCGGGGATAATTTGGCTAGGGCCACTTCCTCTATTACGGCTGGAGGACGTTGATAATGTGTTTCTTGCGCTATTCCAGGACATATAAGCGCTAAAGAGAGCAGAGCTGAAAATAAATGATTTGTTTTCATAAATAGTGATATAAGAAATCCCCAAAGATAACCTGTTAAAGTATACTTTGGGGATTGTGATTAATGTAAGTTAACGTAAAAAGAGTGTTAATAGTTCTTTTCGATCAAGTCGTTGAAATCTGTTTCCTTTTTTGGAATCTCGAAGATCCAACCATCAGCATTCGGATCCTTGTGCAAGAAACCACAGAAAGTAGCGTCAAAATTAGACCCGGTTCTATCCAATGGCAAACCTAGACGTTTCAAGTCGAACCAACGGAAACCTTCGCCCCAAAGTTCGATACGGCGATGTGTCATGATCTCATCCGCTAGTTTTGCGCCAGTGTTACCCAAATCCTTGTACTCTGGATCACGTTCTTTCAACAAGGCTTGCAAATATTCCTTTGCTTTTGCGTCTTGATTGGAACGAGCGAAAGCCTCGGCTGCAGTCAAGTACATTTCGCTGATACGCATGAAGGCAAAATCACCTACAGCATCAGCTGTAGAGCGTGCCGTGAACTTGCGGTTCTGATAAACACGCTGGTTGTAAGAAGTTGCGGGTACTTCTGCCTTTCCTGTCGGATCCCACCATTGACGGCGAAGATCGGTTGGCGACATTAAGTCGTAAGTACTTTGGCTGATACATTTGATACCTGTGCGGATAGAGCTGGAGTTGAAGTTCCAAGACATATACGCATAGAAAGAGTAGAAATAAACCGTTTGGTCATTCTGTGTCATTGCGGCATACATCGCCTCTTTCGTAGCGGAAGTGATATTAGCGAAACCATTCATCAATTCAGACTGAGACATGATCTTACAGCCATCTTTCTCTGCTTCATTGATAGAATTCACTGCGGCCGTAGCTGCGTCTGCGTATTTCTGTTGAGTCAGAAGAGCACGTGCTTTCAATCCGTAAACCGATGCTAGGCTATAATGATTCTTATCATTTGGCTCATAGTCTGCCAATAAGTTCAATGCTTCGTCTAAGTCCCCGTGAATCTTTGTGTACACCTCTTCTACCGTATTACGTGCCATAGGCTCGATTTCCGGACTCGTACGATAAGGAACTCCCGGTTGAGAGTTGTCCTGTCCGTTACGATATGGTTTCGCATAATATTGTACTAGATTGAAATGACTCCATGCACGAATTGCCAAACACTCGCCCTTGATATGGTTCGCAAGCGCTTTTTCGCTATCTGTGAGTTTTGACTCATCGCTAAAGTTATCATTCAACGCTTTCAAGATGTTGTTTGCATTCAAAATGAACTTATAATAAGTTTCCCACTCACCGGAGTTGTACGAACTTGTTGCGTTCGTTGGATAACTCCAGTTTAAGAAACCTTGATGCCAAGTCTGCGTGTCCCATGTCAAATCATCAGCTAACGCTTCTCGACCGATGATGAAACCGGGCTCACCTCCCAAACCTTGGTTGCCTAAGTCTTGAGATACCATCTTACGATGAATACCGTTCAGTGCAAGATAAAGATTGTCGAGCGAAGTGGATACTGTCGTGAATGAAACGTTCTCGGTTGGGATTGTATCCATATAATCGCTGGAACAGCTTGTGCCGATCAGAGAGCCACTTAGAAGCAGTCCTGCTGCGATGTGTTTGAATAATTGTATATTTTTCATATCTTTTCCTTTGTTTGATGTATTATGAATTTAGAACGATACATTTAAACCGATCGTAAAGTTCTTAGCCGGCATATATTCATTGTAAGATACTCCGGCATAGTTAGCTTGCGGATTCAGACCTTGACGGGCTTTCAACATGAATAAGTTCTCTGCGCTGACATTGACGCGTGCACTCTTGATGTTGATAACGTTTAGGATAGACTTAGGCAAGTTGTAAGCCAAAGTGACAGTACGCAAGTTCAAGTAATTTGCGTTTGTCAACCAACGTGTAGAATAGGATTGTCCAATGCTAGTCGCATGACCTGAGTTATTGTCCAAACGAGGTACATCTGTGATCTGGCCCGGAGTTGTCCATGCGTTATGTAGATCCGGTGACATCGCATAACCGAACTCACCTACATCCATCAATCCTCTATAACTCGAGTCAAGCACCTTGCCTCCTAATGAATAAGAGAATACGGTAGAAAGGTCGAATGCCTTATAGCTCAAATTGATATTGAAACCACCATATACTTTCGGAACGGCAGAACCACTGAAATCATATTTCGCATAGCTATAAGAGTTTGTCAATACTTGACCATCTTTCTCTACAAGTGTCTTTTTTACCGCATCTTTAATATTACCATTCGCATCGGTGTTGTTTTCGGCATCAAAGATATACAATCCATCTCCGTTATCAGGATTAACACCCCACCATTGACGTAACCAGAACTCATAGATTGAATGTCCCTCCATCAATTTCTTAGAGTCTTTGATGATACCATCTTTCCGGTTGGCATCAGGCAGACGAGTCACCTTATTATTGATGAATGTAGCGTTTGCGCCGACTGATAATTTCCAATCTTTTGATTTTAATACTTGGTAGTTTAAGTCGATTTCCACCCCTTGGTTACGAACTTTACCAATGTTTTGTACGATCTTTTCGACACCACTGGATAACGGTTGGCTAACATTGAATAACAAGTCTCTGGAGGCCTTACGGAAGAACTCGACCGTACCATTCAAGCGACCGAACAATCCGAATTCTAAAGCGACATCGGTAGAAACCTGTGTCTCCCATTTCAAATTATTGTTTGCCATAGTCGGGAAGTAGAGACCTGCTTCCAAACCGTTGTTGATACCCAAATTATACAAGGTTTGATAAGGATAGTAATCCTGTTGTGTGTCATCATCTGTATAATAGATGGCATCGTTTCCGGTTTCACCGTAGGATGCCCTCAGTTTCAAATTGTCCACCCAAGTCAAGTTTTCCATGAAATCTTCTTGGCTGATACGCCAAGATGCTCCGAATGACCAGAAGTTACCCCAACGGTTATCCTTGCTAAAGCGAGAGGAACCGTCACGACGATACGAGGCTGTTACATAATATTTATCATCGAAATCATAGTTCAAACGAGCGAAGTATCCTTCTTTCTTATATTCGCGTGTATAAGAATCCATTGAGCTTATGCTTACGAAGTTACTGTACTCATACGTTCCGGAAACGATCTCATTAGTCTTCATACCGTAGTTATATTGTAAACGGTAGCTATAGTTCTCATGGCCTAACAAAGCTTCGATGTTATGCTTACCAAAAGTCTTTGTGTAATTAATCAACTGGTTGAATGTCTGTGTCAAGAAGTTTCTATTTCGGATGTTCAAACGTCCCGGTCCTGCGGTTCCGTCACCTACCTCTGGGTTCTCATATACTCTACGGCGTTCATCCTTATTGTCAAATGCGTAGTTCACTGTTAAATTCAATCCTTCGATCGGAGTGATCGTTACATAAGTACGGGCACTAGAGTTTGTGGTAGACATCAAGCGATCGTTCCACAGGGCCTCAGCGATACCGTCGCGTCCATTGCTGGAGATACGGGCTCCTTCATAATCGTAGGTATATAAAGCCGGATCAGTAACTACGTTTCCTTCTTTATCCAAATAAGCCCCTGTCTCAATATCATGCTTATGTACCGGATAGATCGGTGCCATAGAACGAATGAAACGAGATAAGTTACCATAACCAGCGGAGTTGCTAGAAGTAGAAGTAGAATAATTGGAGTTTGTACGACTTAAACCTAAATTCAATCCACTCTTGAACCATTTCACCGGATAGATATTATAGTTCAAGCGTGCGTTGTAACGCTCAAAGTCTGTCTTAATCATATATCCCTTATCATTCAGATAGCCTATGGAAGCATATGTGTCGCTCTTTTCTGTTTTTGTATTGTAGCTTACATTATATTCTTGGCGATGTCCGGTACGGTAAGCGGCATCTTCCCAATCAAGGTCCTCACCCCATTTTAAAGCCGAGGCTGATGGATTCAATAAACCGTCTGTGCCCACGATTGCGTCATTGGCGATTCCTACGAAAGGATTATATTTTAATTTGTTGATAATATCTTTAGAAGCATTAGCGGCAGCGTCGGTAGCACTTTGTCCGAGTGACATATTTGCGTTTCTCAACATTTGCCATTGCAAAGGATAATAATCGTATACACCTACTTTTGCGTAATCGTTATAAGCTCTGCTAGACCAACCTTGTGAGATACTCAAGGTAACACCTGCGCCACTGCTGCTAGAACCTTTCTTAGTCGTGATCAAAACCACACCGTTACCTGCGCTAGATCCATACAAAGATGTAGAAGCGGCATCTTTTAAAATTGTCATTGATTCGATATCAGATGGGCTGATAGAAGAGATATCACCACTGAAGATGGCACCATCCACTACATATAAAGGAGCATTATCCGCGTTTACTGAACCAAAACCACGGATCGTTACCTTGGCAGCTTCTCCCGGTTGTCCGATAGAGGAAGTCATTTGTACTCCGGAAGTGTTTCCTTCCAATGCGGAGAGGGCGTTACTCAATGGACGTTTGTCCATCAAAGCGGCACCCACCGTGGATGCGGAACCTGTAAAAGAACTTTTCTTTGCGGTACCATAAGCTACGACAACAACTTCATCTATAGCTTGAGAATCTGAAGAAAGAACAATTCTCATGTTTTGCTGAGCTGTAGTTTCTTGAGTCCGTAAACCTACATAAGAAATAATTAGCTTAGCATCTTTCTGAGTTTCTAACTCAAATTTACCATCTAAATCGGTAATGGTTCCAATAGTGGTTCCTTTTACTACGATGGATGCACCTATAACAGGCTCCCCATCATCTTCATTAATCACTACACCGGTCACCTTCATTTGCTGGGCGACCATACACTGCACTCCCAGAAAGAATGAGAGTAGTACAAGCGTTAATTTGTGCTTCATAGAATGAATTTGTTTGTTAATTAGACACACATTATTTTTTCAAGAGACCATAGTTTGCACAGAACTACAGTTAAAATACTTATCAAAAAAATGTACACACCAAGACTCCTGAAAATCACAGCCGCAAATATACTAATTTTTATTATAAAAAAGCAAACTGTTATAAAACATTCTAAAACTAATATAATATTGATTGATATTGTCAAATTCAATTTAGTTGTACTGGGGATCTTGTTGCATTATGATAGCTGGCAGGAGGGTTTTTGGTCTTAGTTATCTATCTGTTAATTATGCTGTTAAACATAGTTCTGTGCAGACTAAATGCCTTAATGGATGCTGAAAGGGAAGATGTCCATAAAGGATATCTTCCCTTAAACTTTGTGTGTATAATAAAAAAATGAAGTATTAATTAACGTTTATAAACGGATAGGGTTACCATTATAGAAATCTAGAATCTTCGTACGGAAGATAAAATCATATTTGGCCTGTGCCTGTTCCGCTAGACTTTGCGCGTATTTTGTTTTAGCCTCATTAAATTCAAAGACAGTGCTTTTACCTGCGTTGTAACGCTCTTGGGCATAATTGAACGCTTCCTTGCTCGCCGTGACGGATTTGTCGGAAGCCGTATATTTCTCTTGGGAAGCCGTTGCGTTGTAGTACGCTTGCTGGATTTCCTTGTATAACGTTTTCTTTGTATTTTCCATCAGCAATTCCCGGTTGATAATGTTGATCCTTGCGGTACGAACGCTATTGCGTACTTGGAAGCGGTTGAAAAGTGGAATACTCAATGAGAATCCGACGATCTTTTGCCCATTCTGCTTAAACTGCTCGCTAAAGGAACGAGTATCGGCAAATTCACCTCCGGAAGTAGAATGATAATATCCATTGCTGTAACTAGCCCCGAAATTTAACTTGGGGTAATAGCCCGCTTGCGCGACACGCAACATTTTCTTTTGGCTCTCTAGCAAATACTGTTGTTCCTTGATCTGAGGCTTGAACGTAACCGCATGATCGTAAATGTTTTCCGGAGGTAGGATGCTACTCATATTATCAGCCACCGCATCTTCAATTACAGGAGTCTGTATATCGAAACTCCGATCGCTTCGCTCTAGTTCCAGACTTTGCGCCAGATCCAGTAAAGCGAGGTTCACATTGTTTTGCGACTCGGTAAGCGTGACCTCATCTTTCGCTAATTGGGCCTTGATATCATACAGTTGGGAAAGTGGCACCTTTCCGGCGTTCACCATGGCCTCCGTTTTATTCACCTGCTCCTTGTCTAGTTCCACTTGTAGTTGCGCTATTTTCAGTAACTCTTTATTATAAAGTACTTGCAGGTAGTAGGAAGCTATATTGATGGATAGGTCTTCTCTCGCCTTATTCAAGTTCTCGATAGACGCTTTTAGATCAAGTTTGCGGGCGGCGATATCGTTCGGTATTTTTAACCCGTCAAATAAAGGCATGTCCAGATTGATCCCCAATGTGGAATTGGCGGCGTTCTGGTCCACGATCACCCCGGATTTAGACGTGGAGCGTCCGAACTGGAAGCTCTGTCCAAGACTGCCGTTTAGGGCCGGGAGCCAACTGTATTTGCTGGTATGTAAGTCTACCTTTCGGCTTTCCTGTTCCTGCTCCTTTTGCTTTAAGTCGATATTATGCTCGATGGCATATTGGATGCACTCCTCCAGACTCCATTGCTTCACCGCATCCTGAGCGAAAACATAGTTTCCGGACAGGAGGGAAGCGATTGCCAGTATATATAAGTTTCTTCTCATCATACAATCTTTCTTTTATTTCTTATTCGGGTCAATAGCTGCGCCCCGGACTTTATCGGTTGCGGCCAGTCCTTCTTGAACCTCGATCTTGATACCGTCGGACAGACCTACCTTTACCGGATGTTTCTCGAAGACTTGCTCCGGTTGCTCTTGTTTAACTAACTGAACGAATGCGGAATCCCCTTGGAACTCGACCGTGCTTTCCGGGATCGTAAGAACGTCTTCCGCACGTTTTAGCACGATCTCGGCGTTGGCGCTATATCCCGCACGGATGAAAGCATCTTCGGGGATCGTCACGGCTGCCTTGATCTCAAATTGAATGGCTCCGTTTTTCTCAACACCTTTGGGTGATACATATTCCAGCAAGGCCTCGAACGAACGGCTTTCCATGGCTCCGATCGTAAGCTTGATAGGCATTCCCTCGTGAATGCGCCCGATCTCGGTCTCGTCTACGTTTCCCTTGAAGATCATGTCATTCATGTTGGCGACTGTGGCGATTGTCGTACCGTCGTTGAAGTTGTTCGCTTGGATAACGGAGTTACCTACTTTCACCGGGATATCCAGTATCATACCGGTGATGGTACTACGGATCTGCGTGGTACTGGCTACATTGGAGTTCTTGGCGATACCGTCACGAATAATTTCCAGTGCGCTTTGCGCATTCTCTTTCTCCTCGACCGCCTTTAAGTAGTTGGCCTTCGAGAGATCGAAATCCTCTTGGGCGATAACACCTTGCTTGAACAGCAGTTCATCTCTCTTATAGGTTTCCTCCACCTGTTTAAGAGATATATCCGCTATGTTTACGCGAGATTCGGCGCTATTTAGCTGTACCATCTCCGGTATGACCTTGATCGTGGCGATAATCTCCCCGGCCTGTACCATCTGTCCCGCTTCTTTCCTTAGCTCGGAGATGATACCGGATATCTGCGGCTTGATCTCTACCTCGTAGCGAGGTTCCACGCTTCCGGTGGCCACCGTCTTGGTCTCTACCGTATCCCTTTTGGGGGTTACGACCTCATAAACGGTTATTACCGGTTGCGCCTTCTTCCATAAGAAATAGAATGTGCCTATTACCGCCGCACCTACGATCGTTAATAAGATAATACGTAGGATTTTCTTTACGATGCGATTCTTCATGATTATATAGTTTTATTTTAATTATCGATTCGTTATTATTCATCTCGGATGGCATCTATCGCTTTGATCTGCATGGCTCTCCATGCGGGAATCAGGCCAGCCATAAAACCGCTTATCAGCAGTACGACAGTGGCAGCTACCGCTGTTTGGATGTTTACGCCGGGATTCAGCAAGGTCGGATCGTTCGTTGGATTGGCGGACAATATCTTATCCAACAAATCCAAGAGGAAGACTCCGGCGCTTAATCCCAGTAAGCCCGCCAAGGCAGTCAGCACCAAGCTCTCGCTCATGACTTGCGAGATGATGTCGAAAGGCTTGGCTCCCAAAGCCCTTCGTACGCCTATCTCCCTCGTGCGCTCTTTTACCGTTACCATCATGATATTGCTGATACCAATAATACCCGATAGCAAGGTACCCATGCCGACCAGCCAGACCAAGATGTCGATACCTGTAAACAGTAGATTGAATGTCTTGAATTGTGCGGCGATATTGACTACGCCTATCGCCTGAGGATCGGTCGGTGCGATCTGATTTTGCGTCTTCATGATATTCTTGACCTGCTCGATTGTCGTCTCAATCGGATATCCCGGTTTCACGCTCAGTGCGAGGAAATGCAGGATGTCGCCTTGGTTCAAGGTCTGCTGCATGGTATTGAACGGAATGAAGACGGTTTCTTCTCCCCGGCCGCCCAGATTCAGGCCCGATGCCCTTTGGTTGACCACTCCTACTACTTGGTAGTAAAGCCCGTTCACCCGGATATATTTGCCGCAAGGGTCCTCGTTGTGGAATAATACCTCATTGATCTTCGTGCCGATCAAGCAAACCTTGCGCTTTTCCCGCATATCGATCTCATTCAATAAACGGCCATAGTATAGGTCTTGCGTATCGATATTGAAGTAAGCCGGATATATACCTTTCACGTTGAACGTTCCGGTCATTATCCCGTAAACGATATTCTTTTCCGAGCGGTTGCCCCAAAGGATGGGGGAGATATCCTGTACGCTAGGTACGTCTCGTATGATGGCGTCTATGTCCCGGTTCCTCATGTTCCAGTTTCGCCCCTTGTTGAATCCTTGGTAGGGTTCGCTGGTGCGATCGGCGTAGAAGAATAGCGAATTCGTCGCGAATCCGTTGACGCTCTTGAACATGGCGTTCTTGAATCCCGATCCGGTACCCAGCAACAATACCAGCATAAGGATTCCCCAGAACACGCCGAAGCAAGTCATCAAGCTACGTGTCTTGTTGCGGGTGATGGTTACCCATATTTCTGTCCATCTGTCTATGTCAAACATATCTTTTCGGTTTATTCTGTTCTCATGGCTTCAATAGCGGATACATTCACGGCTTTGCGAGCGGGGAAATAGCCCGCCAGCACCCCGGCTACGACCAGCACCCCGGTAGCGGCCAGCGATATCCCTAGGCTGACGGTCGGGTGCCGGAATAAGGTAAGATCCTCGCCGGGATTTCCTCCGGATGAAGCGTTGTTCATCCCGCTCATCGTCATGCCATAGTCGATTAGCTCCGTCAACCCGATTCCCATCAGCATCCCGATGTAACCGAATATGGCGGTGATCATGATGGACTCTACGATGACAAGCTTCAATATCGAGGCCGGTTTCGCCCCGATCGCCTTCCGGATGCCGAACTCCCGGGTCCGTTCGCGTACGGTGATCAACATGATGTTGCTAACCCCCACGATACCAGCCATCAAGGTGCCGATACCTACGATCCAGATGAAGAGCAAGATACCGTCTGTCATCGTATTGAACATACGGATCTCATTGCCGGTCATCCACATACCGATTGCGTTCTTGTCTGTCGGGTCGAATATGTGCTTACGGGCCATATACGACCGGAACCTGTTCTCGAAATCCTTGCACTCTTCTTCGGTGGAGACCCCGTTTACCGTAAAGTAAATGGAGCCGAACCCGAAGCCTTTATTATAAAGTTGTTGCGCTACGGTAAACGGTATATATGCGGGCGCGTTGTTACTCTTGTCGTCATCATCATAGATACCAACAACTTGATACATCATATTGCCGCATTTCACGTATTTACCCAGCGGGTCCTCGTTACGGAATAGCACTTCCGCCATACGGGGGCTTAGTATGATTACCTTGCGTGTAGCGTTCATATCCATCTTATTGATGAAGCGCCCGTTCTGGCTCGCTACATTAATATATATAATGGAATTGTAATCCTCGGATACGCCCCGCAGGTCGCCCACGATGTATTCTTCCCCATACGAGATGGTATCTGTTTGCGAAATGGTAGCCGAGCAGTATTCTATTTCCGGGAATGCCATCTTGATGCCGCTGAGATCCGCTTCCTTGAACTCGATCCTGCGGTTCGTGGGGTTACCTTTATAAGGCATGGTGGTATAGCGCCCCCAAACCTCCACGGTATTGGCGGAAAACCTCCGGAAGTTGAATATGATGCCGTTTCTCAACCCATTTCCCGCTCCCAGCAGGGTAATCAGCATAAAGATCCCCCATGATACGGCGAAACCGGTCAAGAAGGTACGGAGCTTGTTTTTCTTTATCGTGCTCCATATTTCCCTAAAATTGTCAAAATCAAACATGCGATTCTTCGTTTACGGTGTATTCAATCAATCCGTCTTTTACCCGGATAATCCGGTCGGTAGCTTCCGCCACGGATGGCTCGTGGGTAACGATCACCATGGTCATACCTTCTTGGTTTACGCTACGGAGGAGTTCCATCACTTCCACGGTCGTGGTACTATCCAATGCCCCGGTAGGCTCGTCGGCCAATATGACCTGCGGCTTGGCGATCAAGGCACGTGCGATGGCCACACGTTGCTTCTGTCCGCCGGACATCTCGTTCGGCATATGATCCGCCCAATCCTTCAATCCCACCATGTCGAGATATTCCAGTGCCATGGCGTTTCTCTTCTTCCGGCTTACGCCTTGGTAATAGAGTGGGAGAGCTACGTTCTCCACTGCGTTCTTAAACGAGATTAAGTTAAATGATTGGAAGATGAAGCCGATCATACGGTTCCTCAGCTCGGCGGCACGGCTTTCGCTTAGATTCTGAATCAACTGTCCGTTTAATAGATAGGTGCCCGTGTCGTACGTATCCAATATCCCCAAGATATTCAATAGGGTTGACTTCCCGGAACCGGACGCTCCCATGATAGATACCATCTCTCCCTTCTCTATATCTAGGTCGATACCTTTCAAAACGTGCAGTGGGGCTCCGTTAAAGTACGTTTTGTTTATTCCTTTCAGTTGAATCATCATATTATGTAGTTACTTTATATATTAGACGTACAGTTTGCTAAATAAGTTACACTGTTGGTGAACACTTTTATCATCTGGTTACAAATATATGTTTTACTAAGATACCTTGTATCGCAAGGTACCACTAATTATGTAATATTAACAAAGAGGTCTTGATTATAAGTAGATCCTTGTTCCTTTCCTCTGTATATTTTAGGCTAAACAAGCGGCTGTCTTACCCAATTCATAAGGATACATTCATCATGCACCAACTGATGCATGATCTTCTAACGGCTGGTGCATGATCATCTACCAACTGGTGCATGATCGTCCACCAGCCGTTGGACGATGAAGCTAACCTTATCTTTGCCCTAATAGATAAAGGGAAAAGCTTTAGGCTATACAGGCATAAACCCTTAACTTTGCGGCGAAATTCAAATAGCAGAAAGATTTATGGTAACAATTGGTACGCCCAAATCGGCTACGGCAACTAAAGTCGTGCTTTGTGGCTCGGGCGAATTGGGGAAAGAGTTTGTAATAGAGTTGCAGCGTTATGGCGTGGAGGTAATCGCCTTGGATAAGTATCCGGACGCTCCGGCCATGCAGGTGGCGCATCGTTCCTATGTGGTCTCCATGCTGGATGGCGATGCCTTGCGGGAGATCATCGAGAAAGAGAAACCGGATTATATCGTGCCGGAGGTGGAAGCGATCGCTACCCGTACCTTGATGGAACTGGAGGAAGAGGGATACCATGTGATTCCTACCGCCCGTGCCACTTGGCTGACGATGAACCGTGAGGGAATCCGCCGCTTGGCGGCCGAGGAGCTGGGCTTGCCTACCTCGCCGTATCGTTTCGCCGAGACCGAGGAGGAATTTAAAGAAGCGGTGAAGGTAATCGGTATGCCTTGCGTGGTGAAGCCGATCATGAGCTCGAGCGGACACGGACAGAGCGTGGTTCGTGAGGAAAAGGATATCGATCGTGCTTGGCAGTACGCCCAAGAAGGAGGACGTGCTGGAGCGGGTAAGGTGATCGTGGAAGGTTTCGTGGATTTCGACTATGAGATTACCCAGCTGACGGTTCGGCATATCGGAGGAACGTCTTTCTTGGAACCCGTAGGACATGTTCAGGTGGACGGTGATTACCGGGAGTCTTGGCAACCGCAAGCCATGAGCCTTGCCGCTAAAGCGAAAGCCCGTGAGATCGCCGGTAAGATCACCGAGGCTTTAGGCGGACGTGGTATTTTCGGCGTGGAATTATTCATTAAAGGAGATGATGTCATATTCAGCGAGGTTTCCCCCCGTCCGCACGATACCGGAATGGTGACGATGATTACACAGGATTTGTCTCAATTCGCTTTGCACGCCCGTGCAGTGCTTGGCTTGCCGATCCCTAATATCGTGTTTCATGGAGCGGGAGCTTCCCGTGCCGTTGTAGTGGAAGGGGACAGTGACCGGTTGTCTTTGGGGAATCTGGATAAGGTTTTGGAACAACCCGATACGCAGATGCGTTTCTTTGGAAAACCGGAAGTTCATGGACATCGCCGTATGGCCGTCTTGCTGGCTCGTGGTTTGGATGTGACGGAGGCAAGGGAGAAGACCGGAGTGATGATGGAGCGGTTAAATGTTAAATTGTGATGCTTCCTAGGATAAATGAACGTTTTGGTGTGTGTTGTGAATAAAATGTGAATATTTACAGACCTATTTTTCTATCAAAATAGTTTATTTTTGTCTCAAGTTTTTAAAGAGACATTTGATAATCTATAAACGCAGATTACATATGTTTGTTTCACTAAAGAGTGAAATCTGATTGCCGAAAGTTTGTACTTATTTTATGAATACAACAAATGGAAATATGGGCGTTGATTTGAAACGCTCTATTTCTATTCTCGGTGAAGATAAAAGAGTGAGCAAACAGATCAATAGCTAAGGGTGGGTAGATTTAACCAAACAGACATCCTTATCTCCTTTCGCCCACCCTAGCTATTGTTCTTATTTTACTTGGATTCCTTTTGTATTTCTCATGGTTTCCATCACGGCATGCGTATCTACTTGGGCCTTTTCTTGTATAAACTCCGGGAGGTTGTAAGTCCACAACAGGTCTTTATAATATTTTACGGGATTTTTTTGCGGCAGGAGGAATGGTTTATGGGCCGTACCTTTATCATCGATATAGGTAAAGAACGGGCGTGTGTATAATCCATCCAACCTGCGACTGCTAAATACCAGCCAACGATTGTTGTGGCTCCATGAATGGTAGCTTTCTCCTTCGGCGCTGTTCGCCTCGCTCAGCGGGTACGTCTTTCCGTCGGATAGGCGGATCATATATAATTCAGCGTCTTTATGCCAAACCCCGAAACCGCCATATTCCTGTAGGGTAAAAGCCAGATATTTACCATCCGGTGAGATTCTAGGGAAGGATACGCTTTTGTGATTGGCCCGGCCATTGTATAAAGTATCTACTTGCTGGCCTAGGGTGCGGGTTTCCGGGTCAAAGTCGACACGGCATAGGCTGTAGGTCATTTGTCTGAAATTCTTAGAAATAGAATCTACGGCGGCGGTCGAACTGAAATAGAGGCTCTTCCCGTCGGGAGAGAACGCAGGGAATATTTGCCATGCGTCTTTGGAATTTAACGCTTCGCAAGAGAATACCTCGTTCTTCTTCACGTCGTAGATCACGATATCGGAGTTATGATCCAATACTTCCAGCGTATTGGGATTATTGATGAAGAAGTTTTGGTAGGTATCGCATACGGTGGCCGCCAGATAGTTACCATTCGGATGCCAATACATGTAGACAAAGTTTGAGACGGTCTCGGGAGTCTTGGTATTTAGCTTGGTGATTTTCTTTCCATCAATCAGTACGGAACCGGCGTGTTTGCCTCGCATATGGAAAATCATTTTATCCGGGTTCCCGGAGGAAAACGTGTGGCAGTTTACGCAGTTATAGTCGGTTAAGCTATTCTCATAAATCACGCTTTGGTCATAATTCTCCAAGTTCCGTTGATAGATACCCATCCTGTTCCACATATCATTACTCAAGGCTAATAACCGATAGGCTATATATTTATCAATGGAATCATTTACGATGTCCATATGAAAAGGCGTATAGGCGTTCCATTCGCCCTGTATGCGTTTAGCAATGGTCAATTCTATTTGGTTTCCGGCATTCTCTTTCAATAAGGCTTTCCATCTCTTTTGTGGGATCTCAAAGAGCCCCTCATCACTATAAACTTGGAGTTGAGTCTTTTCCCCTTTAATGATAAGGCAGTGCTCACTGCTATCGGCGATAGAGAAATTGAGCGGGGCGATGTTCACAGGGATGGTCACATCCTTGTAATCCGGATAAATGGTTATTTCCTTGTTTAAGCTCTTGGCGATCTGTATGTCGTTTTTGGAGCATGAAACCATCAAGGCGATGAGGAAAAGGAAAAGATATCGGTTTGTATTTGTATAAGTCTGTCTTTCCATATGTGTTTTATTTAGAGAGTATCAAATAGTACCAGAAAGTAGGTTGATAGTCGGCTATTCCAGTCGCTAGATTTTGTCGGGCATGCCTTAGTCCCAATACACGTTGCTTGAATATCGAGAACTCGGACAGGACTTTATCGGTTACCCCATACTTGCGGCAATATTCCGGATCATGCTCCGCATAAGAGATCACGGCTTGTTGCAAGGGTTCGGGTAATATAGGGAGTACTTCCGTCCCACTGAATCTTTCAACAAACGTTTTTATAGCGGGCAGGTCTTTCGATAATAATAACGTACCGATCGTATAATCCAATGCGGCTTTATTCTGGGGATTCTCTTCCAATATAATCATCAGGTTATCAAACAATCCGATTATATTGGCGAAAAGGTCTTTGTCGCTGGATAGGCTTTTTCTTTTTGTACCTAATTCCGGGTCGCTCTCCACCGCTTGGTCATTATATGAGAACTTTCGTTGCGAGGAGGCCCATTCGTGATAGGCCCATGTCTTTCCCAATAATGATATAAACTTCTCGGCTGCGGGATACTGTCCGTATATCAAATGGGATTTTATTAATAATTTAGTCATGACGGGACTGCCGTATGTAATTCCTACCGAGGTACCAAAAGCGAAATTGTATGCCAAGGACGTGATTCCTACATGGTAGTATATCTGGCTGAATAGGAAACTTTCCTCTATATGCGCTTGGTACTTTGAGACCAAAGATTGTATTCCGCTTTGCGGATATTTGAATAAATCAGTCTGCATGACACCCTTGTGGGATAAGGCAAGGTTTAAGCAATTCAGGTGTAAGTAGTTATTATAGTTTAGATCGGCGGACGAGATTATGGCGTCCCATTGCTCGGTATCTATGTAATGAAACATTTGCATCAACGTATAGAAATCTTTATTCCTCTGTTGAAGAGCCGTTTGCGTATAATACATACCGGATAAGGCAAGTAATGCTACGGCTACTAAAGCTTTTAAATAGGCTTTTATGTGATCTAAGTAACGTGATAGGAAGAATAGAAGCATAACGAGTAGCGCTACTTGCCAAGAGAAGCCGTAGAATGGTTCCAGCTCAATGAAATACTCTACGTAATCTTTCATCCAAAATACATAGTCATAATCGGGTTTACTGCCTCCTAGGACACATAGGGAGCCTACGATAAGTAGCAGCAGCAACGGGATGAAGCTTGCGTACCAGCGTTCGCATTTTTGTAATACATCAAATAGTAAGATGCTAAGGGCGAATAATATAGCTACAGATCCCATCGTGTAAAACAATCCGGTCGCCAGCAAGCAACCAATTAAGGTACGGTACGTCCAATTAAATCTTCGTGCGCTGTAACTATATACGTTAAGCGCCAATGACCAAAACAACATGGCTATCAGTCCTTCATAATGATAGCTATCTTTCATTAGGTAAAGATATTGGAATAGGATGGGGAGAAAGGCCAAGGGCATAAGATATAATGCCGGATGTATCTTTCGTAAGGTCAGCCAGAATAACCAACCGGAGATTCCACCGATCAAGGCGGTCACCAGCGATCCGATAAGCGGGATCCTGAAAAACTGTATCAAGAATTGAGAGATAAAAGTCGCTAGCCCCCCTATCTGCTTAAGTATGCTGAATATATAGGTGGAATCGAATAGGAAAATCTGCTGCTGTTCCCGATAAAAAAAGAGAGGCTCTTGCATGGTCTGCAAATGAAACCATAAGACGCCGGTCAATAGAATGAATGGAAGCGGTGGTAATATCTTCTTATATAAAGTACTCATGTGATTTATTCTATTTACGATAAGTTACGTCAATTCCTTTATCCTCTTTGGCTAGCGTGCTAAGCGCCCGGATCTTGGAGGATACTTTTCCGGTAATAAACTCGGGTATATTATAAGATTTCATGAAACGGTGATAGTAGTCTGTGTCTTTCTGAGGCAAAAGGAAGGGCTTAGACGCATTTCCTTCTTCATCTATATAAGCAAAATAAGGACGTGTGTATAACCCGTCTATCCTTCGACTGCTGAAGACGATCCAGCGGCTGTTGCTACTCCATGAGTGATAGCTCTCCGTATCCGTGCTATTGGCGTTTTGCAAGGAATGAGAGATTCCGCTCGCTATATCCAGTAGATATAGATCTGCGTCTTTATGCCAGATCGAGAAGTTACCGTAGCCGGACAGCGTATATAACAAGAATTTCCCGTCTGGGGAAACACGGGGAAAAGAGGCGCTCTTCCCATCTTTTCCGGCATTGTATAAGGTATCTATACGGGAGCCGAAACTCCGGGTTACGGGATCGAACGCTATGGAGCAAAGGTTATATTTTACTTCTGAATATTCATGCGGCATGGAACGTGCCTCTGCCGAGCAGAAGTAAAGAGTCTTGCCATCGGGAGAGAATGTCGGGAAAGTCTCAAACGCTTTTGCTGTCCGAATGGAAGGCGTACTGATAATCTCATGCTTTTCCGTATCGTATACAACTACGTCGGATTGGCTGTCGAAGACCTCCACCCGGTTTTTGTCGTTGGCATGAAAGCTTTGGCTGGTCTGATTGACAGAGAAGGCTACGTATTTCCCCGATGGATGCCAAGAGGGATAGACCAAAGGCGAGATCGTCTGATCGGTCTTCGTATTTAATTTCTCGATCTTGTCTCCGTCGATCAGATAAGTGCCCGAATACTTATCCCTCATGTGGAACAGCATTTTATCGGGGTTTTGCATACAAAAAGAATGGCAATTCATACAGTTTTGACCGCTGTATTTGTTTTCCATGATAGGGCTTTGCTTATAATCTTCCAGATTCCGTTGGTAAATACCCATTTGATTCCAAAGTTCGTATCCGGGTTCGATCAAGCGATAAGCCAGATATGAATCCATGGGTTCCGGAGCGACGAATAGTGAGAATTCCGGATAGGCGAGCCATTCTTTGTCTTTTGCGTAGAGCTTTACTTGTATCGCTTTTCCTGTCGCCCTTTTCAGCAATTTTCTCCAATCGGATGCGGGAAGATAGAATTGTCCCCCTTTTTCCTTGACTTGTATCTTTTCTTCTCCGAATTTGAGTACGGCGAAGGCTTCCGCATGTGGATTTTCTATCTTGAAATTTAAGGGAGCGATATTATAAGGGATCGTTACATCCGCATAATCGGGAAATAATACAGGTTTCTCCGAGGTTTCTTTGCTTACCGGGATCGTATCCGAGCAGGATATTCCTAGTAGAATAAGAAATAAACAGGTGATATATAGAATATTTCTTTTCATGGTTGTTGATCATTTTAGAGTATAATAAGACCAATAAGTGTCTCCGAACGACTTCTTTATAAGTTGCGGAAGTTGTGGGTTGTTCCGGTTCTGCACGACTAAATTCCGATAACCTGCGAATTTGCGGATCACATTTCCGGATACGTTAAAACGTTTCCAGTAATCCACATCCTTCTCTGCTAATAGGATAACAGCCTCTTGGAAACTCACGGGGAGAGAGGGGAGTACCGGTGTTCCATAATACTTTTCTATCAGCCTTTGGAAAGCTTTCATGTCTTTAGACAGCAGATAGATAGCCCCGGTGAATTGGATCGGGAGCTGATTTTCCGGATCTTGTTCCGCACGGATAAGTAAATCATGTTCCAGTCCGTTGATACCGGATAAGTTACTTTCCTTCGGAAGAGCTTTTCGTTTAGGCCCTAATACCGGATCAGCTTCAATCGCTTTGTCGTTATATAAGAAGCCTCTATGCCGTTTGGCCCAATCATGATAGGCATATGTTTTTTCTAAGATACTGATATATTTCTCGGCGATAGGATACGTTCCGTAAATCAAGTTTGTTTGAACAAGCCGTTGCAGGTTCCGGGGATTACCGGCGCCAATTACGGTGACATACCCTTCAAAAGCCATCTCCTGCGATAATGCGATTTCCCCTAGCGTAAAATAGGCGTCGCTTAACAGGGTGGAGACCGTAAAGGTCTTGTTCCAAGAGGCGAGTAACCCTTGAGGACCGTGTTGATCAAAAGCGAACATCCGGTCTGCCAACTCCCCTTTTTCCGCAAGTGCCCTATTTAAGTAAGTTAAATATAAATAGTTTTTGATCGGCCCGTGACAATGCCGGATGATCTCGTCCCATTGTTCGGTACGGGCATAATAATCCAAGACTTTTAGAGGATAGGCTTTCTGGTCGTTATACCGTGGAATCGTTACCCAGCAAAGGAATAGGATTAGGATGAATTGAACGGTAAGCTCTATCCCTGTTTTTTTCTTTGATTGGTTTTTGCCTTTAGGATATACGAATGCCCCGATCAAGCTAAGCGGTAAACAGACCCATGCGAAATAGATGAGATTGGGAGCCGCCAGAATCGGGTGGTAAAAAGCGTCCGGTAAGAATGCGAAGCGATAACTGGTGATGGTAGTTGACCAGACACTTCCGATCCCGATAAACAGGTATTCAATTAAAACCGCTAAAAAATAGAACCCCTGTTTGGAACGGCTTATCGCTTCCTTGAGAACCACACTTAATGAGAATAGCCCGGCAATCGGTCCTCCTATCCAAAAAAGTAGTGGGGTGATTACCAATGCGGCGGATAGCCGGTAACAGGGATCTTTTATGCGCATCCATGCGTTCAGGCTAATCAAACAAAATAGGAATGCGATAGTGCCTTGTACTAAATAATTGAAGTCGTATTGAATCAATAATAAGAATAAAACCGGGAGTAAGTAAAGCAGGAAGAGCTCTTTATTTGGATTAATTTGCAGGATGATCTCCCTCATTGTTAAGCCAATAGACGTAAGTATAGCTGCGATAATGAAAGGCCCTGCATAAGGCGTAATAAAGAATTGTGTCAAGAATTCCCCGATAATCAAAGATAAACCTCCCGGACTGCTGATTTTATCCGCAAGATAATCTTCGGAAAACTGGAATAGTTGAAGCTGCTCGATATAGAAGAAATGAAACTTGCCGGTTATTTGCAAGAAACCCCCTAATAGGACAAACAGGATCAAACCGAGGAGTATTTGTTTATATCTCATGGCTAGAGTACACGTTTCATTTTGATTTAAAGTCAAACAAAGATACGATTTTTATCGGAAATACCAATCTACACAAAACGAAGTTAACTTAATTGGCACATGGAGTTAACTTCGTTGGCAAAGTATGTTAACTTCGTGAGCAAAGTAAGTTAACTTACTTTTGGGGATTAAAAAGCAGGCCGGACATATCACATGCCCGGCTGCCCTTTCTGACTGTTAACCCACTTGTTTATTTCCAGTTTTCATTCTGAACTAAAAGACCATCCATCTTTAAGATTTCATTATGAGGGATAGGCATTGTTGCCCATTTTGCGTTGTATGTACTATTGGAATATTTACCTAAATGCTTAGCTTCGTATTTCACGAAATCATTTAATACCTCGGATGCGATACCCCAGCGAGCTAAGTCATACCAGCGATGACCTTCCATCGCTAACTCGATACGACGTTCCCAACGCAGTGCCTCCAGCGCTTTGTCTTTTGATGCGAATTGAGAAGGTGGATATAAACCTATACGATAGTTTGCGGCAGCATCTGTACTTTGCTTCCCGTTAATCTTGTCATCCAAAACATAAGTAGAACTAGCCTCGGTCATTGTTGCCGGATCTACTGCCTTTACATAGCTATTGGCGGCACGAGCACGTACTTGATTAATGTATTCACCTGCTTGTTGAGGCTGTCCTAACTCGATCAAGGTTTCAGCGTACCAAAGCAATACGTCTGCGTAACGGATCAAGTGGAAGTTTTTAGCAGTGGAGTTTGTTTGCGTCGTGTTAGATAAGCTTCCTTTATCGGCTTTTCTAGGGATATTCTTCTTGTTTAGGTATAAACCTCCGTTAGAAACATCACGTACCCAACCATCCAACGCATTTGGCACTGTCCAATCTAAGAATGGAGTCTCGAAACGACCGGTAGAAACATCCAAACGAGGGTCTGTATAGACGGTCAAATCAGTGTGAGGTAAATTGTTCTCGTCTAAAGTTGATAACGCAGGATCATTACGATAAGAATCATCCATTTTAGGTAATCCGTTTGCGTCAACAATATGAGCGTTGACCATATCATAAGAGGGTTGATAGAATCCCCAACCTCCAGTTCCTAACGCTCCGCTGAAGCCGATGTGCCAAGCTCCGTTGATATTGGCAGTTTGTTCTACGGTGCCGGAAACTGCAGCTTGGACATCGAATACAGATTCTCCTGTCCAGTCACTTTCCCCTGCTGTATAGAGTTCCTCGTATGTATCTGCCAAGCGGAACTTAGTGCCTTTGTTATCTTTTCCGTTTGCGATTACATCTTCCAAAATCGTTTTAACTTCAGTCCAATGATTAGACGTTCCATTTTTTCCGTTATATGGAGAGGATTGGTACATCTTTACTTTAGCCAACATAGCGCCAGCTGCCCATTTGTTTACGCGTCCTGCCTCGGTCCAAGTGTCGGGCAGATTGTCATAGGCAAACTGCAAGTCTTCTACTATCTTATCCCAGATATAGATATAATTCCCATTCTCATCCACATTAGAGACTTGTGGGTTCACGTTCTCTTTCATGGCTATGTCATCTACATAAGGAACAGCCGCTCCAAATAATTTTACGACCTCGAAATGGAAGAAACCGCGTATGAAGCGGGCTTGGGCGATTGTTTCCGTATAGAAGTCTTTACTTTGGCCTGCTATAGCCGAAAGCTCTTCTTTTGCTAAATCCGCTACCTTGATTACGTTGTTTGCGGTGAATACCCCATGGTAACTATGTGCCCATTTTGTTTCAAAATAAGCGTTGTCAGTTGTAAATGTATAAGTTTCCAAGCTGGTAAAGTCTGGTTGGTCTTGGAAAGTTGAACCTTTGTTTGCGTCACCTCCCATTACGTCACCATATACATAGTTGGTCAATGTCGAACGGAAGTATCCATCATTCGCATCTGTAGAGTTTAATCTAGCGTACATACCAGTTAGCAACTGAGTAATACCTTCTTGCGATACAAAATCCGGTTCCTGTTTATTTGTGACTGGCTTCACATCCAAGAAATCGGAGCAAGCAGTCATGCTTCCCATCGTGGCGGCAATGACTGCCGCATATATAAATAGATTTTTCATCTTGTTTCAATTTTTAGTTAGCAAATATTTGTTAGAATGTCACATTTACACCCATGATAAATTGGCGTGGCATACCATAAGAACCGAAATCGGTACCCATCGTACGGTCATTGGAACGACCGTCTGTATCTGTACGAACCTGTGGGTCTAGTCCGGAGTAACCAGTCAATGTGAATACGTTTGCTATTTGACCATAGATGCGGATCTTCTCAAACTTGATTTTATCTAAAATACTCTTTGGAAGTGTATAACCTAAAGTCAACGTTTGCATGCGTAAGAATGAACCATCTTCTATATAGCCGGAATTAGACTCATTTGCGGCGATTGTACTCTCACCATTAGCGGTTGCCCACATAGGATAGATACCATCAGGGTTGGTTACAGGATGCCATGAATTGTCGCGACGATCTTTAGAATAAGCGGACTGTAAGGAACCATAATGTGTATAATATTTATACATGGCGAATAGATCATTGCCTACGGAGAAGTACATATAAGTACTTAAGTCGAATCCTTTCCAGTTAACACCTAAGTTGATACCTCCTGTTAAATCCGGATGTGGGTTTCCAATGAATGTACGGTCACTAGCGTCGATCTTACCATCGTTGTTCACATCTTTTACTTTGAACTGACCTACATAATTGGCAGCGTTTAACGTAGAAGCATCAGATGTACCATATGGCAATACTGTTCCACCGGCATCATTCTTATAGTTACGGACTTCTTCTTCACTCTTATAGATACCATCTAGCTGATAACCGTGGAATTCACCGATTGCATGTCCTTTCATCAATACGTTCATGTTGGAAATACGAGTTCCGGTAAAGATTCCGGCATCAGTACCAATCTCATCCAGTCTATTCTTGTAATGCGACAAGTTTACGCCTACAGAGTAACCTACCTCACCGATTTTATCATTCCAAGTAATATTCAAATCAACACCTTTGTTCGTCATATCACCGATGTTTACTTTCGGCTTGTCAGCGGCACCGGCCAAAGCAGACCAGTTGGCATCGATCAACATATCAGAAGTTTTCTTGATGTAGTAGTCGAAGTTGGCGGTTAATCGTTGATTAAAAGCTGTAATATCGAAACCTGCATTAAACATCTTAGATGTTTCCCATTTTGCCTCGATATCACCAAGATTGGTTACGCCAAATCCTTGATATACCTCTGTGTCAGAACCATTGATGCTATAGAGATAACGGTTACCAGTACCATATTGGAATGCCCAGTTATATGAATCGATATTGGAGTTACCGGTTGTACCGTAACCGGCACGAATCTTCAAATCGTCTAACCAAGTACGTGATTTCTCCATGAATTTCTCGTCCGACATACGCCAACCTAAAGAGATAGAAGGGAATGTACCCCAGCGATTCTTTTCAGAAAAACGAGAGGATGCGTCGCGACGTACCGTAACTGTAGCCAAATATTTACCTTGGTAAGCATAGTCCGCACGAGCGAACATACCGAACATGGTGGATACAGCGTTCTGGTTTCCGCTATTTCTTAAGTCAGAGCTAGCACCGTTGTTGATTACCCAAGTGTTGGGATCATCTTCGAATGGATAGTTGATACGACCTGCCTGGATCCAACGTCCTAAACCCTCACGAAGTGCCTCTGTACCAATCACAGCATTGATCGTATGATCGTCGTTGATTGTTTTGCTATAAGTAGCGGTGTTTGTCCATTGATAATCTAACCAATAGTTTGCTTGCTCGTAGAACTCGTTGTTGTTACGTCCTTCTTTATTGGTCATGATCGTACGTTTGTTCATCCAGAAGTCCCATGCGCCACCTAAACGTGCGCTGAACTGAGTACGGATCTTCAAATTCTCTCCAAGGCTTTCTAAAGGCATAATCTCTGCGTAGATAGCTGATTGGGCACGTAAGAAACGACGACGATTGTCCTTGCCATAATCAACGGACATTGGTGCGCTCTCAGCACGTCCTCCTTCGGCATTTTGTGAACCGGAATAATCACCGCCAACTGTGTAGATAGGTACCCAAGGTTGGATGGAGAAGGTCTTACCGAAGGTATTATCATCACCTTGACGACCGCGTTCTCCTGAGTTCTCGATTACGGCGATGTTGGTATTCTGACCGATATTGAACCACTTGTTCACGAAGAAGTTTGTATTCGCACGCAAGGAATAACGACGGAACCATGACTCCTTGATCGTACCTTCACGATTCATGTAGCCTAAGCCTACTGAATAAGTCGCTTTTTCACCACCTCCGGTGATAGAAATCTGGTGATCTTGCACCTTACCGGTTTGAACTACTTCGTCGTACCAATTCGTGCCGGCACGAGCTTCTTCCTCAGAGTAGCCGTCCTCAAGCATTTGGTAGTAAGCGGAACGAGACCAAGTGTTCTCACCATTGTCTTTGTAAGAAGCTTCCCAAGCTGCGATACTGCCGTATTGAGAGATGATCTGTTCTTTACTATAACCAGCAGGTTTGATAGCATAAGGCATTGTTAAATGACCTGTACCGTCTTTACCTATTGAACCGAACTGGGCGTGGTTTACTGTTTGGCCACCGCGGTAGTTGAATAAATTACGTTGCCCTTCTTCTTGGAATTCCATAGCTTCCCAAGCGTTCAACAGACCATAACCGTCATTGGCCATCTTGGCTACACCGAAGTAACCGTTATAAGATACTTGTACACGGTCGTTCTTTTTTCCTTGTTTAGTCGTGATAACGATAACACCATTTGCACCTTTCGCTCCATAAATAGCGGAAGCAGCAGCGTCTTTCAATATCTGCATGGATTCAATATCATTCGCATTTACCGCATCGATATCTACTCCTTGTACACCATCGACAATGATCAACGGGTCTGAGCCGTTTACGGAACCCACACCACGTATACGAATCGTTGTCTCCCCTAATGGACCACCACCTGCTTGTACAAATACACCAGCAGCTTTTCCTTGCAAAGCCTCAGCGAAATTGGAAACAGGAGTCTCTTTTAACTCATCCGTAGCGACAACAGCCACAGATCCGGTAATATCCTTCTTCGCTTGTGTACTATAACCAGTAACGACGACTTCATCCAAAGCTTGTGAATCCTCGACCAGCGTGATCTTGATGTTTGTCTGATTACTCTTCAAAGTAACCTCTTGAGTTACGTATCCGATATAAGAGACTACTAAGATGGCGTTTGCGGGCACATTCTCTATAATGGCTCGTCCATCCATATCAGAAATATTTCCGATAGTAGTTCCTTTTACGACTACGTTGGCTCCAACGATAGGACCAGATTTATCCACGATGTGGCAGTTAATCTGTCGTCCATCTTGCTGGACACTCATAAATCCCGTACTAGGTGTAGGATACAGATGATCTGTTTCTGTTGCAAAGGCCGTTCCGGCTCCGTACAGAAGAAAAGAAGCTCCTAAGACTAATGGCTTCCATGATACAACATTTCTCATACAAATTTAGAATTTAAGGTATAATAAAATAAAAAACACAAACTTTTAACAAAATGAATTCACTACTCTCTCATACCTCTAAGGTATATTACATCTGTTTACATCTTAAAATAAGTAAACATCACTCTCTTCTTTTCAACTTCTTTTGTGTAGCTTCTTCATTATCATGGTTTTAATTATGAAAATCACTTCTTGTTTTTTTCATGATATTAAAAAAAACGACTAGTTGAAACGATCGTTTAAATCTTGCGTTTTCGAGAAGGGGGAAAGAGGATTTGAAAAAGAAGAGCTTTTTTGTGGGAAGAAAAGGTTATCTTTCCCATTAGCAATAAGATAAAATAAAAAAAAATGAACAAAAAGTTGCATGTGTCAAAAAAAAAGACAGATCTTTACAAACGACTAAATGAAACGATCGTTTCAACTAGTCGTTTTATGAAAAAACATTTAGACCATAAGTATTATAGATGAGTAATAGCTACAAGCTGTGATGTTGTGTCTATATGAAAAAATCAAATTGTTAAGTAGATTGTGTTTTTTGATTTATACCTTAAATTCTAATTTTATGAGTAATGTAGTATTTTGGAGACAGGTGTTTCTGGGAGCCTCTTTATTCCTTTGCGGCGGATATCCCATCATCGCTGCGGAAGTTGGCGATTTAACACCAAACGTAGGAACTCGTAGCCTACAACAAGATGGACGTAGAGTCATTTGTGCTATTTCAGACAAAGCCGGACCAATTGTAGGGGCAAATGTCCTTGTTAAAGGAACCACTATCGGAAATATCTCCGATATGGACGGACGTGTTATTTTAGAAGGTGTGCCTAGTAATGCGATTTTAGTTGTGTCTTACATTGGCTATGTCAGTCAAGAAATTCCTTTAAAAAGTAGTCAGACGAATGTGAGGATTCAATTGGTGGAAGATACTCAAGCTTTGGATGAAGTGGTAGTAGTTGGATATGGTACGCAATCGAAGAAGGACATTACCGGTTCTGTTGCTGTTGTTTCTACAGACGCTATCCACGAGACTCCGGTGGCGACTTTCGCCGAGGCTTTGCAAGGAAAAGCATCCGGTGTGTATATCTCTAATTCCGGAGGTCCCAGCGGTGAGACTACGATCCGTATTCGTGGTGTGGGTTCTCTTAATAGTTCAGACCCGTTGATTGTTGTGGATGGTGTATCCGGGGTGGATATCAGTTCCGTAAACCCGAATGATATTGAGTCTATGCAAGTGTTGAAGGATGCTTCAGCTACCGCTATTTATGGTGCACAAGGTGCGAATGGCGTAATTATCATTACGACGAAGCAGGGTACGCGTGCTGATCGTGTTCGTGTCTCTTATAATGGATATTTTGGTGTCGCTAAGATGGCTAACAGCGGTTATGATTTGTTGAACGGTTGGGAATCGATGGAATTCGAGGAATTAGGACAGCAGAATCTGTATAACTATCGTGGTTTGGCAACCTCTCATCCTCAATTCGGGCAAATCGCCGCTACGGGTGGTAAAGGTATTTCGATGCCTTATGCGATTAAGCCGGCCGGTTATAGCGAACAGCAGATTATTGATATGTATGGGAGCGTAGAGGCTTGGGAAAAGTCGTATGTAGACGATGGAAGCAGCTCTTGGGCCCGATCCGCGTATTATCAGATGTTGGCCGACGGTTATTCCGATGCGGAGGCTCGTAAGGGTACCAATTGGTACGATGAGATTGTACAGACCGGAAAGATCCAAGATCACCAGATCTCTTTGGTGGGTGGTGGCGAGAAAGCTACTTATTCTGTCTCTTTGGGTTATACAAATCGAGAGGGTACGATCCAGAATTCTTATTTCAAACGTTACTCTTTACGTACGAATACGACCTATAATCCTAATAAGTATTTCACGATGGGCCAAAATACGAACCTTGCCGCTATGGAAACGGGAGGAGAGTCTGGTCGTCAAGGAGATGCGAACACGTTCGCTAAGACTTATACCATGAATTCGTGGGTACCTATATATAATGTAGGAGGTGATTATACGGGATCCGTGGCACCTAATGCGGGCCGTGATATTTCCGCCGTGCATCAGGTAGCTATGAATGAGAATGATTGGACACGCATGTTTCATGGACAGACTGCGGTTTTTGCCGAGCTTTCCAATCCTTGGATCGAAGGTCTGAAGCTTCGTTCTCAGTTTAGCGCTCGCTTGAATGGTATGTGGAGTTTGGAGATGACCGAACGTCAAAATATGGCGAACAAAGAGGCTTCTGCCAACAATACATTGACTGAGACGGGCAACTGGCGTTTGAACTGGCAGTGGACAAATACGGCTACTTATACCAAGAAGATTCATGAAGATCATAATATTACCGTTGTTTTGGGTACGGAGGCTATCAAACAAGGTGTCGGCCGTTATATGCAAGGAACCCGTATCGATTACATCTTCGAGAGCGATCCGAATACTTGGACACTGGATAATGGTTCTTCTTCTAATATAGGTAACTCTAGCCGTTATCAAAGAAAAGTGACTATGTTCGGCCTTTTCGGACGTGCGGACTATTCTTATAAGGGTAAATATTTGGCGACATTCACGATTCGCCGCGACGCTTCTTCCAAGTTTGGCTCCAAGAACCGTTGGGGTAACTTCCCTTCCGCCTCCTTGGGATGGCGTATGTCTGACGAGAAATTTATGGAGCCTACCCGGAAATGGTTGGATGACTTTAAGCTGCGTGCCGGTTATGGTACGACCGGTAATTCGAATATTGGTTCTTACAACTATGCGTTCCAGTATGGTACGGGAAATTATTATATGTATCCTATCACGGGATCGGATTCAGAGACTTCTCCCGGTTATGTGCTCTCGAACTTGGGTGACTCGGACGCTAAATGGGAAACCACAAAAATGTTTAATATAGGTTTCGACCTTACGGCTTTGAGTAACCGATTGACCGCCGGATTTGACTTTTATGTAAAGAATACCTCAGACTTGCTTGTGCCTGCTAACTGGTCTGCGCTGGTTGGTAACGCATCAAAGCCTAGTATCAATATCGGTGATATGAAGAACAGAGGTGTTGATTTGTCCATTGGATGGAGGGACAAAGTTGGCGAGTTCGGTTATAACATCACGGCTAACATCTCAAGATACAAGAATGAGGTTACCCGGTTGGGATCTTCTGATTTGTTCAACGATACTCGTTTGAGCAAGGTGAATATTACTACGGTGGGCCAACCTGTCGGAATGTTCTACGGGTATCAGATTGAGGGTATTTATCAAAATGAGCAAGATGTTATTTCCTCGGGCGTTCTGCCTTATGGTGTGGCTACGGAAAACGATTTGGTCGCTTCCGCATGGGTAGGCCGATATAAGATGAAAGACGTGAACAACGATGGTAAGATCGACGCGGATGACCGTACGATTATCGGTAATCCTCATCCTGATTTGACCGGAGGTTTCAATATCTCTTTGACTTGGAGAGATTTTGATCTAAGTACTTACATGTATTACTCGATTGGAAATGATTTGTACAAACACTACGAGTACTATACGATGTTTGGAAACTTGCAGTCTAATTATTCGAAAGATCGTTTGGCGAAATCTTGGGATCCGGTGAATAATCCGAACGGTATTTATCCTTTGTGGACAACGACCTCGACCGAGGGCCCCGAGGCTGGTAACGAATCGAACTCCAATTATGTGCAAGATGGTTCTTATCTTCGGATGCAGACGTTGACTTTGGGGTATTCATTGCCTAAGAAGTTGCTGAAGAAGATCGGTTTCGAGAAGATACGTGTATACGGCCAGATCAGTAACGTGTTTACGATAACCGGTTATGATGGATTGGATCCGGAGGTTCGTTCGCATACTTCGTTCGAGAACGAATATGTATCAAGCGATATGAATAAAGGTATCGATTATGGATCTTATGGTATGCCTCGTCAGTTCTTGATGGGTGTGAATGTGACATTCTAACGTATGTGCTTTATAAACGATTAATTTGAATTCATTATGAAAAAAGTTCTTATATATTTTGCGATGGCGGTGGTTCTCGCGTTAGGCAGCACATCTTGTTCCGATTTCTTGGAGATCGAACCAGTAGGTGCGGTTAATGAAACCAATTTAACGGATCAGGAAGGTATTAATTATCTTCTTACCGGCATGTATTCAGCGTTAAATATTCCGGCGGCTACGACTAACTCTTATTTTGGGGCAAGCTTGACAAACTATACGTATGGTGATGTGATGGGCGGTGACGCTAATAAGGGGTCAACGGCTGCGGACCAATCGGACTTCACGTTGTTGGAGACTTTTAGCTTTACGACCGATAATTCCTATATCAAGCGTAAATGGGTGGCAGTATACGATGCGGTAGCTCGTGCTAATAATGTCATGCATTTGGCCGGTTTGATTAAAGATGAGCTTTCCGCTATACCGGGACAGGAGAAAGATTTTTATACCGAGGCCATAGCCCAAGCTCGTTTCATGCGTGGTTTTTATTTGTTTGAGGGTATCAAGAATTTTGGGGCGGCTATTCCTTATGTATCTTTGGAGGATTATGAGTCGTCCGTGAACCCACTGATATCGAATGTGGATGAGAGCGGTAACTATATTTATATTTGGGAACAGGTGGCTGAAGATTTGCAGTATGCTTATGATAATCTTCCCGGCGCATGGCCGGAAGAGCCCGGTCGTGCCAACAAATGGGCGGCTGGAGCGTTTTTGGCGAAACTGAGAATATTCCAGTCTTCTCCCTATAATGGAACGAATGGAACCTCCAACAAATGGACGGAGGCTAAATCGATTTTAGAAACGGTTATCGCTAATGGTACGGATAGCAAGGGCACGAAATATACCTTGACCCCGAGTTATGAGACGCTTTACACGGCGGGCGAGAGCGACTGGACGGGCGAGTCTGTGTTTGACGTCCAGATGGCAATCTCCGGTACGCAGTATTATACCAACGCGATCAATGGTAACTCTCATATCTCATTGTCTGGCAAGATTGGTTCCGGCTGGGGATTCTACCAGCCTTCTTATGACTTGGTGAATGCGCATATGGTGGATGAGAATGGATTGCCTTATCTCGATAAGTCGTATCAAAGCAAAACCTCGGTTACGACAATTGATGGCGATAATGTACCTCATACGGATTTGACGGTTTATACGGATCCTCGGGTTGACGTATCTGCGGGTCGTTTCAATGTGCCCTATATGGATTGGGATATACCAGTTACTATCGATGGCTGGATTCGTGATTTGGCGAATGGCGGTCCGTTCTTGAATAAGAAGAACCTGCCGAAAAAGGCGGATAAGGGAGGCTTGAGCTTGACTACAACCGGTGGCTCAACTGCCAAGAACTTCCACTTGATGCGTGTAGCTGAGCTTTACCTGCTTTATGCTGAGGCTTGTATAGAAACGGGTGATATCAATACTGCCAGAGAATATATCAACAAAGTTCGCGCACGTGCCGCACAAAGTTGTATCATGGCTGCCGACGCGAATAACAATATGGCTTTAACTTCTTCTCCATATGTATTGGAGGATAAGGTGAGCGGAAATACCATTGCTAATACGGCGGCTAATTATCGCATCGGCTTGTATCCTGCGAGTGGCTGGACAGTGGATAAGGCGATAAAAGCCTTGCGTTTCGAGCGTAGGATCGAGTTGGCGATGGAGGGGCATCATTGGTATGATCTTGTGCGCTGGAATGCGGCTTCTGAGGAGCTGGGTAATAAAGGTTCGGGCTTCTTGGCTTATGAAAAGAGATATTTGCTGAAGTACCAATCGGCTACGTATCCGGATAGATTAGTGACACTTCCGATCCCTAACGATGAAATTGTCACCATGGAAGGCGTATTAGTCCAGAATGAGAACTGGAAATAAATTGTAAGTTGATAATCATTGTGGGCCGGGCATGTGATATGTCCGGCCTTTTGTATATTTGTACCGTGAATTCAACAACCCGGTGAGGTTCGGTGTTCTTAAGATAAACAATAAATGAGGATCATTATGAGATTGGTGTATATTTATCATAGCGGATTCGCTTTGGAAGCGGATGGCTTTTCGATCTTGATCGATTATTTCAAGGATAGCGATCCGGACCCGGCCAAGGGATACGTGCGTAGCGAACTCTTGAAGCGTGCGGGCACATTATATATATTAGCGTCGCATTTTCATCCGGATCATTTTCATCCGGAAGTATTGAAATGGAAAGAGCAGAAGCCGGATATCAAATATATCTTTTCCAAGGATATATTGAAGCGTCGGAGGGCCAAGGCTGATGATGCTATTTATTTGAAGAAGGGGGATGCCTATCAAGATGAACTTCTGACCATCAAGGCATTTGGTTCCACGGATGTGGGGATCTCTTTCCTGATAGAGACAGAAGGCAGACGGATCTTCCATGCCGGCGACTTGAATAATTGGCATTGGAAAGACGAGTCCACCCCGCAAGAGGTAGCCGAGGCTGAGGGTAATTACTTGAAGGAACTGGATATAATAGCGAAAGAAACCTCTGTGATGGATCTCGTCATGTTCCCGGTCGATCCTCGTTTGGGTACCGATTTCATGAGGGGCGCCCAGCAATTTATCGATCGTATAAAAACAAGCGTATTTGTCCCGATGCACTTTTGGGAACGTCCGGCGGAGGTTATGGCTTTCGGCCCTTACGCCGAATCGAAAGGATGTCGTTATATCGTATTGTCTGTTCCGGGAGAAGGGACGGATATATAATATATTATTAATGTATAGGTTATTTTAAACACATAAATTTATTAGGTATGGAAGTTAAAGGTAGATTTGACCATTTCAATATTAATGTATTGGATTTGGATAAGAGTATCGCTTTTTATAATAAAGCGTTGGGATTGAAAGAGCACCATCGTAAGGTAGCGGAAGACGGTTCGTTTATCTTGGTTTATCTAACGGATGAGCAAACCGGTTTCTTGATGGAGCTGACTTGGCTGCGTGACCGGAAAGAACCTTATGAGCTAGGCGACAATGAGAGCCATCTTTGTTTCCGGGTAGCCGGCGATTATGAGGAGGTACGTAAATACCACAAGGAAATGGGAGCGGTTTGCTTCGAGAATACCAAGATGGGATTGTATTTTATTAATGATCCGGATGACTATTGGATCGAGATATTACCGTTGCGATAATTCTCCATTATTATATAACAATGTTGCTTAACATAAGTTTTCGAAAAAAGAAGATAAAATGACAGGAATCTGTAAAATTTTCTTCAAATCGTATTGCAACTTGTGTTAAACCTCTTATATTTGCTACCTAGAAAGAGGAAAATCATTATTAATCCTAAATATAAAATCATGGAGAAGCCTTATGTAGTAGGTATCGATATAGGTGGTACCAACACTGTTTTTGGTGTAGTTGACGCAAGAGGAACAATCTTGTATAGTGGATCAATTAAGACTGGTAAATATGCAGACGTTAATGACTATGTAGCGGAATTAGCTAAAGGTCTGAAGTCTGTTATTGATCAGGCTGGTGGTCCGGATAAGATTAAAGGTGTGGGTGTAGGTGCTCCGAACGGAAACTTTTTCAACGGATGTATCGAATTCGCTCCGAACTTGCCTTGGAAAGGTAAGATTCCTTTGGCTCAATTGATCAGCGAACAGATTGATGGTATTCCTGTTGCTTTAACAAACGACGCCAACGCTGCCGCTATCGGTGAGATGACTTATGGAGCCGCTCGCGGTATGAAAGATTTTATCGTGATCACTTTGGGTACCGGCGTGGGTAGCGGTATCGTAGTAGGTGGTAACTTGGTATACGGACATGACGGTTTTGCCGGTGAGTTGGGCCATGTTATCATGCGTCGTAACAACGGTCGTCAGTGTGGTTGCGGTCGTCAAGGATGTCTGGAGGCTTATGCTTCAGCTACCGGTGTGGCTCGTACGGCTCGTGAATATCTGGAAATCCGTAAGGACGAGAGTGTTCTTCGCGACTTGGATCCGGATGAAATCACTTCAAAAGACGTATACGACGCAGCTATGAAGAATGATAAGATCGCTCTTGAGATTTTCGAGGCTACCGGCTCTATGTTGGGAGAGGCTTTCGCTGATTTCGTAGCATTCTCTAGCCCGGAGGCTATCATTTTGTTTGGCGGTCTTACGAAAGCTGGCGATTTGATCATGAACCCGATTAAACGTTCAATGGAGAAAAATATGTTGAAGGTTTACGCAGGTAAGACTAAATTATTATTCTCTCAATTGAAAGAGAGCGACGCTGCCGTATTAGGAGCAAGTGCTTTGGGTTGGGAAGTAAGAGACCAAAGCGCTGGTTTGGAAGTCTAAATCCGGTTTTACGTATAACGAAAAGACATTTGCGAAATAAGGCAAGCCGCATCTATATTTAGGTGCGGCTTGTTGTTTTTAATTGAATTATAAATCATAAAGTATGAGACATCCGTTGTATCAATTTCAGTTTTGCCCGGTTTGCGGGGCAAAAGCTTTCGTGGAACATAACGAGAAAGCGAAAAAATGTATGGCGTGCGGTTTTGTTTATTATTTCAACCCGTCGTCGGCTGTCGCTTGTTTCATAAAGAACGCTAAGGGGGAGTTATTGCTGGTTCGCCGAGGAAAAGAGCCGGCTAAAGGTACATTGGATTTGCCCGGTGGCTTCGTCGATATGTTTGAGTCGGGGGAGGAGGCCGCTCGCCGGGAAGTAAGGGAGGAGACGGGGTTGCATATCCAGAATTGCCGTTATTTGTTTTCCTTGCCTAATTTATATATGTATTCCGGCTTTGAGGTGCATACGCTGGATATGTTTTATGAGTGCTTGGTAGATGATTTCAATAACGTGCATGCGGAAGATGATGCCGCCGAGATCGTGATCCTTCGCCCGGAGAATGTGAATCCGGAAGACTTCGGTTTAGACTCTATCCGAAAGGCGGTACCAGCCTATCTTAGAAAATAACAATTAGGAAAATTGTACGAAAATGAAAGATGATATATCTTATCGTTGCAACATGATACATCTTCTCCCTATAAGGTGTATCATCTTCCATAGAGATAATTTTAGAACGTGTTGTCCTAAATATTAATAGAACTTGCCTTCTGTTTGGCGCATATTACTTATATTTGCGAATTAGAACGAATAGGCACTGAAGTAAGTGCTTGTATTAAAAAGCAAATGAGTGATGAAAAGAATACTTATTCCGCTGTGTCTGGTAGTAGGCAGCCACATGGCAAGCGGGCAGAGATCGTATCAATTTGATGCGCCGAACCGTTTGTTTGTCGAAGGCAAGGAGTTGTTTAGTTTGAAGAATTATTCAGGTTGCATCGATAAGCTGGAGGCGTATAAACAGCATTCCACGGATGCCGACTTGATTCAAGAAGCCGATTATATGTTGGTCTACTCCGCTTATGAGCAAGGCCGTCCCAATGCCGTTGAGTTATTGAAAGATTATCTGGATGTGTACCCGGCTTCCCGTCATGCGGACGAGGTGAACTTCTTGATCGGTTCCGCCCATTTCGGACAGGGAGAGTATCAGAAAGCTATCTTTTGGTTTAACGAATCGAACATTGATATGCTAAGTCCGGAACAACAGGAGGCTTATTGTTTCCGTCTGGCTTATTCCTTGTTGCAAATCGGGGATATGGAGAAGGCCCGTGGTTATTTCGCACGGATCGAGCAGATTGGAACGAAGTACCGGGAAGCGTCTACCTATTATGTCGCTTATATCGATTACGCAACCGGTAAATACAACAATGCCTTGGTGGAATTTACCCGCTTGAAGGACTTGCCTGATTATAAAGAGCGATCCTTGTACTATATCACGCAAATTTATTTTATCCAGAATAAATACGAGAAAGTGATCAGCGAAGGTAAGGAATTGCTAGCCTCTTATCCGGATAGCGAGAACAATAGCGAGGTTTACCGTATCATGGGTAACGCCTACTATCATCTGGGAAATGAGGATCAGGCGATTAATATGCTGAGTAAATATGTATCCTCGACGGATAGCCCGTTGAGGGGCGATTTATATATCTTGGGCGTATGTTATTACAATAAGGGTAATTACAGTAGCGCCGTGAACGCTTTGGGGCGGACCGTACGTGAGAACGATGCCCTTTCGCAGAACGCTTATCTGTATCTGGGGCAAAGTTATCTGAAATTAAAAGATAAGAATAACGCCCGTATGGCCTTCGAGGCTGCCGCGACTTCTTCTTTCGATAAGCAAGTGAAAGAGGCGGCTATGTATAATTACGCTTTATTGATCCACGAGACCGCTTTCACGGGCTTTGGCGAGTCGGTGACAATCTTCGAGGATTTCTTGAATGATTTTCCGAATTCCAAATATGCCGATAAGGTAAACGATTATCTGGTGGAGGTTTATTTGACTACCAAGAACTATCAAGCGGCTCTGAACTCTATCGATAAGATCAAGCATCCGAGCACGAAGATCTTGGAGGCGAAGCAAGATATCTTATTCCAGTTGGGAACGCAGGCGTTCACGAATATGGAATTGGATAAGGCGGTCGATCTTTTCAGCCGTGCGATCTCGTTGGGCGCTTATAATCTGGAATCTCGTAACGACGCTTATTTCTGGCGTGGGGAATCTTATTATCGCCAAGGTGAGTATAACAAGGCGATTTCCGATTATCGTACCTATTTGAATAATACCCGCCAACGTAATACGGATATGTATGCCTTGGCACATTATAACTTAGGTTACAGCTACTTCAAATTGAAAGAGTATGGCGAGGCGTTGAACCGTTTCCGTCAATACGTGAATTTGGAAAGCAATCAGCAGACTCCGGCTTATGCGGACGCTTATAATCGTATCGGCGATTGTTTATTCCACAACCGTCAGTTCGCTATGGCGGAAGAGAATTATACCCGTGCGGCGCAATTGCAACCGTCCGCCGGAGATTATTCGGTGTATCAGAAGGGCTTCTTGCTGGGATTGCAGAAAGATTATAAGGGAAAGATCAGCGTGATGGATCGCTTGATCCGTGAGTTCCCGGAATCACAATATGTGGATGATGCCTTGTTCGAGAAAGGACGTTCTTACGTGTTATTGGATAACAATCAAACGGCTGCGGCAAGCTTTGAGCAATTGATGCGTGATTTCCCGCAAAGCAGTCTGGCTCGTAAGGCCGGCGTACAGCTTGGTTTGATTTACTTCAACGACAATCAGCCGGAGAAAGCGGCCGACGCTTATAAGAGCGTGATTAGCAATTATCCGGGTAGCGAGGAGGCGAAAGTGGCCTTGCAAGATTTGAAGTCCGTATATATCGAGCTGAACGATATCAATTCGTTTGCCGCCTATGCGAATTCGTTAGGTGGAAATGTTCGTTTCGAGGTGAGTGAGCAAGACTCCTTGACCTATCTGGCGGCCGAGAAGTTATTTATGCGAGGCGATAATGAGGGCGCTCGTCGTAGCTTGACGAATTATTTGCAAACCTTCCCGCAGGGAGCGTTTAGCTCGAACGCTAATTTCTATTTGGCAAGTATCGCTTTTGCCAAGAAAGATCTGGAGGAGGCGAAACGTCTGTTCTCGTTGGTATTGGAGAGCGGTGATACGAAATTCAGGGAAGAGTCTTGGGCTCGTAAGGCTGAGATCGAGTATCTGGATAAGGATTACGCCGCCGCTATGGAAAGTTTCAAGCATCTACAGGCGGTAGCGGAGAATCCGGAGAATAAGGAGGCCGCTAAATTGGGCTTGATGCGTTGCGCCGAGTTGACCGGTCAGCCGCAAGAGGCTTTGCTTGCCGCCAACGATTTGCTGAAGGAACCGAAGCTATCTCCCGAGATTATGTCCGAGGCCCGTTATGTCCGTGCGAAGGCTTATATCAGCTTGAAGCAGGAGAACAAGGCGTTGGCCGACTTGAAGGAGATCAGCAAGGATACCCGTACGATACACGGGGCGGAGGCTAAATATCTATTGGCTCAATTGTATTATGATAATAAGGATGATAAGAATGCCGAGACTGTCTTGATGAACTTCATCGAGAACGGTACGCCTCACCAATATTGGTTGGCACGGGGCTTTATCTTGTTGGCTGATATTTATATCCGCCAAGGTGATGATTTCCAAGCTCGTCAATATCTGACCAGTTTGCAAAACAACTACAAGGGCGATGATGAGATCGCCGCGATGATCGAAGACAGATTGGGTAAACTAAAGAAATAAAAGAAAGCGATGAAGACTATATATAATGTAAAGGCGTTGTGTGTGGTAGCTTTGCTGGGTTCGGCTGCTGCTGCGAGTGCGCAAGAGGATGTTACGAAAGAAAAGAACCTGAACCGAGAGATGACGCTTGAACGGGAGTATGATCCTTCCGTGCAGGACGCTAGCAAGGTAAATACGCTTCCCGTGGTGAAAGAGCCGGAGGTTCGTAAGATCCCGATCGATTACTCGAATTATACGATCGCCGCCGATCCGCAGAAAGAGATTAGTTTGTTGCCTTCCGGAAATATCATGACGCAGATGGATTACAACAAGCGTCGGGGATATTTTAACTTTGGTATGGGTACGCGCATGAATATCAACGGAGACTTGGGCTATCATATCCTGAGTACTGAGAAGGATCAGCTGAATCTATGGTATTCGCATCGCTCCACGAACGGAAAGCCAAAGGATTATGATGTCAAGGCGAAAATCAATGACAACTTGGGAGGCATCAACTACAAGCACGCTTTCGAGAAGACGATATTCAGTATCGGAGCGAAGTACGGCTACTCCGCATTCAATTATTATGGGGCGGCATTGTCTGATCCTACATCCAGTTATGCCCCTTCGGAGGATTTGTTACAGAGAGATCGCGAAACCAACCAAGTGAACCAGACGATCGCTGCTACGATAGGTTTCGAGTCGAAGGAGGAGGCTGAGGTTGGCTATTTGTTGGACTTAGGTTATACTAATTTCTCGCATAAATATGGATTAAGTAGGGTGATGGACGGCCCTACGGAGCATACTCTAGAGGCAAAGTTTGATCTGAACGCTGGTTTCAATGGGAATATGCGAGTAGGCTTGGGCGGTTTGGTCGAATATTTCAATTACAGTTTGCCGGAGGTAGGAGGTTATGAATATGAGTTCAAGAACCATGTCGAGGCGATGTTGTCGCCTTATTATAAGGTAGAGGGTGATAATTGGAATTTAAAGCTGGGTGCGAACGTGATGCTGGCTACGGGCGACGAGACAAAATTCATGGCCTCTCCGAATGTAGCCGCCGATGTGGAGGTGGCCGACAAGACGGAGCTATACGTGAACGCTGGCGGCAAGATGTACTCCAACAGCATGTACGAGATGTCGCGTGTGAACCGCTACCTCTACCCGATGGCAGAACTATTGCCCTCGCGCAATTGGCTGGACGCTGTCTTGGGTATCCGGAGCGGCGTGGCACCGGGCTTTTGGTTTGATGTGTTCGCCGGATATAAGATAACGAGCGATGATGTGCTGTTTACTCAGTCTGATGTTTGGTCAGCGAATTATTTCGGCAGTTTCAGTGTTGCGGAGCCGGGTATCGACACGAAGCAACTTTTCGTGGGAGCCAACTTGAAGTATAGTTATCAACAATGGTTCGATATTGCTTTGAAAGGTGTATATAATAATTGGAAAGCGGAAACGGATGAAGGCGAGTTGCCTCATGCGTGGGGGAAGCCGGAAATGGAACTGAATGCGAACCTGACCGTCCGCCCGATTGAGAAATTATCTATCGCTTTGGATTATTATTTGGCTACCGGACGTTATGCGAATGTACGGACTTGGGGTGTCAATGGGAACACTGGTATGACGTACGATAAAATGAATGAGTTTAAGATGGATAACATCAACGAGCTAAACCTAACAGGTACCTATACCTTCAACGATATCTTTGGTGTTTATGCCAAGTTGACCAATATTCTTTGCCAGAAGTACGAACTGTATTACGGTTATCCGATGCAGAGTTTTAATGCGATGTTGGGCGTGAATATCAATTTCTGATATCCGGAGGACAGGAAGGATGGGCGACATAAATATCAAACAACTGGAAAGCCTTCGCTGGAGGATGCGGGTGATCGAGACGCTGACCGTGATCGGGACGGCGTGGATCGCCTTGGCGGTTTACCAGAAGAAGGAAGAACTGGTTTATTATTTGGTGGGAGCCGTAGTCCTTCTATTCCTGTTAAAGTATTATACGCAATTCCGTCTGCGAAAAAGACAGTTCGTCTCTAATCTCGTTGAACAGCGGACGATGGAATTGCGTTTCCAGCGGGATGCGATGCAAGCGGAGTCGGAGAAACTATCCCGTGCCCTTTCTGCCTTGGCGGACGCTCAAGACGAGTTGGTTCGTAAGGAACGTCTGGCATCGATCGGCCAATTAACGAAAGGTCTGGTAGACCGTATCTTGAATCCCTTGAATTATATCAATAACTTCGCTCATTTGTCTGCTGCATTAGCGAAAGATATCAAGCAGAATATCGATGAGGACGAAGAGACCGGTAAACACGATAATTATAATGATACGCAAGAACTGCTGGTTCTTTTGACTGGCAATCTGGATAAGATAGCCAAGCATGGTGATAACACGGTGCGGATCGTAAAAGCGATGGAAGAATTGCTGAAAGATCATTCGGCGAATCGAACCTGCGTGGATATTAATGATTTATGTAAGGTCAATCTGGATATCTTGCGAAAGAATTATGCGAAGGAGATCGAGAAGAATCAAGTAGATCTATCATTCTCCGGGCTTTCCGTACCGTTGACAATCGAGGTGAATATCGATCAGATGGGAAAAGCCTTGTTGCAGATATTGGATAATAGTATATATGCGGTCTTGAAAAAGCTCGGGGAACCGGGATATCAGCCTTCTGTCTCGTTGGTATTGCGTATTCAAGCGGATAAGTTGCAAGTGGTTATCCGTGATAATGGCGTCGGTATAGAAGAAACGATAAAGACGAAAGTCTTTTCTCCGTTCTTTACCACCAAACCGACCGCGGAAGCGGCAGGAACAGGTCTTTACTTGAGTCGGGAGGTCGTGTTGAACCATAAGGGTACGATCGCTATCGAGTCGGAGAAAGATAAATATACGGAAGTTACGATTACGTTGCCTATTTATAGTTAGGAAAGGAGGTTCATCATGATACAGGATTTACATACCGAGATCGATCGGTTAAAAAGGCGGATTAAACTTTGCGAGCGGGTTACGCTGGGTAGCTTGGTTGGTATTTGTGTATCTGTGAAGTTCGGTCATCAAGAATGGATCGGATTGCTTTTCTTGATTCTGTTTTGCCAGATCTCTAAGTTGGTTTTCAAGCGGAAACTCAAACAAAAAGAGTATTTGGTAAAAGAGGTAGAGGAGCGTACGCAGGAGATCCGTTCGGAGAAAGACGCGATCCAAGAGGAATCCGAGAAATTGGCGGCCGCTTTGAAAGCCTTGGGTGAGGCGCAGGACGAGCTGGTCCGTAAGGAACGGATGGCTACCGTAGGGCAATTGACCCAAGGTTTGGTGGACCGTATCTTGAACCCACTGAATTATATCAATAACTTCGCGAATCTGACATCGGGGTTGGCCAAGGATCTCCGGGAAAATCTGGATAGTCAGAAAGAGCATCTGAAACCGGATGTGTATGACGACTCGGTTGATTTGTTGAATATGATGACCAGTAATTTGGAGAAGATCTCTGAGCATGGTTTCAATACGGTCCGTATCGTTAAGGCGATGGAGGAATTGCTGAAAGACCGAAGAGGTAATCTTACGCTTACCAACATAAACGGATTATGCCGGATCGCCTTGGATAAATTGAAGAAAACGTATGAGCAGGATATTCAAGAGAAGAATATCCGGATTGTTTTCGATAATTTGACGCTGTCTTTGATGATGGAGGTAAACGTGGAGCAGTTCAGTAAGGTTCTGGCCGGGATATTGAAAAATTCCATGTATGCCCTGTTGAAGAAATCGGAGACCGTGACTTTTAGTCCGGAGATATTCCTTGGATTGAAAGTCAATAAGGATATGCTGGAAATAACGATCCGGGATAACGGGTCCGGTATCGACGAGAATATAAAAGATAAGATATTCGCTCCTTTCTTCACGACAAAGACAACGGGGGAAGCGGCCGGCGTAGGGCTTTACCTATGCCGTGAGATCGTGCAAAACCATCGGGGAACTATCGAGGTGGAGAGTAAGAAAGGAGAATATACCCAGTTTCTAATTACGATCCCTGTATATCAACCGAAAACAATTACACCGCCTAAAGAGGAGGAATAGATATGGAAGACCAGAGTAAGGAAATAGAACGGCTACGTTTGCAAGTGAAGAACTTAGAGAAATTATCTTCTTTAGGTATGTTGAGTGCCGGGATCGCGCATGAGATCCAGAATCCGCTCAACTTTGTCATCAATTTCAGTAAGCTGTCCTCTAAGTTAGTGGATGACTTGGAAGATATATTAGAAGAAGAGAAAGATGTCTTGCCTCCGGAATCTTGGGAGAAGCTGACCGCCTTGCATGAGGAGTTTAGCGAGATCGTTAACGATTTGCATGGTAACTTGAAGAAGATCGAGGAACATGGAAACCGGGCGACAAGTATCATCCGGGGTATCTTGCTTTATTCCAGAGGGAAGGATGACGAGTACATCCCTACGGATATCAAGAATCTGGTGAAGGAATATGTTTGGTTGGCTTATCATTCGATGCGAGCGAACTATAAAGGTTTCAATATCGCGATCCGGGAGCATTACGAGGAGGGGCTTCCGATGCTGAAAGTGATCCCGCAGGATTTGAGCCGTGCGGTATTGAATGTCATGAATAACGCTTGCTATGCGGTCTATAGTAAATCTAAGCTCTCGCCGATCGGGTATGAGCCGGTTATATCCGTGGATCTACGGAAGGAGGGAGATTCTTTAAGATTAAGTATCGAGGATAATGGTATCGGTATGCCGGAGAATATCCGGGAGCAGATATTCTCTGCGTTTTTTACCACGAAACCGGTGGGAGAGGGAACTGGCTTGGGGCTATCTATCACTCGATCTATTATAGAGGAGAAGCATGACGGGAAGATAGAGGTGGAATCGAAAGAAGGTGAGTTTACCCGTTTCATATTCCTTATTCCATTAACGAAATAAACAGAAGAATTATGGCGATCAAGATATTAAGCGTAGACGACGAACAGGATCTGGAAGCGTTGCTAACCCAATATTTCCGTCGGAAGATCCGTAAGGGAGAGTATGAGTTCTCCTTTGCCCATAATGGTTTGGAGGCATTGAGGATGATGTTGGACCATCCGGACTTTGATATCATATTGAGCGATATCAATATGCCGGAGATGGATGGCTTGACATTGCTGACGAAGATTAACGAGATGCGTAACCCGGCCTTGAAATGTATCATCGTATCGGCTTATGGGGATATGGAGAATATTCGTACTGCCATGAACCATGGTGCTTTCGACTTCGCTACCAAGCCGATCGATATGGAGGATCTGGAACGTACGATCGAGAAGGCGGTCGAGCAGATTTCTTTTATTAAGGAGGCCCAAAAGGAACATCATCAGCTAGAGGAGATACAATACGACTTGAACGTGGCACGTGAGATACAGCAATCGATCTTGCCGAAGCAGTTCCCTCCGTTCCCGCAATATAAGCAATTCGATCTCTATGCGACCATGAGTGCGGCGAAGGCCGTGGGGGGTGATTTCTATGATTTCTTCTTGGTGGACGATAATCATCTGGGTTTTACGATCGCTGACGTGTCGGATAAGGGGATTCCCGCCGCTATTTTCATGGCGATCAGCCGTACGGTGATCCGTGCTACGGCGCTTAGGCAGCTTTCCCCGGCGGTCTGCATGAAGGAATCGAATGATCTATTGTGCCGTGAGAGTGTCAATGGGATGTTTGTTACTACTTTTTACGCGATCTTGAATATCCATACGGGCGACGTGGTTTATTGCAATGGGGGGCATAATCGTCCGGTTTGGATTCGTAAGAACGATAAGGTATCTCTTTTGCCGATGACTGGTGGGATGGCCTTGGGAGTCGTGCCGGGATTAGCTTATAAAGAACAATCCTTGAAACTGGAAGCGGGAGACAGCTTGTTCCTCTATACGGATGGAATCAGTGAGGCGATGAACCTGCGGAATGAGCAATATGGAGATATCCGTTTGGTAGAGGCTTGTAGCTCCGTAAAGAACCAATCCCCCAAATCCATGATCGAAGGTATATCCGAATCCGTCCAATCTTTCGTGAACGGCGCTACGCAGAGCGATGATATTACGATGTTGGCGCTGACTTATAAAGGATAATCATCTGGATAAAGGTAATTTCTTAAAGTTTACTTATATGAAAAAAGCATTTTCTGTATTTTTATCATTTTGCCTGTGTACTATTACCATGCTAGGCTTTACCGCTTGCGGTGATGATGAGCATGAGGATAAGCATGAGCATGGGCGAAGGACGGATCTAGTTGATGAGTTTGGTCGTATTCGTTGGGACGATCGGGTGAATCTATGGGCCATAGTTTGTTCCAAACCAATCGATTTCGTGGGTAATTACTATGTGGAGGATATGCCGATGGCTTATCAGCAGGAGGGGCTGAATGTTCGTTTCAGTGGAGTGGGCTATTCCTTGGAAGAGGGAAAGATTCCACCTACTATGTTGACAGAGGAATTCTTCTGTCTGCATGACTATACGATTACTCTCATGGAAGATTGAAATCTAAAGAAACATAAATTCATTGTATAACTTGTAGAGACGGGGCACGCCCCGTCTCTACAAATTACGATGGGCAATGTTAGGTGCTAAGAATGCCCATTATAAGCACTTTATAATGCCCATTGTAAGCCTTTAACGATGCCTATTATGACGAGCTTACGTTATAGGTTGTAAATGAGCATTATACAAATAAACGCTATATCAATAACAACTAACTTCATAAATGCATAAAGTCGAGTTACTTGTACTTCTAGAATTTATTTGGGTGCGGGTGCTCTGTCTTCTTAATGGTTGTACATATCCTTATTATAAAAATCCAGCACCTTGATCGCCATATCGTAGGCCGCTTGTGCCGGGCTTTCCGGATTGATCTCTATCGCTTGCAGGTAGCTGTTGAGGGCTAGGCGTACGTTGCCTAGTTTATAATGAGCTTTTCCGAGGAGAAACCAAGCCTCGTCGGATCTCGGTTGCTCCGTGAGGTAAGCGTCCAAGAGCCGGATCGCTTCTTCTAGTTTATTCTCTGAAATAAGTCGCTTTATCTCTTCCATATTTTTGAATAGCTTTTTGATTTTGTCCCGCGAAGGTAAATAGAAACGCATGACTATATATATAATGTATAGGAAAAAACGCTTTTTTAGTGATCGATATACTGCGTACGTTAATTATTTGTGTAAGTTTGCACCCGATTTCTAACCAGCAAAAAATAGATATGCAAAAGAATTTGGTAATAGTGGAGTCACCAGCCAAGGCAAAAACCATCGAGAAGTTCCTCGGAAAGGACTATAAGGTTATGTCTAGCTATGGTCATATCCGCGACTTGAAAACGAAAGATTTCAGTATAGACCTCGAACACAATTATGCCCCGGAATACGTGATTCCCTCAGATAAGAAGAAACTCGTGACCGAATTGAAGAACGAAGCCAAGAAAGCCGAGCAGGTTTGGTTGGCTTCCGATGAGGACCGGGAGGGAGAGGCCATCTCTTGGCATTTATATGAGGTATTAGGATTGAAACCTGAGAATACGAAACGTATCGTTTTTCATGAAATTACCAAGAACGCTATATTACATGCGATTGAGACGCCGAGAGATATCAATATCGATTTGGTGAACGCGCAGCAAGCCCGTCGTATCTTAGACCGTATCGTGGGTTTCGAGCTATCCCCCATTCTTTGGCGTAAGGTGAAGCCGGCTTTATCCGCGGGGCGCGTGCAATCGGTTGCCGTACGTCTGATCGTAGAGCGGGAGCGAGAGATCAACGAGTTTGTCTCGGAGGCCGCCTACCGTGTGATCGCTAGCTTTATCTTGCCGGATGGTACGACAATCCTCAAGGCGGAGCTGAACCGTCGTTTGAAAGATAAGGAAGAGGTGGAGGCATTCCTTGAATCTTGCAAGGACGCTTCTTTCACGATCGATGATATCTCGAAAAAGCCGGTGCGTAAAACACCAGCCCCTCCTTTTACGACATCTACCTTGCAGCAGGAGGCCGCCCGTAAGTTGGGTTATTCGGTCTCGCAGACCATGATGATCGCCCAACGCCTGTATGAGTCCGGATTGATCACGTATATGCGTACTGACTCCGTGAACTTAAGTGATTTGGCTTTGGGGACGGCAAAAGAAGCTATCTTGGATACCTACGGTGAGAAATATTATAAATTCCGTCAATATCATACCAAGAGCAAGGGAGCGCAAGAAGCGCACGAGGCGATTCGTCCGACCTATATCAGCAATGATGAGATAAGCGGGACCGCTCAGGAAAAGAGATTATACGAATTGATCCGCAAACGTACGATCGCTTGCCAGATGGCGGACGCCGAGTTGGAGCGTACGACGATCTCCGTAGGCATCGGCGGCAAGAAAGAGAAGTTCGTGGCTACCGGTGAGGTCATTACTTTCGACGGTTTCCTTCAGGTGTACCGCGAGAGTTTTGATGACGAGAATGAGAAGGAACAGGAAAACGGCCTTCTTCCTCCGGTTACCTTGAACGAGGTATTGAGTATGAAGGATATCGTCGCTACCGAACGTTTCACGCAACGTCCTCCCCGCTATACGGAAGCAAGTTTGGTTCGCCGTTTGGAGGAATTGGGAATCGGTCGTCCTTCTACCTATGCGCCTACGATCCAGACGATTCAGAATCGAGAGTATGTCGTGAAAGGGGATAAGGAAGGAACGGAGCGTACTTATAATATCATAACCTTGGCTCAGCATACGATCAAGGAAGTCCAAAAGACGGAGATCGTAGGAGCGGACCGGAATAAGTTGATGCCAACCGATATCGGTACGGTCGTGAATGATTTCTTGATGGAGTATTTCCCGGGCGTTATGGATTATAACTTCACGGCGAGCGTAGAGAAGGAATTCGATGCCGTAGCGGAAGGCGAGATGGTATGGACGGACGCGATCGATAAATTCTATAAACTATTCCATCCGATCGTGGAAGAGGCAGCCTCTGTCCGTACGGAGCATAAAGTGGGTGAGCGTGAATTGGGTATCGATCCGAAGAGCGGCAAACCTGTTTTCGTGAAGATCGGTCGTTATGGCCCAGTCGTACAGATCGGGCAGGCGCACCCAGAGGATAAAGAGGCTCCTAAACCTCAGTTCGCAACCTTGATGAAGGGGCAATCTATCGAGACGATTACTTTGGAAGAAGCCTTGAAATTGTTTGATCTACCCCGTACGATTGGTGAATATGAAGGTAAGGTCATGGTTGCCGCTGTCGGACGTTTTGGCCCGTTTATCCGTCATGACGGAAAGTTCGTATCCATACCGAAGGGCTTGAATCCTTTGTCGATAACAGCCGAGGAAGCTATCGAGTTGATCGAGGCAAAAAAACAAAAAGATGAGCAACGATTTATCAAGAAGTTCGATGAGGATCCGGAAATGGAGATCTTGAATGGTCGCTTCGGCCCTTATATCTCTTATAAGAAAAAGAATTACAGAATCCCTAAGACGATAGAGAAACCGGAGAACTTGACCTTGGAGGAATGCCAGAAGATAATCGCCGAGGCGGGAGAAAAACCTGCCGCGACGAAGAAACGTACGACACGGAAAAAGGCTTGATTATAGCTCTAAAAATTCATAGTTATGATTTACTAAACTCATAACTATGAATTTTTCAAAACATAACTATGATTTTTTTAGACATCGATACCCGTAAATTCTTTTAACGCATATCCGATCAAGAAGCTTAATGCGGCCACGCTAAAACTAAGTACTGCCATCTCGGTAAAACGCTTCCGGAAACTCTCGCTTCTCGCTATGGAATAATAATAGTTGAAAAGGGCGATGATGCTTAACGCTATGATGAGCATAAGCCCTAAAGCCATTAATACGTTCGATATAAAGATAAATGGAGCGACCAAGGCGACTACCGTAAAGATATAAGCTATTCCCGTATAGATCGATGCCTTAACAGGATGTTTCCCGTTTTCATTTCCACTCTCGGACTTGGTAGATAGATATTCGGAGGAAGCCATGGATAATGCGGCGGCTATTCCAGTGATGCTTCCGGTCAACGCTATTAATCTAGAGTCGCTCAAGGCAAGGGTAAAGCCAGCTAAAGCACCTGTAAATTCTACCAAAGCGTCATTTAGCCCCAGTACGACAGAACCCATATATTCCAACCGTTCCTCATTGATCAAGGCGATCAACCTCTGCTCATGCTCATCCTCGTCACGTGCGATTTGTTGCAAATCCGGATACTCATCATAAGAGGCGTAATCATTCTTGGCGCTTTCCTCGCTACCTTCCATTAGCTTAATGGCGAAAGTAATCCCCAAGATACGTGCCAACCAGTAGTATTTAGTGACACGTAATTTATTCGGGGAGATCTCTTGCCCCGTATACTTTTTCAGGATCGTATAATGTCCTTTCTCGTCATTCGCTATCTGTAGTAATACTTCCTTGTTGCTTGGATCTTTCTCGATAGCGGCGAGTTGCGTATAGAGAAGGCTCTCCGTGATTTCATTTTGTTGAAATCGAAGGAGAGCCTTTCTTGTTTTCTCGTTTATGTTCATCTTCTATCGTTACATTCTTTCCGGAACCTCGATGCCTAATAAATCCATACCGGATTTCACGATCTTAGCTACATTGGCGGATAAGACTAAACGGAAGTTCTTCAATTCCGGATTCTCTTCGCGAAGGATGGAGAAATCGTGATAGAATTGATTGTATTCCTTTACCAGATCATAAATATAGTTGGCGACACAGGCCGGGCTGTATAGCTTACCTGCCTCTTTCACGATCTCCGCATAATCGGCGATCATTTGGATCAGGTTCTCTTCTTTCTCGGAAATGGCGAAAGTAAGCGGTAACTGCTCCGGTAATACGATGCCCTGTTCCGCCGCTTTGCGCAATACGGAACGGATACGGGCGTAGGTATATTGGATGAATGGTCCCGTATTCCCATTGAAGTCGATAGACTCTTTCGGGTTGAACGTCATATTCTTGCGAGGGTCTACCTTTAATATGAAATATTTCAAGGAGCCAAGACCTACGATTCGGGCGATATTCTCAGCCTCTTCCGGAGTCATCTCGTCCAATTTCCCTAATTCTTGGGAAATCTCACGTGCGGTACTGATCATCTCGGCCATCAAATCATCGGCATCTACGACCGTTCCCTCACGGCTCTTCATCTTACCTTCCGGTAGCTCTACCATTCCGTAGGAGAAGTGGACCAATCCTTTGCCGAACTCGAAGCCTAACTTATCCAATAAGATCGATAATACTTGGAAGTGATAATTCTGCTCGTTCCCTACCACATAGATCATCTTATTGATCGGGTAATCATCAAAGCGCAGCTTGGCGGTACCGATATCCTGCGTCATATAGACGGAAGTTCCATCCGCACGAAGCAATAATTTTTCATCCAGCCCGTCTTTCGTCAAATCAGCCCATACGGAGCCGTCTTCACGGCGATAGAAAATCCCTTTCTCTAGGCCTTCCATCACCTTGCCTTTTCCTTCCAGATACGTTTGAGACTCGTAATAAATCTTATCGAAATCTACGCCCATCATCTTATAAGTCTCGTTGAACCCGGCGTATACCCAATTATTCATCATTTCCCAAAGCGCACGCACCTCTTTGTCTCCGGCTTCCCATTTACGAAGCATCTCACGGGCTTCCGCCATCAAGGTGGATTGAGCCTCGGCTTCTTCCTTGGTAAGGCCTTTCGCTTCTAACGCATGGGTCTCCTCTTTTAATTTGTTGCTGAATAATACGTAAAAGTCACCGATCAGATGGTCACCCTTCTTTCCGGTAGACTCTGGGGTAGCTCCATTTCCCCATTTCTGCCAAGCCAACATGGATTTACAGATATGGATACCACGATCGTTTACGATATTCGTCTTTACGATCTGGTTACCGTTCGCTTTCATGATCTTCGATAAGCTGTATCCTAATAAGTTGTTGCGGACATGGCCCAAGTGAAGCGGTTTATTTGTATTGGGAGAGGAATATTCGATCATAACCAAAGGCGACTGCTCGGTAACCGGAATGATACCGTAAGCGGGCTGCTCATTGATCGAGTTTAGTAAATCGATCCAGCAAGAGCAAGCGACCGTCAGGTTAAGGAATCCTTTGATTACATTAAATTCAGCTACCGCTGGCTCGTTTCTCAACAAGTACTCACCGATTTCCTGAGCGGTCTGCTCCGGAGATTTCTTCGACATGCGAAGGAATGGGAATACGACTAGGGTCAAGTGCCCCTTGAATTCTTTTTTCGTTTTTTGTAACTGCACTTGGCTAGCGGTGACATCCGCTCCGTACAGCTCTTTGATGCCGGCTATGATAGCCCCGGTAATCTGTTGTTCGATAACCATATTCGTCTAACTATAATTCGGATTTTATTTGCACGCGAAGGTACACAAAAAAAGGATACAATTTGCATCGTATCCTTCTTCTATAGAGAATAATGGTGTTTCTTATTTGATTAGCTCGTTCAATTCAGCACCAGCCTTGAACTTCACGGCCTTGTGAGCTGCGATTTCAATGGTTTCTTTAGTTTTCGGGTTAACACCTTTACGAGCGGCCTTCTCTGACACAGAGAATGAACCGAAGCCAAGTAGAGCGACTTTACCGCCTTCTTTTAATTCGTTAGAAACTGTGTCAACAAAAGCTTCTACTGCCTTTTTAGCATCCACTTTGCTGAGACCTGATTTTTCAGCGACTGCACTAATAAATTCTGATTTGTTCATGATGGTTTGACTGTTAATATATTAAACAAAACTATGATAACCGATAGACGGCTCCAAATGTAGTTTTATTTTGAAATATCACAAAAGAAAAACCTACTTTTTTTACCGATTTACATATGTTTTAGTATTATTATGGGCAAAAACGGCTAAAATATATTTACCTTTGCCGCTAAATTAACGTAGTATATGATGAATCAGACAAATTCGGGGTTCTTGAATAGTATCCCGCCGGTAACGAAAAATCTTATCATTATAAACTTGCTATTTTGGGTAGCCAGCCTTGCACTGCCGAAAGTCGGCATCGATTTGGTGGATTTATTAGGGCTTCACTTCCCGGGTGCTACCGACTTCAAGGCTTATCAGATCGTTTCTTATATGTTCATGCACGATACCCATTCGTTCGCGCATGTGTTTTTTAATATGTTCGCCGTTTATATGTTCGGCCGGGTATTGGAGAACGTATGGGGCCCCAAACGTTTCTTGATTTTTTACTTCGTGACGGGTATAGGCGCCGGTTTGGTACAAGAGGTGGTATGGTTCTTTAATTTGCGGGATGTGATCTTCGCTAGCCAAGACATGATAAACTTGAATGGAGCCCAGATTATCAGCAAAAGCGAGTTCTTGAATTATTTCGTGACCATTGGCGCTTCGGGTGCCGTATTCGGAATCTTGTTGGCATTCGCGATGATCTTCCCGAATGTTCCTTTGTACTTGATGTTCATACCGATCCCGATTAAAGCCAAATATTTCGTAATATTTTATGGTCTTGCCGAACTATTTATGGGTGTGGCTAGTTTTGGTGGCGATACGGTAGCGCATTTCGCTCATTTGGGGGGTATGTTATTCGGTTATTTCCTAATTCGTTATTGGAAAAAGAAAGATGCAGACAATGGACGGTATTTTTACTAATTTGAAGCGTATGTTTCAGTCGGGTAATATCCTGTCGAAACTGATATATATAAATGTAGGCTTGTTTATCTTGATACGTTTGGCCAGCGTATTGTTTATGCTCTTTAATGTGCAAGGGGTACCTTTTTTGCAGTATTTGCAGTTACCGGCTTCTCCGGAACTTTTGCTCTTCCGTCCGTGGACGTTGTTTACTTATATGTTCACTCATTTTGACTTCTTGCATATCTTGTTCAATATGCTTTGGTTGTATTGGTTCGGGGGATTGTTCTTGAATTTCTTCAATGAGCGGCAGTTGGGAGGCTTGTATATATTGGGAGGTCTTGCGGGTGCGATATTGTTTGTCCTTGCTTATAATATTTTCCCTTATTTCCAGAACGTGGCTTCTTTTAGCTATTTGATGGGGGCTTCGGCATCTGTTATGGCGATCGTTTTCGCCGTGTCGTTTTACCGGAAGGATTTGGAGATTAATTTATTCTTGATCGGAAGGATCAAATTAATTTATTTGGCTATCTTTACGCTGGTGATCGATTTGTTGGCGATGACTTCTGATAATGCGGGAGGACATATCGCCCATATCGGCGGGGCTTTGTTTGGTATGTGGTTTGCTTCCCGTATTCGTAATGGAAAGGACTTGACCGCTCCAATGAATCGGTTGATCGACTGGTTCGTGAATTTGGGCAAACGGAAACCGAAGATGCGTGTGACTTATAAACGTAACGAAACGGATTATGAGTATAACGCACGCAAACATCAGGAGTCGGTGGATCTAGATACTATACTGGATAAATTGAAACGTTCCGGTTATGAGAGCCTTTCCGCTGAAGAGAAAAAGCGACTTTTCGACGCCAGTAAGAAATAACAGATACTTATGAAAACTCTACGGATTTTTCTTCAATTCTTATTTGTCGTAGCGAATGTGGTGGCTGTCGTGTTGTTGATAGTCTCGGCTTACTCGGATCGGGTGTCTCCTGAGACGAGTATGACGTTATCTTATCTGGGATTAGCCTTTCCAGTCTTATGTGTAGTCAATCTTTGCTTTATTATCTATTGGCTGTTCTTATGGGAATGGAAGTTCTTATTGATCGGCATATTCTCCTTCTTGTTATGTTGGGGTCCCGTGAAACGCTATTTTCCGTTTCACTCGCATAAGGATGTCCCTCGGGAAGAGGTACTGAAGGTGCTGACTTATAATGTGATGGCTTTTGGGTACAAGAATCATACGAAGATAGCTCCGAACAAGATTATCCAATATATCGCTAACTCGGACGCGGATATTGTTTGTTTGCAGGAATATGCCACGGCTAAATCAGAGAAGAGCCTTACTGCCTCTAAGATCTATGATGCGTTGAGCATGTATCCTTATCGTTCTGTATTTTATCAAAGCTCCACGAAATTCCAGAGTTTCGGCATCGCTGTGTTCTCCAAATATCCGCTGTCGAATTCCCGGATGGTGAAATACGATTCGGATTATAACGGCTCTTCCGTACATGAAGTGAACATCAAGGGAAAGAAGTTGACCTTGATTAATAACCATTTGGAATCGTTTAAACTGACGATGGAGGATCGGACCCGTTATTCATCCCTTATAAAGAGCTTTAGCTCGGATGGGTTGGACGATTTGAAAGGAGCGTTCGAGCAAAAGCTAGGACCTGCTTTCCGGATTCGGGCTAAGCAAGCGGAAGCGGTATCAAAAGAGATTAAGAACGCGAAAGGAGATTATGTCTTGGTATGCGGTGACTTTAATGATACGCCTATTTCTTATGCGCACCGTACGATCCAAGGGGATTTGACGGATGCCTTTGCCGAGTCTGGCCGGGGAATGGGCATTACCTATAATCAAAATTTCTTCTGGTTCCGTATCGATAATATCCTGCATTCCCCGAACATGACCTCTATGAATTGTTCCGTGGATAAGGTCGCTTATTCAGACCACTACCCGTTATGGTGTTATCTGAAACTTGAATAAAAGGGTTTCATCACTCGGATTCTGCGTTCTGCGCAGCGTCAAATACGTCGGCGAACAAGTTCTCGACAAAGAAGAAGGTAGCGTTACAGAATAGCTTAGGATCTTTGATCAGCGCTATCGTATTGCTATCCCCATTATTGGCGATTACATCTTCCGCTTTATAGGTCTTGTACTTTTTATCGTTTAGCGGATCATATTGATATACGATATCGCTCGCCTCGATCGTGTACCGGTTGTCGAAGCAGGTGATACGCATTTTATATTTAATGATAGTCTTGTCTGTATCATTCAACAATAATTCAACCTTAGAGCTTACGAAGATGGTCCCTTTGTTCTTGTTCGAGTTTACGTTGGATAAGAAGACATCTTTTCCATAAGATTTCTTAGCCCATGCGTTAATAGCGTTGAATATTTCTAGTTTAGAGGTATTCTCGATCTCTACATCATCGCTATAGCATACCTTCCTGTTTTTCATGGGGGCGCATTCGTCTACCTCGCCTTTATGCCCCTGCGCCATGACTAGCACAGGGAACATCATATATATTAATAATAGAATCTTTTTCATAAATGCAACTCTCTTTTTCGTTATTTGATCCATACATTCGTAATCTCGCCGATTAACATCGTTTGCTGTCCTTCGGAGGTCTCGCCTTGTTTACGGCACTCGATAATAATCCATGGCGCATCGGCAGATGTGCCGGGCTTGGAGAAGGATAATCGATATACATCGTTATTGCCAATCGCTTTATAAGCAGGACTATCTTTGGATATGGAGATTGTACTGATCGTTTTACCGAACATATTGCCTATGCCTTTCCATTCAACGTTTGCGTCGGTCGTATTTCCTTTTACGGCTTTGATTTGTAAAGCGTTGTCCGGTAACATTTGGAGGATCGTGCTAGGTATTTTGTCAGCTTGGAACGCTACGAAACCTTCCATCGGTGCCACAGCTCGTGTTTCCCGTTGCGGAGCGGATACTGGTTCTACCGGTGCGGTTGTCAGCAACTGTGCGCCTAATGTGTTGGTTGCGCTATCGAACGTCTTGTCTGCGAAGTCAATCGTGGCCTTACGGAACTTACCGCTGATACGGTTCAATTTCGTCTTGCTCTTATTCAAGGCATACTCGTCCGTGATCCATTCCTCGGCTAGGTATTTCTCCGGCTCGTTCTGGTAAGACACGTTATATTCATATCGGATGCCCGCAAGTTGCAGGGTACAAGCATGTTCCTTACATTCAATGATAATACGGTATTTCATCATCGCCCGATCGAGGGATAAGGCTGTGCTGGAGAATACTATATATTCTTCTCCGATAATGGCGATCTCGCCTTTTGCCTCATTTTGATAAGCTACTCTACTTTCCTTTGTGTTAAAATTTTCTTGTCCCCATTTTAATAGTTGTTGGTAGATTTGTGCCTTGCTTAAAGAGGGGGCATTAATCTCTCGGGTAAAAACGACTTTACCGTCTGCAACCGGAACGGCCCCTGCCAGATAGTGTTGATCCTCTTGCGCGAATAGCAGGGCGGGGATAAATAACAGAGCGAATAATAACTGTTTCATGGTATATTTTCCTTATTATTTTAGCCCCAAAGATATACATTTGCGTTTGAAATAAACTATGAGCGTGACAAATAATTATACTAATTGCTCTTTATCAAAGAAAAAAAGTCTATATTTGCACCCTGTGAAAAAACGAATATAAATAATGTAATAACATAAACCTAAGATTCAGATGCAAAACAAAGGATTTGTAAAGGTCTTCGCGGTGTTACTTACGCTTGTCTGTTTGTTCTATTTGTCGTTCTCGTTCGTGACGCAACATTACAACAGTAAAGCCGCTGAGTATGCGGGTGGAGATCCTGCGAAAGAGAGTGCTTATTTAGACTCACTATCTACTCAGAAGGTATGGTTAGGCTATACGCTTAAGCAATGCCGTGAAATGGAAATTAGTTTAGGTCTTGACTTAAAGGGCGGTATGAACGTTGTCCTTGAGTTGAACGTGGCGGATGTAATCCGTTCGTTGTCTAACAACAACCAAGACGAGAATTTCAACAAGGCGTTGGATTTAGCTTACGCGCATCAAGCGACTAGCCAAAAAGATTTCATCGACCTTTTCGCTGAGGAGTATAAGAAGTTGGATAGCGGCGCACGTCTTTCCGCTATTTTCAGTACATTCGAGTTAAAAGATAAAATCACGCCCCAGAGCTCTGACGCTCAGGTTGTTTCTGTTTTGAAACAAGAGTTGCAGAGTGCGATTGATAACTCATTCAACGTATTGCGTACTCGTATCGACCGTTTCGGTGTGGTTTCTCCGAACATCCAACGTTTGGAGACAGCGGGTCGTATCTTGGTTGAGTTGCCGGGTGTGAAAGAACCGGAACGTGTTCGTAAGTTGCTTCAAGGTAGCGCTAACTTGGAATTCTGGGAAACTTATAAGTTGCCGGAAATCTATCAACAATTGGTTGCCGCTGATAATGTATTGGCTACTATCCTAAGTAAGGAGACTTCCGCTGATTCTGTAGCTACCGATAATGTTGAGAAAATCGCTGATGCCGCTGATGCGAATGTAAGTGAGGCCGATTCTTTGTTGGCTGAGCTTGGTCAAGATAAAAAAGATACGGAAGCTAATCAAAGCATGGAAGAGTTCGCTAAGCAACATCCATTATTTGCTTTATTGCAGATTAGCCAGTACAACGGTCAGTTGTCTCCGGGTTCGACGGTAGGTATCGCTCAAGCAAAAGATATGGAGAAGATCAGCGAATACCTGAACATGAAACAAGTGAAAGAGGTATTGCCTCGTAACTTGGCTTTAAAATGGGGTGTAAAGGCGATCGATGATAAAGAGCAGTTCTTTGAGTTATATGCCTTGAAGGTAACGAACCGTGACGGAAGTCCCGCTTTAGGTGGTGACGTAGTAACAGATGCTAACGCTGACTTTATGCAACAAGCCGGTCGTTCAGAGCAAATGGTTAACATGGTTATGAATGCCGAAGGCTCTAAGGCTTGGGCTCGTTTGACGAAAGAGAATATCGGTCGCCAGATCGCTATCGTTTTGGATGAGATGGTTTATTCCGCTCCGAACGTAAACGATGAGATCACGGGAGGTCGTTCACAAATCACCGGTCACTTTACACCGGAAGAGGCGAAGGACTTAGCGAACGTATTGAAATCGGGTAAGATGGCTGCTTCCGTACATATCGTTCAAGAAGACGTCGTTGGTCCGTCTTTGGGACAAGAGGCTATCAATGCCGGTGTGATTTCTTTCGTTTTGGCATTGGTGCTGTTGATGGTTTATATGTGCGCATTCTACGGATTGGTACCGGGATTGATCGCCGATGGTGCTTTGGTATTGAACATTTTCTTCACGATGGGTATCCTTGCTTCTTTCCAAGCGGTTCTTACCTTGCCGGGTATTGCCGGTATGGTGTTGACGCTAGGTATGGCAGTCGATGCTAACGTATTGATATATGAGCGTACGAAAGAGGAACTTCGTGCCGGTAAGTCTTTAGGAAAGGCTATCGCCGACGGTTACAGCAATGCGTTCTCCGCTATCTTCGACTCAAACTTGACATCTATCATTACCGGTATCGTATTGTTCTATTTCGGTACGGGTCCTATCCGTGGTTTCGCTACGACGATGATCATCGGTTTGTTCGCTTCATTCCTTACAGCCGTGTTCTTGACTCGTATCGTTTATGAGGCATTGTTAGCGAAAGATAAATTGAAGAACGTGACATTCACGACTTCTCTGACGAAAGACTTGCTGACAAACCCGAAGATCAATTTCTTGGGTGCTCGCAAGGTCGGTTATTTGATTCCGGCCGCTATTATCGTATTGGGTGCTATTTCCATGATGACGATCGGTTTGAATAACGGTATCGATTTCACGGGTGGACGTAACTACGTGATTCGTTTTAATCAAGAGGTGAAGACTGACGATGTTCGTAATATGCTGGACGCTCAGTTAGACGGTTCTGTTAGTGTTATCCAGATCGGTACAGCGGATCAAGTACGTGTGTCTACCAACTATAAGATCAATGATAACGATCCTACGGTAGATCAAGAGATCGAGAATAAATTGTTTGAGGGCGTGAAATCCTTACTTCCGGAAGGAACTACATTAGATGAGTTCACGACTACTTTCATACAGAGTTCGCAGAAGGTGGGTCCTAGCATGGCAGACGATATCAAGAATAGCGCTATCTTAGCGGTAATTTTCGCCATGATCTGTATGGCCGCTTATATCCTGCTTCGTTTCCGTGATGTGTCATTCTCTGTTGGTGCGTTCGCCTCTGTTGCTACGACTACATTGTGTATCATTTCTTTCTATACCTTGTTATGGAAGGTTCTTCCGTTCTCAATGGAGGTAGACCAGACGTTTATCGCAGCTATCTTGACGATTATCGGTTACTCTATCAATGATACCGTGGTTGTATTCGACCGTATCCGTGAGACAATCGCTTTGTATCCGAAGCGTGATCGTTATCAAGTGATCAATGATGCGTTGAACTCTACCTTGTGTCGTACATTTAATACATCATTGACTACGTTGGTGGTTGTATTGTGTATCTTCATCTTGGGCGGTAGCACGATCCGAAGCTTTACGTTCGCTATCTTATTAGGTATCATTATCGGTACATACTCTACTTTGTTCGTCGCTACTCCGATCGCTTACGAGTTGCAGAAGAAGAAGATCAATAAGAAAGCTGCTGCTGAGAAAGCCGGAAAATAATATATTTCTTTAAGGATTTTATGAAGATCCTCTATCTTTCCTGTGTAAACGGAGAGATAGAGGATTTTTTTATGTATTAATTCTTAAGGAGATAAAGTATGAATGAGAATGATTTTGTGGTGGGTGTACTTACGTATATCACCTGCCTGCGTGAGAAAAAGCGTTATTCCACGGCGAAGAGTTATCAAGATGCGTTGAGGTCGTTTAAATGTTTTTGTGGCCGGGAAGAGATTCCTTATGCGTATATTAATCGGGATACACTTTTGCGTTATCAATCTTGGCTGTTGGCCAAGGGATGTGCTCGTAACACGGTATCTACTTATATGCGCCGGATTCGTCACATCTATAATTTAGCGGTAGAGGTGGGTGAGGCTGCCTATATCCCTCATTTGTTTAAGAATGTGTTTACGGGGGTTGAGAGTAAACGTAAAAAGGCGTTGCCTTCGGAAAGCCTGCGCTTGCTGATGACAAGCCCAGTGACAGATCCGCAACAGAAGAGGACTCAATCAGCCTTTTGCCTGATGTTTTTGTTTTGCGGGATGGCTTTCGTAGATTTGGCGCATTTGCGAAAGGAGGATATCAAGGAAGGGATCTTGTCTTATTATCGGCAGAAAAGCGGATCCCTTATACAGGTGGAGATCCCAGCGGAGGCACAAGGGCTGCTGAATGAGTTGGCAGCCGATACAACCGAGGATTCGCCCTATCTGTTTCCATTTTTAGAGGGAATGAAGACCGGTGAGGATGCCTACAAGGAATATAATACCGTATTAGGAGGTTTTAACCGCAGATTGAAAACACTGTCGGAATCCATCGGTATTCGTACTCGGGTTACCTCATACACGATTCGTCACTCTTTCGCCACGACCTTGAAGGAGCAAAACGTACCGATTGAGATGATCAGTGAACTGTTAGGGCATAAATCTATCAAGACTACGCAAATATACTTGAAGAGTTTCTCTTTAGAAAAGCTCTCGATCGTAAACAAACTTTGTTTCGAGAGTGTGTATAATTATGCGCCGAAAGTAGGGTGAAGAAAAGTACGCTACTTGGCGAGTAGCGTTCATTTCATGCCGCAAATGTAGTAAAAAATAACATAACACAAGCAAATATTAGGCTTTGTTTGTGTTTCAACCTTAATTCTCTTTAAATCTTCGTTCTTATTTCTGATGTATAGACATGGCAATAGAAACGAAATGGCCTCGTTATTCCCGAAATCATCACGTTATCCAAAGTAAACTCCATATAACATCATGTAGAGATGGAGCGTGCTCCGTCTCCCACCGCCTGATAGTAACTAAAATACCATTGTAAGGGGATGAAACGGGACACGCTCCGTCTCTACAACTAAGGAATATCCTTTCACTCCTCTTGTTAAGGCTACTCGCCAAGTAGCAGTCAGTTTGGCTACTCGCCAAGTAGCATGAGTATTGAAGGGATGCAAATTTTCAGTAATTCCTTTTTATTTTCACATAAGTGTTTATTTATCAGGGTATTACAAGAATATCTTGGTAAGGCTCTGAATTATCTTCCTCAATGAATATCATGACAAGTAATAGCTCTGATAGAGCTATGGTGCATATACGCAATCGCCGTAGCCAGGAGGCTGTACGCTGGTACGTACTGACGCTTCCTACCGCTGTTGGGGGACGTGATAATATCTATTCGTCAAAAGGATTAGATGCCGAGCTTTCCCGTCGTAAACGTTGTGGGGAACCCTTGTTCGAGTACTTTGCCCCCTCGTATGTCGAGGCTCGCAAGGTGGGAGGCAAGATGGTCAATACGAGGAAGCCTCTTTTATACAACTATGTGTTTATCCATGCTTCGGAGAATGAGATTTTCCGTTTGAAACGTATCATGCCCTTATATAATCTTCTTCCTCGGGTATCCGTGGGCGAACACTCTTATTTTCCTTACCTGTCAGATCATGAGATGGAGACCTTACGCTGGATGGCTGAATCTTATTCCAATGAGCTTCCGGTGTACGTACCGGATAGCGGTCGCTTGCTGAAAGGTGACCGTGTACGTATCACCTCGGGTTCTTTCATGGGGATGGAGGCTGAGGTGGTGGTGCAACCGGGTGGAGGTCATAAGGATGTCATGGTACGTATCCTTGACTGTATGTGGGTTCCTCTATTTGAGGTAAGACAAGGCGAGTATGAGCTGATCGAGTTGAATACGAAAGGCAAGCATGTTTATACCCATTTGGATAACGATCGTTTATCGGAAGGTATGCACAAGGCGTTGGGGCGTTATTATCTCTCGGGCAAATTGGGAAAGGAAGACGAACTTCTGGTTTGTGAGGTGCTGAAGGGCTATGCTTCCCTTCGTGTGGAGACCGACGTGATGCGTTGCAAGGTTTACTCATTACTCCTTCCGGCCTATAAGCTGTTGGATCAGGAAGAGGAGTTTGAACGCTTGTATTCCACCCTACGCAATATGCTTCCATTGGTTAAGGCAGTGAATTCTCGTGCCTTGCTGCTCGTCACGCTTTACGGCTGCACGAATAGCAACCTGTATTACCGTATGGCGCATGAGCTGGTAGATCCCTGGCGTGATGACCCTTCGCCTAAGAGAAGCAAGGCGTTGTTGATACAGCGTTTACACGATTACGATATTTGGCTAAAACATTAAATAGTAGACTGTCATGAGCAAGGAAAGCGAAACTCCCTCCGGTATCCGTTTGATGCTATTGCTGAAAGAACATTTGAGAGAGATCATGAATCGTGAGTGTGCGAATCAGGCCTCGATCCATTTATATTGTACGGGATCTTATTGGGTTGCGTTCGAACGTTCCGCTTATCAATTGCGTCGTGCCTTTCCGGATAGCGAGATCACGCCGATGCGCTTGTACGCTTATCCTTTTCCGGTTGTCATGGTTTCCGTAACGGATCGTTCCCTCCGTTTGTATGAACGAAAACATATAGCTAAGCAGAACGGGGCGGATTACAAGTTACTGACTGTACCTGAACTCTCCGCTCCCGCCTACCAAGCATGGCATTCGAGGGAGGTGAAGGGACTCCCTGCGTTAAACTAATCGGAAAACTCGCTCACTACATTAAAACAGGGACAGGATTTCAACGGGTCCAAGTCCCGATGTCCCACGATCAGGGCTTTGGGGAATCGCTGATGCAATTCACGAAGCAAACCCTGTAGGGCTTCTCGTTGGGCTTCCGTTCGGGTATCCATGGGAGTCTTTCCATCGTTGGCGAGTCCTCCGATATAGCAAACCCCGATACTGTACCGATTGTGGTTCTTACAGTGAGCGCCCACTTGTTCAAGGGGTCTACCGGTCTCGATCGTACCATCGGTCGGGATAACGAAGTGATATCCGCAGCCATTCCAGCCGAGAGAGCGATGCAGACGGTCGATGTCCATCATCCGTAAAGTGCTGCCCTGCCTATTGGCAGAGTAATGCACGATAATCAGCGTGATGGTTCTCATCCGATCCAACCGCTAGCGGCTCCACCGGCGGCACCGGTGATGACCAGTTCGACAATACGGATGATGTAGAGCAAAACGCTCTTCCAATTTGTTTTTTTCATACTTGTAGTCTTTAAATAAATGAATAAAATAAGCTTCATGGTTTAAGAGCCGTATTTCTCAATGGTAGGATTTAGATCTCATCGGGAGATTCTGAGTCTCCTTTCTTCAACGCTGCCAAGTCTACCGTGTCTTTATTCTCCTTTACCGCCTTCAGCGAGGCGGCTTGGATCGCACGGCTGGTTACTAGGTTGAATTCTGCCTTAGAACGTAGGTTCTCGAAGTCTATACCCGGATTGAATAGAATGTTCACTGCCTTGATATTATCGCTGGAGAAGTCCTTGAGTGTAGCGGCCGGCTCGCAGGTGATGGAGATGCTAAAGATTCCTAGTTCGCCGAATTGTACCTTGTAGCCGTTCAGCAATTGTTCCACTAGACATGAGCAGGTGTCGCTTACCACGCCTTTTACCGTGCCGCGTGTGAAAACACCGTTGTGATCTGAGATGTGCTTCACGAAATCATCGAAACTCATCACTTTCGTCACTTGGTTCTTGGCGTACGCCTGTTCCTTTGCGGTCTCATCCAGTGGACTTTTCCACATGTAAGTTGAATAATTAATCATACTTCTTTTTTAAAAGATTAAACTTATTGTTGACAATGCGAAAGTACAACCCCCGGATAGCGAAATCAAATCCGTTGATAACCGTTGACAAACTGTTTACTTTTCATTGACAAACGATTCATATATACCTTATGTCTGATATAACGATTACCATACACGGCGGCAATAACCAGATACTCCCCAACGCTACGGAAGCCATCCAGAACTTCTATGTGGGAGAATATTGCGGGGAGACCTCCCAAGAAGAGGGGGACGGTAGATCTGGTCTCATGCCTGAAACGATCCGTTTTCGTGCCTATATAAATAAAGAAGAGGATCTGGAACGCTATCTTGCGCAGATCGTCGAGTGCCGGACGGTTACCGAGTTGGCCCAAGTCATTCTGGTCATGCAAGAGAACGAGCCGAAAATAACCCCCGAGGAGATGGTCAAAGAGCGTTTCATCCGCCTCTTTCTACCCATCACCCCCCGAATCACGAAGGGTAAAAGCGTCAGCAACATCCGTGCCCGTATCAACGATGCGTGGAGCAGTCGTCTCAGACACCGTTCAACTGGCCGTTTTTGAGAAGATATACTGCATATGCCCGAGGATATATACTGCGTTAGGCAATTGATATATACTTCACAGGGCAATTCATATATACCTCGTTTTCCAAGGGAAACGAAAAGTGATAACCTTACTGAAAAAATTACGATATGACAGAAAACCATGAGCGGGCGGAACAAGCACGTTTCGTCTTCCATATCTACGGTTGCAATGTGCAGATCCTGCCCAATGCAACCCATGCGATCCAAATCATCCACCAGGGTGATGGTACGATCTTGCGGACGGAAAGCTGTATTACGCCCGCCGCTTCGGGACGCCACGAGTCACAGGCACCGCCGTTGGGAAAAGTTAGGGCATTGAATATAAAACAAACAAAATACAAATGATGGATTTTCATAAGGGCAGATGGCGATTGGCCTTAGGCCGTCTGGTGAATTTGCGGTATATCAACCGTTGGATCATTTTTAGTGCGGACCTTTTCGTCTCGCTCTCCGTATCGTTGCTGGGCGTACTAGGAATGTTCTCCATTCTGCATATACGTATTGGAGAGTCTGATGTGCTGAAAGTGGGCCTCTCCTCATTTGTGGCCAGTATCGTTTCGTTCTTGCTGTTCAAAGCATATCATGGGGTTATTCGCCATTCCACGCTGCGTGGCTTGTGGCGGATCGGTGGTGCTGCGATCGGCAAGTCGCTCTTGATGTTCCTGCTGCTTTGGCTGTTGAAAGCCCGTTTCAGCCCTTCTATCTATTGGTTGGGTGGAATCATGGATAGTACGTTGACGATCGTGATGTTGGTCACGTTGCGTGTCTTCGTGATCAATGTCTATAACAGCGTCCTCCTGCAACTCGGCAAGAAACGCAAGCGGGTACTGGTCTTTGGCACGGAGGAGGAAAGCGTGATGATCGCCACATCGGCTAACCGTCAGGTATTCATGCAGAATTATAGCATCATGGGCTTCCTTTCCTTTGGTAATTCCAAGAAAAGCATCCGGATCGCGGAGTTGCCGGTCTACCAGATCGAGAACGTGGAGGATCTGTATCGCTTGATCCCTCGCAACAGCTTGGATGGCGTTCTCTTCCCCAATATAAAGGTTGCCCATCAGGAGCGTGACCGTTTGATCCGTTATTGCGAGCAGGCCTCTTTGAAGACATTGGTAGTTCCGGAGATGGAGGAGCTACGTGGAGGTGAGGCGAAGCGTTCCGTTCGAGAGATCCGTATCGAGGATTTGCTAGGTCGTGAGGAGATCCATATCAATCTGGATGAGATCGGCAATCTGTTGGAAGGGAAGACCGTGCTTGTCACGGGAGCCGCCGGCAGTATCGGTAGCGAGATCTGTCGCCAGCTGGCTCATTTCCCGATTAAGAAGTTGGTTTGTTTCGACTCCGCTGAGACTCCGATGCATAATCTCCGTCTGGAATTGGAAGAGAAATACAGGGGACTGAACTTTGTCCCGGTGATCGGCGATGTTCGCAGCCCGGACCGTGTGGATTATATGTTCCGCAATTGGCACCCCCAAGTGGTGTTCCATGCGGCGGCCTACAAGCATGTCCCCTTGATGGAAGAGAACCCCTGCGAGGCGATCCGAACAAACGTGTTCGGTACTCGTGTGATGGCAGATGCCGCTGTAAGCTATGGCGTGGAGAAATTTGTGATGATCAGTACAGATAAGGCGGTGAACCCCACGAACATCATGGGATGTAGCAAACGCTTGGCCGAGATCTACGTACAGAGTCTGAGCCTTGCGATTGAGCGAGGAGAGGTGAAAGGCGAGACGCGTTTCATTACGACTCGCTTTGGCAATGTCTTAGGTAGTAATGGTTCGGTTATCCCCCGTTTCCGTGAACAAATCGCTCAAGGAGGCCCAGTGACGGTCACCCATCCCGATATTATCCGTTACTTCATGACCATCCCGGAGGCTTGTCGTCTGGTATTAGAGGCCGGTACGATGGGTAAGGGCGGTGAGATCTTCATCTTCGACATGGGAGAACCGGTGAAGATAGCGGATTTGGCGAAGCGCATGATTGAGCTGTCCGGATTGCAGGTAGACAAGGATATCGAGATTAAGTATACTGGTCTCCGCCCCGGCGAGAAATTGTATGAAGAGCTACTGAACAACAAGGAGAACACGAAAGAGACTCCTCACGAGAAGATTCGGGTGGCAGCGGTTCGTGAGTACGACTATAAGGATGTGATAACACATATCCATGTATTAATCGAATTATCCCTTCGTGTCCAGATCCTCCCGATGGTAAAGGAGATGAAAGCCTTCGTGCCTGAGTTCAAGAGCCAGAATTCTCGGTTTGAGGAGTTGGATTGAGGAAGGAATATTTCAAGGAGAAATGTTTGTGGTAAAAGGAATTGACTATATTTTCATACATTCAATTTGATATGCAAGCATCTATTTTGGATGAATAAACAAAAGAATATGGAAGCGACAGTATTTTATCCCGTGCAACAATATTTGTTGAAGTTTTTTGCTTTTGATGGCTCGGAGGAAAAGCTATTAGAGATGAAAGCGGTTTTGACGAAATATTTTTCGCAAAAATTGGACAAACGTTTGGATGAGTTATGGGATTCGAGAGGTCTCAATCAGGAGAAGCTTGACGAGCTGAGGACAATACACCTTCGTACAGATTTGAACGATGAGTAAAATCGTATTGGATACGAATAGTTTGATTCAAAGTATTCCGAGTAGAAACCGATATCATTGAATATGGCAGTCGTTCTTAGATGACGCAAATGAATTATGTGCATCTGAAAGATCCTTGATGAAAATGAAGAAATGTTAGAGCAACTGACGGGAAAAGAGATGACTAAACTAACCTTAGATGTTATTTTGAACAATCTATATATCAGCATCCTTACTCCTTATTATAAGTTTAATTTGATAAAATCAGATCCGAATGACAATAAATTCTTGAATTATGCTGTTATCGTAAATGCAAAGTTTATTATGACGGAGGATCGTCATTTTGTCGCCGACACTGTCTGGAAGAACAAACAATCACAACTTAAGGCAATCAATACCATCTTGTCGTTATAGGATGACAATGTACCATGTCTTTGCTATTGCTGAATAGTTACATATAACCCCTTTATTGTGAAATAAAATTAAAAATATTTCATTTTAGGTTTTTGTAGGTTTAAAATGACTGTTTACGTTCGATATAAATTATATTATAAATGATTCAAATTACAGATAAAAGTAAATGCTGTGGCTGCAATGCTTGTGGTGATGTATGTACCCATAAGGCTATTACTTTCAAGACCGATATAGAGGGATTTTGGTATCCGGAAGTTGATAAAAATAAATGTACAGATTGTGGTCTTTGTGAAAAGATCTGCCCCAATCTGCACTCTGAAGAGCTAAAGAAAAATGATTTTGAGATTCCTGCGTGCTATGCCGCCGTACATAAGAATATTGAGGTACGTTTCGACAGTACTTCCGGTGGAACATTCACGGCCCTTGCCGAATACGTTTACAAGCAAGGCGGCTACGTGGGTGGTGCGGTCTATAATGAAGACTGGTCAGTGTCTCAGTTCCTTTCAGCTGATAAGATCGACTTGCCTCGTTTGCGCTCTAGCAAATACCTTCAGAGTCGTTTCGATGGATTTTATATCACTGTTCGTGAAGCCTTGAAGACTGGCAAGCCTGTACTTGTTTGTGGAGGCCCATGTCAGATGGCAGCCCTACGCGGCTTCCTGCACAAACCTTATGATAACTTGATTTTGGTGGATTATATCTGTAGGGGTATAGCCTCGCCGTTGTTTTTTCGGAAGTACATAGAATATCTGGAAAACAAGCATCATTCAAAGGTAGTCTATTTTAAAGCTAAAAACAAGGAGTTAGGATGGCGTAAGCATACTTTTAAGGTCCTCTTTGAGAATAGAGATGTCGAATATCAAACGTTGGAGAACAATCCGTGGCGTATTCTGAATTATGTCGTTCCTGAGGTATGCCGACCGAGTTGCTTTGAATGTCCCTTCAAGGGTTTTCCTAGAACTACCGACATCACTATAGGTGATTTATGGGCTGATAAAAAGTATATTCCCAAAGAATTTGATAATGATTTGGGAACGTCCGTAGTCTTTGTACATAGCAAAAAAGGCGCTGACTTGATACAGAATATAAAAACGCTGAAAAAGCAGGACTTCCCTCTAGACAAGGCCATAGCAGGAAATTGCCATTTAATGAAGCCTTTGTGCCATTCTAGTCATGACAGGGATGCGTTCTATGCTATCCTCAATGAATCACTGGATGCCTGTATCAAGAAGTACTTGCCTCATTTTGGAGTAGAACAGCTTAGCGTCAAGGAAAAACTAAAAAATTTGGTACGCTTTTTTTTGAATGTAAAAAGAGTCTCTGGCTGGAGCCTTGGCACATGGTTGAAAAATTTTCGATATAATTTTTTTTGTGAGCAAGTAAAAGGAAATGTTTTGGAAGGAAAATACTTCATCATAAATAAGTATTGCACTATAGTTCTAGAATCTAAAGCACAACTGATATTGAATGCGCCTTTCTATTTTGGAAATAAGCGCATCAAAGGCTCTCGTTTGGATAGTAGGCTCTTAATAGAAAGCGGTGGAAGGATGGAGATTAAATATGGATCCTATAATGTTGCGTATGGTGCCGATATTGAAGTGTTTCAAAACGCTATTTTAGAAATAGGTGGCGAGTTGGGTGCGAATATAGGCTTGACAATCATATGCGCTGACCATATTTCTATCGGACAGCATACCGGATGTGGACGAAATGTCACTATCCGCGATAATAATGGGGAACATTTTATATCGATTCGTGGATATAAAACCTCCTCTCCCGTTACTATTAAAGAACATGTATGGTTAACGGAAAGTTGCACGGTGATGCCTGGGGCGGTAATCGAGCCAGGTGCCATAATCTCTGCACGTTCGGTGGTTTCCGGTCACATACCTGCTTTCAGTATAGTGAAAGGTGATCCAGCTGTGGTAGTAGAAAAAAATATTGTTTGGAAGGGTTAGATTTAAAAATACTTGATATATGGAATTAAAAGATTTTATTGGCAAATTTGTTTCCCAATTCGAAGAGGAAGATCCTGCTATTTTTGAAGCTGATTTGGATTTTCATGAGCTGGATAGTTGGTCATCGCTGACAAGTCTTGGTGTCGTGGCGATGGTCTATCAGGAATATGGTGTGGAGCTGGACACCCAAGACGTGCGTAATGCCGATACAATTGAGGATCTTTTCAATATCGTAAAAGAAAGAAAGGCATGAAAACAATCATACCAGATGTCTTTATCCGCAGTATTGCAAGCTGGCTACCGAGTAATAAGATTCCCTTGTCTTCTTTCGCCGAGCAATATGGTGAAAAAGAGACAAGAGATGTTATCCGCACAACAGGTGTTGAATGGGTTTACAGAACCGATGCGAATCAGAAATCATCCGATTTGTGCTTCAACGCTGCCGAATATCTAATCAGTAAGGATAACATCGGCAGAGAGAGCATAGATGGCTTGGTTGTATTGACTGTGACTCGTGATTGGGCGCTCCCTGATACTTCTGTCTATCTCCAGCATAAATTAGGATTGAAGAATGAGACCGTTTGCTTGGATATTAATTATGGTTGTACCGGTTATATCTATGGTTTGATGCAAGCAGCCATGTGGATACATAGTGGATTATGTCAGAATGTTTTAGTTCTTGGAGGTGATATGCTGAAGAATTGTCTTGACCCTAAAGCTGTTGGTAGTATTGATGCGAGCGATATAGGTACTGCTTCACTGATTTCAAAAGGAACAACAGGCATGGCCTTCCATCTCTGTTCAGATGGTGCGAGATACGATCGGATCATGATGCCCCATGGTGGATATATATGCCAAGATGGAATGGGGGTTTTCTCATTTAGTATAGTGAACGGTCCTAAAAGCATTCGCGCTGTGATGGATTTGATGAAATGGGAGGATTCAGATGTGGATATATATGCGTTGCATCAATCCAATCAGTTGGTTATTAAGAATGTTAGAATGGCATTGAAGTCAAGTCAAGAGAAATTTCCAGTGAACATGAAGGAATTTGGTAACTCAAGTAGCTCCACTATCCCCAATTTGTTATGTGATCTTTATGGATTGAACAAGGCAAACCGTCCGAGGCATGCCGTTTTTTGTTCCTATGGCGCTGGCCTTACGTGTGGAAGTGTTGCTCTGGATCTTTCCAAAACTCATTTCTATGAACCGCTGAATAAACAGTGATCGATCCATTACTCGTAAGAATCGAAAAATATTTATTAGATAGTTATGATGAAGATTAATCTCATTGAGTACTTTGAGGAGAGCGTACAGCGATGTCCTCAAAAGACTGCGGTGATAGACCGTGACCGTACCATAACCTTTTCCGAACTTCGTGGAAAGGCTTTGGTGCTTGCCTCTGCCATCGGATGTATCAAGCGCCCCGCGGCTGTGTTCTTGAACAAGAGTATCGAGAGTGTGTATGCGGATTTGGCGATTATTTATTCTGGTAATTTTTATATGAACTTGGATGTGAGGTACCCTGCGGAACGTCTCAAGAACATCTTGGATTTGGTTTGCCCCGGTGTCATCATCACCAATAATCAATACTTGAAAAGTATCGTTAGTGTCATTCCGTCCGATGTTCAAGTGATTAATTTAGACGGGATGGATTTTACACAACAGGTGGACGAATCCGCTATTTTCACCAATCTTGGGAAGTTGATTGACACCGACCCGTTGTGTATCATCAACACTTCCGGCTCTACGGGAACACCCAAGGGAGTGGTACTTAACCATAAGAGTTTCTTTGATTTTACCGAATGGGCGTTGGATACGTTCAAATTTGACGATAACGAACTGATGGGCTCCTTGTCACCATTGGTGTTTGATATCTACAGCTTCGAGTTGTGCATGCTGATGGCCAAGTCAAGTACCCTTGTTGTCATTCCCGAACACTTGTCGGCCTTCCCTGCTTCTATTCTGAAAATATTAGAGGAACACAAGGTTACTTTCTTGTTCTGGGTACCCACCATTATGGTGAACATAGCCAATATGGACTTGCTTTCCTCCATTCAGTTGCCCGCATTAAAGACTGTATGGTTTGCAGGCGAGGTATTTCCTACCAAGCAGTTCAACTACTGGCGCAAGATGTTGCCTCAGACGACGTTTGCCAATCTGTATGGTCCTATCGAGATTACGCTTGATTGTACCTGTTTCATCGTCAACCGGGAAATTAAGGACGAGGAGTCTATTCCCATCGGATTCCCTTGCCGCAACACGGATATCCTTATTCTGGATGCGGACAACAAGCTGGTGGCAGAAGCCGGCAAAGAAGGTGAACTCTGTGTACGTGGCACTTCGTTGGCTATGGGCTATTACAACAATCCCGAAAAGACTGCGTCTGCCTTTGTGCAGAATCCTCTGAACCATGCTTATCCTGAAACAATCTATCGCACGGGCGATGTCGTGGTTATCAACGAGCGTGGTGAGATCGTTTTCAAAGGCAGAAAGGATACGCTGATTAAGCATATGGGCTATCGTACAGAGTTGGGCGAGATAGAGCACATCATCATCAACAAGCTCAAGCTGGTGAAGAACGGATGTGTGGTTTATAACTTCTCCAAGAAAGAGATCACCCTGTTCTATGAATCGCCTGAGGAGATCACTCCGGCAGAGTTTCGTAAACGTATAGGACAGGAGTTACCGAAATATATGCTGCCCACTGTGTATCATCATCTCGATGAGTTGCGACGTAATACGAACGGTAAGATTGACCGCCTGTTCTATAACAACCAAGTCAATGGATAAGATAGATTCACTTGATAAGATTAATGCCCTTGTGAGCGATATTCGTTCTTTGCGTAAGGGCTATCTGACCAATTTCTTCTTGGATAGGAAGAAGCACTCTCTATGGATAGAGAAAGGGGAACTCTTTTACGTATCCTTCCCTGACTGCTATTTTTTGCTCCATCTGACTAACTCGGTCAACAATCTGTTCTTCATTACCACAACCTCACAACAGTTGGCAGAAAACTTGAAAGCCTTTCTGCCAATATTTGCCGAGCAAATGGTCGTGGACATTGTAGGTGATGCAAAGATCGTGGATTTGAAAGATGTGTTTGTAGAGCAAGGCTTCAGCGTGTATGAGCAGCTCTACCGTATGAACCGTATCGGAACTCTGGAATTTAAAGAGATCGATACCCCCAATGTTTGCTTTGCGGAAGATGTCGATGCTCAAGTGGTGTTAGATATGCTTCACTCTTACTTTGATCCTTTGTCCGAACAGTTGCCCAGTTATGAGGAAATACTGTATTTTATATCGCAGAAGAGCGTTCTTGTATATAAGGAAGCAGGTAAGGTGTATGGATTCGTTATCTTTGAATTGAACGGGCAGACCTTATATCTGCGTTATTGGTTTGTCTTGCCCGAATACCGGGATTTAAAGATTGGTTCCCGATTGTTCAATGAATTTATGCGAGCTGGCCACGCCACCAAGCGTCAACTCTTTTGGGTGATAGCTAGTAATGAAAATGCCATTAAACGTTACCGTCATTACGGCTTTGAAGTAGAGAGACTTTATGATTATGTATTAATTAGAAATAAATAAGGGTATATAATTGCCAAGATTAAAGGAGAAAAAGATTATGAGAGAGAAAATTATTTCGATTTTGAGTGAGTTACGTCCCGAGTTCGATTTCAGCGAGCCTGTAAACTTTATAGAGGAAGGTATGCTTGATTCCTTCGATATAGTGACGCTGGTCGATACTCTCGACACCGAATATGATATCGTCATTGATGGTATTGACATCATTCCCGAAAATTTTGACAGCCTGGATAGTATTGTGAGGTTACTGCAGAAGAACGGGGTGAACGAATGATAATCGTGTGAATGCTATTTAAATAAAAGGGGCAGTCTGAAATGAGTCAGGAAGTATCTTCAACAAATAAGCGTATAGCAAAAAATACACTTTTTCTATATGTGCGTATGTTACTTGTCATGGGGGTAAGCGTATTTACTTCCCGTGTGATACTTCAAACGCTTGGTGTAGAGGATTACGGTATTTATAATGCGGTAGGTGGAATTGTGGCCGTAATAGGAGTGCTTAACGGTGCCCTGTCTTCATCAACCAGTCGTTTTCTGGCTTACGAATTGGGAATGAAGGACGCAGAGATGCTGAAGAGAACTTTCTCGGTTTCATTGAATTTGCATATGGCTGTGGCTTTTATTGTCTTGCTGTTGGCTGAGACTATAGGCCTCTGGTTCTTTTACGAGAAAATGGTTATACCGGTGGAACGACTATCGGCAGCGTGGTGGGTCTATCAGTTTTCTATTGTTACGGTGATGGTTAACTTCACCCAAGTACCTTACAATGCTTCACTGATAGCCCATGAAAATATGTCTATTTATGCCTATGTGGGCTTATATGATGCGTTTTCGCGATTAGCTATCGCTTACCTCCTTTCCTTATCTCCCATGGATGACTTGGTGTTTTATGCTTTGTTGTTAATGCTGAATACTTTTTTGATTCAGTTTTTTTATAGGTTTTATACGTATCGGCGTTATCAGGAGTGCCGTTTCAGATGGATTACGGATAAGACTTTATATAAAAGGCAGCTGGCTTATTCAGGGTGGGAGATGTTTGGCGGATTGGCATCAATAAGCCAAGGGCAAGGTATTAATATCCTTCTCAACTTATTTTTCGGTCCCATGGTCAATGCGGCACGTGCGGTGGCTTATCAAATCCAAACGGCAGTCAACCATTTTGTGATTAATTTTCTTATGGCCACGAGGCCGCAGGTAATTAAAAGTTTTGCCGAACACAATTATGAGAGGATGTACTCACTTACGTTTAAGTCCGCACGTTATTCGTTCTTCTTGATGTTGGCATTAATCTTGCCCATCTGTTTTGAGTTGAGGTTCATATTAAACTTATGGCTGGGCAAAGCCACTCCTCCTGATACGTATGTATTCACTTTGATCATACTTTTACTCAGTCTTGCCGAGGTTTTCCGTGCGTCCATGATTATGGCCTTTCACGCTATCGGCAAGATGAAGCTGGGGAATTCGCTCAATGGAACCATAATGATATTGTCCTTGCCTATTAGTTATGCCATATTGAAAATGGGTGCTCCTGCCTATGCGGTGTTCATAGTTCTCGTCATCATTAATATAACTGTTATGATTGATGCTTATTTCATTGTCTATTCTTATGTACATTTCAACATACGTGAACTTTTAGTTGGCGCTGTTCTCCCATGTGTCTTAGTTGGTGCCTGTTCTGTAATTGTGCCTACGGCCATCGTATATTTGATGGAGGATGGATGGCAGAGGTTCATTATTCTATCCTTGCTTACAGAGGTCGTATTGATGATTCTTATCTTATACGTAGGAATAACACGTGCCGAAAGAAAAAAAATAGTCAGTTGGATTCAGACTAAGATGAGCAAGACTAAACAATGATCAGAGAATTTGTTAATACAGAAGATCTCATGAAACATTATATAAAGAACAAAATCAATACATTCATTAAGTCTTCTCATTGGTACAACGAGGTCCTTTTCAAAGATTGCGTGAAATTTTGGGCAATGAAAGAGGAGCCATTGGACGTTGTGAATCTAGGCAGCAGTTCCGGCGTATATGATTTCGATTACAGCGATATGGGATGTAAGGGAATGAACTGGGCTGTGGCGCCGCAGACGATGGTAGGCGACTTTTTGATACTCAAGCGATACCGCAAGTTTCTAAAGGATAATGCTATTGTGTTTTATCCGCTTTGTCCGTTTACGTCGATCAGTGGAGCGGTGGATTACATAGAAGACCGTTGCTATAGTTTTTTGGACTATCGAACGATTCCCGGTGGACACTATATCCGGAATAGTAAAATAAAGGGATATAAAAATAGCCCTATATCTATATACCCATTGGTGGAATTTATCCGTGACATTAAGACACGTATCCTTCCGCCCAAAGAAGTGATAATGGGAGATAGGCAACTGGAGCGTGATGCTGAGAATTGGATAAAGGGATGGACTATTCAGTTTAATATCAATAACTTGAATGATAAATTCGTAGAGAGTCATAGAACGGTATATGATAGGACTATATCAATGTTAAAAGATATGATTGAATATTGCAAAGAGGAGAAGTTAAGGTTGGTCCTGGTCATACCACCTATGCATAGATCTTTGTGCCGTAAATTTCCCTCTGTTGCCAAAGAGCAACTGATAGACTCTTTCATTACAGAAGCCAACGGGGGGGAGACATGGTACTTCGACTGTATGGAAGAGCCTGGATTTTCGGATGACAAATCCTTGTTTCGCAACTGCTATTATCTTAACAAGAGAGGAGCCCTACTATTCACTAAGTACATAATGGATAAAATAGATAATAAGTAATTATGGGAATAAAGTCTTACATCGTGAATTTCTTGAAATTCCTTAAACATGGGGGAGTAAAATATGTCTCTGTTACATTTACCAATCCTGATGCGAGATATACCAATAAGAAAGTATTTATTTCTGGCGGTAGCGAAGGATTGGGCAGAGCTATGGCTAAGGCGTACTTGGCAGAGGGTGCTGAGGTTATAGTGACTGGAAGAAGTAAAGAAAAACTGTCAAACTTCCAGCTTTCCGAAAGTAATGCCAAGCTTCATACGTTGGTATGGGACGCCTTGGATTTTGACTCTTATAAGCAGAAGTTCGATGAAGCCGTTTCCATGATGGGTAGAATCGACATATTCGTGAACAATGTAGGAGGTGGTATGTCTAAGTATGAACCGTGGAATGCATATACCGCGGAAGTACTGGACAGGACATATGATATCAATACGAAAAGTATGTTTTTGATGTGCCAAATGGAAGGGTTGTATATGATTGACAATAAAATCAAGGGGAATATACTCAACATTACCTCTATCGCCGGCTACCAAAGACTTTTCGACCCTTATGCCGTGGCCAAGTGGGGCGCTCATAGCTTGACAGGTGGAATCGCAAGAAAACTTATTGCTTATGATATCGTGGTGAATGGTATTGCGCCTGGCACATGCCTGACCTCCAATCCTGCGTTGCCTCATAATAGGAACTTTGAAGACAACGCTTATTTCCAAGGACAGCCGAGTAAACGTTTTACAATGCCCGAGGAAATAGCGAAGACTGCTCTATTTCTTACCAGTGGCGAAGCAAGACAAATAGTTGGTTATATAGTTCCCGTGGATGGGGGGGTACTGATTTAAGTGTGCTGATTTATAATTGGATATTAGCTGAAATTGGAAAGGTGATTGCTTTTGAAGTACCATAAAGTGCATTGATTATTAAATAGTTAGTGATTAAAACGATATTTACATGAAAAAGAAAATAGGAATAATAACATTGCCATTGAATACAAATTATGGAGGTCTTATACAAGCATATGCTTTACAAACAGTAATAGAGAGATTAGGTTTTAGTGCTTGTGTATTAGATACTCCAAGATACGTATTGCGTTTAGATAATCATATGCTATATTTGAAGAGAATGATAAAAAAAATCTTGGGATGCTATCATGGTGCAATATATAAAGAGAAAGAGTATTATGAATCTTATCCAATTGTAGCAAGAAATACAGAAATGTTTATACAAAAATATATACATAGGGTAAAGATAAATGACTTTTCCTTTGTTGATATTGATGATTTTTATGGATTTGTTGTAGGTAGTGATCAAGTCTGGAGACCTTCTTATTTTCAGTATACAAAAGATGCGTATTTGAATTTTACAGGTAACTTTGATGTGAAAAGAATTGCTTATGCCCCTTCATTGGGAGTAGATTATTGGGAATATTCAGAATGTTTAACGGCAAAGTGTAAATCTCTTTTATGTAAGTTTGATGCAGTATCTGTTAGAGAAGATTCTGCAGTAGATTTATTCGAAAGGTATATGGATCGTACGGTTGAGCATGTTTTAGATCCAACAATGTTATTAAGCAGGGAAGATTATGTTAAATTATGTATGAATGCTAGAGGGTTAGAATCACATAAAGATTGTATATTATCTTATGTGCTAGATCCTGTTAATGAGTTAGATAGTATTATGGAAAAAGTAATGAAATTGACAGGAAAAGAGGTGTATAGTTTTAACCAGCAATCTGAAAATTATAAGATAAATCCTTCAAGGCGAGTTGCTTTACCTGTGGAGGCTTGGTTTAAGGCTTTTGATGATGCTAAGTTAGTTATTACGGATTCATTTCATGCTTGTGTCTTTTCTATCATTTTTCATAAACCTTTTATTGTGTTAATAAATAAACGTAGAGGAATAGCTCGGATTGAATCTTTGTTACGATTGTTTAAACTGGAAAATCGAATCGTATGTAATGTTTCTAACTTAGTAAATATTGAAGATGGAGATTTTGAATGGAATAAAATAGATGAAATTATGAAAAAATGGCAAGATAAATCTATATCTTTTTTGATAAAAGCTTTAAATTGCTAATTTTATGATATATGTATTTGTAGTATTAGGTTTGTTTTGGTTTATATATATATATGACTATAAAGGTTGTCGTAAAGATAAATTATTGTGGTATAACATTATGATGATAATCTTTGTTGTTATAGCTGGCTTTAGATATAGACTAGGAATTGATACGGTAAATTATGAAGATGAGTTTTATAGAGAAACTTTATATTTCTCAGAATGGAATTTGTCTAATATCTTTTTAGAAGCTGATACAGATTCTGGTTATTTAATGTATACGTCTCTTATGAAGAGCTTGTTTGGTTCTTGGGAGGTCGCTCAGTTCTTGATTGCTTTATTTGTAAATGTTGTCGTTTTTAGATTCTTGTATAAAAATACAATTTATCCATTTGTGGCAATATTATTATATTTTTGTTCTTTATATTATGATTTGAATTTTGAGACGCTTAGACAAGCTTTAGCTTTGTCATTTTTTTTGTTAGGTTATAAATATTTGATGGAAAATAAATACCTTAAATATTATATATTTGTGATTTTATCTATTTTGTTTCATAAAGTAGCATTGTTGACATTGTTCTTTCCTTTTATTAAAACATTAAAAGTTAATGTTTGTGCTGTTGTATTTTTAATTTTTTCGTTTTTTTTTATTGAAATTATAAATGATAGTTTTCCTGAAGTTGCTATGTTGTTTTCATTCTTGAAGATGGATTTGGTAGAAGAAAAACTATTAGGCTATGCGGGCTCAGAGATATTTGGTGGATTTGTAGATCGTTCTGTGTTGAATTTTATTAATATATTTATTGTTTCAATATTTCCTTATTTGGTTTTTGCTTGTATTGATAAAAGATATAATTTGGAAATATCATCAAAAAATGATTTTTTATTATTTTTGTATCTGTTGGGGGTTGTACTTACAACTTCAGTGCCTATATTCTATAGATTATCTCAATTTTTTCTTATATTCCCTATTGTTTATATGACAAATGCATTTAGTTCGTTTTTTAGAATTAAAAGTCAAGGGGTAAAATGCTTGATGTTAATATGTTGTATCTTTTTTTTGTATGCTCATGTTGGGCGATTTTTCAGACTGTCTCCTGATAGTGGAGAACGATTATTAGTTAGAGTATATCCTTATAGTAATGTGTTTACTAAAGAGAAGGATACAGAGAGAGAGAAGGTATATAATTTTTATTTTTCTAGATAATAGTTTTATCATGAAAGTTGTTTATTTTGCGCCGACTTCGACATTGTATGGAGATAATATTGCGTTATTGAATATTTTGCAAGTTTTAGCTCTTAAAAATGTGTGTTTTTTGATAATAACATCAAGAGAAGGTGAATTTACTCGTAAATTGAGAGAACTTGGTTATGAATATGCGTTGTGTAATTTTAATCCTGTTTGGTGGCCTACTATTTCCTCTTTTAGAGATATTGTTTTATTCCTACCTAGGCTTGTTTATTATAAATTATTTGGATATTTATTGGTGGATAGAAGAAGGATTAGAAAGATAGTTTCTGAATTCAATCCTGATATAATTCATAGTAATAATAGTTGTTTTACACTTGGACTTGAAATTGCAAATGATTTAAATATTCCTCATATTCAACATATACGTGAATATGGAAAGTTGGATATAGGTAAAAGTTATTTTCCAACAAAAAATAATTATGTACAATCTATTTCAAAGAAAAATGACTTGGTTTTATGTATTACAAATGATATAAAACGATATTTTCTTTCTGATAAGAAATATAGAAATTGGCATGTGGTTTATGATGGTGTTATAAATGGTAAAAATATTTTTATTCCGATCAAAGAACCTTATTTTTTGTATGTTGGTAGATTATTTCCAGGTAAATGTGTGTTTGAGTTGATTAATCAATTTGCTGTTTTTGTTCAAAATACATCTAGCAATATCCGTTTAAAGATAGTTGGTGATGGAACGAATGAGTATAAGGAAAAATTGGTTAAATGTGTTTTAGAGAATAAAATTGTAGATAAGGTTGATTTTTTAGGATATAGCTCAGATGTCTATTCAATTATGAGTAAAGCTTTGGCTTTATTTGTTCCTTCTTCTTTTGAAGGTTTTGGTTTTATAACAGTTGAAGCAATGTTTTGTGGTTGTTTAGTGATAGGACGCAATACTGGAGGAACTAAGGAACAATTTGATAATGGTTTGACTTTAGAGGGTGATGAGATTGCTATTCGTTTTGATAATGATGAGGATTTGGCATCTATTATGGAAAATATATCAATGAATGGTGTTGAATCCTATTATTCAATGATAAAACGTTCACAAAAAGTGGTAATGCAATGTTATACAATAGATATAAGCGCAGATGTAGTGTATGGCTTATATGAGAATATGTTGAAAAACAAATCAGAGAAATAAATATATATGGATAATACAAAGAAAGCACGAGTTATAGCATTCTACCTTCCTCAGTTTCATCCTATACCTGAAAATGATAGATGGTGGGGTAAAGGATTTACTGAATGGACGAATGTCGGAAAAGCGAAACCTTTATTTAAAGGTCATTATCAACCACGTGTTCCTGCGGATTTAGGATATTATGACTTGCGTATGCCTGAAGTTAGGGAAGCACAGGCTAAAATGGCTCGTGAAGCAGGTATTGAGGGTTTTTGTTATTGGCACTATTGGTTTGGAAATGGGAAAAAACTATTGGAGCGTCCGTTTCAAGAAGTTTTATCTAGTGGTAAACCTGATTTCCCTTTTTGTCTTGGTTGGGCGAATCATAGTTGGACTAATAAGTCTTGGGAAGCGGGAACTAAGCGTATCAAAGAGTCTACTTTGGTTGAGATGGTTTATAATAAAGAAGAATATGTCAAGCATTTCTATGAAGTATTGCCTGCTTTTAAAGATGAACGATACATTCAAGTTGATGGTAAACCTTTATTTTTGGTTTTTAGGCCATTAGAAATTACAGATCCTCACGTGTTTATAGATATTTGGCAGGAGCTAGCTAAAAAGAGTGGATTGAAGGGAATCTATTTTGTCGGAATTGCTCATAATATGCTTCCTCAAGATCTGACATTTAAGAATATTTTATTAAAAAATGCCTCTGATAATTCTGCTTTTAATTATAATTCAGTTTTAAATGCTGGTTATGATGCTGTGAACTCAAGAGGATACAATCGGGCTGATTATTATTCTAGATCTCTAATTGATTTTTTGTGGCGTGGAATATGCTTGCGTGCCTTTAAATATGCTCCTATTTCCAAATGTGATCAGAAGAAAATAAATCAGTATATGTATGTGAAGGAAGATAAATGGAATAATGTATTTCCTACGTTAATGCCTAATTGGGATAGGACTGCACGTAGTGGTTCCAAAGCAAGAATTTATACAAATAGTACTCCTAAGTTGTTTAGAAAACAATTACTTGATGTATTGGATATTTTATCCAATAAGGATAGTGAGTATAGGATCGCTTTTTTAATGTCATGGAATGAATGGGCTGAAGGAAATTATGTAGAACCTGATCTAAAATATGGTCATGGTTATTTAGATGTCTTACGGGAATGTCTTATAGAAAACAAATAAGTTTATGTTTATAGCATTGATATCTCGTGGTGTCCCTTCAAAACGTGATCCTCAATGGGGATGTTTTGAGAAGGATCAAGCTGAAGCACTTGCTGCTACCGGTCATAAAGTGGTTGTCATTAGTGTAGATACAAGATTCCGTTTTTATTGGCGTAAGCTTGGTATATCTCATTATTATACTAATGGCATCCATTATTATGATTGTTTTATCGTACCGGGGGTAATTATCCGTAAGTTCTTTGGAAAGAGACTTCATATTCTTTTGGTAAGCATACAACTACAGAGGCTTTTTAGACGTATTGTACGAGAATATGGTAGACCTGATATTATCTATTCCCATTATCTTACTTATTCATGTGCTGCGTTATCATTAAAGGACAAATATCATCTGCCTTTAGTTGCGATTGAACATTGGAGCCAGCTTGACAAAGATGTTTTGTCTGATTATGCTGTTTGGTTAGGTAACTTAACCTATCCTAAATGTGATGCGATCATTTCAGTCTCAGACTCTTTGAGGAGACGTTTACTTCAACATTTTCAGATTGACAGTATTGTTGTTCACAACATGGTAGGGGTGGAGTTTTGTGAAAGTTATTCTAGAGGTAGTTTGGATGGTAAAGTTCGTTATGTTTCAACAGGTAGTTTAATTTATCGTAAAGGTTTTGATTTGTTAATTTCTGCTTTTGATCGCCTCAAGCTTCCTTCAGATAAATGGGAACTGACTATTATCGGTGAAGGCAAAGAACGTGCGAATCTTGAATGCCAAATAAATCAGGTGGGGTTGAGTAATAATATTCACTTGGTAGGAAGAATGGGGAAGAATGAAATTGCTAAGATATTATCTTCTTCTGATGTTTTTATCTTTCCGTCACGCTCTGAAAATTTCTCAGTTGCCGTTTTAGAGGCTTTGTGTCTTGGCATGCCTGTAATTGCTTCTATATGTGGTGGTATTAAAGAATGTGTAAATTCTAGTAATGGATTATTATTTCCTGTAGAAGACATAGGAGCTTTATCTATAGCTATTAATACGATGTATGAGAATTGTCATCAATATGATCGCAAAAAGATTATGACTGATAACTGTGCTCGTTTCACTCCTTCTGTAATAGCTAGGCAATTAACAGATGTGTTTAATGAAGTAGTTATTAAGAAATGATGAACTTAATTGTCATAGGAGTATATGGAATGGGGTGTACACTCTATTTAAATGTTTTAAAAAGAATAATGTTTCTATGAGGAGACTTTTAAATAGTTACATAATGAGATTATTAGAAAATAAAATAACATTGATAACAGGTGCAGGACGTGGAATAGGGCGAGTAATAGCTGAACAATTCGCTAAAGATGGCGCTACTGTTTATGTCAATGATCTACAAGAAGGGGATATGGCAACTTGGGCAGATGATTGTGCTTCAAGGAATGGTGTTAAAGTAGTACCTGTTTGTTTTGATGTGACAGACAGTGCTGCTTTAAAGGCCGGCTTGATGTCTATTTATAAGGCAGAAGGACGTATTGATTGTGTGGTGAACAATGCCGCTATCATAGCTAATCAGAAATTAGGTATGGTGACTAAGCCTTTATTGGAGAAAATGTATGCGGTTAATGTTTTTGCCGTAGTAGATATACTTCAGATAACGTCACGCTTAATGGCTCGTAATGGTGGTGGTAGTTTTGTGAATATTGCTTCTATTACAGGTGTGGCTGGAAGCCCGGGACAGGTGGCTTATAGCTCTTCTAAAGGTGCTGTAATAGCGATGACTAAGTCTGCTGCTAAGGAATTATCTCCCTTAAATATAAGGGTTAACGCCGTGGCTCCCGGTATTATTGAGACTGAACGTTTCAAGGAGCTGTATGAGAGTGATGGTGATAAAATTGATCAACGCATTTCTCGTATAGCTCTTGGCAGATTAGGTACACCGCAAGATGTGGCAAACGCAGTATCATTCCTTGCCTCAGACCGTGCGAGCTATATATCAGGACACATTTTAGGCGTAGATGGTTGTGCCTCAATTTAATTTTGGTTTTGTATGTTTTTGAATATAGATAAGAAAGATCCAAATACTTTAGCTGTTATTGATGACAGTGGCGAACGATTAACATATGGTGATCTGTGTGATAAGGCAAAAGAGTTTTCTGAGGCACTTCCTTATAGGACGCTCATATTTATCCTTGCCGAGAATTGTAATGGGGCGCTTTTAGGATATATCTCTGCGTTAAGTAACGGTGTTGTTCCGCTTATTATTTCCAATAATACGGAGCAATCTTTGTTTGATACGCTTTATGGGAAGTATCAACCGGAATTTCTTTGGCTTCCAACTAATAAAATAGCAGGTTTTAATCTTAAAGATACTCTTTACTCAACTAATGGTTACTCGTTAGTACGAACAGGGTTTGATACACCCAATTTGTATGAGGATTTATCTTTATTACTTCCTACCTCTGGCAGTACAGGTAGCCCTAAGTTGGTAAGGCATAGCTATCGTAATATAGAGGCAAACGCTGAAAATGTCATGAACCTATTTGGCTTAACATCATCAGAGCGAGCTATGGCGGCTTTGCCTATGCACTATACGATGGGGCTTTCTGTTATCGCAAGCCATTTATATGCCGGAGCTACTTTGTTGCTTTGTGGTAAGTCTTTGCTTGATCCCGTATTTTGGAATATGCTTAGGGATGGTGCCACTAGCTTTACAGGTGTGCCTTATAGTTTTGAATTGCTTGCGAAGTTGCGTTTCTTCCGAATGAATTTACCTGAACTTAAAATCATAACACAAGGAGGAGGAAAGCTGACTGAGGATATGTGGTTGCAACTGTCAAGTTATGCTATTAACAATGGAAAGAGGTTTATAGCAACGTATGGACAGAGTGAATGCACAGCACGTATGGCATATCTTCCGGCTGAACTCGTTTCAACTAAAGTTTGCAGTATAGGCATCGCTGAACCCGGAGGACAACTCTCCATAATAGATAATGATGGGAATGAGACGTTTGAAGGCGAGGCTACTGGAGAGATGGTATATAGAGGTGAGAATGTCACTTTAGGATATGCTACCAGCAAGGAGGATTTGTTGAAGGGAGATGAGAATCATGGAATCATGCATACGGGCGATTTAGCTAGGAGAGATGCTGATGGCTGTTATTTTATAGTAGGTCGCTTGAAGCGTTTCTTGAAGATATTTGGTTTGCGAATAGGTCTTGATGAGGTCGAGAATTTGATTCGTGGGAAATATGGTACGGATTGTTATTGTAGCGGTGATGACGAGTATCTGCTTGTCAAATTGACTAACGCAAGTGTTGCTAATGAGATTCCCGCATTTATAGAAGAGAAGACGCATTTGTTTTATCAAAGGGTGAAAGTGGAAATAGTTGATAAGATACTGAGGAACGAGGCTGGTAAAGTTATTAATCAATAAAAATTTTAATTATGACAAATATAGAAAAGTTGAATGAGATATTTTGTGAGGTATTTAATGTTGAAAGCACAGCATTAAGTGACAACTTTGACAAGGATAGCGTTGACGGCTGGGATAGTGTCCACCAACTCAGTCTAGTAGCGGCATTGGAAGATTCTTTTGATATAATGTTGGATCCGGAGGATATTATCGGGTGTACCTCATATTCTGGAGCCAAAAATATATTAAAAATGTATGATATTCAATTATAACTTTTATGAGAAATCTAATTATTATTGGCGCAGGAGGTATGGGCCGTACAATCTATGATATGGCTCTTGAAAATAATGGGTATCTAAAAGATTTTCAAATTAAAGGTTTTATTGATGATGATATTCATCAGTTAGATAGGTTTGGAAATTATCCTCCAATTATTTCTACTATTTTAGAGTATGAGCCTGATAAGGATGATATATTTGTTTGTTCTATTGGTGGAGAATCACGACGCAAGTGTATGGAACAAATGATTAATCATGGAGGTGAATTTATAACTATGATTCATCCATCATCTCGTATTGGTACTAATGTATACATAGGAAAGGGTACATATATAGGTGCGTATACAATTGTAGCAGCTGACGCATATATCGATGATTATAATTTTATTCAATCTCATACGATAGTAGGCCATGATGTTCAAATAGGCAAGTGGAATAGGATAGACTCATATGTGATGCTTGTTGGTGGAACAACTATTGGAGAGGGGTGCATGATTCATACTCGTGCAATGATTAGTCACAATGTACATGTAGGCAATGATGTACATGTCGGAGCTTCTAGTTTAGTTATTAATGATGTTGAATCAGGGATTACTGTTTTTGGAACTCCCGCTAGAAGGATAAAATAGAGTTCCGTATTTTTTCTGTGAATTTTAATGGATTAATTGTAAGCACTCTAAATCCGGACTGTGAAGTGAAAGATTTACCTTCAGATCAAGCATAGAATATTTTTGTGAATATTATTTAATGGTATTTATCAAGAAAATAATATATAGCTTCCTATTTTGGCTAGTCTTTGCCACAAAGACTGGCTATGACAAAGGCTTCCTAAGCCGCAAGCTTACCACTTGTCAAGCCTCAAGTTTACGAGTAGGGGTAGCCGTAAGTTATTCCTTGGGAAGCCATATATAGTGCCACTTGAAAGCGATAAAAAGGTGCATCGGGAATTATTTGAACTTAATAAAATCACATTGGCAACAAGCTATTATTAAAATTAAATCATTTATAACATAACTCGGTTTAGAGCACTTTAAAGTGCCCTTTCAAGGTGGTATGCCCTAAATTGAGAATTTAAATCTATATTTTATTATGTATTTGATATTCAAACGATTGATTGATGTTCTGGCCTCATTGGTTATCCTTTTGTTTTTATTCCCATTTTTGATATTAGTTGTCTTTTTGATAAAAATAGATTCAAAAGGACCTATTTTCTATTTGCAAAGTAGAGTGGGTAAAAATGGACATCTTTTTAAAGTATATAAGTTTCGTACTATGACTAATAAGCAGAGAGATCCTAATGCTAAGCAAACATTTTGGGATGACCCTGATATAACTAGGATAGGTGGTTTATTAAGACGTTTTAAAATTGATGAGTTACCTCAAATATGGAATGTATTTGTCGGGGATATGTCATTGGTTGGACCTCGTCCAGCTTTACCTAGTTTATATGAAAAGTATGGTGACTTAGCAAATAAACGGTGTTGTGTTAGGCCGGGGATGACCGGATGGGCTCAAGTGAATGGAAATATCTATTTACCTTGGGAAAAGCGTTTGCTTTTGGATAGTGAATATGTTGATCGTATATCGTTTATGTTTGATTTGAGAATTTTAGTTAAAACAGTTGCGATTGTTTTACTTGGAGAAGATAAATTTATAAAGAAATGAGAGTTGGGGTAATAGGCAGTGTAGGCAGTAGTTTGTTGACATTGCAAAAGCTGGTTGAATATTCATTTAATATTGTTGGAGTTTGGGGCTATGAGCCTCATTCTACTTTAAATGTAAGTGGGTATTGCTCAATGCGTAAGTTGGCCGAGGATAATAAAATATCTTATTATCCTTTTGTGAAAATAAATTCTAACGATATTAAAGAACAAATTAGAAAGTCTTCGGTAGATATTCTTTTTGTGGTTGGTCTATCACAGTTGATAGATGAGGATATTATTAGAATGCCTAGGTTTGGATGCGTAGGTTTTCATCCTACAAAGTTGCCGAAAGGACGAGGTCGTGCTCCTATGGCATGGCTTATTCTTGATAGAGGAGAGGGCGCTGCTACATTTTTTAAAATAGATACGAAGGCTGATGAGGGTGATATATTTGTGCAGGAACCTTTTTGTATAGATGATAAGGATGATGCTTCTTCAATTGGCATCAAGTTGAAGGAGGCTATGGTACGGGCTTTGGATCGTTGGCTTCCTTCTTTATCTTCTAGTGGGTTAAAAGGTATCCCACAGGATGAAAAGGCAGCGACTTATTATGCTAGGCGTGCTCCTTTGGATGGTTGTATAGATTGGTCGAATACGGCAAAAGATATTGATCGTTTGATAAAGGCTAGTACATCGCCTCATCCCGGGGCTTTCTCTTTTTATAGAAATAATAAGGTTCTGATATGGAAATCTAATTATTATGCTTCTGGATATGCGAAAGGTGTTATTGGCCGTGTCGTAAATTTCAACAATGATAATCCTGTTGTTCAAACAGCTGATGGTTATGTTGAATTGGTGAAATATAACATGGTTGATTATTTGGATAGACCAGTCGATGAGCATTTGGTTGTAGGTTCTAGATTAGGCTATTATGATCAATATGAGATTTTCCGTTTGCGGAATGAGATAGAAATGATAAAGCAAGATTTAACGTTGTTGAAAAATGAAAAATAATGTTTTGTTTATCGCACCTCATGCGGATGATGAAATATTGGGCTGTGGGGCAACTATTTATAAAATGATGCAAGAAGGTCATAATGTGTATGTGCTGATTATGACAAATGCCAGTAAATCTGATCCAAATATTTTTTCCGAAAAAGGTATTCAGCGTGTTAGAACAGAGGCACTGGAGGCTCATCGTTTACTAGGTGTAAAACAGACCTTTTTCTTTGATTTTCCGGCTCCTGCATTAGATCAATATCCAGGTTATATCATGTCTCGTGAAGTTTCAAAATGTATATCCGAAAATCAAATAGATACAGTGTTTATTCCCCATAGAGGAGATATACATAAAGATCATCGGATGGTCTTTGACAGTGTATTAGTCGCTTGTCGTCCTGTTGGAGATTATACGGTTAAGCGAGTTTATACCTATGAAACGTTATCTGAAACTGAATGGGCTGCTCCTTATGCGGATGATGCTTTTATTCCCACGGTATTCATTCCTTGTAGTCAAGATGGAATGAAAATGAAATTGAGAGCGATGGAGTGTTATCAATCTCAACTAAGGCGGTTCCCTAGTTCTCGTTCTTTAGAGGCTTTGGAAGCTTTGGCGAAATATAGAGGTGCTACAATTAGCGTAGAAAGAGCTGAGGCTTTTATGCTGATCCGAAGTATTTTCTAAAATCACAATAATAATGAATAAACGAATTTATCTTTGCCTTGCTCACATGAGCGGCAAAGAACAAATGTATATCAAAGAAGCCTTTGATACGAACTGGGTCGTGCCTCTAGGTCCGAACGTGAATGGATTTGAGAAAGATTTGGAGGAATTCGTGGGTGAAGGTAAACATGTGGTGGCTCTGTCTGCCGGTACTGCTGCGGTGCATTTGGCGTTGCTTGCCTGTGGCGTGAAGCCGGGGGATGAGGTGCTGGTACAGAGCTTTACCTTCTGTGCTTCCTCGCATCCGATCACTTATTTGGGGGCTACGCCTGTGTTCGTGGACTCGGAGGTGGATACTTGGAATATGGATCCTGTGTTGTTGGAAGAGGCGATTCAAGATCGTATCGAGAAGACGGGAAAAACACCGAAAGCGATTGTCCCGGTGGCCTTATATGGGATGCCTTATAAGGTGGATGAGATTATGGCGGTCGCTGATCGGTATGGGATTCCGGTCATTGAGGATGCGGCGGAGGGTTTTGGCTCTCGTTATGATGGACGTATGTTGGGTACGTTTGGAAAATATGGGGTGCTGTCGTTCAATGGGAATAAGATGATTACGACCAGTGGTGGTGGTGCGTTGATTTGTCCGGACGGGGAGGCTAAGCGGGAGATCATGTTCTACGCTACGCAGGCTCGGGAGGCTTATCCGTATTACCAGCATGAGCGGATCGGGTATAATTATCGGATGTCGAATATTTGTGCGGGTATCGGGCGTGGTCAGATGACGGTGGCTGATGCTCATGTGGCTCATCATAAGCATACGTGTGATTTATATCGGGAGCTGTTGAAGGATGTGAGAGGGATTACCTTGCATGAGAATCCTTCCGGTCGTTTTGATAGTAATTATTGGTTGAATACGATTGTCTTGGATCCTTTATTGAGGGTGAAAGGGCAGGAGAATGCTTATCAAGCAATGGTACAAGGTGCTGTTGGTGGTGCGGGCGGTGTGACTCACGCAGCGGTTAACGCACATACGGATTGCGAGCCGAATGCCAATGTCGAGGCGATGCGTGTGGGACTTGACGCGATGGGTATAGAATCCCGTCCTTTGTGGAAACCGATGCATAAGCAACCTGTCTATAAAGATTGCCCGGCTTATGTGAATGGGGTGAGCGAATCTTTGTTTAAGGTTGGGTTGTGCCTGCCTTCCGGCCCGTATGTAACGGATCGGGATATTGAGTATATCGTTGGAGGTATAAGGGGCTTGATTGAGCGTTGATTTTAACAGCTATTCCATGAGTTAAATTCGTTTTACTGTGTAGGCCTAAGTAGAGGCTAATCATAAAGATTTTATTTTTGTTACGAGGAGGGTGTGTCATTTTGATGCACCTTTTTTTGTGTTTGGTAGAAAGTTGCAAGTTGAACAATGTGGACGCTTTGTTCTTGCCATGTGACTATGTTCGTCGTTATGGAGACGGCAAGGATGCTGAGATAACAAAGCCGTCTCAAACAGCCGCTTAATTGTTAAAGAATAAGAAATCTGAATTTTGTTCAGAAAAACTGGTATGGTTAACCTGTTGATAAATACTGGGTACGCTGTATTGGTGGTTCACGCTTGCAAAAAAAGTAGACTAAATACTGTATTATAATCAATAATGATTATATTTGTTTCTGTAAAAGAAAAAGATTATGGATACAACGGTGAAAATAGCGGATAGTTATATAAATTTATTGTCTTCGTTTAGCGATGAGATAAAGTTGCGTGTCATTCGTAAGCTTTCAGAGAGCCTTTTGAGGGGTAAAAAGAAAGAGACATCCATACAAGATTCGTTTGGCGCTTGGGATGATGACAAAAGTGCAGAAGAGATTATTGCTGAAATTAATAAAGCACGTGTTTTGGGAACGCGATCTATTGAATCTTTTGACGAATGAGGCGTTATCTTTTAGATACCAACATATGTATCTTCTATATGAAAGGGAAATTTCATTTAAATGAGAAGATTGATGATAAAATGAAGCGATATTGCTTTATTTCTGAAATTACTATTGCCGAACTTCTATATGGAGCTACTTGCTCAAATCGAAAGGATAAAATGTTGAAAGAGGTAGAATCTTTTATCTCGCAGTTTACAGTTTTACCAATTTACGGTTCTTTGCTTATGTTCGCTGAACTAAAAAGCACATTGAGATCTCAAGGACTTTTAATAGATGATTTTGATTTGTTGATTGGAGCTTCTGCCGTAGCAAATGATTTGATTTTAGTTACAGAAAATGTAAAGCACCTAGAACGTATTCCTCATCTTAAAATAGAGAATTGGATTGATAGAGCGAAGATTTAATTGATAATCTATTCATTTAATTAAAGTTACTTCATGATAGGAAAGATATAATGGAGCAAGTAGCTATTGCCGCTCGAGAAAGTTCACTTAGAGCGGAGATGGAACTGAAACGAAGAATGCAGGAAGTGAGAGAAAAACTGAAGATATATAGATCGAACGAATCTAAATAGTGATTTGTAATGAAAGAGAAACGCCCTACACTTTGTATTGTTGCTGGTCCTAATGGATCAGGAAAAACTTCTACTACTGAACAATTATAATTATGCCCCCGTCTTTCTTTCCCTTAGGGAGGATGAGAGAGACGGGGGCTTTTTTATGCTTCTAAACATGGAATGATAATTGGTTGGGATTTGGATAATCGCTAACTTGTCGGCGCTGAATCCGTGAAATTCCTTGCAGATTGTAAGCACCTACTAAATCATTCACGTTATGGAAATACATCTTGATAACTATTTGCCGGAATATCCTTCCTTCGTTTCCGGTATTCGCCGTGCTCCCGATCGCGGCTATTCGCTTACGCCCGCTCAAACAGAAACGGCATTGATGAACGCGCTTCGTTACATCCCTGTTGAATTACATGAGAAGCTAGCTCCTGAGTTCATGGAGGAATTATTGACCCGGGGACGGATCTATGGTTATCGCTACCGTCCGCAGGGAGACCTGAAAGCGAAGCCTATCTCTGAATATAAAGGTAAATGTATCGAGGGAAAGGCCTTTCAAGTAATGATCGATAATAACCTCTGCTTTGATATCGCTTTGTACCCTTACGAGTTGGTTACGTATGGCGAGACTGGGCAGGTCTGCCAAAATTGGATGCAATATCGTTTGATTAAGAAGTATTTGGAGGAGCTGACCGAGGAGCAGACCTTGGTGATCGAATCCGGGCATCCTCTGGGATTGTTTCATTCCAAGCCGGATGCCCCACGGGTGATTATCACGAACTCCATGATGGTGGGAATGTTCGATAACCAAAAGGATTGGCATATCGCCGCCCAGATGGGAGTCGCTAATTATGGACAGATGACGGCCGGAGGTTGGATGTATATTGGCCCGCAAGGTATCGTACACGGTACGTTTAATACATTGTTGAATGCCGGACGTAAGAAATTAGGGATTCCACAAGATAAGGATTTGCGAGGCTATCTGTTTGTATCTTCCGGTTTAGGAGGAATGAGTGGCGCTCAACCTAAAGCTGCTGTGATCGCCGGTGCTGCCAGTATAATCGCCGAGGTAGACGCTTCCCGTATCGAGACACGCCGATGCCAAGGATGGGTCCAGCATGTGACGGATGATATGGGGAAAGCTTTCTCCTTAGCCAACGAGGCGATTCGTAAGAAAGAACCGATCTCTATCGCTTTTCATGGTAATATTGTGGATTTATTGGAATATGCCGATAAACAGGGGCTTTCCATCGACCTTTTGAGTGATCAGACCTCGTGTCATGCGGTCTATGAAGGTGGCTATTGTCCGGTAGGCGTGACGTTTGAGGAACGTACGGAATTATTGGCTCATCACCGGGAAGACTTTTGTGCTTTGGTCGATAAAACGTTGAAGAGACATTTCGAGGTGATCAAGCGTCTGGTTGCCCGGGGTACCTATTTCTTTGACTATGGGAACTCCTTCATGAAAGCGATCTATGATGCCGGTGTACATGAGATTTCCCGTAACGGTGTGGATGAGAAAGATGGTTTTATATGGCCTTCTTATGTGGAAGATATCATGGGGCCGGAATTATTTGATTATGGGTACGGTCCTTTCCGCTGGGTATGTTTAAGCGGTAAGCCGGAAGATTTGATTCGCACGGATCATGCGGCTATGGCGTGTATCGATCCGACTCGAAGAGGGCAGGATATGGATAATTATAATTGGATACGTGACGCGGAGAAGAACCGTTTGGTGGTGGGTACGCAAGCCCGGATCTTATATCAAGACGCTGAGGGGCGCTTGAAGATCGCCCTTGAGTTTAACCGAATGGTACGTGATGGGGAGGTAGGCCCGATTATGTTGGGACGAGACCATCATGACGTGAGCGGTACGGATTCTCCATTCCGTGAGACCTCTAATATACGGGACGGAAGCAATGTGATGGCTGATATGGCGGTGCAGTGCTTTGTTGGAAATGCCGCCCGGGGTATGAGCTTGGTCGCTCTTCATAATGGTGGAGGGGTTGGTATCGGTAAGGCGATAAACGGAGGTTTTGGTATGGTTCTCGATGGTAGTGAGCGGGTGGATGAGATACTTCGTTCCGCTATGATATGGGACGTGATGGGGGGTGTCGCCCGTCGCTCATGGGCTCGTAACCCGAATGCGATGCGTACGAGCGCTACTTTCAATGAGAATCGTGGCGAACAGTATCATATTACCCTCCCGTATATCCCGGAGAAAGCGTTTATTCATGAAATCGTACAAACATCATTAAATAAAAAGGTATGAGTACTTGGAATAAGATTATGGAATGTGTCCCTAACTTCAGTGAAGGACGGGATTTGGAGAAGATAGATAAGATCGTAGCGCCTTTCCGGGCTAAGACGGGTGTTAAACTGTTGGACTATAGTAATGACGAGGATCACAATCGTTTGGTTGTTACCGTGGTAGGGGAGCCAGTCGCTTTAAAACAAGCCGTATTGGAGGCCATTGGAGTTGCTGTTGAGCTGATCGATTTAAACAAGCATAGCGGTCAACATCCTCGAATGGGGGCCGTAGATGTTGTTCCTTTTATACCGATTCGCGGATGTACGATGGAAGAGGCGATCGCCTTGTCTAAGGAAGTAGGGGAGGAAGTGGGCACTCGTTATGCCGTACCTGTCTTCTTATATGAGAAATCAGCTTCCGCCCCTTATCGGGAGAATCTGGCGGCGATCCGTAAAGGAGAGTTTGAGGGGATGGCAGAGAAAATCCATCAACCGGAGTGGAAACCTGATTTTGGTCCGGCCGAAAGACATCCGACAGCCGGTACGGTCGCCATAGGAGCCCGCATGCCTTTGGTCGCCTATAATGTGAACTTAGGAACGAATCAATTGCATATCGCTACGGATATAGCGAAGAAAATCCGTTTCATCGGCGGAGGTTTACGCTATTGTAAAGCGATGGGGGTTGAGTTGAAGGAACGTGGTATCGTACAGGTCTCTATTAATATGACCGATTATACCCGTACGGCCTTGTACCGGGCCTTCGAGTTAGTTCGTATCGAAGCTCGCAGATATGGTGTTCCGGTGGTGGGGAGCGAGATTATCGGCTTGGTTCCTATGGAGGCGTTGATCGATACGGCCTCTTACTATTTGGGATTAGAGGACTTTTCTATGAATCAAGTATTGGAAGCCCGTATTATGGAATAGCGTATGGAGAATAGCAAGATATTAATCAGGAATGCTGCCCAGATCGTCACTTGCCATGGGGATAAGGCGCGACGGGGAGCGGAGATGTCTGATTTAGGCGTTATCGAGGATGGAGCCGTAGCGATGTCTGATGGGGTTATTACGCATGTAGGACCTACGGAGGAGGTACTTCGAAACATCCATGCGGAGGATTATTTGGAGATTCGGGCGGAGAACCAAGCGGTGTTACCCGGATTTGTAGATAGCCATACGCATTTTATCTTTGGCGGTTACCGGGAGGAGGAGTTCTCTTGGCGATTGCGAGGAGATAGTTATATGTCGATCATGGAGCGTGGTGGAGGTATCGTGAATACGATGAAAGCTACCCGTGAAAGTGATTTCGATACACTATGGGACAGAGGGGAAGAACGTTTGGATGAGTTATTCTCCATGGGTGTTACCACAGTGGAAGGGAAAAGTGGTTATGGTTTGGATTTGCAAACAGAATTAGTTCAGCTTCGTGTCATGTCGGACCTGAATGAGTCTCATCCGATGGATGTCGTATCGACCTTTTTGGGAGCTCATGCTGTTCCTCCTGAATTTGCCGGTCGTACGGACGATTATGTGGATTATATGATCGAGGAAGTTCTTCCTGCCATACGAGCCGAACATACGGTTACGTTTTGTGATGTGTTTTGTGAGAAAGGCGTTTTCTCGTTAGAACAGAGTGAGCGCTTGCTTCGTGCCGCCCGTCATCATCGTTTTAAATTGAAGATGCATGCGGATGAGATCGTTCCTTTCGGAGGGGCGGAACTGGCGGCCTCCTTGAAGTGTGTAAGTGCTGATCATTTGTTACATATATCGGACACAGGCATCAAACGTCTGGCAAGAGCGGGTGTCGTAGCTACCTTACTTCCGCTGACTGCCTTTTCCTTGAATGAGCCGTATGCGCCTGCAAGGAAGATGATAGATGCCGGTTGCGCGGTGGCTTTAGCTTCCGATCTAAATCCGGGAAGTTGTTTCTCTGCCTCAATCCCGATGATGATAGCCTTGGCCTGTATCTATATGAAGATGACCCCTGAAGAAGCGGTAACGGCATTGACCATTAATGGAGCCGCAGCTGTGGGACGTGCCTCCGAGATTGGAAGTATCAGCGTGGGAAAACGTGCGGACGTGATCTTGCTGAAATACCCGTCTTATAAGTTCCTACCTTATCATGTGGGAATGAATCTCGTGGATACTGTAATTAAGGATGGGGAACTTTATATGATGTAAGATAAGAATTGTTGAATCATTTAAATCAAAATACTATGTTAGCAGACTTGACAATTAAAGATTTTTTGGCGGAAACGGCGGGTAGTGCTCCCGTTCCCGGTGGTGGAAGTATATCTGCCTTGAATGGCGCTATAGCGGCAGCTTTGACAGAGATGGTGGCCCATCTGACTGTTGGTAAAAAGAAATATGCGGAAGTGGAAGGACAAATGAAGACGATCGCTATCGAGGCGGCTTTGATCCGTGAGCGTCTTACTGAATATATCGATAAGGACAGCGAGGCTTATGATCGTGTATTCTCCGCTTTTAAGTTGCCGAAAGAAACGCCTGACGAACAGGTGATCCGTACGAATGCGATACAGAGCGCAACGAAGGAGGCGGCTATTGTTCCGATGAGGGTGGCGGAGGAGATCGGTTCCGTAATGGAGACGATTATCTATGTGGCTCACAAAGGTAATCAGAATGCCGTCACGGATGCTTGCGTGGCGATGATGGCTGCCCGTACTTGTGTATTGGGGGCTTTATTGAATGTCCGAATTAACTTAACGTCCATCCAAGACGAGGTGTTCGTCGGAAAGATGCGGAAGAAAGCGGATGAACTGGAGGCGAACGCTATCCGTGTAGAGCAAAAGTTATTGGATTGGGTGAAGACTAAATTATAGCATATGAGCAATGTCTATTATGTGGGTTCCGAGCCTCTCTCTTTTGAGGGAATCGAACGGATACTTACTCAAAATATGAAGTTGGAGCTTTCACCCGAGGTGAAGGAGCGCATCCAGCGTTGCCGGGATTACTTGGATCATAAGATCGAGCAACAGGAGGGGCCTTTGTATGGGATTACTACCGGTTTCGGGTCCTTATGCAATAAGAATATCTCTCCGGACGAATTGAGTACCTTGCAAGAGAACTTGGTGAAAAGTCATGCCTGTAGCGTAGGGGATGAGGTAAGTCCGGTGATCGTCCGTTTGATGATGTTATTGAAAGCGCATGCCCTTTCGTTGGGGCATAGTGGCGTACAGGTGATTACCGTACAACGTATTCTGGATTTTTTCAATAATGACGTGCTTCCGATCGTGTATGATCGTGGCTCTTTAGGCGCTTCTGGTGATTTGGCGCCTCTGGCGAATTTGTTCCTGCCTCTGATCGGCGTGGGTGACGTTTATTATAAGGGCCGCAAACGGGAAGCGATCAGCGTATTGGACGAGTTCGCTTGGAAGCCTGTGAAGCTGAAAAGCAAGGAGGGGTTAGCTTTATTGAACGGTACGCAATTTATGAGCGCCAATGGCGTATTCGCCTTGATGCGTGCGTTTAGCCTGTCCAAGAAAGCGGATCTGATCGCCGCTTTATCTTTGGAGGCTTTCGATGGGCGTATCGATCCTTTCATGGATTGTATCCAGCAGATGCGTCCGCATCCCGGACAAATCGAGACCGGGGCCGCTTTTCGACGGCTATTGGAGGGAAGTGAGTTAATCGCCCGGAAAAAGGAACATGTTCAGGACCCGTATTCATTCCGTTGTATCCCTCAAGTGCATGGGGCTACGAAAGACGCTATCAATTATGTGGCGAATGTCCTGCTTACCGAAGTAAATTCCGTGACGGATAACCCGACGATCTTCCCGGAGGAGGATAAGATTATTTCCGGCGGTAATTTCCATGGTCAGCCCTTGGCGATTTCTTATGATTTCTTGGCGATTTCCTTGGCTGAGTTAGGAAATATATCGGAACGTCGTGTCGCTCAATTAATCATGGGTTTGCGGGGATTGCCTGAGTTCTTGGTCGCTAATCCCGGCCTAAACTCCGGTTTCATGATCCCTCAATATGCGGCTGCCAGTATGGTAAGCCAGAATAAGATGTATTGCTATGCGGCGAGCAGCGATTCTATCGTGTCCAGTAATGGACAAGAGGATCATGTGAGTATGGGGGCGAATGCGGCGACAAAATTGTTTAAGATCATGGACAACTTGGATCATATCTTGGCGATCGAGCTGATGAATGCGGCACAAGGAATCGAGTTCCGTCGTCCGGCTAGGACCTCCCCTGTGTTGGAGAAGTTCTTGAAGGATTACCGGAAAGAGGTGCCATTTATCGATGAGGATATTATCATGTACACGGAAATACATCGTACGGTGGCGTTTATTCGTAGGAAAGACTTTGTATATTAATGAATATCGTTAATAGAGGTTAGAAATCCAGCTGAATCTCCTATTTGGCTGGATTATTTTGTATTTTCGCCGTCAATCTAAACACAATCGATCTACTTTATGCAAAATGTAACAAATCCTACCGTGAAAACACACGTAGTTTGGCTGGATGTCGTACGCTTGATAGCCATGTTCACTGTTGTTTGCTGTCATTGTACAGACCCGTTTAATTTCTATCCCGGAGATTCTCCGATTATTGGGGATATTAAGTTTTGGGGAGCTGCCTATGGGGCTTTTCTTCGTCCTTGTGTACCTCTGTTCGTTATGATTACGGGAGCCTTGTTGCTACCGGTCCGGGAAGAGACTTCTATTTTCTATAAGAAAAGGATATTGCGTGTATTCTGGCCTTTCTTGATTTGGTCTGTTATTTATAATTTATTCCCTTGGTTTACGGGACTGCTTGGTTTGAGGCCGGAACTTATTCTTGATTTCTTCCCTTATTCGGGAGAAGAGGTGACTCGTCAATCGTTGAGTGTGTCTTTAGGCTATATCGCCCAGATACCGTTCAATTTCTCATTGTTGGATGTACATATGTGGTATATCTATTTACTGATAGGTTTATATCTTTATTTGCCGATCTTCTCCGCTTGGGTCGAGAAAGTTTCGGATAAGGCGAAATTATGGTTTCTGGCAGGTTGGGGAGTGACTTTGTTTATTCCTTATTACCGGGAATTCGTATCTCCTTACATTTGGGGTGGATGCTCATGGAATGAATTCAGTATGCTTTATTATTTCGCCGGGTTTAACGGTTACTTGCTATTGGGGCATTATCTGCGGAATCATGATTGGTCGTTAGGAAAGATCGTTGGGATAGGCATTCCTATGTTTGTCGTAGGCTATGCCATTACTTTCTTCGGTTTCCGCTATACGACCGCTTTGCCTGCTTACACGGAGGAACAGTTAGAGTTATTCTTCTATTATTGTTCTCCCAATGTGGTGATGATGACGATTCCTATCTTCTTACTGGCGAAGAAGGTAAATGTTAAGTCGGATACGATTAAGCGAATGTTGGCGAATTTAACCATATGCGGTTTCGGTATCTATATGGTACATTATTTCTTTACGGGACCCAGCGTGCTGTTGGCGAGAGCCTTGAATATCCCTTTGGGTTTACAGATTCCTGCCGCTTCTGTGGTATCATTCGCTGTATCTTGGCTGATTGTGTTGGGTATCAGAAAGATTTGCGGTAAGAAAGCCAAGTATATTGTGGGCTGAATTTATACGTACGTTCGCATAGGCTGATACGTATATAGGCGTAGGCCAATGCGAGCGTACGTGTAGGACGATACGTATATACGTGCGAGACCACACGTATATACGTATAAATCATCTTTATTTCTTGGTTACAATCACTCGCTCTGTCGGAGCCAGATACTCGTTGCGATAGTCTATCTGCTTGACTACATTCTCGGCCAATTCTTGGAATGCCTTACCTGTGATCGAGTCCGGATTCAACGCTACCGGCTTACCTTGATCTCCTCCTTCGCAGATACTTTGTACGATAGGAATCTGCCCCAGTAACGGCACGTTCAGTTCCTCAGCTAGGCGTTTACAACCTTCTTTTCCGAATATATAATATTTGTTTTCCGGTAATTCCGCAGGGGTAAACCAAGCCATATTCTCGATCAATCCTAAAACAGGGACATTAACCTTATCTCCGGTGAACATGCTGATACCCTTACGAGCGTCCGCTAAAGCAACCTCTTGTGGCGTACTTACCACCACGGCTCCGGTTATCGCTAGTGTTTGTACCATTGTCAAATGGATATCACTCGTTCCGGGAGGTAAATCGATTAAGAAATAATCAAGCTCACCCCAGTTGGCGTCGCCGATCAATTGCTTCAATGCGTTGCTAGCCATTGCTCCACGCCATAGGACTGCGTCGTTTTTATTAACGAAAAAGCCGATGGATAACATCTTGACACCATAATTTTCGGCCGGCTTGATCAGTTCCCTGCCCTCTACCTCTTCCATATAAGGGCGAGCCTCTTCTAGGTTGAACATCTTGGGTTGGGACGGCCCGAATATATCGGCATCCAGCAATCCTACCTTATATCCTTGTAAAGCCAATGCGACAGCCAGATTAGCGGCAACGGTACTTTTACCAACTCCTCCTTTACCGGAAGATACGGCGATAATATTTTTTACTTGCGGTAATAATTTATCCGGTTCCGGGCGAGCTAACTGACGGGCTTTTACCGTGATGTTTCCCTTGATATTCACCTCCGGGCTTACATAGGTTAAGATAGCTGTCTCCGCGGCTTTTACTACGGAGCGGATAAACGGATCATTCGGCTTCTCGAATAATAACGAGAAGGTGACATTCATACCATCGATACGAATGTTGTCTTCTACGAGGCCCATGGAAACGATGTCCTTTCCGGTACCCGGGTAACGAACGTTCTTCAACGCCTCAATAATCAGATTCGGATAGATTGTCATATCTGTTGATTTTTTTAAGTCATTCTTTTATTTACCAGAAGCCAAAGCGCTTCGTTTACTGCGATTAAAGCTACGATAAGGATCTAACTCTATTTCTACGTCAGGTTCCACCAATCGTTCCCTTTCCTCACAAACAAACTTGATGTATTTGATGTTTAATCCACGATCCAGCCATTGTTGCTCGTAATAGGTCTTGATGGATAAGATCTCATCCGCCAGATTGGAATGATATAGGTCGTCTGTACTGAACAATACGGGATAATGGTTCGCTTTTACCATCTCGCACGTATAGGTATACATAAAGTTACTATCCGTTTTTAAATGGATAATACCATCTCCGGAAAGGATTTCCCGATACATTTTCATGAAACGGGTTCCGGTCAGACGCTTATTGACCTTTTTCATTTGAGGGTCAGGAAATGTGATCCAGATCTCGGCTACTTCGCCCGGAGCGAAGAAATAGGAAATCAATTCGATACTCGTACGTAGGAAAGCCACGTTACTCATCCCGGCTTCCAGCGATTCTTTCGCTCCGGTCCACATACGTGCTCCCTTGATATCGACACCAATAAAATTCTTATTTGGGAAAAGCTTTCCCAAACCTACGGTATATTCCCCTTTTCCGCATCCCAATTCCAAGACAATAGGATGGTCGTTCTTGAAAAAACGTTCATGCCACTGTCCTTTCATATCAAACCCTTTTTCTTGTAGGGCGGCGAAAGGGTATTGGAATACGTGCGGATAGCCCGCCATATCGTCAAACTTAGCTAATTTATTCTTTCCCATGTCGCGAAGATAATACTTAAAAAAATGCTTTTTACGTTTTTTCTACTGTTTTAGATAGGGGTTTTTATGCGTTGGCGAGTCTTTTGAACATATAGGCTGTCAGAAGTTTTATTTGAAAGTGGAGTTGTAACGAATAAAAAAGGATATGTTGAGAGTTTTTTTTAGACGCCCGATATTTAAGAATCCGAGGTTTGTCGGATTTGTTTGGTTTGCGACGGCCCTTGTCGCTTGCTTATTGAAATTACCTGTGGGAAGGACTTATAATAACTTTATGATTTATAGGGCTTCCTTTTTCCATGCGTTAGAGTTGAAAGACCTTTATATATATTATCCGAATGAATACCACGACCGGTTTTTATACGGGATCCCTTTTACGGCTATAATAGCGCCTTTCTCCCTCTTCTCTCCTTATATCGGGATGTTGCTATGGTGTCTCGCGAATAGCTTGCTGCTTTATATGGCTATCCGTAAACTCGGATTGGTGGATTGGAAACAGGCGTTTGTCATTTGGGTATGCTTGAATGAGTTGTTTACGTGTGTTCTTATGCAGCAATTTAACATAGCCATAGCCGGCATGATTTTATTCTCGTTTATTTTTATTGAGCGGAAACAGGAGTTTTGGGCGGCGCTAATGATCGTTTTGGGTACGATGACTAAGATTTATGGCATTGTCGGTCTTGCTTTCCTGCTATTCTCAAAACGCCGGATCGCCTTTTTGAAAGGACTTATTTTCTGGGGCATAGTCTTGTATGTTCTTCCGATGTTATATACGTCTCCTCAATATGTGGCAAGTCAATACGTGAAATGGTATGAGGTACTTCTCGATAAGAATGTAGAGAATTTATTTACTCCTTATACAAATATCTCTTTGTTGGGGATGGTTCGTAAGATTTCGGGAGTCAATACGTATAGTGATCTCTGGTTGGTTATCCCCGGGCTACTTTTATTTATTGCTCCTTATTTTAGGATAAATCAATATGATAACCGGCGGTTCCGCATGCATTTTCTTTGCTCTACTCTTTTGTTCATGGTTCTTTTTAGCTCCGGAACAGAGAATAGCGGATATTTGGGAGCCATGATAGCCGTCTGCCTTTGGTATATAGGTACGCCTACCCGTAAGACGACTCCTGTCTTGAATACGGTACTATTCGTTTTCTGTTTTATTCTTACATCCCTTTCTCCAACAGATATATTTCCCTGTTATATCCGGAAAACGTATGTTATTCCTTATGCGTTGAAAGCACTACCTTGTGTGTTGATCTGGTTTAAGATCGTATGGGAGCAATTGACATTGGATTTTTCAGAGCCGCTTCATCGGCCGAAGACTCTCCCGGGTAAAGAGGAGGCGATCGACCTTATCTTGCCTTGTTATAACCCACAAGAAGGCTGGGAACGTTTGATGATCGAGAAACATGCGGAATTGGTAAAGATGCTTAAAGGTCGCTCACTTCGTTTTATCGTCGTGAATGACGCTTCGAAGAGAGGATTTACGAAGGATGCGGTGGGACGTCTTCTGGAGGCTCTCCCTGATACGATGATCGTAAGTTATGATACGAATAAGGGAAAAGGAGCCGCTGTTAGGGCTGGCTTGTCTCATTCCACTTCATCCATTACTTTATATACGGATTATGATTTTCCGTATGAGACGGATTCTATCTGCCGGATGGTAGAATGGTTGGAATCGGGATATGATGTCGTTATCGCCGTGCGGAATCATACTTATTATACCCATTTAAGTACTCGAAGAAAGATTATGAGTTATGCTTCCCGTATATTGAATTTTACGCTTCTAGGATTAACGCATACGGATGCTCAAGGAGGTTTGAAAGGTTTTAACCAGCGGGGAAAATCGTTCTTGGCCTCAACTCAGGTGAATCGCTTTTTATTTGATACGGAGTTTATTTATAAGGCTTCGCAGGAGTCGGATGTACTTATTAAAAACATGCCCGCTGATTTGCGGGATAACGTTCATCTTCCCAATATGCGTCGTGGAGTCCTTGCGGAAGAATTAAAGAACTTATTTTTAATCGCTTGGAGAGGGTAGGAGGATTACAGGGTTGTTAATAACCCTGTTGAAAACCCTGTGAATAACGGAAAAAGAACAAAAGAAAAGAGAGATACCTATTAATAGGTATCTCTCTTTTTGCTCTTCCTCTTGGACTTGAACCAAGGACCCTCTGATTAACAGTCAGATGCTCTAACCAACTGAGCTAAGGAAGAATCAGTTTTTAACTTTTTAATCTCTATATGAAAACTCTTTTCGCTCTTCTTCTTGGACTTGAACCAAGGACCCTCTGATTAACAGTCAGATGCTCTAACCAACTGAGCTAAAGAAGAATGTTTTTCAGTCTTTCCCGATGTCTTTTCGCTCTTCCTCTTGGACTTGAACCAAGGACCCTCTGATTAACAGTCAGATGCTCTAACCAACTGAGCTAAGGAAGAATTTTTCGCTCTTTCAAAGGTTATTCCGTAACCCCTTTCTGAAATTGCACTGCAAAAGTACGGGGTATTTTCGAAATATGCAATATCTTTGCGAAAAAAATTACGAAAAAATGAATACAATAGGTTTAGGAAACGCTTTGGTTGACGTTTTATTGAGGCTTGAAAATGATGATGTCCTATCGGAAATCGGTATACAGAAAGGAGCTATGGATATGATTAACAGGGAACAAATGATCGCTATCCGTACAACTTTAGCTGGCTTGCCACGTACGCAAACCCCGGGAGGATCTGTCTGCAACACGATGCGTTCGATGTCTTCTTTAGGGGCGAATTCCGGTTTTATCGGTAAGATCGGGGATGATTCGATCGGCGGATTTTATGAGGATGCGTTGGAAAAAGCGGGTGTCACTTCCTATTTTATCAAGACGGATGGACTTACAGGTAGCTGTACGGTGATGATTTCTCCGGATGGGGAACGTACGATGGGGACTTTCCTTGGCCCGGCCCCGACAATAACCCCGGATGAGATCACCGAGGAGATGCTAAGTAAATATCAATGTATTTATATAGAAGGTTACTTGCTCGTAAACGAGCCGTTGGTTCGTTCTACGATGGAGAAGGCTAAAAAGTTGGGCTTGAAAGTAGCGCTGGATTTGTCGAACTTCAATATCGTGAATGCTTTTAAAGGAATGCTGGAGGATATCATTCCTAAATATGTGGATATTTTGTTCTCTAATGAGAGTGAGGCTGAGGCTTTTACCGGGCAAAAGGCTGCTGAGGCCGTACATACCTTGTCTGAGTTGGTAGAGGTCTCATTGGTCACTTTGGGAAAGGAAGGTGCCTTGATCGGTAGTCATGGTCAATTTTATTCTGTCCCGGCTGAGGGGGGCAAGCCTGTTGATACGACTGGCGCCGGTGATAACTTCGCCGCCGGATTCTTATACGGTCAATCCATAGGAGCGTCTTTGGTACAATCCGCACGCATCGGATCGATGCTGGCGGGCTATGTGATCGACGTGGTTGGCCCGGAGATTCCGTATGATAAATGGGAACAAATAAAGTTAAAAGTAAAAGGGATATTGGCTTAGGCGGCGTATTATTCCTTACATTTATGCCGTTAATTAACTAAATATTGTATGTACAGATTGGTTCAACGAAGAGGAATTATAGGTTTATTTTGCTTGCTGTTCGTCGCAAGTAGCGTAGTGCCGGGATGGGCGCAAAAAGATAACCGCTTTGAGGTGAGTAAGAACCTAGACATTTTCAATTCTTTATTGAAAGAAGTAGAGATGTTCTACGTGGATTCAGTGGATGTGGATAAAACCGTTCAGCGGGGAATCGAGGCAATGTTGGCTGGTTTAGATCCTTATACGGAATACTATCCTGAGCAAAAAACGGAGGAATTGAGTCTGATGACGACCGGCGAATACGGAGGTATCGGTTCCTTGATCCGTCAGCGTAACAACGAGGGAGGCGTGATGATTGCCGAGCCTACCGAGGGAATGCCGGCCGATTTAGCGGGTCTGAAGCCGGGCGATCTGATCTTGGCGATCGATACGATCGATGTTTCCAAGGCGACAAACTCCCGGGTCAGCGAGTTGTTGAAAGGTGTTCCGAATACGAAGATGGTTTTGACGATCCAACGTCCGGGCGAGAAGAAACCCCGGAAGTTCGAGATTACCCGTAAGCAGATCACGACACCTCAAGTTACTTACTACGGGGTTAAGAATGACAGTATCGGTTATATTTATCTAAAGGCATTTACTATCAAGAGTGCTCAAGAGGTGAAAGAGGCGTTCTTGGACTTAAAGAAAAATCATAATATCAAGTCTTTGGTACTGGATTTGCGCGGTAACGGCGGCGGCGTGCTGGAAGGTGCCGTACAAATCGTAGGTATGTTCGTACCGAAAGGCAGCGAGGTGCTTTCAACGAAAGGAAAGATCAAGCAATGGGATCGTACGTACCGAACCTCTACGGAGCCTTTGGATACGGTAATGCCGTTGGCTATATTGATCAATGGAGGTACGGCTTCCGCCGCTGAGATCGTATCGGGATCTTTGCAGGATATGGATCGTGCCGTGTTGGTGGGACAACGTTCGTTTGGTAAGGGGTTGGTGCAAGCTCCTCGTGACCTGCCTTATAATGGAAAAGTGAAAATCACGATGAGTAAATACTATATCCCGAGTGGCCGTTGCATCCAGCAAATCGATTATTCGCACCGGAAAGAGGATGGTAGCGTGGCTGCTATTCCGGATAGCTTGACTTCCGTATTCTATACGTCCAAGAAGCGTCCGGTTCGTGATGGTGGTGGCGTACGTCCGGAGTTTGAGGTGAAGGAGCCGAAAGTGCCTACCATGATGTATTATTTGGCGGCGGATACGGTCTTGTTCGACTTCGTTACGGATTGGGCACAAAAGCATAAGACAATCGCTCCTATCGAGGAATTTACGGTTTCCGATGAGGATTTCGAAGCTTTGAAGCAATACGCCAAGTCCAAGAATTTCACGTATGACCGCCAAAGCGAGAAAGTATTGAGGAACTTAAAAGAAGTGGCTGAGTTCGAGGGGTATCTGGAGGAGGATTCTACTGCGTTCAAGGAATTAGAGGCTAAGCTGACTCCGAATCTGGAAAAAGATTTCGATCGTTTCAAGGATGAGGTGAAACGAGTAATGGCCGCCGAGATCGTAAAACGTTATTATTACCAACGAGGAGAGTTGCAAGAAAGCTTGAAAGATGATCTTGTATTGGAGAAAGCGTTGGAGGTATTGGGCGATCCGGATTTATACAGGCGTACATTGAGCGTGCCGGTTGAGTTGGAAGCGGCCACCAAGGGTACCGAATAGGCGGGTTTCTGCCGATGCCCATTCAAAGGGCCTTACAATGCCCATTCAAGCGAGCTTACGATGCCCATTGTCAGCTCCCTTGAATGGGCATCGTGCTTTTCCCTCTTTCGCCAGTCTGTTTGGGGGCTTTGAAGCGGATATGCAATACGACCAATTCCGAGACGGTTCCCACCCGATAAGGAGGTCCTGCTATACCAATGCCGGAAGATACATAGAATTGCGTAGGTCCTTTCTTATAATATCCGTACGGGCATTCATACACAAGCTTCATCAGTAGGGGATAAGGCCATAACTGCCCGTTATGCGTATGTCCGTGCAGTCCCAAATCCACCCCATTCATATTCATCTCGGCGAACGACCAAGGTTGATGATCCAAAACGATAATCGGTTTGCCGGTATCCACCCCTTCCATTAACGAATGAAGCGATTTTCGTTTCTTATGGATGAAATCATCCCTCCCTATCAAATAAAAAGTTGAGTCCGGTTGGACCACCGAGTCTATTAGTAGCGTACCTCCGGTCTTTTGCAGCCAACGATATTTCGCGTTCCGGTTTGCCCGGTATTCATGATTCCCGTAAATGATATATACTCCCAACGGAGCTTTTAATTGTTTTAAATCATCCTCTATGTGGGCGTTTTCCGCGAACCGGGATTCATAATCCATAATATCCCCCGCTAATACCACCATATCCGGATGCTGTGCATTGCTGAGCGCCACATATTTTTGTACCAAGTCCTTCCCGATAACCTCTCCGATATGTAAGTCGCTCATCATGACAATAGTCAGGCTATCCCGATCCCCTGCGGCTTTGGGCAACGTGATATATACGTTCTTAACAATCGGATTCATTACCGTATGGTATGCGTGAATCATTAAACCGGTAACACCGAATACGATAAGAAAAAACAGGGTTAGCTTGGTTTGCTGCCAATGCCCTTTCATCCATTTGGGGAACCATGGCTTGATACGTTGGGAGAGCCTGATCAACTCAAGTACCAAGAGAGATAAAGTGATATAAATGGACGCTATATACCAAGTGTTACAGATGTATTGGATCGTGATTATCACGTTATCAGGTAGTTCATTCCTAAAAATAAATCCGAAAAAATAAAGCGATAGTTCGAGTACGAAAAACAAGATAAAAGGAATCCGGCAACTTTTCTTAGGAGGAAGCGCTTGATATCCTCTCCAGAAAATATACGGATTTAGTAATAGCTGCGCTACGATCGATTGAATAAATACTTTCATCTTTACTCTTTGAATGTAATATTGAACACCACCATCTCGCTGTCCGTCCCGATACGGAAAGGCGGTCCCCACAAAGATAAGCCGGATGAGACATAAATCGTACTATTTCCGATTTTTTTAATCCCGTAACTTAATTCGAACAGATGATCCACGATCCAGTTCATCGGCCATACTTGTCCTCGATGTGTATGTCCGCTAAACTGTAAGTCTACGCCAGCCTCTTCCGTTTTTTCTAAATCGTAGGGTTGATGGTCTAGTAAGATAACAGGTTTGCTTTTATCAAGGTTCGCAGTAAGCTGACCTAAAGTTTTCCGTCCTTTGTTATGCCGGTCGTCCCGTCCTATGAGTTGGATCTGATTGGGCAAGATAGCCACGGAATCCCTTAAAAGTACGATGGGCGTCTGCGCTATAAATTTCTCGCTCTCCTCTATGCCACTGATATACTCATGGTTACCCGGTACCATATAAACGCCTAATGGGGCGTAGATCTTGGACAGTTCCTCTTCCATATGCTCGTATCGCAGAGGTGCGACACTGTTGTCTATCAAGTCTCCACCGATAAGAACGATGTCCGGGCGTTGGGCGTTTATCATATCCACATATCCGGCAAGCATCGTCTTGTTGGTAGCGTATCCTAAGTGTATGTCGCTAATGGCTACGACCTTCAGCGACTGTCCATCGGTATCGGCCGGTTTGTTGATAACCATGTTGATAACTCGTGTATCAGGATGTTGGTAATTATAGTTTCCATATCCTAATAAGCTGAGTGTTAAGAATAAGGATAAATAGAATGAGTATTTGAAACGTAGGTGGAAAAGTCGTAAGATATCAAATACCAACAGAGCTAATACCATGTATAAAGTGAACACGAGCCATCCTGTTCCTACTTGGGAAACTGTTTGAGCGAAAGAAGCCGGCATATCTAGGTTCCTGAATAGAAAACTACTGAAGAATGATAAAGCTCCTCCCCAAAAAACAATGGATAACAATACTTTAACTCCGGTAGACTGGCTTTTCAAAGCCTGTTTTCCCTTTAGATAAATATAAATATTCCCTGCAAGATACAGGATTGGAAGTATGATAAAGAACGTCCACATCTCAATTAATTTTCCGCGAAGATAATGAAAACTCTTTAGGTAGCAAACGCTGCACGCTACGTCCCTATAGGATCGATATAAATTCCAAACAATAAGTTTGGTAATGAAAAGAATTATATAATATGCTGATTATTAGTATGTTAAAAACAGGATGATCTTTTACTCAAAACATGTACGTGTTTTAGGGAAAAGTCGTAGGTGTTTTTCAAAAAAGTCGTACGTGTTTTTCCCGAATCATGCGATAGGGAACAAGGGCGTATCTAGAAATCTACAATAAGCCCCCCTTAATTACGATGAGGAGAGTTGGTCTTTTTTTGATAATATATATCCAACTCCTTTTACGGCATCTATTGAAAGTGTGGTATCTTTTTCCAATAATTTGCGCAAACGCGAGATGCTGTTGTTTAGGCTATCATGAACTTCTTGCCCATCCCATATTTCATGAAAAAGCTTTTCTCTGCTTACTGGCTGATTTAATTGCTCGGATAACAGATAGAATAACTTGAAATCTTTAGGACTTAATGTTTTTGACTGTTCTTGTTTATAGAATAATTTATGAGTGGAGAGTTCCAGTTGGTAATCTCCAATAGATATACTATTTGATATCGGACTGCCCTTTTTACAAAACCTTTGGATTAGGAAATCTATTTCTTGTATATCATACGGTTTTTTGGTGTAATGATTAGCTCCGGCTTCATAGCAGCGTGTTATTTCCTCCCCTTCGTTGTGGGAAGAGGCTATCAGTACAGGCAATGAAGGATGCTTTGAACGAATAAAAGGCAAATAATCCAATGCGTTTTGATTGCCAACTTCCAGATCGAGAAGCAGGATATTAGGGCAGTCTTTTTCTATCATGTCTTGAATACCGCTTAACGTGTTGGCGTAGCAAACCTCGTATCCTTTACTTTGCAAGGCCAATACGATGATTAATCCAAGGTTTGGGTCATCTTCAATAAAGATCACTTTCTGTTTATCTTCCATATAGTGTTATGAGTTTTCGGCTGGTAAGTTAATGAAAAATGTTGAACCGACACCCTCCTCACTCTGAAAAGTTAGGGAGCCGCCCATTTCTTTAGCCATTAGCATTACGCTACTCAAACCTAATCCATATCCCGGTTGCGCTGGCTTGTCGGCTTGTTTCACCCGGAAGAATTGTTGTCCGAGTTTTTTCTGGGCTTTCTTGGGGATTCCCCAACCGGTGTCTTTTATGGCTATTCGGTAATGGTTGTTTTTCATAGTCAACGTTACGGTGATTCGTACATCGTCATTCGAATATTTCAATGCGTTCTCTAGCAAATTCCGGAGGCAACGTTCCAGACGAACGGTATCAGCTTCGATCATGTCGGGGAAATCCTCGCTTTTCTCAAGCTTGAACAAGGGGATCTTGTTAGGATAGAGCCTTGCTATCGCTTGGTAGGTTTGCTCAATAAATGATCTAATATCTATAGGCGACTTTCGTGCGCTCTCTTTTCCATCCGCTGTTTTCAATAGTGACAGCATGGACTCGATGATCTCTATCAACTGTTTTATCTGAGTTTTTCCGGTATTTAATATATTCACTTTCATCGGTTCATTCTCTAGGCTAGCGATAAGATCCATAGAGGCATACGCCGTGTTCAGCGGGGATTTCAAGTCGTGGATAGCGCTATGTACGGCTATTTCACGGTCTCGGAGTTGGGCGTGGGCTTTACGTATTGTTCTTAATAAATAATATAGGCAACTCGCCGAGGTAAGGATGATTAGACAAGATACGATAAAAGCCAAGAGCTTTCGTTGGACAATGTCAGAAAGAGGTAATTTAACGAAAGCCTGTACATATTGTAATCCCTGCGTTCCTATCGGGAGCTTTTCTGTTTGGAACTTATAAAATGAAAGGTTGAATTTTTTTCCTACCGTATTTACGGTTTGCCGGGTAGAGTCTGATATTTCTATATAAGATATTGCTTGTAAATTGTGATCAGTTAATGTTTTATTGAATAGGCTGTCTAATACATTTGGTTTTAAGGGTCTATTTGCATTACGTAGACCGTCTTGCATACGTTGCGCTAATAGGTCGGCATAGTTATCTTTTAGATTCCGATTTTTTATTTGTGGCCAGATTATGGTATCCCCTTTTAGCTTGGCTCGTTCCTCTGGTGTCATATCACTAGCTCTTCTTATGATTCTTTTGGGGTTGTTGGGGTCTTTCGGTTTGTTGCTAACCATTCGCTTGGACATTTCTTGCTTGATAGCCTCTTCGAATAGCTCTTCAAGGACTTCTTGCGTTTTATATTTTTCAGCGTTATATATATTGTATAGCCAATATCCTTGGGAGAGTATTAAGACTAGCAACATAATGGCCGCAATATATAAGGAGTGTTTCATGATAGATTCGTTATTTTGGATGTGAAGATAGTGAATAATCTTAAAAAAGATGCGTTTTTCTCGTTTTGTTAGCTTTTTGTTAGATGAAAATTAGGTGTTTGTTAGATAGAGTACGAAATTTTACTTATATTTTTGTAACAGACTAAAAAAGCATATAGACATGGAAATTGGTGATTTGTTGTCGAAGGAAGAACTTTCCGCTATAAAAGGTGGTGAATGGCATTATGATGAAGAGACTGACGAATGGTATTGGATTGAGGATGGACGGAAGGTTCTGTGTCCACAAGAAAATCCTAGACAGTCATAAGTAAAATAGTAAATGAAACGGTCATAGATTATGACCTATTATAAACTATAAATTTTAGATATTATGAATGATTTAATGAATTTGCCTAGCCTTATTTTAGAGAGGCTAGAGGAAAATGAACTTATTTTAGTTCGTGGAGGAGAGGATCCAGATGATAAGGCTCCGAATAATGGGGATGGAAGTTGTTCTGGTACTAACAATGGCTCAGGTAAGTGTGGAGGAGTCAATAATTCTTCAGGGAGGTGTGGCTAATTGATAGTTTTTTTAGTTTGATGCTTTCTTTGTAACAGGGAGAAGGCATCAGCTATTTCTATCGAGAAATTAATGAAAAATGAAATGAAGAAGATATATTATCAGGTTGTAGAGAACGTTTTGCCGCAGGTTTATTTACTTTATAATTCATTTAATAATAAATTTATATTATTAAATAATGTGAGATATGAAAAATATAAAAAAGAAAATATTTTAAAATTAGAGCAATCTGATCCTGTATTATATAAATCTTTGGTGGATAATCAATATATTGTTCCTGATGATTTTGATGAAAGAGAGATTGTCTTGTTTCGGAAAAAAAGGATGCAATTTGATGCCTCTATGTATCAAGTCATGGTGAATACAACATTGGATTGCAATTTAAACTGTTGGTACTGTTACGAGAATAGAATAGCGGGAAGTTTCTTGAAGAGTGAAGTAATAGAAGCTATAAAAAAGAATATAGAACAAGAATATATTAAAACATCTTATAGGATATTAAAATTATCATTCTTTGGGGGAGAGCCTTTTTTGTATTTCAGAGGGATAAAAGAAATTCTGGATTTTGCGAGAAACTTTTGCCAAGTTAATCAATTGGATCTAATTGCTGAATTTACAACAAATGCGATTTTGATAACAGAATCTATTATAGATTATTTAAAAAACTTTGAATGCCAATTCCAAATTACTTTGGATGGTGATAGAATACATCATAATCAAATAAAGAAAGATAAGGATAACCCGAATCAGGATACTTATGAGAAGACATTGAGAACTATTCGGCTTATTAATGATAAAATTCCCAATAGGTGGCTTGCGGTAAGAATAAACTTTGATAATAAGACATTAGAGAAAATAGATGAAATCATTGGTGATTTGGATTTTCTAGATCGTAAGTATTGTTTTGTCATTTTGAAAAAAGTGTGGCAACTAGAAAAAGATAAAGTTAATGTGCCGTTATTACATGCTTCGGTTCAAAAGTTTTTAGATAAGAAATTTTTATTGGATTATTATATTATGCCAAAAGGAGATGTTTGCTTTGCTGAACGGCATAGAGAAGTTTTGTTTAATTATGATGGTAAAGTTTTTAAGTGTTCTACGATTTCTTCTTTTGATGATAAAAATGCGTTAGGAGAATTTGATTTACAATCAGGACAGGTACATTGGAATGAGACAAAACTTTCTTATTGGTTGAAGGAGATGTTGCCTCAAAATTGTATAGATTGTAAATTACTGCCTGCCTGTTTGGGACCATGTAATAAACAAATAATGTTGCATCCGGGGGAAAATATATGTACATTTGACGCAATCAATATGACTTTGAAAGAATATCTGATGTATCTTTTCAAATGTCAATTATTAAAAGAAGAATTATACGCATAATACCATGAGAACTATCGCTTTCTGGCTTCTGTTCATCTCACAAGGCCTCTTCACATTGTCTGCCCAGTCTTACACCTTCTCAGGAATAATTACAAACGAGAAGCGGAAGATGATGGATGGGGTACAGGTGATATTGAGTGTGGAAGACTCGTTATCGGCCATGGCTTTAACTGATGAAAAAGGTCATTTTCGTATAGATGGATTGAAGGAGGGAGCGTATGAGCTACGTTTGTTTTTCTTGGGGTATAATGCGCAGGAGCAAATATTGCGAGTGGAAAACAGGGATGTTAGAAAAGACTTCTTGCTGACACCTGAGAAAACGGTCGTATTGGACGAAGTAATGGTGACGGGTAATCGGAATGATCAAGTGAATCGGACCGCTACGGGAGAGATCTTTTATCTGTCAGAGAAGGCTAAAAATATGAAAGACCCTTTCCGGGCCCTGCAAGAGATCCCACGCTTGTACTCGGATGTGGCTAACCGGAAGGTGCAGTTGGAGGATGGGGCGCAACCCTTGATATTGATAAACGGGAATCGTTATAACTCGGGAATCGCCACTCTTGATCCGAGAGAGATAGAATCCGTGGAGATAATCGATGTGGTGAAAGCCCGTTACTTAAAGGATGGTTACCAAAAGATATTGAATATAAAATTGAAAAAGAAGACACAACCTTTTATCTTCTTGGAAGGAGCCACGCGGCATGATGTCCCTTTCCGTAAGGGGCTTGGGGTAGGGTATTTTGAGGTTGGAAACTCTCGATACGCACTTTATGGAAGAGCTTCAGTGGACTATTTGTATGATGATCGCTCGGAACAGGAGCAACGGCAGCTAAATACGGGGTATAGTAAATGGACGAAGGGAGAGGAACGTTTGGATGGTACTAGCTATTTAGGTGAGTTGCAATTCCGTTGGATGTGTACAGACAAGGATTATATCGTAGCTCATATGTATGGTAATAAAAAAATCAATAAGAAGAAAGGTTGGGGTGATGGACTTTTAACGGATGGAATACCCCAAGAATTCGATTATTCTTCTTTTAATAAGGATCAATCGTATATTTTTACGGCTAGCTTGTTCCATAAGCATACGTTTGCGAAAAACCATATATTGGAAACGACCCTTGCTTTCAATAAGAATCATAACGAGAATGACGGAAATCGCTCGGAGTCATATCTGGATTGGTCTTATCTGAATACATATTTATATAAGAACGACCGGAATTCCGGTCGTTTTGATGTGGATTATAATGTGGATTTTGCAAATGGAGGTAGCTTGAATGTAGGGAATCAGACTCGTTTTACGAGTGATCGTATACGTCAAGTGAGTATAGGAATGCCTACTTTCCGGCACGAGAAATGGGAAGAGTATTTGTATGCGGACTATAGCCAGTCTATAAAGCGTTTTTCTTATATGCTTTCTGCCGGGCTGGAAGGAATTTGGCTGAAAGCGGGTGAGGCCTCTAATCATTACTTCAAGCCTCGCATTTCTTTAAGCGGTAATTATGATTTTAGCGATCATCTATCTACGAGATTGGGATACACGCTTACCAATACGGCTCCTACCGAGAGCGAATTGAATCCTTATAATATGTCTACGGATTCTTTAGTGAAGACACAAGGAAACCCTTATCTGCTTCCGAGCCAAAATCATAAATTGAACCTATCCTTGACATTTAACACGAAAGGATTTTATTTGACACCGAGCGTCTCTTATCGGATCAGCACGGACTTGGTGGAATCGTATGGATTCAGCGAAGAGGATATTTATATCAGTAGCTATAGGAATAGCGGGAAGTATAAGAATTTACGCATAGGGGGAAGTCTGTCTTATCGGATAGGCAATTTAGGGCGTATAGGTGTCAATGCGTATCATGTCGTGGATTATTATGAGAATCAAGACCCGAGGAAAGGGTTTAGTTGCTCTTTGTATTTCAATGCGAATTATAAGAAGTGGTATTTGGGTGCTGATATATTATATAACAATTATACCTATACGCCAATCTCTCGTGTGAAGTATCATAGCCCTTCTTTTTCGATGGTACAGGTCTCTTATAATTTTACGGACTATTTCTATATTTCCGTGGCGATGGAGAATTGTTTGGTTACTTATCGTACCTCGATGGAATTACGTAGTGGTAGCTATGAGAACTACAGCGATCAACGAAAAATCAGTGCCTCTTTTCGGCCTTGGATCTTACTTCGTTATACATTCCGTAAAAACAAGTCGAAAGCAATGAAAGAACGGAAAAATGTGTATAGTATAGAGGAAGGTATTAAATTATGAGCTTCCCCCATATCAAACAACCAGACTCCATGGAATGCGGCGCTACCTGCCTTCGCATGATCGCCAAGTTCCACGGCAAGGAGTATTCCGCCGCGACGATGCAGAACCTTTGTGTCGTCACCCGGGAAGGAGTCTCTATGTTGGGTATCTCTGATGCCGCCGAGTATATAGGATTCCGTACGATATGTGGACGAATGACCCTGGGGAAGATGGTGGAGCAGCGCCCCTTCCCTTGTATCCTCCATTGGAACCAAGATCATTTTGTCGTATTATATGACGTTAAAAAGAAACAGGATGGGAAATCTGTTTTTTATATAGCCGATCCCGGTAAGAATTTGTTGCGTATCGATGAGGAAGAGTTTCGTAATGCGTGGATCAGTACCCGTTCGAGAGGGGAGGAGAAAGGCATATTAATGGCCTTGCAGCCGACCCCCGCTTTTTATAAGCGGAAAGATGAACGCCATACGGGAAGAGATCCCTTTCATTTCCTTTGGGGGTATATGAAACCTTATAAACGTTTCTTTATCCAGTTGTTGCTGGGGCTTGCGCTGGGAAGCGTATTGCAATTAATCTTTCCGTTTCTTACCCAAGCGATCGTGGATAAAGGTATCGCTACTAAGAATCTGAATCTGATCTATCTGATCTTGGCGGGACAATTGATGCTGGTCTTGAGCCGTGCCTCGGTGGACTTTATCCGTCGCTGGATATTACTGCATATAAGTGCGAGGGTGAATATATCATTGTTATCCGATTTCTTGATCAAACTGATGCGATTACCCATGTCGTTTTTCGATACGAAAATGACGGGCGATCTCTTGCAACGCATCCATGATCATGAGCGTGTGGAACGTTTCTTGACGGCGCAGACATTGACGGTGCTTTTCTCCGCTTTCAGCTTCGTGGTGTTCGGTGGGGTATTACTTTATTATAATCGATTGATATTCTTTATTTTCGTACTAGGTAGCGCTTTATATGCCGTATGGGTGACATTCTTCCTTAAAAAACGTCGTTTGCTGGACTATACTTATTTTGAGCAACGGGCCCGTAATCAATCGAAAACCATGCAGTTATTGAATGGTATGCAAGAGATCAAGCTTCAGCATTGTGAGCGACGTCGGCGTTGGGAGTGGGAGGATATACAAGCGGACTTGTTCCGGACAAACATCGAATCGATGCGGCTGCAACAGAGTCAGGAGGCCGGCAGTATCTTGATTAATGAGGTAAAGAATATCGTGATTACGGTGATTGCCGCTACGGCTGTGATCGGGGGTAGCCTGTCGTTGGGTATGATGTTGGCTATACAGTATATTATCGGGCAGTTGAACGCTCCGGTGGAACAGTTCGTGCAGTTTCTTTATAGTTGGCAAGACGTGAAGATTAGTCTGGAACGGATGAGCGAGATCCATGATCGGGAAGAAGAGGAGACGCCGGAACGTATGATAACCGGTTTTAACGGAAGCGATAGGGACATTGAGATTCGTAACGTGACGTTTCAATATGAGGGCATCCATTCGCCGAAAGTCTTGGAGCGGATAAACCTTAAAATACCTCGAGGCAAGATTACGGCGATCGTAGGAACGAGTGGTAGCGGGAAAACAACCTTGATCAAGTTATTATTGGGCTACTATAATCCGGTAGAAGGTGATATCCGGGTGGGTGGAAATGATTTGCGATCTTTCAGCCTTTTATGGTGGCGTGACCAATGTGGTGCGGTGATGCAAGACGGTTATCTGTTCTCTGAATCGATCGCACGCAATATTGCCGTGGATGACGGTGAGATTGATAAATCTCGCTTATTATTGGCAGCTCGTATCGCCAATATAGAGGAATTTATCGAGCGCTTACCCTTAAAATATAATACGGTGATAGGTCCGGATGGTCAAGGCGTAAGCCAAGGCCAGCGTCAACGGATCTTGATCGCCCGGGCGGTTTATAAGGACCCTTCTTATCTCTTTTTCGATGAGGCGACGAATTCGTTGGATGCCAACAATGAACGTGCCATAGTGGAGAATCTGACGGACTTTTACCGGGGTAAGACGGTAATAATCGTCGCCCATCGATTAAGTACCGTACGCAATGCCGATCAAATAGTCGTTCTTGATAAAGGCCGTATCGTAGAGGTAGGCACCCACGACGTGCTGATCGATCGCAAAGGCGCTTATTATAATTTAGTGAAGAATCAATTAGAGTTGGGGAATTAAAGATATGTCGACATACAATGAGATGAAGAAAAAAGCAGAATCGGATCAAAACCGTATCGAGTTGCGTAGCGAGAAAGTCCGCAACATGATTGGCGAGATGCCTTCCTTCCTGATTCGTTGGGGGAATACGATCTTGGTGGTTATATTCGTGCTGCTGGCTTTGATTGCTTGGTTTGCATTTTTCAAGAAATGAATGTAGGAATATCTTCTGTTTTTCTTATCTTCGTATTCTAAAGTTTACATATATGGCACAAGATATACGTTGGTTACAGCGATTTTCTAATTATTGTAAGGCTTTGGCTAAATTGGGTCAAGCGGTGGACATTGTATCTTGGCGGTTGGAATTAGCGGACGAGATTGATGAACTTTTGCAAGAAGGATTAATCCAGCGTTTTGAATATACCCGTGAATTAGTCTGGAAGGTGATGAAAGATTATGCGGAATATCAAGGTTATACGGATATTCGAGGTTCACGTGATGCTATACGTAAGGCTTTACAAATAGGGCTTATAGAAGATAAACGATGGATGGAGACAATTGAGGATCGTAATTTGACTTCTCATAATTATGATGACGATGTGGCTTCTGAAATTTATGAGAATATCGTACTGGTTTATTATCCACTATTTTGCCGGTTTGAAGAGAGGATGTTATGTATATCGGAAAATGAGACTAGATGAAGCTGTAAATGAAATATGGATTGAGTGACATAGAATTGAATAAGTTGCGTGAGTTTTACGCTCGATACGAGGATATTGAGGAAGTAATACTTTACGGTTCGCGAGCTAAGGGAAACCATAAACCTTTTTCGGACGTGGATATATCTTTGGTGGGGGCAAACTTGACACGTAGTCGGTTAAATCAGATTGCGTTTGCGATTGATGATTTATTATTACCTTATCAGTTTGATCTCTCTATTTTTCATAAATTGACGAATATGGAATTGGTTGATCATATTCGGAGAGTCGGAATATCTATTTTTTGTAAAGATTGTTCTCAGCCTCCTGCGTGAGCGGTCTTGTAAGCCCACAAGATGATTCTCGGGGGCTTACGTGAGTGCTGACGTTATTTTGCGTATCCTACCGGATGATTGATCATCGGGATTTGGGAGTCGGATAGCTTCAACACTTTTTTCAAAGCATCAGCCTCCATGCTGCCGCGGGGAACCGTTACCAAGCCACATCCGGAGCAGAACAAGGCGATATTCTGAGAGACCAGCCCGGCATCTAAGGCTCCAAAGCGCTCACGTAATTGTGGTGTACCTACATTGCCGAATTTGGAAACATCAGAAACCATCAATAGACAAGCGGGAGCTGAGTTCACGGAGGTTTGCTTTCCTCCAATCAGTGGACGGTGATCGCCTTCCGCTACCGGGTTCAGTTGATGGGCTTTCGGATCATACAGATAAGCGCCCTCTTCCATCAATACGTAGACATCCACATCTTGCTTATTCAAGGCAGAAGCGGCGGTACGTTTCCCATCCTCCCGGTTGATACCGATAGCGGCCCACATCAAATCGGAAAGATCTTGTAGGCTGAGTTTCTTGTTGGCAAACTCGCGCTCGGAGTGACGGTCTGCCAAGGCTTTCATTACCGAAGCGCCCCGGGTCTTGTCGGGAGCATTCAACTTAATGGCTTTTAAACTCTGGGCTTGCAGACTCGTCAAACCCAACATCAAAGTGGCTAATACACAAAAGATAGTTCTCATGACATTGTATTTTAAAGAATTACGAATGCAAAAATAACAATATATTCGTTTTCTCAAAGATTCCTAGGATTATTGTGCAACCTGTTTTACTTGATGTCCGTCTATTATGAAAAAATACTCTTTTTTCAGACTTCTTTAGAAGAAAAAGGAAATATGAACATTATTAATGACTTTATTTGTACGATGAAATCGTAAATAGTGTAATTTGCAGTAAAATGTATTATTTTTATAGTGATAGATGAACGTATGAAAGAGAAATTGTTTGCCTTATTTTGGGTACTGTTCTTTGCGCTTCCTCTGTATGCGCAAGCGGACAAGACAGGTTCCTATTCAATTAAGGGACAGGTGTTAGACTCGCTGAGTAACGAGTCCGTACCCTATGCGACGTTGAGAATTGCTTTAGCGAAGACCCCCGATAAGCCGGTCAAGCTTTTAGCGTGTGATGTGGATGGTAAGTTTCAGGCACCATTGAGTAGCGCCGGTAAATACATCATCTCTATGCAATCGATAGGAAAAGCTCCTGCCGAGAAAACATTTACGATCTCGGATAAACAGAGGAACTTGGATTTGGGTAAGTTGTATATGCAGGAGGATAACCAGCGGCTGGGGGAAGTGACGGTTACGGCACAGAAACCTTTGGTGAAGGCTGAGATCGATAAACTTACCTATAGCTTGGAAGATGATCCGGAGGCACAGACAAACAATACATTGGAAATGCTTCGTAAGGTACCGATGGTAACCGTGGACGGGGATGACCAAATCCAATTGAAAGGCTCCACGAACTTCAAGATCTACATGAATGGCAAGCCCTCTAACTTATTGAGCAACAATCCTGCTGAGGTATTGAAGAGCATGCCGGCCAATTCCGTGAAAAACATAGAGGTGATCACAGACCCGGGCGCTAAATATGACGCCGAGGGTATCGGTGGTATCATTAATATCATTACAACGAAAAATGCTTTACAAGGATATACCGGTACGGTTCGTGTGAACGGTAGTTCTTTGGGACGTGTCGGTGGTGGCGGCTATATATCCCTTAAAGCGGGTAAGTTAGGATTGACAGCGAATTATAATTACAATTATAATAGGGAGCCTTGGAATGAGTCTACCTCGATACGTGAGGATTTGGAAAATGACGAGCAACATTTCTTGACGCAAAATGGACGTAGGAAGAATAACGGACCCTTCCAGTTTGGTTCGCTGGAAGGTAGTTATGAGATCGACTCCTTGAACTTGCTGACCGTAGGGGCGAACTTATTCCATGGCAAGATGACGAACCGTTCGGAATACACGGTGAATATGCAGGATATCAATCGTAATCCGGTATATGATTATAATCGTAATTCGGACGCTACGGAAACATTTGGTTCTACGGACATTAGCGTGGATTACCAGCATTCTACCCATAAAAAGGATGAGTTGCTGACGATCTCTTACCGTTTCAGCCATTCTCCCAATGATAACAAGGATTATACGGAATTAAAGAATGTCGTGAATTACAATCCTTGGCTCGGCTATCCGCAAAATAATATCAACAAGGCTTCTACGAACGAGCACACCGGGCAGGTGGATTATACGACCCCTACATGGAAGGATCAGACCTTGGAGGTTGGCGCGAAATATATATTCCGCCAGAGCCGGAGTAATACGGATCGTACCGCTTTCAACGATTCGTTGAATATATGGGAGGACATAACTTCTAAGGATAGCCATTTCCGTCATACCCAACATATCTATTCCGCTTATCTGGGCTATTCGATGAAGTTTGATAAGTTTGGCGTGAAAGCGGGGGTACGTGCGGAAGGAACCGCTTTGGACGTGAAGTATGAGATGGCTCCCGATATGAACTTCGATACTCATTATTTCGACGTGGTGCCAAACGCTACCGTCTCTTATCAACTGAATATGGCGCAACAGCTTCGGTTGGGATATAATATGCGTATCCAGCGTCCGGGTATCTGGTATTTGAATCCTTATGTAAATAACGCGGACCCGCAAAACATATCGTTTGGTAATCCGAATCTAGACTCGGAGAAAAGTAATAATATCAACTTGAACTATAGTATGTTCGCCCAGAAGTTCAGTATAAACGCGAGCGCTACTTATACGTTCGTGAATAATTCTATCGAACGATATACGTTTATCGATCCGGAGAACCCGGGTATTTTCCAGACCACTTATGGTAATATCGGTAAGAAACAATCTACCGGCTTATTCGTATACGCGAATTGGAATCCGGTTCCTTTGTTCCGTATCTATATGAATGGTGGAATGGATTATACGGATTTGAAGAGCGAAAAGAATGATATGGCAAACAGTGGTTTCAGCGGTCGTATATTCGCCGGTACGCAGTTTAATTTCCCGTTGGATTTCCGCTTGAATGTACATGGTGGGTATTTTTCTCCTTGGATTCAGTTACAGGGGAAAGGCTCTCCGTTCTATTTCACGGGAATCTCCGTGAACAAGGATTTCTTGAAGAAAAAGCTATCTGTTCAGTTGTCTTTCCAAAACCCGTTCTGGAAGCGAATGAAGATGGAAAGTACTACTTCCGACGATACCTTCTTCCGCCGTGAGATCAATTACCGTACGATGCGGATGCTGATGGTTAGTGTATCGTATCGTTTCGGCACCTTGAAAGATGCCATCAAGAAGGTAAAACGAGGTATCAGCAACGATGATATGAAGAGCGGCGGTAGCGGATCGGGTGAGCAGCAAATGTAAGTCTATCGCGAATCGAGACAGCGCTTCTTGGAGATTATAAGCGCTGTCTCGATCCCGGACAGTGCTTCTTGGAGATTATAAGCGCTGTCTCGATCCCGGACAGTGCTTCTTGGAGATTATAAGCGCTGTCTCGATCCCGGGCAGTGCTTCTTGGAGATTATAAGCGCTGTCTCGATCCCGGACAGTGCTTCTTGAAGATTATAAGCGCTATTTGATATCCCGGACAGCGCTTCTTGAAGATTATAAGCGCTATTTGGGATTTTTTCTTTTGTGGATCTCTTATATACTTTCTATCTTTACGACCCGAAAAACAGTTGGAGAATGAAGAACAGACAATTTGTTAACAATAATACCGCGATACTATTCCTTTTCGTTATAGGTAGCTTCCTATTCATAGAGTTGAATTTTCGGTATTGGTATCGGTTCCTGGAGCAATACATGATGTTTCAGACTACCGGCGGCTATTTCCAAGACCGGTTGGCCGAACCGGGTGGATTGAATGAATATGTAACCGAGTTCTTATCGCTCGCGTTTATCCATCCTTGCGGGGCTTCGGTGGTGATCGCTTTATTAGTAGGACTGATCTCCGGTTGTTTTTTCCTTTACTTACAAGCTTGTGGGGTGCGTGCCTCTATGTTGGCGGCTATTCTTCCCTCTTTTTTAATTTGGATCTATCCGCAGGAGTCAATCGCCTTGCTCGTGATGCTCGCTTTCGTGCAGGTTCTCGCGTATTTGTATACTTCGATCAAGATTGATTGGCTTCGTTATCTCTTTGGCTTCTTGTTTGTAGGGGGCTCTTATTTTTTCGCGGCACCTGCTAATGTATTGTTGGCTTTATTGATCGCGATCTATGAGTGTTGCGCCAAGGAGGATAAGACTCGTTTGGGGGTGGCTATGATCGCTATCGCTTGGGGAGGTTTGCTACCGTTGATCGCCATGCGTACGGTTTATATTCTTCCGATGCGGGAAGCGTTCTTCAGCAAACATCTATGCCATCCCGAATATCCGATACCTAATTCTTTAGGATATATCGGGCTTTCATATCCTTTGATCGTTTTAATTCTTTATTATGTAAGGAACCGGGTTTTTATCCGTAGGGAATCTTGGAAGCGAATCGTTTCTTACGCTTTCCTCCTAATAGCGATGACTTATGGGATTCTCTATAAGAAAAACCCGATGGAGCAGGCCTATCGGTACGATTACTATGTACGGCAGGGAGAATGGCAAGAGATAGTCTCACATGCTCGTGCGCATTCGGTCCGGGATATGGATGCCCTTATTTATTTGAATCTGGCTTTATCACATACGGGACGATTTTCTGGCGATTTGATGCGTTTCCCTCAGATCGGGGTGGAGGGCTTTATCCCGCACGATCCGAAAAGCCGGATGGGATTGATCGAGGCGAGCGAGGTAGCTTGGCAAGTAGGGCAGGTAAACGCAGCGCAACGTTTCGCCTTTGTGGGTGTATTAAGCTCGCAACGTTGCGTGCAGCCTCGTTTGATGAAGCGTTTGGTGGAGACTTATCTGGTAACCGGCGAATACCGTGCCGCCGAGAAATATATTAAGATCCTTGAATCGACTCCCCACTACAGGGATTGGGCAAAAGCGCAGCGCCCGTTGCTCGACTCCGTGGTTTGTGCCTCTACCGATTGGATAAAGGCGAAGCGGGCGGTACTTCCGGTAACGGATAATCCCTTAGACTTGACCTTGACATTTCCCAATGCGCTGGCTTTCTTGATCGACGATCATGCCGATAATCGTCCGGCTTTTGAGTATGGAATGGGATACTTGTTGGTTTATAAAGACTTGATGACATTTATGCATTATATGGAATTGATGAAAGAGCGAGGCGAGTCATTTCCCGTTCTCTATCAAGAGGCTATATGCCTGTTTTTCGCTGCTGTGCAGAAAGACCCGGATGCGTTCAAAAGCTATCCGATCAGTTCGGAGGTACAAAACCGCTTTCTGCAATTTATGAAAGTGGCTCGAAGCATGCCTCCTGCCGCCTTGAAAGCACAGTTTGGCGATACCTATTATTATTACGCTCAATTTACCCCGACTCCTAAACGACAATAATTATGATGGATAATACGAGGAAACGAAAGATCGTCCGAAACTTTGTGATCGGATATTTACTATTGCAAGTTCTGGTTATTGTACTATACTTGGGTTTTTGGGCGGTACATCCGGGTGGCTTTGTTGTTGCCGAGAACGAACGCATGTCTCCCCCGCCGATGTTCCCGGATTACCAAGGGGTTACTATACCTTATAATATAGCCCCATTGAATTTCCGTATTGACGTGCCCGCTGAAAAATGCTATGCGAAGATCGAGGGTAGCGAGCAGGGGGTGTTTGAGTATTACGGAACGAATACGATCTGTTTTAAGTCCAAGGATTGGGAACAGCTTACCCGTGCGAATAAAGGTAAAGCCTTTTTTGTTACGATCGCCACGAAGATAGGTGATGAGTGGACTAAATGGGCACCATTTTCTGTCTATATCAGTGATCAAGCGATCGACTCTCATTTAGTATACCGTTTGATAGAGCCGGGATACGAGAAATGGCATATTGTGGGTATTTATCAGCGGAATTTGGAGTCGTTTGACGAACAGCCGATTATCCGTAACGATATGACCGGCTATAATTGTATGAACTGCCATTCTTTTTGTATGGGAGATCCGGGGCAGATGATGTTCCATATGCGTGCGGCGAATGGGGGAACTTATATTGTCCAAGACAAGAAGATCAGTAAATTAAATACGAAAACGAAGGAGACGATCAGTAATATGACGTATCCTTTCTGGCATCCGTCCGGACGCTATATCACCACTTCGGTAAATGATATCAAACAGTTTTTCCATTCCGTGAAAGAGAAAAAGATGGAAGTGTTCGATTTGGAGTCCGATGTGGTCGTATATGACGTGAAAAACAAAGAAATCCTTTCGAAAGCCTCATTGCTCACAAAAGATGCTTTCGAGACTTTCCCTGCGTTCTCTCCGGATGGTAAATGGCTTTATTTCTGCACGGCCCCGGTCCAGAAGATGCCGGAGAATTATGACAAGGTACGTTATAATCTCTGTCGTGTCGCATTCGATCCGGATCGTGGAGAGATCAGCCACCCGATCGATACATTGGTACGTGCGGATAGCTTGAGCTATACATTTCCCCGTATCTCTCCCGACGGACGTTTCTTGATGTATACGGAAACCGCTTATGGCCAGTTCCCGATCTGGCATCCGGACGCGGAGATCCGGATGATGGATCTGGAGAATCGGACGGCGGTGGATATGTCCGCGTTGAATAGCCCGGATACGGATAGCTATCATTCTTGGAGTAGTAATAGCGATTGGGTCGTATTTAGTAGCCGCCGGGATAACGGTTTATATACTTTACCTTATATTTGCTATATCGGGAAAGACGGTAAACCTTCGAAACCGTTCTTATTGCCTCAAGAAGATCCGGATAAGTATGACTATCAGTTGTATTCCTACAATATTCCGGAATTGACGAAAGGCGCCGTAGAGGTCAGCCCCTATGAGATCCAGCAAGTAGCCGAGAAAAATAAACCGGAGCAGGTTCGGTTTAAATGACCGGATCTATTTATATTCGCGTATAAATAAGAGATAAGATGACAAAAGATATTATAGCCGAATCTGTACAGAACGATTTACGGTATTTGCAATTGTTGGCACGGAGTTTCCCGACGATCGCGGATGCCTGTACGGAGATCATTAATCTGGAGGCGATCTTGAACCTACCGAAGGGTACGGAGCACTTCTTAAGTGATTTGCATGGCGAGGATCAAGCCTTTAGCCATGTGCTGAGAAACGCTTCCGGTGCCGTAAAGCGCAAGGTGAACGAGATTTTCAGTAATACGCTCCGGGAATCCGAGAAGAAGGAGCTTTGTTCCTTGATTTATTATCCGGAGGATAAGCTGGAACTGATCAAGAGCCAAGAGCAAGATCTGGAAGATTGGTATCAAGTTACCTTGAATCAATTGGTACGTGTTTGCCGGAACGTGTCCTCCAAATACACCCGTTCGAAAGTACGTAAGGCTTTACCCAAGGAGTTCTCCTATATTATTCAGGAGTTATTGCACGAGTCTTCCGTAGAGCCGAATAAATCCGCTTATGTGGATCAGATTATTTGTACGATCATCTCCACGGGACGTGCGGACGATTTCATTATCGCTATGTGCAACCTGATCCAACGGCTGACAATCGACCTATTGCATATCATCGGCGATATTTACGATCGGGGTCCGGGCGCTCATTTGATCATGGATATCCTTTGCGATTACCATAATTTCGATGTTCAATGGGGTAATCATGATATCTTATGGATGGGAGCCGCTTCCGGTAATTTGGTAAGTATCGCCAACGTGATTCGTATGTGTTTACGCTTTGGTAATATGGCTACCTTAGAAGATGGATATGGCATCAATCTTTTGCCGTTGGCCACTTTCGCGATGGAGGCGTACGGGGATGATCCATGTGCGTTATTCATGCCGAAAACAAAGTTCGCCGATAATGCAATGGATGAGAAGACCACCCGTTTGATCGCCCAGATGCACAAGGCGATCACCATCATCCAGTTCAAGCTGGAGGGTGAGATCATCCGCCGTCGTCCGGAGTTTGAGATGGATGACCGGATGTTGTTGCACCATATCGATCTGAAGCGGGGAGTGGTTCATATCGATGGAAAGGATTATACGCTTAAAGATACTAACTGGCCTACTTTAGACCCGAAAGATCCGTATCGTCTTTCTATTGAGGAGGAGGATTTGATCCGAAAGATCTTGCATTCTTTTGAGAGCAGCGAGAAGATGAAAAAGCATATGCGTTGTTTCTTCCGGCATGGGGGAATGTATCAGGTTTGTAATTCCAATTTACTGTTTCATGCCTCTATCCCGATGAATCCGGATGGGACGTTTAAGTCAGTACGTATCTTGGGGCAGGATTATAAGGGCCGTGCTTTGTTGGACCGTGTAGACCAACTGATCCGTACGGCTTATTTCAAGACCGGGGAGCAGGAAGAAGTGGAATATGCGCATGATTATATCTGGTATCTTTGGGGCGGCAAGGACTCCCCGTTATTCGATAAAAGCAAGATGGCTACTTTCGAGCGTGCCTTTATCGAAGAGGCCGAGACTCATAAGGAGGAAAAAGGCGCTTATTATACGTTACGAGAGCAAGAGGAAATTTGTGATAAGATATTGGATGAGTTTGGGGTGACCGGTATGCATCGGCATATCATCAACGGACATGTCCCTGTCCGTTCCAATCAAGGTGAGAATCCCATCAAGGCGAATGGCAAGATGTTGGTAATCGATGGCGGTTTCTCCCGTCCGTATCATTTGGAAACCGGTATCGCGGGCTATACATTAGTATACCACTCCCGTGGTTTCCAGCTTGTGCAACACGAACCCTTCGAATCCCGGGCGAAAGCGATCGAGGAAGGCTTGGATATCAAATCCACTACGATCGTGGTAGAATTAAGTTCTCATCGCCAGATGGTGAAAGATACGGATAAGGGTGCGGATCTCCAAAGCCAGATCAAGGATCTAGGGAAATTGCTTTACGCCTATCGGAATGGGTTGATAAAGGAGAAGGAGAGGATGGAGCGGTAGTTCCTGACCGATAGGGTACCGGACATACTGTAACGCTCCCCTAATGCCCATAAGCATTTGGGCACACGTTCATTCTTTCAAACGCCTAGTAGGTAAGAGCGCAATATTCAAGATCGGGGGACAAGAAGAGGCAAAGAATCTACTACATTGATCCTCGTATAAAAAAGGTCTATGGTATTGACAAATATCCAATAGAATAATAGAAGATACAAAACAAGCAACGCCCCGTCGAATAAGTTGGTGACGGGGCATTACTTTCTAAGAATGTCTTCACTTTCAACATCAATAGAATCCGAAAACCTTTGTCACCTGTTGACCGGTAGACGCAAGAGGACCTGATAGAGTAACCGTACAGCCACGTGATCCTCCTGTCTTGAAGAATATTTCACATAAATGGCTATCAGAGATATAAGATGATATACCATTACCGGAGACAGACCAATTATAGAAAGATAATACGGGATTACTTATGACAATTGTAAGCCTTGTGGGTGTATTGTATCCGGGAATCTGGTTTGTGGTCATCAACTCAATCTGCCCGGAGAAAGTATCACCTGTAAAATATCCTTCTAGCATCAGAGGGTCAGAAGCTCTATACGCTTCTTGGGAGGCTTCCACATAATTAGCGGGCTTTTCCGCATAGTTCGCAACGGCGACGAGTAACATCGCAAGTAAAATCAAATACTTCTTCATGTTCGTATTATTTTAAGATTATACAAAAAGGGCTAGACGAAACCTAAAAAGTCTCATCTAGCCCATAGAATATTTTAGAATGCGGGATAACCCGGGTTCTGTTTTAAGTTCTGGTTCGTTTGCCATGCGTCTTGAGAGATCGGGAAGATATTCATGTAGTCTTTCCCTTTCGTTTCAGATTTCAGCCAACGAGCGTTTTGGAAAGTTCCAAAGCGAATATTGTCTTGACGTGCGTGGCATTCCCAAGCCAACTCGAACTTACGTTCTAAGGCGATCTTTTCTAGATCTACGGATGCGTAATTGTGGTTAGAGTTGCCGTAAGCACGTTCGCGGACCGCATTGACCAAACGTGTAGCCTCCGCATTGTTGCCTCCTGTGCGTATCAAACACTCTGCTTTCATCAAATATACATCAGCCAGACGGAAGATATGGAAATCATTCTCCATCGCATTAGTTAAGGACTTATCGAAAGTCCATTTGTTACAACGAGCGCCGTCTTCTTGGTTCACGTCACCCCAAATCGTACCATCACGTTCCGTTCCGGGGATAACCATAACTTCCGGAGTGTGTATCAAAGGACGGTCGTGTGCCGTGATCAACACTTCCCCAGTAGCTGGGTCGATACTTGGACCTACTAAGAAAGAGCCTTCATAACGGGGATCTTCCTTGTCGAATAGCAATACATAATCCGGCTGTGCGCAAATACCGTTCCATGCGCTGAAAGTAGCTCCAAGAGGTATATTATCTTTATAGTGCAAAGTACGGTAATGTAATTGATTTTGCCATTCCGTATCGTTCGCACTAAAGCAGCAAGCCAAGATAGCTTCTCTTGATTGTTGGTTATTTACTTGGAAATTTGTTTTCCAGTTAGCCTCTAATATATAAGGAAGCCCCATCACTACATCACAAGCGTCAGCGGCCTCTTTATATCGAGGAGAGTCTACGCCCCAAGCCTCTGCGTTTAGGTACAACTTTGCCAATAAGGTATAAGCGGCACCTTTCGTAAATTTTCCATAACTAGCGTCAGAAACATCTTCACGAAGCAAGTCCTTGATCTCGTTTACCTCTTTAACCAACCAATCATAAACTTCCTTCCTTGTTTTGCAAGTTGGCAGTTCTGTGTCATTGTAATCTATGCTCAATGGAACATTTCCCCAATTATCCATCAGGTAATAAATCCAGAACGCACGTACACCGCGGATTTCCGCTAACGCTCTAGCTTTTGCGGATTCTTCCAATGCGGAAGTACTAATTGTCTCGTAAATTAAGTTACAAGCAGAGATCGCTTCCGTAGATCTTGACCATGCGTTTTTCACGGCTGAGGTATTCGCAGTCCATGCGTGCATGTGTAACTCACGATACTGACCACCATCATACCAGTCACCACCTTTACGGGTAGGTACGACCGCCATATCTCCTGAGCATTCCGATAAAGCAATACATGCGTCAGAGAAATATCTTTTAAATGTATTGTATGCAGGGCCAATGATCGAATTGATTTCACCATCGGTTTTACCGAAGTTTTCTGCTGGAATCTTATCATACACCGTTTCATCCAAATCCGTACAGGAGGGCATGGAAAACATTAGTGCAGCACCAGTAAATAATGATATAATTGATTTTTTATTCATAATTAATAACGATTTAATTTAGAAAGTTAAATTAACACCCAATGTGAAGGTACGTGCCTTCGGGAAGAATTGACGAGGCTCAATACCCGGAGACAAACCAGCGTCCGTATCGGAAGATTCACCACGGAACAATTCAACCTCTGGGTCTAAACCTTTGTATCCAGTAATTACGAATAAGTTCTGAGCGGCGAAATAAAGACGAGCTTTATCCAACCAATTAATCTTCTTCGTATCGAAGGTGTAACCTAAGGCCAAGTTATCCAAACGGATGAACGAACCATTCTCCAAATAATAAGAACATACGCGAGAAGATTCTTTCATCGTATAAGTCAATTCATCATCTAATGCGTTTGTACCGATCAAGTACGTATTATTCGCATAAGCCGCACGCGGGTTGTTCAATACCTTGTTGCCGATCGTTCCACGGAAGAAGAAGCTGAAATCCCAGTTCTTCCAAGTGAAATTATTTTGCCATCCAAATGTCAAGTCCGGTTGTGCGTCTCCTACGTATGTGCGGTCATCGTCCGAGATCTCACCATCACCGTTCAAATCCGTAATGATATATTTTCCGTCCTTGATACCCGTACATTCCAGCATGAAGAATTGTCCTACGGGACGGCCTTCCTCTACTACGTGAGAAGTTACGCCGGAAGCACCACGGATCCATGGATCGCCTGTATAAATACGGTCTGTCGTATAAAGATCGCTTGACAACTTCGTGATTTCATTTTTATTGTGGGACAAGTTCAATGACATATTCCAGTTGAATGTCTTGTTACGGATCACGTCTAAGTTTAACAAAACCTCGATACCTGTATTTTTCATATCACCTACATTGGCTTGCATACGGTCGTAAACATACGGAGGAGTCGGAACCTTGTAAGTATAAAGCATGTCTGATGTACGTTTGTCATACCATTCGATTGTACCACCTAAACGGCCATTGAACAAAGAGAAATCTAAACCGATGTTTAACATAGCCGTAGACTCCCATTTCAAATCCGGGTTGGCATTCTGGGAAATCTTATAAGATGTAGCCCAATTACCATTGTCATAATAGATACCGGACATGCCATAAAGCTCCATGCTCTTATACGGCTGTAAACCATCTTGGTTACCGGTAACACCGTAGCCCGCACGTAACTTCAAGTCATTGATCCAGTTCACGTCTTGCATGAATGCCTCTTGTGAGATACCCCAAGCTGCGGAAACAGAGGGGAACGTACCCCATTTATGATTCGCACCAAACTTAGAGGAACCATCTCGACGGACGGTAGCCGTAATCATATAACGCTCGTCATAGGTATAGTGAGCGCGGGCGAACATAGAGATCAATTTGTAGTAGTTCTTGCCTGATTCAACGTCGCCTGTCTTTAATCCGGCTCCGGATTGCAAAGCGTTATACGACAAATCGTTGATCAAGAAGTTGCGGTTCTGGGCGAAGAAATAAGAATATGTGTTATCCTCCCAAGAGTAACCGAGAATCGCATTCAACTTATGTTTCTCGTCCGCACCAAAAGACTTATTGTAGTCCAAGGTCCACTCCATCAAGTTACGATCCCATGCCCGATTACGTTTTTGCGCAAAGCCATTATTACCCTGTCCGACCGTCGTACGAGAGTCGTCATAGCGGCTATATTCATTAGAAAAACGGCTCTTATATAAATTCGCCTTGATGTTCAATCCGTTGATGATCTCGAATTGGATATCACCGGCACCATAAAAATAAACGTTGCTGTTTTTTCGCTCGTTCAAATTTTGGTTTTGAACAGGATTACCTTGGTCATACTCCGCATTAACTTTCGTGAAGTAAGAACCATCAGCGTTATAAACTGGGTAAACAGGCAACATGCTGTATGCCAACACGAAATTGTCTCCATTCGGAACATGTGAGTCTGTCAAGGTAGCAGATCCGGTCAAACCAATACGCAAACGGTCATTGATCGCACGCTGTTGGAACTGGAAGCGGAAGCTATGGCGTTGCATATCGTTATCACGCATGATACCATTTCGATCCAAATAGGTATAAGACGCACGATAGTTGTTCTTAGAACCACCACCGGACAAAGAGATTGAATGGTTCTGAGAAACTCCGGTACGAGTCAGTTCATCAAACCAATCTGTGTCGGCACCATATTGGTCGTATACGCTATAATCTAGGCCTTTGCTGTTTGCGTAACCTCTCCACTCGTCCGCATTCATTAAATCGGGCTTGTTGGCCATCTGATCAAAGGCAACATAACCATCATAGCTGATTTGTGTCTTGGAGCCAGAACCTCTCTTGGTGGTAATCAATACTACACCACCAGCGGCACGAGAACCGTAGATAGCGGCGGAGGAGGCATCTTTCAAGACGGAGATAGATTCGATATCGGAAGGAGCTACCGTTGACATATCACCACCGGGAATACCATCGATAACGATTAACGGACCTTGGTCGTTCTGCAACGTGGATGTACCACGCAAACGCATCGTAGATCCACGCGTCACATCACCGGAGCCGGAAGTGATCGTCAAACCAGCTACCTTGCCTTGCAACAAGTCGGAAGCATCGCGTGTGATACCTTTGTTAAAACTTTCTTCAGATACGTTCGCCACGGATCCCGTGATCTCCCTACGAGTCTGCGTACCGTAACCGATCGCCACGACCTCTCCCAAGTTTACGACGGATGGAGATAACTTAATCTCTACCGTGCTACGTCCTTTAACACTCTCTTCGATCGTGTTATAACCAATAAAGGATGCTTGAAGAACAGCCTTTTTTAAATCATTTACGGTAAGGCTGTAGTTACCGTCCATGTCAGTGATAGTACCATTGGTAGTTCCCTTTTCTACGATGTTCGCACCGATGATGGGTTCACCAAGTTCATCTAGTACTATGGTTCATCTAGTACCATGGTTTAGAATCATGCTACGTATACACTGTTAATATCAAACATATTCAATATTTTTCCGTAATAAAAAATCAAGCATGGTAGCATCTAGGTATATCAGGTACCATATGAGTATTACACAATAGAGTGAAATAAATCAATCATCAAAACAAAGTATGGATGGTTTTATGTAATGTTTTTTTACACTATCATGGTTTAATTTAAAAAAAGTTATTATATTTGCCTCGAAAATTCTCAATTGTGTTTGTGAATTCAATGATTGTTAACCTAAAAATTAAGTAATTATGCAACGAAAGAAAACATTTGATTCTTTCAGACGCTGTAAGGTAGTGATACTTTCAGTGTTGATGTCTTTTTGCATGACAGCGGCATTTGCCCAATCTGGCGCTGTTAAAGGAAAAGTTCTAGATGAACAAGGTGAGCCCATCATCGGTGCGAACATTGTAGAAAAGGGTACTACCAATGGTACGATTACCGATATTGACGGTAATTACACTCTAACGCTTAACGACTTGAAAAAAGCCGTTCTTCAATTTTCTTTTATTGGTTATAACACTTTGGAAGAAGGTGTTAAAGGACGTAACAAAGTGGACGTTAAATTAGCTCCATCCGTAGTAAATTTGGGTGAGGTTGTTGCGATCGGTTATGGTACGCAGACTCGTAAGGAGATTACCGGATCTGTAGCCAATGTCTCCGAGGAAAACTTCAACAAGGGTGTTAATCGTGATGCTTCAGATTTGCTACAAGGTAAAGTGGCTGGTTTGCAGATTACTTCTGGCTCTGGTGATGTGACTCGTAGCTCTCAGATTCGTTTGCGTGGTACTTCTACCTTGCAAAACGATCAAGGTCCTATGATCGTTATCGATGGTGTTCCCGGTGGTGATATGTCTACGGTTTCTCCTTCAGATATCGAGTCTATTTCCGTATTGAAGGATGCCTCTTCTGCTGCTATCTATGGTTCTCGTGCCGCAGGTGGTGTTATCTTGATTACGACCAAGAGAGGTTCGGGAGCTAAGACTCAGATTAATTATGATGGTTATGTGACAATGGATAAGGTTGCTAACAAACCGGATATGCTGAATGCTTCCGAATGGCGTGATGTGAACAAACAATTGGGTAGTGACATCTCGCAATATGACAAATATAACGCTGATACTGATTGGTTCGGTGCTTTATTACGCACGGGTATTTCTCAGAATCATGCCTTGTCATTGTCTGGAGGTTCTTCCAAAAGTAACTATCGTGCGTCTTATACTTACTTAGACCGTAAGGGTATCGCTCGCGATAACTGGATGAAGCGTCACAGTTTCCGCTTCCAATTCCAGCAACGAGCTATCAATGATCGTTTGCGTATTGGTTTGACGGGAGCTGCTACCTTGACAGATATGCAAGCTACGTTTGCCGACTATTTCATCGCTGCTTACAATAATGTTCCGGTCGTTCCGATTTACAATGAAGATGGCTCTTATTTTACGGGTAACGACAACGCTTATAACCAAGGTAACATGGTGAAAGCCCAAGATGAAAACTACAAATTATTCAAAAATAATTATTTCTATGGACAAGGCGATGTGCAGTTTGAAGTAATTGAGGGCCTGAACGTAAAGGCGAACTTATATAAGAGTCGTTATACTAGCGATTATAGCCAATGGGAAAGCCCTGACAATGCGTTAGGTGGTGGTGCCGGAAACTCTTTGGGTGATAGCTCGAATGGCTATGCCAAGAGACGCAACTTCGTATGGGATCGTGAGTTGATGGAATGGACGGCCGACTATAACAAGTCTTTCGGTGCGGAGGAAAAACATAAACTGAACGCTTTGCTGGGTTATTCTTGGGAAACCAACGGTTATCAGTCGCAAGAATCTTTGGCAACACAGTTCTCTGTAGCATCTATGGGTGCCAACTCTATCCAAGCTGGTAACGATTTGAAGATCGGTAATGTGACTTCCAGCAAGAATGACTATAAATTGATCTCTTTCTTTGCCCGTGCGCACTATAGCTACGATGAGCGATATATGATCACCGCTACGATGCGTCGTGATGGTTCTTCTAAGTTCGGTGCTAATCATAAATGGGGATGGTTCCCATCTGTATCTGCTGCTTGGGGTATTTCTCAAGAGGCCTTTATGCAGGATATCAGTTGGTTGAACGACTTGAAGTTGCGTGCTGGTTATGGTGTGACAGGTAATCAAGATGGTTTGAAGCCTTATAAGAGCTTGGAGTTGTATCAGCCGTATGGTACTTATTACAACGGTGGTGGTACATCTACCTCTTTCCGTATCACGCAGAACCCGAACCCGGATTTGAAGTGGGAATCAACTGCTATGTTTAATATCGGTGTAGACTTCCAGTTATTTAACGGTCGCTTGGGCGGTACGGTAGAATATTATAGTAAGAAGACTTCCGATATGCTTTATGACTATGCTGTACCGACTCCAACGTATGTGTATAAAAAGATCGCTGCCAACGTTGGTGATATGAGCAATAAGGGTATCGAGGTCATGTTGAACTTAGACGTGATCCGAAACAAGAGTTTTAACTGGAATACTTCTATTAATTTGTCTCACAATAAGAATGAGATCACGAAGTTGTCTAACGACCTGTTTTCAACAAGCCGTGTTTATGTAGGTGATCCGTGGATCCGCGGCGCTTCCGGCGTGACTTCTCATGTGGTAGAGGAAGGCTATCCGGTCGGTCAGTTCTTTATGTTGAAATGTAACGGCATTGATGAAAACGGTAAGTTTATTATGGAAGATGTCAATAAGGATGGACAAATCTCGGACGATGACCGTACATACGTAGGTGATTCCCAGCCGGATTTGACATTTGGATGGAACAATACCTTCACTTGGAAGAATTGGGATGCCAGCTTCTTCTTACGTGGGCAGATCGGTGGCAAGTTGTTGAACAACCCGCGTGCCGCTTATGGTAATAATACCTATGTAGCCGGAGCTAACGCTATGAAAGGTGATGACTTGATGTTACTGAGAGAGAATTCACGTGTAAGCTCATATTATTTGGAGAATGCCTCTTTCGCCCGTTTGGATAATATGTCTATTGGTTATACATTCAATACGAAGAAGATTGATTGGCTAGACAAAGCCCGTATTTATGTAGCTGCTCAGAACTTGTTCGTAATCACAAGCTATTCCGGTTTGGATCCGGAAGTGGAGCTCTTCCGTGGCGAGGCTAGCGATACGGATGCCGGTCTGTCACCGGGTATCGAACCGCGTAACTATATGCCGAAGGCTCGTTCATTTACATTTGGTGTTAACTTATCATTCTAATTTTAAATGCATTCGTTATGAAAAAAAGAAATATAATATCGTTCTTGACTGGCACGGCTCTCCTTTTTTCTATGCCAGCGTGTACGAACTTGGATGAAACGGTATACGATAATGTCCCTGCGGATTCATTCGGTTATACTGATTCGGAGATCAGTGTGTTGGTAGGGACCGTGTATAAGACATTGAAGAATTATCCTGCGGATGGAAATTTTATTGCGCTGGATATGATGTCGGGATCTGATGCTGTTACTCCTACCCGTAAGGGTGGCGACTGGTATGATGGTGGTCAGTACCGTGAGATCTACATGCACACATGGACTTCGCAGACTTCTGTGATCAAGGGAGCATGGTCTACGGCTTCTGAGGCTATCGGTACTTGTAATGCCAACTTGAAGGTAGTGGAATCTTCTGATTTCTTATCGGACGAACAGATGTCTTTATATACATCTGAAATCCGAGGTATCCGTGCTTTTTGGATTTACAAGATGATGGACGATTGGGGCAATATTCCATTGGTTACCGATTATGCGGATAAGGAACTTCCGGCTTGCCAACCTCGCCAGACCGTGTTTGATTGGTTGATTAAAGAAGTGACAGAGATTGCGGAAACTTGTCCGGGTCGTGAAAATGGTTATGCTAAGTTTACGAAAGGTGCAGCTTATACGTTGTTGGCTAAATTATATTTGAATGCGGAAGCTTGGGGTGTAAGTTGTAACAATGCTTACCAGATGGCCGCAGAGTGTTGCGACAAGGTGATGGCGATGGGTTATATATTAGAGCCGGACTTTAAGGCAAACTTCTCCTTGACGAACGAGAGTTCTCGTGAGGCGATCTTGGCCGCTCCGTTCTCAGAGACGGATACGGATAAGGATAATCGTTGGCAATTGATGAACCGTACGTTGCACTACAAAGATCAGTTGGCTCTTTCTAACGGTGTTTCTGCTTGGAATGGTGTTTGTGCGCAGCCGGAATATGTTAAATTGTTCTCTGATGACGATCCTCGTAAGGAAGCTACATTCTTGATCGGCCAGATGTATAATGCCTCGACCGGTGAGCCTATTGAGACAGACCATGGTTTCTTGTTGAACCATACGATCGATGTTACTATGTTGGCTGGTACGGAATATGATGGAACAACTTGGGGAGCGGTAAATCAGCACGATGGCGCACGTTGCCAGAAATGGCCGTACTCAACGACTTTGACAGACGCTATGGGTAATGACTTCCATGTGTTCCGTTATGCGGATGTTCTTTTAATGAAAGCAGAGGCATTGCTTCGTAGTGGTGGTAGTGCGTCTGAGGCCACAAGCTTGGTTAATCAAGTCCGTGAACGTGCGTTTGGTGATTCCAATCATAATTACGCTACTGTTACGCTGGATGATATCCTTCTTGAGCGTCGCCTCGAATTGTCTTGGGAGATGCACAACCGCCAGGATGATATCCGTTTCGGGGTCTATGACAAAGGTATGTGGGCTGCTTCAAATTGTGTGAGAAAGACAGATGCTTATTTGAAATTGTTCCCTATATCTCAAGATGCTTATCAATCTAACGATAAATTGACTCAGAATCCGGGTTATCCTGCATTCAAATAAAGACTTTCAGAGCTAGATGAGGTACGGTAGTACTTTGTCTAGCTCACTAAAGTAAGGAAGAATCGTTTATTTCGAGCCAATGTATGTCTTGTCATCAAATTTGAAAGAAAATATTAGCAATCCATTGCCTTATAGTGATTTCTTGAAAAACGCCCTTTTGATCCTTTTTTGATGTTTCCTTGACACACCTTATTTCCGTGCAGAAACATATCTCCTCTTTATTCTTATCCCCATCTCAAAATCATGCCCATAGTATAACCGTGACAATCTAACTGGTATAATATAACTCGATTTTAGACATAGTAAAAGCAAGTTAGCTTCATCGGCAAAGTAAGTTAACTTACTTTTGGGGCTTTAGCCACAGTGTGTCTTTTCTTGAAATAGCTGGTTCTTCTTTAATTTAGTAGAAGAGCTAGTTGAGTAGTAAAATATGTTTGTGAAACATGGCTGGTATACAGTTGATTAAGTCACTCGTAAAAGGCTTTCCTAGTGATTAGTTATTCACTTCCCAAGCCGTAAGCTAACGACTAGGTATAGTCGTTAGTTATTCACTCGACAAGCCGTTAGTTATTCACTTCAACAGCCAAAAATAGTGTGCTTTTCAACGACCTAAGCATCTCCTTTTGGGAGAATCTAACTGTAAGCAAAATATTGAAATGAATGACTATTCGCCTCGAATATTCATTTTTTTGTGACAAACATTTTCTCCGACAAGGCCAAACAGACAAGAATACGGAGGTGAAAATAGCCATTTTGCCCCATTTTCGCATGCGAAAAGTCTCATTTTCCAATGCCAGTACTGGTGTCAGCCAACGCGACTAGTCGCGTTAACCAACACATACTGTCACGCAAGGCGATACATACGGTCATATTGAACGATATATACGGTGGAAAATGGGCTTACGACCGGGCAAAAGCAGAGTTTTGACCCTCCAAATGTGAGCTAGGATGAATTAATTCCGTCTGAGTGAAAGGTCATATTTCAGCAAGTCTCTATAGAACAATCGCTTGCTGTTTTTTTCTTCGATATTTAGAAGCGAGATGTAGATAGGTTCGAAATAAGCGATTCTCCGGCACTTCAGTTGTCAAAGTGTAAAAAAGATAAATGAACTTCTGGAGTTTGAGAGCATCAGAATAAGAAATATGTGACCAGAGTCATGGCCATGAAAAGGCTTCCATTCGCGGCAATGCAATCACCATCCGCTGCAATGTGCGAGACTACATACTTTTTATTTCAAACTATAAATTTAAACAGGCTCTAATTTCATAAAATGGCTTAACTTTGCCAAACAACAAAATATTTTCAGTATGACTCAAGTGAAAGGAATCCCTTACGGAATATCAGATTTCAATCGAATAAGGAATGGTAATTTCTATTTCGTGGATAAAACGATGTACCTTCCGCTTATCGAGAAGATGCCTAGCTATCTTTTCTTGATCCGTCCGAGACGGTTTGGCAAGAGCGTATTCCTAAGCATGATGCGTACGTATTATGATATATTGCGTCAGGATGATTTTGATGCATATTTTGGAGATCTCTGGATTGGTACGCATCCAACCGGTGAAAGGAATAAGTATCAGGTACTTTATTTCGATTTCTCTAAAGCGGGCTGTTCGATGCCGGGAGCGGACCTGATGACAAGTTTCAATGATTATTGCGGCTTAATCATTAATCAGTTCGCGCATGTGTACGCAACTTATTATGACGCTGATTTTAAGGAGACCGTCGAGCATATAGAAAGCGCGAAGTCTAAGCTGGCTTACATAGAGGTAAAAGCGAAGGAAAAGGGATATCCCCTGTATCTCATTATAGATGAGTACGACAACTTTACCAATGTGATATTGAGTGAGCATGGGCAGCGAATGTTTCATGACTTGACTCATGCCAGTGGTTTCTACCGGGAGTACTTCAAGCAATTCAAGGGAATGTTTGACCGTATATTCATGATGGGGGTAAGCCCTGTGACGCTGGATGGTTTGTCGAGTGGATATAATATAGACTGGAATATCTCGGTAGATGAGATATTTAATGCCATGATGGGATTCGAGGAGGCGGAAGTTCGTGAGATGTTCCGTTATTATCAGCAAAACGACATGCTCAAAGGGGATGTTGAGGCTATGATTACGGAAATGAAGCCTTGGTATGATAATTACTGTTTTGCTAGGATGTCATTGAATGACGATCGGGTATTTAACTGTGATATGACCCTGTATTATTTGAATTATCAAGTACAACGAGGGAGTTCCCCTGAAGAGATGGTCGATAAGAATATCCGAACGGACTATAGTAAGCTGAAGATGCTGGCACGTATTGATCGCGACTCCGTACAAGAGGGAGATCGTATGAGTACCATCGAAAAGATTGCTGCGGAGGGAGATCGTATGAGTACCATCGAAAAGATTGCTGCGGAGGGAGATATCTTCGTGGATTTGCATACTTCTTTCCCCGCTGAGCGAATAACGGATATAGATAATTTCCGTAGTCTACTTTATTATTATGGTTTGCTTACGATGTGTGGTACACGGGGAGATTTGATTAAAATGAGTATACCGAATAATTGTGTACGAGAGCAATATTTCGGTTTTCTTCGTGACTATTACCAAAAATATAGTTCTATTGATTTGCATTATTTGAATGTGATGTTGACCGACATGGCTTACGATGGCCGTTGGAAGCCTTTCTTTGAGAGCGTAGCTCAGGCGTATCGTGAAAATTCAGCCGTGCGTGATGCGATGGAAGGCGAGCGGAACCTGCAAGGTTTTCTGAAAGCCTATCTTGCTCTTGCCTCCTATTATTTGGTGGAGCCGGAACTGGAAATGAATTATGGGTATTGTGACTTTTTCCTTTTACCCGATAAGAAGCGCTATCCGGACGTGAAGCATAGCTATATCTTGGAATTGAAATATGCGACTCGTACGGCAACTGATGCCGAACTGGAGGTTCAAGCGTTGGAAGGACGAAAGCAATTACTGCGATATAGCGAAGATAAGATAGTACGTTGTTTGTCGGAAGGAACAACTCTACATCGTTTGTTGTTGCAATTCCGTGGGTGGGACTTAGTACGTTGCGAGGAAGTATAACATAACTCCGCTTTTTTGTATACCTTTGCGCCATGAACAAACAAGCGCTGCTTTTTTATCCGTTGTTGGGGGTGGTTCTTTTGGTGCTCTTTGTGGGAGGGCTGGCGTATGGGGCCGTGCCGATTCCGTTGGATCACGTGATGGATATTTTGCTGGGGAAGGGATCTGATAAGATCGCATGGCAGAATATCGTGTTGCAATCTCGTTTACCACAGGCGATAACCGCGTTGTTGGCGGGGGCTTCACTGGCTACGAGTGGGCTGTTGTTGCAAACCTTATTCCGGAATCCGTTGGCCGGACCCTCTATATTAGGTATCAGTGATGGGGCTAATCTGGGAGTGGCCGCTATCATGTTGTATTTTGGAGGTACGCTGGGGCAGTTTACGGATTGGCCGGTCAGCGGATATATGGCGGTGATTCTTGCTGCGTTCGTAGGGGCTTGCGTGATCTTGGGATTGATTATCTATTTCTCCGCGAAGGTGAAGAACAATGTCATGCTCTTGATTATCGGTATAATGATCGGCTATCTGGCCTCGTCGGTTATCTCTATACTGAACTATTATTCCTCGACAGATAGGGTACATGCTTTCGTGATGTGGGGACTGGGCAATTTCTCGGGGGTATCCTTGGAACAATTGCCTTTCTTCGGGACTTGCGCATTGATCGGGTTGCTGTTGGCTGTCTTGCTGATAAAGCCTCTGAATGCCTTGTTGCTGGGAGAGATGTATGCCGCTAATCTGGGTATACGGATCAAGCGGGCACGAATAGCCATCCTTTTATGTACGGGGATATTGACCGCTACGACTACCGCTTTCTGCGGACCGATCTCTTTTATCGGATTAGCGGTTCCGCATATCTCACGGCTGATGCTTGGTTCTTCCAATCATAAGATATTGGTGCCGATAACGATGTTGACGGGCTCCTGTATCGCCTTGCTTTGTAATTTATTGATGGTCGTACCGGGAAGCAACACGATTTTACCCTTGAATGCGGTGACACCTATGCTGGGTGCGCCGGTTATTATCTATGTAATCGTAAACCGGAAGAATATTCAATATTTTAATTAGTGGTTATGGAAAGGATTCCAGTTATAAGGACAAGAAATCTGAGTATTGGATATGTTTTGAAAGGTGGACACCTAAAGTTGGTGCATGATGCCCTCGACTTGAATTTATATCCGGGCGAGGTGACTTGCCTTCTTGGGTTGAATGGTGCGGGAAAGTCTACCTTATTGCGTACGCTGTGCGGTTTCCAGCCCTCTCTGGGGGGCGAGATCGAATTGAAAGGAAAGCCGTTGGCCTCTTACTCGCAAGGTGATTTTTCCCGGATGGTAGGTGTTGTTCTCACGGAGAAAACGAATGCTGGCGGAATAACCGTTTATGAGTTGGTTTCTTTAGGAAGACATCCTTACACGGGATTCTTCGGCCAGTTGAGGCAGGACGACCGGAGGATTATCGAAGAGTCGTTGGCTGCTGCCGGGATTGCCCATAAAGCACGCAATTATGTGTCGGAATTAAGCGATGGCGAACGGCAGAAGGCCATGATCGCTAAAGCTTTGGCTCAGCAATGCCCGATAATCTTGCTGGATGAGCCGACCGCCTTTCTGGATGTGACAAGCCGGATTGAGACCATGGTTCTCTTGCATAAGTTGGCAGTGGAACAACAAAAGGCGATTCTCTTATCAACGCATGATCTGGATTTAGCGATCCAGCTGGGGGATTGCCTGTGGCTGCAAGAGAAAAAACGTCCGATGGCTTGTGGAACGCCGGAGGACTTGATTATGGGAGGAGCTTTCGAGACTTTCTTTAGCAAGGAAGGAATCGTGTTTGATCGGAATACCGGGAAATTGAATACGGCAGCTCCAACAAAGCTTATTGGGGTTGAGGGGGATTTTATGACTTCTTATTGGGTTGGGAATGCCTTGATCCGGAATGGCTTTAAGCCCTTGTCGGTTAGCGAGGATTATATAAGTGTTTATTGTAATGCTCCGGATAGCCTGCGTATTCAGTTCCCTGCGGAAGAGGGCACGAGAATTGTAGGAAGTGTGGCGGAGATGATCTCAATCATAATTCATAAATCATAAGTTATATATGTCAAATGAGATTACATGGCGGCTGGAAAATGAGAATATAGGCCGTTTGTTGGTACATTATGCGATTCCCGCCGTTATCGGGACCATGGTTAATGCTCTTTATAATATCGTAGATCGTATATTTATCGGACAAGGAGTGGGTGCGCTAGCTATCTCCGGATTGACTTTGACTTTCCCGATACTACTCTTTATGCAGGCATTTGGAATGTTGATCGGTGCGGGAGCCGCTACAAGGGTCTCCATTCATCTAGGCCGTAAGGCGAATGATCTGGCAGATAACGTATTAGGAAACGCTTTCACTTTGACATTCATTATCGGAGCCTTGACGATTATCCCCAGTATGATTTTCTTGGATGATTTGTTAATGTGGTTCGGAGGAAGTGAGCAGACGATACCTTATGCGAAAGACTATTTATATATCGCTATCCCGGGTAATTTGCTGGCTACATTAAGCTTTAGCTTTAATGCCGTGATGCGTGCTTCCGGATATCCGAAAAAGGCGATGTTCACGATGATGATCGGTGCCGTATTGAACGTGATCCTAGATCCGATCTTTATCTTTTGGCTGGATATGGGGATACAGGGTGCCGCTATCGCTACGGTGATCTCCATGGCTGCCGGTGCCGCTTTCGTGATGAGTCATTTTATCAGCAAGGATAGTATCGTACGTTTCCATACGAAATATTTCCGGCTGAAAGGTCCCATTATTTGGAATATATTTACGATCGGTATGTCTCCATTCTCCATGCAGCTGGCGGGTAGTGTAGTCGTAGTGATTATGAACCATGCGTTGAAAGAGAACGGAGGTGATTTGGCGATAGGTGCCAGCGGTATTATCTCCAGTATCGCCATGCTGCTGGTTATGTTGATTATCGGTATCGCCCAAGGGATGCAACCGATTGTCGGGTTTAATCATGGCGCTGGGCATCATGACCGGGTATTGGCTACCTTGCGGTTGTCTATTATAGTATCGACCTTGATTACAGGGGTAGGATGTATCGTCAGTTTATTATTCCCTAGACTGATCGTTAGCGTATTCTCGACGGATGCCGAATTAGTGTCGATTACGGATAATGGATTACGTCTGACGATGCTGGTCTTTTTCGTTGTCGGTTCCCAGATTACGATCAGCCAGTTTTTTCAAAGTATCGGTGTCGCATGGAAAGCGATGTTTCTGAGTCTAAGTCGGCAGGTTTTATTCCTGATACCGGCTATCCTGCTATTTCCTCCGATCTGGGGATTGGATGGCGTTTGGCTAGCGCAACCTTTCTCCGATTTCATTGCGGCGGTAACCGCATGGGGCTTTTTATGGTATCATGTTAAAAACGTGAAAAATAAGGGTTAAAGATGAACTTATGTCGATGTTAATTGTATTTTTATTGTATGTATAAAAGTACTTTTATAGACAAACCTTTAAAAATGAGTTAATATGAAGAAGATTGTATTATTGCTCGCCGTTTTATTATTTGGTGCAGGGTCGATGATGGCACAGCAGGACAAGTCAGCGGAGAAAGCTGCGAAGCAGGCTGAGAAAGAAGCAAAGAAAGCAGAGAAGGCAGCGAAGAAAGCTGCGGAGGAAGCCGAGGCTAACGCATTGTTTGAACAAGCGGTGCAAGCTTTGAAGAATAAGGATTTCGTATTGGAAGCGGATCGTATAGAGTTTAAGCGCGGTAGTTTTGTTTATGTTACTCCGAACACGAACTTCGTTTCGGTGAAGGGTGAGAAGGCTACCATTCAGTTAGCGTTTAATACTCCGGCGGCCGGTCCTAACGGAATAGGAGGTATAACGGTTGATGGAACAACTTCCGGTGTACAGATGAAGACTGACAAAAAAGGAAACGTTATGTACGAGATGAATGTGCAGGGTGTAGCGGTATCCGCTAGGGTTACGTTCCGTATGGCGAAAGGTACGAATAAATGTACTGCCACGGTATCACCTAACTTTAATAGCAACCGTATATCCTTTACGGGAAATCTCTATCCTTCGAGCGAGTCGAATGTGTTCAAGGGACGTTCTATTTAATGTAGATACAAAGAATCGTGAAGGCGGACTTTCTTTCGGGAAGCCCGCCTTTCTGTTTATAAGAAGGATGAGATTGGACTATTTCCAAGCATCATTTTGTACCAGATAAGCTTGGCCGTTCTCATCGTTTCCTGCGGTCTGGATCTCTGTCTCGGGAATCGGGAACATCGTCTTAGAAGCGGTTGGAGCGGATACACCATAGAATTTAGTTAGGTATTGCTTCTCATAATTTATATATGCCGTCAATTCCTTGTTCATATAATCACCTCCCCAACGAACCAGATCGAAAAATCGTTGTCCTTCCATCGCAAGTTCCAGCTTACGTTCCATATGAATCGCCTTGATACAAGTTTCCTTGTTGCTGAATGCGGCGTGACTGGATGGATAAGGTTTCACCAAATAATTGGCGGCAGGCGTTCCGTCTTCCAAATAAATGATATTGTCCGGTTTGGCTGCACGTTCACGGATATCGTTTACTTGCTGCATGGCGGCACTTAATTCTCCGTCGTTCGCTAGGCATTCCGCATATAACAATTTACAATCACGTAGGCATAGATATTGTAAATTCATGGCAGAACCGGGAGCCCAGCCGGATGAATAGGTGGAGCCAGCTAATCCGGCATCCTGTTCCGCTTTGCTATAGACATGCTTTTTGGGTAGGAATACCCCACCGCTGCTTACATTTCGTACCCAATCATTAGCGGGCAATCCCCAATCTTTATAAGGAATCTCCATACGTCCTACGGCGAAATCTAGACGAGGGTCTACGGCGATCGTCTTATCATTCTTAGAGATGTAATCATAATCGGTAACACGTTCTGTCACGGATTTTTTATTTCTGTACTCTCCCTCAAGATAAGGAAGCCCATTTTCGTCTACTTGGAATGAGTTTACCAATTCGTAAGAGGGTTGATAAAATCCGCAACATCCACCGGGGCCTGTGTTATGAGGATAATTCAGTAAAAATCCGTAATTCCCGTTATTATTGGCTCCGACAGAGAATTGTACCTCAAAGATAGACTCTTTCCCATTTTCGGTAGTTGCGTTAAAATTTGCGTCCAGATCATCTTGTAAGGCCAATCTCTCTCCTTTAGGACTTAATCCGTTTGCGATAATATCGGCCAAGATGGGTTTGGCGGCTGCCATATCACCTTGCTGCATCAGTATTTTAGCCTTTAACGCTTTTGCCGCTGTTTTCGTAGGACGTGCCACTTCGGTCTGTTTTTCGGGCAATCCTTCAATGGCCGCTTCTACGTCTGCTAAAATATTAGGATAGATATCCGTACCGTTATGAACTTTCGGATCGTTTTCTTCAGCGGCGATCGTCTCATCGATATAGGGCATGCCGGTCGGTCCGAAAATCTTTACCCCTTCGAACATGAATAGGGCACGTAAGAATTTCAGCTCCGCGGTCCGGTTGGCCTTGGTCGTCTCGTCCATATCTGCCGCTTCTTTCATCACATTGAGCGCTAAGTTGCAACGTTGTGCTCCATAATATGCGTCTTTCCACTTATTCAGTAAATAATCGTTTGTGGCGGTGACAGCATACGTCTCTACGGAGTTCAATACGGATTGGTCATTGGATTCGGAGCCTTTATTGGCGTCACCTCCGTATACACCGCCGAATACCCAGTTGAACATATTGTCATATCCGGTCGGCCGGGTCAAACCGGCATAAGCGTTGACCACCAATAACTCAACCCCTTCTGCGTTTGTTAATGCTTCTTGGTCAATACTGCCTTGAGGAGCTTTATACAGGAAATCTTCACCGCAAGAACTCAAGGTAAATAAAGCAGCTGCGCTTACTATTAATATTTTATGTCTCATACTAGTCGTTTTTATTATAAAATGGATTTAGAAAGTAAAATTCACGCCCAATAAGAACCGCATGGTTGTTGGCCAGCCTCCCATATCGACTCCTCTTTTTAAGTCTACACGTCCGGCTCCATCGTTGTCAGAATCGCTTTGCCGTAAATAAGCGTTGGTAAACTCTGGGTCTAAGCCTGTATATCCGGTGATCGTAAGGATATTCTCGGCTTGTAAGTACAGGCGGAGATTCTGGATACCGGCCTTCTTGAGTAATTCCTTTGGCAAGGAATATCCCAATACGAGATTTTTCAGGCGTAAGAAGGAGGCGTCTTCTACGTAATAAGAGCTAGAATAAGCTCCGGAATAGTTATCTTCCGTATTCAGCATAGGAAGGATAGCATTACTGTTATCGCCATTCAATGTCCATGATTGATCTCTGAGGCGTGAGGATTTATTACCGTTGAAAGTCCAGAAATCGGTAAAATATTTTGTGTTATTATATAAGTCATTGCCGATAGAGAAGTTCCAGAACATAGTAAAGTCCCAGTTTTTCCATGTTAACGTGGCGTTGAGGCCTCCGGTTAAGTCCGGATGAGGAGAGCCGATAAAGGTCCGGTCGCTATCATCCAATTTGCCGTCTCCGTTCAAGTCCTCGAAACGGAAGCGGCCGACATAAGCGGCAGCGTCTGCCTCTGTGATATCACTTTGTCCAAATGGCTTGGTTGCCATAACATCGGCTACGGACTCATAAAAACCATTTTGCTTCAACCCCCAGAATTCAGACACGGCATGTCCTTTTGTCGTACGGGTTACGTATCCTTCGATGCGCGTACCGCTAGCCCATAGAGAATAATCGTCAGCTTCCGCGAGTTTCAAGACCTCATTTTTATAATGGGATAAATTCAAGGATAGATCCCATGCCCAGTCTCCTTTTCGGTCACGGTAATTAAACATGAAGTCGAAACCGGTGTTCTTTATATCTCCGAAGTTGATATAAGGGCTTCCGGATTCTCCGGCCATCGAGGTGTAGGCCGCTTGTATCAACATATTGGATGTCTTCTTCGTATACCATTCGAATGAACCGCTCAATTTACCATTCAGGAAGGTCGCGTCCAGACCCAAGTTGACCATCTTGGTCATTTCCCATTTCGTATCAGTGTTACCGTAGGTACTGAGGCGGAATCCGGTTGTCTCGCTATTGTTCGCTCCGGTCATGTCGTAATTCGTATAGGAGGTGCTGGTCGTGAACAAATTGGCGAAATTAGTCGCGACAGGAATCTCTGAGTTACCCGTGACGCCGTAACCGGCTCGTATCTTTAAGTCGTCCAGCCAATCTCGGCTTGGTTCCATAAATGCCTCCTCTGACATACGCCAACCGGCGGAGATAGAAGGAAAGACTCCGTAACGATTACTTTCCGAGAAACGGGAAACACCGTCCCGGCGGATAATACCGGTTAATAGATACTTATCCTTATATCCATAGTCTGCACGGGCAAACATACCAAATAGCGCGAATTCTCCATTGTAAGTGGAAGAGTTGGTACGTTGGCTATTGTTCTCGCCCATATCCAAGGTGTATGTATTGGTATTGTCTTCGAATAAATAGTTATATCTACGTGCGTTGAGGGATCTGCCTAAACCATCCCGAATAGCCTCTGTTCCTAATAAGACATTTAGGGAATGAATCTCATTGAATGTTCGATTGAAAGATAGCGTGTTGGTCCAAACCCAACGGTAGTTGAAGTAATTACTTTCGTAGAAATTATTTTGACCGCCTGACTCGGAAAACTCCGGGTTATTTTTAGTCATTGAATAGGAATAATCATTGCGATAATCAATACCGAAGTTTGTTCTAAAAGTCAGTCCTGTCCATAGGTCTGCTTCTCCATATACATTACCGAACACACGTTGAGTAGTGGCATAATTATCCTTATTCCTTTCACGAATAGCGACTGGATTCTGGAAATTTCCAGTTCCGGCGAATAAGGAACCAGCATAATTGCCCGCATAATCATAAACCGGTACATAAGGAGAGGCCCGATAAGTCCAAGAGTAAATATTAGATTCTGTCCCCGAGAAACTAAGCCCGTTATTTTTGCTAAAGCTATAAGTAAGGTTCTCGCCGAATCGTAACCATGGACGGACGTTATAAGATGAATTTGCACGTGCTTGGTAGCGTGTGAAATAAGATTCGATCGCGGTACCTTGTTGGTCGAAATAGTTCATGCTCATGGTGTACTGTCCTTTATCGGTACCTCCAGATAAAGAAAGTTGATGATTCTGCATCCAACCGAGTTGGCTAATCTCATCCCACCAATTCGTATCACCTACAGGCGCATAAACCACGTTGTTCGCCTGATTGTAATCGCTGGGGTCAATGGAAGTGCTGCCACCGGCTCCGGTTACGGTCATGTAATTGGGGAGATGATTCACCCAAGAGTCGGAAGTACTTCCGAATTGCTGATGGTAAGGTAATTCGCCATTTGCGCTGGCTCCTGTCAGATCTAGATTGTTTTTGGAAGCTTGCCATTCTACGTTTATACGGTCGTAAGCGTTTAAAACATCGTAGCGTTTACCGGTTTTGGAGAAACCGTAATATCCGTCGTAGGTTAATTTCGGTTGCCCGGTTTTTGTCCCTTTCTTGGTCGTGATTAAAATGACGCCATTCGCTGCTTGCGCTCCGTAGATCGCAGCGGAAGAGGCGTCTTTCAATACTTGCATACTCTCGATGTCATTGGGATTGATAGAGCTTAAATCTTGATCACGTGTTGATACGCCATCAATAACGTATAGAGGACCATTATCATTGATGGAATTGATACCACGGATACGTACCATAGTGGCTGAACCGGGTGCTCCAGATGTTCCGATATTTACGCCGGTTGCTTTACCTTGTAACTGTTGTGTAGCGGAAGAGCCGGAAGACGCTAATAATTCCTCGGTATCGATAACCGCGACCGAACCCGTAATATCCTTTTTCTGCTGGGTACCGTAACCTACGACAACCACCTCGTCCAGATTTTGGGTATCCTCTTTTAAGGTGATGTTCATGACATTGCCGCTTACGGGCATTTGTTGGGTCACGTAGCCGATGTAAGAGATAACCAGAATGGCATTGGGCTCTACGTCCAATGCGTATTTACCATCCAGATCGGTGATCGTTCCGTTCGTGGTGCCTTTTACGACCACATTCACTCCTAATAGAGGTTCTCCTTTAGCGTCGGTGATCGTTCCCGTTATTTTACGGGATTGTTGTGCTACCGAGGTTTCCGCTTTTAATGCGGAACTTTGCGGTATGACAGCACCGCCTGCCAACATAAAGCATAAAGCTAGTCCCAGCCTGCTTTTAAAGATCGCATGTCTGTGTTTCATAATAAAATAGGTTAATAAAGTATAGTAAACTAGGTTCAATATTAAGGTTTGTTTAGAGTCTGAGCAATAAAAATCAGTGAATGGGCGGATCTATTCTGTGAAATCGTGTTTTTTATCGGTGAACAACTTTTGATGGAATCCGATTGTTTTCTAATGGGAGAAAATGAGAAAGGGCACCCGAAAGTGCCCTTTTCCTTAATGTTTACCTATTCTGCCGGTCTGTATGATGAACCGGATTGTTATGGCTTTCACAAGTTCTAACGATACAAATGTAAATCAAAGGGAAAACTCTGGAAAATATAATCTGTGAACGAGCGGAATTATTCAATGAACAGGGTTTTTTGTTCGGTAAACTTTCCGTAAGTTCGCGAAATGAAAATTTAACATCTTATAATCATGCAACTATCCATAGACCAAAAAGACATCGACAAGTTCCTGATGATAGGCGATAAAGTTTTGATTAAGCCTAAGAATCCGCAAAGTCAGACCAAGACGGGATTATACCTGCCTCCTTCGGTTCAACAAGGAGAGAAGATACAAGCAGGCTATATCATAAAGACAGGGCCGGGATATCCCTTGCCTTCTCAATCTGAGGAGCATGAGGTCTGGGAGAAAAAGAAAGGGGAGGAGGTGCAATACTTGCCGCTTCAAGCCCGTGAAGGTGATTTGGCTGTCTATTTGCAGAATGCCGCTTACGAGATCAATTTTAATGACGAGAAGTTCTTGATTGTCCCTCATTCCGCTATTTTGATGTTAGTGCGTGATGAAGGTTTGTTTGAATAAAGCCTTTTGTTAAGGAAAATAGGGCTATATTCACTTTTTTATCTTATTTTTGCCAGCAAAACAAGACAAACTATCAACAGTAGCGATTATAATGAATAAGATTGTAAGTAAAGAACATTTCTCAGCCAACGTGGTGAAGCTGGAAGTCGAGGCTCCTTTGATCGCCCGCTCCCGCAAGGCCGGTCACTTCGTGATCGTGAAGGTTGGCGAAAAAGGCGAACGTATACCTCTTACCATTGCCGGGGCGGATACCGAGAAAGGTACCATTACCTTGGTGATCCAAGCGGTAGGCGGCTCATCCCGTAAGATCTGCGAATTGAACGAGGGTGACTATATCACGGATGTGGTAGGTCCGTTAGGGCAAGCTACCCATATCGAGAAAGTCGGAACAGTTGTGTGTGCCGGCGGTGGCGTAGGAGTAGCTCCGTTGTTACCGATCGTGGAGGCTTTCCATAAGGCGGGGAATCGTGTGATCGTCGTATTGGCGGCCCGTACCAAGGACTTGGTGATCCTAGAGGAACAGATGCGCCAGAACTCGGATGAGGTAATTGTCATGACGGATGATGGCTCTCTGGGTACGAAAGGCTTGGTGACGAATGGCGTGGAGAGCGTGATCAACCGGGAGAGGGTGGATTTATGCGTTACGATCGGTCCGGCTATTATGATGAAATTCGTTTCCGCTCTTACAAAGAAATACGAGATTCCTACCGTAGCTTCCTTGAATACGATCATGGTGGACGGAACGGGTATGTGCGGTGCTTGCCGTATCACGGTAGGCGGGAAGACCAAGTTCGTTTGTGTGGACGGACCGGAGTTCGATGCTCATCAAGTGGATTTTGATGAGATGATCATGCGTCTCGGCGCTTATAAGGATATAGAGAAGAAATAACGAAACCACGTAATTGAATCATGACAACAGAAGAATTAATCGCTGCTCGTCGTGCCGAACCTTGGCGGGAGGCACTTCGCAAAAGCAAGAAAAATAAAGAACGTGCGGATATCCCCCGTGTGAAGATGAACGAGTTGGACCCGGAATACCGGAGTCATACCCGTTTGGAGGAGGTTAACTTAGGCTTGACAAAAGAACAGGCCATGCAAGAGGCGCAGCGTTGCCTGGATTGCCCGAATCCCACTTGTATGCAGGGATGTCCGGTAAATATCAATATACCTACTTTTATCAAGAATATCGAGCGTGGGGAATTCTTGGAGGCCGCTAAGACCTTGAAGGAGACAAGTGCCCTGCCCGCTGTTTGCGGTCGTGTCTGTCCGCAGGAGAAACAATGCGAGAGCAAGTGTATCCATTTGAAAATGGGTAAGGAAGCGGTTGCCATTGGCTACTTGGAGCGTTTCGCCGCTGATTACGAACGTGAGAGCGGAAATATCTCGGTTCCGGAGATTGCGGAGAAGAATGGCATTAAGATTGCCGTGGTAGGTTCCGGTCCTGCCGGATTGTCTTTTGCCGGAGATATGGCGAAGCGTGGATATGACGTGACTGTGTTCGAGGCATTGCATGAGATCGGTGGTGTATTGAAATATGGTATCCCGGAGTTCCGCCTACCGAATAAGATCGTGGACGTGGAGATTGATGGCCTTCGGAAGATGGGCGTACAGTTTGAGAAAGATTGTATCGTGGGCAAGACGATCAGTTATGAGGATTTGCATGCGGATGGCTTTAAGGGCGTGTTTGTGGCAAGTGGCGCCGGTCTGCCAAACTTTATGAACATTCCGGGTGAGAACTTTGTGGGCGTGATGTCGTCCAACGAGTATTTGACCCGTGTAAACTTAATGGATGCGGCGAATCCGGAAAGTGATACGCCGGTGCTACAAGGAAAGAAGGTGGCTGTGATCGGTGGAGGAAATACCGCTATGGACTCTGTCCGTACCGCTCGTCGTCTGGGTGCTGAGCGTGCTATGATCGTCTACCGTCGTAGCGAGGAGGAGATGCCTGCCCGTCTGGAAGAGGTGAAACATGCGAAGGAAGAAGGTGTGGAGTTCATGACGCTTCATAATCCGATCGAATATATAGGTGATGAAAGAGGCCGTGTGAAACAGATGCGTTTGCAGAAGATGGAATTGGGCGAGCCGGATGCCTCTGGTCGCCGTCGTCCGGTACCCATTGAGGGTGCTATCGAGACGATCGATGTGGATGAGGTGATCGTTAGCGTTGGTGTATCTCCGAACCCATTAATACCCCGTGCTTTTGGAGGCTTGGAGGTGAGCAAGAAGGGTACGATCGTAGTGGAGGAAGACAGTATGCGTTCTGCTTTAGGCGATGTGTATGCCGGTGGTGACATCGTTCGTGGTGGAGCTACCGTGATTCTAGCGATGGGAGACGGTCGTAAGGCCGCTGCCGCTATGGATGCGGACTTAAGAGGAAAAGTATAATATCTATTAGTTCTATAAGGAAAGACGGGTTGTTTGGACGATCCGTCTTTTTTTCTTTTATCGTGATACGGAGATTATATGTTTATTATCTATAAGACTAATTCTTGAAATAATCTCTCAAATGTCTGTTCTAGATCGTTGGAAAAACCGGGATGTGGACGTGAGGTTTGGATTGAGGCGCTTCTTATGGCGGTAAGCCAACGGAAACGCTCTGGGATATCTAGGCTGGCTATAGGGCCTCCGTCCTTTGCGCCGGAACATATCTTATCGAAAACGTGGAGATTTGCGCATAAAGATTCCTTATCTATATCTGATGCGAACAGACGAAGTTTCTCCTCGTCTACATGATAGCGAGCCTTGATGAATTTAGGCCGTTTACAGAACATGATAAGGCCTACATTGATAAACTCCTCCCGTTCGATTTTCGGTACGATACGGATTATGGCATATTCATATAAGTGTTTGTCTTGCATGTTGAGCTTCATTAATAAATGTATCAGAATGAGCGATTCGGTCGATCAAGAACCGGATATACACATCGCGTATCTCTTGAGGCGTACCCGGGCTATCGTTCCAATGCAACCAGTCATCGGGTACGAGACCTACGATCTCGCGAATTTTCTCTTCCGTTAAGATGCGTTTGAAATCCTTGTCTACTTCCTCCAGCAGCGTCGCTTGTGGCAATAATACATGATCCTTAATTTGGATGAAAGGTCCGATCGAATGTTTTTGCCAATTTACCCATGAGAAATGGAAAAATAAGGAAGCTCCATGATCGATAAGCCAAAGTTCCTTATTCCATATCAGCATATTCGTATTCCGGACCGTGCGGTCTATGTTTGTCAAAAGAGCATCGAGCCATACGACTTGTGAGGCGAGTTTGGGATCTACAGGATTGACTACCGGATCGAAAGTCAAGGCCCCGGATAAGAAATGCAATCCCAGATTGAGCCCTTGGCTTGCTTGTAGTAAGTCTTGTATCTCCTCGTCACCTTCCGATCGCCCGAAAGCCTCGTCAAGATTCAGGAAGACCAATTCCGGTACATGGAAACCCAAGCAACGAGCGACCTCGCCTCCGATCAACTCGGCTATCAAGGCTTTCGTCCCATGTCCGGCTCCCCGAAACTTAACGACATATTTAAACCCATCGTCCGCTTCCGCTAAAGCAGGCAATGATCCGCCTTCCCGCAGAGGCATGATATATCGGGTAACATTCGCTGTACGTAATTCCATAACCCTCACTTTAATTGAAGATAAAGATACGATTATATTTTAGAAATAAAAAGCCCCGCTATTCTTTCGAACAGCGAGGCCTTTTGGAAGCGAGCGGAAGACGGGACTCGAACCCGCGACCCTAACCTTGGCAAGGTTATGCTCTACCAACTGAGCTACTTCCGCAATTAAATTAGATCGTACTCGAAGCGGGACTTGAACCCGCACAGCCGCAATGGCCAAAGGATTTTAAGTCCTTCGTGTCTACCGATTCCACCATTCGAGCATCCACCTCTTCTCTAAGAGTTGAGCGGAAGACGGGACTCGAACCCGCGACCCTAACCTTGGCAAGGTTATGCTCTACCAACTGAGCTACTTCCGCATTGTTTGTTTCTCTTTTGCGAGTGCAAAGGTAGTATAAAAAATAATACTACCAAACATTTTTGATGAAAAATTAATTATAAACATGAATTTCTTGCCCGGACTTATCCACAGTATACCTTTGAAGAGAATATGTACTAGGTCCTTCTACCGAATTTCCTACTCCATATATAAGTTCATATTTACTACCACATTTGGGGCAAATAGCAAATATTGAACCCTCATCAATATCTAATATAACATTGCTTAAGGCTTCATAAGGACAAGCTGCATCAAAAGCATAAAAAATATCGTTAGAACCATGAAAAACTATAACCCCTCCAAAACCGGTTTTTCCTCTTGAGGATTCTGTGGATATATTGTTTTGATTATAAATCTTATGCGAATATAGTGCATTTAGACTTTTATCATTATATCTAAGATCTAATTCTAAATTTACTTGTCGATAAGGTATTCTAATTTCTACCGTTTTCGTGCAAGACAGTGTCACAAATAACATCAAAAGTGGAAATATCCGTCTTATCTTATCCATGGATCAATTTCTTTTCAGCCTCGTTCATCCGTTCGAAAGAGAAAGAACCGATCACGCTACGCATCATGGCGGCGATTGGTTCATTACATAGATTACCGATACTGCCTTCGTGTGTATGGTTAACGCTCTTCGAAGGAACGAATTTACCGGCCTCGATATCCAAACCTACTTGCTTATAAGCGTCACGGAAAGGCATTCCGGCCAAGACACGGCGGTTCACTTCTTCCACGCTAAATAAGAGAGAATATTTATCATCGTCCAATATATGCTCGTTCACTTTCACCTCACGCATCATATGAGTTACCATGCGTAAGCAATCCTTCAGCTCGTCGAAAGCCGGTAGGAAAACTTCCTTGATGATCTGGAGATCCCGGAAGTAACCGGAAGGAAGATTATTGCTGATCAAGGTGATTTGCTGAGGCAAGCCTTGAAGCTTATTGCATTTGGCACGTGTCAACTCAAATACATCCGGATTCTTCTTATGCGGCATGATACTGGAGCCGGTCGTAAACTGATCCGGCAGTTTAATGAAGCCAAAGTTCTGGCTATTGAACATACAAGCGTCGAACGCCAACTTGGAGAGCGTAGCGGCGATACCCGCCATAGCGAAAGCTACGGTGCGTTCCATCTTGCCACGTCCCATCTGGGCGTATACCACATTGTAGTCCAGCGAGTCGAAACCTAATAAATCCGTAGTCATCTGGCGGTTTAGCGGGAAGGATGAACCATATCCGGCGGCGGAACCCAGCGGGTTGCGGTTGCAAATACGGTATGCGGCTTGCATAAGTTGCAAATCATCTACCAAGCTCTCTGCGTAAGCGCCGAACCAAAGTCCGAACGAAGAGGGCATGGCTACCTGCAAATGCGTATATCCGGGAAGCAGTACATCCTTGTACCGGTTACTCTGGGAGATCAAAACGTCGAACAAGCCGGAAACCAACTCAACCAATTCCTGTATTTGCGAACGGGTGAAAAGCTTCAGATCCAATAAGACCTGATCATTACGGGAACGCCCGCTATGGATCTTCTTGCCCATATCGCCCAAACGACGTGTAAGCATGAGTTCCACTTGCGAGTGCACATCCTCGATGCCTTCCTCGATGATGAATTCTCCACGATCCGCTACGGCGTATATATTCCGTAATTCTGCTAATAAGACGTTTAGTTCCTCTTTGGTCAACAAACCGATACTTTCCAGCATCGTGATATGCGCCATAGAGCCTAATACGTCATATTTAGCGAGGTAAAGATCCATCTCACGGTCCTTACCTACCGTGAATATATCTACTTCATGATCTACCTGTACATTTTTTTCCCAAAGTTTCTGAGCCATAATGAAAAAGGAATTAATAAGGCAAGGAGGCGATAACGGTCGAGATTTTATCCACAGCCTCTTGCAAAGGTTTCGATACCATTGGTTTCAAGAACGGATTCAGATCGGCACGAACCGTGATTTTTAACCGTGTGTCGTCCTCGGCCACCTGTTTCAATTGTATCCACAAGAAAAGGGGAACAGGAGAGTTGGTCGTCGTGAACTTGATTAATTTATTCGGCTCTCTTTCTACGATCTGGAAGGTAATCTTACCAACGGGATCGACAGCGAAACTACAGGTATCGCTGTCGAACTCAAAATTTTTTATTTTATCTTGCGGGATGCGATCCTTGATACGTTCCAAGTTGGAAAGATCGGACAACATCGTGAAGATACGTTCATCATTGTGTGGGATCTGTTTGACCTCACTCACAAATTCTTCAGTCATTGAGTGTCTTTTTGTTTATTACTTATTTCGGGTCCCAGTTAGCCGGATCTTTACGCCATTCTTGAAGAACCGCAATCTCAGACTCATCGATGTAATGCGTACGGACAGCTTCTTCCAAGACTGCGTCGTAGTTACTCAATGTAGTCAATGTTACTTTAGCGTCTTTGAAAGCGGCTTCCGCTACAGGGAATCCATAGGTAAAGATAGCTACCATACCCGCTACATCGCAACCAAAGTTACGTACGGCCTGTACGGCTTTCAAGCTACTACCTCCGGTAGATACCAAATCCTCGATGATCACTACTTTAGAACCCGGTTTCAATTCTCCCTCGATAAGGTTTTCCAATCCATGATCTTTTGGCGTAGAGCGGATGTATACGAATGGCAATCCTAATAAATCGGCTACTAAAGCACCTTGAGCGATCGCACCTGTAGCAACACCGGCAATGGCATCTACGTTCTCGAATTTTTCACTAATCACACGAGCCAACTCCAATTTAATGAAGCTACGAACGACCGGATAAGAAAGAGTCTTTCGGTTGTCATTGTAGATCGGAGATTTCCAGCCGGATGCCCAAGTAAACGGATTGGCCGGTTGCAACTTTACGGCTTTAATCTTTAATAATTTTTCTGCTACTAAACTTTCCAGTGTTTTCATACAATCCTATATTTATATCAGTCTGCAAAAATAGATAAACTGAATGACATTACCTTGAATATCGTACGTTAATTTTTTATTAATATTTATGCGACAGACAGGGCTAAAATGCTGATGCGTATGCCCGGAATCCCTGATAAAGCCTTTGCGCAAGCGGAAATCGTGGCTCCGGTTGTGATCACGTCGTCTATGAGCAGGATATGTTTGTTTTTTAAGCTTTCCGGATGAATGACATTAAAAATAGAACATACATTTAACCAGCGGTCGTAAATGGCCTTACGAGTTTGGGTGCTTGTGTGGGTGGTGCGGGCCAGACTTTGCGTATCGATGGGGATATCCCATATGGAACGGATGCCGGAGGCGATCCATTCGGACTGGTTGTAACCTCTTTGCTGTTTTTTGCGGGGATGCAGGGGAACGGGGATAAGGAGGTCTACGGTACATATCGGGCTGTGATCCGCTTGGAGCTCTCTCGCTATCTGCCGTCCGAGTAGATAGCCCAACTCTTTATTATCATGGTATTTGAGCGAGTGGATCAGGCTTTGTACTTTTCCGCCTTTCTCGTATCGTAGATAAGCGGTGGCATATTCGATCCGGTTCTTTCCGATAAAAAGTTGCTCGACGGGGTTGTTCGCCTGTTGATGATATCCCGTGTGCGGCAGGTCGCATAGGCATTTCAGGCAAATTTGTTCTTCTCCCTCGACGAGTGGTCGTTTACATATTTTACATAAGTTTGGGAAAAACAGGTTGAGCAGATTATTCCATGTCGTCGGCATAATCCTCGCAGTCTGTTCCTTTGAATAATTGGCTGAGGCAATCCAACGTGATCCGGCTTTCGAAACCTCGTCCGGCGGCGAAACGGAGTAACTTGTTGAATGTGTCCCGCTCGTCTTTTCCTTTTGTCGATTTCTTTTTGCTTTTTAGTAAATCGAGTAAGATGGAGCGGTATTCTCCCTCGTCAATGGCGGCGAGCGATTCTTCCCGGATCGGGGAGGGGATGTTTTTCTTATAAAGCTCGTAGCCTATTTTTACCCGTCCCCATTTATTGAATCGTAGCTTATCGTTCACGAAGAAACGGGTGTAACGGGATTCGTCGATAAACCGCTCTTTCAGCAAGCGGGCGATGATACGCTCGGAGGCGTCGGGGGGAAGTCCGGCGGCATCGATCTTTTTCTGTACGTCTTGTATGCAGCGTTCGGCGGCGGAGCAATAGGCGGCTGCCCGGTGCAACATCTCGGGTTCGGTTATCTCTTTCATATTTTTGCTTTTATGATCCGGTCTTTTCCGTATAGATCTTGTATTAATTCGACTTCGGTGTAATTCTCTTGACGTAGCATCGCTACGGTCTCTTTTCCGCAAAGGGCGTTGATCTCGAAATAGAGATGCCCGCCTTCCGCCAAATGCCTTTGTCCGAAGCGGGCGATGGCTCGGTAGAAGAGAAGCGGATCGTCGTCGGGAACGAACAAGGCTAGATGAGGCTCGTTCTCCAGAACGTTCGCTTCCATGGTCGCTTTCTCCTTATTCATTATATAAGGAGGGTTACTGACGATGCAGTTGAAGTTGCCTATAGGAGAACTGAGATTACCTCCGGAAAGGATATCTAATTCGAGGAAAGATACGGAAACTTGATTCATACGGGCGTTCTCCTCGGCCACGGCGAGCGCTTCGGGTGATATATCCACCGCCGCTACCTCAGCCTCCGGAAGATGTTTCGCCAAGGAAATAGCGATACAGCCGCTTCCCGTGCCGATATCTAATATACGAGGGGCTTGGCTTTGGTAGTCCGTGATGATCCGCTCGACCAACTCGACGGTTTCCGGGCGGGGAATCAATACGTCCGGCGTCACCTTAAACTCCATCCCGTAAAAATCCGCTATGCCTAATAAGTATTGTATGGGCTTGTATAAACGCAGTCCTTCTACAATCTCCTTGATTTTAAATTTCTCCGTATCAGATAATTCTTTACCTTTGCCTAACAGGAGTTGATGGGTAGAAAGACCGCAAACATGTTCCATGATCAGTCGGACGAGCGCTTGGGCTTCGCCGGGAGGATAAATATCTTTGAGGGAATTTCGGATGTAAGCGACGGTCTCAGTCATATCTTTCTCTTGTTTTATCGCGAAAGTAGTGTAAAAACCGTTTATATGCAAAGATTATGGTAGAGGTTGAAGAGAAATACATGGCTCGTTGCATCGAGTTGGCTAAAGGAGGGAGGGGAAATGTCAGTCCGAATCCGATGGTTGGCGCGGTGGTTGTGCATAAGGGCCGTATTATCGGTGAGGGATTTCACAGGAAATGTGGGGAGGCGCATGCCGAGGTGAATGCTATCGCTTCCGTGAAAGACGAGTCTTTGTTGAAAGACAGTACGATTTATGTGAGTCTGGAGCCTTGCTCTCATTATGGGAAAACGCCTCCTTGCGCCGAGTTGATTATCAGGAAAGGGATTCCACGGGTGGTGGTCGGTTGCTTGGATCCTTTTCCCGAGGTGTCGGGGCGAGGCGTGCGGATGTTGCGTGAGGCCGGTGTCGAGGTAGTCACGGGCGTGATGGAGGAAGAAGCCCGTGCGTTGAACAAGGCGTTTATGACGCTACAAACGAAAGGCCGTCCTTATATTATCTTGAAATGGGCGCAGAGCGAGGATGGGTTTATCGACCGTTTACGTACGAACGTATCGGAGCCGGTCACGGTTTTGTCTTCTCCGGAGACTTCCCGCTTGGTGCATAAACTTCGCTCGGAGGTGGCGGCTATCATGGTCGGTACACGGACCGCTTTATTGGACAATCCTTCATTGAACGTGCGCCATTGGTCCGGTAATTCTCCGGTTAGGGTTGTATTGGATCGCCGGCTCGTTATTCCCGATTCTTATCGGTTACTGGATGGTTCCTTGCGTACATTAATATTTACGGAGAAGGAAGTGGAAAACCGAGAGGACGTGGAGTATATCCGGATAGATTTCGAGGGTCCGGTGATCCGGCAAGTGTTAGATCATCTTGCTGTCCGGAAGTTGGATTCCTTATTGGTGGAAGGTGGGACTCAGCTGATTAATTCTTTCGTGGAAGCGGATGTGTGGGACGAGGCGAGGGTGGAAACAGCTCCGGTTCGCCTGTATCAAGGGGTGCATGCGCCGATGCTTGGAAAGGAGGCTGTTAGCGGCATCTCCGGACGTTCTGTTATGAGCATTAAAAATCATAACTATGAAATTTTAAATCATAACGATGAGTTCGAAAAATCATAACTATAAATTTTAAGGCTCATATAATCAACTAAAATATTATAAATATTAGCAGGTATTAGGGTGAAAGCAAAAAATGTTTCTACTTTTGTGCCTTTATATGCGACAAACTTATGTTTTTGATGAAAAATAAATTAGTACTATTTATAACAGGTTGTTTTGCATTAGTGTTGTCTTCTTGTTTGAAATCAGAAGATGTCACTGATATAGAATTGGTTAAGAACTGCCAAATATCCTCTTTTAAGCTAAGTAGTGATTCTATCTCGGGGTTGGATACCGTGAAGTTTACGATCGACCAACTGACGGGGCGGATTTTTAACATTGACTCTCTGCCTTTTGGCACGAAGATCGAGAAAGTTGTTTGTACGATTACGGCGGTCAGTAGCTATGCGCTTAGCGGTATAGAGGTAAGCCCGTATGCTTATCCGGACTCTACTTATTACTTAAACAATTTATCAGACTCCATTAATTTCTCTGCTCCGGTAAAGTTCGTGGTTCATGCGTATGACCAAGTCACGACAAAAGTCTATATGGCGCAGGTGAATATCCATCAAGTGGTTCCGGACTCTATGGTTTGGAGTATGTACGCAAATCCTATGATTGGCATTACCGTGAAGGATCAGAAGGTGGTAACCTACGATTATAATGGATCGGAGAATTATTTTATGTATGTGAAACCCGCCGAGTCCGGTAAACCTTACCAATTATATTACGCTCCGGTAAGCGCGCCTAAGGGCTGGCAGTCATTATCCTTGACCGGTCTGCCTTCCGATGGGCTTTTGATCTCCCAGGTTACCGAGTATAACAATGCTTTATATGTGCCGGCTACAAATGGCACTTTATATAGATCCGAGGATGGCTTGACTTGGAGCGCTGTAGAGAACGCCCCTTCCGTGAAATACGTTTTGGGTAGCGTGAAGCAGGGCACGAAACAGCCTTCCGCTTTAGCGACGATCGTGGATCAGGAAGGAAAGCTATCGTTCTATGCGATGAACGAATCCATGGAGTGGACCGCCGGAGGCGCGGTGCCCAGCGAATTCCCTGTTACCGGATTTAGCAATCTCCAATATGCTGCGATGTATCATGAGTACTTGATGACCGCCGGCGGACGTACCGTGGACAACCAAGTGGTTAATACGACTTGGGCGACCATGGATGGTATCTCTTGGGCGTTGATGGCTTCCGGTGACGCAAACTTCACGAAGCGTGAGGGAGCGATGATCACTAATTATGACGATAAGTTTTTCTTGATCGGAGGTATCGACGCTTCGAACAAGGCATTGAAAGATATGTATCAATCGATAGATTATGGTATTTCTTGGTCGTTGATCGACTCGATGGTGGTGTTACCGACCGACTATGCGGCGAGAGGCTTTTCCTCAATTATTGTGGATAAAGAGAATTTCGTGAACATTTTCGGAGGAAAGACCAGCACTGGCTCCAATGACTTGAACCAACTTTGGAGAGGCCGTATCAATCGTTTGATCCCGAAGGAATAGAAAAGTTCGATAGGAGATGTATAATTTTATGAGGCTTTTAGCGTTAGAAAAAGAAGTGTGGTATATATAACAGCAAGGCTTATGACTTCAACTTTTTTTCAGCGGCTTCTCATAATAATCCTATTAGCGGGTACGGTTCCTACGCTTTGGGCGCAGGAATATAAGTACGAGATCGGTGGTATGGCTGGTGGCGCCTTTTATATGGGCGACGCCAACAAGAATACGATATTTAAAGGAATGAATCCGGCGGTGGGAGCCGTGTTCCGGTATAACATCAACTTTCGTTGGGCCTTGAAAGCCAACTTGATGTGGGGACAGGTTTCCGGTAAGACCGAAGGTATGGAGAACGTTTTTCCGAATAATGCCCAAACCTCTTTCAACCGTAGTATCATGGAGTTGGGGGGACAGGCAGAGTTCAACTTTTTCCCGTATAGCGATAAGTTCGACTATGCGGGAGCGAAGCGTTTCTCTCCTTATGTCTTGGTGGGCATAGGGCTGACGGTGGCTCCGGGTGGCGGGAAGACTTTCGCCAGCCCGAATATTCCTTTAGGCGTGGGCATGAAATATAAGATCAAGAACCGCCTTAATTTAGGGTGCGAGTTCTCGTTTCGTAAGTTATTTGGCGATGGCCTAGAGGGAAAGGACATGTTGGACGATCCGTATGGTGTTAAGGGTAGCGCTCTTAAGAATAAAGATTGGTACTCTTTCTTGTTGTTGTCTGTTACATGGGATTTCGGCCCGAGGTGCCGTACTTGTAACAATGCGAAAAATATAAGTGAATATTAGTAAGATAAAAAATGTCGTTGATTGAGAAAATAGACAAGAATCGCTTGCCACGGCACGTGGCAATTATTATGGACGGGAACGGACGTTGGGCCAAGGCGAAGGGGAAAGACCGTAGCTTCGGGCATCAGGAAGGCGTTGTTTCGGTCCGTAAGATTATGGATGCGGTCACTCAACTCGGATTGAAATATCTGACGTTGTACACTTTCTCTACCGAGAACTGGAATCGTCCGGAAGAAGAGGTCCAAGCGCTGATGAGCTTGCTGGTCTCCGCCATTCACCGGGAGACTCCGGACATGATGAAGAAAAACGTTCGCCTTACCGCCATAGGCGACCTTTCCCGCTTGCGTGAGGATGCTTATAATACATTGCAAGAATGTATCGATACGACTTCGGCGAATACGGGAACCACACTTGTTCTGGCGCTTAGTTATTCTTCCCGGTGGGAGATCACCAGAGCGGCTAGGCAACTCGCCCAAGAGGTCTTGGAACAGAAAATAAACCCCAATGATATAACCGAGGCTATGGTCTCGGACCACTTGACGACCAAAAATATCCCCGATCCCGATCTTTTGATACGGACCGGAGGAGAGAAACGCATCAGTAACTTCTTGCTATGGCAGTTGTCATATGCTGAATTCTTCTTTACGGATGTGTTTTGGCCGGATTTCAGAGAAGAAGAGTTGTATGAGGCTATATTGTATTACCAGCAACGTGAGCGTCGTTTCGGTAAGACAAGTGAGCAATTAATCTTATAAACAATAGCTGTTATATGTACAAAAGAATAGTGCTGTTTTTTATTTGCTTGGGTTTCGCTTGCGGTGCGTTTGCCCAAGAAATAGACACTACCCAAGTTGAGGCGCCGGCAGAAGTGCCGGTCATTTCGTACTCGTTGGCCGCGAAGAAATACAAGATCGCGGATATAAAGATTACGGGTATCAAGAATTATGATGATTTTGTGTTGATCGGCTTCTCGGGCTTGTCGGTAGGCGATGAGATTACCGTACCGGGAGAGGAGATCACTACAGCAGTGAAGCGTTTTTGGAAACATGGCTTGTTTTCGGATGTGAAGATCTTGGCGACGAAGATCGAGGGCGACCAGATTTGGCTGGAGATCCAGCTGAAGCAGCGTCCGCGTATCTCGCAAGTCAATTACCACGGGATCAAGAAAGGCGAGCGTGAGGACTTGGAGGCGAAGCTGGGCTTGAAGAAAGGTTTCCAGGTGACGCCGAACGTTATGGACCGTGCCAAGATCGTGATCCAGAAGTTCTTCGATGGCAAAGGCTTTAAGAACGTGGATGTCGAGATCGAGCAAAAGGACGATCCCGCGAATGAAGGTGAGGTGATCGTGGATATCAATATCGATAAGAATGAAAAGACCAAGATCCATCGTATCTATTTTGAGGGTAACGAAAAACTGACCGCCCGGGAGTTGAAGAAGGCGATGAAGAAGACGAACGAGAAGTTCAGCTTGCCGAACGACTGGAAAACCAGTATCATGGAGATGTTCAGCACGAAGAAGTTCACGACTGAGGAATATGAGAACGATAAGAAAAATATAATCGCTAAATATAACGAGCATGGTTATCGCGACGCCGTATTGTTGTCCGATAGCGTAGCGAACTTTAACGAGAAGAAGGTAGATATCTTCTTGAAAGTGGATGAAGGTGAGAAATACTATTTGAAAGATATTCGCTTCGTGGGTAATACGCAATATTCTACGGACTATTTGATGGCCGTGCTGGGTATGAAACCGGGCGAGGTGTATAATCAAAAGAAATTGAACGAACGTTTGAGTACGGATGAGGATGCCGTTTCGAATGTCTATTTTAATAACGGTTATTTGTTCTTCAACGCCGATCCGGTAGAGGTGGATGTAGCGAATGACTCTATCTCGTTAGAGATCCGTATCCAAGAGGGTCCGCAAGCGACGATCAACCGTATTATCATTAATGGTAATGACCGTCTGTATGAGGATATCGTTCGCCGTGAGTTGCGTACGAAGCCGGGTATGTTGTTCAGCCGCGAGGATTTGATGCGTTCCGTTCGTGAGTTGGCCCAGATGGGACACTTCGACCCGGAAAACATGAATCCGGTGCCGCTGCCTGATCCTGAGAATGGAACCGTGGATATCGAGTATAACTTGGTTTCCAAGGCGAATGACCAGATCGAGTTCTCCGCAGGTTGGGGACAGACGGGTGTGATCGGTAAGTTAAGTTTGAAGTTTACGAACTTCTCTATGAAGAACTTCTTAAACCCGAAAACCTATAAGGGCATCATCCCGCAAGGTGAGGGACAGACATTGACCTTGAGCGGCCAGACGAATGGGCGTTACTATCAGGCTTACAGCATCTCCTTCATGGATCCTTGGTTCGGCGGTAAACGACCGAATACATTGTCTGTCAGCGCTTATTTCTCAAAGCAAACCGATATCAGTAGCAATTACTTGACCAATTCCGGTTATGGTTATGGCTATCCGGGCTATGGCTATGGTTATCCCGGTTATTATGGGGGCGGTTATGGCTATGGTAGCAACTATTACGGCAACTATGGTTACAATAATAGTTATGAGTATGCTTACGACCCGGATAAGTCTATCATGATGTTCGGTTTAGCGGCCGGTTATGGTAAACGTTTGAATTGGCCGGACGACTACTTCCAGTTCATGGCGACGTTGAACTATCAGTTGTATATGATGCATGATTGGGACTATTTCTTGGTTAATAACGGAAATTGCCATAATATCAACTTGGAGTTGATGTTGCAACGTAACTCTATCGATAACCCGTTGTATACTCGTAAGGGTTCACAATTCATGTTGTCTGTAGCTGCTACGCCTCCTTACTCTTTATTCGATGGTAAGGATTATGCGTCGATGTCAAGCTCAGACCCGGATAAGTATAAATTCATCGAGTATCATAAATGGAAGTTCAAAGCGAAGATCTTCTCTCCGTTGGCTCCGTTGACCGTGAAACGTACGCCGGTATTGATGACCCGTGTTGAGTATGGTTTCTTGGGTACTTATAATAAAAATAAGAAGTCTCCGTTCGAGACCTTCTATATGGGTGGTGACGGTATGAGTGGTTACTCCAGTACCTATGCTCAGGAAACGATCGGTTTGAGAGGTTATGAGAATGGTAGTATCGCCGGTAATGGTGGTTACAACTCTTATGGATACGCTTATTCTCGTTTGGCTATGGAGTTGAGATATCCGTTCTTGCTGGAGCCTTCCTCTACGATCTACGGATTGGTATTTGTGGAGGCTGGTAACGCTTGGACTGATTTGAAGAATTTTAATCCGTTTAACTTGAAACGCTCCGCCGGTGTCGGTGTCCGTATATTCTTGCCGATGATCGGTTTGATGGGACTCGACTGGGCTTATGGTTTCGACGAGCCGAATTATGGATCTAATGGTAAACGTAGCGGTAGTAACCTGCACTTTATCATCGGACAGGAATTCTAAAATATAGATCGGGTATAGCTTCGTATGTAGAGACGGGGCGTGTTCCGTATGTGGAGACGGGGCACGCCCCGTCTCTACATTTAAATAAATACTTTTAACGAATATTGGTAGGCTGTAAGTAAACCCTCTGTTATATTTGCAGTCATAAAGTAGAACTATAAATAAAGAGAGTATGAAAAAGATTATCACATTGAGCTGTCTGATGTTGCTTTGTTCTTTTGCCGGCATGGCACAGAAGTTCGCTTTAATCGACATGGAATATATATTGAAGAATATTCCGGCTTACGAAATGACCAATGAGCAGTTGAGCCAAGTTTCCAAGAAATGGCAAAATGAGGTGGAAGCGATTCAGCAAGAAGCTCAGAATATGTATAAGAATTATCAGAGCGATTTGGTATTCCTCTCTGCCGAGATGAAAACGAAACGTGAGGAAGAGATCGTGAAGAAAGAGCAAGAGGCGCAAGATCTGAAGCGTAAATATTTCGGTCCTGAGGGTGAGTTATATAAGAAACGCGAGAGTTTGATGAAACCGATTCAAGACGAGGTGTATAATGCGGTGAAAGAAATCTCGGAAGACAAGGGATATCAAATTGTTTGGGATCGAGCTTCAGCTATGAGCATTATTTTCGCTTCTCCGAAGATCGATATCAGTAATGAAGTGCTGATTAAGTTAGGATATTCAAAATAAATGCTTACATTTGTGCGCTTTATGCATGAAAAGTGTGAAAGCTTGATTAATAACAAAGTAATTATATAGTAAAAATGAAGAAACTTATTGTTTTATTGTTGATGATTCTCCCGTTGGGAGCTATCGCTCAGGAAGTTAAAATTGCGTTTGTAAAAACTCAAGAGGTGTTTATGGCTATGCCGGAGGTATCTGGTATGGAAAAACAAATGGCAGACTTGAATGAGAAATATAGAGTTGAATTGAAGCAAATGCAAGATGAATACCAAAAGAAATATTCAGACTTCGTAGCGCAGCAAGATTCATTGACAGAAAATATCAAGTTGAGAAGAATGCAAGAGATTCAAGATATCCAAGAACGTATGGATAACTTCGTTCAGGTAGCTCAGCAAGACGTACAAAAGAAACAACAAGAATTGTTGCAACCGATCCAACAGAAGTTGCACGAGGCTATCCAGAAGGTAGGCGAGGAGAAGGGATATACGTATATCATCGATCCGGCAGCTTTGCTTTATACGGGTACTAACGCAGTAGACGCAACTCCGTTTGTTCGTACGAAACTCGGTTTGTAATTAGCGAGAAAATTTATTCTATAGAATAAAAGAGGGGGTGTTTTCCGAAAGGATTGCACCCTTTGTACTTTATAAAAGAAAGGTTCTGATATGTTTCCACAAACTCCCGGTCCGATCGGTCTTTTTGACTCAGGTTATGGCGGACTTACGATTTTCGATAAGATCCATCAGTTGATGCCCGGTTATGATTACGTTTATCTGGGCGATAACGCACGTTCTCCTTATGGAACCCGTTCGTTCGAGGTCGTTTATCAATTTACCCGTCAGGCGGTATCGCGTCTGTTTGAGTCGGGTTGCCAATTGGTGATCTTGGCTTGTAATACGGCATCCGCGAAAGCGCTTCGTACGATCCAACAAAAAGACTTGCCTACATGGGATCCCAATCGTCGTGTATTGGGAGTCATCCGTCCTACAGTTGAGTTAGTGGATACGATCAGCCGTACCAAACATATCGGTATCGTAGGTACGAGCGGTACGATTACGTCCAATTCTTATACGATAGAGATCGGCAGGATGTACCCACATATCCAAGTGACAGGCGAAGCTTGCCCCATGTGGGTTCCTTTGGTGGAGAATAATGAGTTTAATTCTCCGGGAGCGGATTATTTCGTGAAAAAGCATATCGACCATCTATTATCCGTAGATCCGCAAATCGATACGCTTATCTTGGGATGTACTCACTATCCCCTTTTGATGGATAAGATCCGTGCTTTTCTTCCTTCCGGCATCACTCTATTCTCGCAAGGCGAGCATGTAGCGGAGAGTTTACGAGATTATTTAGGGCGTCACCCGGAAATGGATCGTAAACTCACGAAGGGAGGAAGTTGCCGTTTTCTTACCACGGAGTCGGCAGAGAAGTTTTCTGAGGCGGCCTCTATCTTCATGAATACTCCGGTTTCGGTTTCCCAGATCGAGCTATAACGCCCCTAGGCCCTATGAGGGAGATGTATATGAACGCTATTTATACTTCCCTCCTTCTTTATGAATACTTGAAAGATATCGGATGAATTCATTTGAATATCTAGTATAATTCTACAGATCACGCCGTGAACTCTACAGACCAAGGCTTGATCTATACAAACCAAGGCGTGGTCTGTACGTACCATACCGTGATTTATGAAATAGAATAAGGAGCGAGAATGTATAGGTATAGAAAGAAATAGGTATAATACCTTATCCTAGCCTAAATTCTTGCCGGATGTCTGTCTTCTACAGAAAAGTCAGACGTTCCCTTATTGGATGCTCTTTCCGAAAGGCGCCAAGGCTAAAGCTGCCATCTTAAAATGTTGCATGCCGAAAGGGATGCCGATGATCGTGATACATAGCAAAAGGCCGAATCCCAGATGCGTAAGGCAAATCCAAAAGCCTCCGACGAATATCCAGATCACATTCATGATAAGTGACAGGCATCCTCCGGAATTCCCCTCGTCTACGACACGGCTGCCAAAAGGCCATAAAGCCAGTATCGCTAATTTTAAGGTCTGGAGGCCAAAAGGTATACCAATGATCGTTATCATTAGTATTAGGCTGGATATCAGATATTCTACACTTGTTATAATCCCTCCGAAGAGTAACCATATTATATTCCCCAAGAATTTCATACGCTAGTTATTTAAATGGTTGATACTATCTTTCTCATATATAACAGATGCTTTACTAACTGTGGCTACATGAAAGCTATCTATTTCCGCCAAGATTTGCCGCTTAACGAAAGCGAAACTATCTCTATAGGCCGGTTTCACCGGTTCAGAAGGGGGAGCTTCCATTTTTAGCGGATCGATAGGTTGCCCGTTTTTGTGGACACGGAAGTCTAGATGCGGTCCGGTAGAGAGTCCGGTGGAGCCTACATAAGCGATTTCTTGGCCTTGTTGCACATGGCTGCCTACTTGGATTCCTTTGGCGAAGCGGCTTAAGTGCATATAAGTCGTGGTGTATACGGAGTTATGTTTCACTTTCAAGAAATTGCCCCCGCCGTTTTGATATCCCTTGGCGATAACCGTACCAGCTCCGATGCTGCGTACCGGTGTACCGGTCGGTGCTGCGTAATCAACCCCATGATGCGCCCGGTATCGTTTGAGGATCGGGTGGAAACGGGCGTTCGTAAAACGGGATGTGATCCGGAAAAAGTCTAATGGGGCTTTCAAGAACGCTTTGCGAAGGCTGTTCCCTTCCTCATCAAAGTATTCGAAGATACTGTCTTGGGTGAAAGGAATCGCTACAAACTCTTTGCCTTGATGCGTAAAGATCGCCCCCTCGATAGAGGCGATGCTCAAGGCGGTGGTATCGTCGATGTAAGCCTCATTGTATAGAACCTTGAATGAGTCTCCATCTTTGATATCGAAGAAATCGATTTGCCAAGCGTACACGTCCGATATCTTGATCGCCAGATACGGATCACCTCCGTTGGCCTTGATCACGTTCCATAGGGAAGAGTTTAATACTCCTTCCGTATATTTTTTCTTGAGGGTGATCGGCTTATTAAATTCATAGGCGTTGATCGTATCGCCGGTCAAGTCGATTACGGCATAATCGGTCAGCGACTTGGCGAAGGCGATATATCGGATCGTCTCCAAGGAATCTACCGTGGAAAATGTGTAATAATGCATGCCGGCTCGCAGTTTCGTCGGATCGAGGACATGGGTGGATGCCCTGCTGATACTGTCTGCTTTCAAGGCCGTGAAGCCCAGCCCGGAGAAGATGGAGGCGGGATTATCCCCGTTTTTCATCAAATACTCTTTTACGTCCAAGGAATCGATACAGATGCCGTATTGATACAGATGCTGTGAGCTATCCACCCACTGCGTATCCATGTCTGCGTCTTCCGTGGGCTGTTGGGGCTGTTTGCAGGAGAAACAACTCATCAACATGACTAATACGATACATATAGGTAGTTTCTTGTCCATTTGTCTTCGTTTGTTCATCAAAAATTATTCAACCGGATACAAACTTACGGAAAATAATAGAAATAGCGAAACCTATTTAGCGTAAAGCTTTGTACCTTCGCGGACTCGTAAAAAAGGTGTTTAGGTAGAAAGCAGATCAATGGACATGTATAGACTATTCCGTGCCCCGAGAGGGCTGAGAGGCAAATTATTTAAATTAACAGGGCCTATCTTTCTGGAAACCTTGCTGATGTTGACTTTAGGCGTGGTGGATACGCTTATGCTGAGCCATCATTCCGATAACGCGGTGGCGGCGGTAGGTGTGGTGAATCAATTGCTGAACATGGTATTCCTGCTGTTCAATATTACCACGACCGGAACTTCCGTCATGTGCGCCCTCTATTTCGGGGCGAAGGATCATAAAAGTTTTATTCAGGTATTAGGGACGTCTTTGCTGTTTAACGCAGGAATCGGTTGCTTGATCAGCTTGATGCTTTTCTTGTTCGGTAGGGAGATGTTGGTCCTGATGGATATCCGTCCGGATCTGATGCCGGACGCTGCGACTTATATGCATATTGTCGGAGGGTTCGGCTTCTTCCAAGCGGTTAGTTTTACGATATCGGCGGTGCTCCGTGCGGCGAACAAGCCGAATTACGCGATGCAGGTGACCTTGCTGATCAATGTATTGAATGTGTTTGGAAATTATGCGTTGATATTTGGCCATTTTGGTTTCCCTGCCCTCGGTGTACAAGGAGCGGCTATCTCTACCTCTGTTTGCCGGGGAGTGGCGATGACACTTTTGTTTATCATGCTGTTCAAGCGGTTGGTGCCTCGTATCCCTTTGGCTTATTTCCGTCCGTTCCCGTTTCAGAAGTTGAGAGACGTGTTGAAGATCGGTTTGCCTTCGGCAGCGGAACAAATCTCGTATGATGCCTCGCAGGTGACGATTGTCTACTTTATCAATATGCTGGGTAATGAGTACTTGACAGCTCGTGTTTATGTGATGAATATCGTGATAATCGGCTATATCTTTTCTTTGTCGATCGCGCAAGCTACTTCTATTTGTACCGGCAATTTGGTGGGCGCGAGAAAGAAGCAAGCCGCTTATTTATTGAGTTGGTATGCTTGGAGGAGGTCGTTGCTGATTACGCTGGTCGCTAGTACCGGGGTTTATCTGCTGGGACGTCCTTTATTGGGGATATTCACGGAGAATCAAGCAATCATAACGATTGCGATGGGAGCCTTGCTGGTAGATGTACTCTTGGAGCAAGGGCGGGCCACGGTACTGCTGTTCTTATTCTGCTTGCGTTCGGTAGGCGACGTCGTGGTCCCGGTAATTATCGAGTTATTCTGTATGTGGTTCTTTGCCGTGTTCTGCGGGTATATGTTCGGTATCGTGTTCGGATTAGGCTTAGCGGGGATGTGGTTCGCTTTTGCTTTGGACGAGTGTTCCAGGGGAGCGGTACTCTGTTTGCGGTGGCGAACGCAGAAGTGGAAAAAGAGGATGTTAATCAAGAATCCTGTTAATATAAGCTAAAACAGGGTGCTCTTGGGAACATTTTGCCTTCTATTTGCGTCTTACTAATTACAATAGATATTTTATAAAAGATTATGATGAAGATGAAAAAGGTATTGTTTTATGCGTTTTTGCTTCCCGCTTTCGTTGGGATGATGTTTTCTTGTTCAGACGTCAAGACAGATGTGAAGAAGTTGGAAGGTAAATGGAATGTGGTAGAAGTGAAAGGTGAGAAAGTCTTGGAAGAAGGCCTGCCACAGATGGACTTCAATATGGCTGAGAAGAAATTACATGGAAATACAGGCTGTAATTTATTCAATACGACGATCACGTTAGATCCGGAAGATGTATCTTCTATTACGATCGCTCCGGGCGCTACGACTATGATGGCTTGTCCGAATATGGATTTGGAGACGAGCGTGCTTCAATCGATGGATCAGGTTCGTTCCGTGAAGGCCGGAAAAGATGAGAATGAGATGTTGTTGGTAGACCAAGATGGTAATGTATTATTAGTATTGGAGAGAAATTAATGAGAAAAGGTCTTTTTTATATTTGCCTGCTTTTGGTAGGCGTCGGTTTGTTCGCCGGCTGTAAATCCAAGAAAGCGGTGGTAGCTTCTTTCTCGGATCTGGATGGTGAATGGGGTGTCGTGGAGATGAACGGTAAGACGTTGAATCCCGAGGAGACTCATCAGGTTTTGGTGTTCGACGTGGCTCGTCAAGGGCTTTCAGGAAATGCCGGTTGCAATCGGTTGATGGGGAAGATCGAATATAATGATGCTTATAAAAATATCATTAAGTTCCCACAGGTAGCGACTACCCGAATGGCTTGCCCGGATATGAGCGGCGAACGTGAGTTGCTGGAAGCGCTTAATAAGGTGGTGCGCTTTGAGGCACAGGGTGAGGCGGCTCCTGTTACGGAAATCGCTTTGTTCGGGACCAATAATGATAAGTTGTTGGTGATCAAAAAGCAAAAATAAAATCACCCAGTTGTAGAGACGGGGCACGCCCCGTCTCTACAACTGGGTATTAATATTTGAAACTATAACGGAATCCTGCCTTAAACCAAATACCCGGTTGGGGGATATTTCCCAGATCATAATAAGTGGAATTGAGCAGATTATTTAACTCCGCATATAGATTTAACCGCTGATATTCCCAATTTACTTTCATATCTACTAAGCAATAAGGAGCGTAAGGTTCCTCATAAGCCGGCTTAAGATTCTCGTATTTAGTATAACTACCGGCCCGGTCTTGCCAACGGACATACCAAGTGGCCGAAAAACCTTTCCAGATAGAATGGCTTAATTGAGCCGTGAACTTGTGCTTCAGATAATCTAACGCATAATTCGATATATACCCCTCACTATCCTTGTCTTGATGGATAAACGCATATCCCAGTTCTATTTTCCGGATAAAGAACCGTTCGTTGCCCAGTTCCCTCGGTAATAAACTCAGGTTAGTCTCGAAACCAAGGTTATCGACTTTTGTCAGATTTTGGCTTTCCCAGATATCTTCCGGTTTCTCTTTCACCCAATCGATCATGTTCTTGCCTTTTCGGTAAAAGCCGGCTATATGAGCCCGGAGGAAGTAAGTGTTGTATTTCAGTCCGACCTCGAATGCTTCGCTTTCCTCCGGTTTTAGGTCCGGATTTCCTTTATTCGTCTTACCCTCATAATAAAGATCGGTGAAAGTCGGCATACGCAATGCCCGGTTCCAGCTCCCATACAGACGGAAATTGTCCCCGATACGGTAACTGGCATCTATTCCCGGATAGAAATGAATCCCTTCGTTTAAGGCCGAATTATAGTTTGCCAAGACCCCGACTGACAACGTGAAGCGGCGTAATAATACGTTATGCTCAAGAAAGTAGCTGATGTTACTTCGGTTATCGCTTTTTAGATATTGCCCCTCTTTCTCGAAAGGAACATCCTGCGGTTCCTTCATCGGCTTGCCTAATACGTTACTCCTTACTCCCTCGTTTCGGAATTCCACGCCCATACTGGTTCTTCCTAGTTTCCACTGTGTCGTGGCGTTGAGGTTGGCTCCGAATACTTCCGTCTCATGGTAATTATGCCCGGTATACCAATCGGCGGGATCGCTACGGAACAACTCGTACCGGTCGAAATGTCGGGTCCAGTATACCTTGGGGGTGAACTTGATTTTGCCATGTGTTTCTCCTCCGGCGGAGAGGAAAAAGCGGCGAGTCTTGTCGTATTGGTTGGGGTAGGAAGCGGAGTAGAAGCTATTCGCTCCATAACCTTTGTCGTTGTATCCGGCTTGGAATTGGAAATCGGCCTCCTCGCTTTTAAGTTCCGATTGCCAAAAAAGATTTAATTGTTTGAAGTCTGTATTGTCTATATACCCTCCGGACGAGGCATACCCTGCGGAAAGGCGCTGTCCGAAATGAGTGGTCGCGTGATTGATGGCAGCTTCCAGTTTCCAGAGCTTATGCATTCCAGCGTAATTGTCGGTCGAGATCCTGTTCTCTTTTCCTGTTTTCGTGATGATATTGATCGCTCCGGCGAAAGCGCTGGCCCCGAATATACGGGAAGAAGGGCCGGATACCACCTCGATGCGCTCTATGTCCGAGAGATTCACCGGGAGGTCAAAACTATAATGGCCAGTTTGTGGGTTGGAGAGGTTGACCCCGTTTAAGAGAACCGCTATTTGGTCGAACGTCCCTCCCCGAATGGAGATATCGGCTTGGGTGCCTCCTTCTCCCCGTTGCCGGACATCTATTCCCGCAGCATATTCTAAAAGATCCTGGATACTGGTGACAGGTGCCGTCGCGATCTCACGGGCGGGAATGACTGTCACGATCTTGGTCGCTTGATTCCGTGCGATAGGCGCACGGGAGGCGGTAACTTCTACCTCTTCCAGCTCTACGGAAGCTTCCTCGCCGGTCCGGTTAGGCTCGATTGTCTTTTGAGCTTGCGCCGTGTCGGGCAGGGCGAATAGTAGCGTACTTGCTGTTACGACTCCAATGTTAATGACTTTGTGCATACTCCGGAATGCGGCGTAACGTTTCCGGTCGAATCGGCGGAAACGTACGGCGACTTGGGTATGCGATTCCCAATAATTCATTCGTTCTTATTTTTTATTTTGAGTAGGATAGTCCGGATAAAGTAAATACTTTTTACGCATGGCCTTGTATTGATCTAGCTCGGGTTTCCAACTTTCCCGGATCTCTTTCTCGGATAAGCCCCTTACGATCTGGTAGCGGAGCTGCTTCGTGCCTGCCAATAAATCGAACCAGTTCGGACGGGAGAAGAAAAAGGCTTGATCCTTTCCCGCTTTATTGTAGAAGTCGAGGAAGAATCGCAAGGTTAATCCTCCTTCGAACGGATATTCCCGCAGATCGATGCCGTAACATACTTTATCCTTTTGCAAGGGATTGGTATCGAATCCGGGTAAGGAGGTCGGGGTAAAAGTGAAATTCCCGTATTTAGGATCCGGGAAACCTAGTACTTGAAACGGATAATAGGTTCCTCTTCCCACGCTAACGTTCGTAGCCTCAAAAAAGCAAAGCGACGGATACAGGCGGATAGACTGGTCATTCGGGAGGTTCGGAGAGGGCTTGACCGGCAACCAATAGGGATCTCCGTGTTTCCAATTCTCCATCTTTACGATCTTTAACCGACAGGTATCGGGCGTACTTTTCAGCCAGCCTTCCTTATTGATCATCCATGCCAATTCCCCTACGGTCAAGCCGTGCAAGATCGGGAGCGGATCGACACCTACGAAAGACTCAAATCCCTTTTGGCGGATCGGCCCGTCTACAAAGTCATTTGGGTTCGGGCGGTCCAACACGATAAACTCTTTGTTGTTTTCGGCGCAGGCTTCCATCACGTAATGCATCGTACTGATATAGGTGTAGAAACGGGCACCTACATCTTGTATATCGAAAACAATCACGTCGAGGTCGCCCAGTTGCTCGGTGGACGGTTTCTTGTTTTTTCCATAAATAGAGATGATGGGGATGCCTGTTTTCAAGTCCCGGCTATCTTTTATCTCCTCTCCGGCGTCACCGGTTCCCCGGAATCCATGTTCCGGAGCGAACACCTTCTTAACGTCTATGCCTTCCGCTACTAGCGCATCTAATAAATGAATCTGCCGCTTTTCCAAAATGGAAGTCTGGTTGACCACTAATCCGACCCGCTTATCCTTAAGCAAACGGGTGACGACATCCATCCGCTCGGCACCTAGCTTTAACGGGGCGTTTTGTGAATAGACCGTTGGCGTCAGGCTAAAAAGTATGACTAGAAATATAAAGATCTGTTTCATTACATATATAATAACTGTATACTAACCGCAAAAGTACGAAATGTTTTTCACAGAAAGTTTATACTTTTGAGGCGAATAACAGACAATACTAAGAATCTATGAATGTAAAAACACTTTTTTATGCGGTAGCCTTCTTGAGTTTATCATGGGTGCCTTTTACCTATGCGCAAGATGTCCTACCGGAATATACGCAAGCACGCCGTTTCGCCCCGTCGAATGCGGAACAGCTACTTTTCTCTTATACCCTTACCCCCAATTATTTTAATAATAGTGACAAGTTCTGGTATGAGTATAAGACGAGTGAGGGGACAAACTGGTATCTGGTGGACCCCAATTCGAGAAATAAACGATTATTATTCGATCGGGATGAGTTGGCGGCACAGATAAGCGAGATCGTGAGAGAGCCTTTTACCGGACAACAACTTCCTATCGGAGATTTACGCTTAAAGGAAGATGATCGCACGTTTACTTTCTCGATAAAGGGTACGAACGGGAACTATTTTTTCTCGTATGATTATCCGTCCTCCCGGTTGACTCGGATTACGAAAGACGAGATTCCTGCTAAAATCCGTTGGGCGAATATATCGCCGGATAAAAAGCGGGTCGTCTTCGCGAAAGATTTGAACCTGTATGTCATGAGTTATGAGGATTATGAGAAGGCCGTGAAGGACCCGGAGGATAAGACGATATCCGAGATCGCCTTGACTACGGATGGCGAAAAAGATTTTGGCTTTGGTATGCCCCGGACCTTCTTGAATACCGATACTTTATGTGACCATAAGCGGAAATATGTAATGGGGAACTGGTCTCCCGATGGTCGTTATTTCGCCGCGACTTTGTCGGATCAACGTGTGGTGCAAGATTTATGGGTGATTAACTCGATCGCCAAACCTCGTCCTACACTTGAGACCTATAAATATCAGATGCCGGGAGAGGCGGGTTCTCCAATCGTTCATTTATATCTCTTTGATTTGGAAAATACCGGGAAGCGGAAAGAAATCCGGGTGGATTGTTTTAAAGATCAAACAATCAATCTAGCCTCCAAGCCGGATAAGGAGCGTACGGGACTCACTCGGAACTCGATCTGGTTGGGAGATAACCAGACCTTCTATTTGACCCGTGTCAGCCGGGATATGAAACGGGTGGATATCTGTTCGTATACGATCGGGGAGGATTCGGTAAAAGCGATCATTGAGGAACGTCTAAATACTTCTATGGAAACCCGCCCGCTAGCGATGACCGATAATGGTAAGGAATTGATCCATTGGAGCGAACGGGATGGTTGGGCGCATCTGTATCTATATGATGCGCAAGGAAATTTGAAAAACCGTATCACCAAAGGGCCTTGGCATGTGGACGCCATCGTAGACGTGGACAGTAAGAATCGTGTCGTTTACTTCAAGGCGAATGCCCGGGAAAAGGGAGATACGACTCCTTATTACGAGCATTTGTATCGGGTGAATCTGGATGGTTCGGGCTTAAAGCTGATTACTCCGGGCGATTATTTCCACCTGGTCTCTATGGATAAATCCATGCGATATATCGTGGATAACTATTCTCGTGTCAATACGATCCCGGCTACGGCATTGTATGATAACCAAGGTAATCGATTGATGACCTTGGAGGAGAGTGACTTCTCCCAATTATTCATGGCAGGTTATAAATTCCCTGAGCCTTTTTCGGTAAAGGCGGCCGATGGGGTGACCGATTTGTATGGTGTCATGTATAAGCCTTTTGATTTTGATTCCACGAAAGTATATCCGGTCATTAACTATGTATACCCCGGACCGCAACAGGAGGGAACTTTCTTTCGCTACATCCCGATGAATCCTCGTACGGATCGTTTGGCGCAAGCCGGATTTGTCGTGGTTTGCATGGGACACAGGGGAGGGCATCCCAGTCGCTCCAAGTGGTATCATAATTATGGATATGGAAATTTGCGTGATTATCCGATGGCGGATCATAAAGTGGCTATCGAGCAGTTGTGCGCTCGTTATAAATTCATGGATATCAACCGGGTCGGCATACACGGACACTCCGGTGGCGGTTTCATGTCTACAGCGGCTATGCTGCTTTATCCGGATTTCTTTAAGGTGGCGGTATCTTGTGCCGGCAATCATGACAATAACATTTATAACCGGTGGTGGGGAGAGAAACACCATGGAGTAAAGGAGATCACGGATGATATGGGAAATATCTCGTTCGATATTCGCATCCCGACCAATCAGGAATTGGCGAGGAACTTGAAAGGCCATCTGTTATTAATCCATGGCGATATCGATAATAATGTGCATCCGGCAAATACCATTGTTGTCGTGGACGAGTTGATCAAGGCGGGCAAGCGCTTTGATATGTTGATCGTACCGGGAAAACGTCATCATTTTGATGACTATAATGAATATTATTACTGGCGGATGGTCGATTACTTCTCTGAGTATTTGAGAGGCGAACGGGAAACAGGTGCGGATATAAAAGATTTGAAGCTGGGCAATTGGTTTCAGGGGTATCAGTGATGAGAAGTAGTACTGACTTTGCCAAGTAATACATACTAACATCGCTAACGCAGTATATATTACTTGGCCAATGCAGTATATCTTCTGCGAACTCATCCATATGTGAGAGAGATTGTTTATTTTTGTCTCGCAAAAAAATAAATAGGATGAAACCTCTTGATATAATAAAGAAATATTATCCGGAAAGTTCGGATGCCTACCGGATTTTGGTGACTCATAGCCGTAGCGTGGCGGATAAGGCATTAGCATTGGCCCGTTTGCATCCGGAGATGAATCTGGATCTGACTTTTATTGAGGAAGCGACGATGTTGCATGACATAGGGATCTTTTTGTGTAACGCACCGGATATCGATTGCCATGGGGAGGCCGATTATATCTGTCATGGCTATCTGGGAGCCGATTTAATGCGGAAAGAGGGGTATCCTCGCCACGCCTTAGTTTGCGAGAGGCATACGGGGACGGGGCTTTCGCTTGCCATGATCGAGGAACGGAACCTGCCTGTTCCACATCGGGATATGCGTCCCGTGTCATTGGAAGAACAATTGATCTGTTTCGCTGATAAATTCTTTAGCAAGACTAAATTGACGAAAGAGAAACCGGCTGATAAGATAAAACAGAGCTTATCCAAGTATGGAAATGAGACAGTTGAGCAGTTTGAACACTGGTGTAAACTCTTTTTAGGGGAATAAAAGCATAAGGGCTCGTTTATTTATTATACATTTGCACGCTGTAACACACTGCAAAGAACGAAGTAATGTTTTTGATATATAGAGTCCTAATCATTCTATTCGTTTTCCTCTTGGGAGGCTTGGGCGTGCAAGCGCAGGAGATTGTCGCTCCTGCCGATAGCTTGGCGCAGACTGATTCTCTCTTGGTGGCTCCTACGGATAGTACAACGTTAGCGGGAGATTCGATTCCAGAAAAGCAGACCGGGCTAGATGCTCCGGTCAGTTATCAAGCGACCGATTCTATCGTGATGACAGCTGGCAACTGGGCATATCTTTACGGGGAAGGCGATGTCAAATACCAGAATATCGAGCTGCAATCCGAATTGATCGAGATGAATATGGATAGTAGCATCGTGTTCGCTAAGTTTGGACTCGACTCTATCGGGCAGGAGTTTGGCTATCCGTTGTTTAAGGAGGGCGACCAGCAATATGAGTCGAAGACGATGCGGTATAATTTCGGTACCAAGAAAGGATATATCACGGACGTGATTACCCAGCAGGGCGAAGGGTATGTTACTGCCGGGCGAACGAAAAAGATGGAAGGGGATATCTTGAACATGGTGGGTGGTAAGTATACGACCTGCGACGAGCATGAGCATCCTCACTTTTACATCCAGATGACGAAAGCGAAGGTGCGCCCGAAAAAGAATATCGTAACGGGTCCGGTCTATCTGGTCTTGGAGGACGTGCCGTTGTATCCGATCGGGTTACCTTTCTGTTTCTTCCCGTTCTCGAGTACATATTCATCCGGTATTATTATGCCGACTTTCGGAGACGAGTCTACCAGAGGTTTCTTCTTGCGTGACGGTGGATATTATTTCGCCTTGAGCGATTATATGGACTTGGCTTTATTGGGAGAGATTTATACGAAAGGATCTTGGGGATTGTCGGCTAAGTCGGCTTACCGTAAACGTTATAAATTCTCGGGCAGTTTTAATGCTTCTTATTTGGTGACGAAATTGGGCGATAAGGGATTGCCCGACTATAATTTATCCAAGGACTTCAAGGTTAACTGGACGCATACGCAAGACCCTAAGGCGAATCCTTATCTGTCTTTTTCGGCGAGCGTAAACTTCTCGACCTCTTCGTATGACCGCAATAATCAGAACAGTTTATATCCGAACGCAAGCGGGTATGCCGACGTGAACCAGAATACGAAGAGTTCATCCATCAACATAACGAAACGTTTCCCGAATAACCCGTTCACGATCTCCGGTACGATGAGTATAAACCAGACGACCCGTGATTCTTCTATCGCCGTAACCTTGCCTAGCATGACGGTTACGATGAGCCGTATCTTCCCTTTCAAGCGGAAGCATCCGGTCGGGAAGGAGCGTTGGTACGAGAAGATCTCCATGAGTTATTCCGGTACGTTCAGTAATAGTATCACGACAAAGGAAAACTTATTATTCAAATCGAATTTGATCAAAGATTGGCAGAATGCTATGCAGCACTCGATTCCGGTAAGCGCTACATTCTCCGTGCTCAAGTACTTGAATATTTCTCCCTCTTTCAATTATAAGGAACGTTGGTACACCAGCAAGATCGAACAGGAATATGATACGCAGAAACAGGCTTTGGTAGCCCGCGACACTACGTATGGTTTTTATCGTATTTACGATTTTAACGCTTCTATCTCTGCGTCTACGACCTTGTATGGTTTTTATAAACCGTTGCCATTCTTGGGTAATAAGGTTGAGATGATCCGTCACCGCTTCGAGCCGTCTATTACGGTAAGCGCCCAGCCGGACTTCGCTTCTTCTCGTTTTGGTTTTTATGAGACTTATGTATATCAAGACGCGAATGGTGAGGATCGTGAATATACGTATTCTCCGTTTGCTCATAATATGTATGGCGTTCCGGGAACGGGAAAACAAGGAAATATCAGTTTTGACGTAAATAACAATATCGAGATGAAGGTGCGTTCGGATAAGGACTCTACTGGATTCAAGAAAATTAGTCTGATCGATAAGCTGTCGTTAGGCATGAGTTATAATATGGCGGCGGATTCATTTAAGTGGAGTGACTTGAGTGTCGGTTTACGTTTGAAATTATCCAAGAGTTATACGTTGAACTTGAATGGTCAGTTCGATACCTATACGTACGATGAGAATGGGCATCGTGTCGATATTCCCCGTTGGAAAGCAGGCAAGGGTATTGGCCGTTTGAGAGGGACTAGCACCAGTTTTTCTTATACATTTAATAATGATACGTTTAAGAAGTTGTTTGGAGGAGGTGATAGTTCATCGGATAAATCTGGGAATCAATCGGCTTCTACGGATCCGAATGCAGATCCGGATGGCTTGAACCCGGATGGAGAAGGAGAGGGCGAGAATAAGGAAAGTGGTGGCCGTCTGTTGGGCAAAAAGAAAGAGACCGGTGAGACAGATGCCGATGGCTATTTAATTTCCAAGATTCCTTGGAGCCTCTCGTTTAGTTATGGTTTGAGTTTGCGGTATGGTGATTTTAATCGTTCTAAACTGGAGTATGATTACGCCTTGACTCACTCTTTGAGCTTTAACGGAAATATCCAGCCGACAAAGAACTGGCGTTTTAACTTTAACGCTACTTATGATTTTGACGCTAAGAAGATCTCTTATATGACTTGTAACGTAACTCGTAACTTGCACTGCTGGCAAATGACGGCTAGTTTCGTTCCGGTTGGTCCTTATAAATCCTATACATTCAGTATCGCTGTAAGCTCTGCTTTATTGAAAGATTTGAAGTATGATAAGAGAAGTAATTATAGGGATGGACAGCAGTGGTATTAAGAACCGAAAATTGAGAATTGAAAATTATTGGATTGTATAGCTAATTTTCAATTCTCAATGATCTTACCATTCGATGGGAGTTTGCCCAGTTGCGATTAAATAATCATTGGCTTTGCTGAAATGCTTGTTTCCGAAGAATCCCCGGTAAGCGGAAAGTGGGGACGGATGGGCTGATTTAAGAACCAGGTTACGGGATGAATCGATGAAAGCACCTTTCTTTTGTGCGTAGGAACCCCATAATATGTAAACGATATGGCTTCTTTCAGCCGCCAGACGATGAATAACAGCATCGGTAAAGGTCTCCCAACCTCTATTTTGATGGGAACCGGCTTGATGCGCTCGTACTGTGAGCGTGGCGTTTAGCAGTAATACGCCTTGATCTGCCCAACGAATCAAGTTGCCGGTTGTTGGAACCGGATGCCCTAAGTCATCTTGTATTTCTTTGAATATATTGATGAGGGAAGGGGGGAAAGGTACCCCATCCTGCACGGAGAAACAAAGTCCGTGCGCCTGTCCCGGCTCGTGATAAGGATCTTGGCCGAGGATAACGACCTTCACTTTATCGAACGGGCAGTGCTCAAAAGCGTTGAACATATAAGGACCGGGAGGATAAACAGTACCTTGGCGGTATTCTTGTTTAACGAAATCGGTCAATTGCTTGAAATAATCTTTTTCAAACTCGTCGGCTAACCGTTTTTTCCAGCTTTCTTCAATCTTTACGTCCATAATATAATAGTTGGCTGTTAACTAAATAAGCATCATTCCAGCTGCACGTGCTTCCTTGCGCATCTCCTCCGGCCAGATACTTGCCTGTATCTCTCCGATATGGGCCTTACGAAGATAGAACATACACAACCGGCTTTGTCCGATACCACCGCCGATACTTTGCGGAAGTTCACCGCTCAAGAGGCGTTTGTGGAAATAGAGTTCTTTTTTCTCCCCGGCTTTGCAAATATCCAACTGGCGTAGCAAGGCTTCCTTATTGACGCGGATACCCATAGAGGATAGTTCCATAGAACGGTTTAGTACATCATCCCAAACCAATAAATCCCCGTTCAATCCGGTTTGTCCGTTCTCGGCGATCGTAGACCAATCATCGTAGTCCGGAGCACGTCCGTCATGCTTCTCTCCATTGCTTAGCGAGCATCCGATACCGATAATGAATACGGCCCCGTATTCCTTGGTAATAGCGTCTTCCCGCTCTTTCGGTGTAAAGGTAGGATATTTTTGTAACAAATCCTCTGAATGGATGAAATGAATCTGTTGGGGGAGCGTCGGGCGGATTTGAGGAAACATCTCGTAAACTAAATATTCGGTACGGACCATAGCGGCATATATGCGACGGACGATTTCCTTGAGGAAATCGATCTTACGTTCGCTTTCGCTCATTACACGTTCCCAGTCCCATTGATCCACGTATAAAGAGTGTAAATTACCTAGCTCCTCGTCTGAGCGGATGGCGTTCATGTCGGTGTAAATACCGTAACCTTCTTCAATGTGGTAATCGGCGAGTGTCAGTCGTTTCCATTTGGCGAGTGAATGTACGATTTCTGCTTTAGAGTCGTTTAAATCCTTGATAGGAAAAGTGACGGCTCGCTCGGTCCCGTTAAGATCATCATTGATACCCATGCCCTTAAGTACGAATAAAGGTGCGGTTACGCGTCTTAGGCGCAGCTCGGATGAGAGGTTTTGCTGGAAAAAGTCCTTGATCTTCTTGATTCCCATTTCAGTCTGGGATAAGTTAAGTAAGGCTTTATACCCTGCGGGTTTAATAAGATAGCTCATATACTTGTTGTACTTTGTGTTTGTGAAATATGTGCGGCAAAGATAATGATTAATGGCAAAATAACAAGAATGTGATCGCTTTTATTTGCAAAATGGCAGAATAAGCAGAATACTTATATGCAAAATATCAAAAATAAAATATTTCTCTCCTGTATTTGCTAAACTAAGATATTATATGTACTTTTGCGCAGTCTTTGGCTCGGTAGCTTAGTTGAATAGAGCGTCAGATTCCGGTTCTGAAGGTCGTGGGTTTGAGTCCCACCCGGGTCACAAAAAATCCTTGGTAATCGTTGGATTTCCAAGGATTTTTTGTTTATGTGATTTTAAGGAAAACTATAACCGCATGTGTAAAATAGGATATTCTTTACCTTCTCCGTCCAAATCAGACCTTTTGTATGTGTTAAAGCCTATATGTTTATAAAAACCGACAGCTTGATTATTTTGCTCATTCACATCGACTTTTGTTACTTGCAAATTATCTATGGCATAAGTGATTAATTTTTTTCCTATTCCTATACCTCGATAATTATTGTCAATGAATAACATTTCAAGATTTCCTTTTGCGATTCCCATAAATCCTACTAAGATTCCCTCTTGTTCAAATCCGAATAGAGTGACATGTTGAAAATATACTGGAAGTTGTTCCTTATAGTATAGAAAATCTTCCTCTTTAAGAAAATCATGTGTATTTAATACTGCACTTTCCCAGATTTCCATCAAACGTGGATGATCTGTAACTTTAATTTTTCTAATCATAATTGTAATTACTATTTAAAGCTACAAAGTTCGGAACTTTTACATTTAAAGCACTGAATCTAAGTTAAAAAATACGTTTACGGATTCTGCTTAGTGCTTGTGGTGTGATACCCAAATAAGAAGCTATATCTTTTAGCGGTATATAGTTTAGTGTAATGCCATATTCTTCAATCATCTGTAGATAATACTGTTCAGGGGAATATTTAATCAAGTCGATATTTCTTTTCAAGAGTTTATTCAGCAATATAGCATTCAAATCTTCAAATACAGTTTTTACCTTAGGTATAGCGGTGTATAGTTCATTTTCTTGTTTCTTGTCTATTCGGTAAATAACGCTATCTACAATTGTTTGCACATTAAACGCAGACTTTGTTTGTAATGTAAAAGATATGTTCGACATTGAGAACGTACCCTCTTTACAAAACCAAAAGATTTGTTCTTCTCCTTTATGATTTAATAGCCAACAACGTAATATTCCATCAAAAACGAAATAACTATACCTCTCTATTTCTCCTTCCTTGACCAAAAATGTACCTTTACTAATCAATATTCGTTCAAAATATTGGTCAAATAACTTAGATTCCTTCAAATTGAAAGTACTGGTGCTATAATTAAATCCTTTAAGTAGTTTTTCTAAAAGCATAGTCTAAATGTAATAATTCGTAATATACTTACTCATTTGATATATTCACTGTTACTCCTGTTCTCCTTAATTTAATTTCTCATATTCAGTGAAATATATTTTCGACTACAAACTTACGAAAAAACCGAAAGTTTTTATGTACGTTTATGATGGAGTTATTTAAGTAATGAAAGAACACGGAAAACAAAGGTAATTAGCATGTTGTTAAATTGTTATTCTTTTGAAGATGTATTATTTCAAGTCGTTGTATTATAATAAGGTAAATAGTGTTATGATAGTAGTGGCAAACGTTTTGCAAGGCGAAAGATAAGCCGCTTGTCAATTCCCGGAGCTTTTGCTGAACTAACCTTACTTCGTTTTTGTTATATTACCAGAAAGATGAATTGATAAGATAAAAAATAGGGGAATTATGTCAGCATTTTACAAATTTCTTTTTCCAATGAAGCCGGATGGTACAGCTATATCGTTACTGTTGTTGGCGCTTCGTTTGTTATTTGGAGGTCTATTGCTTTCGCATGGAATACAGAAGTGGACGAATTTTGAGAGCATGTCCGCCGCATTTCCGGACCCACTGGGAGTTGGACATTCGGTTTCTCTAGGCTTGGCCATTTTTGGGGAGCTTTTTTGTTCGATTGGCTTTATTCTCGGTGCGCTCTATCGGTTGGCAATGATCCCGATGATTTTTACCATGGGAGTGGCTTTCTTCGTGATTCACGGGAATGATCCGTTTTCTTTGAAAGAGTTGGCGTTCGTTTACTTGGTCATTTTTATCTTGATGTATATAGCAGGACCTGGTAAGTTCTCGTTAGATCGTCTGATCGCTGTCCTCTTGTCGCAGAAGAGATAGGGAATTGTAGGGAAGTTAACTTGCTTTGGAAAAGTTTCTGGAACCTCGGGTAAACTCTCTGGTTCCTAAATAAAAAAAGACTGTCTGGAAACCAAACAATCTTTTCTATTGTGGGCGTTGACGGATTCGAACCGCCGACCCTCTGCTTGTAAGGCAGATGCTCTGAACCAGCTGAGCTAAACGCCCGAAATTCTTTCGGTGAAAATAATAAATTTAAAAGTGGGCGTTGACGGATTCGAACCGCCGACCCTCTGCTTGTAAGGCAGATGCTCTGAACCAGCTGAGCTAAACGCCCGAAAATCTTTCGGTGAAATAATAAATTTAAAGGTGGGCGTTGACGGATTCGAACCGCCGACCCTCTGCTTGTAAGGCAGATGCTCTGAACCAGCTGAGCTAAACGCCCTTTAAACTTATTTTTTCGTTCGCTTTATCTCTCTAAAGCGCTGCAAAGATACGGCTTTTTTTATTACCACCAAACTTTTTGACGAAAAAATGTGGATGAATATGAATTTTGTTTGGATGTGGCTACGTAAGTGTCTGATGGTCCTAAAAACGGGGCATTTAGTTAAAAATAACGATTGCTTACCTTATTATTCAATGGAAAAGACTTAACTTTGCGACTCTATATTAATAATGTATATGGTATTATCGACACTGACTGCTATTTCGCCCGTGGATGGGCGATACAGGAATAAGGCTGAGAATCTGGCGGCTTATTTTTCAGAATACGCACTTATCAAGTATAGGGTGCGAGTTGAGATCGAGTATTTTATTACTCTATCTGAGTTTCTTCCGCAATTAAGCGAGTTAAATGCGGCGGAAGTAAAAAAGGGGCTCCGGAAAATTTATCAGGAGTTTACGGAGGAGGACGCTTTACGAGTGAAGGAGATCGAGAGCGTGACAAACCACGATGTGAAAGCGGTGGAGTACTTTATTAAGGAAAAAACAAATCATTTCCTTGCGGAGAAATACCACGAGTTTATTCATTTTGGATTGACTTCTCAGGATATTAATAACACATCTGTGCCTTTATCGATCAAGGACGCTTTGCAAGAGGTGTATTATCCGGGTTTGGAAGAGGTGATCGGCGCCTTGAAAAAATACGCCGAGGAATGGATGGATATCCCGATGTTGGCTAAGACACATGGGCAACCGGCATCTCCGACTCGTTTGGGTAAGGAGGTGATGGTCTTTGTTTACCGTTTGGAGCAACAGTTGGCATTGTTAAAGGCCGTTCCTATCTCCGCTAAATTCGGTGGGGCTACAGGAAACTTCAATGCGCATCATGTAGCGTATCCGGAATATGATTGGAGGGCATTCGGTAACAAGTTCGTTAGTGAGGTGTTAGGCTTGAAGCGTGAGGAGTGGACTACCCAGATCTCTAATTATGATAATCTGGCAGCGATCTTCGATGGCTTGAAGCGTATCAATACGATCTTGATCGACTTGAATCGTGACTTCTGGCAATATATCTCCATGGAGTATTTCAAGCAAAAGATCAAGGCGGGTGAGATCGGTTCGTCTGCTATGCCACATAAGGTGAACCCGATTGATTTCGAGAACGCTGAGGGTAATCTAGGGATCGCTAACGCTATTTTAGAGCATTTGGCTACGAAATTGCCGGTATCTCGTTTACAAAGAGACTTGACGGATTCTACCGTGTTGAGAAACGTAGGCGTGCCTTTGGCACATATAGAAATTGCCTTCAAGAGCTTAACAAAAGGCTTGGGTAAATTGTTATTGAACGAGAACGCCCTAAGTAGGGATTTGAATAATTGCTGGGCTGTGGTAGCCGAGGGTATCCAGACGGTCTTACGCCGTGAGGGTTATCCGAAGCCTTACGAGGCATTAAAAGCTTTGACACGTACGAACCAGACTGTTACGGAGCAATCTATCAAGGAGTTTATCGAAACCTTGAATGTTAGCGACCGGATTAAAGATGAATTAAGGGCTATAACGCCTCATAATTATACAGGAATTTAGTGATAATACAGGTAGCCGTGAGGCTACCAAGTTTTTAACCATTGTTTAATTTATAACAAATGAGTACAGAAGAAAGAGATGAATCTCAACTGCGTCCAAAAAAAGTGATACCAAGTATCAGACGGGAAAACACAGACCAAGAAGGTGAAAGAAGACCTTACAATCAGGGTTATAATAAACCTGAGGGTAGCTATGAACGTAGACCGTATCGGTCTTATGGAGAAAATAACCGTCCTTCATACGGGGATCGTCCGAGCCGTCCGCGTTCTTACGATAATAACCGTGAAGGCGGGTATGGCAACAACCGTGAGGGGGGCTATGGTAATAGTCGTCCATCTTATGGCAACAATCGCGATGGTGGGTATGGAAATAATCGCCCGTCTTATGGCAACAACCGTGAAGGTGGCTACAACAGCGGCCGCTCGTCTTATGGAAATAACCGCCCGTCATATGGGAATGGAGGAGGGCAATACAATCGTCCGTCTCGTCCTAATTATGATGGACCGGCAAAGGCTTATTCCGCTAGTCCTTCCGGAGAGGGAATGTCTGCGGATGGTATGAAGAAAAGAAGACCTAGAGTAGGTGATACCCGGGTTGATTACAATGATTCACGTTCAAGCGGCGGGGACGGTTACGCACCCAGACGTTCGTATGGTAACGATAACTCTTATGGCGGTAATCGTCAAGGGGGTGGTGGATATGGAAATAATCGCCGTCCTTCTTACAATAATAATCGCCGTTCCGGTGGAGGAGGTGGTTTCCAAAGACAGCAGGGTTACAACATGCGTCCGAAACAGATCAAGTATAAGGAAGTCTTGGCGGATCCGAACGAACCGATTCGTTTGAACAAATTCTTATCTAACGCTGGTGTTTGCTCTCGTCGTGAGGCGGATGAGTTTATCCAGAAAGGGGCTGTTAAGGTAAACGATGTCGTGGTAACGGAATTGGGTACTAAGATTACTCGTCAAGATGTTGTTACATTTAACGAGAAGCCGGTTCAGATTGAGAGCAAGGTGTATATCGTATTGAACAAGCCGAAGAATTGCGTAACGACTTCTGATGATCCTCAAGAACGCTTGACAGTAATGGATTTGGTGAAGAACGCTTGCCAAGAACGTATTTATCCGGTAGGCCGCTTGGACCGCAATACGACAGGTGTCTTGTTATTGACGAACGATGGTGATTTAGCTTCTAAATTGACTCACCCATCTTTCAAGAAGAAGAAGATCTACCATGTGTGGTTGGATAAGAACGTGGCTATCGAGGATATGGAGAAAATCGCCAACGGCCTTGAGCTTGAGGATGGGGAGATCCATGCGGACGCTATCAGCTATGCTAGCGAGGACGATAAGAGCCAAGTGGGTATCGAGATCCATTCCGGCCGTAACCGTATCGTGCGCCGTATTTTCGAATCGTTGGGATATCATGTGACGAAATTGGATCGTGTTTATTTCGCCGGTTTGACTAAGAAGAACTTAGGCCGCGGTAAATGGCGTTACTTAAATGAAAGGGAAGTGAACGCTCTTAGGATGGGAGCTTTCGAATAAAAAAAAACGATACAGATGGAAACAATTAAACGAACAAAAATTGTAGACGTGCTGAAAAGCGAAGCTTTCGGTACTACCGTGAACGTGAAAGGATGGGTTCGCACCCGCCGTGGTAGCAAACAGGTGAATTTTATCGCCTTGAATGACGGTTCTACAATTAATAATGTTCAGATCGTTGTGGATGTAGATAAATTGGGTGATGAGTTCTTGAAACCGATTACCACGGGAGCTAGTATCAGCGTAAACGGTATCTTGACACAATCCCAAGGCAAGGGGCAAAGCGTGGAGATACAGGCTACTGAGATTGAGATCTTCGGTACGGCTGATCCAGCTACTTATCCGTTGCAGAAAAAGGGACACTCCATGGAGTTTTTGCGTGAGATCGCTCATTTGCGTCCTCGTACGAATACATTTGGAGCGGTATTCCGTATTCGTCACAATATGGCTTACGCTATCCATAAGTTTTTCCATGATAGAGGCTTTTTCTATTTCCATACGCCGATCATCACGGCTTCCGACTGTGAGGGTGCCGGACAGATGTTCCAAGTTACTACCAAGAATTTGTACGACTTGAAAAAGGATGAGAATGGCTCTATCATTTATGAGGACGATTTCTTCGGCAAGCAGGCTAGCTTGACGGTTTCCGGACAGTTGGAGGGTGAGTTGGCAGCTACAGCCTTGGGACAGATTTATACGTTTGGCCCTACGTTCCGCGCTGAGAACTCAAATACGCCTCGTCATTTGGCGGAATTCTGGATGATTGAGCCGGAAGTCGCTTTTAATGATATCACGGACAATATGGAGTTGGCCGAGGAGTTCATTAAATATTGCGTACAATGGGCGTTGGATAACTGTATGGAGGATATCAAGTTCTTGAACGATATGTTCGATAAGGAATTGATCGCTCGTCTGGAAGGGGTCTTGAAAGACTCATTCGTTCGCTTGCCGTACACTGAAGGAATCAAGATATTGGAAGAGGCTGTCGCTAAAGGACATAAATTTGAGTTCCCTGTTTATTGGGGTGTAGACTTGGCTTCTGAGCATGAACGTTTCTTGGTGGAGGATCACTTCAAACGTCCGGTAATTTTAACGGATTACCCGAAAGAGATCAAGGCTTTCTATATGAAGCAAAACGAGGATGGAAAGACGGTGCGTGCCATGGACGTATTGTTCCCGAAGATCGGAGAGATCATCGGCGGTTCCGAGCGTGAGGCCGACTATGATAAGCTAATGACTCGTATTGATGAGTTGGGCATCCCGATGAAGGATATGTGGTGGTACTTAGATACTCGCCGTTTTGGTACGGTGCCTCACTCTGGTTTCGGTTTGGGCTTTGAGCGTCTTTTGCTGTTTGTTACAGGCATGGCAAATATACGTGACGTGATACCTTTCCCGCGTACACCGAATAATGCTGAGTTCTAATAGCGCTTAGTGATCATGATAAAAAGGGCCCGTAACCGGTTTCAACCGAATTACGGACCCTTTTCTTATATTAGCTTCCTTTATTAATCGTCGTCCAGATCAATAGGAATTTGTCTTTTGAATGCCTCCTTAAAGGATATGAGCGATTCGGTGCGAGCCAAGCCCAATGGTTGAAGCTTGTTGTGGATGATGCTTAGCAAATGCTGGTTGTTCTTTGCGTATATTTTTATAAACAGGTCGTATTGCCCCGTTGTATAATGGCATTCCACGACTTCCGGTATCTGCAACAGCGCTTCTGTAACGCTTGGAAATTGTCCGGGAGACTTTAGGAATAACCCCATATATGCGCAAGTTTCATACCCAACTTTTGTGTTATCCACGATGAATTCTGAGCCTTTGATAACCCCTAAATTAGTCAGCTTTTGTATGCGTTGATGAATAGCCGCTCCGGATACGTTACATTCCCTCGCTACTTCCAAAAATGGCATACGCGCATTGCCGATGATTAGTTTAAGTATCTTCTCGTCCAGTTCATCTAGTTGATGATGTGCCATATATTCAGTATATTTGTATTACTGTTAGATTATATCTTTCATATTTAATACAAATATAATGATAATCTTATAATCACCTAAAGATTATGTTAGATTATTTTGATTTTGTAAGCATTCTTTATTCAATTATTAAGTATTTTTTTTATGAGCGAAGATCATGTAATAATTAGTAAGCCTGTCCGGGAGATAGCCGATCCTTTATTGGATCTAGTAGAGAAAACATATACTAGTTCTTTCCCCGAGGAAGAGCGTCGTGATTTCTTTTTGGTACGTAAGCTTTTGGAGGAAGATAGCCGTTTCGAGATGTATGCCTTGCTACGGGATGGTATTTATGTGGGTTTCATTACGGGATGGCAATTTGAGGGCTTTGTTTATGCGGAGCATTTCGCGATCGACGAGTCCGCTCGTAACGGAGGAATCGGAGCGAAAGCAATGACAAGTTTTTTAGCTCTCCACGAAGATCCGGTTGTCTTAGAGGTAGAGATGCCGACAGAGGAGATGAGTAAACGTAGAATCGGTTTTTATGAACGTCTGGGGTTTGTCTTGGATCACCATGTATATTTCCAACCTCCATATCGTAGAGGAGAGGCGTTATTAGAAATGCGTTTGATGACTCATGGGGAACTTGATCTGGAGCGATCTTTTAAGCGAGTTAAGACCATTATTCACCAAAATGTCTATGGAGTGAAATAAAAAAGGCGGGATTCTATTTCCCGCCTTTTTTAGATATTCTATTTGTAGATCATTATTCGTCGACACGTTGAGCGGCAGAATAACTAATCTTTAATGCGTATGCTTCACGAAGAGCCTGCTTGATGTCTGTAATCGTTCCCATCTTGGTCTCTTTATCAGCCTTGATAGAAACCGTCATAAACGGCTGGTCCTCTTCCTTCATACTGGACTTTTCCTGTGCGATATAATCCTGAATTTCCGAAGTTTCCGCAAAAGCGTCATTTAATTGGATACGAGTTTCAGAACCCATCTTCGCTCTCAAATCTCTAGTCGGCTTACCGACATAGATAAATGTTACCAAAGATTTCTTCTCCAATTTTTGAAGCTCTGTAGCTTGTGGAGCATGGAACTCTACTTTCAATGTTACCTCACGCATAGATGTTACCATCATGATGAAGAACAAGAAAGCGAACACCAAGTCAGGTAATGATGATGTATTCAATTCGGGCATTTCACGACCGCCCGCTTTACTAAACTTTCCCATTACTTTTTACCTCCATAATTTTTAGGTTCAGCTTCTGATATCTTTTGCGGATAAATCTGCTGTACAGCTTTTTGTTGTTCTTCGTCCAAATCAGCGAAATTCTTACCGAATTTTTCCTTAGAAACCTTATTTCTCAATTCGTTATAAGCAGCCGCAATTTCATTCTGCACATCGATATAAGCTTGGTATTCAGTACCACGGTCATTCTGTAAAGAAATTACGTGGTTCTTCGTTACCATCATCTTTCCGAAGAATGGAACATCAGCCTCTACACGCTCAGGCTTATGTTCGTCATTATAAGGATTATCAATGAACTCTTTGATTCTTTCTTTCAATTGCTTGATATCGACAAATTGATCACCGCAGAGAATCTGGTTATTACTGTTGATCAATACAACCAACAAGTTTCTCTTTTTGATGTCAACATCGGTATCGTTCTTCTGATCTTTAGGTACAGGGGGCGGCAAACGTCTTGCCAAACCTTTATCTGTATCCATTGATGTAGTAATAAGGAAGAAGATAAGCAACATGAAAGCGATATCGGCCGAAGAAGAACCATTGATACCCGGTGTCTTTCTTTTCTTACCCATTTCTTTCTTGTTTTATCAGTTCGTTATTACTATTATTTACCCATGATTCTCTTTACAGAACCCCAAACTACACATGCTACGATCAGAACCAAAAGTACGATTGTAGACATGATCCACATATCTGTGATCTTTAACCAACCCGGAGTGTTGTAAACTTGAGAGTCTGCGTTCAAACCTGTTAAAGGAGTTGCGTCACCCATCGTGTAAGTGATGAACAAAACGGCAACGAAGCAAACCAATACAACCAAAGACATAATCGCTGATTTAGCGTTTGTCTTCAACAACGTCAAAAATTGCCAAACGGCAAACAACATTGTACTGATGATTGTCACGAAGAACAATACTGAAGTCCAGTTAATCAATAACCCGGTATAGATGGGCTCTTTCATTTCAGCGGCAGGGTCAACGACTCCACCCGCATAAAACATACCCAGAACAATAATACTGATAATAGAACTTATCAGTAAAGTCCAACTGGATATTTTTCTTATTTTAGTAACTGCCATAATTCGTTATTATTTTTTGAATTTGACGTTGTATTTGATAACCAAGTCAAGCAAAGAGATAGAAGCATCTTCCATTTGATTCAAGATAGCCTCCAATTTGCTTAACAAATAGTTATAGAATACCTGAAGGATCAAAGCAACGATCAAACCACCTACAGTAGTAATCAAGGCCACTTTCATACCACCTGCTACAACCGTCGGGCTGATATCACCAACTTGCTCGATTTTATCGAACGCCATGATCATACCTACTACAGTACCCAAGAATCCTAAAGACGGAGCCATTGCGATAAACAATGTGATCCAAGACATATTCTTTTCCAAAAGACCTCCTTGAACACCACCATAAGAAACGATAGATTTTTCTACAACGTCGATACCTTGGTCAATTCTCATCAATCCTTGGTAAGCGATAGAAGCGATAGGGCCTCTTGTGTCACGAGCGATAGCTTTAGCGCCTTCAACATCACCTTTGTCTAAAGCATCTTCGATACCCTTCAACAATTTGCTGGAATTTGTTTCAGCTAAGTTCAAGTAGATAATTCTCTCTAAGCAGAAAGCCAAACCGAAAATCAAAGCGATAGCAACCAAACTCATGAAGTCGGCACCACCTTCGATAAACTTTGTTTTTAATGCTTGATACATACCTCCTTCAACAGCTGTAGCTGCGTCTGCAGCGTCCTGCGCGAATGCTACGGTAGAAGTTCCAAGGGCACATAAACCCAAGAATGCTTTTGCAAATAACTTTTTCATTGTGTGTTTAATTTTTAAGATTAATAATTCTCTTATTTGTTTTTATTTTATTGTTAATTAATTCATGGTATTCTCCACCGCGGAGAGAGCGGGATTCGAACCCGCGAAACCCTTTAGGGGTTTACACGCTTTCCAGGCGTGCCTCTTCAACCACTCGAGCATCTCTCCAATTATTCGCCTAGCTTCTTCTAAAACGACCGCAAAATACGAAAAAATTCCCATATGCAATCTTTTCAGTGCACAAATCTATAGTTTTTGCTTGACATATACACAATATCCACGAAATAAATTTTGACTTCATTCGAAAAAAAGTGTCTATATGGGTTTATTTACGCTTTTAAACAATTCTAATGTGTTTTTTCGAGTAGCGTTTACGGTTTCCTCTAGCGTGAGGCCGAATGTTTCCGCCACTTTCTCGGCCGTCTTCCATATGTAAGTAGGCTCATTCCGTCTACCTCTGTAGGGGACTGGTGAAAGATAGGGTGCATCTGTTTCCAAGAGTATCTTTTTAAGATCCGTTTGCCGAATGACTTCGGACAGTTTTGAATTTTTAAAGGTAACAACTCCGTTTATCCCGATCTTGAAGGTGGGCAGTTTCTTTATTTCTTCCAGCTCTTCCGTTGTGCCGGTAAAACTATGAAATACGCCCTTAAGTCTTTCCGCTCCGACTTTATGTATGCATTCCAGAACTTCCGGATATGCGTCGCGGGTATGGATGGCTACGGGCAGGTTCAGATCGATGCTCCAACGCAGTTGTTCCTCGAAAACGATTTGTTGCTCCTTTAAATAAGTCTTATCCCAATATAGATCGATCCCGATTTCACCGATACCGCAATAAGTACGTTTAGATAGATAGGATTCCGTTTGTTTTAGGATATCGATATAATTGCTATCCACACTGGTCGGATGCAATCCCATCATGGGGAAAGCGAACTCTGGGTATCGATCGCATAAATCGTGCATTCTGTCAATCGTCGTCAGGTCTACGTTTGGCAGAAGCAGGGTGTCGATACCTGAGTCTTTTGCTTTTTGAGCCAGTTCGTCTTGCTCCGGATCGAAATCCTCCAGATATAAATGGCAATGTGTGTCTATTAACCTCATGGATTAGGATTGTCTATGCATTAAATGATCACAAACCTCTTTTAGGATCGTTAATTTTTCGGGGGCGACTTGTAAAGCTTTTAAGTTCTCTACGGATGCGTCGTAATAGGCTTGGATTTTATTTTCTGTTAATTGTTTTAGCTGCAATTCGTTGTAGATAGAGGTGAATGCCTGTATCTTTTGAGCCGGGTCGAATTCTTTTTTATCCATCCAGCTACGGAGAGCTTCCGCTTGTTCTTTATTGGCCAGTCTGAGAGCGTTGATCAATAAGAATGTTTTCTTGTTGCAAAGGATATCGCCGCCAATGTTTTTCCCGAAAGTGGCGGTGTCACCATATACATCTAGTAAATCATCTTGCAGTTGAAACGCTAGACCTATATTGATACCAAACGCATATAAGTTGCCTGCGTCTTCCTGTGAGGCACCTCCGAGTAGGGCACCCGTCTTAAGGGAGCAGGCCAGTAGTACGGCTGTCTTTAGCCGGATCATCTCGATGTATTCTTCCTCGCTCACATCCATGCGAGACTCGAATTCCATGTCGAATTGTTGGCCGCCACATATTTCCGCCGCGGTTTGCGTAAATAAATCCAACACTTGTTTAAGGTGGCCGTGTTCCGTTGATCCGATTAATTGATAAGCCGCTATTAGCATCGCGTCTCCGGAAAGAATCGCCGTATTGGCATTCCATACCTTGTGTACGGTAGGTTTGTTCCTTCTTTTATCAGCTTCATCCATCAGGTCGTCGTGCAGCAAGGTGAAGTTATGGAAAACTTCCAGACCTAAAGCGGGCTTGATCGCATTCTCTATACTATTATTATATATATTACATGCCATCAACGTTAACGCCGGACGTATTCTTTTTCCTCCGAGGGACAAGATGTACTCTATCGGCTCGTATAAGCTCTTGGGAGGATTGGTGAATTGTAGTTGAGAGATCTCGCTTTCTATTCTTTGAAGTATATTCTCGAATGCTAACATAGCTGTATCAATTAATGGAGTTATGAAATAAAAAAAGGCTGCGAAAATAAAGCAGCCTTTTTGATATGTTTAATGTTATACTATTGCAATCTGAACGTGATAGGCACAGTATACTTAACACGTACTGGTTTACCTCTCTGCTTACCCGGAGTCCATTTAGGCATGGTACCGATCACACGAAGAGCCTCTTTATCCAATGATGGGTCTACACCACGTAATACCTCAGCGTCTACTACTGATCCGTCTCGGTTAACCACGAATGCGCAGATTACACGACCTTGGATACCGTTTTCCTGTGCGATTACCGGATACTTGATTGATTTAGCGATAAACTTCAGCAACTCTGCGTCTCCACCCGGGAACTTCGGCATTTCCTCTACAACCGTAAAGATCTGCTGAGCGGATTCTTCTTCTTCCTCTACTACTGCAGGCGGTGTATAAACGGCTGTTTGAGCCTCTTGCTGATTATCCTCTGATGATAAGATATCTTGCTGTTCCAATTCAACGTCGTCTTCAACAACGTTCAAAACCTCGGTTACAACTGGTGCTGGAGGTGGTGGAGGTGGAGGAGGCGTATTCTCCGGTCTCGTGATTTCCACTTCTTCCTCGGCGATGATGTCTGCTACACCCTCGCTAGCCTGAACGACCATTACATCGCGGGTGCTCCATTCGAAGCCCACGAACAAGACAGCTAAGCCCACTACGAATCCCATCAGGATACTTAGAGACTTACCTCTCTCAAGGTCCGCTTTCGGTGATTTTTTAATTTCCATACGTTTATAATAATTTATAAGTGTTTTTCACTTCTGCAAAAATACAAATTATTTCATATATCAAACAAAAATGAGAGCGATAATATACCTTTTTGGCATTTTTCCCGTTTCTGTTAATGTGAAATCCGTATTTCTGAGATTTGCGGGTGTAAAGTAAAAACATTTTTCCGAATTAATGTATCTTTGAACGATTTTTTGCATGAAAATATGAGAAATAAACTATTTATACTGATTTTATTCGTTGTTACACTGTCTGTCTCAGCGCAAAACGGGAGCGAGGCGTATACTTTCTTACGTTTTCCGACCTCGACCCGGGCTAACGCCTTGGGTGGGCATACCGTGGCGTTGGTAGAAAGAGACCCTTCGCTTATCTTCCATAATCCGGCCTTGCTAGGTGCGGAGATGGATGGGATGATCAACTTGAATTATATGAATTACATCTCGGATATCAACGTAGGAAGTGCCTTGTTCACGAAAGCGCATGGCGAGAAAGGGGCTTGGGGCGTAGGCGCTACGTTTATAAGCTATGGCGATATCAAGGAGGTGTTACCGGATAACGTCGTGACCGGAGCGAGCCTGTCGGCGAAAGATATCAGCGTGAACGGTTTTTACTCCCGTGACTTGAATGAGCGTTGGCGGGGTGGATTATCGTTGAAGTTCTTGTATTCGGGGCTGGCTGATTATACCTCTATCGGTTTATGCGTGGATGCGGGATTGAGTTATTATAATTCGGATAAGGGCTTTTCCTTTGGTTTCGCCTTGAAGAATATCGGCGCGCAACTGAAAGCTTACGAGGATGAGCGACAAAAGATGCCTTGGGATATCCAGATGGGTATCACGCAGAAAATGGCGCATGCCCCGATTCGTTTTTCTTTGACGGCCCAATACTTGAACCGTTGGAAGTTCGATTATATCGATAATACGGATAAAGAGTATGACGGGGATTCTTTCGTTAAGACGTTGGCGAAGCATTTTATCATCGGCGTGGATTTTATCCCGTCCGAGAACTTTTGGGTGGGCGTAGGATTCAATCCGAAGGTCAATATGGATATGAAGTTGAAAGGCGGGGGAAGTTTCTCCGGCTTCTCGGCGGGCGCAGGTGTAAGGATCAAGATGTTTGACGTGGGCTTCTCGCTGGCGAAATATCATCCGTCCGCCATGTCGATGATGATTAGCGTATCTACGACCTTGGCCGATTTTAAGAAGGTGACAGAATAAACCTATACATTAATATATATATATGAAGAAAATAGTTATCGCTATAGACGGCCACTCTTCCAGTGGCAAAAGCACCATGGCTAAAGATCTTGCCAAGGAGATTGGATATACGTATATCGATACGGGTGCCATGTATCGGGCCGTGACTTTGTATTGCATCCAGCATGGATTTTTTGAGGGAGAGAAGATTCAGGAGGAAGAGCTGAAGGCTTCTATCCATGATATCGATATTTCATTTCGTTTGAACGCGGAGACCGGCCGGCCGGATACCTATTTGAACGGTGTGAATGTAGAGAAAGAGATCCGTGGTATGGAAGTGGCGGATAAAGTGAGTCCGGTAGCCACTCTAGGCTTTGTGCGCCGTGCGTTGGTCGCTAAGCAACAAGAGATGGGAAAGGCGAAAGGCATCGTGATGGATGGCCGTGATATCGGTACGGTCGTATTCCCGGATGCGGAGTTGAAGCTTTTCGTGACGGCCTCGCCGGAGGTACGTGCCAAGCGCCGGGTCGATGAGCTGGAGGCGAAGGGGATCCCCGCTTCTTACGAGGAAGTGCTGGAGAATGTGAAGAAGCGGGATTATATAGATTCAACCCGGGAGGAAAGTCCTTTGAGACAAGCTGATGATGCCTTGGTATTGGATAATTCCCATATGACCTTGGAAGAGCAAAAGGCTTGGTTGCTGGAACAATATCATAAAGCGATCGGTTCATAAACGAGTGCTTGGAGTTTCCTATAAAGAAAACTTTTGTCTCTTCGAATGAAAACTATAGTTTCGTTACTAGGAAACAAAAGTTTCTCTTAGGGAAAACTCTAGTTTTGTTATGAAGAAACTATAGTTTCTTGTGATTGAAAATTAAGAAAACTGTAAGTGCTTGTTTGTTAATGATATTATAGATATGATAGAAGTCGAGATAGATAAAGATTCCGGATTCTGTTTTGGGGTTGTCACCGCCATAGAGAGCGCTGAGCGGGAGCTGGGAAATACGGATACGCTGTATTGCCTAGGCGATATCGTTCATAACAGTTTGGAGGTGGAGCGGTTGGAGCATATGGGGCTGCATACGATCGATCATGATGGCCTTTCAAGGTTGAGAGACCGGAAGGTGTTGCTCCGGGCGCATGGCGAGCCACCTTCTACCTATGCTTTAGCGAAGCGAAACAATATCACGATTATAGACGCTACTTGCCCGGTTGTCTTGCGTTTGCAGCGCAAGATCCATAAATGTTATCAAGAGACCCGGGCGAATAACACCCAGTTGGTTATCTATGGGAAGAAAGGCCATGCGGAGGTGAATGGCTTGGTGGGGCAGACGGAGGGCACGGCGATTGTCATCGAGAAAATAGAAGACCTCGATCGTCTGGACTTTACCCGTGCGATCAGCCTGTTTTCCCAAACCACGAAGTCCTTGGATGGATTTAAGGCGGTAGTGGCGGAGATCAAGCTGCGGATGGCGGAAGGGGTGGAGTTTAATTATTACGATACGATTTGCCGTCAGGTGGCGAATCGTCTTCCGAATATAAAAGCGTTCGCCTCCAGCCACGATTGGGTCTATTTTGTGGCTGGTCGTAAAAGTTCCAACGGGAAGATGCTGTTCGAGGAGTGCCGGAAAGCGAACCCGAATACGCTCTTTATTTCCGAGGTATCAGAGATTACCGAACCTTTGCCCGAGGGCGTGCGCCGAGTCGGGGTTTGCGGCGCTACATCCACTCCCAAGTGGTTGATGGAGGAAGTGGCGGTCCGGATCAAGGAATTGAACGCTTCAGAATGATATTTTGATTAAGATTACGTGAACTTTCCGGGAGAAAGACAGAAGGATAACTAAATATTTACTACTTTTGCCGGAGAACATTAAAATCAATGACGCTATGTCTACAGTAAAGTGTGTTGGTATTTTAACGTCCGGAGGTGATGCCCCGGGAATGAACGCCGCTATTCGTGCGGTAACACGTTCCGCTATTTATAACGGAATGAGAGTGAAAGGTATTTACCGTGGTTACAAAGGGTTGATCCTGGATGAGATTGAAGAGTTTAAGACACAAAATGTCAGTAATATAATTCAGCGCGGCGGAACAATCCTTAAGACCGCCCGTTGCGTGGAGTTCAAGACTCCCGAGGGACGAAAACAGGCCTATGATAAGTTGCAAGAGCATGGGATCGATGCCTTGATCGCTATCGGTGGTGACGGAACGTTGACGGGAGCGCGTATTTTCGCTCAGGAGTTTAATTTCCCGATCGTAGGATTGCCGGGTACGATTGATAATGACTTGTATGGCACGGATACGACGATCGGTTATGATACGGCCTTGAACACGATCATGGAATGCGTGGATAAGATCCGTGATACGGCTACCTCGCATGATCGTCTGTTCTTTGTGGAGGTTATGGGGCGCGACGCGGGTTTCTTGGCGTTGAACGGAGCGATCGCTTCTGGCGCCGAAGCCGCTATTATCCCGGAAATCTCCTTGGAGAAAGACCAATTGGCCGAGATGATCGAGAATGGATTCCGTAAGTCCAAGAACAGTAGTATCGTATTGGTTGCCGAAAGTGAGGTAACCGGTGGCGCTATGGGTGTCGCTGAGCGTGTGAAGAAGGAATATCCGCAGTTCGACGTGCGTGTCTCTATTTTAGGTCACTTGCAGCGTGGTGGTTCTCCTACGGCACAAGACCGGATCTTGGCGACTCGTATGGGTGTGGCCGCGATCGATGCCTTGTTGGATGACCAGCGTAACGTGATGATGGGTATCCAGAACGACCAGATCGTCTATGTACCGTTCTCTAAAGCGATCAAGAATGATAAGCCTATTAACCGGGATTTGTTGAACACGCTCCGTGTTTCTTCAATCTAAATAAGGCATATATTTATACGAATAGGAACCCGGATGTAGCGATTGCGTACATCCGGGTTTTTATTTGAAGAACCTGATATCATGAAGAAGTATAGCGGCGTGGCCTTGCATGTAATCGTATTTGTCTTTCTGTTTATCTTCTTGAGGATATTCAGTGAGTACCACTTTTATTGTGTCGAGCAGAACCAGTTATTCCAGTTGACTCCCATTTTTATTATCGATAAGTTAATGCAACCGGGAGGTTTAGCGATGGTTCTTTCCGGTTGTTTGGTGCAGTTCTTCATTCTCCCGAATGTGGGAGCTATGATAACGGCGGCCCTGCTGACAGGCCTAGGGGCCTTGTTCTGGGCGATCTTGAGGCGGATCGATCCGCGAAGCCATGGTATTTTATGGGCTTGGCTTCCCGTCCTATCCTTGTTGTTTGTGCAATGGGATTTTAATTACAGGTTTCAAGGAACGGTAGCCTTCGGTATGATGCTGCTTGCTTTATATCTCGTTTTAGGGATAAGGAATTTCATACCTCGTTTGATAGCAAGTCTGTTTGCCTCCCTGTTACTCTTTGAGTTGGCCGGGCCGGTCTCTTTGTTGTTTGCCTTGTCCATGATGGGATACGAGGCCATGAGCCGGACGCCCCGTTGATATTATTCCGTGATTTTACCGATGATCGTGTTGATCTTGGGTGAATTATGTGTGCGTTACTCGGTGATCGGAGAATATCGCTTTGTCTTTTTACCGGATAGTTATTATTATTTCCGTTTGGTGCCGGATAAGGTAATTTATTTCTCATGGATCGCTTTCTATGCGGCGCTGGTTGTAACCTGCCTCTGTAAAAACAAGGAATCATGGGCTGGTAAAAAGCGTCTAGCGCTGGGAATCTCCCAATTCATTATCTTAGGGCTTATCTTCTGGAAAGGCTTCGATCTATATGGCGAACAGAAATCATACCGCTTGAAGATGATGGACTATTTTACCCGGACAGAGCAATGGGACCGGATCTTGGTATCATGCAAGGAACCGACCACTAATCAACTCTATTTATGTTACCAAAATATGGCTTTGGCCCGGAAAGGTATTCTGGCGGATGAGGCGTTTAAGTACACGCAGCACGGGCCTCGTGGATTAATGGTGGCATGGAATAAATCGACTACCATATCCGCCTTGCTGAGTGATGTTTATTTTACGATGGGAAATGTCGCCGCGGCTCAAGAGATGGCTTTCGAGAGTAATATCGGCGCTTTATGTGATGGAAATCCCCGCATGACGCAACGTTTGGTGCAAACGAACTTGATTTATGGAGCCTATCCGGTCGCGGAGAAATATATCGCTGTCTTAGAGAATACTTTCTATTATAAGGATTGGGCCAAAGCGCAGCGGAAATTCCTGTATAATGATGAGGCGGTCGAGACAGATCCTCTATTGGGGAATATGCGCAGGAACCTGCTAGCTGAGAATCATCTGATCCAGATGGATGGATTCGACACGGACTTGATTCGCTTGGCGGAGCAGAATCCTTCCAATAAAGCCGCTTTCCACTATGCCGGCGTATTCTATCTTTTAGCAAAAGATGTGATGCGCTTTAAGACGTTGGTAGAAACCTATTACGGAACGGATTTACTCCCTTCTTTACCGGTCTCTTTTCAAGAGGCGGTCATCATCCTATCGGAGAAAGATCCGGATTACTGGAAACGTTTCGGTGTCTCGGAATCTATCGTAGGGCGATTCACCGATTATAAGAGGCAAGTGCTCGCTGGGCGGAATAATAGTAATGCGCTGCCCGGTTTGATGTATCGCTCTTATGGCGATACCTATTGGTATTATTATATGTTTAAATAGGAGATGAGAAAAATGTATATAATAAGATGTATATGTCTGTGGATGATTCTGGGCTTGATGGCTTGTTCCGGTCCGGTCCGTATACAGAAGAATCTGGAAGTCAAGCCGGAGATCTTTCCGGATTATGCGGATGTGACAATCCCGCCGAATATAGCTCCCTTGAATTTTAAGCTGAAAGACGCTTGCGTTGAGGCCCGTGCCATTCTCGAATGTGGCCCGGAGAAATTAGAGATCAAGACCGGGAAAGACGCTTGTTTCGTGATCCCGGCCTCCGGTTGGAAAAGGCTGTTGCGTGCCGCTTCCGGGAATCATCTGAATGTAACCGTACAAGCCTTCGTGAATGATGAATGGATCGCGTATGCCCCATTCACCATCAAGGTGGCGAAGGAGCCGGTCGATGGTTGGCTGGCTTACCGTTTAATCGAGCCGGGCTATGAGCTGTGGAACCGTATGGGTATCTATCAACGTAACTTGGAAAATTATACGGAGAACGCGATCATCGAAAATAAGATGAGCGGCAATAACTGTATGAACTGCCATTCTTTCTGTATGCAGAATCCGGAGAAAATGCTTTTCCATATGCGTGAGACCTACTCTTGTACCTTATTGATCGATGGAGATAGGGTGGAGAAGCTGAATACGAAGACCGATCAGACCCTTTCTCCGCTAGTCTATCCTTCTTGGCATCCTTCCGGAAAATATGTCGCTTTCTCTGTGAATAAAACCAAGCAAGCGTTTCATATGAACGATAGGAATCGGGTGGAGGTATTCGACTCGGCCTCGGATGTGGTCGTCTATGATACGCAAAAGCATGAGATCGTGACTTCTCCGCTGCTGTCTTCAGAGGGAGCGTTCGAGACTTTCCCTACATTTTCCCCGGATGGAAATACGCTCTATTTCTGTTCGGCTAAAGCCCGTACGATGCCCAAGGAATACGATCAAGTGAGATACGATCTATGCTCAGTCTCGTTCGATCCCGCTACACGTCGTTTCGGGACGGTAGTCGATACTTTGTATAAGGCATCGGAGATCGATAAAAGCGTTTCTTTTCCCCGGGTTTCCCCGGATGGAAAGTATTTGCTCTATACCTTGTCCGGTTATGGGAATTTCTCTATTTGGCATAAGGATGCCGATTTGTACATGATTGATTTATCGACTCTGCAAAGTTATCCATTGGAGGCGGCGAATAGCGACGATGTGGAAAGCTATCATTCATGGAGTAGCGATAGTCGTTGGATCGTGTTTAGCAGCCGGCGGATGGATGGTTTGTATACAAGACCGTTTATCGCTTATATCGATGAGAAAGGACAGGCTTGCAAACCTTTCCTGTTACCCCAGAAGGATACGGATTTTTATTTTCGCTTTATGAAATCCTACAATATACCTGAATTCATCACAGGAGAGGTAAAGAGACAAGGACGCACGTTGGCCGTGAAAGCGAAAGAAGATAAAGGAATTGATGTAAGGTTCAAGTGAAAAAGAGTGTCGCATGATCCGATCGTGCGACATTCTTATACTTTTATTTCGTAGCGATATGATCCAAGAATAAATCAATCATTCGTTTGGCTGCCACGAACGAGCTGATCTCGTTGTTCAAGACTTGCTTCTCTGTTTGTTCCAGCATGCCTTCTACCGCCGGGTTATGGTAGAACTTATCCCGCAGCGTGTCGTTGATGCTTTCGTACATCCAGTATTTAGCTTGCTCGTTACGTTTATAGTTGAAGTAGCCATTCTTTTTGGTGAACTCCATATACTCTCCGACCATATCCCATATTTCCTTGATACCTATGTTGTAATAACCGGAATAAGTCAATACTTTCGGGAACCAACCTGATTCCGAAGGTGGGAAAAGATGCAAAGCGTTCCGGAACTGAGCGGCGGCAAGATTCGCCTTATCGATATTGTCTCCATCCGCTTTATTGATAATAATACCGTCCGCCATTTCCATGATACCTCGCTTGATACCCTGCAATTCATCGCCGGTACCGGCAAGTTGGATCAATAGAAAGAAGTCCACCATAGAATGTACGGCCGTCTCGCTTTGTCCAACACCCACGGTCTCTACGAATACGGTGTCGAAACCGGCGGCCTCGCATAATACGATCGTCTCACGGGTCTTACGGGCGACCCCCCCTAAGGAGCCTGCGGATGGTGAAGGACGGATAAAGGCGTTTTTCTCTCTCGACAAGGCCTCCATACGAGTCTTATCTCCTAGGATACTACCTTTCGAGCGTTCGCTACTCGGGTCGATCGCTAGTACGGCAAGCTTACGCCCTTGGTTGATCAAGTGCATGCCGAAAGAGTCGATAGAGGTACTCTTTCCCGCTCCGGGAACACCCGTAATACCGATACGGACCGATTTTCCAGCGAAAGGCAAACATTTCTCTATAATCTCCTGCGCCACCTGTTGGTGCTCATGCTTAGAGCTTTCCACCAAGGTAACCGCTTGACTGAGTATCGTGATATTCCCTTTTAAGATACCTTCCACGAATTCGGAAGGCGTATATACCTTGCGTTGGGCACGCTTTTTTATATAAGGATTTACGGTAGGGACATCCGCAATGCCCTTATTCACTTTCAATCCCTTGTACTGATCATCGTTTTCTGGATGTTCCATATTAATAATTCATTATTTATATGCGGTGACCTTGATCAAGCGAATAGGCCCGTTCGGGTCGTTGCATACGACATTAATAAGTGCTTCAAGTTTTGTCTTTATCTCTTTCGGTCGCAAGGTTACTTTGAAAGTAGCGGTCGCTCCCGGTTTAAGTTCTTTCTTGCCGCCGGACAAATCGACACGCTCATCATCACAAGTGACGCTGTAGATCGTGAGCGGAGTCTTTCCGGCATTCGTAATCTCAAATGTACCCGATACTTTACCACCGATCAACGGAACGATGTTTTTCTTGTTCGGTAGCTTGCCGAATTCCAGTAAAGTGCCGGATAATTCCGCTATTGGGGCTTGGGCTTTATCCGCAGCGGATAGTTTGCTGAAATTATCGATCACGTTGGCGGAGATCTGGATCTCTCCGGATACTTCCTTCTTTCCGGCGTTCTGTACCATGACCGGCAAAAGCGTAGAGACTCGTCCTTTCCGCTTCAAGACCTTGGCATCCATAAGGATCGTAATGGCACCGACCTCGTCCGGTTGAAGGGTAGCCGGGTTCACCTGTACGTTAAGGTAGTGAGGTACTTTACCCAGATGAATCGTAGCCGAGGTCTTTCCCTCGTTCTTAATGTTGATCTTCTCGCCCAACGTTTCCTCCGGACGGATACTGCTGAATAGAACAGTCTTCGTATGCAGCTTCAGATCACCGATAGAATAAGGATACGTAAAGACCGGCTGCGAAGGTTTCGGGGTGACATTTCCTTTAATGGCTAGGCTGTAACTCCCTTTCTTTCCATTGCTGAATATCGATACGGTTTTATAAAACGGGCCGGGGCGTCCTTTCGGATTATACGTTATCTTAACTTCACCGGTCTTACCGGGAGCGATCGGCGACTTGGTCCATTCCGGCCGTGTACAACCGCATGACGCAGTAACACGGGTGATGACCAAAGGGGCGTCTCCCGTATTCTTTATCGTGAAAGTATGACTGGCGAATCCATCGGCCTCGGCTATTGTCCCGAAATTATAAGTCAACTCGTCCGACAAGATTTGGGCGCCTTGTTGTGCCCAAGCTGTCGTTATAGATATAATTGCTGTAAGAGCAAGGATCAACCTTTTTATATTCAGCATTCCAATTGGGGGTTTTTTACGTATTTCTTATTCAACCTCTCCCCGGATGTTCATGATGAAGCTTCCGGTTTTCCCGTTACTGTATACGGAAATGGTCTTCGTGAAAGGGCCCGGACGTCCTGCCGGATCGAAAGTAACCTTGATCTGGGCTTTCTTACCCGGAGCTACCGGTTCTTTCGGCCATTCCGGGGTCGTACATCCGCAAGACGCGATTACACGTGTAATGACCAGAGGCATATCGCCCGTATTGGATACTTCAAACGTATGGGATACTTTTCCGTCTGCTTCCTTGATGGTACCAAAATCGAAACTGGTTGTTTCTGCGGAAATAACTGCTTTCTTCTGAGCTGAAGCCATTCCTGTCGCTAACAGGATCGCCATGAAAATAAAAACTATTTGTTTCATCTTATCGTTTAGTTTTAATTCGAATTACAAAGATAGTCATTTCAATTGAAAGTTGAGAATTGAAAATTGAAAATTAGAGGAAGATAACGCTTCTTGCGATGCCCATTCTTACCTTCTTACGGTGCCCATTCTAACCTCCTTATACTGGGCATTGTAAGGAGGTTAGAACGGGCATTGTAAGAAAAGGCTTGTTTAGGGCATGATCCGCAAGCTTTCTCCGGCGGTGTGCGACACGAATTCCGGGGCGTACATACATTGAATCGTACTGATACCTCCGGCGTATTCGCCGCTACGGGATACGTAGACCGGATATTCCAAGACAAACGTACCTTCCGGCAGACGATTGATGAAGAAATTCTCGGACACGTCTTTCGGGGATCTGTAATACCAGATACCGTCTCTTGATTCCGGGCCGGAAAGTTGATCGGCCGGTTCGAAGCAGCCCGCACGTAGATCTTTCAAGAATACGTAATTCATTTCACGGTCTGTCCGGATCGTTAGCCGAACGATTACCTTGTCTCCGATGCGGAGCGGCTGCTCCGGTGTTACGGGGCGGATTTGGCGGTTGGTACCGTTATTGGTCTCGACGAATAATTTCTTCTCGACACTCAACACCCCTTTTTGTCCTTTTACCTTGTCGATCTCTTGGAAGTATTGCTCGTAAACAGCTCCCCATGCCGGAGTGTTTCCTTCCTTGCGGATCGAGAGCACGGGGTTGGCGGAACTATTTGCCGGCTCGTTCGGAAGTATCGTTTTGAGGTAACCGGTAGCGATTTCCCCTTCCGCGGTACTATAGGTCTTGCCGTCCCATGTCGCTACACAGGTGTTTTGCGTGTTCAGCCAATCGCTACCCGTGAGTAGCAAGGCGTAAATGGCGTTTACCGTGGCGGGTACGGATTCCCAGTTTTGTGTACGTTTCTGGTTTAGCAGCCATTGTTTCATCCGGTTTGTATGCTGGGTATCCGGTGCGATCTCGTTAAAGACGGACATTAATAAGCAATGCGTGTCGATCGGTGAGGTGAAATAATCACTCCCCCTGCGGTTGTTTGCCCAATACATACCTTTCTCCTCGGAGATCGTAGCGGTCTTCTTTAGCCATGTCAGGATCGCTGTCGATACCTCCTTTTTACCGTTTCGATGCATTAACAAGGCGATTTCGCCCTTACTGATTAAGGAATATTGATTCCAGTGCTTCTCCGCTTGATTCGTATAGAAACGGATCGCTTCCCGGGCGTCTCCCAGTTCCGGGATATCCCGGTAGGAACTGCGGACGAATAAGAACTCTACCTGCTCCGGCGAGGGCCATGCGTTTTGCCATTTCTTATCGTATTTCAGCAAGTTCTCATAATCCGTTTGCATACTTTTGTCCAAGAACTTGAGGGCCTTCATTTGCATCTCTTTCTCCGCTTGCCCATATTGGATCGCGTTTAGCTGTACAAGCTGTGACATACCTTTCAGGATAGAAAGAGTGATCGCACGGCTTGCGGGGAAACCTTTGAACCAGCTCCATCCACCCTCTTCGTTCTGTTGTTGGATCAGTTGTTGCAAGGCCGCTTCCCGTAATCCGTCCGCACGGTTTAGGTCGAACAATAAAGACAAGCGTTGTTTTTGCTCTGTCTCGTTATCGGCGGCTAGTACCCAAGGCGTCTCCTCCAAGAGTATGTTCTTCAGCTCTTGGTTCTTTTCCAAGTTTGAATAGAGAGTAGAGGCATTCCCTCCTTGAGCGGTCCATTGGTTGATCACTTTCTGGATGCGGGGATGGGCTTGGGCGATATAGGAAGCCAACGTATTGCTGTAATAAGCGGCAAACCAAGATAAGATATTATCATTGTTCGGCTGTGTGATCGTCGGTAATGCCTGTACCGCGTACCAAATCGGATTCCCGGTCATCTCCAGCGTGAGACGGAACGGTGTCGCTCCCTCCGAGTTCCCGGAGATACGGATTTGTTTCTCTCCTTCCTTGAGCAAATAGAACGGGGTACTTTCCGTGATAAGCAATTGATTGGAAAGAACCGGTACGATCTGCTGCTCCCCGTCGCTTCCCTTTTCAGAGTCGGCTAGGATACGTACGCCCAGCAGGCTGATCTGTTTGGGGACCGGGATTATCCAGCTTACAGTAGCGATGCTATCCGGTTGCAACTCAAACGGACGTTGTGACTTGCTCAAGCAGATAATCGGTTGGTCTGTAGCGGGATCGAATAGTTCGATGCGTACACGGCCGGATACCGCTTCCTTGGAATTGTTGATGACTTGCGTGCTGATGCTGACCTCATCCCCTTGGCGGACGAAACGAGGCAGATTCGGTAAAACCATCAAAGGCTTGCTGCTGATGACCTCTTTCGTTAACAGACCGTATTTCAGGTCTTGGGTGTTGGCCAATAGCTGTAGTTTCCAAGTCGTATTACTTTCCGGCAGGGTGAAATTTACGAATATGTCTCCTTCCTCGTTCGTTTGTAAGGTCGGGTAGAAGAAGGCGGTTTCCGCGAAGTTCTGCCGGATTTGCTCCGGACTTATCGGCTGGCTGCTCTCTTTGGCGAAAGGATCGGATAGGCTGAACACGGGTTCCCCTTCCGTAGATTCCACACTAGGCTCTTCTAACACGGCGCTGTCTTCCATGATGTTCATGGATTCCGCCACTACTGGGGCTGCCGCGGATTTCAACATGATACCTCCCGTGGCGAAAGCCCGGTTGCTGGAGCCGTATCCTCGTATGACAATCTCATTGAATAGACCGAACCAATTTAAACGGTCATACTGATATTGAGGTACTTTTATATACTTGGCCTCTGTCTGGTCATATTGATAACTACGCTGGAATCCGGCTCCGGTTGAGAAACGGGGAGCTTGTAGCAGGATCGTTCGCTGCGGGGAGAAATACCAATTGAACGGTATGATTTTATCTAGTGAGGCATCGTACATGCTGGCCAGTACCTCGGCGGATACGATCGTGGAGTCCGCGTCGGTGATACGGAATTTCCAGCTCTCTTTACTTCCCGGAAGTAAACGATCCCGGAAGGTTATCGGCTTGATGGTTAATTGCCGGTTGGGTAGCTGAAGCTCTACGGGTACTTGGGTAATATATAGCTCACCCTCTTTTACGAACGTAAAGGATACGATGATTCCCTCTCCATATTCCGGCTTGAACGGGATCTTAAACCGATGGTTCGCGTCGCTTAGCTTTATCAACTCGTGATGGATGCGGTTATTTCCGGCAAACCATTCATAGAGTACGTAGGCGTCCTTGTCGGAGGTGCCGAATACGATCTCCGCCTCCTCCCCGGGTAAACAAGTTGTCTTCTCTTTCAGCAGCCAAGTATGGGTAAATACGGGAGGACGCTTGTCGTTCTTTCCGTATAGGATGAAATCGGACTGGTTCTTACTCTGCCGTCCTTGGCTATCTTTGGCTTCTACTAAAATGCGATAACGTCCGGAGGGCAATGGGTTGAAAATAGCCGGACTGATCTCCTTGCCACTGGTAAAGCTACCGGAAGCTACTTGCTTGCCTTCTTTATAGCTCTCTCCGCTGTTCTTATCGGATCGGTTCGCGATCAGTTCTACGATCTTGAAAGTACCGGAGGTGGAAACCATCTCCCCATTGATTGTCCGGGCTTCGACTACGGCTTTTACCGAGTCTTTCTCGATTTGTGGCGGTAGGTTCGTGAATAAGACGATACTGGATTCTCCTACCGAGAAGGTGTAATTCGCCTCTTGGGTCTCTCCCTTGCTATCGGTTACGGTAGCCGATACCTCGTAGGTCTGGTATGCGGAAGCGTATGGATTCGGATCTTCCTCTTTTTGGGGACGGAAAGATACGTGGAATGTCCCATCGCCGGAAAGAGTGGCGCTACCTTCCGCTACCTGTGTCGGAGCGCTCGGACGGAAATACTTCCACAACAGGAAGGGCCTGCGTGTAATACGCCAAGTGACATCGCCGCTGGGCAGTGACACGCCGGAAAATGTAGCCGCCTTGCCTTGTATGGTAACGGAATCGCCGAAAGCGATATCGCCCTTGATCGGGAGGAAGTACGCTTGGAAAGTCGGGCGTTTGTATTCCTCTACATGAATATATACGCTCATCTGTCCGGTACTTAACCGGAAGACGCCGCTTAGGGTCTGTTTGGGGATGGAGAACTCGCCGTTAAAAGAACCGAAGTCATTAGTCGTGAATTTCTTCTGGGCTAGCTCTTTCCCGTTAGCGTCATACAAAGTCACCGTAAAAGTCTGTCCGGCCACGGCATGCGGGTCGTTCGAGTCTTTTACGTAGGCGAGACCTTTGAAGAAAATGGTTTGTCCCGGACGGTAAAGTCCACGGTCCGTAAAGATCGAGACTTCTACCGGGTTCTTTTCCGGTCTGCGACCGGAACCCATCGGGTAGATATTTGTCAACATAGCGTTGGTATCTCCCGGTCTGCTGGCTTGGAACGCCAATACTTGACTGTTCGCCGGAAGCGTGGCCAAGCCTTCCCGGTCTGTCTTGACGGTACCCAGTTCTTGCAAGCTACGACGCTGACCTCCGTAATAGGTAACGATAGCCCCATCAACAGGCTTCCCGCTAAGATAGTCGGTAACCATGACCTCTTGTTTATTACCGGAAAGATTACGATAGATCGCGGCCAATCGGGTTACGCTAACCGTATTGATCGTCTTTAGCTGTTGTCCGGGTACGGTTACGACACATTCATACAATCCCGGTTGATCCATAGATATATGTAAGGTCGTATTTTGCTGCGAATAGGTGTTGGGCAGTAGCAAAGAGAATGTCTTCTCATTTACGAGTTGTCCCAAGGTGCTGCCACTTGATTTTTTTGCGGATGTATGGGCTGCCGCTTGTAAAGGTGTTTTCGAGCTTCGATAGATTTGTACGATGACTTTCTGTACATTCTTATATTCCAGCTTGATCCCCAGTTGCTGTCCCGGATAAACCGTATTGTTTGTAGATGCGGATAAAGTAGGTTGTTCCAATTGCGCCAAGCGATTCTTTAAGATAGCCGTGCGAGGGTAACCGGAATACCGCTTGATACCCTCCTCGCATAGTTTCACCTCTTCCGCTTTGATAGAATCCCATTGGGTAGAGACGTAACGAAACATACTGCCGCTAACCAAATCCAATTTGGCGATTAAGATCTCGGCTGCATAGTTTTGAGAAGCTAAGTTCCTGTAAAGCTCATCCAATGCGTTCATGTAAGCCTCAAAAGACTCTTTATCCCTTTTATCCCCGTAAAGGAATCGTAGGTAATCCAATTCCGTAAGGAGGACCGATTTCATATTCGGCTCCTTATTTTGAAAGGCGATCAAGTCTTTATAGATCTGTACGGTCGGTTGGATGTCCAGTGCCCGGAAGGCAAGGAACTCATAGAGGGTCGGACGCAGGGTTTGCGAGTCCTTTCCGATCTCCAGAATATCCTTGAACTTGCTGACAGGCGTATTTTGCAATAAGGCCGTAGGTCGCAATGATAAATCGATCTCTTCCTTGATCTTATCCGTGAATAAGTTGGAAGTCCATACCCGGATATCCTCCGGGATATAACCGCTTAATTGGGTTCTTTGGTTGATGGTCCACTGGTTCCGTTGGTAGTAATTCTGATACATCTCCGCCAGCATGGAATGTAATACCGCCACGGAAGCCGAGTCGGCGCAACTGTTGGTGTAATTCTCCACCTCCTTGATCAGTTCCGGGAACTGATCATCGTTTACCTCCATCTGTTCTTTCATTTTAAGGATAAGATTCTTGATCACCATAGGGGTATTCTTATCGTTTATAGCTTGCGTGATAACAGAACTTTTTTGTTGAGGCTGGGCGGCCCGGCTATACATAATAACCGCCGAGATGCCGCAAAGTATCAGGGCAGATAAAATAATTGCTCTTATCTTCATATCTTTTGGGTTTTATAAGTTTAACAATAAACCTTTCCTATATAGATACAAAGAAAGAGCAAAAAGTTGTAAAACGTACGTTAATGTTTATTTTTTGCGCACGTAGGTGATGTAGGTGTAGGGGTAAGGGTTCTTCTCGTCTGCGGGATACTCCTCACGTTCAGTCTCTTCCCAAAGGTCCCAGTTTACGACGGGAAAGAACGAGGTAGCGTCGGGAAACTCATGATGGATGCGGGTAATATACATTTTGTCGGCTATTCTCAAAGCCTGTCTGTAGACCAACGCGCCGCCAATGATGAATATCTCGTCCTCTTTCTCACATAAATCCAGAGCGGCCCCCATAGACTCGCAAGCGAAACAATTCACGAAACCAGCTTCGGGCATAGTCGTCAATACGACATTCTTCCGATTGGGCAGTGGCGCTACAGGGAGAGACTCGAATGTCTTACGTCCCATGATTACCGCATGTCCCGTGGTTAATTCCTTGAAACGCTTCATGTCTGAAGGCATGTGACATAATAATTGCTGATTCTTTCCGATCGCGCTTTTATCTGCGATTGCTGCGATGATAGAAATTGTACTCATAGACTTATTGATTTATGATTTGTAATTTATGATTTATGAATTAACTGTCAACTGTCCATCGTCAACTGCCAATTCTCAGACGGCCACTTCTCCCTTGATGTGGGGATGTGGGTCGTATCCGGTCAAATTGAAATCCTCGAACTTAAAATCGAAGATGCTCTTTACGTCCGGGTTGATCTCCATACGGGGCAACGCACGTGGCTCACGTGTCAATTGTAACTTAACTTGCTCCAAATGGTTGCTGTAGATATGGGCGTCTCCCAACGTATGAACAAAATCTCCCGCTTTAAGGCCGGTAGCTTGTGCCATCATTTGTAATAACAAGGCATAGGAGGCAATGTTGAACGGAACGCCAAGGAAAATATCCGCGCTACGTTGATACAATTGTAGGCTCAACCGTCCGTTCGCCACGTAAAACTGGAAGAAAGCGTGGCAAGGAGGCAGGTTCATGTTGTCTAAGTCCGCCACGTTCCATGCGCTTACAATGATTCGTCGTGAATCCGGGTTATGCTTGATCGTCTCCACGGCCTCGGTGATCTGGTCGATAGATCCTCCTTTATAATCCGGCCATGACCGCCATTGGTAACCGTATATATGCCCAAGGCTACCATCCGCGTCGGCCCACTCGTTCCAGATGCGTACGCCATGATCTTGCAGATATTTTACGTTGGTATCTCCATTCAGGAACCATAACAATTCGTAGATGATAGACTTCAGATGCAGCTTCTTGGTAGTGAGTAGCGGGAATCCCTCTTCCAGATTGAACCGCATCTGATGACCGAATACGCTGATCGTTCCCGTACCCGTCCGGTCTTCTTTTCTAACTCCCTCGGTAAGCACTCTATTGAGCAGCTCTAAATATTGTTTCATTACTCACTTATTACAATAGTGTGCAAATGTACAAAAGTGAATCGTATTATACTAGAATAACGGGTCAAAATATGAAATCGGTTGAGGATTCAAACGGTTTCTTCCTGTATCCTTGGCTGTTTCTTCGGGAGGTATTAGGGGATTTGTATGAAGGTCTAGCATATTTATCAGCTGTTGGACGATCATCTACCAACTGTTGCATGATCTTCCAACGGCTGTTGCATGATCATCTACCAATTGGTGGATGATTAAGATGTCAAGAGGAAGAGTGTAGTACTTCGGGAGGAAATCGGTAAGGATTCCCGAGAAAATGCGTAAGGATATTGGACCTCATGTGGATAGAATGCGTATCTTTGCCCGAAGAATAACATTTATTAATTTTAAAGGAAAGAGATGAAAAAACTTTGTTTTGCGGTCATGGCAATGTGTATGTTATTGTCATGCGGAGGTAAGAATGAGAAGGGGGCGGCTACGGAAGAGGCCACTCTTTCTGGTTTGATGAAGTCGGATTTTGTATCTGAGGTAGATGGTAAGCCGACTGCTTTGTATGTGTTGAAGAATAAGAAAGGGGCTGAGGCTTGCGTAACGAATTGGGGCGGACGCTTGGTTTCCGTGATGGTACCTGATAAGAACGGTAAGATGACGGATGTTGTGCTTGGGTATGATAATATCGCGCAATACGTGGCGAACCCGGACATGAATTATGGTGCCTTGATCGGACGTTATGGCAACCGTATCGCGAATGGTAAGTTTACGTTGGACGGAACGGAGTATCAACTTCCGCAGAATAATAACGGGCATTGCTTGCATGGAGGTCCGAAAGGATATCACGCGGTAGTTTGGGACGCGAAACAGATCGATGACCAAACCTTGGAGTTGACTTATCTATCGAAAGACGGTGAGGCAGGTTTCCCCGGTAATCTGGATATCAAGGTGATCTATAAGCTGACGGATGATAACGCCGTTGATATTAAATACGAGGCGACGACGGATAAACCTACTGTCGTGAATTTGACGAACCATAGTTATTTTAATCTTTCCGGTGTTCCCGGCTCGCAAATCATGGATCATACGATCATGATCGACGCGGATACATATAATCCGGTGGACGAGACTTTGATCCCGACCGGTATCGAACCCGTGGAAGGCACGCCGATGGATCTTCGCAAATCGGTAGTGGTAGGCGCTGATATCGACAATCCGTTTACGCAATTGGTTTATGGTGGTGGTTACGATCATAACTGGATTTTGAACGCCGCCGGCGATATCAATAAGGTAGCCGCTAAAGTTGTATCTCCGACAAGCGGTATCGTTATGGAAGTTTACACCAACGAGCCGGGTCTTCAATTCTATGCCGGCAACTCAATGACGAAAGCGGGTGATAAAGGCAAGTTAGGTGTGGTTTACCCACATCGTGGCGCTCTATGTCTGGAGACTCAACATTACCCGGATAGCCCGAACCAACCTTCTTTCCCGAGTGTCATCCTACGTCCGGGCGAGAAATATACGAGTGAGTGTATTTATAAGTTCTCGGTAGAGTAAATAAGGAAGAAAGTTCCGGATTTGGAAATATCCAAATAATGGTGGAGGCGCATATACATTGAATAGTATGTATATGCGCTTCTCTTTTTTACTCACGGAAGCATCTTGTTTATAGTGGAAGAATTTATCGCTAGAGAGTATACGCTATCTTTTCCCAATAGATTTTAAAAGAGAAAAATAAATCCATATGATGTATGAGAAAAAGCGTTATATTTGTATCGATAAAGTAAACTCTTGTGGAAATTCAAGGGTTTATGAATCAAAGTGTGATTACGATAAGCGTTTAAGATATTATCTTTGGAACTGAAAATCGCCAAGTTTCAAGTCGGACAGAGATAATAGGCAACTAAACGCTCACGCTTGTTATATATACTGCCTAATAGTATACGTAATAAGGCGTGGGCTGTTGTTTATTATTTGTCCGATGGGTGTTTGGCGATGCCTCAGTTTCGAATAGTAGATTAACAGTTCCCACGCTTCTTTTTTGTAGCATATAGAAATACCGAACAAGGTGAACGGTCCGGTTTGAGGGAAACGTATATGGAGGTAATTAAAAAGCAACGTTTGGCTGTCTGTCGTATATTATTGGATGTAGTGGAAGGTGCGTGTGAGGTCCGTGATCCGGATCTGATCATGCGGACTCGTCATTATCCGGCACTTCAAAGGGAGATGTGTTTTGCGGATCGGGATTGGGAAGAAGCGAGAGATTTGAGTGTACTTGCCTGCTTGGTACTATCCAAGGAATTGCATTATAAGGTTAAGATGATGATCGGTTTGGTAGCTCATGACTTGTATTCAAGGGAGTCCTCGGTCTCTTATCAGCAACGCCTGTCCTTCGATGTGCTGATGAGTGCGATCGATTGGCCGGTCTCTTTTAAGGAGATCACGCTCTTTGCTCCCTCAAAATAAGTTATAGTTTGTACGTAAGACCTTGAATTCCGTTCTGCGGTTGATCTGGTCGGCGATCTCTTGCTGTTCCGGCGGCAGGGCAAGGATGAATTCCTCGGTAAGCACATCGCCTTCTTTCAAGAAATCGAATTGTTTAGCCATCTTCTTGTTGATCGTCTTGGGAACGCTTTCTCCATATCCTTTCGCTTCCAGACGAGCCGCCTCGATACCTCCCGCTATTAGGTAATCCACGACCGATTGCGCACGGCGTTGAGCCAAACGCTCGTTATACTGGTCCGTACCTTTCCGGTCCGTGTGGGCACCCAGTTCGATCGTTACGTTCGGGTTATCGTTCAGCATCTTGATCATCTCGTCCAAAGCTTTCTTGGATTCCGGACGAAGGGTCGCTTTATCGAAATCGTAGAAAATGTTATCGATAACAACCGGCTTGCTGATCGGAGAGAGGAAGAAATCCACGATATATGTCTCGTTTTTCTCCTCGGGGCCGGTATGCAATTCATAATTCTGGTTGAGGTAACCACGGGCGCTGGCCATCATGACATAACGGATGTCCCGTTCCAACTCGACACGATAGGTACCGTCTTTCTTGACCGGGACTTTCACGTTCAGTCCGTCTTTTCCGACGATGCGTACGGTAGCGTCCTCGATCGGATATTCATCGACATCGTTTACGATTCCTTCGATGAAGATGGTGATCGTCGGCAGTTCAAAGGAATAGATATGGTCATAGCCCCGTGCGTCGTTGCGGTTGGAGCAGAAGAAGCCCCGTTCCTCTTTTCCGGCGAAGGTGATACCGAAATCGTCTCCCATAGAATTGATGGGGGCTCCTAGGTTCTCGACATTCCACTTCCCCGTACTGTCTTGCGTGGCCTTGAACAGATCGAGACCGCCCATTCCCGGATGCCCGTTGGACGCGAAATAAAGGGTGACGGAATCCCGGACATACGGGAACATCTCGTCTCCCGGCGTGTTGATCTCTTCTCCTAGGTTCTCCATCGGGCCGAAATCGTTTCCCGCTACCCGGGCACGGAAAATATCCTTGCCGCCGAAACCGCCTACGGCGTCGGATACAAAATACAAGTATTTGCCGTCCGGCGAGATGGAGGGATGGCCGAGGGCGGTAACCGAGTCTTTTACGATTGTCGCACGGGTTCCTTTTCCCCATTTGGCGCTGCTTCGGGTAGATATGTAAATCTCGGCGGTACGAGGGCCTTCCGGATCTTGGGCGCAATAGGTATAATACATCGTGTTTCCATCGGGGGAGAAAGAGGGGGTTCCTTCGTCGTATTCCGTATTCACCTCGTCTTCGAGCTCTACGGGAGCCAGCCAAGCCCCTTTCTCGTCTTGCTTGACAAGGAAGAGGTTATTGTTATTTTGCCCGGTGATGGCGCTGACTTTCGCGTCCTTGTCTTTCGAGCGGGAGGAGGCGAAGTATAGTTGGTCGTATTTATCTCCGGCCAGCATCGGACTGAATTCTCCTCGGCGAGAATTGAATTTGTCCATGCGCCTTACCTCGTAGCGGGTAGGGTTCTTTTTCCATCCGGGAGCCAGCTCGCATCCTTGTATGCCGTTGATGGCTAATAAATTGCTAGGATCGTTCTCCATATAGATATCGTAGTTCTTGATCGCTTCCGGATAACGTCCGGTCTTCTGTAACATCTGTCCCATGCGTAGGTAGACGGTACTATCGGGGTAATCATAGCGGATGGCGTTCATATAGGCACTAGTCGCTTTCGCCGTATTATTGATCAACCGGTTACATTCGGCCATACGGTAAGCGATATAGCCGCGCAAATCCCTTTTCTTCGGGGATGTTTTCGTGTAAACTTTACGATAAATGGCGGCTGCCTCATAGTATTCCCCGATACGCTGCTTCTCCTCGGCATCGCTCAACTTCGCCGATTTGCAGGAATACAAGGAAGATACGATAAGCAAAAATAAAACATATATAGTAAAATGCGCTTTCATTCAATCTGGAATATATTCGTGCAAATATAACGAATTGTATGGGATCTTATTGTATGTTGAAAGAAAACAGTTACCTTTGTAGAAAACGAAACCTATTCAGATGAATCTATTAAGTAAGTCAAAAGTTGCTATGGCTATGGAAGGATTACCGGAGCATTTTTCTATGGACCAGCTTGTCGATAAGATGTCTTTTGTCGATAAGGTCTGTATTGGAATAAAAGAATCAGAAGAAGGAAAAGTGTTAACCAAATTGGAATGCCGGAATAAATTAGCGAAATGGTTGAAGTAAAATGGACTGATTTTGCGATCCAAAACCTTAATGAAATTGGAGATTATATTGAGAAGAAGAGTTATACCTCGTATGCCTCCCGAGTTGTAAGTGGATTGTTTGCGGCGGTAGATGTTTTAGAACGTTTTCCTTTGGCCGGGCGTATGGTTCCGGAGTTTCAAGATACGACTATAAGAGAGCTTATCCGGATGAATCATTACCGGATTGTTTACAGAGTGGTTAATGAGAGCCGAATAGATATTTTAACTGTTCACCATTCGGCTCGTATTTTACATGCATCTATATTAACAAGGAACTATCCCCATAACTTAGAAACCTGAAATCGTGCTCTAAGGCATACTCATAGATGGATTTCCAGTTTCCTTTTACGAAAGCGGAGATCAGCAAGAGCAAGGTGCTTTTGGGCTGGTGGAAGTTGGTGACGATTCCTTTTACGATCTTGAACTCATAGCCCGGGGCGATGATGATTTGTGTAGCCGTTACCAGCGTATCCGCATCATGCTTATCCAGATAATCGAGGATGTTTTGAAGGGAACGCTCCGCTGTCAGCCGGTTGTTATTCATGTCGTAAGGCATCCATTGTTTTACGACGAGATCTTCGGAAGTCGCTTCGGGGTTATTATCTAGGATCACGCCCATGTAATAGAGACTTTCCAAGGTCCGTACGGAAGTCGTTCCTACGGCGATGATATTTCCAAGGTTGCTTTTGATACGTTCGATGGAACTGCGGCGGACGGAGATAAATTCCGTGTGCATCTCGTGCCCTTCGATCGTGTCGCTTTTTACCGGTTTAAAGGTACCCGCTCCGACATGCAAGGTGACTTCTTCCCGCCCGATGCCCCGAGCATCTATATCGGCAAGTACTTCCGAAGTGAAATGAAGTCCGGCGGTCGGTGCGGCGACGGAGCCTTTTATCTTAGAATAAACCGTTTGATAGGTCTGTAGGTCGCTCTTCTCTGTTTCTCTGTGTAAATAAGGAGGAATCGGCAAGACCCCGGCGGCATCCAAGATATCGGCGAATGTATAAGTCTCGTTATCCCATGTGAATTCGATCAAATGTGTGTCACCATGAGACTTTTTCTTATCCGCTGTCAGCACGACCGGTTGATCCTTAATGAAGATCGTTTTGGATAAAGTGCCTTCTTTCCATTTCTTAAGGTTGCCAACCAAGCAAGTCCAGCTACAGCGTCGGGTCTCTTGAAAAATCAAGGCGTAATCATGAGGCTCGATGGGCTCTAAGCAGAAAATCTCGATGCGTGCGCCGGTCTCTTTCTGGAAAAGTAGGCGGGCTTGTATGACCCGGGTATTATTGAATACCATCAAGCTGTTTTGGGGAAGATAATCCGTGATATGCTTAAAGATACTTTCGCTTATTTCCCCGTTACGGTAGAGTAAAAGTTTGGACTCATCCCTTTTAGGCAATGGAAACTTCGCGATTCGTTCGTCCGGTAACGAATAGTTATAATCTTCGATACGTATTTCTTGTGTCTTCATTACTTCTTCTGTCCTGTTAAAAAAACATCCGTTTGTACGGATTCCGAGTGCAAAAGTAGTAAATAGGTTTCGGATTCGCGGATTATTCCCTAATTTTGTGCGCATAATATAATAAGGTATAGAATATGAGTATTCAAATAGGTGATAAAGTTCGCTTCCTGAATAGTGTGGGAGGTGGAGTCGTACGTGGATTCCGTGGAAAGGACCAAGTGTTGGTTGAGGATGAGGATGGGTTTGAGGTTCCTGCCTTGATCAAGGAATGTGTCGTGGTTGGGGGCAATGATATGCAAGTGCATAGCTCGAATCGCCCGAAAGTACAGGCTCCGGTAGAGACTCCTTCCCCAAAGAAGCCTGAACCCAAAGAGGAAAAGGTCGAGGAGACACCGGAGGGAGAGCGTCTGAATGTGTATCTGGCTTATCTCCCGGTCGATCCGAAGGCGTTTCAGCAATGTGGCTATGAGACGTATTTCGTGAATGATAGCAATTACTATTTGTTCTTCAATTATATGAACCGAACGAATAATAGCTGGACAAGTCGTTATAACGGGATTATTGAGCCGAATACGAAAATATTCCTAGAGGAGTTCGGTAAGCCGGAGTTGAATGATCTGGAAAGGATCTGCGTGCAACTGATCGCTTTCAAGAAGGATAAACCCTATTCGTTGAAAAACGCCGTATCTGTAGAGTTGCGCTTGGATACGGTTAAGTTCTACAAGCTTCACTGCTTTATGGAGAATGATTTCTTTGAGGAGGATGCCTTGATTTATCCGATTATCCGCAATGACTTGCCCGAGAGAGAACTATTGGTCTCTGCGGCGGAGTTGAAGGAAGCTATGCAGCAAAAGGTTCGTGAGGAACGTAGGGTTCCCCGGCAAATCGTGAAAAAGAAGCCGACGAATAGCGCTATCCTTGAGATCGATTTGCATATAACCGAATTGTTGGATAATACGAATGGATTGAGCAATGCGGATATGCTGACGTACCAGTTGGGAAAATTCCGTGAGGTGATGGATCAGTACGCTCTTAATAACGGACAGAAGATTGTCTTTATCCATGGAAAAGGCGATGGTGTACTGCGTAAGGCGATCGAGAAGGATTTGAAGACCCATTATAAGCAACATTATTTTCAAGACGCTTCTTTCCGCGAATATGGCTTTGGTGCGACGATGGTAACGATTAAGGCTGATACCTCGAAACATGGCCATTGAGATAGAACGGAAATTCTTGGTCTCCGGTGATTTCTTACCGGAGGCTGTTAGCTCCACCCGTATCGTGCAGGGATATATTTGCTCACAGCCCGGACGTACGGTTCGTATTCGTATCCGGGGAGAGGAGGGATTCCTAACGATCAAAGGCGCTTCGGATGAGAAAGGCTTGAGCCGTTATGAGTTCGAACAAAAGATTCCTCTGGTGGATGCCGAGCGGTTGTTGGAACTTTGCGAGCCGGGTGCGATCGACAAGGTTCGTTATCTGGTTCCCAGAGGCAGCCATACGTGGGAAGTCGATGTTTTCCACGGAGCGAATGAAGGGTTGATCCTTGCGGAGATCGAGTTATCGTCTGAGGACGAGCCTTTTGAGAAACCGGCTTGGCTTGGTAAGGAGGTAAGTGGAGATCGCCGTTATTATAATTCAATGTTGACAAAACATCCTTTTAATAGTTCAAATACATGAAGAAACTCTTTTTATCTGTAGCGGCCGCTATATTGGCGTTTCCGGTCTTGGCCGATGAGGGCATGTGGCTGCTCCCTTTATTGAAGCAACAAAAGTTTGCGGAGATGCAGGCCCTTGGTCTGCGATTAAGCGATCAGGAAGTGTATAGCGCCGAGGCTCCTTCCTTGAAAGACGCCGTGGTTCGTTTTGGCGGTGGTTGTACGGGCGAGATGATCTCTCCGGACGGGTTGGTGCTGACGAATCATCATTGTGGTTATAGTAGCATCCAACGGCATAGTACCTTGGAACATGATTATCTGACGGACGGCTTTTGGGCGATGTCTCGTGATAAGGAGCTTCCGAATCCGGGATTGACGGTTACTTTTATCGATAAGATCGACGACGTGACGGATTATGTGAGGACGGAACTGAAAAAGATCACGGATCCGAACAGCATGGAATTCTTGTCCGCTAAGTACTTGAATGGCCTCGCTAAAGCGAAAGTAGGTGAGAAGTTCTTACAGGATAACCCCGGTACGGAAGTCGAGATCAAGGCTTTTTATGGAGGTAATAAGTACTATATGTTTACCAAGAAGATCTATTCGGATGTCCGTTTAGTCGGTGCTCCCCCTTCCTCTATCGGTAAGTTCGGGGCGGATACGGATAACTGGATGTGGCCTCGCCATACCGGAGACTTCTCTCTTTTCCGTGTGTATGCCGACGCGAACGGAAATCCGGCACCTTATTCGGAAACCAATGTCCCGCTTCGTCCGAAACGTTGGCTAAAGCTTTCTTTAAAAGGTGTGGAGGAGAACGATTATGCCATGATCATGGGGTTCCCCGGCCGTACCAATAAATACTATACCTCATGGGAGGTAGCTGAACGTCGGGATATAGATAATGCGGTACGTATTAATATCCGTAATCTCCGTCAAGAGGCGATGCTGGAAGAAATGTTGAAAGATCCGCAAGTTCGGATTCAATACGCTAGTAAGTATGCAGGTTCTACGAACGCTTATAAGAATGCGATCGGTAGTAACTGGGCGATCAACAAACGTAATTTTGAGCAGGTGAAAAACGATGAGCAGGATCGTTTGATCGCTTGGTCGAAGAAGATGTGTGAGCCTGCTTATCCGGAAGCGCTTCTGACATTGGAGCAGATCGTTAATGATCGTAAGGATTTGCGTTTCCGTAGTTGGATGTTGGATGAGGCATTGAGCCGTGGCATCGAGTTCTCCAAAGTTCCGACCGATATCGAGACTGTTTGTGAGGCTTTGGAGGGGAAAGATCGTTCCGAGCAGCAAAAACAGGTCACTCAATTGGAGAGGGCTTTCCACCGTTTTGCTGATAAGGATTATGCGCCGATGGTTGATAAGAAGATAGCGAAAGTCATGTTAAAGGAATATAGGCGTTTGGTCGCTCCGAAGTCGCAGCCGGCTTATTTTTCCGTAATCGATAGCAAGTTTAAGGGGGATGTGGATAAATTCGTAGATTATCTGTTTGATAAATCGATCTATGGTAGCGAGAAGAACTTTAATGCGTTCAAGGAGCACCCGTCTGTCAAAACTTTGAGAGAAGATCCGATGATTCTGTTCGCGCAATCCGTAAAGGATGAGAAAAAGGCGTTAGATAAGGCTTTGGCTGATTTTGATGCCGGATATGCGATCGCCCATCGTGCGTATGTGAAAGGACTTTTAGCGATGTATGGAGACTTGGCTAGTTTTCCGGACGCGAACTCTACGCTTCGTCTGACTTATGGGCAGGTGAAAGGTTACAGTCCTCGTGATTGCGATTATTATGGTCATCAAACCACTTTAGACGGCGTCATGGAGAAGGAGGATTCTACGAATTGGGAATTTGTGGTTTCTGCTCGTTTGAAGGAATTATATCAAGCAGGAGACTTTGGCCCTTATAAGATGCCTAACGGTAAAATGCCGGTTGCCTTCTGTGCTACGACCCATACAACGGGAGGGAACTCCGGTAGTCCGGTATTGAATGGACAAGGAGAGTTAATCGGTATCAATTTCGACCGTAACTGGGAAGGAGTAGGAGGGGATATCCAATATCTGCCCGATTATCAACGCAGTATTATCGTAGATATCCGTTATGTCCTATTCGTAATCGATAAATATGCCGGAGCCGGTTATTTATTGAACGAGATGGAATTCTCAAGATAGAGAAGTAAGTTAACTTCGTGGGCGAAGTATGTTAACTGAAATGCCGAAGTATGTTAACATACTTCGCCCATGAACCTAAGTTCCTTTTTCTATAAAGCCAAAAAGAGGAGACATATCCCTGAAAGATACGTCTCCTCTTTTTGTATATGTATATCTATAACTTAATAAATCTTGTCAAGATCAACAGCTTTGACTCTGAAGATATGACCGTTACGAGAGAATACCAACTCTCCGTCTTCCTTCTTCTTCTGATTCACCAAACGCTGAAAAGCTATATTTGCACCTTTTACTATATTCTCTTCGAATTCTCTAACTTCTTGCTCATTCATGATGTTCAAGTTTTGTAAAAATATCTAGATTATACACTTCCCTTTTATCATTCTTGAATCCCTTGGCGATCACTTCCATGGGAGACATCGAATTATCAGTTATCATCCAATAGTCACTAATAGGAAGGTATAGCTCAAATAAATTGTGGATACCGGCCTCATACCGACGCCGTATCGTTGCTTCCGGAATATTGTGACCTCCGGCGGCTACCCTCATTTTTACACGTTCCACGGCTAGATCCGGCGTATTCAGCCAGAAGTAAAGCAATGTAACATAATAACCTTCCCTTTGTGCTTCCCGTATCAGGTTTGCGACTGAACGGGTGGCCAGCGTAGTTTCCATTGCGAAAGTCTCACCAGCACCGATGAGTTCCTTTATCCGCTTATACATAATACGACTAGCTTCAACGGCGACGGCTATACTGTCTGCATTAAAAGGGGAAAGTCCCTTGGCTATCTCGTCTGAGTTAACAAACTCCCTACATTTTAGCATTTCTGGTAAAATCGTGAAGGAAGCTGTTGTTTTTCCTGCTCCGTTGCAACCTGATATTATATACAAATATGGCACTGTTTGCTGTTTTTGATGCTGCAAATATATGTAATAGTTTTTTAATATGCGTCGTTTTATTTCTCAAAAATCGTGAAAATGTGCAGGAAATGTACTTTTAACTAACAGGTTTGTTGGCGAAAGTGGTGGTTTTGTTAATTTTTATACCCAAAGTAGATCACTCATGATTCCGTCGGAAACGAAGATTCCTGACTTGGATAAAATCAATTTGTCATCGGTTTGTAATAAGAGACCTTGGTTGATATGGGGTTGAGCTTGCTTTTGACAATAAGAAAGGAGCTTCCTGCCAAATTTTGTCTGGATATCAGCGAAAGAGACTCCCCACATGGTTCGAAGGCCGGTGATGATGAAGTCGTTGTACCGGGTGCATAGGTCTAAATCCTCGGATTCTATTGTCGGATGCCCATTTTCTATACCGTCTATATATATAGGTAGAGAAGATGGATTCCATTCCCGGTCTATTCCGTTATAAGAATGGGCGGAAGGACCGAGCCCCAGATATTTCTTTCCGGTCCAGTAGGAGCTATTGTGCTTGGAGAAGAACCCGGGACGGGTGAAATTAGATATCTCGTAATGCAAATAGCCTGCTTCTGCCAACCGATCTATTAATGTGGAAAAGAACGAGACGCTTAACTCCTCGTTTATGGGGGTCACTTTTCCCGCTTCCAGCAATTTGTAAAGTGCGGTACCTTCCTCGTAAATGAGGTGGTAGGCGGAAAGATGGGGAACATCCAACCGGATCGCTTGTCGCAAATTCTCTTCCCATGCTTGCTGCGTTTGGTTGGGGAGTCCGTAGATCAAATCGATACTGATATTTGTAATCCCATATTCCTTGCATAGTTCTACTGCTTTAATCGCTTGTTGCCGGTCATGGCGACGATTCAGAAAACGCAAATCTTCCGGATGAAAACTCTGTACACCCATACTGACCCGGTTAAAAGGATAATTACGGAGAAGCGATACATATTCTCGTTTCATGTCATCCGGATTCGCCTCTAAGGTAATCTCCATTTGCTCGGCTACATCAAAATGACGATAGATAGCCTCGAATATCTTGCCAAAATCCTTCTCGTCTAATTGAGAGGGGGTGCCTCCCCCGAAGTAAATGGTTTCTAATGCTTCGTTTCCTATATATCCCTTCCGCAATTCCATCTCTTTTATAAGTGCGTTTATATACGGCTCTTTATACTTCATCTCCGTATTGGAAAAAAAGTCACAGTATAAACACCGCTTGGCGCAAAAAGGAACGTGGATGTATAAACCTGCCATCTGTATGGACACAATTATATCTTTACACAAAGATATAATTTAAATTTCAAAAAACCTTGCTGCTGCACAACATAGTTCTCAAACACCGGGCGATAATTGCTTTTTTCCTTTACAATCTCTAATTTGCGCCCTCGTGAAAGTGATTCACGCCAAATAAACGTATTGTTAAACTCAAATAAATCCTGATATCATGAAAGTATACCAAACAAATGAAATTAAGAACATCTCTATCTTGGGAAGTTCGGGCTCTGGGAAAACCACTCTCGCTGAAGCTATGCTTTACGAGGGTGGAGTTATAAAACGCCGCGGCTCCGTTGAGGCAGGAAATACGGTGTCCGATTATTTCCCGGTTGAGAAAGAGTATGGATACTCAGTTTTCTCAACCGTTTTCAGTGTTGAGTGGCAGGATCGGAAGCTGAATTTCATCGATTGTCCGGGTTCTGATGATTTCGTTGGAGGAGCTGTTTCCGCTCTGAATGTCACGGATACGGCACTGATGGTATTGAATGCCCAGTACGGTGTTGAGGTTGGAACCATTAACCAGTTCCGGTATACTGAACAATTTCATAAACCGGTGATTTTTGTTGTCAATCAGCTTGATAATGATAAAGCCGACTATGAGGGAACCATCGCCCAGTTGAAAGACCGTTGGGGCAGTAAGATCGTTCCGATCCAATATCCGATTAGCTGCGGCTCTTCTTTCAATGCCGTGGTGGATGTATTAAAAATGAAGATGTATCGTTGGAAACCGGAAGGTGGAGTTCCTGATGTATTGGAAATCCCCGCCGAGGAAATGGATAAGGCGATGGAGTTGCATCAAGCCTTGGTGGAAGCCGCCGCTGAGAACGATGATACTTTGATGGAGAAATTCTTTGAGGAAGGTGCCTTGAGCGAGGATGATATGCGTGCCGGTATCCGTGCGGGCTTGGTTACTTGCGGTATGTTCCCGGTATTCTGCGTATGTGCCGGTCGTGATATGTGTGTTCGTCGTACGTTGGAGTTCTTGGGTAACGTGGTTCCTTGTACCGACAAGATGCCTCGTCTGATTACTACGGAAGGCGTAGAGGTGACTCCGGACTCGAATGGTCCTACTAGCTTGTTCTTCTTCAAGACTACCGTGGAACCTCATATTGGTCAGGTTTCCTATTTTAAAGTGATATCAGGAAAAGTAAAAGAAGGTGACGATTTGATGAATGCCGATCGTGGTTCCAAGGAGCGTATCGCACAGTTATTTGCGGTAGCCGGACAAACTCGTACCCCGGTTACGGAAATGGTGGCGGGTGATATTGGAGCGACCGTTAAGTTAAAGGATGTTCGCCGTGGTAATACATTGAACGGAAAGGGTTGTGATTATCGTTTCGACTTCATTAAATATCCGGATCCGAAATATCGTCGTGCTATCAAGCCGGTGAATGAGGCTGACGCCGAGAAGATGATGGAAATCTTGATACGTATGCGCGAGGAAGACCCGACATGGGTAATCGAGCAGTCCAAGGAATTGAAGCAGACAATCGTTTCCGGTCAAGGTGAGTTCCATCTTCGTACATTGAAATGGAGAATCGAGAATAATGATAAATTGCCGATCGAATATCTGGAGCCGAAGATCCCGTATCGTGAGACGATTACGAAAGCGGCCCGTGCGGATTACCGCCATAAGAAACAATCTGGTGGCGCAGGCCAGTTCGGTGAAGTTCACTTGATTATCGAGCCTTATTATGAAGGTATGCCTGCTCCGGATACCTACCGTTTCGGCGGACAGGAGTATAAGATGAATGTTCGTGATACTCAAATAATTGATTTGGATTGGGGTGGTAAAGTCGTGTTCGTAAACTGTATCGTTGGTGGTGCTATCGACGCTCGTTTCTTGCCGGCTATCCTAAAAGGTATCATGGCTCGTATGGAGCAAGGGCCGTTGACGGGTTCGTATGCTCGCGATGTGCGTATTTGCGTATACGATGGTAAGATGCACCCGGTAGACAGTAATGAAATCTCTTTCATGCTTGCCGGACGCAATGCGTTCAGTACCGCTTTCAAGGAGGCTGGCCCTAAGATCTTGGAGCCTGTTTACGATGTCGAGGTTTCCGTTCCTGCTGATTATCTGGGAGATGTGATGAGTGACTTGCAAGGACGCCGTGCCTTGATTATGGGTATGAATAGCGAGAAGGGATTTGAGAAACTATTGGCGAAAGTTCCTTTGAAAGAGATGTCTAACTATTCTACTTCACTAAGCTCCATTACGGGCGGACGTGCTTCCTTTACGATGAAGTTCGCTAGTTACGAGTTAGTTCCTGCCGATGTACAAGAGAAGTTGTTAAAGGCTTACGAGGCTACTCAATCAGAAGAATAGGTAAAGTAAAATGTCATCATAATTTTTTAATATTTAAAGTTAAACGAGAAAAGGCCGGCTTTGTGAAGAGCTGGCCTTTTTGTTATGTCTTTTTCATTAGGTTGTCGTGAACTTGTAATACCGAAAGTGTTCTTTTGTATCATCTTAAACAAGGAAAAGATGATATTAAGAAAGTACTATCCGACTATTGTCCTCTCTGACATCCATTTGGGATCGGAACATTCCCGGACGGAGGAGGTCACCCGTTTTCTCAAGCACGTAGATTGCGATCGATTGATTTTGAATGGTGATATCATCGATGGCTGGCAATTGAAGAAATCCGGTAAACGCTGGAAACAAAAGCATACCGATTTCTTTAAGGTATTGATGAAGATGATGGAGAAAAGGGGTACGGAGATTATCTATGTAGTGGGGAACCATGATGATTTTCTCGATAGCTTGGCTCCTTTTAAGTTCTCCAATATATCGATCGTAAAGGATTATTTACTGAAGACGAGACAAGGAAAACGCTATTTCGTGACACATGGCGATATTTTCGATACGGTTACGACCCATATGCGTTGGCTTGCCATGCTCGGGGATGTGGGATATACTTTTTTATTGTGGTTGAATAAGGTTTACAATCATCGTAGAGAGCGGCAAGGAAAACCTTATTTCTCTTTATCCCAAGAGGTGAAACACCGGGTGAAAAGTGCGGTCTCTTATATCTCGGAGTTTGAGAAAGAGTTGGTACGCTTAGCGGAGGCCAAGCATTTGGACGGGATTATTTGCGGCCATATTCACCAAGCGGCGAGCGTATGGTATGGTAATGTGCATTATCTAAATTCCGGCGATTGGGTGGAAAGCATGACCGCTCTCGTGGAGGATGAACAAGGAGAGTGGGATATTGTTACATATAATAATGTACAACTATATGCGGATGCCGTATGAAAATCCTGTTTATCATACAAGGTGAGGGACGTGGGCACTTGACCCAAGCGTTATCCTTACGCCAGAAATTGATGGCCGAAGGACATGAGATCGTTGGTGTGTTGGTCGGAAAAAGTCCGGCCCGCCGTTTACCGGATTTCTTCTTGAATAAGATTCTGTCGCCGGTATATCCGTTTGAAAGTCCGAATTTTTTACCGACGGCTAAGAATAAACAAGTGAGTTTGATGCGTAGCGTATTATATAATGTATTGCGTCTGCATAAATACATGGGAAGTATCCGTTATATCGACCGGATGATTCGGCAGACGGATGCGGATGTTGTCGTGAACTTCTACGAGCTATTGACGGGGCTGACTTACTTGATTCTCCGTCCGAAAGCAACGATGGTATGTATCGCCCATCAATATCTATTCTTGCATCCGGACTTCGTTTTCCCGAAGCAGAGCACATTGTCGTTGGCGTCGCTACGGTTTTTTACGAGATTAACGGCGATAGGCTCCGTCAAAAAATTAGCCTTGTCTTTTCGGAAGATGCGTGAGGCGCCGTTGGGAGGAATAGTCGTGGTTCCTCCTTTATTAAGGCAAGAAGTCTTGGATGCGGTTCCCTCGAACGGCAGTTATTTGCATGGTTATTTGTTGAATAGCGGGTTTAGTGAGGAGATCCGTTCTTGGCATTCCCGTCATCCTTCGGTTCCGATGCATTTCTTTTGGGATAAGAAAGATCAGCGAGCCGAGGTGAAAATAGATGATTGCCTTTCTTTCCATCAGCTGGATGATACGTTGTTTCTACGTTATATGTCGGGGGCGAAGGCTTATGCTACGACCGCCGGGTTCGAATCCGTATGTGAGGCGATGTATCTGAATAAACCTGTATTGATGGTTCCTACACATATTGAGCAAGCTTGCAATGCTTACGATGCCTCTTTGTCTGGCGCAGGCGTTGTCGCTGATTGTTTTGATCTGGACGTGTTATTATCCATTTCGGAAAGTCATGTGGAGAATTCGGTCTTCCGGCATTGGGTGAAACAGGCGGATTGGCTTATTCTTCGTGAGTTCCGTGAGGATTTGTTGCGTGAGGAACATCCGGTAACGAGCCTAGGGAGGATTACGACAAATTGGGTGGCGCGTCTGGGGAGATTCCTGCCTATCTAGGAACTTATAGCAGTACCGTGCTGTAGATGCAGGTGTGCCATGCTGATGGCACAGGCGTGCCACACTGATGGCACAGGCGTGCCACACTGATGGCACAAGCGTTTCATCAGCATGGCATAGATGTCTTATTTATTGAGCGCTTGCTCAATATCGGCGATGATATCATCGGCGTTCTCGATACCTACAGAGAAGCGGATTAAGTCCGGAGCCACGCCAGCCTCTATCAATTGCTCATCGCTCAACTGGCGGTGCGTATGACTGGCCGGGTGAAGCACGCAAGTACGGGCATCCGCTACGTGAGTTACGATAGCGGCGAGTTTCAAGCTATCCATAAACTTGATCGCTACCTCACGTCCACCTTTCAATCCGAAGGATAATACACCGCAAGAGCCATTCGGTAGATACTTCTTGGCGAGTTCATGGTACGGGTTGCCTTCCAATTCCGGATAATGAACCCAAGCTACCTTATCACATTTCTGTAGCCACTGCGCTACCGCCAAGGCGTTTTTGCAATGCTGCGGTACACGAAGATGCAAGGTCTCCAATCCCAGATTCAATAGGAATGCGTTTTGCGGGGATTGGATCGCTCCGAGGTCACGCATCAGTTGGCTAGTCGCTTTCGTGATGAACGCTAATTTCCCGAATGCCTTGGTATAGGTCAATCCGTGGTAAGAAGGGTCCGGTTGGCAAAGTCCCGGGAACTTCTCGGCATGCGCTTCCCAATCGAAATTGCCGCTGTCCACGATACAACCACCCACGCTCGTGGCATGGCCATCCATATATTTAGTCGTGGAGTGCGTAACGATATCCGCTCCCCATTCGAACGGACGGCAATTGATCGGCGTGGCGAACGTATTATCGACGATCAAGGGTACGCCATGATTATGGGCGATGCGGGCAAACTTCTCCACATCCAATACCATAACGCCCGGATTGGAGATCATCTCGCCGAACATCGCCTTCGTATTCGGGCGGAAAGCCTTGGAGATCTCTTCCTCGCTCGCATCTTGATCTACGAACGTGCATTCGATTCCCAGCTTCTTCAAGGTAACGGCCAGTAGATTATAAGTACCTCCATAAATGCTGGTAGCGCTTACGATATGATCGCCAGCCTCGCAAATATTGAAGAAAGCGAAAAAGCTAGCGGCCTGTCCGGATGAGGTCAGCATGGCGGCCACGCCACCTTCCAACGCCGCGATCTTGGCGGCTACAGCCTCGTTTGTCGGGTTTTGAAGGCGGGTATAGAAATAGCCGCTTTCCTCCAAATCGAACAATTTAGCCATCTGCTCGCTCGTCTCATACTTGAATGTCGTGCTTTGATAGATCGGGAGGACACGGGGTTCTCCTTTCTTGGGTTGCCAACCGGCCTGTACGCACAGGGTTTCCGGTTTGAATTTGTTATCCATATAGGTTGTTTTTTTAATTGAATGTCATTTTAATCGCGAATGTACGGAAAATCGGTAAGAATTGTTCCGCTTACAAGATCTTCTTCTGTAAGATACTGAACCAAATGAAAGCGACGACACCTTTTAGCATGCTGGAAAGGCTGATCGCCCACCAAACACCCGTAATACCCAGTCCCGCTGCCGCTAGCCCGATGGCCAAAGGTATGCGTAAGGTGTTACACGAGATGCTGATGATCGCCGGCGGAACCGTTCGGCCGGTACCGTAGAACATGCCTTGCGTGGTAATCTCCAGCATCATGAAGATCATCGAATATCCGTCGATCCGGAGAAATATACCACCGGCCTCATAAGCGGCTTGCTCCGGCACGATCAGCGAGAAGACCTCGCTACCGTAAAAGACGAATAACAACGTGCAGAGTACACCGATGATAGAAGTCATTTTAAGCGTCGTATGATAAGCGGTCAAGATACGTTCTTTCTTGCGTGCGGCGTAGTTCTGGGCGGTGAAAGCGGAGAGGGCCGTACTGAAGCCTTGTGAGGTGTTCCATGCGATCGCCTCCATTTGTCCGCCTGCCGTAAGCGTCATCAAACCGATATGCCCTCCGTAGGTGGAAGCTGTACGAGCCATAAAAAGATTGATGATCGCGAAGAATGTATTTAATAACGCTACCGGCAGGCCCAATTGGAAGATCCGCTTGGTGTAGCGTTCCTTTAAACGGACAAAGAAAGGGAATCCCCCGAACAATTTATTGCGGCATTTTAGCTGATAGACGAATAGTCCGCAAACCACCGCTTGGGAGATCCACGTAGCCCAAGCTGCGCCCGCCGTGCCCAAATGGAAGCCGAGTATAAATAAAGGATCTAGCACCATATTCAGTAAAAGACCTGTTCCGCTGATATAAAATGGAATCTTACTCAATCCCGCCGCATTATGAATCCCGGTAAACGCCGCCGAGAGGAAGATAAATGGGAATGCGGAAGCGACGATTCTCAAATATTCCACGGCGTTCAACGCGATCGGTTCCTCCAGTTTGTAGAAGCCGATAATCGGATGAGCGAGGACGAATAGCAAGAATCCCCAACAAAGCGAGAGGATCAAGGCGATCGTTAGGTTATGGGAAGCGAATCCTCGGGCATCTTCCACGTTTTGCGCCCCGATACTTTGCCCGACACTCACCTCCGAGCCTACTTTATTCAAGTAAGAGATCGAGTTCGTCATCCAAGTAAGGATACCAACGGCGCCGATAGCGGCTACGGCCTCGCTTCCCAATCGGCCTACCCAAGCCATGTCGGTGATGCTATAGGCCATTTGGATAAATGAGGTACCCATGATCGGCATCGCCAGATTGAATAGTTGCCGGGAGATGACCCCTTCGGTCAGATTTTTTGTTCCTTGCATGATCGTTTGTTTAAATGTGCGCGAAAGTAGAAATAATTTTGCTACCTTTAGCGACGTTAATCTTAAAGAATAGTATGATGATAACGAGACGGAATTTTTTGAAAGCGGGTGCCGCTGTGGCTGCGCTGAGTGTAGTACCGAACGGCTTTGCCTCTATCTTGGCTAAGAAAGAGAAAGCGATAGGTGTACAGTTGTATAGTGTCCGGGACGACTTGAAGACGGATTTTGACGGTACGATGAAGGCTTTGGTGGATATCGGTTATAAACGGATGGAAGCCGCCGGTTACCGGGATGGCAAATTCTACGGGAAATCCCCGGCCGAGATGAAGAAATATCTGGCGGATCTGGGTGCCCGTATGGTAGGTTCCCATACCGGAAGCGGTTTGCTGGCGGAGGGTGATACCAAGGGATGGGACTTCTGGAAAAAGAATGCCGCCGATACGGCAGAGGTAGGCTGTAAATGGATTGTTCAGGCGGGTTATCCCTCCAAAGATATCAAGAGCCTTTCGGACGTGAAGCGTTTAGCGGATCAATTTAATAAATGTGGTGAGATTGCGAAGGCGAATGGGTTGCGTTTCGCTTTCCATAACCATGTGGATGAATTCCATGAGCTGGAAGGGAAGATCCCGTTCGACGTGATGATCGAGAATACGGACAAAGGGCTGGTTACTTTCCAGATCGATACGGCTCAATTAGTGTATGGCGGTTTTAAATGTCATGATTACGTGAACCGTTATCCCGGTCGTTTCGCCAACTGGCACTTGAAAGACGCGAATGCGGATGGAAAGGGCAGCACAGAGATGGGCGCCGGAATCGTAGACTTCAAATCCTTATTCGCTGTGGCGGAGAAAGCCGGATTAGAGGATTACTTCATTGAGCAAGAGCGTTATAATATGACACCGCTGCAAGCGATGAAACATGATTATGACTTCTTGATGAATGCTTCTTATGTGAAGTGGTAAACGGGAGTATAGGCGTAGCCTTATGCCAGTATCGGTATAAGGCTGCGCCTATATCAGTGTGAGGCTATGCCGATACTGGCGCAAGGCAACGCCAGTACGGGTGTTTTTTATCGGATAAACAGGAGTTCCCTATACTTCGGCAACGGCCACATCTGGTTGTCCACCATCAGTTCCAGATCATCGATATGGTCACGGATCTCATCCAAATAAGGGGCTACCGAGTCGTGGTAAGCGATCGCCTTTTCCCGCATATCGGTCAAGCGGTTCGCTTTCTTGCGGGCCTCTACCATCTCATCCACTTTCTTGGTCACGGCACAGATATGCCCGGCTATCTTACGAACCAAGCGACGGGGCTCTTCCGACATATCGCGGAATTCCGGGTCATCGCCGAATGTCTCTTTCAACTTCGCTATATTATCCAGCAATACGCTCTGGTAGCGAACGGCTACCGGGATGATATGGTTCAAGGATAAATCCCCTAATACCCGAGCCTCGATCTGTACCTTTTTGATATAGACTTCCCATTTTACCTCATTACGCGCTTCCAATTCTTTCTGGGTAAGTACGCCGGTAGACGTGAACATCTCGATCGACTCCGGTTTAAGATAAGCGTCATATTGCAATGGAACACTATTTTGGCAATCCAGACCTCGCTTGGCGGCTTCCTCTTTCCATTCGTCCGAATAACCGTTTCCATCGAAGCGGATCGGCTTAGATTCCTTGATATAGGCTTTCAGCACCTTGAAGATCGCTACTTCCTTGCTTTTTCCTTCCGCTTGCAAAGCCTCTACGTCCTTCTTGAATTGTTGCAATTGATAGGCTACGGCGGAGTTCAACGCTAACATGGCTGATCCGCAGTTCACGGAAGAACCCGGGGCACGGAACTCAAAACGGTTTCCGGTGAAAGCGAAAGGAGAGGTACGGTTACGATCCGTATTGTCCAACAGCAGTTCGGGGATCTGCCCGAAGCCAAGATGCAAGCCCTTTTTATCGTCTACCTCGATAGCGTCCTCGATAGAGCTATTCTCGAACTTATCCAAGATCTCACTGATTTGCGTTCCGAGGAAAGTGGAGATGATAGCGGGAGGTGCCTCGTTCGCGCCTAGGCGGTGTGCGTTCGTGGCGGAAGCGATACTCGCTTTTAATAAAGCGTTGTATTTATAAACGGCCATGATAGTGTTCACCACGAAGGTGATGAAGCGCAGGTTGTCCTCACGGTCTTTACCCGGAGAGAATAAGTTTACCCCCTTGTCCGTTCCCATAGACCAGTTACAGTGTTTACCGGAACCGTTTACCCCGTTAAATGGCTTCTCGTGCAATAATACACGGAAATTATGACGGCGGGAGACACGTTTCATGACCGACATCAATAATTGGTTATGGTCGTTGGCTAGGTTACATTCCTCGTAAATAGGAGCTAGCTCGAACTGGTTGGGGGCTACTTCGTTATGGCGGGTCTTTACCGGGATACCTAGTTTATAGCATTCGGTTTCCAAGTCTTTCATGAATTCTTGTACACGAGAGGGGATAGCGCCAAAATAATGGTCGTCTAATTGTTGGTTCTTTGCGCTCTCATGTCCTAGCAAGGTACGCTCGGTCAGTGAGAGATCCGGACGAGCGGAATACAAGTCCTCGTCAACAAGGAAATATTCCTGTTCCCAACCAAGGTAAGTAATTATCTTATTGACATCCTCATCGAAATACCGATATACGTCTTTGGCGGCTTCTCCCAATACTTCGATAGAGCGGATCAGCGGGGTCTTATAATCCAGCGCTTCACCGGTATAAGCGATAAATACGGTTGGGATACAAAGTGTGTCATCTACGATAAAAGCGGGAGAGGAAGGGTCCCAAGCGGAGTAGCCGCGGGCCTCGAAGGTATTACGAAGTCCACCGTTCGGGAAACTGGAAGCGTCCGGTTCTTGCTGGACAAGCAATTTGCCGCTGAACTCCTCGATCATGCCACCGTTACCATCGTGTTCCACGAAAGCGTCGTGCTTCTCGGCGGTGCCATCGGTAAGCGGTTGAAACCAGTGGGTATAATGAGTGACTCCTTTTTCCAGTGCCCACATACGCATGCCGGCTGCCACATGATTGGCGATTTCCCGGTCGATAGGTGTGCCATTGTCAATGGCGTGGGTCAAGGCTTTGTACGTTTCCTTGGAGAGATATTTTTGCATCGCCTTCCGGTTGAAGACATTCTCGCCATAGTACTCAGATACTTTGTGTTCGGGAGTAACGGCTTCCACGGCCTTTCGGTTGGATGCCTTCTCCACAGCATTAAAGCGTGAGATTGACATTGTTGAATTGTTTTATGTTTTTACGACGCAAAAATACAAAACAGTTGACAATTGACAGTTGGCAATTGACAATTATTTAGTTTTCTCTATTAATTTGTCAATTTACTTCTCTAACTGTCAATTGCCAACTACTAACGGTCAACTATTAAAACAAACTCCAAGCCACCGTCAATCCCGCCATCACGATCGCTACCATGCTCATCAGCTTGATAAGGATATTCAAACTCGGGCCGGAAGTGTCTTTGAACGGATCGCCAACCGTATCGCCGACAACGGTTGCCTTATGCGCCTCGCTACCCTTGCCGCCGTGGTTTCCTTCCTCGATGAATTTCTTCGCGTTATCCCATGCTCCTCCGGCATTCGCCATGAATACGGCTAATACGAAGCCCGTGCTTAATCCACCGATCAATAATCCGACAACACCCGTCACACCAAATATGAGTCCGGTTAAGATGGGGGCGATAATAGCTAAAACGGAGGGAAGTACCATTTCGTGTTGCGCTCCTTTCGTCGAGATCTCAACGCAACGGGCATAATCCGGTTGTGCCTCTCCAGTCAGAATACCCTTGATTTCCTTGAACTGACGGCGAACTTCCTCCACCATGTGCCCGGCCGCACGCCCTACAGCATTCATCGTAAGGCCACAGAACATGAATGCCATCATGGAACCTAGGAACATTCCGGCTAAAACCTTAGGATTCATTAAGGTAACATCATAATATACCATAAAGTCCGAGAATGAGGCTTTAGATATTTCGATACTCCTGCCATCGGTAAAATTCAGGACGTTCTCTCCTAAACGGAGCAAACCGATCTTGATCTCTTCTACATAAGAGGCCAACAGAGCCAAGCCGGTTAACGCAGCGGAACCGATAGCGAAACCTTTACCTGTAGCGGCAGTCGTATTTCCTAATGAATCCAATGCGTCTGTACGCTTGCGGACTTCTTTCCCTAGGTTACACATCTCGGCGTTGCCTCCGGCATTATCCGCTATGGGACCGTAAGCGTCTGTAGCCAACGTAATACCTAAGGTCGATAGCATACCTACGGCAGCTATACCGATTCCGTATAATCCCATGCCCACGTTCGTGAAGTCGAATCCGGAGGCGAACAAGAAGGAACAAATAATACCGACCACGACGGCAAGTACCGGGATGGCCGTAGAGAGCATCCCTAGTCCGAGACCGGAGATAATAACCGTTGCCGGGCCTGTCAGCCCCGATTCGGAAACCAGCCGGGTCGGCTTATAGGACTGGGAGGTATAATACTCCGTCGCTTGCCCGATCACGATTCCGACTAGCAGACCTACGATCACGGAACAACCGATCCAGAACCAATTCTCCATGCCTAATACATAAAGAATCCCGAACGTGGAGATAGCGATCAATACGGAACTCAAGTTCGTTCCTATGGCTAAGGCTTTCAGTAGTTGCTTGATCGTCGCGTTCTCATTCGTACGGACGGCGAAAATACCAATAATAGATAAAATGATACCGACAGCGGCGATAAGCATTGGGGCGACAACCGCCTTATATTGTAATTCTACGCTTCCGGAAGAAACGAATGCGGCGGCTCCCAATGCGGCGGTCGCTAGGATGGAACCGCAATAAGATTCATATAGGTCGGCTCCCATACCGGCGACGTCACCTACATTGTCGCCTACGTTATCGGCGATTGTCGCCGGGTTACGAGGATCGTCCTCCGGGATCCCAGCCTCAACTTTACCTACTAAATCCGCTCCGACATCGGCGGCTTTCGTATAGATTCCTCCTCCCACACGTGCGAACAAGGCTTGCGTGGAGGCACCCATTCCGAATGTAAGCATGGTTGTCGTGATAATGGTGAGTTTATGGGTCGGGTCCAAAGCCTCGTCTGGGATGAAAGCATTTAACAGGATATACCAGAATGAGATATCCAGCAATCCAAGCCCAACGACTACTAAGCCCATGACCGCCCCGCTTCGGAAAGCCACTTGTAAACCTTTATTCAAGGAAGTGCGGGCTGCGTTCGCTGTACGGGCCGAGGCATAAGTCGCTGTTTTCATGCCTAAGAAACCCGCTAATCCTGAAAAGAAACCTCCTGTCAGGAAGGCGATCGGAACCCATTCGTTTTGAACATGGAAGCCATAGGCCATAATAGAGAATAAGATTACTAGGACAACGAAAACCGAGGCGACTACTTTGTATTGCTGTTTCAGATACGACATCGCCCCTTCACGTACAAAGGAGGCGATCTTTTTCATCAACTCAGTTCCTTCACTCTCTTTCATCATTTGCCTGAAGAAGAACCAGGCGAATGCTAGCGCTAGGACAGACGCTAACGGGATAATCCAGAAGATACTCGTAATCATAACATGGTAGATTTAATGTTATACTTAAGAAAACAATGTGACAACACCTTTGCTTTCCGTGTAAATGTAGCAAAAATAAAAGAGGATGGAAACTTTTTCCCTAATAATAATGTTTCTAATTAAAAAAAACAGCATATTTGTTACCAGATTAAGAGACAAGAAATAAATGGCAGAAGAGACAAACCATAAACCCTATAGGTTGGGCTTGGCGCTTAGCGGAGGCGGAGCGAAAGGTTTTGCGCATATCGGCGTATTTCGAATGATGGAAGAATGTGCGCTAAGACCGGATATTATAGTCGGTACCAGCGCGGGAGCTTTAATGGGCGCTTTGTTTGCCGATGGTTATTCGGCGGCGGAGATCCAAGAGCTTTTTACCGGACGTGAGTTCTCGGAATTCGCCCAGTTGCAGATTCCTAAGGCGGGTTTGTTCGATAGTAAGCGCTTTCGTTATTTCTTGAGGCGACACTTGCGGACCAAGAACATCGAGGACTTGCAAATTCCTCTGGTGGTTGTCGCGACTGATTTGGATAATGGCGAAAGCCATGAATTTAGGAGTGGTCCTATTGTTGAGGCGGTGACAGCTTCTTGTAGTATCCCGATTATTTTCAGTCCTGTAGTCATCAATGGCGTTCATTATGTGGATGGAGGATTATTTCACAACTTTCCGGTCTCCATCATCCGTGAGGAATGTGAGCGTATTATTGGGGTGAACGTAAGCCCGTTGATCCCGCAAAAATATAAGCAGACCATATTCCATATCGCCGAGCGCTCTTATCATTATATGTTCCGGGCAAATACGCTGGAGGATCGAGAGATGTGTGATGTCTTAATAGAAGCGGAGGAGTTTGGCTTATATAAGACATTCGATCTTGAGAATGTAGACGTGATTTGTAATATTGGCTATTCCGCCGCTGCCCGTTGCTTTGAGAAAGTGTTGGATGAGAATAAATATGAAACCTTGGTGAAAGCGATCGCGGCAAGAAAGAAAGGCCTGATGCCGTGACAAATCGTCTGTCTGGACAAAGCGCTTTCCCACAAAAACTTTATATATAGATGAACGCAATGGAACAAAAAAACAAGATGGTAATTTATCAGGTATTCCCGCGTTGGTTTGGGAATCTGCGACCATCTCCTGTAATGAATGGTAGTTTAGCCGAGAATGGAGTGGGTAAGTTTTCGGCTTTTACTCCTTTGGCTTTATCCAAAATCAAAGAACTAGGTGTTACTCATGTATGGTATACAGGGGTGATAGAGCACGCTACAAAAACCGATTACACCATGTTTGGCATCCGGAAAGACCATTCTGCCGTAGTAAAAGGTAAGGCCGGATCTCCATATGCTATAAAAGATTACTATGATATAGATCCGGATTTGGCGGATAATATCCAGAACCGTATGAGTGAGTTCGAGGATTTGGTGAAACGTACGCATGAGGCTGGGATGAAGGTTATTATCGATTTTGTACCCAACCATGTAGCACGTCAATATTTCTCGGACGCACGGGAACCTTTCGTGGAGGACTTAGGTCAAACGGATAATGTGTCCAAGGCTTTTGATGTGAATAATAACTTTTATTATCTTCCGGGGCAAACCTTGACGCTTCGTTTTGATCCGCAGCGTGAGGAGGATTTTGCCTATAGTGAGTTTCCGGCGAAGGTGACCGGTAACAATCATTTCGATGCCTATCCAAGCCAGAACGATTGGTATGAGACGGTGAAGCTGAACTACGGCGTGGATTATATGCACGGTGGTGCTTGCCATTTCAATACCATTCCCAATACGTGGGAGAAAATGTTGGAGATCTTGTTGTTCTGGGCTGATAAGGGGGTGGATGGTTTTCGTTGTGATATGGCTGAGATGGTCCCGGTAGAGTTTTGGAACTGGGTGATTCCTCAGGTGAAGAAGGTGCGTGATGTGATCTTTATAGCGGAGGTGTATAATCCGGATGAGTATAGGAATTATATTTATACGGGACACTTTGATTATTTGTATGACAAGGTTGGTCTTTATGATACGGTTCGTGCGGTGATGTGCGGACAGGCTCCGGCTAGTAATATATCGCATTGTTGGCAATCGTTGGAGGGAATCCAGAAAAATATGTTAAATTTCTTGGAGAATCACGATGAACAGCGTGTCGCTTCTGATTTCTTTGCGGGGGATGCTCGTCCGGGTATTCCGGGCATGATTGTCTCCGCTGCCATGAATACAAATCCGGTTATGATCTATAGTGGTCAGGAACTTGGCGAAAGAGGAATGGATGCGGAAGGTTTCAGTGGACGTGATGGCCGTACGACCATCTTCGATTATTGGAGCGTCGAGAGTTTGCGAAACTGGAATAATAATGGACTCTTTGATGGGGCTAAATTAACGCCGGCAGAACGCTCGTTGCGTGAGATGTACGCTAAGTTATTGAATGTGGTACGATCCGAGCCGGTTATTGTCGAGGGAGCGTTTTATGATTTGATGTACGCGAACTCCGGTAATCCTTATTTCAATCCGAACCGTCAGTATGCGTTCTTGCGCAAATGGAAGAACGAGGTACTTCTGGTTGTCGTGAATTTCGACCGTGCCGACCAATGTGTATGGGTAAATATCCCGGTCGAGGCATTCAAGGCTCTTGATTTTGAGGATAACAAACCGGCTGAATTGACCGACTTGTTAACCGGGGAAACGACTATCAGTACGCTAACAGACGCTTATCCTTATCAAGTGAAACTCCCTGCTTATTCCGGTAAGATGCTAAAGTTCTCTTTTCTCCATAAATAAGAGCTTTCTTGAAAAGTTTAGGTGTGCTGTATAGATAATTCGTTGGTGGAGTTAGGTGGTTGATACGGGACATCTAGCTTCATCGGGCAAGTAACTTAAGTGAAATGGCAAAGTAACTTAACATACTTGCCCGATGAAGCTAGATGACTTTTTTCTTTGATTTAAATGAAAAGAAGGGAAGCCATATAATAAATGCCAGCTGCTAAAAGCCCACTTACCGGGATCGTAAGAACCCATGCGGTCATCAAGCTTTGAGTTACTCCCCAACGAACGGCTGAAAGACGTTTGGTCGCACCAACTCCGATAATAGCCCCTGTAATTGTATGCGTGGTACTGACTGGGATCTTCAGAAACTCCGTAAGGTACAAAGTGAAGGCACCGGCTGTCTCAGCGATAACCCCTTCCAAGGGGGTTACCTTCGTGATTTTAGTACCCATTGTCTTTACTATTTTCCAGCCACCGGACATGGTTCCAAGTGAGATAGCGGTGAAACAAGAGAACGCTACCCAGTCGGGTAAATCGGAAATACTATTTATCCCCATTCCCAATCCCTCGGAGTGGGCTGCGATTAGGGCCGCGGCGATAATACCCATCACTTTTTGGGAATCATTCAATCCATGCCCGATACTGAATAAGGCGGAAGATACGAGTTGGAGTTTCTTGAACCATACCTCTGCCGTATGAGGGTGCACTCTTTTGCACATATGAAGCACTAATAAGGTAAACCCGAAAGCGACAATCATGCCTATGAAGGGAGCAAGGAAAATGAAAGCCGCTATTTTTAGGATAATGTTCAATTGGATCGCTTCAAAGCCGTGTGCCATGATAGCCGCTCCGGCGAATCCTCCGATAAGGGTGTGGGAAGAAGAGGAAGGAATACCTTTCCACCAAGTGAACAGGTTCCATGCGATAGCGGCGATTACCCCGGACAGGATAATCGGTAATGTGATATACTGCTCTACTACGGTTTTTGATACGGTATTGGCGATACCGAATCCCCCGATTATATACTTAGCGATGAAAAATGCGACGAAATTAAAGAATGCTGCCCATATTACAGCCTGAAAAGGGGTAAGGACCTTGGTCGATACAATGGTCGCTATCGAATTTGCCGCATCATGAAAGCCATTGATATAATCGAATATCAGAGACAGAATGATGATAATCACTAATAATTCCATAATATAGCCCTGTTTTATGCGTACTTTACGATCAAGTTCCTTAATATTTTACCGACATGTTCGGCGGCATCCGTTGTCTTTTCCAACTCATGCATGATTTCTTTGATTTTGATAAGCTCTATACTATCTTTTTCTTCCTCGAAAAGCTTCGTGATAAAAAGCTCATATACGTCGTCCGCTTGGTTTTCTATGTCATGTAGCTTGGTACAGTAATCACGTAACGTAGTCGGTTTCTTGCGAAAAGTCTCGAGTTCATCCATCGCTTTGCTGATATAGTGCGCCTCTTGTTGAATGAGTAAACTCAATTCTTTTCCGCTATCAGAGATGGGGCGTGGGTTATAGATGGTAATACGTTTGGCGGAACTGTTTATTCCATCAATAACATCATCTATGGATGAGGCTAAGTCGTGAATGTCTTCCCGATCGAAGGGGGTTATAAATGTCGTTCCTAGTTCATCAAAGATCAGATGGGTCAGTTTGTCCCCCTCCCGTTCCTTATCCTTGATTAGCTTATAATAATTAGCTCTTTCCGTAGGAGAATCATGTCGTAAGCTTTCTACCAGAATGCTGGAAGAGGCGGATAATATTTCAGACAATTGCTTTAAGAGTGGAAAGAACTTGGGTTCTTTGGGGGTGAATCGACTAAAAAAAGAATTTTTCATACATGTATATATTAAATCGTTTTTAAATACTTGGTTGTTGAATGAAAGTTTGTTATCTCTGTTTCCGTGCTTTTAGTTTTGCCCGTACTACCTCTATTACGGCAGGAAGTATGGATATGAATATAATTGCTATGATCAATAGCTTGAGGTTCTGCTGTACGAAAGGAAGATCTCCGAAAAAGTATCCTGCATAGCAGAAAAGCAGTACCCAGAAAGCGCCGCCTATCAGGTTGTAGATCATGAAATAGTAATAGTGCATTTTACCCATTCCGGCTACAAAGGGAGCGAAAGTACGGACAATCGGTACGAATCGGGCGATGATTATGGTTTTGCCTCCATATTTTTTGTAGAACTCATGCGTTTTGTCCAAATGGCTTTTCTTGAATATCTTGGAGTTGGGATTGTTAAATAGTTTACGACCAAAAAAATGACCTATCATATAATTACAGGAGTCTCCCAATACTGCCGCCGCGAATAATATCAAGGCTAAAAGATTTATCTCTAAAGGCATACCGGGTAACGCTGTTATCGCTCCGGCGACGAACAAGAGGGAATCCCCGGGCAAGAATGGGGTGGCTACCAATCCCGTTTCACAAAAAATGATTAGGAATAATATCGCGTAGGCCCAAGTATGATATTCTTGTACGATCTCGATCATATGCTGATCGATATGTAAGATGAAGTCTAATAAAAATTCCATTTTAGATTGATTATTAATTGATAAGAACTATCCTATATGACCCAATAAGAAAACAAAATAGATGTTTATTCTATTCCCTTTGAGAAATCTAGAAAATAAGAATAGTGAGAATGCAGACATTAAAGTGCTATCTTCTACTTTTTTGATGGAAATAAGGGGGAAAGAGAGTTTAAATGAGAATACGTCTTAGAGTATAGATATAGTACCCATAGGAGAACTTAAGGGGATTTATACAAAATGAAATGAATGTTTGTCTTTCTTTAGGATATTGAGTTTTTATAAACCGTACGATCCTTTCCGCGGATGAGGATAGGTTTGTCCTTGAGTTTTTTGATGTGGAGATGTTGCGGAATAGTGAAGCCCTGATATAGCCATCTTCCATCTTATAGCTTTGTTTTCCGTTGTATAGCTCTTTTTCGTATCGTTCGATATCTGCTTGGGGGATATTGTATTCCGTCTTGTCTTCATTCGGAGAGTACATGGTGTAAATATCGTTGTATTTCTGTTGGTTCTCGGGAGTTGATGAAGAACCCGAAGTCAGAAATACACTTACCAATACGAAGAAATAGAGTAAATACTTCATCATTGCGGTTGCAAATATAGAAAGTTTTCCAAATATAAAGAGGTTATTGTAAATAAGTTTTGTACTTTTGCGGCACAATTTAAATCTATTCACTTTAAGATAAATATTCGGAATAATGAGTGCACAAACTCCTTTCTTGGTGTTTTCGGGAACGAACTCCCGGTATCTTGCAGAGAAAATTTGCAACAGTTTAGGTTGTCCTCTGGGACAGATGAATATCCAGCACTTTGCCGATGGTGAGTTCTCTGTTTCTTATGAAGAGTCTATCCGCGGTAGAGATGTATTCTTAGTACAATCTACATTCCCTAATTCAGACAATCTGATGGAGTTGCTTCTGATGATTGACGCGGCTAAACGTGCTTCCGCACATTCAATCATCGCTGTAGTCCCTTACTTCGGTTGGGCTCGTCAGGATAGAAAGGATAAGCCTCGTGTTTCTATTGGCGCTAAGTTGATCGCTGATATGTTGAGTACGGCAGGTATCAATCGTTTGATTACGATGGACCTTCATGCGGATCAGATCCAAGGATTCTTTAATGTTCCGGTGGATCACTTATATGCTTCTTCCGTATTCTTGGATTATATCAAGACGTCTTTGCCTTTGGATAACTTGTGTATCGCGACTCCGGATGTTGGTGGTACGAAACGTGCCAGCAGCTATTCTAAGTATTTAGGCTTGCCGATGGTCATTTGCCACAAATCTCGTTTGCGTGCCAATGAGGTGGCCGAGATGCGTATTATCGGTGATGTGACGGGCTTGGATGTCCTTTTGGTTGATGACATGGTGGATACGGCCGGAACAATTACGAAAGCCGCGAACTTGATGTTGGAGAATGGCGCTAAGTCTGTTCGTGCTATCGCCAGCCACGCTGTGATGTCTGATCCGGCTTCTACTCGTGTAGATCAGTCCGCTTTAGCGGAAATGATCTTTACGGATTCTATTCCTTACGCTAAGAAATGCGAGAAAGTAAAGGTATTATCTGTCGCTGACATGTTCGCTGAGGCGATCCGTCGTGTATGTAGTGGAGAGTCTATCAGCTCTTTGTATGCTATTTAATAGAATAAGATAGAAAAATAAAAACGGTCGCTTCCTTTTGAGGCGACCGTTTTTTATTTAGAATAAATCTGAATATGCGTTACTTGGTCTCATCAATAATCATGCCGCTGCCCAGACATAAGTGATGGTCTTTGTCGTAGATTACACTGTATTGGCCGGGAGCGATACCTTGAATCTTTTCGTCGGATTCTACACGATATAGATCTCCGATACGACGGATGTAGCCATGCGTAAATTCCGGGGTATGACGGATCTTGAAAGTGATTTCTTTCTCACCCTCAAATTCTCCCCATGGATCTTCCGTGATGAAATCGAAACCTTGCATATTAATCACCTTGCCATATTGCGTTTCCGGGTCGTAGCCGTTGGAGACATAAATGATATTTCGCTTAATGTCTTTTTGGATAACGAACCAAGGGCCGCCACTTAATCCCAATCCCTTACGTTGGCCGATCGTATGGAACCAATATCCATTGTGTTTACCCAAGACCTTACCCGTCTCTAGTTCCACGATTTTTCCCGGGCGTTTCCCTAAATAACGCTCTATAAAGTCGTTGTAGTTAATCTTGCCTAAGAAGCAAATGCCTTGGCTATCTTTACGCTTGGCGCTCGGCAATTTCTGGGCCTCGGCGATGGCACGTACCTCACTTTTCATTAAATGCCCGATCGGAAACATGAGTTTCTGTATCTGTAGGCGGGTGATTTGCCCTAAGAAATCAGTCTGATCTTTTACCGGGTCCTTGGCAGTAGAAAGCCATGTCTTGCCGTCTATCTCCGTGGTCGTGGCATAATGACCGGTAGCGATCTTATCGAAATCCTTGCCCCATTTTTCCTCGAAACAACCGAACTTGATATATTTATTACACATCATATCCGGGTTAGGGGTAAGACCGCGTTTGACAGATTCGATCGTATAGCTTACCACCCGATCCCAATACTCGTCGTGTAAGGAGACGATCTCGAACCGGCATCCATACTTGCGGGCGATATATGAGGTGATCTCGATATCCTCTTCCGCCGGGCAATCGATATAGCCATCCTTGTCTTCCATACCGATACGGATATAGAAGATGGTCGGATCGTATCCTGCCTCTTTGAGTTGATGCACTACGACAGAGCTGTCTACTCCTCCTGAAACTAATGCCGCTATTTCCATTCTCTTTTTTGTCTTTGCTTTTGAACTTACAAAAGTAGAGAAAAAATCTCAAACCTTTGATATTGACTGTATATTCTCTATCTTTGCGGTTGGCCCTTATTGGAATGCGGGCCTTCAAACTATGTACTTTAGATGTAATATATTATAGGAAAAGCAAATCGTAGTAAGTATGAAAAAAATAATGTTATCGCTTATGACAGCTATGGTTATGACGGCTTGTACAGGCCAACAGTCGGATACGGCATCTCAAAATTCCGATAAGGAGTTCAATTATGTAGTGGATCAGTTCGCTGATCTGGAGATTCTTCGCTATAAAGTTCCGGGTTTTGAATCCCTGTCCTTGCAACAAAAGCAACTATTATATCATCTTTCCGAAGCGGCCTTGATGGGACGTGATATATTCTTCGATCAGAATGGACGCTATAATCTGGCGATCCGCAGGACACTGGAGGCTATTTATACGAATTATAAGGGAGATCGGGAGGACCCTCAATTCAAGGCTTTGGAAACCTATTTGAAACGGGTGTGGTTCTCCAGTGGTATCCATCATCATTATGCGTTGGACAAGTTTGCCCCGGGGTTTTCTCCTGAGTTCTTGATGGATTGTATTCACCAAATCGACGCTAAGAAGTTACCTCTTCGTGAGAATCAAAACGTGGATCAGTTCATGATCGAGATCGCTCCGGTAATCTTTGATCCGGGCGTTATGCCAAAGCGTAGCGTACAAAGCGGTGACGGTGATCTGATCAAAGCTTCTTCTAATAATTATTACGGGGGAGGCATCAGTCAAAAAGAGGTAGAGGACTTCTATGCGCAAATGAAAATGGGAAAGGATACTATTTCCCCGATTTCTTACGGGTTGAATAGCCGTTTGGTAAAAGAGAACGGTACGGTCGTTGAAAAGGTTTGGAAAGTAGGAGGGCTTTATTCCGCCGCGATAGAAAAAATCGTAGATCAATTGCGACAAGCCTTGCCTTTCGCCGAGAATGATACGCAGAAAGCGATCATCGGGAAATTGATCGAATATTATCAAACGGGCGATTTGAAGACTTTCGATGCTTATTCGATCCTTTGGGTAGAGGATACAGCTTCGGAGGTGGATTTTGTGAATGGCTTTATCGAGACTTATGGGGATCCGTTAGGAATGAAAGCAAGCTGGGAGTCTACCGTGAATTTTACGAATAAGGAGGCGACTAAGCGTACAAAAATCATCAGTGATAATGCGCAATGGTTTGAGGATCATTCTCCGGTAGATAAGCGTTTCAAGAAAGAGAAGGTGAAAGGAGTTAGCGCTAAGGTAATCACGGTATCTATGTTGGGAGGTGATTGCTATCCGGCTACCCCGATCGGTATCAATTTGCCAAATGCGGATTGGATTCGTAGGGATCATGGCTCGAAGTCTGTTACGATAGAGAATATCACGGAGGCTTATGATAAGGCGTCTCAAGGAAATGGCTTTAGCGAAGAGTTTGTTTGGAGTGACGTGGAGCGGAACGGTATGAGGCAGTACGGTTTCTTAACGGATAATCTACATACGGATTTACATGAGTGTCTGGGACATGGTTCCGGTAAATTGCTGGAAAATACGGACCCGGATGCGCTGAAAGCCTATAGCTCTACACTGGAGGAAACCCGTGCGGATTTGTTTGGCCTGTATTATTTGGCAGATCCAAAGCTGGTGGAACTGGGATTGCTTCCGGACGGCGAGGCTTATAAGTCGGAATACTATAAATATATAATGAATGGCTTGATGACCCAGTTGGTTCGCATCGAGCTAGGCAAGAATGTAGAAGAGGCGCATATGCGTAACCGTCAGTTGATCGCTAAGTGGGCTTACGAGAAAGGGAAGGAAGCGAATGTGATCGAACTGAAAAAACGGAATGGAAAGACCTATGTGGTTGTGAATGACTATCCAAGGTTACGTGAGTTGTTTGGGACATTGCTCGCTGAGATTCAACGTATCAAGAGTGAGGGTGACTATGCGGCCGGAAAGAATCTTGTTGAAGGATACGGCGTGAAAGTAGATCCGGAGTTGCATGCGGAGGTCTTGGAGCGCTATGCTAAGTTAAACTTGGCTCCCTATAAAGGTTTTGTCAACCCTGTGATGAGAGAGGTAAAGAACTCTAACGGTGAGGTTACCGATATTGTCTTAGACTATACGGAAGGTTATACGGACCAGATGCTTCGTTATGGCCGTGATTATTCTTTCTTGCCGACTTATAATGATTAATAGATGGAAAGTTTACAAGACGAGATAAGGGAGATCCGTAAGGAACTTCGTTTGGCGATGAACGGGGTGATTTCTACGAGTATGCGTGAGAAAGGTATCGTATATAAGTTAAATTTCGGGGTTCCGTACCCCGAAATAAAGGGAATCGCCCGTAAGCATAAACCGAATGGAGAGCTAGCGGCGGCTTTATGGAAAGAAGACATCCGTGAGTTTAAGATATTGGCGACCTTTCTCCAACCCGCCGAGACGTTGCCTTTGGATGAGGCGAAACGTTGGGTCAAGGAGATTCCTTATTTAGAGATCGCGGAGCATTGTTGCCGGAACTTGTTCGTTCATCTGCCTTATATGGAGGACTTCACGTCTGATCTGGTTGCTGATAAGAAAAATGAGTTCGCTCGCACGGTCGCCTTTCTTACTTGGGCCGAGAATTTTAAGCGAGGTGGCAGCTTATCTTCTGTGGTTTTAGGATCTTTCTTGGCAGAAACCTTAAGTAGTCTAGCGGAGACTAAGGATTTTAAATCTACGCTGAAAGAGAAACAAGCGTCTATTCAAGCCATGAAGTTTTATGGGCGTCAATCCGAGGGGAATGCGGAAAGGATCCTAGACGGTTTCAAGGAATTTCAGGAGGCTGCGGGAAACACGCCGGAATTACAAGAAATCTATAATGAATTAAAATTCGAGTTTGAATATTATCGGTAAGGCTTTGCGTTTAAAATAAATGCGCTAACTTTGTCGTTTGTGCGGTCTTTAGGAGATGGAAGCGAAAGTTTATACGGAAATACGTGCGTTGTTTACCGAATATCTAACGGAGAAGAAACTGCGGAAAACCGAGGAGAGATATGCTATATTCAAGGAGATATGTGCTTTTCCCGGGCATTTTGATATGTGTATGCTTTCGGATCGGTTGGAGCAAGACAACTTCCATGTCAGTAAGGCTACACTCTATAATACGTTGGATGTACTGGTTGATGCCGGTTTGGTGGTGCGTCATCAAATAACCGTCCAGTCGGTGCAATATGAGTTGAGGATTTATGCCGATACGCATTTGCATTTGGTTTGCACGAGATGCGGGGCCATCCGGGAGCTGCGAAACAGTACGTTGAAAGCGGATATGAGAAACTTGAAAGTCTCTCGTTTTACGCCGGAGTATTATTGTTTGTACATTTATGGCCTATGCAGTAAATGCAAGTTTAAGTTGCAAAGGTCAGTTAAATAAGAATATTAATAGCCTATAATAAATATAGAAAAGATGAAAGTAGACGTTTTGTTAGGATTGCAATGGGGCGACGAGGGCAAAGGCAAGGTTGTCGATGTGCTGACTCCGAATTACGATGTGGTAACTCGTTTTCAAGGAGGCCCTAATGCCGGACATACATTGGAGTTTAACGGGGAAAAGTATGTGTTACGTTCGATTCCTTCCGGTATTTTCCAAGGTGGAAAGATAAACGTAATCGGTAACGGTGTCGTTCTGGACCCGTTATTGTTCAAGCAGGAAGCGGAATCATTGGCAGCGAGTGGTCACGATATCACCAAGCAGCTTTATATCTCTAAGAAAGCTCACCTAATTTTACCTACTCACCGGATCTTGGATGCCGCTTACGAGGCCGCAAAAGGTTCCGGAAAGATCGGTACGACAGGAAAGGGTATCGGCCCGACTTATACGGATAAGATTAGCCGTAACGGTGTTCGTGTGGGCGATTTGTTGCATAACTTCGAAGAGAAATATGCGGCCGCTAAAGCAAAACATGAAGCGATCTTGCGTTCATTGAACTATGAATATGATATAACCGAGATGGAGGCTCAATGGCTGGAGGCCTTGAACTACCTCAAACAATTCAAATTGATTGATAGCGAGCATGTCATCAATAACTATTTGAAGGAAGGCAAGTCGGTCTTGGCGGAAGGCGCTCAAGGTACGATGCTGGATATAGACTTCGGTTCTTATCCATTCGTGACTTCCTCTAACACGATCTGTGCCGGATGTTGTACGGGACTGGGGGTTTCTCCCCGGAATATCGGTGAGGTATATGGAATCTTCAAGGCTTATTGTACACGTGTAGGTAGCGGTCCGTTCCCGACCGAGTTGTTTGATGAGGTGGGAGATAAGATCGGTCAATTAGGCCATGAGTTCGGTGCGGTTACGGGACGTAAACGCCGTTGTGGCTGGATTGATTTGGTAGCCTTGAGATATGCCGTGATGATCAACGGTGTAAGCCAATTGATCATGATGAAGAGTGATGTGTTAGATACCTTCGATACGATCAAGGCTTGCGTGGCTTATAAGATGAACGGTGTCGAGACTAATGAGTTCCCGTATGAGATCGATGATACGATCGAACCTGTATACGTGGAATTACCGGGTTGGAAGACGGATATGACGAAGATGCGGAGCGAGGACGAGTTCCCTGAGGAGTTCAACGCTTACCTTTCTTTCTTGGAGGAAGAACTGGGTGTGCCTGTGAAGATCGTTTCCGTAGGACCGGATCGTGAACAGACGATTGTCAGATATACAGAAGAATAAACTCGTTATAAATCGTACAAAATGGCAGAAGACCACATTCCTCAAGGGGTGTCTCCTGCCATTTTTGTCTTTGGCAAACTTTTTGTCGTTGTTTTATAAAACTAAATAAGATAGAAATTTATGAGCATGTATTGGATTATATTTATTGGATTTGCGCTATTGAGTTGGCTGGTGTCATCCCGTCTTCAGGGCAAGTTTGAGAAGTATTCGAAAATTCCTATGCCGAATGGCATGACAGGAAAAGATGTCGCAGAGAAGATGTTGCATGACAATGGTATCTATGATGTAAAGGTGATTTCTACACCCGGACATCTGACGGACCATTACAATCCCGCTAACCAGACGGTGAACTTGAGTGAGTCGGTTTATTATAGCAATAGTATCGCCGCCGCTGCGGTTGCCGCCCATGAGTGCGGTCACGCTGTGCAGCATGCTACCGCTTACGCTCCGTTGAGAATGCGTTCGGCTTTGGTTCCGGTTGTTAGTTTCGCCTCAAATATTATGACATGGGTGTTGCTGGGTGGTATGTTATTATTGCATACGTTTCCTCAGTTATTGTTATTCGGTATAATCTTGTTCGCTACGACTACGCTATTTAGCTTTATCACGCTTCCGGTCGAGATCAATGCGAGCCAACGTGCTTTGGTGTGGTTGAGCAATGCCGGTATAACAAATGCTTATACGCATGATAAGGCAGAGGATGCTTTACGTTCCGCCGCTTATACGTACGTGGTCGCTGCGTTAGGTTCGCTTGCTACATTATTATATTATATAATGATATTCTTGGGGGGAAGAAGTCGGGATTGATAAGCCTCGGAAGAGGCTTTCCATGGATGCCCATTGTAAGGATGTTTGAATGCCCATTGTAAGATGCTTATGACTGCGATTGTAAGCTCCTTACAGTGGGCATTGTTATTTTCTTATTTATTTCGAGCAAAAAACATTACCTTTGCGGCCAGAATAATCATTTAAAACATAAGATCATGCAAAAACCTTCCATACCCAAAGGTACCCGAGACTTTTCGCCGGAGGAAATGGCGAAACGTAATTATATATTCAACACGATCCGTGAAGTATTTCACTTGTATGGCTTCCAGCAAATAGAGACTCCTGCCATGGAGAACCTTTCTACATTGATGGGTAAATATGGCGAGGAAGGGGATAAGCTCCTTTTCAAGATATTGAATTCCGGTGATTGTTTCGCTGGTATCTCGGATGAGGAGTTAATGGAAAAGAACCCGTTGAGATTTGCTGCTAAGGCTTGTGAGAAAGGCTTGCGTTATGATTTGACCGTTCCGTTCGCCCGTTACGTGGTACAACATCGTAATGAGATCAGTTTTCCGTTCAAACGTTACCAGATCCAACCGGTTTGGCGTGCCGATCGTCCGCAAAAGGGACGTTACCGGGAGTTCTACCAATGTGATGGCGACGTTGTGGGTTCTGATTCCTTGATCAATGAGGTGGAACTGATCCAGATTATGGACGAGGTGTTCCATCGTTTTGGCATTCGTGTGTGTATCAAGATGAACAATCGTAAGATCCTTTCCGGTATTGCCGAAATCATAGGCGAGGCGGATAAGATCGTAGACATTACGGTAGCTATCGACAAGCTGGATAAGATTGGCTTGGACAACGTGAATGAAGAGCTTCGTTCCAAGGGTTTACCCGAGGAGGCGATCGAGCGTTTGCAGCCGATCATTATGCTGCAGGGTTCAAATCAAGAAAAGATCGCTACCTTGAAAGAGGTATTATCTGCGTCTGAGACTGGTTTGAAAGGTGTAGCCGAATTGGATTTTATTTTGGAGCGCATCTCTCATACGTCAATCCGTGCGGAATTAGAGCTTGATCTGACATTAGCTCGCGGCTTAAACTATTATACAGGTGCGATTTTCGAGGTGAAAGCCTTGGACGTACAGATCGGTAGTATCACGGGTGGTGGTCGCTATGACAACCTGACAGGGGTATTTGGCATGGAAGGCGTATCTGGTGTCGGTTTCTCTTTCGGCGCTGATCGTATCTTTGATGTATTGAACCAATTGGATTTATATCCGGAAGGATCTTTGAAGACTACACAGCTTCTATTCGTGAACTTCGGACTGAAAGAGGAGATTCATTTATTGCCGCTGATCGCTAAGGTTCGTAAGGCGGGGATTCGTACAGAGCTATATCCTGAGTCTACTAAGATGAAAAAGCAAATGGGATATGCGGACGCTAAGAAAATCCCGTTCGTTGCGATAGTCGGAGAGAATGAGATGGCCGAGAATAAAATCAACTTAAAGAATATGCTCACGGGTGAGCAAACCCTTGTGACTATCGAGGAGCTGATAGAACGCTTTTAGAGAATAGTGGATTATGGAACACGGACTACACGGATGACACGGTATTAGTATTTATCCGTGTGTTCCGTGTCATCCGTGTAGTCCGTGTTTAAATGGTTCTAAACTTATAAATTAATGAAACGACCATGAAAATACCTGTTTTTATACTCTCAATATCTTTATACCTTTCTTCCTGCTCTTTCACCCCCCGGGCCGAGTGGGTAACGACAACCGAGAATACCCCTTGGGCTGAGCAACCCGATCTGATCTCCGCCCTTGCGGATACGATACCTAATATTGATATAACAATTCTAACAGAAAAGCATCAACAACAAATTGATGGTTTCGGAGCCTGTTTTAATGAATTAGGTTGGCTTTCCTTGAGTAAGCTGGAGCCAAGTGTACGTGAGGAAATCATGGAAGAGCTTTTTTTCCCCGGAGTCGGAGCCAACTTCACGATTTGCCGGATGCCTGTAGGAGCAAATGATTTCTCCCGTGATTGGTATTCGTATGACGAGGTAGACGGTGATTTCACAATGGAACATTTTACCATCGCCAATGACCAACAAACGTTGATTCCTTTTATCAAGAACGCTCGGAAGTATCAGCCAGACTTACGCTTGTGGGCTTCCCCGTGGTGCCCTCCCGCTTGGATGAAATATAACAAACACTATGCCTCTGCCTATACGGGTGAGAATTATGACGAGAAGTATCGAAATGGTTTGTCGGCCGATAAGGTCGGCCATGAAGGTACGGATATGTTTATCCAAGACTCTCTTTACCTGAAAGCCTATGCCCTCTATTTCTCTAAATTTATCGAGGCCTATAAGAAACACGGAATTCCAATCTTTGCCATAATGCCCCAGAACGAGTTCAACTCTGCGCAAATATTCCCGAGTTGTTGTTGGACATCGGCTTCTTTGGCTAATTTTATCGGTAATTATCTCGGGCCGGCCATGCAGGTTCAAGGAGTGGATATTATGTTCGGCACGATGGAACGTGCGAATGAGTCGCTTGTTGATACGGTATTGACAGATCCCGCTAGTGGTAAATATGTAAAAGGTGTCGGTTTCCAATGGGCGGGTAAGGGAGCTATCGCCGGAATCCACAAACGTTATCCCGGGTTGAAGCTTTACCAAACCGAGCAAGAATGTGGAGATGGCAAGAACGATTGGAAGGGTGCCATGTATTCTTGGGGGTTGATGCGACATTTTCTGGATAATGGCGTTTCTGCCTATATGTATTGGAATATATCTTTGGAAAATGGAGGGATCAGTCGTTGGGGATGGGCGCAAAACTCATTGGTTGTCGTAGATCCGCAAACCAAGAGCTATCGATATACTCCGGAATACTACGTGATGAAACATGTCAGCCATTATGTCCAGCCCGGTGCATATAAATTAGAAACGGAAGGAGCCTATACGAATCTGCTGGCATTCCGTAACCCGGATAACAGTATCGCCTTGATTATCGCCAATGAGACCAGTGATGATCGTTCCCTTTCCATCCGCATAGGCGATCGAGTCTATACTCCGATCGTAAAAGCATATTCCATGAATACGCTGCTGGTCGATTGATAATCCTTTTGAGAGATGCAAAAAGACAAGTTGTCAGTTATCTCTTCGGATATTTGTCTATTTCGTCCGAAATATTGTCAGTCGAACTCGGGTGAATACGTTTGGCACACTATTCGCATAGACTTAGGCGTGAACACAAAGTTCATAAACTAAAAACGTAATATTATTAACATTTAAAATACCAAGAAAATGAACATTAGACCATTAGCAGACCGCGTGCTGATTAAGCCGGCCGCTGCGGAAGAGAAAACATTAGGTGGAATTATTATTCCTGACTCAGCAAAGGAAAAGCCTTTAAAGGGTGAGATTGTAGCCGTAGGTAACGGAACGAAAGACGAGGAGATGGTTGTAAAGGTTGGTGATAACGTATTGTATGGTAAGTATGCAGGTACGGAAATCGAACTAGACGGTGAGAAATACTTGATCATGCGCCAAGCAGACGTTTTAGCTATTATCTAATTCATTTTTATAAACAACTATATTAAAAAGAGATACAATCATGGCAAAAGAGATTAAATACGATATGGATGCCCGCGACCTTTTGAAGAAAGGTGTGGATGAGTTGGCTAATGCTGTTAAGGTAACATTAGGCCCGAAAGGTCGTAACGTAATTATCGAGAAGAAATTCGGAGCTCCTCACATCACGAAAGATGGTGTAACGGTTGCTAAAGAAGTTGAGTTGACTTGCCCGTTCGAGAACATGGGTGCTCAATTAGTTAAGGAAGTGGCTTCCAAGACAAACGATAACGCCGGTGACGGTACGACTACAGCTACGGTTTTGGCTCAGTCTATCATTGGTGTCGGTTTAAAGAACGTTACTGCCGGAGCGAACCCGATGGATTTGAAACGTGGTATCGACAAGGCTGTCGCTAAGGTTGTAGAGAGCATCGCTAACCAAGCTGAGGCTGTAGGTGATAAGTTCGAGAAGATCGAGCATGTAGCGAAGATCTCCGCAAATGGTGACGAGGCTATCGGTAAGTTGATCGCGGAGGCTATGCAACGTGTGAAGACTGAAGGTGTTATCACGGTTGAGGAAGCTAAAGGTACTGAAACTACAGTTGACGTAGTTGAGGGTATGCAGTTCGACCGCGGTTATATCTCTCCGTACTTCGTAACGGATACAGAGAAGATGGAGTGCCAGATGGAGAATCCGTATATCTTGATCTATGACAAGAAGATCTCCGTATTAAAAGACCTTCTTCCTATCCTTGAGCCGACCGTACAGAGCGGACGTCCTCTTTTGATCATCGCTGAGGATATCGACAGCGAGGCTTTGGCTACATTGGTAGTGAATCGTCTGCGTGGTTCCTTGAAGATCTGCGCTGTTAAGGCTCCGGGCTTCGGCGACCGTCGTAAGGCTATGTTGGAAGATATCGCTGTATTGACAGGCGGTACGGTTATCTCTGAGGAGAAAGGTTTGAAATTGGAAGGTGCTACAATGGATATGCTAGGTACCGCTGAGAAGATCACGGTAGACAAAGATACCACTACCATTGTAAATGGTGCTGGTGACAAGGAGGCTATCCAAGCTCGTATCGGCCAGATCAAGATCCAGATGGAGAATACGACATCTGATTATGATAAAGAGAAATTGCAAGAGCGTTTGGCTAAGATGGCCGGCGGTGTAGCTGTTCTTTACGTAGGTGCTCCTTCTGAGGTTGAGATGAAAGAGAAGAAAGACCGTGTGGATGACGCATTACACGCAACTCGTGCCGCTATCGAAGAAGGTACGGTGCCCGGTGGTGGTGTTGCCTATATCCGTGCTATCGATGCATTGGACGGTATGAAGGGCGACAACGAGGACGAGACTACAGGTATCGAGATCGTTAAGCGCGCTATCGAGGAGCCGCTTCGCCAGATCGTAGCTAACGCTGGTAAGGAAGGTGCCGTTATCGTTCAGAAAGTGAAGGAAGGCAAGGGCGACTTCGGTTACAACGCTCGTAAGGACTGTTTCGAGAATTTGTGCGAGGCTGGTGTAATCGACCCAGCTAAGGTAACTCGCGTAGCATTGGAGAACGCTGCTTCTATCGCAGGTATGTTCTTGACTACTGAGTGCGTGATCGCTGAGAAAAAAGAAGAGACTCCTGCTATGCCTCCGATGAATCCGGGTATGGGCGGCGGAATGGGTGGTATGATGTAATCGACTCCCGTGATTAATGATATGGGCGGCCGTTCCGGAAGGGACGGTCGCTTTTTTTATTTTCATTTGCTTGCTAATTGGAAAAAACGATTACCTTTGTATGCGCAATACCGATAGGTTGCGCTTCAGAATGATTAAAAAAAGCCCAGGTGGCGGAATTGGTAGACGCGCTCGTTTCAGGTGCGAGTGGTTTTGCGATCGTGCAGGTTCGAGTCCTGTTCTGGGCACTTCCCAAAATAGAAAAAATGCAATCCTATACAGAAGACGAAATTGTAGTACAGCTCCGGGACCCGGCCCGACAACGTGAGGCCTTTGCCAAGGTCGTAAGCTTGTATGGCGAGAAGTTGTATTGGCATATACGAAAGATGGTACTGGATCATGAGGATGCGAACGACTTACTCCAAAATACATTTTTGAAAGCTTGGACGAACATCGAGCTTTTTCGCGGTGAGGCCAAATTATCTACATGGCTTTATAAGATTGCGATCAACGAGTGCATTACTTTCCTAAATAAACAGCGAAATATGAATAACGTATCTATCGACGATGCGGATACCTTTTTGCTGGAACGTTTGAAAGGGGATGAATACTTCGATGGTGACGAGATACAGGTAAGATTGCAAAACGCTATTCTTACCTTGCCGGAGAAACAACGCTTGGTTTTCAATATGAAGTATAACGAGGAGATGAAGTACGAGGAGATGTCCGAGATACTAGGTACCTCTGTCGGGGCTTTGAAGGCCTCGTATCATCATGCGGTGAAAAAAATCGAGGAGTTTTTAACAAAAGAGGTTTAAACCTTTTGCCCGAATCGCTGTCAAAGCAATATAAAAAGAGAAAAAGTATGAAAAAAGAAGAAAACAACCTAGATCGCTTGAAAGGAACTAATCCTTTCACTGTACCGGAAGGGTATATGGAAGGGCTTACGGAGCGGATCATGAGTCAGCTCCCCGAGAAGCAGGAGGAGAGGGCGAAACGGATTTCCTTGATGGATCGTGTTCGTCCGTGGTTGTACATGGCTGCGGTATTCGCTGGTCTTGGTTTGTTTTTCAAGGCTATCGTGGGAATAAACGGTTCCGATGGTAGTACTGCGTCTGATTCTTTACTGGTCCGGACGGAAGTCCCGACAACGGCTTTAGACGCTATTGAAGCGGAAGAAGATGAGGAGTATTTGGAGTATTTGGAAGCTCAGTACGCCAATTATCTCTTAGATGAGGAACTTTCCTATTCTGAATAAAGTTTAAAATAGTAATTTTATCGAAGATTTTTGTAATAATACTTGTATGAATAAAATATTTTTCATTACATTTGTAGCGATTTCGGTTCTACTCTCTTTCAATGCTACGGCACAAGAGAAGAAAGAGCAAAGACATTTTGATAGAGAGGCATTCGAAGCAAGGCGGAATGCTTTTATTACGGCTGAAGTTGGCCTTACACCTGAGGAAGCTGCACAATTTATTCCTTTATGCAATGAGTTGCGACAGAAAAAATTTGAGGTAGGTCGTGAATGTCGTAAGTTATCAAAAGAAATTCGACATAAGGAGAATCCGACAGATGCTGATTATAACAAAGTGATAGACGAATGTCTGGATGTTGAGATAAAAGAGGCACAGTTGGAAAAAGAGTATTTTGAGAGATTCAAGAAGATACTTTCTCCCGAAAAGGTCTATAAGTACCGAAATGCGGAATATAAGTTTGTCCGGAATTTCATGAAGAGTGGTCGGGACAATAAAAAGGAAGAAAAACAGAAAAAGTAAAATATTATCATTATTTGTGTTTTTTGTTTAGATTTAGTTTTGGCGTTTAAGTTAAGGGAGGGGTGGCGACGTGATGTCGGTTCCCCTTTTGTTTTGCCCTTATCCTTGCTTTATAAGCCTTTGGCCTTGGCTTCATTCCACAGTTGATCCATTTCCTCCAATGTCATATCTTTCAAGGAACGACCTTCTTGGATCGTGTGCTCCTCTAGATAATTAAAACGGCGGATAAACTTCTGGTTCGTGCGTTCCAATGCGTTGTCCGGATTTATTTTGTATAGGCGGGCAGCGTTGATCAAGCTAAAGAAGAGATCTCCGAACTCAGCTTCCATCTTATCTGCGTCCATCCTGTCTATCTCGGTTTTCAACTCATTAAATTCCTCCTGTACCTTATCCCATACTTGATCACGTTGTTCCCAGTCGAAACCTACGTTACGGGCCTTATCTTGGATACGATGCGCTTTTACTACGGATGGGAGGGAAGCGGGAACACCCTCCAGTACGGTTTTGTTACCCCCCTTTTCTTTCAACTTAAGCTGCTCCCAGCTTTGCTCTACCTTTTGAGCGGTATCGGCGGAGGTATCTCCGAATACGTGTGGATGGCGGTAAATCAGTTTCTGGCAAAGGCTGTCGCAGACATCCTTGATATCGAAAGCTTCTTTTTCCTCGCCGATCTTGGAGTAAAAGACGATGTGCAATAACAGGTCTCCTAATTCTTTTTTTATGTTTGTGTTATCCTCACGCATCAAGGCCTCGCATAGTTCATAGGTTTCCTCGATCGTATTCGTGCGGAGGCTCTCGTTTGTCTGTTTACGATCCCAAGGGCATTTTACCCGTAATTCATCCAGAATGTCGAGTAATTGCCCGAAGGCTTCCATCTTCTCTTCTCTAGTTGCCATATTATTTACTTATTCTATAATGATTGTAAAAGAAAGAGGGCAGGGTAGAACCCGGCCCTCTGTTTGTTTTATTGTTGTTCTTTCTTGAATTCTTTCAATCCGTTTTGAAGGAACTGGATGTATTTGGAAACATCCTCATTGAATGCGTATGAAGGTCCGAGCGGCTGTCCCTCGTCATTCAATAAGATGTAGAATGGCTGGGCATTAGAACCGAACTTGCTTCGTTGCAAATAACTCCATTTATCACCGATCGTCTTCAGCTTACGAGTCTTTCCGTTCTCTTGGATCTCGATGGGTTGCGGGAGTTTCGTCTTATCGTCTACCATGAGAGTGATTAGCACGTAATCATTTTCTAGCATTTGCTTCACCTTAGGATCCGTCCAAACGGAAGCCTCCATCTTACGGCAGTTTACGCAACCGAAACCGGAGAAGTCGATCATGACGGGTTTATTTACCTTCTTGGCATAAGCCATACCGGATTCATAATCGTCGAACGCGGCGTGTACCTCGTTTTTGTATAGATTGAAATCTTGTGTATACAACGGAGGAGCGAATGCGCTGATCGCCTTTAACGGAGCGCCCCAAAGTCCCGGAACCATGTAAATGGCGAAAGCGAAAGAGATAATCGCCATAAACAGACGAGGAACAGATACATATTTTACTTCGCTATCATGGCTAAACTTGATCTTTCCTAATAAGTAAACACCCAATAAACTGAAGATCACGATCCAAAGCACGATAAAAGCCTCACGGTCTAGTAAACGCCAACCATACGCTAAGTCCGCTACGGAAAGGAACTTCAAGGCCAAGGCCAACTCCAAGAAGCCCAATACGACCTTCACGGAATTCAACCATCCGCCGGATTTCGGCATACTTTGCAGCATATTCGGGAAGATGGCGAAGACGCTGAACGGGATGGATAACGCCAAGGCGAAACCGAACATACCGATAGCCGGTCCTACCGCCGTACCCATAGAAGCTGCCTGCACCAACAAGGTTCCGATAATCGGACCCGTACAAGAGAAAGATACCAATACCAACGTGAACGACATAAAGAAAATACTCAATACGCCGGTCGTTGAATCGGCCTTGCTATCCAATTTGCTAGTCCATGACGCAGGTAATACCAGCTCGAAGGCTCCGAAGAAGGAGACTGCGAATACTACCAACAGCAAGAAGAACAGGATATTAAAGATCGCGTTCGTTGATAAATCATTCAATGCGCTCGCTCCGAAGATACCGGTGATCAACAAGCCCATCACCAAATAGATTACGATAATAGATAACCCATAGGTGATAGCGTCGCGAATCGCTTTCTTACGATCTTTCGTACGTTTCAGGAAGAAGCTAACCGTCATAGGGATCATCGGCCAAACGCAAGGAGTCAATAAGGCGATCAAACCACCTAAGAAACCTGCGAAGAAGATGAATAACCAAGAGGTATCTGCCGCAGATACCGTAGAGTCGCCGAACGATTTCAATTGGTCGATCACCGGAGACCAAAGATTCGGGCTGTCGGTTAAGCTGTCGGACGCTTTAGGAGATGTCGTAGCCGGTGTCTCTTTAGCGGCAGGGTCCGGAGTGTTCAACTCGCTGGCCTCTTCCGCTACGACTTGCGTATCCGGCTGTATGGCCGTGGCGTCCTCTTTATCCACCTCTGTAGTCGAGCTGTTAGCTGCCAGAGCTGGATCTACATGGATACTTTTCTTATCGAAAGAGAAAGGTATTTGATCCGGGGGAAGACAAGTCTCGTCATTACAAGCCATAAATTCCACCTCGCCCTCCGCCTTGAATTTAGCGGGATCGGTAACCTTTAGTTTTTGGGTGAACGATACCGTACCCGGATACCAACGAAGATTCATGGCAAATTGCTCGTCGTAAACCGTGGTCGGCTTTACCGAAGGAACCGGTTGACCGATCAGTTCAGCTCCATTCAATGTCTCGAATGTGAAAGATGTAGAAACAGGACCTCCTTCCGGCAGGTTCATGTCATACAGGTGCCAACCTTTGTCCGCCGTGGCGGTAAAGACGATCTCTTTCTCGGGTGCGCCGCCCTTGTCGTCTAGTTTAATTTTCCACTTGACAGGCGTAAGTATTTGCGCCTGCGCTGCCAGCGCTATTAGCGCCAGCATGATCGAACTGATGAGTTTCTTCATTTTTTGTCCTTTATTGATAGATTACTTTGCTGTCGATGTGAATTTCTCCGGGATCCGTGTCTCGAAGCGCATCTCCTCGCCTGTTACCGGATGGATGAAACAGAGCCTGCGGGCATGGAGCATCAAGCGTCCGGCAGGATTTGTCTCCGCCCCATATTTAGAGTCTCCGGCTATCGGATGCCCGATGGATTGCATCTGCGCACGGATTTGGTTCTTGCGTCCCGTCTCCAGATCGAGTTCCACGAGCGAATAACGATTGTTCGTTTGCAGGAGTCGGTAGCGTGTGATCGCTTCCTTTCCGTCACCATCTTGTGTCACGTACACTTGCATATGCTTGTTCTCCACGAGGTTGGATACGATCAAATCCGTGTCTTTCTCCGGCCGTCCCTCTATCACGGCCACGTAGGTCCGTTGCGTGATAGCCTCGCTCCAGTTGGACTGTAGTTGCTCTTTTACCTTCTGGTTCTTGGCGAACATCATGATACCCGATGTGTCTCGGTCCAGACGGTGCAAGACGAATATCTTGTTGCGAGGGTCGCATTCTTTCAAGTAATCGCTCAGGATACGGTAGGCCGTACGCTCTTTGATACGATCGGTAGATACGGATAGCAAACCTTCCCGCTTGTTGATCACGATGAGGTCATCATCTTCCCAAACAATTCTAAGTAACGGATTGTTGAATTCCACCTTCCCTCTTCCATAGTTGATCCCGACCGTATCGTTAGGGTTCAGCGGGGCATCGAACTGCCGGGTGACTTTCCCGTTTACCGAGATCTGTCCCCTGCTCAATAATCCTTTCACGGATGAACGGCTTTGTTCTTTTAATAACTCGAACAGGAAAGGTAGCAAAGTGTTACTTTCACCCACCGTTACCTGTCGTTCTTTAGAGGGTTTACGTCGATTATCCCCTCCTTTATACTCAGATCGCTTTCTCATATCTATTTTTTATAGTACGCGAAGATACAGGCATTTACGCGAAACTGCAATAGCGTGGAATAGAAAAACCGTTATAAATAGTTTGCTTGTTATAGGAATAAACCTTCAAATCCCCGGATGTAAAAGTAATTGCCATTCACTCTATTTTCAAAATAGCGGCGTGGTCTTTATAAATCACGTCGTGATCTGTATAAACCACGACTTGGTCTGTACAAACCATGTCGTGGTTTATAGAATAGTGGCGTATCCGAGAGAGAATGCCTATTGTCTCGGCCGACTATATTTCCCGATGCTCAGCGTTTTTTGTCTATATTTTTTGTACTTTCGCGGATCGAGAAATGTGTAAAGACTAATTAGTTATAAAAATATGGAAATCGCTAGTAAGTACAATCCCGCTGAAGTAGAGGGGAAGTGGTATCAGTATTGGTTGGATAACGGCTTCTTTAAGTCAAAGCCAGACGGTCGTGAGCCGTATACGATTGTAATCCCGCCCCCTAACGTCACCGGCGTATTGCACATGGGACATATGCTTAACAATACGATCCAAGATATCTTGGTTCGCCGTGCCCGTATGATGGGTAAGAACGCTTGTTGGGTACCGGGTACGGACCATGCTTCGATCGCTACGGAGGCGAAAGTGGTGAATCGTTTGGCCGGGCAAGGAATCAAGAAGACCGATCTGACTCGCGACGAGTTCTTGCGTCACGCTTGGGAATGGAAAGAAGAGCATGGCGGCATTATCTTGAAGCAACTTCGTAAATTGGGGGCTTCCTGCGATTGGGATCGTACGGCGTTCACGATGGACGAGAAACGTTCGGAGAGCGTTATTAAGGTTTTTGTCGATCTATATAAGAAGGGCTTGATCTACCGGGGTGTCCGTATGGTGAATTGGGACCCGAAGGCGTTGACGGCCCTGTCCGATGAGGAGGTTATCTATAAGGAAGAGCATAGTAAGTTGTACTATCTTCGCTATAAGATCGTAGGCGAGGAGGGATACGCCATTGTCGCCACTACCCGTCCGGAGACGATTATGGGAGATACGGCGATGTGTATCAACCCGAACGACCCGAAGAACCAACATCTGAGAGGAAAGAAAGTGATCGTTCCGCTGGTAGGCCGTGAGATTCCGGTGATCGAGGATGATTACGTAGATATAGAGTTCGGTACGGGCTGTTTGAAAGTGACCCCCGCGCACGATGTAAACGACTATATGTTGGGCGAGAAATATAATTTGCCTTCTATCGATATATTCAACGATAACGGTACGCTGAGCGAGGCCGCCGGCCTGTATGTGGGCATGGATCGTTTCGATGTCCGCAAGCAAATCGAGGAAGACTTGCGTAACGCCGGTCTTTTGGAAAAGGTAGAGGCTTACGAGAACAAGGTGGGTTTCTCGGAGCGTACGAACGTGCCTATCGAACCGAAATTGTCTATGCAATGGTTCTTGAAGATGGAACATCTAGCCCAGATCGCCTTGGAGCCGGTCATGAAGGACGATATCAAGTTCTATCCGCCGAAGTTCAAGAACACCTACCGCCATTGGATGGAGAATATCAAGGACTGGTGTATCAGCCGTCAGCTTTGGTGGGGACACCGTATCCCGGCTTACTTCTTGCCGGAAGGTGGTTACGTGGTAGCCGAGACGGAAGAGAAAGCTTTGGAACTGGCGAAAGAGAAATGTGGTAACCCGAATCTGACCATGTCTGATTTGCGTCAGGACGAGGACGTATTGGATACTTGGTTCTCCTCTTGGTTGTGGCCGATCTCCCTGTTCGACGGTATCAATAACCCGGATAACGAGGAAATCAATTATTACTATCCGACCAGTGATTTGGTAACCGGACCGGATATCATCTTCTTCTGGGTAGCCCGTATGATTATGGCCGGCTATGAGTACAGAGGGAAAATGCCGTTCAAGAGCGTCTACTTTACGGGTATCGTTCGCGATAAGCTGGGACGTAAGATGTCCAAATCTTTAGGAAACTCTCCCGATCCGTTGCAATTGATCGAGCAATACGGTGCGGACGGCGTGCGTATGGGCTTGATGCTCGCGGCTCCTGCCGGAAATGATATTCCTTTCGATGATGCTTTGTGTGAGCAAGGACGTAACTTCAATAATAAGATATGGAATGCTTTCCGCTTGGTGAAGGGCTGGACGGTAGACGATACGATCGCTCAGCCGGAGGCTTCCGCTATCGCCGTGAAATGGTTCAAGATGCAGCTGGATAAGACGATTGCCGAGGTAGACGACTCTTTCAGTAAATATCGTCTGAGCGAAGCGATGATGGCTGTCTATAAATTGTTCTGGGATGAGTTCTCCTCATGGTATCTGGAGATGGTAAAACCGGGGTATCAGCAGCCGATCGACAAGGCTACTTATGAGGCTACGTTAGGTTTCTTCGATGCCTTGCTTCGTTTGCTTCATCCTTTCATGCCGTTTATTACCGAGGAATTATGGCAAGCCCTTGAGCCTCGCAAGGAAGGTGAGAGCTTGATGGTTGCCCAAATGCCGGAAATAGCGGTTATAGATAGCGCTTATTTGGATGCTTTCGAGATCGTGAAAGAGATCGTTGGCGGTGTCCGTACCATTCGTTTGCAAAAGAATATACCGAATAAGGACGCGTTGGAATTACAGATCGTGGGTGAGCACAATGAGGCGTTCAACGCCGTAATCGCTAAGATGTGCAATCTCTCTTCCATCTCCAAGGTAGAGGAGAAAGCGGCCGGTGCTGTATCGTTCTTGGTCCGTACGACTGAATATGCCGTACCTTTAGGCAATCTGATCAATGTGGAGGAAGAGTTGGCTAAGCTTCAAGAAGAATTGAAATACCAAAAAGGTTTCTTGGCTTCTGTCATGAAGAAATTAGGCAATGAGAACTTCGTGAGCAAAGCCCCGGCGAAAGTAATCGAGATGGAGAAGAAAAAGCAAGCCGATGCCGAATCGAAGATTAAGTCTATCGAGGAAAGTATCGCTGCCTTGACAAAATAAATAGAACGGCCGTTTCTTTGAAATAAGAGCCTATATCAATCTTTTTTTGGTTGATATAGGCTTTTTGTTGTATAAGTTGAAAATGTGATATTAAACTTGTTTATGTTGATGTCTTGGCATTTAAATTTTTATTAACTTGCCGGGCATTGAATAATGGATAGTCGTGCTAACTTTTCAAGGTATATATGAAGAGATTGTTTTTTATTGGTTGTTGGACGTTGATTCTAACTTTGCTTATTCCGGATAGGGCGAAAGGTGACACGTTTGTCGATAGCTTACGAAGAGAAATCAAGGTTTTGCCGGATAGTAGTAAACTAATACGCTTGAACGAATTACTTTATGCCAATACGCATAACAAAGTATATAAAGTATATGCGGATTTGCTATTAGAAGAGGCACAGAGGCAACGTAACGATTATTACAAAGGAAATGCCTTACTATTCTTGATGCGTTATTACTATATGCAAGATCCGGATAGCTTGCGAATATATTTGAAAATAGCGGAACCCCTTTTCATCGCGACAAACCGGATCGAGGAATTATGTAGGGCGAAAGGATGGAATATCTATTCTTTAGCGAATGAGGGGATGCAGGGATTGGTAATCCGGGAGGTGGATAGCTTGAGGAATCTTGCGACCTGTTTTAATTATCCGGATGGGGTGGATATGGCAAACCAAGCTTTAGCGAATTTCTATTTTAATATAGGATTGGATGAGGAGGGTATTCAATTAAGCCGGGAGATCTTATCTCGCATGGAAGAACGTAATGCCTCTAGGATGCGTTGGTATTACGTGTTACGGCTGTTGCTTACGAAGGATTTGCGATTGGAGTATTTGAATAAATTGGATTCTTGCATACAAGAGTGCGAGAAAGAGGGCATTACTCAATTGGATGCGGAACATACTGTCGCTTTTTTAAAAGATCGCTATCATTATTACTCGGCCCAGTATTACGTGGCGGAAAAAGAGCCTTCCTTGGTTTATCAGCACTTGAGGATGATGGAGGATATCGAAAAGAAGAATAATATGAATGCCGAGCAAATCCTGCCTCAATTCCTTTGGATGAATTATTACGCTTTAGCGGGGAAATATGAGAAGGCCATTGATTTGGCGAACAAATTGGAACTAATGCTCTTGGATAAGAAACGCTTTAATGATTGGGTCTCAGTGGAGGATTTTAAGGCGGATCTCTATTATAAGCTTGGAAGAGGGATGGAAGCGGCTAGGGCTTACAGAGATTCTAAAGAAGTGCACGACTCGATTATGCGGGTAAAATATTACGAGGATTTAGCGAAGTTGAAAACCCAACGAGAGGTGGAAAAACTAGAGATACAAAGTAAGAAACTGGAGCTAGAGGCGGAAAAGTCGCGTGTCCGTATCTTGATGCTTCGAGGAGGATTTGTCTTGGTGTTGTTTCTATGTGCGGGCTTGGGTATAGTCGCCTATGCCCGTCATCGTGCGGGGATACGATTAAAGATCGCAAAAGAGAAAGCGGAGGAGGCGGATCACCTGAAATCTGCGTTCTTGGCAAACATGAATCATGAGATCAGGACGCCATTGAACGCCATCGTCGGATTCTCGCAGGTGATCGCCGATGAGGAAGATGCGGAAACTCGTCATGAACTCTCCAATATTATACAAAGTAATAATGAATTGTTGCAACGCTTGATAGAAGACGTATTGGATATATCGAAAATCGAGTCGAATACGTTGACTTTCGTTTTGGCGAATCATGAAATGAAGGCTTTAATGAAAGATATCTATAGTATCATTTTATTACGTATGCCCGAAAATGTAGAACTTCGATTGGATGATTGCCAACCTTTTACGCTTTATACCGATCGGAGTAGATTAACGCAAGTCCTCACTAATTTATTGACGAATGCTATCAAGCACACGAAAAAAGGTTATATTTGCTTCGGGTATGACGTGACGGAGCAGGAAATCCGCTTTTATGTGACGGATACAGGCGAGGGAATCCCGGACGACCAATTGGAACGGGTTTTCGATCGTTTTGTCAAGTTGACGCAATGGACCAATGGAGTCGGCTTGGGATTGGCTATCTCCAAGGCTTTGGTCACAAAGCTCGGCGGTCGTATAGAAGTGACTTCCCAGCAAGGGGTAGGCTCTACCTTTAGCGTTATTTTCCCAAGATAAACAGTATACATTATATATAATATTGTAATAGACCATGAAACACTCAAGACGTACATTTTTTAAACAAGGATTGGCGGGTGCCCTTTTATTAGGTACCTCCACGATCGCCCGGGCCGCTTTGCCGGACCCTGTAAAGCCAAAAGCCCCGAAGGCCGTAAACCCGTTCCATCTGGGAATGGCGGGATATACTTTCGTTAATTTTGATTTAGATACGACGTTGAAGACGTTGGAACGATTAGATATCCATTATCTTTGCATCAAGGATTTCCATTTGCCGTTGAATAGTACGGATGAGCAGATTAGGGCTTTTCATGATAAATGCGCTGCCCATAAAGTGACGGGATATGCCGTAGGTCCTATTTATATGAAGAGTGAGGAAGAGATAGATCGTGCGTTTGATTATGCGAAGCGGGTAGGAGTGAAGTTAATCGTCGGTGTCCCGAATTACGAGCTTTTACCCTATGTGGATAAAAAAGTGAAGGAGTATGATTTTCATTACGCTATCCACTTGCACGGTCCTGATATTAAGACGTATCCCGATGCTACGGACGTTTGGGAGCATACGAAGGATTTAGACCCCCGTATCGGTATGTGTCTGGATGTCGGGCATGACTTGCGAAACGGCTGTGATCCTGTCGCCGACTTGAAGAAATACCATACCCGGGTATTCGATATGCACATCAAGGACGTGACGGATTCTTCGAAGGCGGGAGTCGGGATCGAGATCGGTCGTGGAAAGATCGACTTCCCTGCGCTGATCCGTATGATGCGGGAAGTTAATTACACGGGAATGTGTAGCTTGGAATACGAGAAAGACATGAAAGACCCCTTCTTGGGGATCGCGGAGTCTATCGGCTATTTCAAGGCTGTGAGTGATTTGACATAATGTGGGGGCGTAAATCGCCCCCTTTTAAATAGATGAAGATGAGAAGCATTCTTTTTATAGGCATAGCGGGTTTGTTGTCCGCTTGTAGCACGATTAATTATGTAGGTATCGAGACGTATAATCCTGCGGAGGTGACGTTTCCTGAGAATGTCGCCAAGGTACTTATCGTAAACAATGCCGTCCCCCAACCGGAGGATGCGGGTTACGAATACACCTTGCAGGGAGAGAGGCAAGATACTTGCAAAGCGAAAGCGGATAGTGCGCTGTTTGACGTTTGCCGTACTTTAGGGGAGGCTATCGTGGAGGCTTCTTATTTTAACGACGTATTGCTTTACCATGATGCGGTTCGAAAAGATAATCAGGCGTTTCTGGATACGAAACTTACCCAAGGGCAAGTAGCGTCGCTATGCGATGAGACCGGTGCCGATGCGGTTATCTCCATCGACCGCTTGCTGTTCGATATGAAGAAAAGCGTAGGTACCTTGGGCGAAGGGTATGTAATGGGAATGATCGACGTGCAGATGGCTGGCGTGATACGCAGTTACGTTCCCGATCGTGAGGCTCCACTGGCGACGGTACATATGAAAGATAGTATTTATTGGGCGGAAAGTGCGGATTATATGCCGATCTTGGATAAGGTATTGCCCTCTCCGGAGAATGCTTTGCGTGGGGCCGGTAAATATTTCGGGGCGAAGGTCTACGCTAATTTTGTTCCTCATTGGGAGAAGGAGACTCGTTGGTACTTTACCGGAATGGGTTCACGTTGGAAAGAGGCTTCCGCTTATGCGGCTAATGAGAAATGGGATATGGCGGAAGATCGTTGGTCCGGGCTTTACCGGGGTACGGAAAACTGGAAAAGCCGGGCGAAGGCGGCCTCTAATCTGGCCCTATGCCATGAGATGAGAGGAGCTTTAAAAGAAGCCTATGAGTGGGCTCATAAATCATACGATTTATTCAAGCGTAATAATGGTGATAATGATAAGAGTACCAAATTATTGGAACTCTATGTACAGGCGTTGGCCGAACGAATTCGTTCCGATAAGAAACTAAATGTGCAATTTGGTGAGGATTAACGGCGTTATTCGGTGAATTATTATTACTTTTGACGCATATTCGAATAAAGGAGAATTAATATATGAACGCAAATATGGCAAAGGTTCAATCCCTCATCGAGAACGCTTTTACGTCGGCTGTTGAAAAGCTGGCCAAGGATGAGTCCGGTAATTTTATAAGCGACTTATATGTGCAGGCTGATGCGGAAAGCGGGGAACTGCAAATTTATGATGATGAGGAGCATTTGATCGAAAAGATCGTTATCTTCGATTGGGTGAACTCGAACGAGGAGGAGAACGCATTCAATAAGCGGGTTGCCGCTTCGGTGAAGGCGGTTCTTACGATCTTGTCTACCAAGAATATTTTTGACGTCCCCCGATTCATGAAGCCTCTTTCTGTTAGCTTGACCGATGAGGATTTTGTTGTAATAGAGGAACTTCTCTTCATCGATGATGATATGCTTCGTCTGGACGATCCTCTATTAAAAGATTTAGATGCAGATTTAGATGATTTTTTAGCGAATCTTCTTGCAGATGTCAAATAAACCCTGTATCTTTGCGCCCGAAATAAAGAAACAAATGTTGCCGAAATAGCTCAGCTGGTAGAGCAACGCATTCGTAATGCGTAGGTCGCCGGTTCAAGTCCGGCTTTCGGCTCACAAAATTAGGCAGTTATCTTTTTAGGTAACTGCCTAATTTTGTTTGATAAGGCTGCGGTTCTAGCGAGGTTTGGGAGGTAAGGTTAAACTGGGTGTTAAACCGGAAATGCAATGAACGCAACAGCGTTATTATTTGCGTCAAATTTGCGTCACCAAATGCAACAAAACGCCAAAACAAAACGATTTTTATCAATAAAAAAAGCGGCTACTTGTTTTGTAACCGCTTAATTTATTATTGGTGGAGCATATCGGACTCGAACCGATCACCTACAGACTGCCAGTCTGTCGCTCTAGCCAGATGAGCTAATGCCCCGTCTTGTTAATTCATGTGCAAATATAAGGCTTTTCTTGATATATGCGCTATCTTTGTATAAGAAATTTCAAGAGAAAGGAAAGAAGATGATAATTTATAATACGACTTTTCATATCCATAAGGATATCGTGGATGAGTGTCTGGAATATTTGAAGAATAGTTATATACCGAAAGCCTCCGAGAGCGGTATCCTTTATAGTCCTTATTTGAGACGGATCTTGGATTCGCGGAATGAGGAAGGTGAAAGTTTTTCCGTACAGTTTCATACGAGGGATATCGATTCGTTGAATGAGTGGGTGCGTAAGGAAGGCGGAGCCTTGCAGCAAGATTTGATAGGACGTTATAAAGAGAAAATCGCAGGATTCTCTACCCTGTTGGAAGATATAGAGCTACCTAAATGATCAAGGACCGTATTATATTAGGCATAGACCCCGGTACGATCGTGATGGGATACGGAATCTTGAAGATCGAGGGGAATAAACCGAAGCTGGAAGCTATGGGAATCCTGCAATTGAATAAATATGAGGATCATTATCTCCGTCTGCGTAAGATATTCGAACGGGTCTTGGCCTTGATCGATCAATACCATCCGGATGAGTTGGCTATCGAGGCGCCTTTCTTCGGGAAGAACGTACAGAGTATGTTGAAACTCGGAAGGGCGCAAGGGGTAGCGATGGCTGCGGCCTTGGAGCGGGATATCCCGATCTTCGAGTACGCCCCTCTAAAAATCAAGCTCTCGATCACGGGGAATGGAAATGCGGCGAAAGAACAAGTGGCCGGCATGCTACAACGCTATCTGAAGATACCGGATGAGTCCATGCTTCCGCAATTGGACGCTACGGATGGGTTGGCGGCGGCTGTTTGTCATTATTTCCAAACCAATAATCCGATCTCGGAAAAGAAGTATACGGGATGGAAGGATTTTATCGCTAAGAACCCCGGGAAAGTCCGCTGATATGAGCTTAAAAAACATAGTTATGAAATTCTCAAACCATAACTAAGGTTCAAAGAATTCATAACTATGTTTTTATTTAGCCTAAACTGACCTTATTCTTATACGATACCTTGTGCCATCATAGCTTTCGCTACTTTCATGAAGCCTGCGATATTCGCGCCTTTTACATAATTGATATATTCGCCATCTTTACCGTGAGCTACGCATTGTTCGTGGATTGCGCTCATGATCTGATGTAATTTAGCGTCTACCTCGGCGGCAGTCCATGAGATATGCATAGCGTTCTGAGTCATCTCTAATCCGGAAGTAGCTACACCACCGGCGTTGACAGCCTTACCCGGAGCGAATAATTGCTTATGCTCGATGAACAAGTCTACAGCCTCAGCCGTACAACCCATGTTAGAAACCTCAGCTACGCACAAAGTCTTGTTCTCGATCAACTTACGAGCGTCAGCCTCGTTCAACTCATTCTGGGTAGCGCATGGCAAGGCTATATCTACTTTTTGTTCCCAAGGTTTCTTGCCGGGATAGAAGGTAGAGCCCGGGAATTCGTCTGCGTAAGGAGCTACGATATCATTTCCGGAATTACGCAATTCCAACATATAGTCGATCTTCTCGCCGGAGATACCCACCGGATCATAGATATATCCGTCAGGACCGGAGATCGTAACCACTTTAGCGCCCAACTCGGTGGCCTTTGTAGCGGCACCCCAAGCCACGTTGCCGAAACCGGAGATGGCGACCGTCTTGTCCTTGATATCGATTCCGTGAGTCTCCAGCATTTGATGTACGAAATAAAGAGCGCCGAAGCCGGTAGCTTCCGGACGAAGGATAGAACCTCCGAACTCCATGCCCTTACCCGTGAACGTACCCGTATTCTCGCGAGCCAATTTCTTGTACATACCGTACATATAACCTACCTCACGGCCACCTACGCCTATATCACCAGCCGGAACATCCCTGTCCGGACCAAGATTACGCCATAATTCAAGAATAAACGCTTGGCAGAAACGCATGATCTCGGCGTCGCTCTTTCCTCTCGGAGCGAAATCGGAACCACCTTTGCCACCACCCATCGGAAGGGTTGTCAAAGCGTTTTTAAATGTTTGCTCGAATCCTAAGAATTTCAAGATAGACAAGTTAACGGACGGGTGGAAACGGATGCCTCCCTTGTACGGGCCGATTGCGTTGTTGAACTGAACACGGTATCCCAAGTTAACTTGTATCTCACCTTTATCATCTACCCAAGGCACACGGAAAGTGAAAATACGTTCCGGCTCAACTAGGCGTTCAATGATTTTCGCTTTCTCAAATTCCGGATGTTGGTTGTACACTTCCTCAATTGATAAAAGCACTTCTTTTACTGCTTGCAAATACTCCTTTTCTCCCGGATGTTTTGCCTCTAGCGCTGATAAAATAACTTCAGTCTTCATAGCATTTATATTCTTTAAAAGGATAACATTCTGTTGGCAAATGTAGGTAATTCTTTGGAATGACCAAGAGTTTCGCTTACTTTTTATCAGTGAAAACCTAAAAATCTTCAGTTAGAGTCAGAATGCGTACTTTCATGTTTCAATAGTTATTATTTTTCCTTACATTTGACTCGAATAATTCTATCAGAATCTATTATGAGCGGTATACCGAACTTAAAAGACTTGGTGTTCAGAGACACCCCGTTTGCCAATCTAATGAATAAGCGTATATATAATGTATTGCTTATCGCTACGAAATATGATTCCTTCATGCTGGAAGATGACGGGCGTGTAGATGAGCAGATATTTAACGAATATACTTCCTTAAGCCTCCGTTACCCACCCCGGTTTACGCAGGTGACTACCGAGGAGGAGGCTTTGAATGAGTTGAAGAACCGGAACTTCGAATTGATCATTTGCATGCCGAATATGGATAACCGGGATATATTCGCTGCGGCGAGCGAGATAAAGGTGCATTATCCGAATATCCCGATCGTCGTATTGACTCCTTTCTCGAAAGAGGTGTCTAAGCGGATCGCCAACGAGGATCTGAGCGCTATCGATTATGTGTTCAGCTGGTTGGGTAACTCGGAGTTGTTACTGGCGATTATCAAGTTGATCGAGGATAAGATGAACGCTCCGGACGATACGGCCAGCGTGGGCGTACAGATCATCTTGTTGGTGGAGGATTCCATTCGTTTCTATTCGTCCGCTTTGCCTCATTTATATAAGTTCGTGCTGGAGCAGAGCCAAATGTTCGCGAAGGAGGCGTTGAACGATCACCAGCGTACGTTGCGTATGCGGGGTCGTCCGAAGATCAAATTGGCCCGGAATTACGAGGAGGCGGTACGTATTTTTGATCAGTATCGGGATAATATGTTGGGTATTATCTCGGATATGAGTTTTATGCACAATGGCGTGAAAGATCCGTATGCCGGTTATAAGTTCGGACAGTATGTACGGAAAACGGGTTTGATCATTCCTTTCGTGCTGGAATCTTCGGAGGCCAGCAACCATGTGTACGCGAAGGAACTGAACGCCTCGTTTATCGATAAGAATTCCAAGAGTTATCCGCAGGATTTGAAAAAGAAGATCATGCAGCGTTTCGGTTTCGGCGATTTCGTGATCTTGAATCCGCATACGAAAGAGGAGATCATGCGTATCAAGGATTTGAAAGACCTTCAAAAGAAAGTCTTCCAGATTCCCGACGACTCGCTGGTTTACCATCTCTCCCGGAATCATTTCTCCCGTTTCTTTTATTCCCGTGCCATGTTTCCACCCGCCGAGGTTTTGAAGCATGTGGACGTGAGTGACTATAAGGATATGGATGAGGCCCGGAAATTGATTTTCGACTTGATCGTGCAATATCGCCGGATGAAGAACACGGGTGTCGTGGCGGTTTATCAGAAGGATCGTTTTGATGAGTATAGTAATTTTGCCCGTATCGGCGACGGTTCGCTGGGAGGTAAGGGTAGAGGTCTTGCCTTTATCGGTGCGATGGTGAAGCGATACCCTAAGCTGGAGAGTGATAATTTTGCCGTGAATATCCCGAAGACGGTCGTGATCTGTACCGACATCTTCGACGAGTTCATGGAGACGAACGAGTTGTATCCGGTAGCGCTGGGCGATGCGGACGACGAGACGATCCTCCGGTATTTCTTGCGGGCCAGCTTGCCCTCCCGTTTAATCGAGGACTTGATGGCTTTCTTCGATGTGGTGAAAAGCCCGATCGCCGTGCGTTCCTCCAGCCTGCTGGAAGATTCGCATTATCAACCTTTCGCCGGGATCTATTCTACGTATATGGTACCTAAGATCGAGGAGAAATACGATATGCTCCGTACGGTGAGCGACGCTATCAAGGCGGTGTATGCCTCTGTCTTTTATAAGGATAGTAAGGCGTATATGACGGCTACCTCGAACTTGATCGATCAGGAGAAGATGGCTATCGTCTTGCAAGAAGTGGTGGGCTCCCGTTATAATGATCATTTCTATCCGACGATGTCGGGCGTGGCCCGTTCCTTGAATTTCTATCCGATCGGTAACGAGAAGGCGGAAGATGGGATCGCGAATATCGCCTTGGGATTGGGTAAATATATCGTCGATGGCGGGCAAACCTTGCGTTTCTCTCCCCGACATCCCCATAGCATCTTGCAGATGAGTACGATGGATTTCGCTCTCAGGGAAACGCAGACTCGTTTCTATGCCTTGGATTTGAAGAATATGGCGGAAACCTTCTCGGTAGATGATGCCTTTAATTTGGTGAAGCTGGGCTTGAAGGACGCTGACGCTGAAGGTTCCCTGAAATATATTGTCTCTACATACGATCCGTACGATCAGATTATCCGTGACGGTTATTACCCGGGCGGTCGTAAGATCCTTTCTTTCGTGAATATCCTACAGCATGACGTATTCCCGCTGGCGGATACGTTGGATCAGATCTTACGGATCGGGCAGCAGGAAATGGGTCGTCCGGTCGAGATTGAGTTCGCTGTCAACATGGACCCGTCGGATCATACAAGGGCGACTTTCTATCTGTTGCAAATCCGTCCGATCGTAGATAATAAAGAGATTATGGACGAGGATCTGAGCTTGGTGAAGAACGAGGAAACCATCCTTTCTTCTACCAGTGTTTTGGGGCATGGCATCGTTGGCGACGTACAGGATATTATCTATGTGAAGACGGGCGCTTTTAATTCATCCAATAATCAGTTGATCGCTTATGAGATCGAGAAGATGAACCGTTCGTTTACCGATCAGGAGAAAGGATACGTATTAGTCGGCCCCGGCCGATGGGGGAGCAGCGACTCTTGGTTGGGTATTCCGGTGAAATGGCCGCATATCAGTAACGCACGGGTGATCGTGGAATGCGGATTGGAGAATTATCGGGTAGACCCGAGTCAAGGTACCCATTTCTTCCAGAACCTGACTTCGTTCGGAGTGGGCTATTTTACGGTTAATCCATTTAAGGGAGATGGTTGGTTCGATGAGGCGTTCTTGAATGCGCAACCTGCCGTAGAGGAGACGGAATATCTTCGTCATGTACATTTTGATGCTCCGATTACGATTAAGATGGATGGGAAGAAAAGTCTTGGCGTGGTATTGAAACCATAAAAAGATAGCGTTTCAAGAGAAGATTGTTGTTTGTGGATTTGCGAGACGAGCCGGTAAGACGGGTCTCGCGAATCCATTTTTTATTTCAAGTGGAAAGTGGCAAGAACCGCTTTGTGGTCGGTAGGCCAGATTCCAAGGGGAGTCATGATCGGGTCGGAGGTCTCTTCCGTCTCTCTTTGCCCACGGAGGATGTCACCTTTCGGACCGATGATACATACATCTGTAAGCGTTAATCCCTCGAATGGAGCGTAATGGATGAAATCGATGCGATCTCTATCGTCCGCTTTCGGCGACCAAACCAATTTCTCTAAAGCGATATCCTTACAGTCCGCCGGGCAGGTAAGTCCCGGATGAGTTACAGGGTTCGGGAAGATCTCACGGTACGTATCTTTGAAGCCGTCTTTCTCCAGCATGACGGATACGTGCCAAGGAACAACCAATCCTTGGTGGTCTCTCATATCTTTGGTCGCCTCAGTCCAGTCCAGATGGGAAGGCTCGTTAAAGTCTCCTCCGAGGATAACGATCCGTCCGGCTTCCCGATCCTTTTTCGCCTCTTTTAGGAAGCAAGCGATAGCGTCGTCACGGACAGATTGCTCGTTCAACCATAGGAGTGTGTCCAGATTGGTGACAGGAGGTTCCTCGTCCCATGTATTTCCGTCGTATCCACGGGCATCGTAATAAGCGCAATTACGATAATCCAGATGGGCGGTGTAAAGAGCTACCTCGGTATCGCCGATGTGGGTAATGGCCTTGTACATACTACCCCTGTCATCGTTCAAGGGATAGACGGTCGTGCTATCCGTGATCGGGTAGCGGCTTAACAGACCGGAATCCTCGGTGTAGAAAGAATAGTACGTTTGTCCTTTTTGCTGCAACGCTTCCACGATCCGGTCGCAAAAACGGGTCTGATGATAATTACGTACCTCGCTTAACGTAACGAAATCGGCGTTACTTCTTACGATCTCGTCAGCGATAGCGTCAAAGCCTCCTTTTACGACAGCGCCTTCCTGCCAGATGTTGAATTGAAGAACCTTGAAAGTCTTCTCTTGCTGGCAAGAGCTGAGGCCCAGTGCGATCAACAAGAGTAAGTAGATAAAACTAGTTTTTTTCATGTGTGAAATATTTTGTTAGATGTTTTGTCGTAGCCATTCCTCGGCGGCGGCCAAGGTTTCCGGCTTGCCGATATCCAATAGTTTTAGGTTATCCGCCATATAAGCCCTGATATCGGTTTTGGCGCAAATAGCCAGATAGAAGTTAATGATAGAGAACTTTCCGGTCCATTCTTCCATCAGCTCCAATATCTTGGGCGAGAGTACGTGGATTCCGCTAAAGGCGTACTCGTTGTGTTGATCCGGGTCAAAATAGGGATAGTAAGATTTTACCTCGCCGGTCTCATGATTACGCCAACCACACAGTCTATTCTCCTTATTAAATAATAGATAACGTGAGGTATTGCGCTGGCTGACGAGTAAGGTAGCCAACGGGTTCGTTTGTACATGGGTATCGTATAGTTTCTTGAGATCCACGTTCGATAAGATATCGACATTATGTATCAAGAAAGGCTCGTTCCCGCATAAAAGAGAAGTGGCCTTCTTGATTCCTCCTCCCGTATCCAGCAGATAATCGCTCTCGTCCGAGATTTCGATCCGGACACCGAAGTTGTTGTTCGCCTCCAGAAAATCCACGATCTGGTTGCCTAAATGGTGGATATTGATCACGATCTGGTCGAAACCGGAGGATTTCAGTTTCAGTATGACGTGTTCTAGCATCGGTTTGCCCCCGATAGGTATAAGCGCTTTTGGCGTGTGATCGGTTAACGGCTTCAGTCTGGAACCAGTACCGGCCGCGAAAATCATAGCTTTCATAATGTAGGGTTAAAGAGTTGTTCTATATTTTGTTCTCTATGTACTAAATGTACTTTTACTCCGAACTTGGTGTTAAGATGTTCCGCCAGATGTTGTGCGGAATAGACCGAACGGTGCTGTCCTCCCGTACATCCGAAACAAATCATCAAATTGGTGAATCCACGATCCATATATCGTTTTACCGAGGCGTCTACGATATGGTAGACATGCTCGAGGAAATTCGTGATCTCCCCGTCATCCTCCAAGAACTGGATCACTGGCTCATCCAAACCGGTGAAATGGTTGTAACGCTCGTATTTACCGGGGTTATTTATCGCACGGCAATCGAATACGAATCCACCTCCGTTCCCGCTAGGGTCGTTCGGGATTCCTTTTTTATAGGCGAAGCTCATGACCTTTACTTCCAGCATATGTTTCTGGATATCATCCGTGAATTGTTTCAACCCGGTAAGCTCACGAAGGACGGAGCATAAATAGGGATATTCCGGATAGTCATTCTTCAATAACTGCCGCAGGTTCTCGATCGCGAACGGGACGCTTTGGATGAAATGAGGCTTTTTCTCGAAATACCCCCGGAAACCATAAGCCCCCAATACCTGCAAGGTCCTGAACAGGACGAAATGGCGCAGCTGGCTATGGAAGTAAGCTTCGTCTACCGGGATATATTTACGTAGGGCCGTGATATAATCCGATAGTAATTCATTCCTCAGATCCTCCGGATATTTCGCTTTCGCCTGCCAAAGGAAGGAAGCCACGTCGTAATAAACCGGGCCTTTTCGTCCACCTTGAAAATCAATAAACCAAGGCTCTCCATCCTTTACCATAACATTGCGTGACTGGAAATCACGGTACAGGAACGTGGCGGAGGAACTGCGTAACAATACGTCGCTCATCTTCAAGAAATCATCTTCCAGACGATTTTCCTGAAACTCCATCCCGGTAGCCTTTAAGAAACAGTACTTGAAATAATTCAAGTCCCAAAGGATAGACCGTTGGTTGAACTCGGCTTGCGGATGGCAATACGAGAAATCGAAACCGTCGGACCCCAAGAACTGGATGTCGGGGAGTTTGGTGATCGTCTTGTGTAATAAACGGCGTTCCTCCTCGTCGAATACACTGCTTTTACGGCCTTTCTCGATGGCGTTGAAAAGAAGCGTATCTCCTAAATCTTCTTGGATATAAAATGAATGGTCGTCCGAGCTGGCATATACTTGCGGTACGGGTAAGCCCTTCTCCCGGAAATGTTTTGCCATATAGATAAAAGCCTCGTTCTCCTCAGTAGAAGTGCCACTAACTCCAATCAACGTCTCAGGACCTTTTATCCTGAAATACCGGCGGTTAGAGCCGGATGACGGTAACTCTGTTATTTCCTCTGCCGGTGATCCGGTATATGATTGGTATAGCTTCCTAAGTTCTTCTGTTATCATACTTATCGATTTACGGCACTAAGATACCGCTTTTTAATTGAAAATTAAGAATTGAAAATTGAAAATTGGGACTTCGTCGGAAATAAGAAAGGGGAATAGCCTCTCAAAGCCTATCCCCCTCGCTTATATGATCATCAATCTCTCCTCTCTAACTAATTTTCAATTCTCAATTTTCAATTACCTAGAGTATTCCTTGTGCCATCATAGCCTTAGCTACCTTCATGAAGCCGGCTACGTTGGCGCCTTTCACGTAGTTTACGTAACCATCCTCTTGCTTTCCGTATTTTACGCATTGCTCGTGGATGTTTTCCATGATGCTCTGAAGTTTCTGGTCTACTTCCTCGCTGCTCCAGCTTAACTTCTGTGCGTTCTGAGTCATCTCAAGACCGGAAACGGATACACCACCTGCGTTAGCGGCCTTACCCGGAGCGTAAAGGATCTTGGCCTCAAGGAATGCGTCGATAGCTTCTGGCGTAGAAGGCATGTTAGCGCCTTCGGATACGGCGAAGCAACCGTTGGCCAATAAAGTCTTGGCATCGTCGCCGTTCAACTCATTCTGGGTTGCGCTCGGCATAGCGATGTCGCATTTCTCTCCCCAAGGACGAGCGCCTTGTACATATTTGCATCCGTATTGCTCCGCGTATTCACGGATACGGCCACGATACAAGTTCTTCAACTCCATGATATAATCCAGTTTCTCACGGTCGATACCATCCGGATCATAGATATAACCGTCGGAATCAGACATCGTGACAACTTTCGCTCCAAGACTGATTAATTTCTCTACCGTATATTGAGCCACGTTTCCGGAACCTGATACACAAACTACCTTGTCTTTGATATCAATGTTGCGGGTTTTCAGCATCTGCAACAAGAAATATACGTTTCCGTAACCTGTAGCTTCCGGACGGATCAAGGAACCTCCGAACTCGATACCCTTACCCGTGAATGTGCCCGTATTCTCACGAGCCAATTTCTTGTACATTCCATACATATAAGCCACCTCACGTCCGCCTACACCGATATCGCCGGCGGGAACATCCGTGTCCGGACCGATATGGTGCCATAACTCAAGGATGAAGGCTTGGCAGAAACGCATAATCTCAGCGTTTGACTTTCCTCTCGGGCTAAAGTCGGAACCTCCTTTACCACCACCCATCGGCAATGTAGTCAGTGAATTTTTAAACGTTTGCTCAAAAGCCAAGAACTTAAGGATCGATTGGTTTACGGAAGCGTGGAAACGGATACCGCCTTTGTACGGGCCGATAGCGTTGTTGTGCTGGATACGGTAACCCATGTTCGTCTGGATTTGTCCCTTATCGTCCATCCAAGTTACACGGAAAGAGAAAATGCGATCGGGGATACAAAGGCGCTCGATCAAGTTGCTTTTCTCAAATTCCGGATGCTCGTTGTAAGCTTCCTCGATAGTCCCTAAAACCTCTGATACTGCTTGATGATATTCCGGTTCGTTCGGAAATCTTCTTTTCAAGTTGTCTAAAACTTCACTTGCCTTCATGACTGAATTTTATATTTAGAATGTTATACCATTTTGTTATCCGTACGCCGTTTGTTTAACGACGTGGCAAAGGTAAGCTAATTTTTGACACTAGCAAATAATTGAAAGAGAAAATGCATAAAAAATATCATTTAGATATATTAAGTTTGAAAAAACGACGAAATGTTATTCGTCTCTATGCTTGAAATTCTTATAGATCGGAACGAACACAATGATAGCGGAGGCTACAAGGGCAAATATGACGTCGAAATTGATCGTTTCGCTGTATACAAGCAGCATGTAGCATAAGACACCCCATAGTAAGGTGATACATACGGCTTGACTATTTGTTATCTTTCTGCGTGCCATTGATTACATTTGTTTAGTTTGATGAAATAAGCGATCCGAAGTAAATCACCAAAGCCAAAAAGACAGCTATGATGACGAATAGGATCATGATTTGTTTCTCTAAGGGATATTTTCGTAGAAAAGGGATATGACGTGCGAATCCGGCGACTTGTTCTACCGGTTCCGCTTGCTCGTCTTCCCGGGGCAGGTCGTAACCGCCTTCCTCCATGATCTTCATGGCTCGGGGAACGTCGCTTTCCAGAATCTCCACCCGTGCGCCGCCTACGTCTACGTAACCGGCCATGATCTGGCTGCTTAACTCATTGCGGAGATAACATTCTATCCCTTCCGACCTCAACAGGGCCATCAGCGGTTGGGCATCCGCCGGATAGGTGAACCGGGCTATTTCTACGATCTTGTCCATGGTATTTGTTTTTCTGCAAATGTAAGTAGACAATCACGAATTAACCGTGTTTTTTATTGTAATTTACTTTTTTTATACGTGAAAATATGAAACAGTATGATTTAGCGGAGGGTATGCGGATGTATATAGCCCGATTGAGAGAGCAAGGACGTTATTCGTCCGCCAAGAGTTATCAAGATGCCTTGAATTCATTCCTGCGTTTTTGTGGGCAGGAGGTGATTCCTTATACCCGTATCGACCGGGAAATGCTTTTGAGGTATCAAGACTATTTGCGGGACCGGGAATGCTCGTGGAATACGGTGTCTACCTATATGCGTAGGATTCGCCGTGTGTATGGGTTGGCGATGGAGAATGGGGAGGCTCCTTTTTCCCGTTATTTGTTCAAGGGGATTTTCATGGGAGTGAAAAGCAAACAGAAGAAGGCGTTGCCTACGGAATCCTTGCGTTTGTTGATGACCGCTCCGTTGGATGATTCGGGGCTGCGGAAAACACAGCGGGCATTGTGTTTGATGTTCTTGTTTTGCGGTATGGCATTTGTCGATTTCGCTCATTTGAAAAAGAGTGATATCCGGAGTGGTGTCTTGAGGTATAACCGCCAGAAGACGGGTACGCCGATGTTGGTCGAGATACAGCCTGTGGCCAAGGAGTTGTTGGCTGCGTTAATGACCGACACGCTTCGGGATTCTCCTTATCTATTCACTTTCTTGAGTGGGACGAAAACGGGTGAAGAGGCCTTCCGGGAATATACCTCTGCCTTGGCTGATTTCAACAGTTCCTTGAAGGAACTGGCAAATGCCTGTGGTGTGACGGAAATGGTTACCTCGTACTCAATCCGTCACTCTTTCGCCACGACCTTGAAGGAACAGGGTGTACCGATCGAGATGATCAGCGAATTGCTGGGACACCAATCGATCAAGACGACGCAAATCTATTTGAAGAGCTTCTCTTTGGATAAGATGTCTGCGGTGAACAAGGCTTGCTTCGAGAGCATATATAATAATGTATCAAAGGTGGGGTAGGCGATCGGCTACTTGGGAAGTAGCGTAATCTTCCACGCCGCAAATTTAGTAAAAAACACCGAATAACAAACAATTTTTAGGCTTTGTGTAGGCTTTGTTTGTTTTCTGAATTTATCTTTCCTCGATTTTTCGTTTCTATTCGTGGTGTATGGGCACGACAATGGAGACGAAACGACCTCATATTTCCTGCATCATCACGTCTCCCCAAAAAATCGTACGAACATCGTGTAGAGACGGGGCGTGCCCCGTCTCATCCCCTCAAATGGGTATTTTAAATTACTGCCAGATGGTGGGAGACGGAGCACGCTCCGTCTCTACAACTGGGTAATAATCATTTCCTATCTTTTACGCTACTTCCCAAGTAGCCGATCTTCCACGTCCCGATAGAAGAGATATTGACATGGTTTCTATTGCTTTAAAATTTTCGGGAATAGAAAACGATATTTGATTTAAGTATTAGATTATCAGTGTGTTAATAGAATACGCTGATATGGCATTGAAGTATCTATGGGTCATGATCTTCCCCCTTTACCATTGCGTGATGTCCACACCGTAAGATGGTATGTGTTATCTCTTCCCGCTTGTCACAAAGGTCCAGCCAAAGGTTTGCGGAAGGAGTTAGATCGCAGGGTGCGTTTGGGCGAGCCTACGTTCGATTTTTTCGCCCCCTCTTTCGTGGAGATGCATCGCCGTGAGGGGCGTTTGGTGGAGACTCACCGTCCGTTACTCTACAATTATGTGTTTATCCGCTCTTCTGTGTATGAGATCTTCCGTTTGAAACGAGATTTTCCCTTGTATAATTTCCTGCCTAGCGTGGATGGCCGTGGCTCATATCCTTTTGTCTCCGATCGTGAGATGGAAAACTTGCGTTGGGTGGCCCGTTCTTACTCGGATGAGCTTCCTGTGTATGTGCCGGAAGCGGGTTATTTGCGTAAAGGTGACCGGATACGCATCACGGATGGTCGTTTCAAAGGTGTTGAGGCAAGTGTAGTAATACAGCCCGGTGTTGGCGAGCGGGAGGTAATGGTATGCGTGGACAACTGGATGTGGGTTCCTTTATTGCGTGTTCAGCCGGGCGAGTATGAGGTGATCAGCTTGGCCGAGGAAGGCAAGCATGTATATACCCGTTTGGACAATTCCCGGATACAAAATGGTCTTCATGAGGCACTAGGGCGTCATTGGGGAAGTTGTGGCGTTACGGCTGCCGATCGTGAGCTGGCGGCCGAGACCTTGCGTACCTATGGGGAGTTGCAGTTGGATTCGGCCGTGATGCGTTGCAAGCTCTATTCCCTCTTGTTGCCTGCCTATACGATATTAGGGGACGAGGAGCGGCAAAAGTCGTTGATCGGAACGATCGTCTCGTTCTTATCCTTGATCCGTGCGGAGCAGTCGTTGGCATTATTACTACTTACGCTTTATGGCTGTACGGATAGCAGTATCTATTATTATCGTGCGCACGAGTTGATCGATCCGTGGAGCCGGGAATCCTCCCCGAAGAAGAGTAAATTATCTTTGATCCGTCGGTTGGCTGATTACGACCGGTGGCTGAAACATAATGAATAATTCAAAATTCATAATTTACAATTCATAATTCAAAAAGAAATGTCTTCCCTTCCCTCCGGTATTCGCTTGGTCGCATTGCTAAACGAACACCTGAACGAGATCATGGAGCGTGAGCGCATGAACCTACCTCGATCCACTTATATTGTACAGGACCTTATTGGGTGGCTTTCGAGCGTTCGGCCTACCAGCTGCATCGTGCGTTCCCGGATAGCGAGACCACACCGCTGCGCCTGTTCGCCTACCCGTTCCCAATCGTGATGGTCTCCGTTACGGATCGCTCGCTGCGTTCCTACGCCCGTAAACATATCTTGCGGTGGGACGAGACGGATTACGTGGTACTAACTGCTCCCGAATCCTCTTCGACCGACTACCGAAGATGGCATGCCGGTGAGGTGGAGGGCTTGCCCCAGCTGACATGAACCAAAAATTTTATTCATGATGAACCTTTTTTCCAAACTCTCAACGTGGTATTTCTCAAGGAAAGTGTTGCCGTATTGGAGCATTATCCTGTTGGATTGCTTGGTGATCCTGTTTTCAGGCTTGCTTGTATATGCCTTGAATAACGGGATCTTCGCCACGATGGGCATCTTTTGGCACCTGTCGCTCACGTGGGGTGTTTGTTTGGTGCCTTATCTGGTGGGCTTTAGGCTGTTCCGTACGTATTCGGGCATCATTCGTTACTCTTCCTTCGTGGATTTGCAACGGGTGGGCTTCGCCGTGCTGTTCGGTGTGGTTTGCGTGGTGACCTTCCAAGAGCTTACGGATTTTTCGCCTTACTTGGTGTATATCCGTAAACGAGACCTTGTGCTATCCTCCCTGCTGGCGATGAGCTTGATGTGGGCGATGCGTGTGTTCGTGAAGTATTTCTACGTGACGACCTTTCGCCAGTCGAAGGCTGAGCGTGCCTTTATCTTCGGCGTGAAGCAGGGCGGTATCAGTCTGGCGAAGAGCATCCAGAACCAAGATTCCGCACAGTATGTGCTGGCAGGCTTCGTCTCGGAGGCCGGGAACATGCAGAATCGTATATTGATGGGAGTGCGTGTGTACCCTTTCGATGAGGAGCTGATCGATGTCATGCGCCGAGAGCGGGCGACGATCCTTTTCGTCTCCCCCTTGAAGAGCGACTCCATCCGGGAACAGCCGGATATGGTGGCCCGTTTGGCGGAGGCGGGGATCAAGATCTACGTGACCCCGGCGGCGCAAGAATGGGATGGCAGGAGCGATTTGACGCATACACAACTCCGGAAGGTTGAGATCGAGGATCTGCTTCCCCGGGAAAAGATAGAGATAGACATGGAGGCGGTGGGCCGCTTGCTTCGTGGTCAACGCATTCTGATAACGGGAGCCGCCGGCAGCATTGGTGGCGAGATGGTGCGCCAGATCGCCTCATTCGCTCCGGATCGCTTGATCTTGGTAGATCAGGCGGAGACTCCCTTGCACGACATCCGCTTGATGATGGCGAGGGATTGGCGGGATATCAACGCCTATACCTTGGTGGCGGACATCGCTAACAAGTCTCGCATGGAGGAGATCTTCTCGGAGCATCGCCCCGCCTACGTGTTCCATGCGGCGGCTTATAAGCACGTTCCGATGATGGAGGATAATCCTTGCGAGAGTGTGGGTAACAACGTGGACGGTACCCGTGTGATCGCCGACTTGGCCGTGAAGTATGGCACGAGGAAGTTCGTGATGATCTCCACGGACAAGGCGGTGAATCCCACGAACGTGATGGGTTGCTCGAAACGTATCTGCGAGATTTACGTGCAGAGCCTCGACAAAGCGATCAAGGAGGGCCATGTGGAAGGCGTGACGCAGTTCGTTACGACCCGCTTCGGCAACGTGCTGGGTTCTAACGGCTCCGTGATCCCATTGTTCCGTGAACAGATTGCCAAGGGCGGTCCCGTGACAGTGACGCATCCGGATATCATCCGTTTCTTCATGCTGATCCCGGAGGCCTGCCGGTTGGTATTGGAGGCGGGTACGATGGGTAACGGTGGGGAGATCTTCGTCTTCGACATGGGCAAGCCCGTGCGTATCATCGACTTGGCGAAACGTATGATTCAGCTTTCGGGAGCCAAGAACGTAGAGATCCGTTTCACGGGTCTTCGTGCCGGTGAGAAACTGTACGAGGAGGTACTGAACGACGAGGAGATCACGCTGCCTACCTTCCATCCGAAGATCAAGATCGCCAAGGTACGGGAGTACGATTATGATACGGTTTGCCAAGATATAGATGAACTCGTCGGCCTAGGCCGCTCGAGGGACGATATGGCTATCGTAGGCAAGATGAAGGCGATCGTCCCCGAGTTCAAAAGCCGGCACTCCAAGTACGAGGTGTTGGATAAATAGGGAACCGGATATTGATGTGTGGGATAGAAAATAACTAAGTTATCAAAAATACTGACTTTTAAAAGGAGATATACTGACTAGCTCTGAGAAGATATACTGACTTGCCTTGAGGAGATATACTGATTAGGACAAGTCAGTATATCTTCTTCGAAAAGCGAAAAGCGAACTTTTGTGCTTTGAGTATTATGGTACGATAAGCCAAAATAGAGGGCTGAAAATTGATCATTTAGGGAAATAGCGTTATATTTGTCTTGACGAACCAATAAACAGAGACGAAGATGGAAGGGCGGCGATTATACCCGATAGGGATACAGACATTCTCCAAATTGAGAGAGGGGAACTATGTGTATGTAGATAAGACTGAATTGGTCTATCGAATGACACACGGTGCGTCTGGTTATATATTCTTGAGCCGTCCCCGCCGTTTCGGGAAGTCGTTGCTTACTTCTACGCTCCATAGTTATTTCGAGGGGCGAGAGGATTTGTTTGAGGGTTTGGCTATCGAGTGTCTGGAGAAGGAGTGGACATGCTATCCGGTGCTTCATTTCGACATGAGCACGGCGAAGCATATGGACAAGGATCGGCTTCTGAGTGAGCTGGAGAGGAAATTGTATGGTTACGAGCAGATATACGGACGTGATGAGAGCGCTATTTATACGAACCAACGTCTGGAAAGTCTCATCAAACGTGCCTACGCCCAGACCGGTCAAAAGGTGGTTGTCTTGATCGACGAGTACGACGCTCCCTTGCTGGACGTGGTGCATGAGGAGAAGGAGCTGCCGAAGCTTCGCGACGTGATGCGTAACTTCTATAGTCCGCTGAAAGCCTGCGATCCTTATTTGCGTTTTGTTTTCTTGACCGGAATTACCAAGTTCTCCCAATTGAGCATCTTCAGTGAGTTGAACAATATAAAGAACATCAGCATGCTCCCGGAGTACGCCGCCCTCTGTGGCATCACGGAGGAGGAGATGCGTGAGCATATGGGTGAGGGTATCGGTCGTTTGGCCGACAACCTCGGCGTTTCTCCGGAGGGTGCCTTGGGTGCCTTGAAATCGAATTATGACGGTTACCATTTCACGTGGCCGTCGCCCGATATATACAACCCGTTCAGCCTGTTGAACGCCTTGGCCGACAGTAAACTAAATTCCTATTGGTTCGGTAGCGGTACGCCCACTTATTTGATCGAGATGCTGAACAAGTATCACGTGAAACCCCAGCAAATAGGCGCACGCAAGGTTTTGGCAGAGTCGTTTGACGCCCCCACGGAACGGATGGTCGATATTACGCCATTGCTCTATCAGAGTGGTTACATCACGATAAAGGATTATTCCTCGCTCACGAATTTGTACACGCTCGACATCCCAAACAAGGAGGTACGTATGGGATTGATGAAGAGTTTATTGCCCAATTATTTGCATCAATACACAGCGGATGGACTTACTACGGTAGCCCTTCTTTTCGAGGCGATCGCTGGAGAGCGGATGGATGATGCCCTGCGTCTATTGCAGACCTTCCTGTCCACCATCCCCCAATGTGACAATACGGATTACGAGGGCCATTATCAGTCCTTGCTTTACACGATCTTCAGCCTGCTAGGAATGTATGTGGACGTGGAAGTCCGTACCCCGAAAGGCCGTGTGGATATGGTGATGCGCACACCGACAACACTCTATGTCGTGGAATTGAAGTTAAACAAGACCGCGGATATAGCCCTCGAGCAAATCAATTTGCGCAATTACCCGGAGCGCTTCGCTCTTTGTGGGTTGCCGATCGTAAAGGTTGGGATTAATTTTGATGCAGCAAAACATAACATATTTTCTATCTAGTTGAAATATAGATAGTTATTACTTGTTCTACGGATGATAGGTAACGTTTTAGAAACGAGCGAATGCTATATTTAGTTCTCTTTTGCATCATTCAAAGAACGATATTTTCAATGCAAATATACGTTTTACGTATAACAAAGACAAGCTTTTCCGGTTTCAATTGGTTTAAAATTAACCATCAGGAGGCCAATTTCACTCAAGTACACAGAAAAAGTTTTCTTTTCCCTAGTTAGCCTCTCTCTTTTATGAATTAGCCAAAGAAGTTAGATGGCGAATGAGAGATTTCATTCACCTACAACTTTTTGATATATTAGGAGTAAATTTTCACTTATGGGGCTTAAAAAGGCTATTTTTTATTCTATATTTCACTGTTTTTTTACTTCTATTTTATAAAAGGAAAAAAGGAAATAAATGGTAAATGATAGATCTAAAATGATAATTGGATTTCATTACAAATTGCTTTTATATGCAAAATAATTTGCTATTTTATTAATATTATGAGAACATTTCGTTTAGGGATAGCTGGTGGAAAAGTTTTGTCTCGTGCCTGTTTTTCACTGCTCGTCATCAGTAATATTTACTTTTCTTCTTGTGAGGATGATTTGGATCGGGGGCGTATTTCCGCAAACATATTTTTTACTCCTGAAATACGTGCTTACTGGGATCTATTGATCCGTTCCATGGCCAGCACAGAGGTACCACAGGATAGTGTCGCTTCTTTACAAGGTGGTTATCCTCTCTTTTTATCTTTACACCTTATATACCGCAGTATTACCGTTCCTTCAATAGTCAGAGAGGAGGAGGCAACGGGTCGGAAGACTCGTGTCACGTCTGTAACGACAAACAATATACACGATTATTTTAGGGTACTGGCTTATGCTTACACAAGTAGGTGGAGCGAGAACCAGCCCTGAGCTATTTCTACAATGCTATTGCCAGCAAGTCCCCGGTAGCAACTATACGCTTTCGTCTGAAGCAAGAGTACATAATGAACTGAAACTCTCTTTTGGAGAGTTCATAGTCTTTTGACTAAGGGCGTATAATCCGGGAAAATACAAATTGTATATTTAAAAAAGTATAATGTCTCTGTAGGAAATATTCCTTTTTATATGTGGAATTATTCCACATATGTGTTGTTCTATTCCACATGCAACTCTGTTGTTGTTAGATAATAATTATCTGATTACAAATGTATTACACTCTATTAATCTTTGCGTAACGTTTTGGCATACGTTTTATTCTATGATTTAATGCGGAATAGAAATAGATATTAATTATACAATAAGATATAAATAATAATATTTTATAAATAAAAATATGCTATGTCTCTTTTTTATTTGAATGAACATACGTCCTGTTATAATTATTCAAATTTTATAGAGGAAGGATTTCGCTACTATAAATTTGATAAAGGAATAAACTATGAAGAGCGACTGATAAAAGATTGTATTTTGTTTGTTCTGAAAGGAAATCTGCAGTTCTTGTATAACGAATTTGAGTTCACAGTTTCAGAGGGGAAAATGTTCTTTTGGAGCCGTGATAGCCTCTTCAACATGTATTCGTCGGAAGAAAGTGAAGTTGTTGTCGCCCTATTTGAAGGAGGTATATCGCCCTGCCAAAAAGCTTCTTTTTCAGATCTGTTCCATTTAAAAAAAATTATCAAATATCACATGGAATCTCTTGTAATAAAGGACGAGTTACGAAAATTTCTTGAACTTTTGGTTTGTTATCTGGAAGACGGAGCAAACTGTATACACTTTCATGAGACTAAGCTCAAAGAACTGTTTTGGAACATTCGTTTTTATTATTCTAGGGAGGAACAGGCAAACTTTTTCTACACAATTATCGGTCGATCCCAGGATTTAAGAAATAAGGTTCTGAACAATTACAAAGAATGCAGTACCGTAAAGGAACTAGCATCGTTGTGTGGGCTCTCTCTTCCTGCTTTTAAAAGGCAATTCATTGCGGAATTCGGGGAAACACCGAGCAAATGGATGAAGATGCAATTGTTAGGAGAAATTAAATATAGACTCTCGGTTACAGATTTGTCGTTAGGGAGCATTGCCGATGAATTCGACTTTGCTTCTTTAGCTCATTTTTCCAGATATTGTAAAAGATATCTGGGATGTCCTCCTAAAGAATGGAGAGAACAAATAAATAGACGTACAGAGAACTGATTTTAGGAGAGTTTTCAGATCCTGTTTATATGATGAATCGATTCGGATTGTTCAATGAGATTTCCGACTGTGTTATCCGTACTTTTTCTGCTTTATATGTCTGTTTTTTATATGTTATGTAATGCTACTTATGAAAAAGTTTTTTAGTTAGGTCTGAATCGTAGTTTCTCTGATGCACAAAATAAATTTTTGACTTTATGCTTGATAGTCAGAGTAAGATTTTGTTTAGATGTTCTGTCTTTTATCTTTTATAGTCACAAAAAGTTTCATTATTCATCAAATTGTCAGAGGCTTGTATTTTCATCGGGTTCGTATGAAACTAAATCCGATTCTATTATGAAAATACAATTATCTTTATAGGCAATCGTCTTGTTTATGGGGTTTACTGCGCAGGTTCAGGAATCAAATGAACATTAGATTTAAGTAGCTGAAAACATCCGAAGTGGAAATCGTACCGAACAAAATCCATTATCTCATTGAGATTCGAGAATATTCCGGAAGAGAGTTTGGCGGGAAATCTAAATCGGAAAAATATTGTACCAAAGTAGCATTGAGCCGAATTGAACAAGGTTTGATACAAACGCTAAACGAAGGGGATCCCGAAGGATACCATCCAGACACAAGAATGCGGTGACTTTTGGCGGTGACTGAAGCAAGACTTTTTAGTGGCTAAGAGTTTGACATTACACTGACAGATTTCAATCAGATAGATGAAGTACTCAAGCTGATAGACACGAAAGGGATCAACATCATGTGCATAGGTGATAAAAACAAAGCTATGTCGATGTACCACCCAAAAGGGAAGATCGAAGCATTAAAGGCGGCGTACCTGAAAGCGCTTTAGCTAATAGAGGCATTGGTCAATAAATTAGGACATGTGAGATGCATTGTGAAAGAAAAGCGCAGTATCATTTTCCCTTTTGCACAAAGCAATGTCAATGTCTCATCCTCCGATGCGGCATCGTTGGGCAATTTTCGTATTATTAAGGAGAGCTCCTCAATACTTGTGCGTTTTGAGATGTAGATTAGCCATAAAGTATCTCAAAAGACGTGGACGAATAGTGTTGTCGCCTAACTAAATCAGCCGAAACGGGGAATATGGTTCATTACTTCAGCTTTTCCTGTCCATGGCGCACCTACCGACTTCCTTTTTCAACCGCTCGCCTGTTCATTGGTCAGCCTTGCACGTTCCAACACTCCCCCTATTTCCTGCTACAGTACTCAAAATCGATCATAGAATCGGTCCGGTTCCGGATAAAGCCGTTATCCCTCTGTCGGTTGAATTTGGTTTCCAGTTTATCTTAGGTTTCTTCCTCTACTTTTCCCCGCATCAACCAATAACAGTATTTCATAGCGTTGTCTTGCAATTGCTGCATGCATTCAGTCAAACAAATATTAAAACAACAGGAAACGAAACAGTGATCTAACAGACGCCAAAGAACAATCCCCAGCCGATATCTTTCGTTGTCAATTGGAATCAGTTTAGTTTGCTTTGGATATATAGATAAAAAGGAGTAATCTTGAGTGTAAATGGTAAATAATAGAGCCGAAATGACAATATATGTCTGACTTTAATTATTTTTCTTTGCGCTGTAATTTTTGACACAAATCATAAATAATTATTAAGCCGTAGTATTCCATGAAAACATTTTACAAATTAAACTTTTTATCTCTTTTTTCCTGTCTTATCAGCTTCTCTTTGATTATAATAAATAATTAAAATAAATATGAGATTTTTTTTATTTTTCTGTTTTTTGTCCTGCTCTATCTGGAAGATGGATGCGGCAGTTTACGGAAGTGATACGTTGCGTTGCCGTATCTGCTTTCCTGTGGGCAGTTCCGTTGTGGATCTTTCCTATGGGGAGAACGGTTCGCGCCTGGATGCCTTTGTGGCAGGGATTCATGCCCGGCAAGCAACAGCCGTGCTGTGCCGTTTGAGTCTGCATTCCGGTGCCTCTCCCGAAGGGGGCTTGACCTTTAACCGACGTCTGTCAGATAAACGGCTCGCCTCTTTCCGTTCCATTCTTCAGGAGCGTCTTTTCTTGCCGGATTCGGTATTTACAACCGTCTCTTTGGGGGAGGATTGGGAGGGCTTAACCTCTCTTGTCGAGGAATCGGATATGCCCTGTCGGGAGGAAGTGTTGCGTATCCTTCGCAATACCCCTGTATGGGTGACCCGTAACGGTGTTGTCGTGGATTCCCGCAAACGGCAGTTGATGAATTTAAGGGGCGGACAGGCATGGCGATACATGCATGCACATTTTTTCCCCGAGCTCCGCAACACTTCGGTGGTCGAATGCGAATTTGCTCCTGTTGGGATGGAAAAAGAGCTAGCCCCCCCGGTGGGAGCAACGGAAGGCCAACCGGCTGATACGGTAATTGTTCGTGATACGGTTGAGAGGGTGATTGTTTTTCGTGATACGGTCCAACTCCCCGTCCCTGTTGCCGGACCTTCCAAACCGTTCTACATGGGGCTCAAGACGAACCTTGTCTATGACGCCCTGCTTGTGCCGAACATCGGCGTGGAGTTCGCTCTTGGCAAGGGATGGACACTGGGGGGCAACTGGATGTACGGCTGGTGGAAAAATGACAGGCGCCACCGTTACTGGCGGGTGTACGGCGGGGAAGTCGGCCTGCGCAAATATTTCGGTCAGCGTGCATCCGATAAACCACTGACCGGCCACCACGTCGGTGTTTACGGCCAGCTGTTAACCTATGATTTCGAATTCGGGGGGCGCGGTTATATGGGTGGCCGTCCCGGAGGGACATTGTGGGATAAGGCCCATTACGGTGTCGGTTTTGAATATGGCTATTCCCTGCCCGTGGCCAGAAGGCTGAACCTTGATTTCTCACTGGGCCTGGGATATTTGGGCGGAACATGTTACGAGTATGTTCCGGTTGATGCCTGCTACGTTTGGGAGAAAACGAGGACACGGCAGTGGGTGGGCCCGACCAAAGCGGAGATCTCGCTGGTATGGTTATTGGGCCGGGGCAATTACAATCAGGAGAAAGGAGGTAAACAATGAACAAGATGACTTATATCCTGCAAGCGTTCCTCATTTTAGCGGTTCTGGTATTCAGTTCATGCGAGCATAAGGAACTGTGTGATGACCATTCCCATACAGCCGGGCTGCACGTGGTTTTCGACTGGGTGCACGCACCCGATGCCAAACCGGAGACCATGCGCCTGTACCTGTTCCCTTTGGATGGCGGCAAGGCGCAGGCCTACGAATTCACGGATTACCGGGGAGGATATATTAACGTACCGGCAGGCCGTTATAGGGCCTTGTGTGTCAATTCGGACACGGAGTCCGTTCTTTACCGCAACATAGACCTCTTTGACAGCTTTGAGGCTTACGCTCCGGACGGCGCTCTGGCAGTAGGTTCATCAACCTCGGTTCCCCGGGCAGAAGGCACGTGGGACGAACGCATTGCCAGGTCTCCGGACCGGCTATACAGCGATCGCCTGGACGATCTGGCCATTGAAATATCCAAGGAAGAGCAGACGGTAACCCTTTATCCGGAACTTTCGGTGTGCCGTTACCGGGTGGAGATCCGGAACGTGTCTAACCTGAAGTATCTTTCTCCGGAGGGTCTTTCCGGATCCTTATCGGGCCTGTCGGGAGGATTTCGGGTCGGTCGGAACGAACTTACGCCGGATCCGGCGACCGTTCCATTCGAGGTGGTTTCCGACGGGATCTCCACGCTAACGGCGGAATTTCTGGCTTTCGGCCAAGTGGGGATGGGAGAACCGGCGCACAAGCTGGTGATTTACGCTATCATGGCTGACGGCAGCAAGAATTATTACACCTTTGACGTCAGCAAACAGGTTGACGAAGCGGCCGATCCGCGGGATGTCTACATCTTATTGGATGGTCTCTCCCTGCCGAAGCCGATCGTAAATGGTGGAGGATTCCACCCTTCGGTCGATGAATGGCAGAATATAGACGTGGATGTTATAATGTGATGTAAAATGTGTATTTATTGATATAGAATCTTCGAAATTTTATTCATTAAACCTTTTTAATTTTTTATGAAAAAGTATTTTTTATTTTCGGCTATGGCTGCTGTAGCCTTAGCCTCGTGTACCAACGACGATGTTGTTGACGTGAACAAAGGAGGAGGTATTTCTTTCCGCGCGTCTTTGGATAAGGCGCGTACTAAAGCAGTAACAACCTTGAGCAATCTCGGGGCATTCAATGTAACAGCTATTGGTAATGGCAGCAATTATTTCACGAATTTGGGAGTCACCTCTTCTGATAATGGGCTTACTTGGGCAACTGCGTCCATTTATTATTGGCCAAGTTATGGACTCTCTTTTTTCGCGTATGCGCCTCAAACGCCAGGTGGCACAGTAGGCATAAACAATAGCGGAAAGAGTATAATCGGTTTTTCCCCTGAGCAGAATGTCGCAGCGCAAAAAGACCTTGTCATTGCTTACAATACGGGCACGAAGGCTGTCAATGAAGGACCGGGAGTTCCCTTGAATTTCAAGCATGCCCTTTCACAAATCCAAGTAATGGCTAAATGTTCCAATGAAAAGATCAAAATCGAGGTTTTAGGTGTTCGTATGGTGAATGCGGCGACAACTGCAGACTTCACATTTCCAGAGACAGAAACTGCGGCAGCCTATGTTTTAGGTCAATCTCAATGGGCTAACTGGTCAGGACAAAATGGAGGTAGTACAAATGATTACTATATTAAGGGGACTACCCCTGTAACATTGGCAGATACTGTTAGGTCCATCATGTTCGGGGATGATAATTTCATGCTTGTACCACAACAGTTGACAAAGTGGGTTGGCAGTAGCCACACCGATAAAACTGGAGCATACCTATCTGTACTTTGCCGTATTTACAGTTTGGACGGCTCTAATGAAACATTGCTGTATCCTCAGCCGACAGCTACAGACAACAAGGACGGGAAGTATGCATTTTCTGCAATAGGTATTGATACGAATTGGGAACCAGGTAAGAAATATATCTATACATTGAATTTCTGTGGATCAGGAGGAGGAACTGGTCAAGGAGATCCAGATCCAGATGTAGATCCAGATGTAGATCCCGATCCAGGTGTAGATCCTGGCGATCCTGTCTTGGGAGGACCTATCTTCTTCACTGTAACAGTAGATGACTGGACAGATCAATCAGTAAATGTTAATATGTAGTTTAGTTTTTTTGTGATTCATTTCAATGAGAATTGACTTTCTCAGTGTCCGGATTGGATTGTGGTGGGTATTGCTCTCTATATTTATCTATATTGGAGAGCAAGGGAACGATTCAGTACACTTTTTCATCTTGTCACCTTCCTTTCTGGATATTTTGTTTTTTTACAAAAGAATAATTTTCGTTGTTCATACAATTCATACACAATTTTTTAATGTTATATGCATATGAGACGATTTATGTTTTTTTCCGGCAAGGCGGTTTTATCCCGCACATCCTTTTCATTGTTTGTCATCGGTTGTATTTACCTTTCCTCCTGTGAGGATGAGCTGGAACGCGGTAAAACTTCCACAAGTATCTCTTTTACCCCTGTAATACAATCCAGCTGGGGTCCATCGGCACGAACCATGACAGGAACAGACATGCCACAGGACAGCGTCTCATCTTTACAAGGCGGTCGCACTTCTCTTTACCTACACACCTTATACACCGACAGCATCGCCCTCCCTCCTTCGGACAGCCGGCCTGATAGGGGCGTTCTTACCCGTGCCACTCCCATAAAGGATGTCAACATGTACGAGAGTTTCGGTGTCTCGGCTTACTCGTATACCGGTTCCTGGAGCGAAGACAAAACTCCCAACTACTTCTACAACGCCACAGCCAGCAAGTCCGACGGCGGCTATACGCTTTCCTCCACCCATTACTGGCCCGGTTCTTCATATAAAATGAAGTTCTTCGCCTATGCTCCGACAGCCAACACTCAGTACGTACTTTCCGGCAGGACACAGGCAGGTTCTCCCACCATCAGCGTCACTATTCCGAGCGATGTCAACGACCAAAAAGACCTTCTCGTGGCAAAGACGGATGAACTGGCCGGCAACACCAACACTGCCGTGGCCCTTAGTTTCAATCATGCCCTTACCGCCATCAGGTTCGTGTGCGGAGATGACATGCAGGTAGGTACCGTAAAGAGCGTCAGTTTGAAAAACGTTTATTCCAAAGGGACTTACAATATGGGGACACAGACCTGGAGTGATTTGGATACACCTGCCACCTTCTCGCAGACATTGGATAAAGTGACAACAGGCACACCTGACGAGGCGCTCACGAGTGAAGCGCAGACCTTCATGATGGTTCCGCAGACTCTTCCGGATGGTGCACAACTCGAAGTGGTATTCACTGACAATTCCAGCATCGACCACACGCTGACCGCTGACATCAAAGGTACATCCTGGCCTGTTGGCAAGACTGTCACTTATAAAATTTCCAGCAGTTCCATCAACTGGAGCTACACGCTTACCGTCTCGGGGCCAGCCGACTTTACCTATACCGGCGGTACACAGCCATACAGTGTCACCAGCTACCGTGAGAACACCAAAGGGGTTCAAGAAGCTGCCCCATGGACCGCACAATATTCAGTAGATAACGGAGTATCTTGGACAGACACCCGACCGGAGTGGCTGACCGCTTTCACGGCATCCGGAGCCGGCGGGACTTCTGCACAGCCATACGATGCAACGGTCAGCGTACAGACCGGTACGGATACATCCCCCCATACGACCGCGTTGCAAAATGCGACAGCCAAAGGGACTGCAGATACTCCCTATAACCTCTCCAACCAGACTGATGGCGGTCCAACAGATGAAAATACCGCCAACTGCTACGTTGTCAGCGCTCCGGGATACTACTCTTTCCCTCTGGTATATGGGAATGCCCTTAAAAATCGTTCAACCAACGAGTCTGCCTATAAGACAGGCAATACCGGAAGCAATATTCTGAGTAATTTCATCAATCATACCGGGGCGGGGATCTCCGATCCATACATCGCTAATAATAATGGATGTACACCGGCTAAAGCCGAACTGGTTTGGCAGGATGTGATGGACCTGGTTACGGATATAAAATACAACGCCGGGTCCAATGGCGGCAATATCTCTTTCAAAGTGGACCGCTTTTCTATCCAACAAGGCAATGCCGTCATCGCAATCAAGGATGCAAGTAACAACGTACTTTGGTCCTGGCATATCTGGGTGACCGATGAGAACATCGACAATGTAATTGAGGTAACCAATTACCAAAACGTAAAATACAATATTATGCCTGTCAATCTCGGCTGGTGTGATGATGATGTCACAACTTATGCAGAGCGTAGTTGCAAGGTGAGATTCACTGCTGGAGACGCAAGCAAGGAAGTGACCATCAGACAAGTCTCGGCTTCAATCACAATAAGAGGCAATCATCCTTATTATCAGTGGGGCCGTAAAGATCCGTTGCGTCCTTCGAACGGATTGGCCGATACCAATAAAACTTGGTATGACAAGAATGGCACTTCTTCCCAAAGCAATCCTGCAACAGAGAACTTCTCTGCCGGCGTTACTTGTATTATGAACTATATTCTCAAACCCGATGTGATGCAGAATCAAGTTTCTGGCGATAATGCTTATGCGAATCTCTGGAGTGTCGATAACACCGTTTATACCGCCAATGACAATCCTGTTGTAAAAACGGTCTATGATCCCTCTCCTGTGGGCTTCAAACTTCCTCCCGGTAATGTTTTCACTGGATTCACAACAACCGGAGGCAGTACAAGTACGTCTTCTGAAATCAACGGAACGTGGAGCAGCAGTTCCTTGAAGGGATGGAATTTCTACACTGATTCTTCAAAGAGTAAAACCATCTTCTTCCCTGCGTCGGGGTATCGCTACCGTTCCAATGGCATGGTGAGCAACGTTAGTAGCGACGGCTTCTATTGGTCGGCGGTTCCGTCCAGCCCGACCAAGGGTCACTACCTGTACTTCAGCTCGTTGCAAGTGATCCCTTTGAGCACCTCCAACTATCGGGCTGTCGGGTTTGGGGTGCGTTCTTGTCAAGAGTAAGGATTTGAGATAGAAGGTAGAAACACAAGGATTTGTTTGGTTGATTTAAATTATTCCTCAAGGGTTTTCTCAAGATAGGGCCCTTGGGGAATTACGTCTATGCTAATAATAAGGAGAAGAGCAGAATTTCATAAAGATATCATGAAATATAAGCATGAAATTTACAGTACTCATATTAGAAGGTAACTCCCTCAAGCTCTATCAGGTCATGGGACATGGTGGTGGCATTCATGCCTGTAGAAAGAAAGACCGGCAGAGGTTACAATATAGACAATTATTATATTACTTCCGCCAAAGCGAGGAATATACCTGTCAGCTTGTTGACAAGCTTACATGGAGTGACAAGATGTATCTGTATCCTATATCCAATGTAGAAATGTCTAAAAATTCACTTCTGAAACAAATCCTGATTGGTAAGAATAAAATAAGTTGAGAAGCTGTTTCAATTTTGTTTGTGGTGGCGTCTTTTCTGCAGTCTATGATCTCCTCTCTATGAAATAATATCTTTGACATACCAGATACAGCTTCCAGATTTATCACAATGGTATTTATTCATAACAGTAGATGACATGAAATATTATAGGAAAAATCAAGCTCCACAATCCTTGCAATCACTGATTGAATAAGATTTTGTACTTGATGGTTATGTAATATTTTTATAGATTATATACTCCATAAAAAGTTTTCTGATTTTTTTAATATTGTAAATTGCTTCTGTTTTTAATGCGGTTGTCTTTCCACTTATAAACATACCGACTCCGGAGGCAAAGGCTGAAATGGTTTGTCGGCGTATTCGCCGTTAAACCGTTCGTTTTCGGTTAAACGAAAACACAACTTGCTGTCCGCAGGAGCGGACCACGTTTATCCAATAATTATTGTGTATCAGACTGTTGTGTGGCTATTTTCCTGTGTTTTGTGGGGCTTTTCCATCAGATATTTGCCGGCTGTTCTCCCCATTAAAAGATAGATATATCTCCATAACCATGTGACTTACGCCCATAATTCGGGGATAAGGAGGCGAATATACGGAAAATCTGCCCTTTACATACCTTATTCTCCATTAACGAATTACTACTTCTACACTTCTGCAAATGGAGAATGACAGGTAGCCGTATACGCCTGATTGTTTTTTCATCGTCTCCATTAACGGATTGCTACTTATACACATCTGCAAATGGAGAATGACAGGTAGCCATGTGTGACTTATGTTTTTCTTTATAGTTCTCCATTAGTGAATTGATATTTATACACTTCTGTAAATGGAGATTTTAAGATATCTGTATCCGGAAAGGTGCGTGCTCCCTTCGCTTCCGGCTATCCTTATTTTAATATCCAGCTATATTGCAATTCTGTAATAGCATTATCCGGATAGCGTATCATACGGCTATATACAAATATGGCTACACTATAATTCATGGTTGTGATGGAGATGGCTCTTCCCATCCGGTAACATGACCATAATACCACGAGAAAAAAAGACAACGTCCACAGAGAAAAAACGGATGGCAGGGACGGTTACAGAATGACAGATTTCGACAAATAACCGGCTGTTTTGGGAAACAAGCTCGGATCTGAAGTTCTGGTCAATCAGCCGTCAAAAGGCTGTTTAGGTATATTATGCCATCAGGTACAAGAATGTTTGTTATGGTAGCTTTCTCCGATTGTCATTAGGGAAAAAGGATTTCAGGGTATCCTGTTTTTTGGTATTCTGGTTGTTTGGTAATCAAGAAAATAGAAAGTCTGGTACATGTGAATTTAGGTGATCATCCCGGATGGTAATCTGTAAAAGAGCTTTTTGGAACATTTGAAATACCGATAATAAAAAAAACGAAATCAGGTATATGGACGCTGTCATATACCCACAACCTGCCATATCGCTGTTCCGATAATCATATATGGTTATCCGTGTATCCCGCTATATCCTTATTCCGATAGAAGGGCTTATCGTTATCGTCGTATCTCTATATTTAGGCATATGGCTATATGCGTATTCAGCGGTATCATTGCCTTTCCCATCCGGGTCTGCCACAGGTTGGATAAGTTTTTAATTTGAAGGTAATCGGCCTGATGGTATAGAAACATGAAAAACTCTGTAATCATGGCATTTACCCGGGCAGAGAAGCCACATCTTTTTATTGTCGAATTCTCAGCGTTGCTTCATCCATGTGTGAAGAGGAATTTTTTCTTTCATAGCAACGTTCCTTTCACATACGCCAAAGGGGGTAGTGAATCCAGCCCTGCTTCGGCTTTCTTTTCCATATGACAAAAACTAACTATCCATGGCTATTCCTGCTAGTGGACTGATTTTGTTTGGCAGGTATCGTTTCTTTCTTTACATTCGCACCAATGAACATTAAAAATTGAGCGCATGGAAATATACTACATTGAAGCCGATGTCCTTGAGATGATGCGGACATGCTCCGAGAACCTGTCCGCACATGTGGCAGATTGTATGAGGGAAACCGCTGTAATGAACTCGGAGAATGACTGGACGATCAGGATGTCTGCCTACTCCTTAACATCTCACCGTATTTTGCTTTCTTTTGAGTAGGTAATGAATGATTCAAAACGATGAATTCCGTTTATTCCTATCCTAAAAAATATTTTATTCCCTTCTTCTTTCTCATTAACTTATTCAATATCAAATTCTTTCTTTAATAGTTTAAAGAATACATCGTTTCTATTTGATGCAAGTTCATAAATGTCTTCAAAGGAATATAATTCTATCCTAATATCCATTTTATTTCTCGGATTGTCATCCTTAGAAAAATTGTCCTCAAAGTAATATGAATTTGCAAGGAATGGGATAGGTTTATATCCGCCACTAAAACTATTGGATGTCAACTCCTTGTCTATATCGGATTTCCTAGCAAGAATGATACCTGTATATTGTACTTGCTCCGTATTCACAGTCCAATTCAATGTTTTATGTGGATGCTTATAAAAATCGTGAGCGTATCTTTTAACCTGTGCTATCATTCCTTCTTTGGTATTTCCTGCATTATGTGCGTTTGTTGTTGATTTTAACTCAAGGATCAGAATTTGTTTTGTTTTTTCTGGGTCATCAGCCCAAATGTAAACATCTGACAAAGGTTGCCCTGACTTGGTGCTTTTAACTTTGAAATCGTTTGAGAATGTTGTGAACTTGTCATCCAGAATCCAAAGATTATGTAAATGATTGATATTTGAAGAATCACTTAAAGTTGTTCCTCTTTTAATAAAGAGTTCATGTACAGAGCTTTCTAATTCTGATTTATCATTTCCGTCTTCATCAAATTTTTGAATTAACATATGCAAACGTTTCAATACACTTTCTCGATGTTTGACATATATATGCAAACTTGAGTTTAAAAGCTTATAACATTCTTCAGAATCACTAAAAAGTTTATCTTCTTCATTTTCGAACTCTCTATCTATTTGATTCCAGAACTTTTTCTCTATCCTACTCTTCTCGTCAATAGCAGATTGTACAATATCTTTCTCATTTACTATCTTTTTATCATCGATAATATTACTATCTTCAATAAATGTCTCAAGCGAGGGGTACTTCTTTTTGAAATTCTTTAAATTACGCTTTGTCTCCTTTTGGTTGTTCTCTATAATAGAGCTAAATTCAATATCCAAGATCTCACTTATTTTCTTATTTATTTTTAATATATCATCAATTGGGATTTCTATTTTTTCGCCTTTTGTGTCGACATATTCATCGAAATATTCCGATGTTAAATACAATAAATAACCGTCATTATTATCAATTGAATAACTTAATTTCCCATTGGATAAATCCGCTTTCAAGTTCCTTGCAAAACAGGTTACCGGATTCTCTCCATGCATTTGTGTTCCTTTTTTTATCAACCATAGCATAAAAGATTTATTACCCTCTGCGAGATTGATTTCAAAGGGTTTTCTTTCTGTTTCAGATTCAATATTTCCTTTTTTTACAGTAACATCCTCTCCATTGAAAATAATATTTACTACAAGCTGTTCATTGGTTACAATGAATGGAAAAAAAGTTTCTATAAACCATTGTTTAAATGCTTTTGAGTTTGGGTATTTATAAAAAAAAGTTTTTGCTCGTCCTAATGTGTTTTGTTTGTTTAAGTATGCTGTCAGCTTGGTATAGGTATCTTTTATTTCTGGCATCTCTTCTACAAACTCATCAAAATTAAAAAGTCCATCAGATGTATTTGGATATGGAATGGTTCGCTTTTGATATGTACCATCTTTATCCTTATACACCGTTTCATATTCAGATGAGTCGGTAAAGTATACAATAGCCAATCTCCCTTGGCCCAAAGGATGGAAATTAAACTGCTCCTTTTCCAGGTTTTTTTTATCAAGTTCTTCAAAATAGAGACGATTTTTTTCTGTAAAGCCTTCACCATTATCCCTTAATTCGATTTTACATTGATTTTCATCAAAAGTAATATTTAGGTCTAGCTGAGGGATAAAATTCGTTTCTTTATTTTGCCGAATTAAAACGGCATGTATGGAATTGGAAATTATCTCTCTTAATAAAAGAAAGAATTTTTCACGGCTATTCTTATATTCTTTCTCTGCCCTGTATTGAACGTTTGATTTCTGTTCCATGATGATACTACAATTTTTTGAAGGCTATTTTAAACTCAACATATATTCTACTTGACGATAAAAGATCACTTGGCCACTTCAACCGACATCTTACGGAATTCCTTAAGCAAACTCCTTAATTCTAACGTAGCTTTACGTGCTTTCATACCTGCCACATTGTTGCCTTTGGAAACCAGCTGTTCCACATCTTTTTGAAAAACGGCAAATTTTCTCTGAATGTCAACAAGAAGTTTGTTTATATCCTTAAAAAGTGTTTATTGACCAGTGATTTTATAATCATAGTTACAAAAACAAGATTTAAATTCCAAATAATTAAATGTTCTAGTCTCTTTTTATTGAAAAGACTACGAAGGACAAATAAGGTTCAGGAGCAATTTCTCGTTTGGAACCACTTGTTGAAATCGCAATGATAAAGTTCTTAGCCTATATGGAGCACTCCAGAGATTTTATACTCATTTTTTTGATACTTATTTTGTACGGTGGAGTTTTTTTTCTTTACCTCTTTCGCATGACAATAGCCGACTATCCATGACTATTCCTGCCAGTGTGCTGGTCGTGCTTGCCTCTCATGGTTTCTTCCCTTATATTCGCACTGACATTTAAACGAGTTAGGAATATGGAAATACGCTACATCGAGGCCGGTGTCCTTGAGAGGATGCTGGCACGTGCCGAGAACCTGTCCGCACGTGTGGACAGACTGTATGAGAGAAACCGCTGTAAGGAATCCGGAGAGTGACTGGACGGTCAGGATGTCTGCCTGCGCCTTGACATTTCGCCACGTACCCTGCAAACCCTCCGCGATACCGGACGGCTGGCGTTCACCCGCCTCCAGCGGAAGTTCTATTACAAGCCCGGGGATGTGGAGAAGTTGATGGTCTACGTCGGCATCAGACGCAAGGAGAAGGAGGTGAGAGAAAGAAGGAAGAACGAAAACCTTTAAAGAGCGGAAGAGATGGAAGGCATTATCGACAAGGAGAACGAACGTGTCCGCAGGTTCTTTGCCCTGCTGGACAACATGGAGAAAAAGATGGAGCGTCTTGCCCGTGACAACCGTCCTCCCTTCAACGGGGAACGGTTCCTGACCGACAGGGAGTTTTCCGGTATGTTGAAGATCAGCCGCAGGTGCCTGCAGGATTATAGGGATCAAGGACGGATTCCCTATATCCAGCTCGGTGGGAAGATCCTATACAGGCAATCGGACATCGAGAGGCTGCTGGAGGAGAATTATCACCCTGCATTGGTATAATATCGTATTCAAGTTTAAGGATTGCCGCCGGAATTGCATTTACGATTCCGACGGCAATTTTTATTTAGCCTGCGGCCGGAAAGGAAGCCGCAGGCTTTCTTCTTTCTATCAGCCGGTCCATGTCCGAGGATATCTTCCGGTCGGTGACCTGGGCGTAGACCTGCGTGCTGTCGATGTTCGTATGGCCCATCATCCTGGCGATGCTCTCTATCGGAATACCCGCGGTCAGTGTCAGGGTTCCGAACGAATGCCGGGCCATGTGGTAGGACAGGTTCTCTTTCATACCTAACGCCACGCCCATTCCATGTACCTCGTACCAGAGGACGTCGCGGACCGGCAGCGGGAATACCGGCCTGTCGTCATCCGTGGTGTTGTAAAGATCCAGTATCTGTCCGGCTATGGGATGCAGCGGGATGAACGCCTCCACGTCCGTTTTGGCGCGGCGGATGCGGATATACCTTCTCCCTTCCGAGGTCGTTCCGATGTGACGGGGATGGAGAGCCCTCGTATCCGCGTAGGCCAGACCGGTCAGCGAGGAGAAAATGAACGTCCTGCGCGCCAGCTCCATCATCGGGTCGGGCAGCGGGGTTTCCATCATCCGCTTCAGTTCACTGCGGCTGATATGCCTTAGTTTAGGTGCTTCTTTCCTCTCGTATGCCACGTCCTCTATCGGGTTGGCACGCAATACTTCCCGGTCCACGGCGATGTAGATGAGCCGGTTGAGCCAGCACAGGCAGTGGTTCACGTGTCCGTTCCTGTGTCCCAGCTCTTTCTTGAGGAAGACCTTGAACGATTCGGCGAACTCTTCGGTGATGTCCGAAAAAGCGATGTCCTTCATCCCGCGGGATTCGATGAACTGCCTGAGGTTAAGCTGCGTGGTCTTCGACTGGCGGTAGGTGGAGGTGGAATTGATCTCCTTGGAGCGGACCCTGAGCCGTTCGCGTTCCACCTCTCCGGCCTGCAGGAGGTATTCCGGCACGGAATTGGTACCGGATACGGTGGTCTTGAGCAGCTCGGCCGTGACCACTCCCTGGTTCCTCAGCAGGTTCCCGTACGCCTCTTCCAGCCGGCTGCGGAAGGCGGCAAGGCGGTTGTTCTCCCTGGCTGTTTTGATTTCACACTTCTTGCTGTCCCAGTCTCCGGGTTTGCAATAGATGCCTGTCGTGACAGCCGATTTCTTTCCGTCGATGCTGATCCGGCAGAGGACGGCGGTCGTGCCGTCCGATTTTACCTTGTTACGGTTGATGTAGAATAAAAGCTTGAATGTACTGCGCATGATAATAATTGTTTGGGGATTAAAGAATAAGTTTCAAATCGCGGGTTGCCTCGACGAACCTGTCCATGTCCTCGAACAGTCGCTTCGGGGTTACACGGGCATATATCTGGGTGGTCTTTATGTTGGAATGTCCCAGCATTTTGCTGATGGTCTCGATCGGCACTCCCTCCTCGAGCGTGACCAATGAGGCGAAAGAATGCCTTCCCATGTGGTAGACAAGGTCCTGGCTCAGCCCCGCCATCAGGCGCAGGGATTTCATATTTGCCCTGAGCGTATGGTAGTCCTGCGGCGGGAAGAGGGTGGCACGGGTATCGTCACGGTACTTTTCGATCAGTGCGAGGGCCTCCGGCAGCAGCTTGACGCGTCCGAGATAGTCGGTTTTCTTTCGCCGGTATTTCAGCCAAAGACAGCCATCGTCGTCCGTGAAGAGGTTCTTCCGGGTGATGCTTACCACATCGGCATAGGCCGTACCGGTGTAGCAGGCGAAGAGGAAGAGGTCCCGGGTGATGACATGTGACCTGCGTTTTTCCGGTATCTCCAGGTCGCACAGCTTCTCGAAATTCTCCCGGCTGAGCGCCCGTGGGGCGGTCTCCTTCTGCTTGGGTAGCTTGTAGTGGCAGAAATGGTATTTCTCCGAGTGCCCCTCCTTGTAGGCGATGCGGCAGACCTTTTTCAGAATGGCCAGGTAGCCGCGCAGCGTGTCCACGGCGTATTTCTTCTCCAGGAGGATGAAATCCTGGTAGTCACGGATGAACTGCTCGTTGAGCTGTCCGAAGGCAAGATCCGGGACCTTGAACCTCGTTTTGATGAATTCGGCGAGCGTGCGGTAGGTGAAGAGGTAGGTCGAGAGCGTGGTAGGCGCACGGTCCACGCCCACACGCGCTTTCATCTCCTCATTGTGCCGGTCGAGAAGTTTGAGCAGGGTCATCTGCGTGCCCGCGTTACCTTGGAACAGGTCCCTTACGGCAGCGGCATCGAAATCTCTCTTCCTTTCCATGAGGGAATTGAAGGCCGAGTGTACGGCAAGCAGCAGCCTCTCTATTTTTTCATTGGTCTCCACCGCTTCCCGGCTTTTGCCGTTCAGCCGGCTCTCACGCGCGTTCCATAGCTCGGGAGTGCAGGAAAGCTTGCAGCTGAACTGCGCCATCGTGCGGTTCAGGGTGATCCGTCCCATGATCGGGGCCTTGCCGGTCTTGTCCGGCTCGCTCTTTTTCAGGTAGAGCAGCACCTTGAATTTTTCCACTTTCATAACGCTCTTTTTTAGGTTGTAAAAATACTCCTTTGAAAAGCGTCCTTTGGCATGCAAAACATTGAGAAACAGTGAATACAAATCCGCTTTGTTCTTATCGGTAAAAATTCGGTTACCTGCCGTCGTTTCCGAAACAGGCGGCTAACAGTCTGGTAACTGAAACGTCGCAATATTTTGTTTTCTTTTGCAGGTCTGTCTGTTCTGCAATTCTCGCAAAATGCTTAATTATAAACGTTTTACGTTTAATTATCGTCATTCTGTTTTTTATTGCATTTCTAAATATTACTTATAGTGGGCGGCATACGCTGGGGGATTGGGTTATCGATAGTAATTTGTCTAAGTAATTATAAAAAACAAACGTTTTAGGTTCGTAACGGGTTTGAGGTGATTACTTCTTTTACCGGAAAAAGCTTGTGTTATAAGAAAAAATAAGTTATGCTCGTGATCGAATCGTAAGAGGAAAGATATGAATTCAGTTGTAGCATTCGGAAATATCTCTATGATATCCAATAATCCGTTTTATCCATTGAGGAATATTTTGGGGAGGAAAGGGATTTTATTGCTTACGAGTAAAATAAGTTGTTGCGTTGGGTAGTAGAACGTGAACTGGAGATTATAGGGGAAGCCACCAATCATTTTTTGGATATAGATCCGGATATATAAATTGATAATGGGAGGAGGGTCGTTGGTCTGAGGGACTTTGTTATACATGGTTATGATAAGGAAGATAATGTGATTATCTGAGGTGTTATCAGTAAGGACTTACCAAAACTTAAACAGCAAGTAGACTATCTTCATACGTTCATTTGAACCTGCAAGTCTTATGACCTACAACTAAAGAGTTGGATGAGTAGTGTCATCCGTGAAATGATATATGGCAATAATTATTATGAAGGTCTCCTAAATGGAGTTTATTGCAAGTAATACAAACAGAAATCACTTAATATAAAAAAACTATTATTCTATCTTGCTGGTAAATAGTAAGATGGGATAATTGAGTGCTAACATTGAAGGTGAAGAGAAATTCTAATTGTAGATAAACATGAACATTTTAGCAATTATTCCTGCAAGAGCAGGATCTAAAGGAGTTCCCAATAAAAATATCCGATTGCTTGGGCAGCATCCTTTAGTATATTACTCAATTAAAAATGCATTGCAGTCAAAGTATATTACCGATGTGATTATTTCGACTGATTCTAACCCTGTACGTATCATTGCGCAGCAAATGGGAGCGAAGGTGCATTGGCGTGATGCGGAGCTTGCTGGCGATGAGGTAACTCTCGATGCGGTTATCTATGACGCTATTCCGACGGATAAGCAGTGGGATTATGTCATCACTATGCAGCCCACTTCGCCAACTCTCACTGTTGGTACATTAGATAGTGCCATTGAATACGCAATAAAAAGCAAACTCGACACTCTTATCTCTGCAATCAATGCACCTCACCTCTCTTGGGGAGAAAAGGATGGAAAGAAGATACCGAACTATGAAAAGCGTCTTAACCGTCAGTATCTTCCACCATGTTACATGGAGACGGGTACTTTTGTTATCTCAAAGGCAGATATCGTAACAGAGAGTACTCGTATTGGTGTAAATGTTGATGTTTACGAGATTCCAGAGCGAGAGTCGCAGGATATTGATACCTTCGCTGATCTCTGTAGTGCAGCTGCTTTACTTGAGGCTCAGAAGATAGCTATCTATGTGAATGGTAATAACAAGCGTGGTATTGGACACATCTATCGTGCTCTTGAAATCGCTGATGAATTCTATGTTAAGCCAGATGTCTACTACGATGTAAACCAGACAGATGTTAAGGTTTTTGGTAACACTACTCATAATCTTATCCCTGTCAATGGCATTGCGGAACTCTACGAGATCTGTAAACGTGAGCAGTACAGCTTATTTGTCAACGATATCCTCACTACGTCCATTGACTATATGATTGGTTTGCGTTCAGTTTTGCCAAACGCTAAACTTATCAACTTTGAGGATGATGGTGAAGGAATTCTTAAAGCTGACCTTGTTTTCAATGCACTTTATAGTGAGCATGCATTGCCTAATGTTTATGGCGGGGAGAAATACTATATCTGTGGTAAGATCTTTATGTTCTACGAACCAATCAAGATAAAGGAAGATGTTAATCGTGTATTCATTGCTTTTGGTGGTGCTGACCCGCAGAACTACACAGACCGTTTGCTTGACATCATCTCTAAAGATGAGTATAAGAAATATGAGTTTGTTGTAGTTGTTGGGCGTGCTAAGTACAATGTTGATGCTTTACTTGAGTATAATAAGTATGAACATATTCAGGTTCTTTATGATGTTAGCAATATGCCTGAACTCATGTCTTCCTGTGATATTGCTATTACTTCTCGTGGACGCACAGGTTACGAGCTTGCACTCCTTGGCATTCCTTCAATCGCAATGGCACAAAATCAGCGTGAGGAGAAGCATGGCTTTGTTTGCAATGAGAATGGTTTCTCGTACATTGGTCTTAACCCAAGCGATGAAATTATCGAAGGTATTCTCAAAATGTATATGAATCTTTCCAAGGAAGCACGAGAGAAGTTACATGGAAAACTTCTCTCGCACAACCTTCGTGATGGCCGTAAGCGTGTGATGTCGCTTATTCGTGGATTATAAACAACATACTCATTTGTATTATGAAACCTTATGTAATAGCAGAAATGGGTGTCAATTTCTATGATACCGCTAAGAAACTCAACATCAATCCGCTCGAAGCAGCAAAGATGTATATCGATGCTGCAGCTGAAGCTGGTATTGATTGTGCTAAATTTCAATCATATAAAGCTGGCACTATCGTATCTAAGAATTCGCCAGCTTATTGGGACTTGACAAAGGAGCCGACAAAGACCCAATATGAGTTGTTTTTAAAGCATGACTCTTTTGGTGAATGTGAGTACCGTGAGCTTTGTAAATACACTCATGACAAGGGAATGGATTTTACATCTACTCCTTTCGACTATGCTTCAGCTGACTATCTTTATGACATGGTAGATTTCTATAAAATCTCATCATCCGATCTTTCTAATTTGCCATTTATTCATCATATAGGAGCAAAAGGTAAGCCTGTTTTTGTGTCTGTAGGAGCAGCTTATCTTTCGGAATGTGATGAAGCTATTCGTGCGTTACAAGAGTCAGGATGTAAAGATATCGTTGTTTTTCACTGTGTGTTATCATATCCTACTAATCCTAAAGATGCAAATCTTCGTGTAATTGATACATTGAAGAAGACATTTCCATCCGTTCGTGTTGGATTTAGTGATCATGTGGCCCCTGATGACAATATGATGACTCTTGCTGCAGCTTATTTATTGGGAGCAGAGGTTATCGAGAAGCACTTCACTCTCGACAAGACTCTTCCTGGCAACGACCACTATCATGCGGGTGATCCAGAGGATTTCAAAAAGGCTATTGCCAACTTCCAATGGATTGACAAAATTCTAGGTAATCCAGAGAAGGTTGTTCTCGATTGTGAGCAGGTTCCTCGTCGCGAGGCTCGTCGCTCATTGGTGCTTACTCGTTGCATGAAAGCAGGCGAGATTATCAAAAAGGAAGACCTTATGCCAAAGCGTCCGGGCACTGGTATCGCTCCACGTTTTGAAGATATTGTTATAGGTCGTAAAGTACTTGCAGATCTAACAGAAGATACCATCCTTACATGGGATATGATTTAATATTTTGCAACAGAAGGTTCTATTCTTTTTGTTTCAACTGATAAATCTAGATTATATAAATCTATAAGATTGTTTTAGGAAGGAGATAGTTTCCTCAAAATAGCCTTCATGATAGTAACGAACGTGGAATGAAAATGCCTACTTTATTCTACATATTAATTGAATCAGGTAAGGGGTATAATATACACTAGAATAGCATAGTGGAAACAATTGAGTGCTTACATTAGAAATAATATTAATTGATATGGGAAAATTATTATTTACCAATAATCAGGATTGGGAAAATATTCTTAGAGGTATTTATTCCAAAAATGAATTAAATAAAAATTATAGTTCAAATGGACTAACTTGTTATGCGAAGCGATATGTAGACAGTGAAAATTGTTACTTTGATAATGACGGGGTAGTTGCGATTATAGGTACTTGGGCGTATTTAAATGATGATAATCCCTTTAATTTGAATGTAATCTATCAAGATCTCAAGTCAGAAGATAAAGGTGTTGATTATGTAAGAAAACATTTGATAGGTTCTTATGCTTTAGCTTATATTCAAGATAATAAACTTAGAATATTTGTGGATGAGTGCCATACATACGCTCTTTATTATTATATAGGTAGAGAAGGTGTGGTTGTTACTAATACATATTATCACGTAGAAAAAGTTTCAAAACAAGAATTCGACGAAACTGTTTTTGCTACAATGCTTGCGAGTGTTGGACTGTGTAGCAATAGAACTCCTTTCAAAAATATATATAGGTTACTAGAAAATGAATATATCGAATACGATTTTGCTATCCATCAGGCAATTATAAAAAAGTGTGACGTTCATACTACATCCTATTCCTTTGGCTCAATGGAGGAGGCCTTGAAGGTGTTAAAGGATGAAATAGAATTGCAGACTACAGTCCTTAATAAAAGAGTGCATAAAAAATTTCTCTTTGCTACGGGAGGATTGGATTCTAGAGTAAAACTAGCTTTAGATCTATTCCATAGTAAGGAAGTTATGATTGGATATTGGAAGGGTGAAGATTCAATTACAAATGGAACTTTACAAGATGCGAAAATTAATGAACTTTTAGCTTCTGAGTTTTCTTTAAAAACTAAAATATTCGATGTAAGTCAGCATTTTAGAGAGTGTTTGAGAACTATAGATGAAGATGAATTGGATCGATATGGTGAATACATTAGCATTTATGCGCATAATCAAAAATGGTTGACTTTGTTTGATGATTTACACAAAGAGAATATCGATGAAGTAGAATTTGGAATGGATACAGATCTTTTAAGAGAAATAGGAAGTCTGGATGATTCATTTGATGAAGATTATGATAATTCGAAATTTGCAATTAAAGGCTGCTTGAGAGGAGGCTTATTTAATTATGTTTTTGATTTACCTAATGTGTGCAAATTGATCTGTGATGAAATTAAATTGGTAAACTTAGATTTACAGAATGATCTAAAAACTAAATATGCTAATATTTTTAATTATTTTAGACATGATATGGGATGCTATTTTTCAAATATGTTGAATGAAAGTTTCTTCTCATATCCTCTTTTGCACAGTAAAAGAATATGGGATATAATCTATAATATTCCATATGATTATCGAGAAGATAGTAAACTTTCATTGCGTCTAATAAATAGTTGGTGCCCTATGCTGTTGAATATACCAGTGTTTACTCATCATCATTATGGTATATATAATCGTCAGAAGGGGGTGTTGAAGAAGAATTGGAGATATTCATTGCTATTGAGAATTAAGCCCTATGTCTTAAGATCAAAGCTTTATGATATTTTATATGTAAAACTTATAGAACCGGTTTATCGTCCGCAGAATAAAAATAATGAGATCTTGTTTCAAACGAGTGTTGCATCGCTTCAGAGTTCTGAATCCTTTATAAAGAGTGGAGTTCGTTTTAGAAAAAATTTAATTGGTAAAGGATTTGATATGGCTGCTTTATGTACCATAGTGGCGAAGTGCAAGTTTGTTGATCAAGTTCTTAATGTGGTGAGAAAGTAAAGTTCTGCAATGGGTACTAGATATAATATATTAGGTCTGTTACGTTCTCCTTCATCCGTATATGTAATCTTTCGATATGGGACGTATATAGTTCAATTCTTGAATTCCATATTATTGGCAAAAGCTCTAGGTGATATCAAATATGGAATATATAGCTTTGTCTTTTTGATTATGCAATATATGTCGTATTCAAATCTGGGAATTAATGAGTCCTTGAATACGGAATATGCGGTAAGTAAAGATGGTGATAGATGTAAAATATGGAATACGTCATGGGCATTGAATTTATTGATAAATACTTTTCTGTTCATGGTGTTTGCTTTTTTAATTTCAATAGTTTCGCTATTTAGTCGCTATGAGTTCGATTCATATGGTATGTTATTGCTAATGACATGTATCGTAATTAATCTGTCTCGAATTTATATAACATATTATAAACTACATGGAAAGCTGATTAAATTGAATATCCAACAGTTCCTTCCTCATTTTGTACTACTTGTATTGGTGTTAATTATGTGGAATAAACTTACTGTTAGACAGATTGTTGTTTCTTATTTTGTGAGTAATGTGATAGCATTGATCATTTTTAGGGTGGATTTGCCCAATCCTCCTTCCTTTCAAATTGATCGATCGATCGCATCTGTTTTGTTACGTAGGGGTATTACTCTATTACTCTATAATTTGAGTTTTTATCTTCTTACGTTAGTGGCATCATCTTTAGTAAGTTCTTATTTTTCTTTAGAAGAGTTTGGGTGTTACTCATTTGTTAATACCTTGATTCATGGTATAATTATGGCTTGTGGAGCATTTTTGTTCATATTCTATCCTAAAATATTGAACAGACTCTATAGTTGTGATGAAGATAAGGCTTATGAGTTGATAAGCAGGATAAGAGGTGTTTATATTCTATTTATAGATTTGGTGTCTTTATTGTCTATATTTGTTGCGGTTGTTTTGTCCTATTTGTTACCTCAATATAGAAATGATATCACTATTATATTCCCTATTCTTATTTTGGGGCAAATAATTATGAGTTCTACTACTGGGCATTCAGCTTATCTGCTGTCAAAAAAGAAAGAATTCAGATTAGTTGTTTTTGGTTTCGAATCTGTTGTGTTGACGCTGGTTTTGGGAATCTTATGTGGTGAATATTTCAATTCATTATATGCTTTGTCGTTGGTTGTTCCTATTAGTTCTTTGTTTTATACATTCATGACGACTCGAGAATCTTTAGCAACCATGAATAAGAATCATGCGATAGCTGATGTGTTGAAGGAGATATTTGCGCTGAAAAAATGGTTTCCTTGTGTACTTGTCTTGATTTATGCTTTTGTTATTAACCAGTGGCATGTTATTTTGATTGGAGTAGGTATATATCTTTTTATTAATTATAAAAATCTAAGGATTTCAATCAAGGGAGGTGTAAGGATAATTTCTGATAGAAATTCTCTTCTGGTTTAGGAACTAACAATTTCTTTGTGAAATATAAGTATGTTGATAAATAAAAGTAAATTTCAGGGTGATATTTTGGTGTATGCTTACATGATCTTGTTAATTATGACAAGAATACTTCCGAATATTTCATCAATTAATGCTATAGTGTATGCCTTGTTTTGTTGTTTGTACTTTTTTTTACTGAAACATTCATTCTCTTTCTGTTTGAAAATATTGCCTATTTTGTTGATAATTTCTATTTTTTCTTATGCTAATGGGAGTGGTATGTTGTATATTCTTATTGATGTTTCAATTGCTTATTTCATTCTTGCATCTATTCTGGTATATGATAGCACAACTCTTGTTTGTCAGAATTTGAAATTGCTTAATAAATTGTCTTTTATCGTATTCATATTGAGTTTATTTGCAATGCTGTTTCCTGCTAACTATATTGACATAGGTGGAGATATTCGTTTTATTGGTTTTTTTAAATATGGTAATCTTTCTGCAAGTATAGTCTCTATATTGTGTGTGTTATATTGGGAAACCTTTAATTTGCTGTATAAAAATGCAAAAAGAAAGACAGTCGTTCTATTCTTTTTAATATGCTTTTTTGTTTCTTACATATTTGTATGTAAAACCCGATCGTTACTATTCTTTTTGCCTTATTGGATTTATCAAATATATCTCTTTTGTGGAAAAAGGATTTTCTTTGCTATGTCAGTTTTTTGTGTTGCGCTTGTTTCTTTTTCACTGTTCGATGAGTTGAAAGTTGTTTTGCGCATAAATGAAGATGCCTCTTTTTTAACAAGAGAATCTTTGTCTATATTTTTATTGGATGGAATACGAGAAAATTATTTCATTTTTCCTCATGGAGCTCGTAAGTCTACTGATTTCTTTCAAACTTTTTTTAATGATGAATCATTAACCCCTCATAATGATTTCCTGCGTTATTATTATGATTGGGGATTTGCTTTTTTATTATTGATTCTATTTATGTTCAATGATTTAAAAAAGAGAAAATGTTTTGATTTTGGATTTATTTTTATATCATTAGGATACTGCTCTTTTGCTTTGCATAATATGCTGTTTTTGCCTTATTTGCTTCTTCCTTATTTGTTTATATTGATTATAAAAAAACAACCAATAATTAGATTATGAATAATTCGTCAGATAAAATACTGGTAGTGGCACGAAAATATAATGATATTTTTTATGCCATTTCTACTAGTGAATGGAGTCAATGTTCAAAGCATTACCTATTAATGATTACAGATCGCTTAGATCAGAATGAGTATCCTATGCAACATTTGTTTGATAAGGTCTGGTCTGTTCATGCAGAGTTGTCGCATGTAGCAATTCTTAAGCAGGTTTTTATATTGAGTAGGATTTTAAATCAGCTAGACTATAATCTCGTTACTATTTCAAATATAGTTACTGTTGCCAATTTGTATATTTTGAATCATACTAAAACAGCAAAGATCATCATGCTTGAAGATGGGTTTATGAATTATTACAATTTTGTCCCTTCAAATAATCGTATAAAGCGATTGCTTATGAAGCTGTTATTTATTAATGTTGATCGAGTCTATAAGAAAATAGGAAGTTGTTATTTGTTAGAACCTAATCGTGCAAAATATTATTTTGGATTAAAAAAGCAGTTACGTATAGATGCAGATCACATTCTCAAATCAGTTCCCTTAAGTATGAATTTAGAAGGGAAGTCTATATTTGTGGGACAGCCATTGTATTTAATGAATAATATGAGTGTGGATGAATATTCTACTATAGTCAATAATTGTATATCACAATATGCAATTGATTATTACTTGTCTCATACCATGTCTTCGAAGAAAGAGAATGTTGTTTGTCAGCATATTGATATGTCCAGTTTACAATTAACACTTGAGGTTTTATCTTCTATATATAATATGAAAATATACTCATTCTCTTCTTCTGTTTTATTTACAACAAAACTGATTAATCACAAAACGGAAACATTTGCAGTTACTCATCCAAAAGTTGATACTATAAAATCAGACAATATGATTTATGATTATGTTAACGGATTTGTTTCTGTGAATTAACTGATTATTTATAAGCGTATGTTAGATGTTACTGTAGTTATACTTACGAAAAACGAAGAGGTGAATTTACCTGACTGTTTGGAATCTGTTAAAGATTTTGCCACCAGATGTGTTGTAATAGATAGTGGTAGCATTGATAAAACTAAAGAAATAGCAGCGAAATTCTCTGCGGATTTTTACGAGCATCCGTTTGAGAACTATGCTCGCCAGTTTAATTGGGCATTAGATAATACAAATATAACAACAAAATGGACTTTTAGGCTAGACGCAGATGAAAGACTTACTTCTGAACTAAAGATTGAGCTGTCCGGACTTGTACAAAAATATGAATCAGATGATGAAGTTAATGGTTTTACTATGGAAGCTTGGTTATATTTTCTTGGTCATAAAATTAAACACGGTTGCCATACCAAGCGAAAATTGATGATGTTTAAGACAGGAATAGGTCGCATTGAAGATAGAAAAATGGATGAACACACAATTTTATCACATGGTAGATCTGTTTTTTGCAAACATCGATTTATTCATTATGATTTTAAAGATATGACCCATTGGGTAAATAAAATGAATTGGTATGCAACCCGTGAGATGCAAGATTATTTTGAATATATTCAGTCTAGAAACACAAATAAAAATCAAATCTCAAAAGATCAAACAATAGGAAATACACGAAGATTGAAATTTGGACTTTATTACAAATTACCTATTTTTCTTCGAAGTTGGATTCTTTTTTTCTATTATTATATCATTAAGCTAGGTTTTCTTGATGGTAAGGAAGGGTATGTTATGCATTACATGTATCATCTTTGGTATAGATCTTTGGTTGATTCTAAAATATTAGAACAGATGATTTATAATAAACCTTTTGAAGAAACTGGTGCTTTAAATAATTAATATTATTTTTATGCGTACAGTAACATTAAAGACAACTGATTTAACAGATTGTGAAATCGGTAAGTTTCTTGGTGCTTTCAGAGAGGTATATAATCAAGAGAGGTCTATCACTTATTTTAAAAACGAATATACTTCTACTTGTTTAGAGCATTCTTTTCATACGCTATTATATAATGAATTTGATGAAATATGTGGTAGTTACTCATTAATTCCATTTATCTATTCTGTTAAAGGAGAAGAAGTTCTTGTAGGGTTGGGATCTGATTTATTTATCAAAGATAGTTATCGGGATAATGTAAGTAATTTGTTGAGTGTCTTGAATGCTGCTATTAAAAATGCAGAAGAAGTAGGAATGGTTGCCTGTTTTGGTTTTCCTAATGATAATTCTGAAATGGTTAGCCGTGCATTTTTGAAAGAAAAGAGAATAGGTTTGCTTGATACCTATATCTTGCCGTATAAGATTGGTGATTATAAAGCATCGATGAAGCTTTTGAATCCATTCTCGATACTTTTCTCAAACTGTTTATTAGGATTGTCGCATTTGTCATCATCTAACAATATTGCCGACACAATCATCAGGAAAGTTAGGCCTCAGTTTGAGCAGACCCGTTTCAAATGGTTCAACCCTACTGATTATCATCTGTATCAAAATAATGAAATGCAGTGCGTGTGGAAAATTTCTGCATTTGAGGGAGTCAAGGCTTGCTTTCTGATGGATGTATATCCGCTTACTGCAAGGAATTTCGATAAAGCTGTTAGAAAAATGGTGAGCGATGTTAAGAAAGAGTGTGGATTGTTTCTTTATGTTGGTCATCTCCATTTCACTCCGCTATCAATGGTTAAGATCCCAAGAAGATTTGAACCTAAAGCCTTCCGCTTTGATTGCAGAATTTTGGATAAAGAAAAATTATCAAAGGTAGATGTTTTCAATATTGACAATTGGGAGGTTGATCTGTCTTCGTATGATTTATTATAAATGTATAACTTGTTAAAAGTAAAGTAGTATGGAAAAGAAAGTTTTTGATATAATTAATGAGATTAGAGCTGCTAAAGATATGAATACAGTAGCTGAACTTACGGCAGAAACAAGACTTCGCGAAGATCTTGCTTTTACTTCATTTGATCTTGCAGAATTAACTGTTAAGATTGAGGATGAGTTTGACATTGACATCTTCGAGGATGGACTAGTTAATACGATTGGTGAAATCTATGCGAAACTCTCTTAATTGCAGATGAAAAGATTCCTTTTGAATAATGGCTCTGAGTACAGCTATGAGCAGTTGCTTGCTTCGCTCAACGAGAGCGACAAGTACTACCTTCTGTACAAACAGCTAGATTTGTATCTCTTCTTCGTTAATCTTATCAAGGCATTGGCTAACAATGCTCCGTTAGTGTTACTTGACGCTGACCTAAACGAGACAGAAATCGATGGTGTAAACGTAGCTGAAATAAATGTGCCAACAAAAATTGTTTCCACTACGTTTGTTAACATGGAGGCTGTTGTAGAGGCGGTTAAGAACTCTACATCTGAAATCACGATCTTTACTTCTGGAACGACCGGTCAACCTAAGAAAGTGGTACATTGCGTGCAGACTCTTATGCGGGCGGTACGTTTTGGCGAAAAATATATAAATCAGGTTTGGGCGTATGCATATAATCCAACTCATATGGCAGGCTTGCAGGTGTTCTTCCAGGCGTTTATGAATCTGAACTTCTTGGTGAATGTGTTTAATAAGAGCCGTACTGAGGTTTATTCGCTAATTGAGACAAATCGCGTTACTCATATGTCTGCTACGCCCACTTTCTATCGCTTGCTATTGCCTTTCGAAAAAGTTTATCAGACCGTACAGCGTGTAACACTTGGGGGAGAGAAATCTGATAAGAAGCTTTATGAGTCAATAGGGATGATTTTTCCTAACGCTAAAATAAATAATGTGTATGCTTCCACGGAAGCTGGAACTTTATTTGCCGCTAAAGGCGATAGCTTCCAGATTCCAGCTGCTATTCGGGACAAATTCTTGATTCAAGAGGAGGAGTTGCTTATTCACAAGTCGCTGCTTGGTCAGTCGGATAGCTTTAAGTTCGATGGTGATTACTATCATTCAGGTGACTTGATTGAATGGGTGAACGAAGCCAATGGTTTATTCCGCTTCAGGAGTCGCAAAAATGAACTCATCAATGTGGGCGGCTATAAGGTTAACCCTGGCGAAACTGAAAAAGTAATCCTTGAAATCGAAGGAGTACAGCAGGCTTTGGTTTATGGTAAGGCTAACTCTATTTTGGGTAATGTGCTTTGTGCGGAAGTGCAATTAGTTGAAGGCTCAACCCTTACGGAATTGGAGATTCGTAATTATTTGAAAGAACAGTTGCAGGACTTTAAGATTCCTCGTCGAATTAAGTTTGTGGATTCTTTCTCATTAACAAGAACTGGTAAAATTAAACGATCATGAACGTATTGGTAACAGGTTGCTCACGTGGTGTGGGCTTGGAAATTTGTAGAGTGTTGCTGGAGCAGGGTAATACTGTGTATGGTGTCGCTCGTAGTTATACGGATGAGTTTAAAGCATTGGAAGCTGAATATGCGGGCAAACTCTTCTTCAAGAGTATTGATCTTAGCGATAGCGAGAGTATAAGAAAGTCGGTTTTTAAAGAATTTGTGGGAAATAAAGTCGTACTTGACGTTTACGTGAACAATGCTGCGATGGCTTATGATGATATAGTGACAAATCTAAACTTGGATCGACTGAAGGCGATGTATGCGGTCAATGTATTTACTCCGATGATGATGACAAAATACGCAATACGTAATATGCTTCTTCACCATACCCGTGGTTCTATAGTGCATATTTCAAGTATTAGTGCGCATACGGGTTACAAAGGGCTCGCTATGTATGCTTCTTCAAAGGGTGCACTCGAAGCATTTTCAAAGGATACGGCTCGTGAATGGGGGGGGATGGGCATTCGCTCCAATGTGGTAGTGCCTGGATTTATGGAGACAGCCATGAGCTCAACTCTTACAGACGACCAAAAAGATAGGATATACAAACGTACTTCTATGAAGGCGGCTACCAGTGTTCGTTCTGTAGCGGAAACTGTTTCCTTTCTTGTTAGTGAGAAAGCATGTAGTATCACTGGACAGAATATACATGTAGATAATGGAACAATCTAGTATGAACTATTTAGTCGTAGTAGCTCATCCTGACGATGAGGTGTTGGGTGCTGGTGCAACAATTAAAAAACTTACAAGGGATGGCCATTCAGTAGACATCTGCATTATGTGTTCAGAGGCTAAAGCACGTGCTTTTCGCCCTGACGACAATGAACTGAACGATGATTTAGATGCTAGCTCAAAGATGCTTGGCATACGTAATAAGTATGCGGGGAACTTCCCTAATATAGAGATGAATAATGCTACGCATCTTAGTTTGGTACAGTTTATAGAGAAGGCGATCATCGCATCGAATTGTGACGTGGTTATCACGCATCACCCTTCTGACACAAATAATGATCATATGCATACCTCTATGGCTTGTCAAGCTGCTATCCGTCTGTTTCAACGCCGTGCGGAGGTGAAACCTTTAAAGGAGTTCCTGTTTATGGAGGTACTCTCTTCTACTGAATGGTCAGTTAATACATCCATGAACCGATTTCAGCCAAATACATTCGTGGAGGTTGGTGAGAACTGCTTAGAGGTTAAAATAAATGCTTTAGCTACCTATCGGGGTGTAATGCGGCCTTTTCCTCATCCTCGCTCTGCGGAAGCGATCAAGGGGTTAGCGGCTTATCGGGGCGCTCAAAGTGGAACGAATTATGCGGAGGCATTTGAGTGTACTTTAAGAAGACTTTGATTGTATGTATCAGTTTGTAAAAAGAGCTTTTTGTGTGATAGCTTGTGGTGGTGCGTTGATCGTTTTATTGCCTGTGTTCTTGATAGCTATTATTGGTATTCTTATCTCTGATTGGGGACCTGTTTTTTATTGTGCGAATCGTATTGGAAAAGATAACAAGTCTTTTAGGATGTATAAGTTCCGAAGCATGACGATCGCCAAAGATGCGGATGAGAAGAGTTTCAAGGCGGATACGAACCGTATCTTCAAGTGGGGTGCCATTATGCGCGCTACAAAGATTGATGAATTGCCTCAGTTGCTGAATTGTGTATTGGGGGATATGGCGATAGTGGGACCTCGTCCAGCCGCACAAGATCAAGTGGTGATTATGCGTGAGGGTAAATATGGTATAGCTGCCCGAGTGCGTCCGGGGTTGACAGGTCCAGCCGCATTATATGATTATTTATACGGTGACACTGTAGAAGATCCTGCAGAGTATATGGAAAAAGTGTTGCCTACCCGTAGGGAATTAGAGGCGTTTTATGTTCATCACGTGAATGTCGGTTTTGACTTAAAAATGATCGTTTGGACGTTTTTGTGCATTTTAGGTAGGGTGGCTGGTAAACCGCAGAATTGGATACTTGAAAAATTAAAAGGATATGTCGAATAAAACAATACTGGTAACAGGCTCAGCTGGGATGATTGGCTGCTATCTGGTGAAAGATCTGATAGCTAAAGGTTGCGCTGTAGTGGGTGTTGACCGCAGGGTATCAGATTGGACGCATGAGCATTTGAAACAAGTGGTTCTTGACCTTGCTGACAAAAATGCGTTGGAGGCGTTATTGGATGCGGAGAAGGTGGATAGATGCATTCATTTGGCCGCATTGGCACATGCTGGAGGTGGTGAAACTGACTTTAGTTTTGAGAGGTTCAAGTTTCTGAATGTGACTTGTGCTGAGAATGTGTTTGAAGCTTGTGTTAGCCATAATGTGTCTGTGTTGTTTATCAGTACTGTGGATGCCATTGGCATGGTGAAGGGGTTAATAAATTCAGGCACAGAGCTGAATCCTATCTCGAACTATGGAAAGAGCAAGGCAATGGCTGAAGGCAGGCTTAAAGAGATTTGCCCAAAGTGGAATATATATAGATTCTCCCCTGTCTATACCGCTACGCAGAAGCGTGATATTGAGAAGCGCTATTATCTGAAATATCCTAACTGGGCATATAAGATAGGTAATGGTGGTAAATTTGAGGTGCTAGAGATGAGTGGTGCTGTTAAAGCCATGGTAGATTGGGTTGATAAAGAGGTTGATAATACAATTCATATCATCAAGAATCCCGAGCTGCTGGACATCAATAACCTCATTAAGGTTGAAAAGGCGGAAGGCAGAGCCAAGCATGTGTTATATTTCCCTGAGTGGATGGTAATAGCTGGATTTTATTGCATCAATTTGATGTTTGGTAAGAGCAATACAACTTATTTGGTATTCAAGGCTCTCTGGCCTTTTAGAACGGTATAGCTTATGTTGATTAATCAAGAATTATTGGATGATTTGTTGGCTAAAACGGCAGATAGCCCTCGTTTGCGTGTGAACTTGGATTTGCGGAATAGTTCCGAGGATACTTCCCAGCGGATGCTGAACGCCTTGCAGTCGGGATCGTTAGTGGATATCCATCGTCATTCGAATACGTCTGAGACGGTCGCTATCTTGCGGGGGGCGGTCACGGAGATCTTCTATGATGAGAAGGGGGTGGAGTGCGGCCGTTATGAGTTGTCGCCTGCCATTGGGAATATGGTTCTACAGATTCCTGCCGGGCAGTGGCATATGCTGATCCCTCGGGAACCTTCAGTTATCTTAGAGGCAAAGGATGGGGGGATGAGCCTATTCTGGGAACTGACATTTGGACGAGGGAATAGGTGTAGATTGTATTAATGTAGATATGTCTTGCGGAAGATGCTTCCTTACAGGAGGCAAAAGAAGCGCAAGAGAAAGCAATGGTAGAAGGTATGGAGAATGGCCGTTTATCAGAGAAATATGCTATCGCTCGAAACCTGAAAGAGGCGGGAGTGTCTAAATCTTTGATTGTTCAATGCATCGGTTTATCGGAAGAGAAGATCGAGCGGTTATAGTTTTTTTCCTGAAAACTGTCGAAGGCAGAGATGTCAGAATAATATTATCGGGAGAGTCGGTGTAAGAACCGGCTCTCCCGATTTCGTTATATTGTGGCTCCATAGGTTTATGTTGAAAAGAATTGAATGCTTGCGTTTTATTCTTTGATAAAAATTCCGTATGTTTGCGTTCTAGAATAAACAATAGGTTTAACTAAAAATAATTAGCTATGGGGAAGTTCGTGAATCCGTTTACGGATATTGGTTTTAAGATTATTTTCGGTCAGCCGGCTAGCAAGCCGTTCTTGATCACGTTATTGAACGAGTTGTTGGCTGGTGAGCATCGGATTGAGGATCTGATGTTTCTCGACAAGGAGGATCATGCGGAGCATGTACGTGACAAGGGGATCATTTACGACCTCTATTGCCGTACCTCCACGGGAGAATATATCATCGTGGAGATGCAGAACCGCAAGCATCTGAATTTCGTGGACCGAACATTATATTATATGTGTCGTGCGGTGAGCCGTCAGATTGAGGCCCCGCTAGCGGTGGAAGTACACTCACCGGATGACGGGGAGGAAGGGCTGGAGGTGCGGGAACCTTCGATGTCGTATGGCGCAATCTATAAGCTACATACGGTGTATGGTGTTTTTTTCATGAATTTCAAGGAGCCGGATTTACCGGATCGTTTCCGTGTGGATTCTGGAATTCTGGATCTAGAAAGTCATGAGACGCTGAACCCTCATTTCCGGCAGATCTATTTGCAGTTCCCTTATTTTACGAAGGAACTGGATGAGTGCGAAACTTTATTAGAAAGACTTTTTTATGCGTTAAAGAATATGGAACATTGGATTCGAATGCCGGATGCCTTGAAAGAACAGGTGTTCGCTCATCTATCTCGTTTGGCCGCCGTGGCGAATCTCTCTCCGGAGAATCGTCTCGCCTATGACCGTGCCGTGGATCGCTACAATGTCAACCGTCTTGCGGAAGAGACTTTCTTGCAGGAAGTAGAGGAAGCAAAAGAGAAAGCGATAGCGGAAGCAAAGGCGAATGGGATGAAGGAAGGCCTGGAGGAAGGCTTGAGGGAAGGTCTGGAGAAAGGTCGCCTATCAGAGAAATATGCTATCGCCAAGAATTTAAAAGAGTCGGGGGTATCTAAATCTTTGATTGCCCAGAGCACCGGTTTACCGGAAGAGAAGATCGAAGGATTATAGTTTTTGAAGTAAGTTACCGAATATAGGAAAGTCGGAATAAAGTAATCGGGAGAGTTGGTGTAAGAACCGGCTCTCCCGTTTTTTATTTCTATTGAACGCTTGCGCTTAAAAGGCGATCGCCACCTCCGCACCGATCTGGAAAGGCTTACCTAGTTGGATAAACGGATTCCCGAATGACTCGAAATAAAATGCTGAGTAATGGGTGTTCGTTATATTACGGCTCCATAGGTTTACGTTGACGATACCTTTGCGTACGCCTACCTTTGCGTTTACCGTTCCGTAGAATTTCTGGTAGATGTCGTTTCGCTCGGTCCAGAAGATCTTTCCGACACCGCTGAATTGGGCGGAGGCGGAGAATTGGTCTATCCATGCGTTACGGAACAGGCGGGTGTATTGCAGTCCTACGTTGAAGGTATGACGTGGGGTATATGGGATGAAGTTGTTCTTGAAATCCTCTTTCCCATTGTTGTAATCCCGGAACGTAGCATGGGTGAAACCGTAATTAACGTCGGCGGTTAGCCCATCGATGATGCGGGCACGCAAGGAGGCCTCTATACCGTAGCTTTTGGCTTTCCCGGCGTTGGTGAGGATACGGCCGTTGCCGCTGTTCACGAATTTGGTCAACTGTACGTCTTGAATGTCCATATAGAAACCTGTCAATTCTGCGCTTAGGCGTTGGAATAGCAACTCGCTACGGATACCGATCTCGTAGTTCCAGCTTTTCTCCGGTTTGTAGGCGGCTACTTCCTCGATGGGGGTAGGTTCTTTGACCTCGATCGGCATCATGTCCTTGAAAGCGCTCATCATATCGTATTGCATCTGGCTTTGCATCACGTCTGCCGACATTTGTACGTTGTAGCCCCCGGTCTTATAACTTTTCGCTACCGATACATAGGTGAACGTGTTTGACGAGCATTCGTACTTTAAAGATACTTTCGGAAGTACTTGCCAGAAGTCTTGGGAGATGCTGGCGTCCATCACGGTGGTTGGGATCGGGAAAAGTTTCTCGATGTCGATAACCGGTCCGTTTTCTACGAAGCCGAAACCCATTCTCATCTTAGCCTCAGAATTGTAATCCATCTTTTGCTTCTCGTAATCCAAGCGGATACCGGCGGTAATTGACAGGCCTTCCGTGAACAGATTGTTATAAGTGGATTGGTGATACAAAGCAAGGCCGTAAGAAGGGGTATCGAAAGAACCCGGAATATAAAGATGATCGTCCAGTATTTTCAGATATGGCATCTTAGGATGATCTTTCTTCAATTGATCGAATACGGGCTGGAGAACGGTCTTGATCCCGTCTTCCTTGAAATCGACCGGGCCGTCCGTATGTAGATCGTCGTAGAAACCGTAGAGTCCGAAGGACCATTGGTAATTATTCCTCGTGTTGCTCTTGATCGCCAATTCCTCGCTGAAAGCGTTTTGCTTTTGCTTTTGGTTGAGGGTAAAGATCGAGAGAGGGGAGAAGTCTTGATCCATCTTCATGTCATCCTTGAAATATTGATGACCGGTGGTGCTGCTCAGTATCACGTGCTCATTCCGGTATTCGAGGGACAGGTTATTGGCTATGACCGTCCGTTTATAAGAGCTGGGATCGTTGATATTGATAGGATTTACATACTTGTGATCGGTATTTCCGGTTCCGATGAACATACCATATGGAAACGCTCCTTGATCCGTATAATCTACGGAAAGGGAGTAGGAGGTACGGAAGTTTGGATTGAAGCGACCTTCTAACTTGAATCGGCCGCCTACATTGTCTTCCTTATCGATCTTTTTCCCATCGTAGGCATTGGTGTAGAAGCCGTCGCTATGGTCATAGTAAGCGGCGGCGGTGAATCCGATGGTCTCGCTCAACTTAGCATAATGAGAGGCCTTGACTTTATATTGCCCGTAGCTTCCGGCCGATAGGGAGAGTTTCTTTCCTTGGTAATCGAACGGGGAGATGGTATAGATATTTACGATGCCCCCCATGGCGTTACGACCATACAAGGTTCCTTGCGGCCCTCGTAATACCTCGATGCGTTGGATATCGGTCAGCTCGAAATCGAAGGTGCTTTTATCCAGATAAGGCACGTTGTCTACATATAAGCCCACGGATTGTCCGCTACTTCTGGCTCCGATACCGCGGATATAGATGGCCGAGGTTAGTTTTGCCCCATAATCCGGCATGTATAGGTTCGGGACGAAAGAACTTATATCCTTTAATGCGTCGATCTGCCTGCCGGAGATCATTTGCGGGGAAAGGATCGATACGGAACCGGGTAACGTGCGGAGGTTATTTGTCTCCTTCGTGGATGAGGTCACGATTACCTCACCCATGTTATAGGTTTTTATCGTGTCGTTCTCGTTAGCCTTGATATTCTCGGCGTATACATTTTGCAGCCCCAACGCACCTAGGGCGATGATACCTAAGTAGTGTCTCTTCATCGAATTTCTTTTGTTAGTATATTTTTTCAATCGCGAAGAAACGGTAAAGAAACAGGATGGTCAATCACTAGATGTAGTGATTTTGAAAGCTGGTTTGTTGGCTTCGCTATAGTTCGATATCGTCACCTGAGATGATCCCGTTCATGATGGCGTAGAAGGTGAGGCCGGAAACGGTCTTGATGCCCAGCTTGGCGGTGATGTTCTTACGATGGGTGAGGACGGTGTTCAAGCTGATGTTCAGCTTATCGGCGATCTCTTTATTCGTGATGCCTTTTACGATCAGTTGAAGTACGTCTACCTCACGGCTGGATAGGTCCTTGTTGTTTTCGGTAGTGGTGTTGCCGGAGCTGTCGCTCGTAAATAATTGTTGCAATTGCTCGATAATGGTCTCTTGGGAGGAACGTAACGTGATACGGTTCGTAGACGAGAGCGCCCCGTGTTCTTCGGTGCTGTCGATGAGGAGGGCGGTCTTGTTTCTTCTCGGGAGGAAGAAATCTGCGTTGAGCACAAGGGTATCTGAATCGGTGAAATAGTAATCGTAGGTGTCGCTTCCTGTGGAGGAAAGCATCTCGAAATTTGGAAAATAGCAAACCTCTACCGGGGGGAAGTAGTCGGTCAGCAAGCTTTGCAGCCCAATACTTCTTAGGGTATCAGACAGTATGATCGCTATTTGTTTGTTTCGATGCATTTCAGATCGTTAGATACATAATTTTTCCATGGCCGAGACCATGGGGGTAAGGATTCGATACCGGATCCGGTTGTGTTGTTTGATGTCTTTCTCCAGACTACAGACGGAGAAGAGGACGGCATAACATAAATTCTCGTCGTAATCTCCCGAAAGATGCTTGACCATGATACTTTTTAAGTCGGCTAAAAGGGCCTCGATGGTATCTTCCGTACGTTGCTCGGAGGTGATTTGCAATCCATCGATCGTTCGCGCCGGTTCTTTTCCCAGCTTTTTACTTAACGACATGCAGTAGGGGAACCATATCTTATCATCTTTCTCAATGCGGGCGATGAGTTCTTCCTTGAATGAGGAGAAGAAGCGTCCTATCAATCCAAGAGTAGGATTGCCGGGCGTACTCATCGAGATAAAGGAACCTAGATGGCGTTCTATATTGGGGAGCTGATAACGTAAATAGTATTGGTTCGTCTTTGTCAGGTAATCAATAATCTGCGATGTATGGAAAGTTTGTAACTTCTTCTCCGGAAAATACTCCTCGTTGAGGAAGGTATTGATCACTGTCAATAAAAAGTCCGTATCCAGCGAATGTTCTTCACAGAGCGTCTTCACCGATTTGTCGCCAAGCCCGAGACGAATCCCAAACCGGTTGATTACGGGAATGAGTGAGGGGTGTTCTTCCACCACCTCACTCAATTGCATATTTGGGTATACTAAAGGCATCTTATCAAGCTTGTTCCCATTGTTCACGTAATAACTTGACGGCGGTGGGGACTACCACGTTACGGTCTCCCTGACATCCGCACTCGAAGCTTACGTAGTTGTTATAACCAATCATTTTCAATCCCTTGAAACCATTGATATAGTTATCGGCATCTCCATCCTCACCCGGCATGCTGCGACGTTTGCGGCTGGCCACGTGTACGTGTTGGAGATACTCTCCACCGGAGATAAAGGCTCCCATATCAGAGGTCTCTTCCCATGTCATATGCCAGAAGTCGCCCATGCAACGTACACCCGGATTATTGATATCCCGGCATAAAGAGGCGGCGTCGGCTACTTGACGTAGATAAAAACACTCTTTTCGGTTCAAAGGTTCAAAGATGACGCTAGTCCCATGCTGGGCGGCGAAAGTTCCCATCTCGTTGAATTGCTCGCAAAGAAAATCCCGTGTCTCCATCGTATGAGGCAAGGCGGGGACTTGACCATTAAAGGCAGGAACGATAATCACGCCCGTAGAACCTAATTCACCGGCTGCGGCGATGATCTCTTTCATCGTGTCCATGCATTCCTTGCGGATGGCTGGATCGGTAGAAAGAATAAAGCCTTTGAAGCCGGCGCAAATGGCACTCACTTTGATATTACGTCCGTTTAAGGCCTGCTTGATCTCGTTTACCCGGCCGGCTAATCCTCCGCCACCCGGCTCAAAACCTACAACGCCCAACTTCTCCATAAAATCAAGTTTCTCGTTCAAACTTTCACCCGGGGCGATTCCCTCTTGGAAAGAAAGCTTTAATTCAAGGTCCTTGCCGGGCTTGTCGCTCCCTTTTTCTCCTTCGGCAGTGTTTGCCGGCTTGGAAGAGCAGGAGGCCAAGGCCGTACTTCCTACCGCTAAAGCAGCGCCGGATAAGGAGGTTCTTAAAAAGTTTCTTCTATTTAATGTCATAAACAGTCTGGATTATTTCTTGTCGATTGGTTTACCCGGAACAGGAACGACGAAGCCGCTCATATCCATCTTTCCTAAGTTCAAATCTTTCGGAGTGTAATCCAATGCTGAGGCAGTCATGGCATCCCAAGTGGTCTCGGCACCCGTGTAAGCGGACTCACGACCCATGATTGCGGCCATATTGGAGATAGCAGTCTCAGAAGCTTGCTCGATTTGTTTACCACCACGGATGCAGTTGATCCAGTTTACATGCTCTAATGTATACGGGTCAGTTTGCTTGAAGTTCGCTTTTTCGGCCTCACTATCATATTTCCAGATAACGTTTCCTGCCAAATCCTTGATCTCCATCGTGTCACTGCTCCATGATCCCTTGGTTCCTTGGATGAATTCGCTTACATTATTTGCACAACCATCTATCTGGCGGCACATACTATGCATATGGATACCATTTTCCATTGTGAAATCAACGCTGAAGTTATCATATTGGTCGCCAGTGATACGACGGTGGCGAGAACCGAAACCTACAGCCTTGACTGGTTTCAATCCGCTGAACCAAGTGAATACATCTATATTATGTACGTGTTGCTCTACGATATGGTCGCCGGAAAGCCATTTCCAGTTTACCCAGTCCTTGATCATATATTCGCAATCGTTCCATCCCGGTTGACGATCCCGATACCAAAGCATATTCTGATTCCAGTAAACCGTACCGCCCGTGATCTCACCGATCAATCCTTCCATGATCTTCTTGTAAGACTCGACATAACTGCGTTGGTGATGGCGTTGAGTACCGGTTACGACACATAAGTTCTTTGCCGCAGCTTGTTTTGCGGTAGCCATAATGGTACGGTAACCAACCGGATCAACACAGATAGGTTTCTCTAAGAAGGAATGTTTGCCCTTTTCTGTGGCGTATTGGAAATGAACTGGACGGAATACGGGAGGAGTGGCGACGATCACTACATCTACGCCGCTATCAATCACTTGTTTGTACGCATCCAAGCCGACGAAACGTTTATCAGCCGGTACATCAATTCCTTTCTCATCTTTTAATTTCTTTGCCAAATCATCGACACGTTCTTGGAACGTATCGCCTAAAGCCACGATCGTAACGCCGTTCGCAGCGTTCAAGAAGTTAAAAGCGGCTCCGGAACCACGTCCGCCACAACCGATTACACCAGCTTTTAGTTCTTTTCCATCAGTCGCCAAATCTGGTAATTCGGGCACGTAATAAGTACCGGGTTCTTTCAAAGGCTTTATTGCGTTCGCACTTTCACCTCCACCACAAGAAGTTAATACACCAACTGTACTACCTGTTCCAATTGCTCCAAGCGCACCCGCTAGGGCTGAACTTTTCAGAAATGATCTTCTGCTAATGCTGTTCTCTTTTTTCATGATATTATTTTTTAGACACTATTTATTTAGGTTCACATACTACACGGAAACCGATTCCTCTGATATCGGAGTACCACCAGATACTCTTCGGCTGTTGCGGATCGGTTTTTAACCAAGCTTCATGTTTGGTATAATCACGGGAAGCGCAGCGAAGATCTGCCGCATCGGAGGTGTAATTACCGCCTCTCACTACCCATTCTGTACCTTCAGTAACCAATGGATCTGTGGCGCTACTTCCGCTTTTAGCGTAAGCTTCAGGATCATACTTGTCTGCACAATATTCCATTACATTACCCAACATATTCTTTAAACCAAAGGGATTGGCTTTTACTAAATCCGGTTCTTGCGTCTTGTTTTTGCTGTTCTTGCTATAAATCACATAAGAACCTATACTATCAGTCTTAGCGTCGAAAAATTTACGCCAAAAGCCTTGATCGGAGAAGTCTTTTGGATTACCCGTAAAGAAATAAGGTGTTTCCGTGCCGCCACGTGCCGCATATTCCCATTCCGCCTCGGTCGGTAAACGATAAGTCTTTCCTGTTTTCTTGGATAACCATTGGCAGAAAGTCTCGGCCGCATAATGAGTCATTGTAATAGCCGGGCGATCTCCGCCACCCCAGCCTTGATCCGGGAAACCGAACGGAGGTGTCGGACCGGAGATGGCATCGACATTCGGATTACTGTTATTTGCGTACACGGTCTCTGGCGGGGTACGGCCCTCACTCATCGTATTCCCATAGAAAGCCCAGTATTGATCCCAAGTCACCTCGACCTCAGCCATGAAGAATGGACTAACGGTTACGTTGTGTACAGGTGACTCATCTGCTTTATGAAACGCCTCTTTTTCCTCACTACCCATTTTGAATGAACCTCCGGGAATGGCAATCATCTTGAATGAGACCATTGTTCCGGGAATTTGTTCTACATAATCGGTAAAAGAGGTTACTGTAGTTGGTTCCTTAAAAAACAGGCTGGTATCTATTGAGGTTGCCCCGGATGTGTTTTGTCCCGGTATGCCAACCATCTTAGAGTGATTGTAGTTCGGATTGTAATGTCCTGCATCCAAATGGCAACTAATACATTGTAGATCTAGCTTTTTCTCATTCTCATCATAATATAAATGTGCTGTTACACCATCATCGGTAATTCCTTCGGGGAATAAGTTCTGATGGCACTCCTTACAAGATTCATTGGGGATATATTTAACGGCGTGTTCCAACTCGGACTTAGTTTCCCAATTGAAATCCGCACTGTCTTTAGTCAAGTATGACCAAACATCTTTCATACCCAATTTAGCTTTTGCGCTATAATGTTTCCAAGTATTTGTTTGAGGTGGGAGGTGACAAGCTACGCAATGTGTCTTAACGCCACTTCCATTATTTACATGCTTGGAAAGTTTCCAACTGTTTTCTACGTGAGGATGCACGTGGCACATCATACAAGATTCATCTGTCGAGAAATATACAGATGTTTTATAAAGGGTGATCATAATCCCTGCTCCCAAAAATAATCCGAGGAACAGGATAAACGCCTTACTTTTGAAAAAATACTTTTTCCTCTCAGACGAGTATCGGTTTGAAAATTTGTTAGTTGTCATCTGTTTCTATGGTATACGATTTACACTAAGTCTCAATTAGATTTAAAATCGGCAATAAAAGTAGTATATTCCTTTATATATTGAAAGAAAAAATAGTCTCTTTAACGAAAAATGTTGTCTTATTTACGCTTTTTTATCGCAATGGGAAGAGAAGGAGAATAATAAAAAAGCGGCAACATATATTCATAGTGTTGCCGCTCACGCACGGAAGGAGAGGCTCGAACTCCCGACACCTGGTTTTGGAGACCAGTGCTCTACCGACTGAGCTACTTCCGTATTGCGGGTGCAAAAGTAGTTTAATAATTTGAATATGCAAGTAAAATATGAGAAAAAATAGTCCGCTTTTTAAAAAGGCATTTAGATTATATTTAGTATGTTTGCCAAATCAAAGAAAAAGGAGTGGGAGTTTTTGTGCGAGATATCAAAGGGTTGCTTGAATCTGTGTCGGTAGATAACAGGGGAGCTTTCGAACGTTTTTATAATTTATATTATGATCAGGTTTTTCGCTTCGCTTATTATTGTTTAGGCGAGAAGGAGGCATGCCGTGAAGTTGTGACAGATGTTTTTTTCTCGGTCTGGCAATCCCGGAAACGATTAAAGGATATTGATAATATAGATACCTATTTATATATTTCCGTACGTAACGAGTCTTTTCGTTTTCAAGCAAGGAATAAAGACTTGAATAGGGTTTCTTTAAATGAGTTGTTGCCATTAATGGAAGAGGAAGATGAGGGTTCTCCGGAGGAGCATTTGGAGTTAAAAGAGATGAGAGAGATGCTTGATAAAGCGATTGACGAACTTCCTGAGAAATGCCGTCTTGTGTTTTTGATGTCTCGTGAGGAGGGATTGAAAACGAAGGAGATCGCGGAAATATTATCGGTTCAAGAGAGTACGGTTCGTGTACAGATGAAGATCGCTATAGAAAAATTGGTAGCCCGGTTGAAGCCGAGCTTCCCAAATATTTCATTCTCTTTATTGCTGATGTTTATTTTTAATGTAATTTATAGATCTGCTTAAGCTTTCTATATGGGGATATACCCTGTTAGAAGGAAAGATGATAGTTCTTTTATATCAGTAACGATTTTGTTTGCTCCGGCATTCGCTAGTTCTTCTTCATCCCCGTAGCCGTAAAGGACTCCTATTGAATCTATGTTATTCGCTTTGGCCCCTTCTATATCATATTTACGATCACCGATCATGACTACGTCAGACCGTGTTTTTATATCGGTGCTGTCTAATACATATTGTATTACATCCGCTTTTTCGGAACGGCTTCCGTCGAATGTGCTTCCTCCAACAAATGTAAAATAAGATTCTAAGTGGAAATATTCTAGAATTTGTTGAGCGAAGGGCTGCGGCTTTGAGGTGGCTAAGTAGATTTTCATTTCGTTTTCGGTAAGCAAACGGAGTAATTCATCAGTACCTTGATACAGGGTATTCTCGAAAATACCTTGTTTTGAAAAATATTCCCGGTATTTAGCAATGGCTACATCTGCTTGCTCATCTGTAAACTGATAGAAGTCCTTAAAGGATGTTTTTAATGGTGGCCCGATGAAAGGGCATAAAGATCGTAAATCTTCTACTTCTATATTGAAATAGGAGAGGGCGTACTTTACAGAACTGGTAATGCCAATCATAGGATCGGTTAATGTACCGTCCAGATCGAACAATATATGTTGATACCTTTTGTTATTCATTAGATATTAATAGGATTGAAAAAAGAAAGGCAAGATCTCTTTCAAGATTCTTGCCTTTTTGATGAGTCGGGATGAGAAGACTCGAACTTCCGACCTCCACGTCCCGAACGTGGCGCGCTAGCCAACTGTGCTACATCCCGTTTTTTTGTATCGTTGTCTCGATTACGGGTGCAAAGGTACACATTGTTTTTGAACCTGCAAGAGAAAAGTGGATTTTTTTGTAGGAAAAATAGATAATTTACTGTCCTGTGAATTTTTCTTTCAAAACATTTGCTGGATTAAAAATAATACCTACCTTTGCACCCGTAATCGAAACAACGATATACAAAACAACATGATGGTGCCATAGCTCAGTTGGTAGAGCAAAGGACTGAAAATCCTTGTGTCCCCGGTTCGATTCCTGGTGGCACCACTTTTAAGAAAAGAAAAACGATGTAAATCCCTGAATTTCAAACAAGTTCAGGGATTTTTCATTTCCAAGAATAGGCAAAATAAGTGGGATTGAAGCAGACGGCACGTCCTTATTCGGGGGACGGTTTTAGAAAGCCTAAAATGTTACACAACACAAGTGCTACTTCGTTTTTTTACAGCACGTTGATCTATTTTACATAACCAGGTTCTCGGTTCGATTTCCTAATTTTGTATCATTAAAAATTGAGCCGTATGGAAAGAGAAATATTCAGCGTGTTGTTCTTCATCAAGCGTAGTAAACCGTTAAAAACGGGAAAGTACCTTTGCGTGTGAAATTCTATCAGATTTACCAAGACTTGGAATTGGAGGAAAAGATTGTCTCCGCACGTGCCATAGTAAACCGCTATCAGGAAAAGGACGAAACTTTCAAAACATTATACAATGTGTTCAAGGAGTATAACGACAACTTGGAAACTCCAATGAAACAGATCCCCAATATCCAACTTAAATTGACCCCCGATTTATTTTTCCTAAAATACAAAAAAATATCACATAATCAGTTTATTAGTTTTCGATTTGTGCTGGGTTTATAATTTTTATTTACTGCCAATATAATCATTCATTTCTTCCCGCAAATTTTGCGTATGGACTCTCCGTGCAGCTCAATTCTTGCGGCTTGGTGAGTTATTCTGTCCATGACTACGCCGGCTATTGTCTTCTTGCCGATGACATCATACCTGTCTTTGACCGGCAATTGTGATGTAATCAGTGTTGATTTCTTACCATATCGGTCTTTGATGATGTCCATCAGATGCATTCTGCTTCCGTTGTCCAACGGCTGCAAGCCGAAATCATCCTGTATAAGCATATCCGTCCTTTCTATCTTTTTCAGCTCCTACAGGATGCTACCTTTTACCTTGGTGGCCTTCAACTGCCCTAAAAGTCTGGAAGTATTGGCATACAGCACTTTCAATCCTTTCTGGCAGACTCTGTATCCCAAGGCTGTGGTAATGTAGCTCTTTCCTGTACCGGAGCTTCCCATGACAAACAAGTCGCACGCCTCCTTGACAAATCTTGTTCATGCTGATTGATTTATTGGGAATACTATCTGTTTTGTCTATTTAATAGATTAATGTAGAATTATGAACTGATTCTGTAACTCTTTTAATGTTTTTTGGGGTGGGGCAATTTAAATTGGATTTTGGGGGACTCTTTAGATAGGATAATGGGGGGACAGTTTATACCAGATTTTCCACCTGTCAATACACAGAAGAATTTTCATTGTTTATTACCGAAAAATAGAAGCAGTCTCTACAAAAAAAGACTGCTTCTGCTTCATTTCTAAAACAAATCAAAAAACAAATATGCTCAACTATTAATCTTAATTTTCTTTTAAGAAACGGATGATAACACAGGTTTGTCTGATACGGAAAACAAGTGCTCACTAAGCGCCTTCAAAGCATGCACTTTATCTTCCGCTTTCATCACCAACGATACATTACTACTACTTCCGCCGTATGAAATCATCCGTACGGGAATATCTTTCAATGCATTGATGATGCGTGCCTCAAAACCGACATTTTGCCATTCCAGGTCACCAACAACACAAACAATCACCATATTCTTTTCGACTGTAATCGTTGCGTATTTCCGTAATACACCCACAATCTCGTCTATATGCTTGTCATCATCAATCGTTACGGAAACCCCGATATCGGAAGTGGTCACCATGTCCACCGGCGTATTGTAATTATAGAACGTATCAAACACGATGCTCAGAAAATGAGGTGTCGGTATCATATGGAGCGACTTGATCTTGACATACGTGATGTTGTCTTTGGCGGCAACAGCTTTGATCGCACCCTTTTCCGCCGTGTTCGAGATCAATGTACCCGACGCACTTGGCTGCAATGCGTTCAAGAGACGTACCGGTATGTTCTTTTCCTTGGCAGGCAGGATGCAAGTCGGATGTAGTATCTTGGCACCGAAATGTGCCAACTTAGCGGCTTCGTCGAAGTTCAACTGCCTAACAGGAGCGGTGTCATTGACAAACCGTGGATCGTTGTTGTGCATCCCATCAATATCCGTCCATATCTGTATCTCTTCTGCTTGGATAGCCGCCCCAATTAGAGAGGCGGTGTAATCGCTTCCTCCTCTTTCCAAGTTGTCAATGCTGCCGTAAGCATTCCGGCAGATGAAACCTTGCGTAATATATATTTCTGCCTCTTTGTTTTGCTCCAAAAGTGTATTTAGGTGTTTAGCGATATATTCCATGTCCGGTTCATTGTCCATTGTAATCCGCATGAAGTTCAACGCAGGCAATAAAACTACCTTCACTCCTTGTTCTTCCAGATAGCAGGTCATCAGAAAGGTTGATATTAGCTCACCCTGCGCCAAGATTTCCTTTTCATCGAACATGCTGAAAGGCATATTAGAGAAAGACCAGACATGTTGAGACCGTTCGAGCATGTATTGCATGGCTTTTTCCTTGTAGACATCGCTCCGGTATAATTCTTCTATATGATTGACATAAGCCTGCTCCAAGGAAGAAAGGACCGCATTGGCTTTTTCCGGATCTTTCTTATGGAAGCACTCAGATATCTCCACTAAAGAGTTTGTTGTCCCTGCCATGGCAGAGAGTACTACTATTTTCTGTTCCTGATCGCAAATGATTGATGCGACATTCTTGATCCGCTGGGCAGAACCGACTGAAGTACCACCAAATTTTAATACTTTCATTAGACTATCTGATTTTTGATTTTACTTTTTATACATTGAATCTGATCACGAACGTGCTACCTTTACCGACTTCGCTTTCGATACGGATCGTACCACCATGAGCTTCCACAAAGTCCTTGCTGATGGCAAGTCCCAAACCGCTACCTTGTACTTTTGTTCCCGGCACACGGAAATAGTGGTCGAAAATACTTTCGTGGTAACGCGAGTCAATGCCCTTTCCGAAGTCCTTGACATAGATCTCGACGGCTTTGTCGATCTGTCGTGCACCGATGATAATCCGTCCGTTCTCCGACGAATAACGGATGGCGTTCGATAACAGGTTGGTCACAACCCAAGCAATCTTCTCGCTGTCGACAAACAATTTGGCAATCTTTTCGGGATACTCCACTTCGATCTGACAGTTAAAACGCTCGGCCTGTACCCGGTTCGCCTTGATGGCATAGTCGATCAGTTCGATCGGTTTGGTAATCTTCGGATTCAGGTAGAGCTTACCGCTTTCTACCTGTGACATCTTCAACAATTCGCCAGTGATCTCCAGCAAACGGTCACTATTTTCCTTTATGTTCTTGGAAAGGCTCTCCTGTTCTGTATTCAGTTTTCCGATCCGATTGTCTTCCAGCAATCTCAGACTCATCATTATAGCTGATATCGGTGTCTTCAGTTCATGGGAGATCGTCGAAATAAAGGTTGTCTTTGCAATATCTTTTTCTTTAAATTCGGTCACGTTCTTCAACAGGATCACATCCCCGACATACTTACTCTCCAGTCCAGTCTGCCTGTTAACGTTGATCGGGATGTATTTTACTTGAAAATAGCTTTCCTTGTTGTCTGCGTAGATTTTCAACGGATCCTTATTGTCATCGGGATGTACCAACTGGCGGATCAAACGGCGCAGCAGATCATTTTTTAACGCCACTTCGGGAGCCGGTTTGTCGATAATGTTTTCCCGTGTCAAATTCAAAACAGTCAAAGCCTCGTCATTGACAAACAAAATCTTCCGTTCCTTACTCAAGCCTATGATAGGTTCTGCAATGCTGTTGATAATTGTTTCTATATATTTTTTCCCTTGCAGGATATCTTCCAGCGAACTGTTCCTGTATTCGGCCAAGCGCTCGGCCATCTCGTTGAACAACGTGGCTATTTCCTTAAACTCCGGTTCATTGCCCAAATTGAGCCGTTTGCTGTAATTGGCATTGGTGATTTCCTTGATGCCATCCGTCAATTTCTGGATCTGTACGCTGACCGAGCGTGGCAGGCGAGCCAGAAAGAGGAAGGCGATCACGATACAAGCAATTCCTACCGTCCAGATCCAAAAGAGAGACCTTTCCGCCGTATGGACAGCCACTTCATTCTTTTCATAAATGGCAGACATATTGACTGCCATAATGGTATAAATCGTCTGGCGTATCTGCCGAATCGATTCATCATCCATGTCATCCAACGCCTTTTCACAGTTCGAACTTAATCGGTTGGTTAGTACGTCTTCATCCTTCTCTGTCAGATTTTTTTTCTGAGCTTCCAACCCGGCCTCAAACTCTTTTCGAGCATTCGGATTTTCCCGAATGGCATCCAGTGACTCGAGCATCTGACGGGAATAAAGGAGTGAATTATAATTATCCGCTAGGATATTCTGCGTGTCATCCGATACATTATGAATGTTTTTTATAGCCAATCCACCTAATAAAGTGATCAGGACAAATAAAAGTCCTATCCCATAAGTCAACTTTGTTTTTATATTCATATTCATGGAAGGATTTTTATGCTAATATTATTAAATCAATGCCTAATTGAGCCAACTCTTCTAACATGTTCCGATAGTGGACCATCGCAAGGATAGCGGAAGGATATTTTAAAGCTGGTCGTCCGATACATAGCGTACTGATTTGCTTTTCTTTACAAGCCTGTACGATCGCATCCGTTATATGTGGGGATTGCACTTGAATGATTTCTCCTCCAAGTTCCGTTGCCAACTTGAAATGGTTAAGCAAATGCCTTTGACTTGCCAACGGAATCCTGTCGGAACTTTCTCTTGGGGTTTGTACATACAGTACAAAAAACTTGGAATTATATCGGGTTGCCAACCGTGCGACTTTCCGTATGATCTTACGGGGAGTTTTCTCATTACTGCTGATGCAGGCCATAAACCTTTCGTGGCGTACGCCGAGATTCTCTGGAATGGTATTCTCCACTTTTTTTTCTACCCGCAAAGCTACCTCTTTCAATGCCAACTCCCTAAGCTGAAGAATATGTTCAGCCTTAAAGAAATTATTTAATGCTGTTTGTATCTTATCGGGTTTGTATATTTTTCCGGCTTTTAACCGAGCCAGCAGTTCGTCAGCAGTAAGGTCTATGTTGACCACTTCATCAGCCTGCTCCAGTACGATATCAGGAATACGTTCCTTGACCTCAATGCCAACCACGTCCTGCACCATCTCGTTAAGTCCTTCTATATGCTGAATATTGACCGCCGTGATCACACTGATACCGGCATCCAGTATATCCATGACATCCTGCCAACGCTTTTCGTTCTTACTGCCTTCGACATTGGTATGAGCCAATTCGTCAACGATGACAACTTCAGGATGGATACTGAGAATCGACTGCAAGTCCATCTCTTCGATCTCTTTTCCTTTATAAAATATCTTGCGGCGGGGGATGATAGGCAATCCTTCCACCAATGCCTCCGTCTCGACTCGCCCATGTGTTTCTATATAACCGATCTTGACATCGATACCGCTTTCCAGTAATTGGTGGGCATCTGATAGCATCCGATACGATTTACCTACACCGGCAATCATGCCGATGTAGATTTTAAAATTGCCACGACGAGACTTTTTCAACAAATCTAAAAAATGTTGTACACTTTGTTCTCGGTCCATGCGTATTATTATATCAAGGTCTTAAAGAAATTCCCAAGACAAGATGGGCATCCTCCATGCGAGGGTTCCAAATTGCCTGTGTAAAAATAGGTAATGAGAAAGAATCCGTGATTTTGATATCTTTCGTTGCTTTCAATGCAACATTCGTTACTGCAAATCCACTATTTACATCACCTCCATACGTAGTTATTCCCGCATCATACGGAAGAACACCACAAGTTGCATTCAGATCGACGCCCTTCACTGTGAATGGAAAATTCAACTCCACATAAGAAGAATAGTTTTGGTTTCCATTTTCATCTTTGTCTTGACCGGCAAACATGAAATTCCAGGCGATAGACAAAGGTAACTTCTCAATAGGCAAAGTGTAAGCCAAACCTGCTTCAAAATGGTGATCTGTTTCATGGCTTTTGAAGTTAAAATAACGGCAAGAGCCTTGCCCTGCCCACCATAAGCTAGCGACAGATAATGTAGGACCAGCTGATCCGAATGTATACGCTGCCGTTAAATCTATCTCTTTAGCCGCAGGCATAGATGTAGAGTTTGCTCCCTGAAAATCGGTAGATCCCCAGGCTGTCAAAGAGAAATTACCTACCCCCAGTGATAGTGTCGGCTGGAAGCTAGCACCAGTCTGGTAGAAACCACGCCAAATATAGGAACTTACCAAATCTCCCTGCACAGAAAAACTTACTTTACCATCCTCTTCCTGTGCATTAGCCAACGTAGAAGATGCCATTGAGAATACAATTGCCAAGGCTGCTACTTTTTTTACGAATGATTTCATAACCTAAATCTAATTGACTTATTAAAATTTGTTATTTGTTATTTGATGCTTGATCAAGCGCAACATTTAATTTCAATACATTTACTTTCTCCGTTCCGAACATACCCAATAACGGTTTCTCAACATGAGAATTGACGATACCCATGACCTTTTCTTCCGACCATCCACGAGCGTCCGCTACACGTTTGGCCTGTGCATAAGCCGCTTTCGGTGAGATATGGGGATCCAAACCGGAACTGCTGGCTGTGATGATTTCAGCCGGAACTTTTTCACGGGTTAGGTAAGGATGATGAACCAAGAATGTATCAATACGTTCTTCCAACAAAGCTAAATGTTCTTCATTGGAAGGTCCCTTGTTACTACCTGCCGAACTGGATGCATCGTAACCGTCACCAGCATGGGAAGGACGTCCCCAGAAATAAATATCTTGCGTGAAATTCTGACCAACGTTGGCGGCCCCCACTACTTTTCCATTCAATGTAACCAGTTCTGCATTACCTTTATTCGGTCCTGCCACTTGGGCAAACAACCACAAAACGAAGATGTAGAAAACACTGAAGAACAAACAAAATGCAATTGTCAGTCTTAATGATTTAAAAAGATTTGATATCATAATGAATTATTGTTTTATTTTCTTAACCTTCCTCCTATCTTCATACAGAGGGAGGAAGGTTTTTAATATTGATTTTACTTTTACATGAATAAACTTACAATCATATCTATCAACTTGATACCAATGAACGGGGCAATTACACCGCCCAAACCGTAGATCAGCAAGTTGCGACGAAGCAATGCGGAAGCACCGATCGGTTTATAAGCCACACCACGTAATGCCAGAGGGATCAGAATCGGGATGATGATCGCATTAAAGATGATCGCACTTAGGATCGCTGATTCCGGACTGTGCAGGTGCATGATGTTCATCGGGGCCAATGCCGGGATCGTAACCATGAACAGAGCTGGTACGATAGCGAAATACTTGGCCACGTCGTTAGCGATACTGAAAGTAGTCAGCGTACCGCGAGTCATCAGCAACTGTTTACCGATTTCGACAATCTCGATCAGTTTCGTTGGGTCGTTGTCCAAATCAACCATATTACCAGCTTCCTTGGCAGCCTGCGTACCACTGTTCATTGCGACACCAACGTTTGCCTGAGCCAAGGCCGGGGCATCGTTCGTACCGTCCCCCATCATGGCGACCAGCTTACCGTTTTCCTGTTCCTTACGGATATAGTTCATCTTGTCTTCCGGTTTGGCTTCGGCGATATAATCGTCTACACCGGCTTTTTCAGCGATATATTTTGCGGTCAACGGGTTATCACCGGTTACCATTACCGTCTTCACACCCATCTTACGCAAACGTTCAAAACGTTCTTGGATCCCCGGTTTGATGATATCCTGTAATTCGATCACACCGATGATGAAATCATCCTGTGAAACAACCAACGGAGTACCGCCGTTACTCGTAATCTTCTGAACCAAATCGGCCACCTCTTTCGGATATTTGTTGCCGGCAGCCTCACTCATCTTACGAATAGCATCAAAAGCTCCTTTACGGATGCGAGTACCATTTGCCAAATCCACCCCTGAACATTTAGTTTCTGCCGTAAACTTGATCATCTTTGATCCGGATGTATTCAAATCATGTACACGTACACCTTTTTCACGTCCCAGTTCCACGATTGACTTACCTTCGGGCGTATCGTCAGAAAGAGAGGACAGTAGACAAGCTTGTACAAAAGAGTGTTCGTCAATGCCGGATACCGGATAGAACTGGGTTGCTTTACGGTTACCGATCGTGATCGTACCAGTCTTGTCGAGCAGCAAAGTATCAATGTCACCAGCTGTTTCAACCGCCTTACCGGATTTGGTGATCACATTAGCAGACAACGCACGATCCATACCGGCAATACCGATGGCAGATAACAAACCACCGATCGTAGTAGGGATCAAACAAACGAACAAAGAGATAAAGGCCGCGATCGTAATCGTCGTGTTGGAATAATCAGCAAACGGTTTCAAGGTACCGCAAACAACAACGAATACCAATGTAAAACCTGCCAGCAAGATTGTCAAGGCGATTTCGTTCGGAGTTTTCTGGCGAGAAGCTCCTTCCACCAAGGCGATCATCTTATCCAAGAAACTTTCACCCGGTTCGGTCGTCACTTTCACCTTGATCTGGTCGGACAATACTTTCGTACCGCCTGTTACAGAACTCTTGTCTCCACCCGCTTCACGGATCACCGGAGCAGATTCACCTGTGATGGCGCTTTCATCGATAGAAGCCAGACCTTCGATAATTTCACCATCGGAAGGAATCGTGTCGCCGGCTTCACAAATAAAGATGTCGCCTTTCTTCAACTGAGAAGAACTGACCGTTTCGATCTTGTTACCGACACACAATTTGGCAGGAGTTTCTTCCCGGGTCTTACGCAAACTGTCGGCCTGTGCCTTGCCTCGTGCCTCTGCAATCGCCTCTGCGAAGTTGGCGAAAAGCAACGTGGCGAACAATACAATAAACACTAAGATATTGTAACCGAAAGATCCTTGTGTCGTATCACCGGTGGTAGCCGCCCAAATCGTAACAAACAACATGACGAATGTCACCACCTCCACGATAAACATGATCGGGTTACGGAACATCATCCGCGGATTCAACTTAATGAATGATTGCTTCAAACTTTCTATAACGAGCTTCTTTGGAAATAAAGAAGCAGTTTTGTTATTTCTCATCTTCTTAATCTGTCAATTAGTAAATACTAAAATATTCGGCGATCGGGCCTAATGTTTGTGCCGGGAAGAATGACAAGGCAGCAACGATGACGATTACGAAGAATGTCATCACACCGAATGTAACCGTATCAGTCTTTAATGTACCCGCACTCTCCGGAGTGTACTTCTTGTTTGCCAAAAGACCTGCAATAGCTACCTGTCCGACAATTGGCAAATAACGTGAAATGATCAGTGCCAAACCGCAAGTGTAGTTCCAGAAATAGGTATTGTCGCCTAATCCTTCAAAACCGGAACCGTTGTTAGCAGAAGAAGAAGTATATTCATATAACATTTCACTGAAACCATGGAAACCAGGGTTGTTCAACCAGCCACCCTCGCTCTCTACGAATTCAGGGGCATATACCCATACGTAGGAAGAGATAGCCGTAAAGATCAAAATCACGAATGGGTGAGCCAACGAAACGATCGTTGCAATCTTCATTTCTCGGGCTTCTACCTTTTTACCTAAGAATTCCGGCGTACGTCCGACCATCAAACCGCTGATGAATACGGCTATAATCAAGAATGCATAGTAGTTCATGAAACCTACGCCGACACCACCAAACCATGTATTGATCTGCATGTTCAACATCTCCACCATACCAGAAAGAGGCATTGTACTGTCGTGCATACCGTTAACGGAACCATTAGAGGTGACGGTCGTAGTCACAGACCACAAAGCGGTTGCGCCCGGACCCAGACGGGTTTCCTTACCTTCCATAGCACCGCAAGACTGGTCAATACCCATCTCGTCGATTTTCGGGTTACCTGCCATCTCATAGTGAACGTTACAGAATACCCCCAAAAGATAAGCAAACAGCATCACACCATAGATCACATAACCTAACTTTTTACGTTTCAGATAAAATCCCAAAGCAAATACCAATGCCATCGGAATGATCAGAATAGACCAACATTCTACAATATTGGTCAGGTAAGTCGGGTTTTCCAATGGGTGAGAAGAGTTTACTCCGAAGTAACCACCACCATTCGTACCTAACTGTTTAATCGGAACGATTGCAGCTGTAGGACCTTGTGAAACAGTTTGTTCAGCTCCTTCCAATGTCGGGATTGTCATTTTGGAGTCAAAGCCCATCGGCGTACCTTGTATGATCAGGATGAAACCCACGATCAGAGACATCGGGAAAAGGATACGTGTACAGCTGATCACTAAATAGTGCCAGAAGTTGCCGATTGTTTTAGTTGTTTTGGCGGCCATCGACTTCATAATTCCAGCCATGGCAGCCATACCTGTTGCAGCAGTGATGAACTGGAACAACATGATGACGAACAACTGTGTAAAATAAGTCAAACCGCTTTCTCCGCTATAGTGCTGCAAGTTACAGTTAACCATGAAACTAATACACGTGTTGAACGCCAAATCTGGACTTTGTCCGCTGTTCCCATCAGGATTCAAAGGAAGATATCCTTGCGATACCAACAGGATCATACCCCAGAAGAACCAAAATACGTTTATAATAAGCAGAGATTTCAAGAATGCCTTCCAATCCATCTCTTCATTGGGGTTGATACCCGCCAGCTTGTAAATAAATCTTTCAATTGGAGCCATGAAACGCATGCAGTCGTTTCCCTCCTTATACACCTTGGCGATATGCTTTCCCAGCGGGTAACTGATAACCAGCAGCAGCAATATCTGCAATGCTACACCTAAAATTTCTGTATTCATCTTTTCACTTAAAAAAACTAATTACCATTAAAACTTTTCGGGCTTAATTAGGACATACATCAAATACCCGAAGATCAATAAGCAAAGTATAAACAGTGCTAAAAACATAATTTAATTCTCCTTTCTTACATTAAATTTTCTCAAACCAGTCCACACACTTGAAGAAAAACCAATAGCATGCTACACCGGTAGCACACAAGAACAAAAATGATAACGTATCTTCCATACTTGTCTTTTTTAATTGTTAATACTATTTATTTGTTTTCCACCCTACTATATGCCAAAGCTGTGCCAAAAAATCGAGTTCTTGCACAATGCATTGTTTATCAGTTATATAATCAAAAAATAATATTATTATGTAATATGCTCAATCCTTTTCAAAAGGAAAAAGATATTTTCATTTTGAAAAGGTATATAAAAAAGGCAAGCTGCCTGTTTTAGGTAAACCTACCGGGTATGCAAGAACAAAGTGTTCCACATTATAGTCCATAGGCTTCCATCTTCCTATAAAGTGTGGTTAAGGCTATCCCAAGAGGACGAGCAGCTTCGGGTTTGTATCCGTTAGTATGTTGGAGAACTTTCTGAATGTGGTGCTTTTCAACGCTGACTAGGTCCAATTCAATATTATTCCCCGTATTTTCAGATAATTGACATTTCCTTTCCATGGACATCGTTTTATGGCTGCCATATATTTTTTATGATCACTTTAAATCTCACCAAAATCTTTAGATATCTGCCCTGCACAGGCAGGCTTCCAACAATCGAAATTTCTCTTTTTAGCTAAAATCATGTTATTGATTATAGGCAATTCGCAACTTTCGCTGATATATAAAATAGCATGTCCTTGAGCTGTTGTTTTCAATTGTTTTCTTAATGTGTTCCAAGCTTCTGTATCAGAAATAAAATATTGCGATGCGGTAGACTCCGTTTCATACACCAGTTTGTATTCATTCAGCACCAATTCATTTTCCTGATTTGTCTTCTTTTGAGGATAGCATAAATAGGCAATTCCTGTCAAAAGGATGATTCCTGTAAAAGTATTCAGCAGATATTTAAAATAATAATCATTTTCGAAGACATAGAATTCATTGATGCTACCACATATACATACGCTAGCCACTAACAGTAATATTACCGTTATCCGTTGCTTTAAAAATTTCATCCGCATATTCTTTTCCATTTGTATCCTAATTTTTGAAATCAAATCCTTTAAATAAGCCGTGAATAAATTATATCCACGGCTCAAAAAGAAAAAAACAATTCAAATCTTTACAGAATGAATGGAGAAAAAGATTTTGGTACACATAAAACAACTTTAATTGCAATAATATATAATATGAAACTCATATCCTTCTATGAGCAACCAAGTACTTCTTGCAAGGCCACCATTTTTCAATCCTGTTTTTCAAAATGAAAAAATACCCCAAAACACCAATCCAGCTTGTTACTAGTAACAGAACGATAATCTTGTTTTTGATCCTTTGAGGAACATCTTTTTTTATTAAATTGCTGATTGCCCATACAGAGGCAAGCGAGCCTAACTGATAAATAAAAAATACCATTTTGTTTCTTTGTTGTTCTACATTGTTTCTTATAGCAGACAACCGAAGATGAATATTAATGATACTTTCTTCGGAAATCTAAACTGATAAAGATAATGCCAAAATCAGACCAATTAGAAAACAACAAACATAAATCACTATATATCAATTGATTAAAAATATTAATTCTAAATTGAAAGTAAAAAAAACAACTAAAATGAAAAAGTGTTTTTCATTTTGGTAATATTACTTAGGCTTCCCTATTTGCAAACATCTGTTTATCAATGACAAATACAAATTGGTATGGATTTTGCTTTGTGTTGTATATAATATTTCAAATATGAGATTATTTATCATTTCGAATAGGTTGCCTGTAAAAGTTACACGTTCCTCCGATGGAAAATTTGTTTTTTCACGGAGCGAAGGAGGGCTGGCTACAGGTTTGAAGTCATTGGACGTTGATTGTGAAAAACATTGGATTGGTTGGCCTGGCGTCTGCGTAGAACAAAAGACGGAAAAAGATGACATTTGCAGTCAATTGGAAAAAAATAATTATCATCCGGTATTCTTATCCGACAGGCAGTATGAAAATTACTACGAAGGATATAGCAACAGTACCCTATGGCCCCTCTGTCATTACTTTTTTGCTTATACGTTATATAAAAAGAACTTTTGGGAATCATATAGGGAAGTCAATGCTGTTTTTTGTGAAGAGATATCTCGGATAGTTGAACCTAATGATTGGGTTTGGGTACAGGACTATCAGTTAATGCTGTTGCCGGGCATGCTCCGTGAGAAGTTTCCCAACCTTCATATCGGGTATTTCCACCATATTCCGTTCCCTTCACATGAACTTTTCCGGATTCTGCCCGAAAGGGTCGAGATCCTGAACGGACTTTTGGGAGCCGACTTTGTCGCTTTTCACATTCACGATTATATGCGTCATTTCATCAGTGCGACGGAACGCATCCTTCATAAGAATTTCAATCTGGATGAAGTTCAAATGAATGATCGTGTAACCCGTGTGGATGCATTACCGATGGGGATAAACTATGATCTTTATCACAATGTGATAGCTGATGACAAAGTCCACCACGCAGTAGAGAAAACACGACTTCTATTTGGAGATCATAAGTTAATCATATCGGTAGACCGACTGGATTACAGCAAAGGAATATTGCACCGTCTTTACGGATTCGCCTCTTTTTTGAAAAATCATCCGGAATATCACGGGAAAGTGACATTGGCGATGGTTATCGTCCCCTCTCGCGACCATGTAGGCAGTTATGCCGAATTGAAAACCAAAATAGACGAGGAGATCGGTTCTATCAATGGAACTTACTCTACCATGAATTGGACTCCGGTATGTTATTTTTATCACGGTTTCTCTTTTGAGGAATTGGTAGCGATGTATTATGTTGCCGATATAGCCTTGGTAACCCCTTTGCGCGATGGTATGAATCTTGTGGCAAAAGAGTATGTCGCTACCAAACAAGATAATCCGGGGGTACTCATTTTAAGTGAAATGGCCGGTGCTTCGGTTGAATTGTCTGATGCTTTATTGATTAATCCAAACGACACGGACCAGATCGAACAAGCCATTTGCCGTGCATTGAAAATGCCATTGGAGGAACAAAGAGAAAGGCTTCAGCGAATGCAAGCCATCCTTTCGGTTCAAACCGTAAACAAATGGGCTGCGGATTTCATGAGAGAATGGCGGCAGGCCGCAGAGAAAAACAAACGATTACAAAAGAAAAAGATCTCCGCACAAGACCAGAACGAAATCAAAACATTATATGACCAAGCGAAAAAGCGCTTGATTTTGCTGGATTACGACGGAACATTAACTGCATTCAAAAATCATCCGGAAGATGCAGCTCCAACACCTGCATTACGAGACCTGTTACAGCGTTTTTGTTCCGACTCTCGGAATCATGTAACCATTAATAGCGGGCGGGACCACTATACATTGGAGAAATGGCTGGGAGATCTTCCTCTGTCTTTTGCCGCCGAGCATGGTGCATTTTACAAGGAAAAAGGCGCATGGCATAAAAACATAGGCAATCGAGAGTGGGATTCGGAGCTATTGTTTATTCTAAATTTGTTTGTAAGCAAAACCCCGTACTCTCATCTTGAGACAAAAGAAGCTGCTCTTGCCTGGCATTATAGAGAATCGGACGCCTGGCTGGGAGAGCTGAGAGCGCAACAGCTAACAAAGGCTATAATGCCTGTTTGCCTGAGAAAGGGATTACAAATCATGCAGGGCAACAAAGTCGTGGAAATAAAATCTCCAGAATACACAAAAGGTTCGGAAGTAGATCGCCTATTATTGGCTTCCCGCTATGATTTTATACTAGCAATGGGAGATGACACGACGGATGAGGATATGTTCCGGGCTCTTCCAGTATCCGCCATAACAGTTAAAGTTGGAATTGTATCTGAAAAAGCCAAATACAATCTGTCCTCGCAGGAAGAAGTATTGCCTTTTTTGGAAGAACTGTCGGGTGAAGGTGTTAGTTACGGAACGACTTCCAGAAGCATAAAAGGTCAACTGAAAGCCACCGTTGATTTTTTTAAAGGATTGTGGACAAATAAAAAATAATTTTTATGGACAAGTTAAATTACGGAGTAATAGGAAATTGCTGCACAGCGGCTTTGATTTCGGATAAAGGCAGTATAGATTGGTTATGTTTCCCTAACTTCGACTCACCTTCCATCTTTGCGTCATTGCTCGATCGGGAGAAAGGGGGATATTTCGGCTTCGAGGTTTCTCCGGATTATCAAATATCGCAATCGTATGTTCCTCATACAAATATTCTTTCGACCAACTTCGTATCAGAAGAAAATGAATTTGCCGTTGTAGATTTCATGCCTTGTTACCATCTGAGCGATGCGAGCAATTGTTATCGTCCGGCAGAGATCTACCGATATATCCGCAGAATCAAAGGTACTCCCCGTTTTAAAATCAACTATGAGCCGGCTCCGGACTATGCCCGTGGAAAGACAATTTTCAACACGACCTCGGAATATATAGAGACCTACTCTACTTCTAACAGCAAAGATAGGCAATATCTTTATTCCTCACTACCTTTGCACAAGATCTTGGAACAGAAAGAAATCATACTGGCTAAGGACGAGTTCTTGCTACTTTCATATAACGAGAAAGTAATCCCCGTCAACATTGAGCGTGAGAAACTGGAATACTGCCGGACGCTGGTTTATTGGCTAAATTGGACTGACCGAACCAAGAAGTTTACGGTCTATAACGATGTCATTGAGCGAAGTCTCCTAGTTTTAAAATTGATGTCTTTTTATAATGGAGCCGTATTGGCGGCCATAACAACTAGCCTACCGGAAACGATCGGAGAAGTCCGTAACTGGGATTATCGTTTTTGTTGGCTGCGCGACGCCTCCATGTCCATTGAAACTTTGTTCCAGATAGGCCATGTCGAAGCCGCAAGGCGGTTCATGAGATTTGTCCAGTCTACTTTTGTTTCTCAACACGATACTTACCAGATCATGTACGGTATTCGCGGAGAAAGAAAATTGACGGAAGTTATTCTGGGACATCTTTCCGGTTATAAGAACTCACGACCCGTTCGGATCGGTAATGATGCTTACCACCAGCTTCAAAATGACTCGTTCGGCTATTTAATGGACCTGATCTACCAATACTATCGTTTGATGCCCGGTACATTGGACGAGGTGGAAGATATGTGGGAAATGGTAAAAAGTATCCTGACGAATGTGATGATTGACTGGAAAAAACCAGACAAAGGCATTTGGGAGATTAGAGGAGAAGGACAGCATTTTGTTTCCTCCAAAGTTATGTGCTGGGTCGCATTAGACAGGGGAGCTCGTATTGCAGATTTATTAAACAAACCGACATACCGGAGACGTTGGTCGGAAGAAGCGGCCGTAATCAAAGAAAATGTCATGAAAAACGGTTGGAAAGAAGAGATGCAAAGTTTCTCGCAAGCCTACGGTAATTCCGACCTTGATGCGTCCTTGTTGTTAATGGAACCGTACGGATTTATCGATCCGAGAGACATACGCTACCATAAAACAGTGCAAGCGATAAAGAATGCGTTACTTTACAAAGGGTTGATGTACCGTTATAAATCTCATGATGATTTCGGACTTCCCTCTTCCGCCTTTACTATTTGTACGTTCTGGCTCATTCGTGCTCTTTATGTCATAGGAGAAAAAGAAGAAGCACGTAGTCTGTTTGAGGAAATGCTTCATAATTCAAATCACTTGGGACTTTTCAGTGAAGACATTGATTTTGAAACCAAGGAGCAACTGGGGAATTTTCCTCAAGCATATTCCCATTTGGCACTAGTTAATACCGCTATATTGTTTTCGGAAGAGGACATACGACTGTTTTTTAAATAAACCTTCTGTATCTCTTTCATTTTGGAAATATTTTTTCACTATGAAAGAGATTTTATTCTCTTTTTATAGGACAAAGCTCATAGATATCTCATTATTAAATAATTATATATCTTCGAACGCTATTGGCTCAAAAATTGCCAGCTCCTTGCAGTTAAATAGTGAATCAATATGGAAACGAATAATTTACTGGCCCCATTATTTTTTGTATTGATAGGGTTGATGGGAGGTGCGATTTTAAAATTCGGATTAAAAAAGATGCCTCTTCCTTACACGGTCGGGCTATTTGCCTTTGGATTATTGATCGGTACGTTTGACCGGATAGGCTGGTTGGAAAGCATTCCTATATTAAAATCATCGATCGATTTTGCCGGAAATGCTAATCCCGATATGATACTTTATATTTTTCTTCCGATCTTGATATTCGACGCTGCTTATGAACTGGACGTGCATATCTTTCGAAAAACATTGACAAATGCCACTATATTGTCCGTACCGGGTGTCATTATTGCGATGTTGCTGACGGCTGCCTTGATGATAGGGATCGGAACGTTCGCCCCTTCTTATGAAGGGTGGAACTGGACATTTGCATTGATGTTCGGAGCCTTGATAAGTGCGACAGACCCAGTGGCCATTGTCGCATTGTTGAAAGAGCTAGGCACCAGTAAACGTTTCTCGACGCTAGTGGATGCCGAGTCGATGCTAAACGATGGAACCGGTATTGTCCTTTTCATGCTGTTTTTCGGAGCCTATACCGCTACTGGTGTTTCGGATTCTCCCGTAGCGGACTTTATCATGGTCGTTGCCGGAGGAGCCCTGGTTGGTACGCTTTTGGCTTATTTGTGTATTCAATTTATCACAAATGTAAATGGAGACGAGATGCTTCAAAACAGCGTGATGATTCTTTCCGCTTATATGACTTTTGTCATAGCGCAAAATTATTTGGAAGTATCGGGAGTAATCGCTTTGGTCGGTTTCGGTTTGACAGTCTCTTACATGGGCCGTCTGAGGTTGAAACCGCAGGTCAATAAATTCATGCGTCAATTTTGGGAATTGGCGGCACACATAGCAAATACATTGATATTCATAATTGTAGGTGTCGTAATAGCATTGAAGGTAGACTTCTCATGGATGGATTTATTGATTCTTATCTGTGTATATGCCGGGATAAATATCATTCGTATATTAATAATAACCATATTTTATCCGATCATGAAACGGTCCGGATATGGCTTGTCGGTGCGAGAGTCCACGATCTTGAGTTGGGGAGGATTACGTGGTGCATTGGGACTAACGATGGCACTGATGGTATCGTATACCTTTTCGATACCAGAACCAATACGTCGGCAAGTACTTTTCCTTACGGCTGGGATTGTAACTTTAACATTGACAATAAATGCGACTACAATCGGTTGGCTTCTAAAGAAATTGGGATTGGCAGAGATACCGTCCTCCAAGCTTCTTTTGGATTATAGCGTAAAAAAGCAGTTGTACGAAGGTTCTGAAAAATACCTAAAAGATTTGAAACAGAAGGAAGCGTTGGAAGCAACAGACTGGAGTATTGTCGAACAGTTCCTACCTCAAAAAGAAATATATCCGGAAATGCCTGTCCGTACCAAAGACGTAATGGCAGACATACGTCTACGAATCTTGGATAGAGAGCGCTCGCTCTATTGGAGCCTATACACAAACGGTGTCATTTCATCCGGGACGCAAAGACGTTTAAATGCCGCAATTGATGAACAATACGATCGAGACGGAAAGAAACCTCTATGCGACCGAGGCGATATTTTTGAATTCTGTGAGGAACCTTCATGGATAATCAGTATGAAGTTTTTCTCTCGTTTTTTCCAAAAATGGGCAGATATTTACTATCAAGACAGAATTATTTTAGGGTACGATTTGGCAAGGGGATTGATCATAGCCCAGAAAGAGTCCTTGAAACTGGTTAACGAGTTTGGCTCCTCGGAAACAGTCTCTACCGAATATGAAAGTTGCTTGTCGCTTTTACAAGTCGAGATCCGTAAAAATATAACTAGAGCATCGAATTTTATCACAAAAATATCCATTGATTATCCTAAATCATATAAAGAGGCTGTGACTCGCAAGTCTGTCCGTATGTTATTGAGCAACGAAAAAAAGAGGATAGAACAATTCAAGGAACAGGGTTTGATTTCCCAAGAAGAAGCCGAGCAAATGGTAAATGAGTTGGGAGAACGTCATAATAAGGTTTTTACTTCTTACCAGTTCCTAAAATAGCGACAAGAAAAATATGTCATCCTCAATAGATAATAACTCATCTAAATCACCATTCATAATGTATGGTAAACACTGGCGAATCTTGTCTATAGGCCAATCCCACTATTTGAGGATCTTGTATAATGGTATTTAGATATACGGTTTGTTTATTTCCCGTACGTGGATATATTTTAGTCATCATCTTTCTTCGTTTTTTAGTAATGTTTCTTTTTCAAATAAAAAATAGATTGTGTAGCCAACAGAATTACAAAGACGTATTCCGCTGTTAAATAGATTGCGAGAGGAGCTTGCGTGTAGCGACATAACCAATAAAGATAAACCAAATATATGGCTGTTGTCGTAACTTGAAAAAGGAAAGTCATTTGTGTCTTTCCTGTTCCTCCGACAGCATTCAAATATACATAACCCGGTAAAGCGAAAGTGTAATTCAACAACATTACAACAAAAGGGGCAAAAGCTAATTGTATCAATAGTTCATTACTCGTATAAAAACCAATAATCCATCGATTACACAATAAAGCAATCGCAACCAAGGGAAATCCTATGGTATAACCTAATTTCAGAATTTTACTACAGATTGAAAATAGTGTCTTCCCTTCTCCCGCACCAATCGCATTACTGACTAATGAGCCTGTTGTAAGCGCAAAAGAATTCGCTATCACAAAAAATATAGCCGATACGCTCCGGGTTATATTGGAAATCGCTAACTCTATTTTTCCCAAATGTTCAATTGAAACGAAAAACAAGAACCAAGGGGCTACACTAATAAGCGCATGAAGCATACTCCATGTTGATAACTTCAAGACTTTTATAAGTAAATTACCATTATAGACCGGCCTTAACCCATATTTTTCTTTATCCAATCGTATCCACATATAGAAGGAAAGCATCATAAAGGAGCCCATCTCTGCCAAAGAAGAGGCAATTGCCGCCCCCGAGATTCCTAATTCCCTAGTGAATATCAAATAAAAATTTAAAGGAATATTGATTAATACCGCTATGGCAGCAGCCCAAGATAGAGCTTTTGTATGCGTTATCTCCACTAAAAAAGAACGTATCGCTAAAAATGGGAATGAAAACAACAATCCAAAGCTACGCCAATCCAAGTATAGGATTACCGCTCGATAAATATCCGAGGAAACGATCAGCTTCTTTAATATAAATGGGGAAACCGTATGAATGAGAAGGTAAAGAAAGATAGCCAATCCCAAAAGGAAAAATAAGCCTTGAAAAAAAGTCTTGCCGGTTTCCTTGTAATCTTGCTCTCCATTCCTTCGAGCTACCATTACTTGCAACCCAATGCTAAATCCAAAACCAAGCATATAAATCGCCAAATAATAAATTCCGGCGATAGCGGACGCTCCTAATTCTATCTCTCCAACGTGGCCTAAGAAAACAGCATCCGTAATATTGATTAATTGTTCCATTAAGATGCTCATCATTACAGGAAAGTTGATGAGCCATATTTGTTTATATGTATAATTCATTGCTCAACTGTATAATAGTACGATACAACATACCGCTTTTATGCAGTATGTTATTTCGTAATCCATAAAATAAAAGGATATAAAATCTCCGTGACAAATAAAGCTGTATTTGTCAAATAGCTGAATAGCTTTATTGGATAGGGCTAAAAGAAAAAACGGCTAAATAGACGTCTCTATCCAACCGTTCAAAAGATCTTCGCGATAATCTTTTGTGCTCACAGTCAAGGTTAAACTCGAAAAACATATAACTTCAAAATGAATTTATAACATCATTTTGTTTTGATGTTGGCAAAGGTAAGCCTTTATTTGTAAATAACAATTTTTTATCATGTTTTTTTTACTATTATATCTTTTTTTCTTCTCTAGAATATTTTCGTTTTAATTTATGGTCTCTCTTGTGCTCGGATATTCAAAAAAACACAATGGAAAGTTCAAGAGATGAAAGCAGGGCATAAAAAGGGTGTGTCATGACACACCCTCTTGTGAAACCATAAAAAGGATTTTCAGCCACAATGGAAATAAGTATTGACCAGCTTCAACATCTCTTCTGGATTATTCTCTAGGTCCTTGCGTAAAGAAGTGTCATCATAAGATTCCAGTTTACGGATGATGCCGTCTATCATACTCGGACTAAACACGTTATATTTTTCAAAAACAGCACGCTGTTGTCTTAAACGGGCGGCTGAGGCTGCGCAACTGTCTGGGAGTTGATCCAATGTCTTTAGGCGATCTTGATTCTCTTCCTTATGAATATTCACGTTTACATAAGTCTTCTCAGCGATTTCCAAAGCATCATCGATCTCAAAACCATGGCGGCACGCAACTGCCAATCCTGCCAATAATTGGTATAAATCAGCGGAGCCATCCGGTGAACGCATCTCGACCGTTTGCTTTTGGCTCGTATCATAATGGCTGGCAGGTTCCAATGGGTTCGCCAAAGCACACATGTCCGTTTTTGCGGCCCAACCTAGCGGAACACGAACTAAAACTGAACGATTCCGATCTCCCCAACAAATATTCGTAGGTGCTTCTTGGTGTGGAACCAAGCGGAAATATGAGGTTGGGTTCGTATTTCCAAAAGCCGTAATAGAGGAAGCTAAGCACATCATTCCAGCGATAGCCTTACGGGCGGTTTCGGATAAGATACCATTCGCTAACATCTGATTCTTGCCATTTTTCATGATACGCATATGGACATGCAGACCGGAACCTGCTTTTCCCACCGTAATTTTCGGAGCGAAAGTGATGTTATATCCATATTCATGCGCTAGATTGCGGATCGCCCATTTTGCGATCATCAATTGATCCGCTGCATTTTCCGCAGGACATGGTAAGAACTCGATCTCATTTTGCTCATAGATCAAACCATTTAACGTAAAGTTACCAACTTCCGAATGACCATATTTAATTTGTCCCCCGGCTTGCGCTATGCAGTGCATGCACTCCGTCCGGAACTCATTGAACTTAGCGTAAGGAGCGGATTCATGATAACCTTTTTGGTCGGTAGCAGGGAAAACGCCTTCATCCGGTGCAATTACGTAATATTCTAATTCACCCATTGCCTCAAAATCCATTCCCGTCACCTCATGAAAAGCCTTACAAGCTTTATGCAAGGTATATTCCGGGGAACTTTCTAAGGGTTCTCCATCCTTATTGAAGAATGAGCAAAGCATGGTAAGCGTAGGTAATTCCGCAAACGGATCCTCGAAAGCCGTACGGAAACGGGGCACCACATACAGGTCACTACTTCCCGCCTCGATAAACGAGAAAAGACTAGAGCCATCCACACGCTCACCGCAAGTCAAGATCGCATCCAGATAAGCTGCATTGTTGATTACAAAGTTCAGTGTTTTCAAACGTCCGTCGCCTGCAGGATACATAAAATTAACCATCTGGATATCTTTCTCATAGATATAACGGATAATGTCCTCTTTCGTAAACTCGGACGCTGGCTTTTGTAAAAACTCCATTAATACGTTGGGAGTCATTTCTAGTTCTTTGTTCATGTCTTATATTGATTATGTTTATAGTGTAGAGAAAAACTTTCCTTTGGAACTGCTAACCGGAATCAAGCTAGAGATCGCTTCAGCAACCTCTATAGGTCGGTCAGACTCTATGATGTCCACGCCTTGACGGATGATCATACGGTATGCTTCAGCACGACTTTCGGGTGTGGATAGTTTATCGTCGGAGGGAGCGGTAGATATCATGCACATGACACCTCTTTCATGCAACATATCGATTACCTCACGGACTTCGGGGGTAATCTTCGGACCTACGTAAGCCATGATATGGCTCCAAGGTATACCGTTATCCTCATAGTCTTGAACCGCTTCTTTCGTTTTCACAAAAGCCTCAAACATGAAATTCGGATTTTTCTCGTAAAAGAAACGAGCCGAGGCACCATCATGAACCGTAATCATTACATAAGGTTCCGCTTGCATATCGGTAATCAACTGAGCAGTGCGCTCCATAGGAACATCCTTCTTATCAAGGATTAGGATTGTTTTTCCACGAGCCCAACGAATCGCTTCCTCTAAAGTCGGGATACGATAGTTTGTGATATTTCCTTCGGGATCCTTCAAACGGAAATTTTGCAATTCTTCCCAAGTATAATCAGAAACTTTCCCGGTCCCATTACTGGTACGCTCCAGTGTATCATCGTGGAAAAGGACGATAACACTATCTTTGGTTAACCTCGGATCTATCTCGAACGTGGCAGGAGTATAAGAGAGGGTATTTTCAAAGGTTTCCATACTGTTCTCAGGATAGCCTTTTCCCCGTCCACCTCGGTGTCCGCTAATTAAAGGAATTCGGTCATCCGCATATTGGTAGAAAGATATCAAATCATCTACATTTGATATCTGTAGCGTATTCATTCCGTTGTATTCAAGCTCCTCCTTTGGCGTGTTCAATACGCAAGAACCACAAAGCAGGGCCAGCATTAAAAATCTGGCGGATAAATTGAGTTTCATTTCACGATCGTATTTTAGGTGAATGATTCTTTCTATCCGCCAAACTTACACAAAATAAATGATTTTACAGAGTTAGCACCTTAATATTCGTCAACTTTCTGGTCTACACGGAACTTATCCAAACGTGCTTGCAGGCGAGTTTGGATATCGGCATATTCCGGATTATCGTATAAATTATTCAGCTCATTCGGATCACTTTGCAAATCGTAAAGCTCGTTGCAGCTAATCGCATCATTATGCTCATTCTTCTCTCCATAGAAATGGATCAATTTATAACGACTGTCACGCACGCCATCGTGACGACGTACCATATGGATAGCTGGATAATCATAATAATGATAATACAGATACTCGCGCCAATCTTTTGGAGTCTCGCCTCCAAACAAGGGGACTAAAGAAGTTCCTACCATATAATCAGGTTTCTCGATACCGGCTATATCCAGATAAGTCGGGGCATAGTCAATGTTCTGTACTAAGGCTGTACATTCACTTCCCGCCTTGATTTTAGCAGGATAACGGATAATCAACGGCGTACGGAAAGATTCCTCATACATGAAACGTTTGTCGAACCAGCCATGTTCACCCATGTAAAAACCTTGATCCGAGGTATAAACGATCACGGTATTATCCATAAGCCCTTCTTTTTCCAAATAGGCGATCAAACGCCCCACCTCATCGTCAATAGATTTGATGCAACGTACGTAATCCTTGATATAACGTTGATATTTCCATTTAACCAAATCCTCGCCTTTCAGGTTCTCGTTAATGAATTTTTCGTTGCGGGGCTTATAAGAAGCGATCCAAGCCTCCCGTTGTTCCGGGGTCATACGATCCAAAGAGGCCTGCCAGCCATCAATATTCCATTCCTTTTTATAAGCCTCCTTATCTTTAAGCTCATCTACCTTCAAATCATAAACCAAAGTCATATTTTTGTCTATACTCATCTCTTGTGTACGTGCGGCATCGCAACGAGTGGCATAATTATCATTGAAAGTATCTGGATATGGGAACTCTACATCCTCATATAAATCCATATATTTTGTATCCGGCATCCAGTTACGATGTGGAGCCTTATGATGAACCAGCAGGCAGAAAGGCTTATCCTTATCCCTCTCTTCCAAAAACTCGATAGCGTGATCGGTCGTAAGGGTCGTCGCATATCCCTCTTCTTTTACATACTTGCCATTCGATTCTTTGCTTTTAAACTCCGGATTATAATAATCTCCCTGATCCCATAACACATGATAATAATCAAAACCTTTCGGCTCACATTGCATATGCCATTTACCGACAACACCTGTCTGATAACCGTGCTGTTGTAAGATTTCAGAGAAGAATACTTTTGTCGTATCAATACCTTTTCCTAACTGTCTTTGTCCGTTTTGGTGACTGTAAAGACCGGTCATCAAACAAGCACGGCTAGGAGTAGACAGAGAATTCTCTACAAAGGCTTGCCTGAATAACATACCTTCCGCAGCCAAACGATCTAAATTTGGTGTAGGAGCCAATTTACCTAGCGCATGTCCATAAGCGCTAATAGTTTGATACGAATGATCATCCGTCATGATATGAATGATATTGAGCGGCTTCTCTGCCACTTCTTTTTGCCCTGTTCCGCATGCGGAGAATAAAAGGGCAGGGGCTAATATAGCTCCATAATTAATAGTATTTTTCATATATAATTATTTTATGTAACCTACTTCCCGACGATTCAAACCTATTTGTCCCGTGAGATCATCTCCCAGATCCAACCGAGCCTCTTCTGCTATAGATTGTAATAGACGAATCACCTCCGGATATTGATCTTTCACATCATATCTTTCTCCCGGATCTCTACGCAAATCATATAATCGTACTGGCTAATTGATTGTAAACAGTACCTCTAGGAATCACTCCTTTCCAACACATGATACAAGGAACACGTTGTCCTCCCTCAAACGTGGTAGCTTTCGCTTCTCTCAAACCTCCGGTACTCCCGGCATGATTACCAAAACTAAACCAAGGCCCATTATCCGACGTAAAGATAATCAAAGTATTTTCATCTAGGTTTAATTCCTCTATTGTTTCTAGAACTTGTTGGACACTCCAATCTACCTCAAGCATGACATCCCCATATAAACCTTGTTTACTCTTGCCTCTAAATTTGTTAGATACAGCAAGCGGAACATGTGGCATCGAGTGAGCAAAGTAAAGAAAAAATGGTTGTTCACGATTCTTTTTGATAAACTGGATCGCCCGTTCCGTATATAATGTAGTAAGCTCGGCTTGATCATCCAATGTCCACAATTCTCTTATTTTTTCATTTCCGTCGATTAATGGTAATGTCGGATGCCGTAATTTGTTTGGTAAATTAGATGCTGGAGTCACTCTATTCCCGTCATAATCTACTGGCCACATATCATTGGAATAAGGCAACCCAAGATACTCATCAAATCCTTGTTGCAAAGGCAAAAATGGATAAAGGTGACCTAAATGCCATTTACCGACCATTCCACAAGAATAACCTCTAGTTTTTAATATTTCCGGAAGAGTTTCCTCATTAGGGGCCACTCCTATACGGCCTTGAGGCATCAATGCCTCCGAAATCCCCACTCGATTTGGATAACACCCTGTAATTAATCCGGCTCTCGATGCGCTACTTATAGGTTGGGCTGCATAAAAGTGGGTAAAAAACATTCCTTCAGAGGCCAGTCGGTCAATAGTAGGCGTGTTATATCCAGAAGCACCGGTGATTGTTAAATCGCCATATCCCATATCATCCATAAAAAAGATCACGATATTAGGAAGTTTGTCCCGGGCTTGTATAATAACCGGGGTAACAGTTGCTACCCCAGTTATAAATAACAATTTTCTAATATCCCGCATTTTGTACTAAATTAGGATTCAAGTCTATCTCGGATTGAGGGATCGGCATAAGGATCATATGCTCCTTGATATTTTGCGCAATCTCAGTTTTATTAGCTTCCGCTACTTTTGCTTCATATGCACTATGCTCTTTCATTCGTTGAATAAATGTACCGGTACGTACTAAATCGAACCAACGATGTCCTTCGTGAGGGAATTCCAGCCGTCGTTCATTTAATATAGCTGTACGAAACTCATCCTTCGACATAGGTTTAAAGTTTCCAGAATCATCACCAAAAGCACGTTCCCGTATCCTGTTTAACATAGCGAGAGCCTTTGTAGATTCGCCCACTTCATTTAATGCCTCTGCATACATTAATATAGCGTCCGCATACCTGATAATGTGCATATTTACATCGCAACGGTCACCCGTTTCAAGCCCTTCAACCCAGAACTTACCGCTAAGAGGTATACTTGATTTCAATATTTCACCGGTTTTAAGATGAGCGAACTCTGTCTTAAAATTAGTCTTTTTTCTCAAATCTCGATTATCAAACTGGTCATACAATTCTTGTGTCGGGATATCAGCCTCATTAAGGGCAGAGATTCCTAAGCTCCCCGGAATGGAATATTTCGGACCAGCAAGCGCCATTTCACCATTATGTTGAAATGGAGGTTCTTTATACTCAATATAAAGTACAGCCTCAATACCAGCCTCTGTATCTCGAAGCCAGTTCGCATGGTAATCTTTGTGTAAACCGAAACCATATTCAGATTCATGCTCGACTACCTCTGCCAATTTATCTTTCGCCTTTTGGAAATCCCCTTTAGTTAAATAGACTTTACCGAATAAAATTTTAGCGGCTCCTTTGTTGATACGGCCCTCATCGGAAGCTGAATATTCAGATCTTAAAGGAAGATGTTCTTCCGCAAATGTAAGATCTTCTATAATCTGATCATAAATCAGTTCTTTAGAATCACGTGGTCCTTTTGAATCTTCTACGGTTTTCAAGTCTAAGATTAGAGGAACATCTCCGAAGAAACGAACGAGGTTGAAATAGTATAGAGCACGAAGTGTACGAGCCTCAGCGATCAATCGGTTCTTTTTACTTTCATTCATTTTGATCTCTGGAATCTTAACAATCGCCGTATTTGCCCTAGAAATACCGGAATAACAATTTTTCCACATATCTTTTACAAATGTATTCTGAGAGTTAAATCGCAGAAACTCCAAGTCTTGTAAGTTTGCGTTCGGCATACCTAAACCATTTTTCATCATATCGGTAGGTAGCTCTGCCATCATATACATCAAACGGTTATATAAGCTGTTTAATTGCTGATAAGTAGCATCTACCGCTGCCTGTGCGTCTTTCTCGCTTGTATAAAAATTATCCACGACCAAACGGTCCGCGGGATTCTCGTCAAGGAAAGAACAACTGTTGATTCCACAAGAGAAACAGAAAGCTGAAAATATATATATGAACGATTTTTTCATTTTGAGTCGATTTAAAAGTTATTTAATATCCAATTTAATGCCAAACATAAAGGTACGGGCTTGCGGATAACCGCCAAAGTCCTCTCCTGCCTCTAAAGTTGAAGCGCCTCGATAGCTCACTTCCGGATCATAGCCTCTGTATTTAGTCCAAGTCAATAAGTTTTGTCCGGTTACGTACAATCGCAGACCTCCGATATGTTTCCAATTTAATTTCGGGAAACTATAAGACAATGAGACTGTTTTTAATTTCAAGAAAGAACCGTCTTCAATGAACCGATCACTTACGATATTATTCCGATTCGTTGTCGCTTTTTGGTATTCATTACTTGGATTCGTAGGTGTCCAACGGTTCACGAGATCCTGATATACATTTTGTCCACCAGTCGGCGACTCAAGCTCCATTGCGTTATAATTGAAAATCTTATTCCCATATGAATATTGTAAGAATACGTTTAACTCAAATCCTTTATAAGCAAACGTGTTGGTCATACCTCCAAAGAATTTCGGATTTGCGTCTCCTAATATCTCCCGATCGTTTGTGGCATCAATCTTACCGTCTCCATTCAAGTCCTTATAACGACGGAGTCCGACACCGATAGGCGAGGGTGAAGAAGTTTGTTGAGCACATTCTGCTTCATTTTGGAAAATACCGTCAAAACGATAGCCATAAAATACTCCAATTGGTTGACCAACGATCAAGCGACGGATATCACTCGTCTTTAAATGATCGTCGTATGTACCTACATCTTTATACGTTTCCCCACCCAACTCTAATACTTTATTCCGGTTGAATGAAATATTAAAGGCTGTTGTCCATGAGAATGCCCCGCTTAAGTTGTCACTCTCAATAGAAAGCTCGTAACCTTTATTTTGGACACTACCAATATTTTTCAACATAGAATCATAACCGGAGGCGCTAGGAATCGCTACATTATATAATAAGTCCGTTGTTTTTTTATAATAATAGTCTGCCGTTAAACGTAAGCGATTATTAAATAGCCCAAGATCAAAACCAATATCAAATTGCCCTGTTTTTTCCCATTTCAAGTCAGGATTAGGTATCCTGTTCGGATAAAATCCAGAAACCAATTGATTTCCGATTGTCCAACTATTACTTCCCAATGTAGCCAAGGATTCGTAAACTCCGATTTCTGTATTTCCAGTGAAGCCATAACTGGTACGTAACTTTAAATTATTAATGACAGCTTTAACCGGTTCCATAAAACCTTCCTCAGAGATACGCCATGCCACAGAACCCGAAGGGAAAAATCCATACTTATTGTTGCCACCAAAACGAGAAGAACCATCCACACGTCCGTTAACAGAGAATAAATACCGGTCATATAACGAATAATTAATACGTGCCAAATAAGACATAAGGCTCCATTGAGTAGCAGAAGATTCCGGTTTATCATAAATAGATCCGGCTCCTAGGTTATTATACTTCATGACATCATTCACGAAATTAGAAGATGCTCCCGTTACGGATTCCACATTATTTCTTTGAATGGTAAAGCCTCCTAAAATATTCAAAGAATGAATATCCTTGAATGTCTTATTCCAAGTAAGTATATTCTCGTTCAGCCAGTTAATAGAACGGTTTACACCGACTTTCGCAGATGCGATACCTAACGATTGGTAGATATTTGACGGAGTATATTTATTTTGCTTCAAATACATAATATCCATCCCCAAAGATACTTTAAGCTTTAAGTCTTTTAAGAATTCCCATTCCGCATAAACATCACCTAACACACGTGTAGTCGCATTATTGTATATTTCTTCTTTTGCGGTAGCTACCGGATTCGGGATTAATAACCCGGGGTCGTTAGTTGGCGTATACTCACCCGTCTCTTCATTCGCATAGACAGACTGGATGGGATTCATTTTCAAAGCGCCGTTCACGACTCCGTCACGTCCACCGACATCTGTTGCCGATGTTCTACTGATCGTGTGGGTACCAGACATATGAGTGCCGACTTTCAGTGTATTGAATATTTGTCTATCAAGATTCAATCGTAATGAGTAACGTTTGAAATCCGAGTTAATAATTACACCCTTTTGATCAAAATACCCCCCTGAGATCGCATATGTTGTTTTGTTATCACCTCCGGAAAACGTCAATTGATAACTTTGAATCATAGCTGGACGGAAAATTTCATCTTGCCAATTTGTTCCATTACCCAATTTAGCGATTTCGCCTAATTGTGTAGTGTTATAGGGCGCATCCAATCCATCGTTCGTATAGGCCTCATTAACCAATGCCGCATATTCTTACGCATTCATGACATCGATGGTTTTTGCTACGTTTTGTACACCAAAACTAGATTCAAAAGTTATTATATCACGTCCCTTCTTACCACTCTTCGTCGTAATAAGTACAACACCATTAGCGGCACGTGCTCCATAAATGGCTGTTGCGGAAGCATCTTTTAGAATCTCGATAGATTCAATATCAGAAGGGTTTACCGTAGATAATCCACTGATTTGTGTATTACCACCCGTCGAGCCGAAACCTGTCCCACTATATACGGGAAAACCATCGATTACATAAAGCGGCTCATTTCCTCCTTGTAGAGAGCTACTACCACGTACACGGATAGACGCTACCGCTCCGGGCATACCCGAAGTTTGCGTAACTTGTACACCGGAAGCCCGGCCTACTAATCCTTGGTCGATAGAAGTCATAGGAGTTTGTTGTATCTCTGTTGTTTTTACAGAGGAAACAGCTCCTGTCAGATTACTTTTTTTCACAGAACCGTAGCCGATAACTACAACTTCATCAATTGTCTTCGAGTCTTCTATCATCATGATAGAAAGATTGTTTTGATTTTTAACCGCCACTTCTTTAGGAGTATAGCCGATATAGGATACAAGTAAAGTAGCTTGATCGGGTACCTCTAATGTGAAATTGCCATCCATGTCAGTAATTGTACCAGTTGTAGAGCCTTTTACTACTACGTTCGCTCCAATGATAGGTTCATTCTTCTCATCTGTCACTTTTCCGGTTATTTTTTTATTATTCGTAATCATAGGATGAGAAGCTTTCTCGTTTGTTTTGTAAATAACAATATGCTTTTCGTTAATGGTATAAGCCAGTCCTTGAGTGGCTAGTAGCCTATCTAATACATTTGCGATATTCTGATTATTGATATTTACAGAAACCTTACGGCCTAGATTAATCTCATCGTTTCTATACCAAAACGAATACTCACTCTGTTGCTTGATCGCCTCAAGAGCTTGTTCTAACGTGGCATCTTCCAAATGAAGAGAAATCTCGTTGACCTGCGAATAACTTACGGTAGCCGATGCGCAGAAAATAGTCAACATACATAGTACTAGGGATAATCTCATAATATTAACGATTTTATGGAAGTGAGAAATCGGCGAATAACGCCTAATATTTAATTTAAAATGCATATCTTCGTATTGATTTTAGGTTTGTAATTGTGTCGCTATAATTCGAACTAAGATCATTCTCTCGAAACGGAAGATGTTGGTAGCATTTTCCGTTTTTTTGTTATTTTCATGTCGTGTCTTTCATACTTGTATCATTTTATAAGATTAATACTCAATTGTTTTATTTCTCATAGATGCATATACTGTCACCTCGCATGGTGTAGTCCGTTCGTTTATCTGCGGTAATAATCCGAAGTATTTGCTCTAAGTTTTCACCCCGCACGAAATCACCTGAAAAAACGGTTCTTTGAAGTTTTGCCGGTTCAACCGATATATGTACATTGAACCGACGTTCTAGTTGCTTGGCTATCTCTAGGAAGGTTACGCTTTTAAAGTAGAACTTACCTTCTTTCCATGATGTATAGTAGTCTAAATTTACTTCATATTTCGAAAAAGATTGTTTCATCTTATTGAAAAGAGCTTGTTGGCCCGGAGAAATGTACATCATGTCGTGATGTCCTCCTAGTCCGACACCCACTTTTCCTTCAGTAAGAGTGACCTCTATATGGTCATCTTCTTTATAGGCTTTCACGTTAAACTTAGTTCCAAGTACCTTCACCTTCACGTTTTCCGCACTTACGATAAATGGGTGGTCCTTATCATGTGATACTTCGAAGAAAGCTTCCCCGTTCACTTTCACTTCTCTTTGGCTTGAGACAAAAGCTGCCGGATAGCTAAGGGTAGTACCTGCGTTCAGAATCACTCGTGTTCCATCAGATAAAACAATCGATGACCTCATGCCCATCGGGTTTGCCATCTCGACCATTTGGCTGTTTTGGTTCTTATAGCCTTCATGATATGAGATATAATTAGAGACTCCCAGCAAAAGAGCGATAGAGGCGGCGATAGCGGATGCTTTCAACCAAAATCTTTTACGTAGATTACGATGGATACGACGGTTCACCTCAAGGAAAATATCCTCTTTCATCTCATCACCCATTTGCTTTATGACCTCTTTTCTTGTTTCCATATTTTGTCTTTCTTATGATGAGGAGTAAGGGTATGCTAAATTCGTTTAAAGGGATTGGCTATTTTTTTCGAAAAAAATAATGAGGAAGTTATAAATGGAGGCTTTTTCCCATGAGATCATTATCTTTGTACGAAACATATCGGTGAAATTATGGACGAGAAAGTGCTCGAGAAATTGAAAATCTTGGCCGAGTCGGCAAAATATGACGTATCCTGCGCTTCCAGCGGAACCTCCCGTTCGCATAAGAGCGGGGCTATAGGAAGTGCCGTGGGATGGGGCATTTGCCATAGTTTCGCTGAGGACGGACGGTGCATCTCGCTTTTAAAGATCATGCTGACGAATTATTGTATGTATGATTGCGCCTACTGCATCAACCGGCGAAGTAATGATTTACCGAGAGCTACGCTTTCCGTTACCGAGTTGGTGAATCTCACGATCGAGTTTTACCGACGTAATTACATTGAAGGATTGTTTTTAAGCTCCGGCGTGGTTCGAAACCCAGATTATACGATGGAACGGTTGGTGAGAGCCATCAAGGATTTGCGCCTCGTGCATCACTTCAATGGATACATACATATGAAGAGTATCCCCGGAGCCAGCCAAGAATTGGTAAATGAGGCTGGGCTTTACGCCGATCGTTTAAGCGTGAATATAGAGATCCCGAATGAGGCGAGCTTGCGAACTCTAGCTCCGGAAAAGGATTTTAAAAGCGTATTTGCCCCTATGCGTTATATCCAACAAGGTGTATTACAAAGTGCCGAGGAACGCAAGCGTTTCCGGTATGCCCCACGATTCGCTCCCGCCGGGCAAAGCACGCAGATGATCGTTGGTGCTACGGCGGATACCGACAAGGATATACTTCGTCTATCATCCGCCTTATATCAGAGACCTACGATGAAGCGTGTTTACTATTCGGGATTCATTCCGGTAAATGCGTATGATAACCGTCTTCCGGCACTTACCACGCCTCCGCTGGTCCGTGAGAATCGTTTATATCAAGCGGATTGGTTATTGCGTTTTTATCAATTCAAGGTAGATGAGATTGTCAATGACGCATATCCGGATCTGGATCTAGACGTGGACCCGAAGTTGGCTTGGGCCCTGCGGCATCCGGAAGTCTTCCCGGTAGATATCAATAAAGCGGATTACGAGATGCTTCTCCGGGTTCCGGGAATTGGCGTGAAATCGGCAAAGATCATAATCGTTTCCCGGCGTTACGCTAATCTCGGTTCAGAGCAGTTGAAGAAAATAGGAGTGGTCATGAAAAAGGCTAGCTATTTTATTACTTGCCGGGAACTCCCGACGCAGACCGTGAATGAGGTCAGCCCTGAAACCGTCCGGCAACTATTGACGAGAAAGAGCGGAAAGAAAGTAGACGATCGGCAGCTTATACTGCCTTTTATAGATTAACGCCTGTTTTATAAGAAGGATTGATAATGATTATATTTGTTTACGACAAGACTTTTGAGGGATTGCTTACCGCCGTATTCGACGCCTATTCCCGCCGGACTTTTCCGGATTTGTTAGTAACCGAGGGCGAGCCATTTCCATTGTTCTATGACGAGGCGATCCGGATTTATACGGACGACCGGAAAGCAGAACGGGTATGGAAAGGGCTTGAGAAGAAAATCTCCAAGTCTTCTCTTTCCGGGTTGACGGTAACTTGGTTGTCGGAATTACCGGAAGTAGACCTGTTGTTATTCAGATATATCCGCAAAGCGATCGACGCTCCAGCCACGATTGAGTTCAATCTTGGTGACCCGGCCATATTGGAAACGGCCAAGATCTGGAAGAAAGTAAACAACGAACGCTTGCGAGTGATGCAATTCTTTCGTTTCCAAAAAGCGGCGGATGGAACTTACTTTGCTGCCATCGCACCTATATATAACGTATTACCTTTGGTATTACCTTATGCGCAAGACCGTTTCGCTGATCAGCAATGGCTCATTTACGACTTAAAAAGAGAGTATGGATATTATTATGATCTTAACGATACGATAGAAGTCCGTTTCGAAGAAAAAGATTCACATTTATTGACCGGATCGCTCAGTGAGGATATCATGGATAAGGATGAGAAACTTTTTCAAAGTATGTGGAAGGAGTATTTTAAGTCTATCGCTATCAAGGAGCGTTTAAACCCACGGCTTCATCGCCAACATATGCCGGCTCGTTTTTGGAAATATATGCCGGAGAAGAGATAATAGTATAATTGCTATTAATCAGCCAATTACAGTTTTTGTTAATTTCATTATCGAAAAACTAAAGTTTTTTCAGCAGGAAACTAGAGTTTCTCCATTGGAAAACTTTTGTTTCATCTAAGGAAAACTAAAATTTCGTGCTATAGAAAAAAATGTTTCTCTCATATAAAACCAGCCTGTTATTTAACGAAAAAGGGATGAGCTTAATATCAAGTCCATCCCTTCTTATTACAATCAACACGTTTCTCTTATAGCTCACGAATCCAGATATTACGGAAGCTGATCGGCTCGCTAGGATCGCCATGGCTCTGTAGGATGATAGGGCCTGCGCCATGTTTCTTCACTTGTGGGAAACCGATCCACTCTGTCGTACCCAATATCGTCGTATGGTTCTGCAAAACCACGCCGTTCTGGATAACCGTTACGGTTGGATGCGTGCGATAAGAACCATCTTCCTTGAAAGTGGGGGCGGTATAAATGATATCGTACACGTTCCATTCGCCCGGTTTACGCATGGCGTTGGCCAAAGGAATGGATTGTTTGTAGATACTACCCGTCTGGCCGTTCACGTAAGTCGGGTTATTGTAGCAGTCTAACACTTGAACCTCATACATCCCTTGCAGGAAAATACCGCTGTTACCTCTCGACTGGCTCTCTCCAGTGATATTCGTCGGGACCTGCCACTCAATGTGCATCTGGAAATCGTTGAATTTCTGTTTGGTCTGGATATCACCTTTCTTCTTGTTTACGGTAAAAACGCCATCATGTACATCCCATTCGGCCGCACCGCCTTTTACGCTCTCCCAAGCGGAAAGATCCTTGCCGTCAAACAAAACGATAGCGTCGGAAGGAGCCGTGAAACCTCCACCTTTTAAGTCTGTACCCGGAGTGACAACGGGAGGAACCGGTTCGTAAAACTCGGACATCTCATGCGTGATACCGGCATAACCTGTAGGCATCTTGAACTCTTTTTTCTTGTCTTGAGCGACAACGGTAACGCAACCCGCTAAAGCGAAAGCCGCAACTGTAAGCAATCTTTTGTTCATGGTCTAAAATGATTTATTAGTTAGTTAACATTTCTTGCTGCAAATATACCGTTTTTTGCCGAGACTGATAACGATTTGTCAGAAATCTTATTGATTATGATCAAATAATCTTTTCTCGGCCAACTGCTCAAACTTGGTGTTCGGACGACCGTAATTGCAATACGGATAAATACTTATACCGCCTCTCGGTGTGAATATACCAGTAACTTCGATATATTTCGGATCCATTAATTTTATCAAGTCCTTCATGATAATATTCACGCAATCCTCATGAAACGCCCCATGGTTGCGGAAGCTGAATAAGTAAAGCTTCAAGCTCTTGCTCTCTACCATTTTCACGTCGGGGATATAATCGATATGAATCGTAGCGAAATCCGGTTGTCCGGTAATCGGGCAGAGACTGGTGAATTCCGGGCAATTAAACCGTACCCAATAATCATTTCCTTGATGCTTGTTCGTAAATGCCTCCAATACCTCCGGAGCGTAATCCTGTTTATATACGGTAGAGCCACCTAATAAGTGCAACTCTCCTTCTTGTTTTCTCTCGTCCATTTCTTTCATTTACTTTTGATTCTCTTCTTTCCTTTTCAGGTATTTCTCCAATCCGTCCTTGCGAAGTTTGCAAGCGGGGCAATGCCCACATCCCTCAGCCATAACACCGTTATAGCAAGTCAGCGTCTGTGTACGTACTAGATCAAAGACGCCCAGCTCGTCCGACAATTCCCAGACTTCGCTCTTATCCCGGTCCATAAGCGGGGTATGAATTACGAATTGCTCATCCATCGCCAGATTTAATGTTACGTTAAGAGAACGCACGAACGTATCCCGGCAATCCGGATAACCACTATAATCAGCCTCGGAGACACCCGTTACCAAATGATAAATCCCCTTACCACGGGCTAAGATAGCGGCGAAAGTAAGGAATACCATATTACGGCCGGGCACAAACGTATTCGGATAGCTATCCTCCGGCTTCTCTTGATCCATCTCTATGCTCGCATTCGTAAGCGAGCAATTGGGATCTAACTGGCTGATAAGCGATACGTCCAATAACTGAAAAGGTACGTCCGCATCCGCAGCGATCTTTCGAGCGACCTCTATTTCCAAGGAATGTTTCTGTCCGTATGTGAAGCATACGGCCTCTACACGTGAAAAATGCTTCTTCGCCCAGAAAAGGCAAGTCGTGGAATCTTGTCCACCCGAGAAGCATACCAAAGCGGCATCTTGTTGTTTCATATCTTTCTTGTTTTTAATACGTGGTTTAGCAAGCACACGGAAAAGACATCTTTTCAGCCACAAAGATACGCTTTTTTTTAATTCTTTCGAGCGGCGATAAGCAACATCATTGGACGGCGAAGTTCGTCTCGCATCTCGGGAACCGTATCCAGCATCGATTCGTCCGGTTGAGGCTCCACCAGATGGGTGATACAGAAACCCGCCTTGATCAATCCGTTCACGTAAGTCGTAAGAGTCTTATGATATTTGGTTACATCTTCTCCCAAAAAACGAGCATGCCGGACTCCCTCTTGAAAATAATGATCCACCGGCCAATGCGCAGGTTTCCCTTCCGAATCGTAAATCCAATCTTGATTGCCATAAGCAGTAAAAACGGGATGTTCCACAGAGAAGACAAAGACACCCTCTTGCGTTAAACATTTATATACCTCTGTACAAACCGTATCGAACGACTCGAGATAATGGAATGTCAAGGAGCTGATCACGATGTCAAAAGAATTTGGAGCAAAATCAAAATCCTCGATTGCTATTCTTTTATATTCGATCGACGGGGAGGGATTTATCTCCCGTGCCTTGTCTAACATCTTCCCGGAAAGGTCAATGCCTAAAGCGAAGGTCGCCCCTCGCTCTATGGCATATCGACAATGCCAGCCAAAACCACACCCTAAATCCAATACACGCTTTCCGTTAAAATCAGGCAACATCTTCTTTAGCTCATGCCATTCTCCTGCTCCTCTCAGCCCTTGTACAGAGCGAGACATCTGACTGTATTGACCGAAAAAGCGTTCATCATCATACTTATTTTCTTTCATATTATATATTGTAGGGATATCTTGGCCGAAGATACTTATTTTTCGTAGATACCGACATGATTTCCTTCGCTATCTTCTAAAACGGCGAAGTATCCTTTATTTTCCGCTTCAATCTTTGTCTTAGGTATAATAATTTTACCCCCTTTATCCAATACTTTAGATAAAGTGTCCTCGATATCTTGGCTATTAAAATGGATTAAGATACCATCCGGCGAAGGTTGATAACTAGGAGCGTAGAACAAAGCCCCAACCACTTCTCCTTGCTCGATAAAACAAGCCATCTTCTCTGTCTCACACTCGAAAACCGATAGTTTTAACCCCAAAATAGTTTCATAGAAATTGATCGCTCGATAAAAGTCTACAGTTGGAATCTCGAAAAAAGCAATTAAATTGTTCATTTTGTTTTCTTTTTATAGTTACTATTAATGTCCTCGCGAAGACATCACAAAAGTAGAGCGTATCGTATCTATAGGATAGAAGAAAAAGGACATCTTGATCACTCCGAGAAATAATCAGAATAAGGAGCGCATAAGGAAAGATACTCCGTGGGTGTATAGCCGGAAAACAGCTTAAACTCTTTTATCATATGTGACTGATCTGAAAACCCACATTCATAAGCTAATTGAGCGAATGAAATGGATGGATTCTGTTGTACCTTAAATAAAGCCCGTTGCATCCTAACGATACGAAGAAACTCTTTGGGCGTAGCTCCTACATAATCTAAGAAAATGCGGTTGAACTGTTTAGAACTTAGGCATGCGGTTTCAGATAACTCAGAAATATTAGTTTTCGCTTGTTCATTTATTTGATGGAGGACTGCGGATATTCGCTTTAAGTTATATTCATAGCCTTCAAACCTATAAAGACGGTGAATCAAAAACTGCTCGATCAAGCGGATGCAAGTTTCATGATCATCAGCCTCTATCACTTTTCTGGATAATATTGATAATTCCAAATCTGCTATAGCATCCACCGCTATAAGTTCTCCATAAAAGAACTTAAGGGGAAGTTGAAGGATGGCTCTTGCCGCATACGGCTGAAAAACAACCGTGATCATTTCAATCTTTCCGGCTGACATCACATCTGAAAAGTTGAGGCATTGCCCACAGATGAACGCTTGAGGCTGCGATTCTTTTTTTCCTACTAATAAAAGCCTTTTACCCCTATGAAATACTAATTGTATGCAGCCCGTTGGTAAAGTCCGTTCAGATACAGAAACATCCGCGCCATCTTCCAGTATCCAATAATATCTCACATAAGGAGTTAATATATGAATAGGCTTTATTATTTTAAATGACTGCATCTTATAGAATTTAATTTATCGGGGCAAAGGTAAATAACCCCTAATCAATTCTATAGTAAAAAAGAGACATTTCATATAATACTGCGACATTAAGCTTCAATCAACTATTTTTGGGTATATTCAAAACTGTAGTATGCTTGATTTCATTAAGCACAAAAGAGCTTTGCATCTTCACGATGCCATGAACCTTGGTTAATTTCTCGAACACAAATTGATTATAGGCATCTAAATCCTTAAGAACCACTTTGACAAAGAAATCATAAATACCTCCCGTCGAGTAACATTCCATTATTTCATCGATATTCCGTATTTCTTCTTTGAAGCGTTCGATATGCTCATCATCGTGTACAGCTAAAGATACATTACAGAAAATGATCAAGGGTAATCCTATTTTTTTATTGTCGACCAATGCCACATATCCTTTTATATATCCTTCGTTTTCTAAACGTTTGATTCGTTCGTAAATAGGAGTCTTGGAGATATGAAGTTTCTCAGAAAGCTCTTTTGCATTGATCTTCGCGTCCTTTTGCAAAGAATGAAGAATTTCAATATCTGTCTCATCAAGTAGTGCCATAGTTTTTTTTCCTGTTTTATTTGATTTAATATCCCCGAATTAGAATTATAGAATGCAAAACAGGACAAAAATAGGAAAATTATCGTATTTAAGCTTGACGTATAGGAAAACAATCTTCTTTAAATAACTTTGCAGCAAATAAAAATCTAATTCTAACACAATTATGTTTAAAAGTAAAGATCTTCTGTATCATAGTATCGCCATATTGACAGTCATTATATGGGGAACAACGTTTGTCTCCACAAAAATACTGATTAATACAGGATTATCACCGGTTGAGATATTGTTATACCGTTTCGTGCTTGCGTATTTTTGTATTTTGACTATAGCGCATCGACGGTTGTGGGCTAATTGCGTAAAAGATGAATTCTTATTGTTCTTGTCTGGATTATGTGGTGGTTCCCTATACTTCATAGCGGAGAATACGGCACTGGGCATCACATTGGCTTCCAACGTTTCATTATTGATCTGTACAGCACCGATCATTACAACGATATTGTCTCACCTATTTTATAAAGAATCTCTTAGGAAAGGACTGTTATATGGATCTTTAGTTGCCTTATTTGGAGTCGGATTAGTTGTTTTCAACGGCAGTGTTCTTTTAAAAGTAAATCCACTTGGTGATTTTCTCACTTTAGTTGCCGCTACGATGTGGGCTTTTTACTGCCTTATCCTAAAGCGTTTGAGTCGTTCTTATCCCACCTTGTTTATTACACGAAAAGTATTTTTTTATGGGATACTTTCTCTTTTCTTCTATTTTGCGATCTACCCTTTAAATATCAAACTAGAGTTATTGAAACTGCCAGTCGTATATTTAAATATATTATTTCTGGGTGTCATCGCCTCAATGCTTTGTTATATCATGTGGAATACGGCAGTCAGAGCCCTCGGAGCATCAAAAACAGCCAATTATATTTACATTGTCCCTCTGGTCACCTTGATAACTTCTGCGATTTTTCTATCAGAAACTATTACGATAGCTTCTGGTATTGGCGCTTTAGCCATTATTAGTGGAGTTTATATCGCAGAGAGGTAAAAATAAAGAAGGGTTACTCATATGAGTAACCCTTTGATTTTCAGTGGTGCCACCAGCAACCGAAAATCGGTTTGTATAGCACTATTTCTCAATAAGTTATATCTTTATTACGATGTTAGTCCCTTGAATAAGGTTTTCACAGCTTTGCACCGTTCGACATCAGTTTGTATCTTGGGTACGATTTCTGAGTGCAAAGATAAGAGTTATTTTTAGATTTACATCGTTCTTATTAGCCTTATATTTTTATGTTTGCCAGTATGGTTGTTAAAACAAGTGGCACGATTTTACATTTCCATTTCATTAAAACTTTATGCCATGTTTTTCTATTAATGTCTATTCTTTTGTTGTTACTTTATTATAACAAGTTCTTTGCTTTTGCAGCAGATATTCTATCCACTTTTTCTTTATATCTAATCTTCCCTTGATATTGTTTCGGAGATAAAGATTGTGCGTCTTTCAACTCTTTCATAAAATAGATAGGTACACTTAACCTATTATTATAACAAATAACACCTGTAATTGATGGGCAATGACTTTGGTAAAATGTTTTTTGATGGCTAATAATAAAGCCATTTCTCGTTATAATATCAATTATTGTAGGTACTAAGAAATGAAAATCACAGCAAGATGAAAATGTTAAATCATCAACAAATGACGTGAATGTTATATTGTATTCCTTTGCTAATTGTGCTAATTCATTTCCCGTTTTTGTGAAAACTAAGTTTGCTATGTAAGTAGATGTAGGAGCACCTTGCGGAACATGCCCCTTGTAGGTCGTCAGTTTAGTTAGCAGACTTGCTACATCTGGAGAAAAATGATATGCTATAAACATATCATATACCATTTTATTAGTAATGCTTGGAAAGAAATTAGTTAAATCTGTTATAAATTTGAACTTCTTGCCCTGATGTTGTTTTGCATTAAGCACATTGTCTTTTCCTTTTGCTCCTCCAAAGATATATTTAGGAATAGACATCTTATTCAAAATGGATTTGTTTATCCTCTTTTGAATTTCTTTGAGCTTTAATGTACTTGGATTTATGATACGCCTTTTTTGTCTGCCATTTTTATCTATTTTAGGCTGCCCATCACTATGAAATTTGAGTATTTCATACTCTTGATAATACTTTGATATATTATCGTTATTTACAAGAGATAAAAGTTCATCTTTTGCAATCTTAAGAGTATGTGCTAAATGGTTAAGACTATGTATCATTTGTCTTTTAAGTTGTCTGAAAAGAATTGATTTACGAGAGATTTTATTGAAGGCATTAAAAGTTCATAGGCATCTCGTTTTCTTTCCTCTATATCATCCTTTTCTAAAGATAGAAAATACAAAATAGGTAATGGTAAGTGTAGCTTCTCTGCGATTCTTTTTAACAAGGAAATTGTCGGCTCTTTCACATTATTCTCTATTTGAGATAAATACGTTTGAGTTATCCCACACATTTCAGCAAAGGATTGTTGTTTTAATCCTTTACTCTTTCTTGCTTCTTTTATGACTTTTCCTATATCCATTGTTTATGAAAATGAGAGGGGGACAGATTAGAATTGAACATCTTTAAAGATAATAAATAAGCGGCATAGCATTGCAATAATTTTTAGTACAACATCCCAATCTATTTGAGGTTGTTTCTTTTGCAATTTTAATTGCTTCATACAATCTTGTAAAAGAGCAATCTCTTCATCTGTCAGTGAACAACGGTTTTTTGAAAGGATAGTACTTATTCCTTGAATAAGACCATCAATGTCTTTTTTAAAGAATTTCTTTTTCATAAAATCTTCTTTTTAGTTAATACTAAGGAAATATCTCCTGCCGTATTAAATAATCCTGTAATAACCATATTCGTTGTTCACTTGTTATCCCCTCGTATTCCTGCCGTAGAAAAATACAGCAATTATTGTTAGACTATATTCCTATAGAAGGAATTGGTATGATTATCTATAAAAGGTATAAAGCCTTATAATAGATAAAGTAATACTTATCCTATGGTAATGCATCATGAGCGTATGCGCTATGACCTTACGCCACAGAACGTATGTAGTCCCCAATCAAACCTTTCGGTTGTGTAACTTAATACACTTCAAGCATTGGTTATTCAGGTTGTTTCAGACATATTTCAAAGAACGATGGTACAAATATACTGTTTTATTTTAACTTACTGTTAATATAACAGCTAAAAATTTATACTTTAATGTTTCGTAACAAATTTCTTATATTTGTATTTATTGGAGTTATCGAAATGGTCTTCTGTATCAACAGCTTTTCTTTTAAAAACAGTTCATAACATTTTATCCATACCTACACCATTTTATAGAAATAGATTATGATTGAACTTTTTAAGTGGATTGTATAACTGATTAATAAAACATCATTTTTCTATTCCGTTTTTTTATAAGAGAAGTCATACGTTCTTGAAAAATGATTACCACAATCTGTGTATCTTTGGTTTAGGATTATGCTTCTTGGAATACAATATTCATAACTTTGCCCTTTCAGCACCCATTTGTGTTTTGAATGAAAGATAAAGCTTTATTTCTGCTTTATTTTTAGAAAATATCCTCCGTTTTTCGGTGCACCTCTAAACTCTATTAAGTCTTTATCTTGTAAAGTCTTGATATATCGCATTGTTGTTCTCAAACTCTTATTTAAATGTTTACTGATTTCAGACGCATTTGAGCCGGGAGTTGCCGCCAATAAATTGATAATGGCTTGTTCATTCTCATTTACTATGCCATTTACTATGCCATTTACTGTGTCATAGTTGGCAGAGTTAGAGATTTGACGTTTGAACACTACTGTAAACATCCCCTCTGTATGGAATTCCGGTTCGGGCAGATTTGCTTCCCTCATGGCTTCCTGCATACGAGGAATACCGGACGCAACTCTTTCAACCAAGTGCATACGGGTAAATAACCCGAATATTAGTGGGTTACGTGTCATGCTTTTATGCCCGAAATCTTTAGCCACAACAGGCAGAAGTCCTCCGGGATTGGAAATCTCTACCCTGTCGTCAAACATTTCTATCATAATGCTTGCGCCTTGTTCGTAGTAATCACGGTGCGACAGGGCGTTTATAATAGCTTCTTTAAATACGGTCAGAGGGATTTCCCAAATTTCCTCTCTTGGTCCTGCTCCCTCTATTTTATACGCTACTTGCAGTTTGCTTTCTAACCAAGACATAGCCTGTAGATATTGACGGTACAGTGAACCTCCGAAAGTTTTATCATCTATAATATAGACTTTATTCGTTCCCTTGAAAAGAACACATCTTGTAACAGCGTGTGGGAACTTTCGTTCAGGTTGTTTGCCGAAGAACATCGCTGCACCGTTCTTTGTCGTTCCATTCTCGGTAAACAGTTCTAAGTTCTCAAATATTTGTTTGTCGGGTGTGGACGGACTTAGTTTTGCTTCTGTTCGAAAGTCTTTAATCATTTGTTCGTCTGCATCCGTGTAGATATTGAACCAATGGCAGGGTATATGGTCAAAAAAGATTTTGTTACATTCCTGAAAGAAGCTGCGCATTTCTTCGGCTGTGCGAAGTTTCTGAGAGTTTGCCCCCTCACGCACATAGATAGAACCGGAAAATATATAAGGTTTATCCTTGCCGGACGGAACATCAATCACCCAAACAGTTTTATTCACAATATTTACGGAATACAATTCACAGTGGAGTGCAGGAGATATTTCGCTGATAGAACCTTGAATAGCAGAACGCTTATCGTTTTCTAAGTTAGTATCTACCACTTGTCCGTTATCATCTACTCCAATAAGCAAATATCCTCCGTCTGCATTGGCGAAAGCACATATTTCCTCTGTCAGTTCACGCACCTTTGAAGGAACACGAACCTTAAATTCTACATTGTAGCCTTCTCCGCTATCAATAAGTGATTGTATGTTTTCTGTATTTAGCATGAATTTTATCTTAACAATGCAAATTTACGGATAAATCAGTGAAAACAAAATAGTTGTCATAAATTCCTTTTCCTAAATTCAGAGGGTATGACGCCTTTATATTTTTTGAATAGCTTGTTTAAGTGGCTTTCATCTGTAAAGCCTAATTCAGCAGCAATCTCATTGATTCTCATTTCGCTATGCAATAATCTGTTTTCTACTAACTTCAACTTATATTTGATGATGTATTGCTGCATTGTTTCATTTGTATGCTTTTTAAAATAGCGCCCCAAATAATTTTGCGAGATGCCAAAATGCTGGCTAATAGTGTCTGCCTTTATTTTATCGGGATTATATATATTGTTTTGGATATATTGCAAAATATCCAATGTCTTTTCCTCTGAACGTTCATCAATCTTTTCAGGCAGATACTTGGCAATGTTACGAGTAACGATGACTATCAATGTATTTATTAATTGTTGTATCAGTTCTTTGTTATACAAATCTTGATTGACATATTCTCTTATAAGAGCTTCTATTATAGACTTTATAAGCGGTTTATCCGTGATGTTTTTTAAGATACAACCCGGTTGATGATTGGCATGTTGAAGAATAAATTCTAAGTTCTTAATATTTTTAGGTCCAAAGAAACCAGAATGAATATATATATCATTAAAACGAATGAAAAAGAATTTGGTAGTAGTATGAATATCAAAAGAATGGCAATCTTGAGGGGTTATTAGAAACATATGTCCCTCATGATAATCAAATTTATTATTATTGATGCATTGTAAACCTGTTCCGGAAAGGATATAAACCAATTCAAAAAATGTATGTTCATGCTCTTTAAGAGGAGATTCTTCGAGCTCTTTTACGCTGATTTCAAACGGCTGATGTAGATTTTCCTTTTTCATGTTGCAAATATACTGTATTTAGGAAAATATATACTAAAAACAAAGAATGAAATCGGTATAATTTTGCTCTCTGAAATAATCTTTTAAATTATATATGAATTATGAACTTCTTAGAATTAGTAAAAGAACGCCATTCTGTTAGGCATTATGCACAGCAAGTGGTAGAAAAAGAAAAACTAGACTACATTTTGGATTGTGCTCGTTTGGCTCCTTCGGCAGTCAATAAACAACCGTGGACATTTATTGTAGTACAAAGCGATTCCCAAAAACAGAAATTAGCTAAGTGCTATCCGGCAAAATGGTTTACGGAAGCTCCTGTATATATTGTTGTCTGCGTAAATACTGATATTGCATGGAAACGACAGTTTGATAATAAAAACCATGCTGATATTGACGGGGCTATAACTACTGAGCATATTTGTTTAGCAGCAGCAGAACAAGGGTTAGGAACTTGTTGGGTATGCAATTTTGATGTTGCGATGTGTAAGGAAAATCTTGATTTAGAAGCATATATTCAACCTATAGCAATAATTCCCATTGGCTATCCAATCAGCAAAGAACATCAACTATCTACGAGAAAGGAAATTAATGAAATTGTTTCATATATATAAATTAGGAAATGAAAAAGAAGATATTATTTGTTGTTACCAGCCATGATAGATTGGGAAATACCAATAATCCAACAGGTTATTATTTATCAGAAGTAAGCCACCCTTGGTCTGTTTTGATAAGTGCTGGGTATGAGATAGATTTTGTAAGTCCCAAAGGTGGTAAAGCTCCAGCAGAAGCAGTCGATTTGACAGATGAAATAAATAAAGCGTTTTGGGAAAACTCGGTTTATCGATTTAAAATAGAGCATACATTAAATCCCAAAGAAGTTAATCCTGTAGAATACATTGCAGTTTTTTATGCTGGGGGACACGGAGTTATGTGGGATTATCCTAATAACCAAGATTTAGGAAGAATAGCTCAAACAATTTATGAAAATGGGGGTGTTGTAAGTGCTGTCTGTCATGCGCCAGCAGCATTATTAGATGTAAAATTATCAAATGGAGAACTGTTAATCAAGGATAGAAAAATAAATAGTTTCACGAATGAAGAAGAAAGATTCCTTAAAACAGATTCAATAGTACCATTTATGCTTGAAACAGAACTGAAAAAACGAGGTTGCCTTTTTGAAAAATCCGGTTTGTGGAAGTCACATGTTACAGTAGACCATAGAATTATAACAGGGCAAAACCCTCAATCTGCCTTAGAGGTGGGAAAAGCTATTTTGCAAGAATTAGAAAATCTATAAAATTGAAGCAATATAGTGAGTTTCTTTATTTTAGGATAATAAGGAATACTCACTATATTCTTAGTTATAGCAATTAATATGAATAAATTATTACAACAGAAGTTTTTTCGATTATTATCGGAATATTCTCAACGTAAAGTTTCTGCATCCGAGTTGATAGAAGCTATTAATGAATTAGCAGCCTATGTAGCCGATTTTAGTATTAATGAGCAGGATTATAGCGTATTACTGCGTTATTTCTCCATTGGATTGCATCGTCTTAAATCGTATCGAGTGCGGTTTGAGCAAGAAAAAAATACCTTATCTGCATCTTATTGATGAAGCGATAGGACTTTTGAACACTGAAATACGTCTTATCGAGTGGCGCATCAAGTACCCGGAACAATTCAAACAACGGATTGGCAAACAAACACTTTCCCCTCTCTATCTCGCAGACAAGACAACCCTTATCAACATTATGGAAATGGTAAGCGGTCTGTTCCTCTCCAAAGACATCGTGTATCAGAACGGCAAGCCCGCCTACTTGGTGGACTTGGCGAAAGCCTTTGAATGGCTGTTCAACATCAGGATAGGTGACTGTTACCAAAAACATGAGGACGTGATAAAACGAAAGCCGGGCAAACTGACCGGGTTTCTTAATGGATTGGTAGAACTTATCAAAAAGGAACATGACAAGAAAGGATATAGATAATCAGCAACTTACGATTTATTTATAGGGGATTCCATTAGTTCCCCCGTAATTTCTTTGCGCCCGATTTCTGAACTTTGCTTCATCAATTGATTGACAGACCATAATGTATAATCAGAAAAATGAAGCAATCATGTATATAGACAATGACGATTTCAGCGTATGGATGCAGAAGCTGTACGCCAAACTGGAAGAACTCTGCAAGGATGTGCGGGTACTGCGCAATGCCGACAGGGTGCTGCCTGAAGATGACAACCTGCTGGATAATCAGGACTTGTGCCTGCTGTTCAAAGTAAGTATCAAGACCCTGCAACGCTACCGGGCTATCGGTGCGTTGCCGTATTTCACAATCAGCGGAAAAGTGTACTACAAGGCTTCCGATGTCCGGGAGTTCATCAAGGAGCGGTTCAGCGTTACCACGCTACGCCAGTTCGAGAAAGAACACTGCACGAAGAAAAAGAAGTGAATTAGAAAGCCGGGGCGGTTCTGCTCCGGCTTTGCTTTGTTTTATGGCTTGCCCAACTTGTCGGCTTCCTCCTTTAGCTGCTCGGCTTGCTCGTTCAACAGCCTTGCCCGTTCCAACGCTTCCGCCTGCTTCCTGTTACGGTATTCAAAGCCTTTCACCGAATCGGTCAGGCTTCGGATGAAAGCGTTATCCCGCTCCCGGCTGAACTTCGTTTCCAGCAAATCAAGGCTGCTGCCGTCTGCTTTTCCTTTCATCAGGATATAGCGGTATTTTATATCATTGTCCTGTAACCGCTGCATTTTTTGTACAAAACGTACATTCAACACAAGCGACACAAGACAAATGATTATCCCTGCTGAAAGAAGAAAAAACTTAGGTTTCAGATAGGGAGTTACCCGGTATGTCAGTTTGCCGTACCATGAAACGGGCGTTATTTCTCCGGCTGGTGTATCATCAGCCGGGAACAACACTTTTAACCGCTCCTTGAAATATCGGTGTGAGGTCACGATAAGCCCCTTTATATCTTCAAGGTCTTGTTTTTGATTCTCGGACTGCCCTTTTCTGATACTGCCGATTTGGTTTAGAATTTCTTGCACCGTGTTTTCTGGAATGCCGGATTTACCTTGCATATCCGAAATGCGCTGTTCGATAACATCCAGCCTGTTAATCGTTTCCTCCCGGCTGGCTGGCGTTACCTGCTTCTCCTGCCGTTCTTTCAGTTCCGTAACCATAGAGAGAAGCCCCTCCAAAATTAAGTTATCTTCCATGTTCCTATAATTTTAAGTGTCGTTTCTTTTTCTTCTTTTTTCTTTCACCGGGATTGTCGGGCGTTTCATCAGCCGGAGAGGACGGGGCGGAGAACAGACCGCCCAAGCCTGCCAGTAACGGACTGTCGGCTTTGCCCGGTGTCTGCGATAGCTCCTGAACAGGTGCGGAAACCGTCTGTCGGTTGCTTCCGGTAGTGTTCAGCTCTACATCCCCGAAACATTTATCCAGCTTGGAGAAACTGAAACTGCGGTCTATCTCCGAACCCTTGAACGTGTATTCACCTTTGGAAAAGGATATGCCCTGCACTTCGCCAGTCTGTCCCCTGTACTTGAAATGAATCCCGATACCCTTTTCTGCCAGCCGGGTTTGTAACTGCTGCCAGTTCCTTGATTTCCCGATTTCATCCTTTACGGCATTGTAAATCTCGTATTTGGATTTGTCCGGCTCTCTCAAACGGTGCTGTTTTACATGCTCCTTGCCTTTAGCGAAATAAAGCCCGTGTTTGGCTTTCAGCTTCTTGCATGCCTGCTCGTTGCGGTACATGTCGTTCCTGTCCGAAATGGTCTTGCCGTTGTTGTCTATGCGGTTGAACACGATATGCACGTGTGGATGTTCCCGGTCTTGGTGGCGCACGATGATGTACTGCGTATCGGTGATTTTCATTTCACGCATGTACTCCTGCGCAAGCTGTATCATTTTCCCGTCTGTCAGCTTGGGTGCGTCCACCGGGGAATAGCTTAGCGCAATATGTCCGACAGGCTTTTTCAGGTCGGGATTCATCCCGGCTTGCAGTATGAAACTGCGTATGATGTCCCGGTTGCTTTCGGCTAACACTCCCTCCGCATGAAGCAAGGCTGCCTGTTCCTTGCCGAGTACATAGTTCACGCAGCCCTTAAATCCGCTTCCCTTTTTTATTTTTCCAATCATCCGACAGTTGGTTTATGATTTCGACAATCCTGTTTTTGAGTTTCACCAGTTCCACCGCCACCAGTGCGAACCCTCCGGCATTCGCCCGGTGCGCCAGCTGGTTGATGTTGTTGGCTTCCCCTGCCAACTTGCGGATAGTGTCCGCATCCTGCCTGTTCAGCCGGGGCGTCACCTCTGCCGAAACGACAGCCTGCCGGACGTACTCGCTGACACGCAGCCCGGCTTTCCCGGCTCGCTTTCTGATTGCGTAGAACTGTAACTCGGTCAGTTTCGTGCTGACTACCTTTTGATATTTGTTTACTCGGTTCTTTGCCGGGCGACCTCCCGGTTTGTTCCTTATCCCTGTCATACGTTTTTGCTTTTAGGTGGTATCTTAAAAATTGCGACCAACGGGAGAAATTTTCTTTGCGTTAAGCAAATCAAGGTGTTTCGGTCTACCGAAACATAACCTTGCTCTCCCTAATCACACAGCCTGCCGTCGGTTCATGCCGCCAGCCTTGCAGGTCACATCCTTAGCCCTCTCTTTCTTTTTTCACCCGGATTTTGTCTGTTATCATGCTCCGGCTGGGGCTTGTCGGTAACTGACAAATCTTGGGATTGCTTCACTTTAAGGCTACGCAAATAGTCGTTCAGGTCATTGTGACCGCTGTACAGGTGTGATGCGTCACGTACACGCCATTTGTATTCCTGCCTTATGGCTTCAACCGCTTTCCTACCTGCCTCGTCATTGTCAAGCATACAGTGTATATGCCCGTAACCAGCCAGCGGATATAAGGCTTTATCTACGTTGGCGGTGGAGTTCAGGATAACGTAATCCTGCCAGTCGGTACAGGGCATACCCGGGCTTTCCCGCTGCCGGATAGTGAGGAATGAAAGATAGTCCATAAAGCCCTCGAACACGAAACAGGTATCTCTCGGTTCTCCCTTTTGCCTTATGTGGGTGATGTCTTTCGATGTGCTGCCCTTGAAACGGGGATTGCGAAGCTCGTAACCTCCTGAATCATTTTTGAACGCCAGCGCAAAATAAGGCTTCCCACCGATGCGGTAATACATTTCCTGCACGTATGGGGCTGCCGTTCCGGGGGAAATTCCCCTTTCCTGCAAGTAGCGCATGAGTGCCGGATTCTGTAACGGCTGTATTCTGCGTATCTCTATCGGGCTGGCTGCCTGCCTTTTCGTGTCCCTTTCGGGCAGGTCTTTCCCGTGAAAGGAAAAAGAGGTAGTGTCGCCCTGCTCCAGTCGGCAGATAGCACCGTAGGCGTTACACCCGTTCTGCTTCATCACAAGGTCGATGAGCGTCCCGCCCTCGCCAGTTCCGTAGTCACACCATAGATTGGCGTTATAATCCACCTTGAAACTCGGTGTGTTGTCTTCCCGTAAGGGGCTGCGGTACATCCCGTAACTTCCTTTTTCCGTGACGGGCTGGATTCCCAAAGAGTTCAGGTAATCCTTGATACTGATATTGTTGGCTTCCTTGTAGGTCATAATCTTTATTTTTTTATTTAACGATAGTAATAATGAAGCAAGAAGCGAGTAAGAAGAAGCACGGGACACTACTACATCTATCTTTTTCTTTTTCAACGGATTGTAGTACATGTAGTAACATAGTAATTATTTATCCTTTAAAAAAGGAATAAATATATTCTATATATTATATTGCCGTTTTTTCTTTTTCCCGGATTTTCCAAAAGTTTGGGATTCTATCTTACTTCATACTACATGATTGGTAAACTGTTGTTTATTAGATTATTATGTGTATATCAGACAATATGTAGAAGCTACTACATTCCGGTTCTACCCGTAATCATCCCCTGTACGGGAAGCCGGAACGGGCTTTATCCTGTACCCATATACCGGATAATGGTTGTTGTTGATGCGCTTCTGTACCCGCTTGAAACCGATTTTCCGCAATGATTCGCCCAGCCTTTTTTCGGATAGCTGGACGGGGGATATATTACGCAGGTATGCGAGTACCTGTGCCGTTGTCATGAAGAACAGGGCTTCTTCCTCCTCTGTCGGCTTCTCAAAGTATTGTGTCAGCATCTCAAACTCGATTGTCTGTACCTCAAATTCCGCATTTGTTAGGTGCAGTTCTTCAATCTCCGCATCATTGAACCAGTAGCGCACGCCCTGACGGTACAGGTACATGATTTCGGAATAGACGTTATCCATGCGGATGCTTTCTGCCGTGGGCTTGTCTATGCGCAGCACCTCGAACGGCAAAAAACGCCTGCTGCCTGTCGGGTCGGTCAGGAACTCGTTGCCGTTCACCGAAGCCATGAAGCTGGCGAGGTGCGGGTATTCCTCGATGTAAATATCATACGGTCTGCGGTACTTCACCGCCGGAGTGGTGATAAGGTTCTTCAATGCATTCTCATTCTGCTTGTTGAGTTCCTTTAGCTGGTCGTCAATGTTGATGAACAGGTATTCGGCTATCAGTGTCAGGATGTCTTTGCCCTGCGGGTCTATCTTCCCGGTGAACAGGTAGTTCTTAAGCGGTGTCGGGCAAAGGTTGTCCAGCCACCACGATTTGAACTGCCCCTGCCTGTCCCCGGTCAGTACCAGACAGGTATGGTTCTGACATCCCGTGTCGTTCATCGCGTTGGCTACCACACCGATAAGCCATTTCGTGAAATATTCCTCCCATTTGCCGGGATTGGCTACCTGTACCGTGTTCAGAAGCCTGCCGATATGTCCGTGTTCGGCTGGATTCAGTAGGGGTAGGGCGTTGAAATACTCCTGTATGGGGTGAGCCTTTCTTGCGAAGTCGCTTTCCAGTATCATACGTATGTTGTCGGTCGAGGTGGCAATGTCAGCCGTTGCGTCCAGCCTGCGCCTGAAAGTGTTCAGGGCGAATTTTGTAACGGGCTGGTACAAGTCCGAAGAACCCGCAGTCCGGTATTCCGTCCGGCTCTTTACGGTGTTGAACCGGAAATCATACAGGACGTTCAACAGGCTTTCGATGCGCTCGTTCTTTGACTGCCAGCCCTCGATATGCCGTGCATCATCACTTCTTTTCTTTTTCATCGGGAAGTCTGTTAGAAGCCGGGACATACTGCTGCTGCATCCACTTTTTGAGTTCCTCCATGTCGAAACGCAGGGTACGCCCACGCTTGACACACGGTATCATTCCCTTGCTGGCTAAATGATACAGGTAATTGACCGAATACCCGGTTATGCCGCTGGCAACGGATATTTTGACTAACACAGGCTCTTTTCCGTCCTGCCGTTCTTCGGGCTGTGTGCCCATGACCGGGGCAATCATCTTTTCGATGTTCTCCAGCCGCTTGAAAATTTCTTCGAAAGGATTGTTCATAGGTGCTTGTTTTTTGAATTAGCACCACAAATAAAATAAGAAAAATCGGTAAAAAACAAAGCGTCAGCCGTTTGGAATCGCTTTGCTTCGCTCTGCACCAAATTAATGTCGGCAAATAGAAAACGTTTTTGTGTTCATTACCTTATTTAGGGAGTGGGGAAAAACCGGAGTTCTTGTTATCGGTTCGTTTCTTTCATGCCGTTCTTGGGTTGGCGGTAGCCATTTTCGGACACGCAAGGTCATTTGCGGACAGAGATAAACAACCAGTCATTCAGCCTTATATATTTGCACCAGTGAAGAAAAACGGAGTATTGACAAGAATAAATATATCGGTTATGGAAATAGTGACGATTGAAAAGAAAACCTTTGAACTATGGAAACAGAGGTTTGAAAATTTTGTGGGTCGTGTGGATGCGCTCTGCGTGCCTTTACGCAGGAAGCGTGACAAGTGGCTGGATAACTGCGAGACTTGCCGCCTGCTGAACGTTTCAGCCCGGACGATACAGACCTACCGTGACACGGGAAAACTGCCTTACTCGCAGATAAACGGCAAGATTTACTACAAGGCTTCGGACGTGGAAGCCTTTCTGCTCGACCAAGTAAGGGACAATTCTAAAAAGTAGGCGTATGGATTTGATAACGAAAGATTCCGAAACCACGTTGGTACTATTTTCCTCCCTTGACAGGGTACTGGAAAACATGGAGTACGTGGTAATGAACTATCGCCCGGTATTGAACGGTGAACACTACCTGACGGGCGATGAAGTGTGCAAGCGGCTTTGCATCAGCAAACGGACGTTGCAGGATTACAGGGACACGGGGCTGCTGGGCTACGTGCAGCTTCCGGGAAAAATCATCTACCGGGAAAGCGAGATTTTAGACCTGCTGGAAAGGCATTACAGAAAATGAAATCTTGAAAACATGAAATCTTGTTTTATTGATGTCTTGCTTTCTTGAAAGATTGAAATATTGAAGTATTGAAATATTGCTGTCTTGTTTTCTATATTGTTTGATTGAAAGCCAGCAATCACGGTTTCTTGAAAACTGTGTTGCTGGCTTCTTCGTGCTTATACGGATAGCTGCTTCTCAACGGCTTGCATATCCCTTAATATCGTTTGGTCTAATACCTTTGCGTAGTGCTGCGTCATTCGGGTGGATGAATGCCCCAGCATTTTAGCCACGTTCGGCAGTGACACGTTGTTAGCCAGTGCGATAACCGAAGCGAAACTGTGCCGGGCTGTGTGCGTAGTCAGGTTCTTTTTAATACCGCAAAGGTCGGCAATCTCTTTCAGGTAGCTGTTCATCTTCTGATTGCAGGGAACGGGCAACAAAGTTCCTTTATCCATGCAGTAAGGGTTATCCTTATACTTTTCAAGTATCTGTTTGGGAATGCTCAAAAGTGGGATGTTACAGAGGTTGTTTGTCTTTTCACGGGGTTTCACTATCCACAGGTTGCCGTTGCTGTCCTCTGAAATGTGTTCGGGGCGCAAGTTATACACGTCTATGAATGCCAGCCCGGTATATACGCAGAAGATAAAGACATCCCGTACCAGTTCCAGCCGTTCAATCCTGAACTCTTTCTGCCATATCCGGTTTATCTCGGCTTGGCTTAGGAACTGTTTGTTTACCTCCACCTCGTGAAACTTGATTCCTGCAAACGGGTTCTTTGTCAGCCACTCGTTGGCAATGGCAAGGTTTATCACTTTCTTAAAACATTTCATGTACCGGATAACGGTATTCTGTGCGCAATGCTTCTCCGTCTTTAGGTATAAATCGAATTTGCGTACCAGTTCCCCGTTTACCTCACGCAACAGCATATCATCTACCTTGTAATCCCGTTTAACCAGTTCCATGAGGTATTTAAGGCAATTGTCGTAACGTCTTACGGTGATGTCGGCATAGTCCGTCCCGATTAGCTTCCGGCAGTTGTCGTTATGCTCCTTGAATACATTATATAATGTCTTGAAAGTTTCGTCCTTTCCCTGATAGCGGTTCACTATGGCACGTGCGGAGATAATCTTTCCCTCCAGTTCCAAGTCTTGGTAAATCTGATAGAATTTCACACGCAGGGCGTCAATGTAATGGTTAAGTTCTACGGAGTTTCGGTCTTTGCCTGTCGATTTCTCTTTTTCCTGCGACCAGAGTGGGACTTTTACGCTCCGCTTTAGTTGAAGTTCCACGTATAGGCGGTCATAAGTGACACGCACACGCACGGGTGCTTCCCCGTTTTTTAACAGTTTGCTACGCTTGATGAAGAACAACACGCTGAATCTTTTTCTTTCCATACGGTTCGATTTTTAATGATACAAAGTTAGGAAATCGAACCGAGAACCCTGTTATGTAAAATAGTGCAACGTGCTGTAAAAGAATGAAGTAAATACCTCGCAGTGGAACATTCCGGGCTTTTAAAAACAGTCCCTTGAATAAGGACGTATAGTTTGCTTCAATCCCACTAATTTTGCTTACTCTTGGAAAAGAAAAATCCCCGAACTTCTTTGAAATTCAGGGATTTACATCGTTTTGCCTTCTTAAAAAGTGGTGCCACCAGGAATCGAACCGGGGACACAAGGATTTTCAGTCCTTTGCTCTACCAACTGAGCTATGGCACCATCATGTCGTTTTGTATATCGTTGTTTCGATTACGGGTGCAAAGATACGGACTTTTTTGATATATGCAATAGGTGGCGGTGGATTTTTTGAAAATATTTGAGGGTAGAGGTGGAATTAGCTGCTATAAGCAGGGTAAATAGGGGGAGCGTGTAGATAAATATGGATTTTTACTTATTTTTGGAAGCGGGTAGAGAATGATTAATAAGCTATAGATATGAAGAAAGTAATTTGGAGTATTGTTTTAAGTTGGGTATGTTTGGCATTTGCTGCTGCTGGGATAGGAACTCGTGATGCGGTGTCTGCCTGTGATGGGAAAGTGTATAAAAAAGGGGATAAGATTATGTTTGGTGTCCCTAAGGTTTCCGGATATTTGTTTGTTAGGACGTTTACAAAGGATGGGAAGATTTCTACGATGCCGAAAGAGAATCTGGCTAGTCAAGAGGCGGTGATCGTTGATATTCCAGATTACGATAAGAAACTCTTTGAGGGTATGGGCGTTTATTCTGAGGTAGAAACGCATCCTCTTGTCGTGGTAGAACTGGATGGACGGCGTCTTTGTATAAATATTAATGATGCGCTTAGTCAAGGGAATATTGTTTCGGAATATTTTAAAAGCGAAGTTGAGGGTGTGGTCGATTTAACGTCCGATCTCTTATTTGTTTATGCGCTTAAATTAAATAATGTGACAGTTGATGACGATGTGATAGTAAGGTATATGGCTCATTGTGACAAGAATCTGGTAGAGAAAAATCAAGCGGATCCATTTACTATGGCGGATCTTAAGAAAGAATATGCCGCTAAATTGGAAAAGGCGTTAGGGGACGTTGATTTTAGTAAGGTGTTTCGTATTGAGAGTCAGTCGGAGATGTTACAATATGATATGGATAAGCAGATCTTTCCATTAAAAGGGTTGTGGTGCCCACAAATTAAGACAGACCAGCCGGATGCGTTGGCTAAGATTGGCTTTTGTAAATGGGATGATTGTGCCTTTCGATTTGTGAATATACCAGAGTTCATGAATGTCCCTTGTGAGACGGCTCGTGCGAAAGGGTTTTATGATATGAGGAAAGTCGGAAAAGTGCCTACTTATAATAAGCCGCTGGCTACTTCTTATACTTATATCCGTTTCTTGGATAAAAAGGTACAGCTTCCCGAGAAAAAGAATAAGGTCTATCATAACGGTGATATAAAGAGTATGTCTTTGGCTGATTTGTATGGGAAAATGGCTATAGAGGCGCAAATTATAAAGATGGATGTTTATCACTTACCTTTCTTGAAGATAAGTGATTTTGAACTCTTCTATAATTATTTAGGATCCATTGAAGTGAAATAATAGGAAAACGGTCCGTCCCCCAATAAAAATGAGACGGACCGCTTTGCATTCGTGAATTCAGAGCGGATATTTCTTTTTAGTTTAGTGAGTTCCAACCTTGCGCCTTAAGCTCGACTTCACCTCCGTCACGACCGACAAGATAATTGCCTAACTCCGGCTTTGTTATATGACCGATCACCTTAATACCTTTCATTTCCGACACCTTATCATGATCTGCTAAAGGAACAGTGAATAAGAGTTCATAATCCTCACCTCCATTCAATGCTGCGGTTATCAGATTCATGTTAAACTGCTCTGCCATGGCTGCGGTTTGGTAATCGATAGGAATACGATCTTCGTAAACTCGGCAACCTACATTACTTTCTTTAGATATATGAAGCAACTCCGAAGAGAGGCCGTCGGAGATATCCATCATGGAGGTCGGAACGATTCCTGCTTGGTCAAGAACCTCGACAATGTCTTTGCGGGCTTCCGGTTTTAATTGGCGTTCCAACAAATATTCTTTACCAGAGAAATCGGGCGTGAAATCTTTCTCCCCATTAAATATGCTTTTCTCCCGTTCCAGTAATTGGAGACCCATGTAGGCGGCCCCTAAATCGCCGGACACGCAAATAAGATCGGTCTCCTTGGCTCCGTTTCGATAGACAACTTTGCCTTTTTCTCCCTCGCCTAGGCAAGTGATGCTGATCGCTAACCCTGTGCGTGAGGCGGAAGTGTCGCCACCAACGAGATCTACATCGTAGATATCACAAGCGAGTTTAATGCCCTCGTAGAATTCTTCGAGATCTTCTACACAGAAACGTTTGGAAATACCCAATGATACCGTAATCTGTTTCGGGCGGCCGTTCATGGCGTAAATATCTGAGAAGTTTACGACTGCGGATTTATAGCCGAGATGTTTCAACGGCACATACATCAAATCGAAATGAATACCTTCCAGCAAAAGGTCTGTCGTAACCAATACTTGCTTGTCTGTGTAATCTAGTACGGCTGCGTCGTCACCAACACCTTTCAACGTACTCGGATTTTTAAGTTCTATTTTATCGGTGAGATGACGGATTAACCCGAACTCTCCCAAAGTCGATATTTCTGTTCTATTGCTCATAAGATTGTTAACGTAATATAGGATGATTCTTTATTCTTGTATCAATATGTTTAACTATTAATTCTTGAAATTGTTTTTCCCGGTCCATACAGAAACCCACCGTAATAGGCAAACAATATAAATGAGAAAACCATTCCATGGGAAGCGAAGGAAGGTCACGGAGTCGGGCGGCATCTTTCTCCGTGATGATTATCAATTTACTTGTAGAAGTCAACCGCTTGAAGGCCGTTTGTATTTTCTGGATGTCATGCCGATCGAAGGCGTGATGATCCGGAAAGATCAATGAGGTGACATGCTCCGTATATTTATGGATCTCTTTTTCGAGAGGTGCCGGGGATGCGATACCGGATACCAATAAAACCTCTGTAGTAGAGGCCAGCCCTTTTAATGTGCGTCTGGGGGCTTTACCGGAAAAGACGGGTTCCAGCTCCCCGTAAAGAATACGGCTGAAATAGAGCTCTTGATAAGCTGAGAGATGTATATCCTCCTCTATGATCCGGAAGTCTATAGGTTGTATACATGACTCACATTTCGTGACAATGATCACGTCCGCACGTCGAGCGCCATCCACAGGTTCCCTTAAACGGCCTGCGGGCAAGAGCTTATCTTGTGTATAAAGACGGTGGCAATCGGTTAAAAGGATGTTCAGCGTGGGGGCGACGTATCGATGTTGAAAGGCATCGTCCAGCACGATCACTTCCGGGCGCTTATTCTCTGGCAGAGCCAATAGATTGCGGATACCCCTGCGGCGATCAGCGTCTACGGCAACGAGAATATCCGGAAACTTACGTTTCATTTGGTACGGCTCGTCACCGATATCCTTGCTGGTACTTCGCTGATCGGCCAGCAAGAAACCGGAGGTTTTCCGTTTATAGCCACGGCTGAGTACAGCTACCCGGTATCGGTCTTTTATCAAACGGATGATGTATTCCGTATGAGGAGTTTTTCCGGTCCCCCCGACAGTCAGGTTCCCCACGCAAATAATAGGCAGATCATACCGCTCTGTCCGAAGGACTTTCCAGTCGAACAGCTGATTCCTGAATCTCACCCCGATTCCATAAAGGAAAGAGAATGGAGTGAGGAGTTTATTGAACTTAATCGTATGATCTGTCAGCATGGTCCAGTTATTATAACGGTTTCATATCGTAAGGCATACGAGCTTGGATTCCGCAATTCGTCTTGATATTATTCAACGTCTTGAAGTACTCGAACTCATTACCCAATACATTTTTGACGATAGAGAGTTTCACCTCTCCGAACTGGCTTTCCAAGAACTCGTCCAAGAAATTCTTGGAACCGCTGACGGTAGTTACGCTATACTGATCCAGATCAGCCAACCCCGCCGCTGTGCTTATAGCTAATTCAATACCGCCCAGCTCATCGACCAAACCTCTTTCTTTCGCTTGCTCACCCGTCCAGACCCGTCCTTGTCCGATAGCGTTGACCGCTTCGGTAGTCATACCTCTACCTTCGGCGCAGCGGGAAAGGAACGTTTGGTAGCCTCTTTCCACGTATCCCTGTATCAGTGCTTTCTCACTCTCGGTCATGGGACGGGAGAGGTCTCCTAAGTCCGAGAATGTGTTCGTCTTTACGATGTCCGTGGTCAACGCTAGTTTCCCGAATAATCCGGAGGCGTTCGGGAACATGCCGAAGATGCCGATGGAGCCGGTCAACGTATTCGGTTCGGCGATGATCTTATTAGCGGCGCATGAGATATAGTAGCCTCCCGAGGCAGCTACGTTGCCCATGGAAACGACCACAGGTTTCACCTTTTTCAACTCGACAACTTGACGCCATATCTGCTCGGATATATAAGCGCTACCTCCCGGGGAATTCACACGGAATACCACGGCTTTCACGTCATCATTGTTTTTTAGCTTGATAAGCTCATCGGCCATTTTCTCCGTGATACTTTGTTCGATATCGTAAAAGTTGCCGGGTGTTTGCGCCTTAATCTCGCCTTCGGCGTAAAGTACGGCTATCTCCGGGGCGTTTTTGGTGGGTGAGGCCTTGAGGGTTTTCATTTGAGCTAAGTTGGCCGATCTCAGTTTCTCTCCATTTTGTCCGGCTAGCTCTTTGACGTATGCTTCTACCTCCGGCTTATACTTCAATTCGTCTATAAAGCCACATTCTACCGTTTTCACAGGGTCCGCGAAGAAAAGCCCCTCATTGGCGTAATGGTTGATATCGTTCACGCTGATGCCGCGTGATTCGGCGATGCCTTCGGCTATATTATCCCAGATGGTGGAGATATACGATTGGATTTGCTCCCGGTTCGCCTCGCTCAGCTTATCCAGCATAAAAGGCTCCACGGCACCTTTGTAGGTACCTACCTTAAAAATCTGCATCTCGATACCTACCTTATCCATCAGTCCTTTGTAGAATAGGGTTTGCGAGGCGAGTCCCGTCAATTCAAGGATGCCTTGCGGATTCAAGAATACCTTATCGGCTACGGAACAAAGGAAGTAATTCCCTTGCGTGAAATTATCGGCGTAAGCTACCACGAACTTGCCGCTTTCCTTGAAGTCTATCAGCGATCGGCGGATTGCCTCCAAGCTGGCGCTACCCGAGGAGAGAAGCCCCGATTCGATATAAATCCCCGCGATCTTGTCATTCTGTTTCGCTATCCGGATCGTCTCGAGCAGGTCCTTCAGTGACAGCATGTTTTCCTTGTCGCCCATCAAGGCGGAGAATGGATTCTCCGTCGGGTTATCCGCCAGCGTCCCGTCTAGCTTGATCTTGAATACCGTATTGCTCTTGGGGGTGTAATCAGGTGTGCTACCTACGGTGGCGATATATCCTATAGTCATGGATATCAATACCGTCAGGATTATTCCCATTGCCAACATAACGCCTAGCGTTGAGGCAAACATCATTTTAAAGAATTGTTTCATATCTATTGAAAACTAATTAGATGACAAATGTACGAAAATTTCCTCTACGTCCCGGTCGCTGAGGCATACTTGTTGGTAAACATCTCGCAGAAGCTCCGGGTTGATCTTCTTGAAATCTTTTTCTAAAGGGGTGATGAAAAGACCTCCGATATCGGCAGCTCCCGGGCTGGACAGGAGATGGTCGTCGCCCTCGGCCTCGTATTGCCACGGGCGGTGGCGTTTACGAGGGATAACCGTGATTACCCAATTATTATCGTAATAGGAGCCGAAGATATTCATCATCGGCTCGGGCTCGCCGGGGGGAAGCGGCAGGGCGGCGTAGATCTCCTTGAAGAGCCGGGTGGCGGCCTCGGCGGTGGCGGCTTGGATGACGAGGCCGGGGCGGAGGTTTCCGGTGAGCGGGAATATACGGGTGTCGTATACGCTCGCATACGGGTGCCGTATAAATTGGGTTACCTCTTCATCCAGCGGCATGATGCCTCGTGTCACCGCTTGGAAGTGGGCATGATCCGGTGCCGAGGCTCCGCTACGGGGTCCATTGTAGAAGACGGTGAAGGGAGCGAGTCTCCTTGTCAGTTCCAAGAAGTCATTCCATTGCGGCAATATCAGTTGCGGAGTATGTTTCCGGGTAGGGATCGTGAAATGCAGGGGGAAGATCGGGTAGGGGTTGCACAATACCAGATGGCGAAAGCCGAAAGGCAGTCGCTCCTGTTCCACCGGCAGATTCTCGGGGCATAGGAAGCACTTGCGTTCTTTTAGGGATCGGGCATCTACCTTGGCCCCGGTGGAAACAATACGGGCGGGATTGAATTGCGCACGTATCGAGAACCCTCCCATATCGAAGGATTTTACTTGCACGGCCTCCAGCGCCTTATAGTTCTTCTCGGCCAATGGCCATGTCACGAGTTGCTTGGCTAATAATTCGGTCGCTTGCGATGAGCTGACCCAGTTGTTTGGTTTCATTGTCTTTCCATGTTTAAGCGGGCCTCGAGTTCCCAAGTCCTGATTTTATCCTTATATATATTATGGTTGTTCATTTTTACGACATCCAATGAGGCGTCGGAGTTATCTTCCCAACGGCGGCAAAGGTACAGCACGTCGTAGATCCGCCCGATCGGGTACTCGCGGCTGATGCGCAAGCCGAGGGCGTAATCCTCTCCGTAACTGGTGTTCGGGAGGTTCAGTTTCCGCAGCAGGGGCGTGTAAAAGGCCCGGGGCGCTCCAAGCCCGTTGATGCGGAGGGCGTTATTGCGGCCGTTCTCGGGAGTCCATTCTTTATGGTCGATAATTCCGGGCGGGATGGTTCGCATATCGAAATCGGTCATTCGGTAGGTTCCGACCACCATAGCGCATCGCTGCTCGTAGAAGGCTTCCACGATCTTACGCAGGGTATGCTCGTCGCTGTATACGTCATCACTGTCCAATTGGATGGCGAACTTGCCGCAAGCCGGATGGTGTATGCCTATGTTCCAGCAACCTCCGATGCCAAGGTCGTCACGCTCCGGCTGGATATGGATAATACGAGGGTCCGTGGCGGCGATCGCTTGGATTCGCTCGGAGGTGCCATCCGTGGAATGATTATCGATAATGATTAGGTTGAAAGGGAAGGACGCCTCTTGCCGCAGTACGGAACGGATAGCGTCCTCGATCGTCCGTACACGGTTACGTACAGGGATAATAACGGAGGCTTCCGTTTGAAATGTCTGCTCGTCAAAACGGACTGGCTTGAAATGAGGGGGCAAGTAGCCGCCTATCATCTTTAGGTGATCTGTACAGGCGGCTTCCATCTCGATCTGTACAAAGCGGTTCTTGGGATCTACATAGTCGAACATCTTCTCTCCGGATTTCCGTAAATCATTCTCTACTTCTGTATATAGATATTCGTTGATATGCGTCAGCGGAGCGTTTTGGGAGACTTTTAAGCGCAAGTCGTAGAGTCCGGCGAATGTATATTCCGTATCCATGGAGGCTATGGCGTTTTGTAGCGTGGAAGAACGATAGAGTAGGAGGGAGCCGAAATTGAAATCATCCCTAAGACTTCCTTTCTGGTAATCGATCACCGGATGGGGGTTGAGTTTGCCCTCCTTCTTCTCGTAATAATCGGAGTAAACCATACCGGATCTCGTATCGTCGGCGATGGCGACAAAACGCTCTAGGGCATACATGCCTAATTGAAGCTCTTCAGTCTTCGTATAAATTAACGTATAATGGGCACTGGCATAGCCGGCTATTTCCCGGAGGGTCTTCGTGCTCCATATATTCTCCGTGCGGATTAAATTGCAGGGATAAATAGCCTTGGCGTGGGGATCGTCCGTGATTAGATAGATCTGACTCACTAAGGACGACTCGGCCAATTGCGCTACCGTTTGTCGTGTAGCCTCTATTTTTCCATAAGGGATAAAGCAATTGATTCGTTTCATTGTATATACTGTATTTTATTTTGTTGTTGAATGGAGAAAAAGCGTAAGATGGACTCCATGAGTCGATTTCGTTCCGACGGTGTTTGAAGTGCCTCAAACGGGAAACCGAGCGAACAAGTCCGATATTTCCCTTCATAAACGATTCCCGCCCCGATATTGTTCTCCGGATATCTCAAGATGGTATGGGCGAGCTTATCCGCCGGAAGTACACCGTCTACCGACTCGATCGAGTAGCAAATAGGGTTCGGACGTGTCCGGAACGTGTATCTGCCGTTTATATATCCGTAAGGGGATGCGCAACTGTTTACGATTCCCTCCTTGCTGGCATTACGGCTAGCCAACTTCCCTTTTAGTACCTCCTCGACGAACGTACGGTCTTGTGCGTTGCCCCAGCTGTCGGAGAAAAGATTCGTCCCGCTTACAAGCAAGTTGCCGCCTTGGGCAAGGTAGCTGCGAAGCGTATCCTGTAAAACGGGAGTGATAACCGGTTGGCGCTGTTTTCCTAAAATCAAGTCAATAATCGGATACGTATCCGGCTTTACGACTCCCTCGGCCAAAGATTTATGGCTACATGAAACAAAGGAATAACCGGTTTCGGCCATGGCCTGCCCATGTATGAAAGGATAATCGAAGGTATTGCCCGCTATGACTTGGCCTGCGTAATTGTTGTAACTATCCCCATGCCCGTTATTATCATTGCTGTTCCATGTGGCGGAACGGCGGAATTCGAATTGATCCCCGATAAATGCGATATCATTCAGATAAGGCACTCCCCGGTCGACGGCATAAAGAAAGCCGGCTAAACTATCCGCCGCACTCTCGAAACTGGCTGGACCGCTGATCCTGTCGAATCCATTGACGATCAATACCGTCTTATCCTTTTCACCTTTAGGAGACCGGTAAACACTTACGATCTCGGAAGGGAAACTGATGCCTCCCTTATTTACGGCAGCTACCTTATAACTATGGATAATACCCGCCTCAATTGGAAGAATGATTTCTTCTCCTTTTACGAGCGTCCCGTTATCGAATCCACCGCTGCCTTTTCGACTATAAAGGATATAGGCGGTTGGTGAGGCACTCTCCTCAAGAGTATCCTGTACGGCTTTCCAGCCGATTCTCACTTTATTCGTTTCTACGAGCTCCGTATACAGACGATCGGGTGGGAGCGGTTGTACGATAGGCTCCTGTTTATTCTGGAAACAGATATAACGGAGCATCCCTTTATAGATCGCCCTACAGATAAGGAAATGGAAGCGTGGGTCTAACCCGTAACGCATATCGGCGAAGTTTTGATGGGATAGTAATTCTAATAGCATCGTTGGGACATCGGGAATACGTGCCTCTATATAAGATTGATTCCACATGCCCCGGCGGCTCCATTGAGGATTGTAAACCTTGCGGACATCGGACAGGATCTGTGTTTGGATCATGTCGGTTAGGTCTCTGGCGATCTCCCGGCTTTTCCGGTTGGTGTAGATTCCGTCGTTGCTTTTAGACATATAGATGCCGAGTGTCCCTATAATTGAGTCATCCGGGGTGGTTCCTGCGTCGGAATGGAATGCGAAGGCCATGTCGATAGGGATATGGGTCTGTTCTTTTAAATAATTAACCCATTGGGGACGTGCGTAAATGTCGTCTTGATAATCATTGCGGAAAGCGCTTTTCGAATAGATACTATCCGGTATTCCCGCCCATTGTAGCCAATATCGGGCCGCCTCGGTAAACCGTGGATACCCACTTGTCTCTGCTTCTATCGGATAGGGACTTTCTAGCGGGCTACGTGCGATGTTCCCCATGCCGCCACCGATCTTGATTGCGTCTGCCGTGATAATCTTTCCCGATTTATTGCTTTGATTCGTTAATACGATTCTCTCATGGGCTTGTTCATGTGCCGTGAATTTGAAGTTTCCCAGATAGATCCAAGTCCCACCCCCCATTGTTTGATTGACGGCGATTGTGGTTTCCCCTCCGGCATGATGGATGGTATACAGTGCCTGCTCTGTGCTGTTCGGAAAAGATTGATAGGAGGCATAGACCGCGTAATTCCCCGATTCCGGAATTTCGGGAATCCACTCGATGAGACTTTCTTTTCCTTTCCTCTGTGTGACCGTCTGCCGATAGGTACCTTGCGTAAAAGGGTTCTCCCCATTCGTATAAGTAGCTTGAATATGCCCAAATCCGGCTTTCTCCCCATCCGACCAAGCTTTCTCTCCATCCAATTCCTTATACTCGGATCCCGGAGTAGAGCGATCATTGTCGATAATGATTTCGTGTATTTGAGTGTCCCTTTCCCGGGGGATAAGAATAGTCGCTCCTGCGTTTTCAAGCATCGGGGTCAGATAAGGAAGAACAAAACTCTGCGTAAATAAGTCCTCCACGGTGCCGAACATGCGAGCCCGTTGCCATTCCCAGCGATGGGCGGTCTGGGCGTAATATAAACCATGGCTTTGCCAAAGGGCGATATGACGGTTTTGTAATCCGTTTTTTATCTCATGAGGGGTGGATAGGCTACGGGTTAGCGGGTATTTACTCTCTTTAATGGAGTATAGCCTCTTTTTGTTGGGACGTCCTTTTCTGTCGTATTCGGGAATCAAGCTCTCAATGTCTGTATCTCGGGTCAAGATGACGATCTTGGAGGCATTGGGGAATAGGGGAGCTATACTTGCGTAAAGCTCAGAAACGTTATATTCCCGAAAAGGGATGTCCTCCAAAGCTTCATTGGCGAAAAGCGTGACTTTCTTCTTCTGTATGAGGATGGAGTCAATCTTAATGGTGCGTGAAGACACATATTGCCTTGCGAAAGAGTTTAGCTTTTGATCCAATTGCTTTTTTAAGCTTTCACTATCCTGCCCTTCTGCCGGAAAGCTCCAGAGAAAAATGGATAGTAAGGATATGATGATCCTAACAGGATAGGAGAGTTTTTCTCGCATATTTTTATAAATATTATTGGCTGTCTTATTTCTACAAATTTACGGAAAATCTCCGTAATAACCTTATAAAAAGCCCAGATTGGCGCAATTAAAATTGAATATGAAGAAGGTAGGGGCAAATTGTGGATATTGGGAGAAGTCAAATCTATGTGAACGGCAGCAAGGAGAAGAACGGATTTGTCCCTATCATGGGACGGGTAGCGATTAACGGGACGATGGTGCGGTTCAGTTCAGTTGCGAGCGAACTATTCGTGTTCATGGTCAAGACGCCTATCTGGGGAATGATTATCCCTTCTTGAAGTGTCGGGTTTGCGATAGTATCTCAATGGGAAACGGTGGTAAAGTCAATGGGATAGAGGTGTTATCTCAATGACTTTACGGCCGTGTCCCATAGGCTTTTTTTGTATCCCGGATAAGTTGGTAGGGGATGGTTCAGGGCGCAAAGGGCGCATCTTTGCGAGGTTTGTAAAACTTTTATATTATAAAAAAATTAGCGTCTTACTTATTATATAGATGGAGTAATATATTTTTTTTGTAAAATGTTTTTGCGAACACGTAAAGATGCGCCCTAATGCGCCCTGTGATTTTTTTTGAAGATTTTCTTGATGTCTTAAAGTATAGATAGACAGTTGTTTATGTAATACTGTTCTCTTAGCCCTTTTTTAGTCTTTGGGGCGATATAATCGGCCTAAACTCACATTTACGTGGCCCAAAAGCACGTGTACAGAGCGATTTTCTCGTGATTCCATGAGCAGAAAGCCGTTTTTCCCGTGTGATTTCCTCTCGTCGCTAGGACCCTGTTTATCGTTTTTATACGTGTAAAAGCACTCGTGAGAGCCCTGTTTTCGGTACACGCGGTGACTCGTAAGTTAAAAAAGAGCATCACGTATTATTTAATGTACGCAATCCCCCTCGTGAAAAAAAGCCTAAAAAATAATGCCCGATAAATTTGGACCGTATGTTTTATAGCATTACTTTTGCACCCGCATTCGAGAGAGAACGGCGCTTCAGAAATGATGGAAACGTGGAGGTATCCTTGGGTAGGGGATGAGGTTGGCTGGGCCAAGCGATAATTTCCAACCGCCCGGAGATCGACGAGAGAAAATAAATCGAGAATTTTTCACCGAAAAATTTGGAGATTAAAAAAAAGTCCTTACCTTTGCAGCCGCAATCGAGAAACGATAGCGAGAGAGTTCTTTGAGAGATTTACATAATTCAACAAGTAGTACAAGTATAGGGAAATTAATTTTCCGGATTGATACCGTCAAAGAAGTATGACTTTGGACTACAATAACGGATTCCGGAGCGAGGATAATGAAACAATTTAAACAACGAAGAGTTTGATCCTGGCTCAGGATGAACGCTAGCGACAGGCTTAACACATGCAAGTCGAGGGGCAGCGGGGGTAGCAATACCCGCCGGCGACCGGCGCACGGGTGAGTAACGCGTATGCAACTTACCTATCAGAGGGGGATAACCCGGCGAAAGTCGGACTAATACCGCATGAAGCAGGGGCCCCGCATGGGGATATTTGCTAAAGATTCATCGCTGATAGATAGGCATGCGTTCCATTAGGCAGTTGGCGGGGTAACGGCCCACCAAACCGACGATGGATAGGGGTTCTGAGAGGAAGGTCCCCCACATTGGTACTGAGACACGGACCAAACTCCTACGGGAGGCAGCAGTGAGGAATATTGGTCAATGGCCGAGAGGCTGAACCAGCCAAGTCGCGTGAGGGATGAAGGTTCTATGGATCGTAAACCTCTTTTATAAGGGAATAAAGTGCGGGACGTGTCCCGTTTTGTATGTACCTTATGAATAAGGATCGGCTAACTCCGTGCCAGCAGCCGCGGTAATACGGAGGATCCGAGCGTTATCCGGATTTATTGGGTTTAAAGGGTGCGTAGGCGGCCTTTTAAGTCAGCGGTGAAAGTCTGTGGCTCAACCATAGAATTGCCGTTGAAACTGGGGGGCTTGAGTATGTTTGAGGCAGGCGGAATGCGTGGTGTAGCGGTGAAATGCATAGATATCACGCAGAACCCCGATTGCGAAGGCAGCCTGCCAAGCCATTACTGACGCTGATGCACGAAAGCGTGGGGATCAAACAGGATTAGATACCCTGGTAGTCCACGCAGTAAACGATGATCACTAGCTGTTTGCGATACACTGTAAGCGGCACAGCGAAAGCGTTAAGTGATCCACCTGGGGAGTACGCCGGCAACGGTGAAACTCAAAGGAATTGACGGGGGCCCGCACAAGCGGAGGAACATGTGGTTTAATTCGATGATACGCGAGGAACCTTACCCGGGTTTGAACGCATTCGGACCGAGGTGGAAACACCTTTTCTAGCAATAGCCGTTTGCGAGGTGCTGCATGGTTGTCGTCAGCTCGTGCCGTGAGGTGTCGGCTTAAGTGCCATAACGAGCGCAACCCTTGCCACTAGTTACTAACAGGTAAAGCTGAGGACTCTGGTGGGACTGCCAGCGTAAGCTGCGAGGAAGGCGGGGATGACGTCAAATCAGCACGGCCCTTACATCCGGGGCGACACACGTGTTACAATGGCGTGGACAAAGGGAGGCCACCTGGCGACAGGGAGCGAATCCCCAAACCACGTCTCAGTTCGGATCGGAGTCTGCAACCCGACTCCGTGAAGCTGGATTCGCTAGTAATCGCGCATCAGCCATGGCGCGGTGAATACGTTCCCGGGCCTTGTACACACCGCCCGTCAAGCCATGGGAGCCGGGGGTACCTGAAGTCCGTAACCGAAAGGATCGGCCTAGGGTAAAACTGGTGACTGGGGCTAAGTCGTAACAAGGTAGCCGTACCGGAAGGTGCGGCTGGAACACCTCCTTTCTGGAGCGAAGGATTCCGTACCGAGGTCATACGAGGTATTGATCCCTTGTGCTGCTGTTGAGATTATGTTTATATATAGATCTTACAGACCGGGAGGCCGGTCGGAGAGAAAAAAATGACGCTGGGACGTAAGTCTTGGCAAAGTTGACAGTCCTATAGCTCAGTTGGTTAGAGCGCTACACTGATAATGTAGAGGTCGGCAGTTCAACTCTGCCTGGGACTACTCCGAATGAGGGGGATTAGCTCAGCTGGCTAGAGCATCTGCCTTGCACGCAGAGGGTCAACGGTTCGAATCCGTTATTCTCCACATATCCCGCGAGGGAAAGAGGATCTTTGACATGTTGGACATCAAAAAGAAGAAACAAGTAGAGCGAGCTTAAGATATATCAACCCGTGCGTCAAGTACGAGGTGAGAGAAAGTAAGCAAGGGCAGACGGTGGATGCCTTGGCTCTCGGAGGCGACGAAGGACGTGATAAGCTGCGAAAAGCCCGGGGGAGGCGCAAATAGCCGTTGATCCCGGGATATCCGAATGGGGCAACCCGGCAGGCTGAAGGCCTGCCATCCCGTAAGGGAGGCGAACGTGGGGAACTGAAACATCTAAGTACCCATAGGAGGAGAAAATAAACAATGATTCCGTAAGTAGTGGCGAGCGAACACGGAAGAGCCCAAACCCATGTCGTCTAGGCGACACGGGGGTTGTAGGACCACGACGTGGCAAGATAGAGTCAAGTGGAACGCCTTGGAAAAGGCGGTCATAGAGGGTGAAAACCCCGTACACGACTGACGATTGAAGCCTAGTGGCATCCTGAGTAGCGCGGGGCACGAGAAATCTTGCGTGAAACAGCGGGGCCCATCCCGTAAGGCT